>NZ_JAVHUY010000033.1 GCF_031085175.1 Phytohabitans maris
CACCGGGCGGGCGTCGAGATCGTGGTACGCAGCTGCCCTCAGGCGGGCCGATCCGTACCACGATCTACTGGGACGATCCCGATCGAAGTGTCGATCATGGGATCGTCGCGGTCGCCCGGGATGCACCGTCGGCCGACCTTGATCAACTCAAGCTGACTGGCGTTGGGTCCGGACCGTTGCTCCCGCGACCTCAGCCTCCGCGCTAGGCGACCGCAACCCACCCGGCCCCGACAGGCCCGCCCGAGGCGTCAGGTGGCACTGGCCGTCGGTCAAGGACCGAGTCTCTGCTCAGCGGTACTGGAAGTACGTTATGGCGGCCTCATAACGTACTTCCAGTACCGCTGAGCGAGCCCACCCTTGGAATAGATCATCTAGGGGTAGGGGCTTGTTTGCCCCGGTCCGTGCCAGCTGTGGACCGCTCGCTCCCGCGGGCACCGCTGCGGCCGGCGGCGAGCTGGCGCTCGCCGAGATCCCCGGCCTCCACTGCCGGCTCCGCGACACAAGCCCACCCGGCGCCACCCCCGCGTCGAAGTCGCGGTCATGCCCGCGGTGGGTGCGTGGAAGCTGTGCGGCCGCACGCACAAACGGGGCAGCTCGAGAGCTCCCCGAACACACGTCCGCCCCCGGCCGCCGGCGCGGTGGCGGGGTGTCGTGGACACACGGACCGCCAGGTGGCCACCGGCTCCCCGCGGGGGCCGGGGTGAGATCGCCGGCCGCGGAGCCGCCAGCGGCCGAAGCCACCCGTGATCAGGTGCGTAGCGACCGGAAGCCGGCGCGGACCTCGTCGGCGAACAGGTCCGGCTGCTCCCAGGCCGCGAAGTGCCCACCCCGGTCGAGCTTGTTGTAGTGCACGAGGTGGGGATAGGCCTGCTCCGCCCAGCTGCGCGGGGCCTGGTAGAGCTCGTCCGGAAAGGCGCTGACCGCGGCGGGTACCGAGACGTTCTTGGCGCCGAAGAAGCTGAACTTGTTCTCCCAGTAGAGGCGGGCCGCGGAGATCCCGGTGTTGGTCAGCCAAAAGAGCGTGATGTTGTCGAGGATGTCGTCCCGGCTGAGCCCTTCCTCTTCGCCACCGAAGGCGCGGGCGATCAGGTCGTAGCTGCGGGCGTCGTGGTCGAGCATGAAGCTGGCCAGGCCGACGGGTGAGTCGGTCAGGCCGTACAGCGTCTGCGGGCGCGAGCCCATGATGCCCGCGTAGCCGACGTGCGTGTATACGAAGGCGAGCTGGTCCCAGGCCCGCCGCTCCTCGGCCGTGAGGTTGGACGGCGGCGCCTCGCCGGCCTGGATCGCCTTGTCGACGTCGGGCGGCACCGCGCCGGGCATGTTGGTGTGGATGCCGATCAGCTCCGGCGGCGCCGGCTCGGCGGGTGCGGGCGCGTCACGGCCACCCGCCATCACGTCCGTGATGATCGCGCCCCAGTCTCCGCCCTGCGCGACGAAGCGCGAGTACCCGAGGCGGCCCATCAGCTCCACCCAGGCCCGCGCGATGTGCGGAGGGTCCCAACCGGTGGTGGTCGGCTTGCCGGAGAAGCCGTAACCGGGCAGCGACGGGATCACCAGGTCGAAAGCGTCCGACGCGCTCGCGCCGTACGCGGTCGGGTTGGTCAGCCGGTCGACGATCTTCAGCTGCTCGATGACGGACCCGGGCCACCCGTGCGTGACGATCAGCGGCAGCGCGCCGCCGTGCTGGGACCGGACGTGGATGAAGTGGATGTCCAGCCCGTCGATCTCCGTGATGAACTGTGGCATCGCGTTCAGCCGGGACTCGACCGCGCGCCAGTCGTAGTCGTTGGCCCAGTAGCGGACCAGCTCCTTCATCGTCTCCAACTGCACGCCCTGCGACTGGTCGGCGACGGTCTCCCGTTCCGGCAGGCGGCTGTCCGCGACCCGAGCGCGCAGATCCTGGAGGTCCGCCTCGGGGACCGCCACGGTGAACGGCCGGATTCCGTCGCCACCCACCGGGACCTTGCTCTTGGCAGCCATGTGGGTCTCCCTCTCGTTGGCTCTCGCCACTCACGCTGCCCGTCCGCCGGGTGAGGCGCAGCCGCCCGGTCCGGGTGATATCCCCCCGCGCTGGAGGACCTCCCGGAAGTGATCAAAGCTCCCCTCAAGCCGTTAGAACGACGTGAGGGGAGCTTTGATCACAGGGGCTGGACGAGGCCGGTGCGGACGGCGTAGAGGGCGGCCTGCGTGCGGTCCTGCAGGTCGAGCTTGCCGAGGATCGCGCTCACGTGCGTCTTGACGGTCTTTTCCGACACCGCCAGCGCCTTGGCTATCTCGCGGTTGGAGCGGCCGCGCGCCACCTCGATCAGCACCTCGCGCTCGCGCGCGGTGAGCGGGGCCGTGGCCGGCGGCGCGTCACCCGCCGCGAGCAGCCGCGCCACGTCGGGGTGGAGGAGCACATGACCAGCGTGTACGGCACGGATCGCGGCGGCCAGCGCGGGCGGGTCGACATCCTTGTACACGTAGCCGGAGGCGCCCGCGCGGACGGCCGGGAGGACCGCGGTCGGCTCGGTGAAGCTGGTGATCACCAGTACCCGCGGCGGGTCGTCCAGGTCACGCAGCCCGTGCAGCGCGGCGACCCCGTCGGTGCCGGGCATGCGTAGGTCGAGCAGGACCAGGTCGGGGCGGAGCCGCTCGGCCTCGGTCACGCAGGCGGCGCCGTCCTCGGCCTCGCCCACCACCGTGATGCCCTCCTGCACGTCCAGGAACGTGCGCAGCCCCTGCCGCACGACCGGGTGGTCGTCGACGACAAGTACGCGGATCGGCTCAGCCACCGGTGGGCACCTCCAGCCGTACGCTCGTGCCGGCCCCCGGCGCCGACGTGACCTCGAGGACGCCGCCCACCGCCGCGGCCCGTTCGCGCATCGACGCGAGGCCCAGCCGGCGCGCCGCCCGCACCGGTGCGGCGGTGTTGAAGCCGCGGCCGTCGTCCTCCACCCGCAGCACCACCTTGCCGCCCTCGGCGCGCAGGTCGACGGTCACCGACGAGGGGGCGCCGTGCCGCAGCGCGTTGTGCAACGCCTCCTGCGCGGTGCGGTAGACCGCCTCCTCCCGGGCGGCGGTCAGGCGGGGCACGCAGGAGCCGGCGAAGCGGACCGACGCCGCGTGCACCCGGTCGAGCAGCTCGGCCTGCTTGCGCAGCGCCACGTCGAGCCCGTCGCCGGAGAGGTCCACCGGGCGCAGACCGTCCACGATGGAGCGCAGCTCGCCGGCGGCGTCCGCGGCCAGCCGGCGTACCGTCGCCAGCTGCACGGCGGCTGCGGCCGGGTCGCGGTCGACGACCGTCGCGGCGGCGTCGGCGGTAAGCCGCAGGCTGAAGAGCTTCTGGGCGACCGCGTCGTGCAGCTCCCGGGCGATCCGGTTGCGTTCCTCCACGATGGACAGCTCCCGGCTGCGCTCGTAGAGCCGGGCGTTGACCAGCGCGATCGCGGCGTGCGCGGCGAGCAGCCGGAGCAGCTCCTCGTCGTCCGCGGTGAAGCCGCCGGGCTCGGTCTTGTTGGCCAGGAAGAGCTCGCCGAGGATCTCGTCGCCGTCGACGATCGGCATGCCGAGGAAGTCTTCGAGCACCGGGTGCGCCCGCGGCCACCAGCCGAAGCGGGGATGCTCCCGGATGTCGGCCATCCGCACCGCGTGCGGGGAGCGGAGCATCTCGCCGAGCACCCCGTGCTGGCGCGGCAGCGGCCCGATCGCCCGCCACTGCTCGTCGCTGACCCCGTCGGCCAGGAACTCGGCGAAGCCGCCGTCGCTGTCCGGCACGCCGAGCGCGGCGTACCGGGC
Organism: Phytohabitans maris; assembly: GCF_031085175.1. GTDB lineage: Bacteria > Actinomycetota > Actinomycetes > Mycobacteriales > Micromonosporaceae > Phytohabitans > Phytohabitans maris. The sequence goes on from NZ_JAVHUY010000033.1 coordinate 3,778, forward strand.
GCCGAGCAGGCGGCGGGCCGAGGTGAGGATCGTCCGCAGCACCTCGCGCACGGACAGGTGCGCGGTGACGGCCAGCACGGCCGCGCTCACCTCGCGCAGCTCACCGCGATCGCACACACTCTCAGGCTACCCACGGTGACGCTGTTTCGGATCGGGCCGTGGTCCTAGGACCAAAGACCGAGGCCCGGCCCGGCCAGGGCCCGATGGCAGGGGAGCCCTCGCTACCTAGCGTCGACTCTGTGCCTACCAAAACCATGCCTGTCGCAATCATCACCGGCGCCTCGCGGGGGCTCGGGCTGGCGCTCGCCCACGGACTGGCCGAGGCCGGCTGGGACCTCGTGCTCGACGGCCGGGACCCGGCCACGCTCGCCGAGGCCGCCGCCGGCGTACCGCGGGACGTGACCGCCCTGCCCGGCGACGTCACCGACCCGGCGCACCGGGTGGCCCTGGTCGCCGCCGCGGACCGGCTGGGCGGCGCCGACCTGCTCGTCAACAACGCGGGCATCCTCGGCCCCAGCCCGCAGCCGCGGCTGGCCGACTACCCGCTGGACGCGCTCCGCGAGGTGTACGAGGTGAACGTCGTCGCCCCGCTCGCGCTGGCCCAGCTCGCCCTGCCCGGCCTGCGGGTACACGCCGGCGCGGTGGTGAACGTGACCTCGGACGCGGCCGTCGAGGCGTACGAGGGGTGGGGCGGCTACGGCTCGGCGAAGGCCGCGGTCGAGCAGGCCAGCCGCGTCCTCGCCGCCGAGGAGCCGGCGGTACGGGTGTGGTGGGTCGACCCCGGTGACCTGCGCACCCGGATGCACCAGGAGGCGTTTCCGGGCGAGGACATCAGCGACCGCCCGGAGCCGCGGACGGTGGTACCGGCGTTCCGGCGGCTGGTCGAGAACCGGCCGCCGTCCGGGCGGGTCCGCCTCACGGACCTGCTGACCGGGGCGCCGGCATGAGCGTGCGGGAGTTCACGCTCCCGGCCGAGCTGGAGGCGCACGAGCCGCCGGAGGCGCGCGGCCTGGCCCGGGACGGGGTACGGCTGCTCGCCGGTGAGGTGTCCACCGGCGCGACCGCCCATCGCCGGTTTACCGACCTGCCGCGCCTGCTCCGGGCCGGGGACGTGCTCGTGGTGAACACCTCGGGCACGCTCCCCGCGGCGGTACCGGTCGTGGGCACCGCGCTCACCGTCCACTTCAGCACCGAACTCGACCGCGGCGAGTGGCTCGTCGAGCTGCGCGAGGCGGCGGGCAAGGCGAACCGGCCGTACGACGGGGGCGTCGCCGGGCAGCGGTATCCGTTGCCCGGCGGCGGGTCGGTCCGCCTGCGCGAGGAGTACTCGCGGGGTCGACTCTGGACGGCCACTGTGGACACCCATGGGCCGGTGCCGGGGTACCTGCGGGTGTACGGGCGGCCGATCCGGTACGGGTACGTGCCCCGGGCCTGGCCGCTGTCGTACTACCAGACGGTCTTCGCCACCGAGCCAGGGAGCGCGGAGATGCCGAGCGCGGCCCGGCCGTTCAGCGATCGGGTGGTCACCCGGCTCGTCGCGGCCGGCGTGCTGCTCGTACCCGTGCTCCTGCACACCGGTGTGGCGTCGCCGGAAGCGCACGAACGCCCGTACCCGGAGAGGTTTGTCGTGCCGGAGACCACCGCGCGGCTCGTCACCCAGGCCAAGGCGGGCGGTGGCCGAGTGATCGCGGTCGGCACGACCGCGGTCCGCGCGCTGGAGACGGCGGCCACCGGGAACGGCGTGGTGGCCGCGGCGCGCGGCTGGACCGAGCTGGTGGTCACGCCGGAACGCGGTGTGCGCGTGGTGGACGGCCTGCTCACCGGCTTTCACGAGCCGCGCGCGTCGCACCTCGATCTACTGGAGACGGTCGCCGGGCGGCCGCTGCTGGACCGGATGTACGCCGAGGCGATCGGGTCGCGCTACCTGTGGCACGAGTTCGGCGACGTCAATCTCATCCTGCCGTAAATGCGTTGCCCGGCCGGGCCTTTACTCGGAGCATCGATGCCATGACCGTGCTCGAGGCTGTGTCGCTGACGAAGCGGTTCGGCCCCGTGACGGCCGTCGACGGGGTCAGTTTCAGCGTCGGCGAGGGGGAGATCGTGGGGCTGCTGGGGCCGAACGGCGCCGGCAAGACCACCACACTGCACATGGTGCTCGGCCTGACGACGCCGGACACCGGCACGGTCCGGATGTTCGGGCGCGATCTGGCCCGGCACCGAGCCTGGACGCTGTCCCGGGTCAACTTCGCGGCCAGCTACGTGAGCCTGCCCTGGGTGCTGCGCGTCGACGAGCTGCTCGACGTCTTCGCCCACATGTACGGGTTGCGTAACCCGCGCCGCCAGGTGGCCGAGGTGACCGAGCTGCTCGACCTCGGCGAGCTGCGCGACCGGCGCTACGGGCAGCTCTCGTCCGGGCAGCAGACCCGGGTGCAGCTGGCGAAGGCGCTGCTCAACGAGCCGGGGCTGCTGGTGCTCGACGAGCCGACGGCCAACCTCGACCCGGACGTCGGCGACCGGATCCGCGAGCTGCTGCTGCGCGAGGCCCACCGCACCGGGCGGGCCATGCTGATCACGTCGCACAACATGCCGGAGGTGGAGCGGATGTGCAGCCGCATCCACTTCGTGTCCGGCGGCCGGATCGTCGCGACCGGCAGCGCGGTGGAGCTGGCCGGGGCGTACGGGGTCGACGATCTGGAGGCGGTCTTCCTGAGGGTGGCGCGGGGATGAGTTCGTTGGTTCTGGACGGGGCCGCGGCGCGGCGGCGGCGGATCGCGAGCGTGCTCCGGCGAGACTTCTTCGCGTTGCGCCGCGACCCGCCGCGCATGGTCGACATGGCGTTCTGGCCCACGACCGAGCTGGTGCTCTGGGGCCTGGTCTCGATGTACATGCAGCAGAACCGCGTGCACATCGCGGTGGCCATGCTGCTCGGGGCGGTGCTGCTGTGGCAGGTGATGCACCGGTCCCAGGGCGAGCTGGCGTTCGGCTTCCTCTTCGACGTGTGGAGCCGCAACCTGCTCAACGTCTTCGTCTCGCCGCTGTCCACTCTGGAGTACGTCGCGGGCCTCGTGCTCGCCAGCGTGGTCAAGGTGACGGCGACGATCGGCGTGATGGCGACGCTCGCCTTCGTCTTCTACGGCTTCGGCCTGCTCACGATCGGCCCCGGGCTCGTACCGTTCATGGCGGTGCTGATGGTCATGGGCTGGGCGCTCGGCGTCGTGGCGATCGCCGCCGTGATCCGGTTCGGGCAGAGCGCACAGATCGTCGCGTTCATCCTGGTGTTCGTGTTCCAGCCGTTCGCGGCGGTCTTCTACCCGCTGTCGGTCCTGCCCGGCCCGGCCCAGGCGGTCGCCGCGCTGGTGCCGGCGAGCCACGTCTTCGAGGGCATGCGCGCGGTCCTGACCGGCGGCGGCGTCGGGTGGGGCGGGCTGGCCGTGGCCGCGCTGCTCGACGTGGCGTACGTGGCGGGCGCGCTCGCCTTCCTGCTGTACGCGCTCCGCTACGCCCGCCTGAAGGGCAAGCTGTCGCGGTTCGGCTCGTAGCGCGCCGGCTCACTCCTGGTCTCCTCGTGGCCGGTGCGGGTGGCGAGGGTCGCAGGCAGCCGGCTCAGATCCCTCGGCCTCTCCGGTGGAGGGCGGCCAGCACGTTCTCGACCTTGACGGCGCCGCTCATCGCGGCGAGGGCGATCGCCGCGCGCGGCTCCTTCCAGTTGGCGCGCATCGCCTCGCGGGTCCAGCGCCACGCGTCGCTCCGGTTGCCGCTCGCCGCCGACCAGCAGGCGAGCTGCCCGTACACCCGGGCGGCACCGGGCGGGCTGCCGTGGATCTCCGGGTGGCGCTCCATCATCCAGTGCAGCGAGGAGATCTTCGTGTCGTACTCGTAGGCGTAGTGGGAGGTCCGGCCCCAGAGCACGCGTACCAGCGGCTCGTCCACGTGCACGATCGGCGATCGGCGGGCGGCCCGGAAGAGCAGGTCCCAGTCCTCGTTCTGGCTGCCCGGCGCGTCCTCGGCGACCAGGCCGAGCTGGGCGGAGTTGACCAGCGTGCCGCGCCGGACGAGAAAGCTCGACGAGTGCAGCATCGCCATCCGCGACCGGGCCAGCTGCTCGACCGTCACCCGGTCGCAGCCGGCCAGCCGGGGCGTACACCGGTCGCGAAACTCCACCTCGATCGCGCAGGTGGCGAAGTCGCCGGCGCCGAGCGCCGCCACCTGCCGGCTCAGCTTCCAGGGTGCCCAGCGGTCGTCGTCGTCGCAGAACGCCACCAGGTCGCTGTCGAGCGCGAGGATCCCGGTGTTGCGGGCGCCGGCGAGGCCGGGCGTGCGCCAGTTCGCGACCACCATCACGGGTACGCCGTCGGTGCTGGCCAGCAGCAGGTCCGGCTGGCTCTGGTCGAAGACCACGACGATCCGCAGCGGCCCGGGGTAGTCCTGCTCGCGCACGCTCCGGATGGCCCGGCGCAGCAGCTCGGGGCGGTTGCGGGTCGGGATCACCACCCCGACCGAGGGCATCACGGCAGCCTCCGGCTGCGCAGCGGGTACCCGTAGGCGCGCAGCAGCGGCGCGCAGACCGTGCCGACCAGCCGGCGCTGGGCCGGCGCGAACGCGTCGCGCCACGCGTCGTCCCGGCGCAGCGGCACCCGCCCGACCGTAAACCGCATCGGGTTGCCGGCCGCGCTGTGCCCGAAGCGCAGCTCGGCCTCCTCGCCGTCGATGAACTTCAGGTCCGACACCGCGACGTCCAGCCCGGCGAACGCGGCGAGGTCGAGCAGCCCGGTCCGCGGGTCGTTGACGAACTCCTCGTACCGGATCCGCCGCACCGGGACACCGCGGCGGCGCAGGAGGCCGAACGCGGCGTTGTGGGCGTTCCAGAGAAGGGCGGAACGCGCCGGCGAGTAGCGCGTCATCTCCGCCGGCACCTCGGCCTCCGGACGCACCACGGTCTTGGTCCAGGAGTACGCGACGCCGCGCGCGTCCCGCACGACGTGCACCACCCGCAGGTCGAGACCGGGCCACCAGCGCAGGCAGTGGGCGAGCGCGCTGTGCTTGGAGGAGTCGACCACCACCTCGGCGCCCGAAACGGCGGCCGCGGCCTCGTAGATCGAGGCGTAGTAGCCGGCGTACTCCTCGATCAGCGCGACGTGATCCTCGGGTAGCCGGCTCGCGGCGAGGCGCGGGATGTAGCGGGTCCGCTCGACGGCGCGCTGGAGGGCGAGCACGCGGTACACGTCCACCTGGTGCCAGCCGCCGAACGCCCGTTCACCCACCGCGTCCCAGAACTCGCACGCCGAGAACCGGGCCCCGCAGCCGCACCGCTCGTCGTCGCGTACGTCGCGCTGCCACAGGTGCACGACCTCGCCCAGCGCGCACACCCCGGGCAGCTCGCCGAGGAGGCGTTCGACCAGCGTCGTTCCGCTGCGCCCCAGGCCGCCCAGAAACAGCACCCGTGCCACTTTCCCCACCTTCGCTCGTTCTGTCCTAATAACGAGCGATCAAGTTATAGGACCCCTATGCCGGAACGAATAGTGCTTGACGGTGTCTCCGTGGACGCCATCACCGAGTCGGAGGTGGTGGCGACGGTCCGGGCTGCCCTGGACCGGGGCGAAGGCGGCCGCATCGTCACCCCGAACGTCGACATCCTGCGCCGCGCCCGCCAGCATCCCGAGGTACGCGGCTATCTGGACGACGCCACTCTGGTCGTCGCCGACGGCGCACCGCTGGTGTGGGCCAGCCGCCTGGGCGGTACCCCGCTGCCAGAGCGGGTGACCGGATCGGACCTGATCTGGTCGCTCTCGAAGGGGCTGGGGCAGGACGGCCGCTCGGTGTACCTGCTCGGCGGCGAGCCCGAGGACCCGGGCTGGGTGGATGGCGCCGGCCGGGCCGCCGACCGCCTGGCCGCCGAGTGCCCCGGCCTGCGCGTCGCGGGGTGGCGCAGCCCGGAGTACGGCTTCGAGGACGACCCGCACCTGCTCGGGTCCGTCTGCCGCGACGTGGTCGAGGCCAAGCCCGACCTGGTCTACGTCGGCGTCGGCTTCCCGAAGCAGGAGTGGCTGGTGTCGCTGCTCCGCCCTGAACTCCCGTTCACCTGGTTCCTCGGCTGCGGCGCGGCGATCAACTTCGTCGCCGGGGACCGGGAGCGGGCGCCAGGGTGGATGCAGAAGTCCGGGCTGGAGTGGGCCCACCGGCTGGGCAACGAGCCCAGGCGCCTGGCGAAGCGCTACCTGCGCCACGACGCCCCGTACGCGCTCCGCCTCCTAGCCACGAAGGCCGTCCGCCGCTAGCAGACCGCAGGGGAGATGAAAGCCGGACTCTATTCCGATACCTCTGCTCGAATCGGAAGGAAGGCGCTGATAATCGCACGGTTGACCCGGACGAACCGTCCGCGACTCCCAACCCTCCTTATCAGGCCCATCGACGTCAGTTCATTGATGTCTCGGCTCACCGTCTTTTGCTGTTTTCCGGCGTATTCTTCGGCGAGGCGCGGGCTGATATGCCTAACTTCGTTGAGGGCGATTTGCTTGTCTGGGGGAAAATCCAAGACAAGATGCTTTTGTCGCCGCTTTGCGGGTGTTTCTTGTGTGCGGAACACGTCGTGGATGAAATTTTCCCACGTCACGTGCATCTGTTGTTCCCGAATGTAGTCGATTTGATCTCGCAGTTCGTCGACGAAACCTTCAATCGCATACTTGATGAAGTCTTGCACCGGGAAGTCGCCTTGGCTGGTACTCCCAAGGACCTGATAGTAGCGATCTCTGGTCTTGTTGTAGTGGTTGGACAGTAGCTGAGCTGCCGGCATCGGCACTCCGGCCTGAATCAAGAGTTGAAACTCGATGAGCCGTGCCGTTCGACCGTTTCCGTCCGCGAAAGGGTGTAGCCATGCGATGTATAGATGCGCAAGAATCGCGCGAAGAATTGCGACTACAAAGCCCATGTTTCTTGCTGAACCGGGATCGAAATCCTTGTCGATCCATTCGCAGAACCGGTCCATCAGGAAGGGCAGGTCCTCTGCCGGCGCACCTCGATAGTTTGCGACGACGACGGAGTGATTCCGCAAAGCGCCGGGCGTAACTTCACCGCTCAAGGGAAGCCCGTTTAGTATCCTTCCATTAAACTCAGATATGCGCTCCGGAGTTAAGACAAGGGGCTTTCCGGCGATAACGTCATCGATGATTTCGTTGCAAATTTCGAGAATGTTGTCAACCTCACGGCCCAAGTACTCGCGTGACGGTGGAAGCGGGAGATCACCGCTGACGCGCGCCAGTACCTCTCCCTCGGACAACGTATTTCCCTCAATGCTGGTCGTGCCGTGAATTCCTTTGCTCAAATAGATCCTGTTCATCTTTTCGGCGATGTCGGGTCGTAGCGGTACGCCAGCGATGTGCTCACACTTTGACTCGGCCTCTCCGAGGAGCATCCAAGTGGTGTAGTCCAGCCTCTTGAGCTGGAAGCTGAAGTTGATCCAGGGATGGGTGCGCTCGAACAGCCGGTTCATTGTCTCCTCCATCGACCACCAAGTCATGGCATCCTACCTGGAAGAACAAAGATCATGTCCCCCCGATCTCGGCGGTCATAGCAGGGGTCACTGTCCCGTAGACTGTCCGCTGGTTTGTCCTGGCGAAGGCGTGAGGCACGAACGGGTGCGGTGCCGTGACGGAGGAGTCACGAACTGCCGCGCGGCAGCGGATTCACGGTTGCCGGCTGGCGCCGCCAACTACGGCAGTTTGTGCGCCCGGCTCATCCTGGGCAACGTGTCAAGATTTATTCGTATTTGTGGAGATGTTCTTCAAGATTGGCGTGTTCGACGAAGTGCGCTACCTCGGGTTGAACCAGCTGTCGTTGCTCAGCTCGACGAACGCCGCGAACGCTGGCGGGTCGTTCGCCAGGCGGAAGTGGCCGGTCGGGCCCTTGTCGTCGTCGGACTCGAAGTAGGAGACGGCCTTGATCTGGGGGTTGGCCTTGAAGGTGCGGGCGGCGTCCCGCAGCCACTCCACCCGCGCCGCCGAGCCCCACGCCCGGGCCACGCCGAACTCGCCTACGATGATGGGTTTGTCGCGCGCGGCGGCCCAGCGCAGGAACGGGGCCATCAGCTCGCCGATCGGGCGCAGGTCACTGCCCGCGTACACGTCGACGCAGGTCCAGTCGACCACGTCGTCGCCGGGGTAGAAGGCGGGCGCCTCGCCGCGCTCGAAGCCCTTCGCGGTCGGGCACCAGACCCACGAGGCGTTGCGCACACGTTCCTCGTCGAAGATCCGGCGCACGTACCGCCAGGCGGCGATGTAGTCCTCCGCCGACCACATCGTGGCCCGCAGGTTCGGCCGGTCCATCTCCCAGCGGAAGCGGAGCAGCACCGGCACGCGGGCCGCGCGCACCCGGCGGGCCTGCGCCCGGATCAGGTCGTCGTGCCGGCCCGACGTGATCGACCGCGTGTCGCCGGAGGCCCAGCTCAGCATGATGGTCAGGCCCTGCTTGATGAACTCCCGGTCCGACTCGGTGCCGAAGTCCTCGTCGAAGCGCCGGTACGTGTTCACGATGTCCAGCCGGCGCCCCAGGTCGCGCTGCAGGCCCTCGATCGCCGCGAGCCGGCCGGGCTGGCTGTAGCTGTCCGGCTTCACCCACGCGCCCAGCAGCGCGCCCTTGGCCGGCGGGACGACCGGGCCGGCGGCGTACGGGCCGCTGTGGGTCGCGGACACCGTCGGGGGTGGGGGTGGGGGCGCCGGTTGCGGCCCGCCGCACCCCGCCAGCGCGAGCAGCGCCAGCAGCATCGCCCTCCTCACCATGAGCGGGCCAGACCCAGCCGGTGGCGCATCCGCCACGCACCGGCCCCGTAGCCGGCGAAGGCCAGGGCCGCCGCCGTGGTCACGGCCGCCGGGCCGGTTCCGGCCGTCGCCGCGACTATTTGCGGGAGTACGCCGAAACAGGTGACCGCCAGGCCGGCTGCGGCTACCGTTCCGGGCCCGAACGGGTGAATGCCCAGCGCATTCCCGACCTGGACGAGCGGCGCGATGTTGTTGACCAGCACCGCGGCGGCCAGCCCGATCGCGGCACCCACCGCGCCGAACGGGGGGATCAGCGCGAGGTCGAGCACGACCATGACGGCGAGGGCGGCGGTGACGTTGCCGAGGTTCCAGCGGGTGCGCCCGGCCATCGACAGCACCATGTCGACCATGCCGCAGCCGGTGGCGACGAGCATCGCGCTGGCGAGCACGACGACCACCGGGCCGCCGGACTGGTACTCGTCGCCGAAGAGGCCGAGGTAGACCGGCGCGTACGTGATGACCATCAGGTAGAGCGGCCAGGTGACCAGCACCAGCCAGCCGGTCGCGATCTGGTAGAGGTGGTTCGCGGTGAGCCGGTCCCCGGTGGCGAGTGCCTCGGCCAGCCTGGGCTGCACGCTCTGCGAGATGCCCTGGTTGGCGAGCTGGCCGAGCACGACGAAGCGGCCGGCGACCGCGTACACGGCGGCCGCGGCGAGCCCGCCGAGCGCGGCGACCAGCAGCACGTCGACCCGCTGGAGGGCGAGCTGGGCGACGCTGGCGACCGAGCGCGGCCCGGTGTACCGCCAGAACTGCGCCCGCAGCGCCAGGTACATCTTGTGGCCCGGCCGCCGGGCCGGCGTGGGCATGGAGAGGTAGGCGCGGCGCAGCGCGTACCCGGCGAGGAGCGCGACCGGCAGGTACGGCCCGACCCAGGCGGCCGCGTACGGCCCGGGGGTCGAGACGGCGGCGACGGCCAGCGCGCCGATGGTCAGCACCTGCAGGGCCGGGCGGGCCAGCCGTTCCAGCATGAGGGTCGGGCGGAGCTGGCGGTACCCGCGGGTGCCGGCCAGCGCGGCGTCGGAGAACGCGGCCAGCGGCAGGAAGAGCGCGAGGGAGTCCAGCGGTGCCGGCGCGACGAACCACAGCAGCGCGGCCAGGGCGACCGAGGCGGCGGCGACCGGGATCAGCGCGATCCGCAGGCAGGCGCCGAGCAGGTGGGTCCGCTCCTGCGTGCGCAGCCGCGCCACCCAGTACACCAGCCCGGTCTGGGTGCCGAGCCGCACCACGGCGCCGGCCAGCACGAAGCCGGCGGTGGCGGCGAAGAACGTCCCGGCCGAGGCGGCGCCGAGGGCCCGGGCGACCAGCAGGGTGACCACGACGCCGGCGGCCCCGCTGAACCCGGCGGCGGCGATCCCGGCGAGCCCGCGCCGGGCCATCCCCTCGACCGGGCGCTGGGGTCTGGGCGGGGCGAGCGTGGTCATCGGCGCCAGCCCGGGGCGCGGCCCAGCCAGGTGGCGAGCGCGGCGTCGTACGGCTCGTAGTATGCGGCGAGCTCGCGGCGGAGCCCCGGGTCCATGCCGGACGGGCGGGGGCGCGCGTTGTGCCGGGCGAACGGCGGGTCGCCCAGGTGCGGCAGCCCGAGGAAGTCGAGGACCTCGCCGTACACGGTGGACGGTTCGGTGAAGAACCGCTCGCTCTCCACCACGTGGATCCGCCCCCGGTCGATGTGGGCGGCCATCCGCGCCAGGTACGTGGCGTACTCGCCGCGGCCCCGGTACGCGTGGTGCTGGTGGGCGAAGCTGTACGCGCGCGGGTCGCCGCGGAGCCGCTCCTCGGCGCCGTGGAGCCGGGCCGGTTCCAGCGCCAGCGCCTCGGCGAACGACGTCTCCGGCTCGAAGCCGCGGGCGACCTCGTGCGCGTGCTGGGAGTACGCCCGCTCGACCGGGTCGCGGACCAGCGCGATCAGCCGCACGTCCGGCAGGTCGCGGGCGATCCGGGGGGCCGCCTGCGGGTGGTAGAGGTAGTACGGGCTGGACTCGAACGCCTGCGCCGGCACCCCGAAGCGCTGCTCGACCTTGACGGCCGTACGGTGCAGCGGGAAGTGGCCGCGATACCACGCGGTCCCGCGGTGGTACGAGGTGTCGAAGTAGTGCACGCCCTTGTGCAGCACCGCCTTGAGCACGACCGGGTGAGCGGCGAGCGCCCGGTAGAGCGAGGTCGTGCCGCAGCGCTGGCCGCCGCAGATGAGGAACGACGGCAGCATCCGCGCCGGCGCGGTGATCCGGCCGTACGACCGCGATCCGAAGTGGACGACGCGCTTGACCGGGGCGGGTACCCGTTCCCGCGCGGTCACGAGAGCCCCTCCACCCGGCGGACGAGCACCGGCAGCAGCCAGGTGCCGAGCACGCCCAGCCGGGCGCCGGCCTCGGCCTGGCGGTCGGCGAGGTAGCGGGCGGCGAGGTCGACCAGGTAGAGCAGGGCGGTCAGCCGGGCCGCGGCGCCGGTCACGCCGAACGGTTCGAGCAGCGCCGGCGCCGCCGCCAGCGTGGCCTCCACCGCCGCCTCGGCGTCCGATGTGGACTGGATCCGGCGCTGCAGCTCGTAGTGCACCGCGTCGAAGCCGAGCGGCACCCCCATGGTGAACCGCTCCCAGTCCCAGATCAGCAGCGTGCCGGCGAGCGATGCCATGTTCCACGGCGCCCAGTCGCCGTGCCACGCGCCGTACCGCAGGTCGACGTCCCCACCCCGCTCGACCAGCGACCGGGCGGCGGCGCCCAGCGCGGCGCCCTCCGGCCGGTCGGCGACCTCGTCCAGCCGTTCCCGCAGCTCGTTCCAGTACGGGCTGGTGGCCAGCCAGCTCCGGGACGTGCCGCAGCAGCCGGCGACCGCGCGCATGGCGGCGGCGAGCCGGTCCGGCGGGAGCGGCGCCCGCGGCAGCCACACCGGCAGCGCCGACTGGACCAGCACCTGGTGCCCCCGCCACTCGCCGGCGTTCAGCACCCGGGGCACGGTCACGTCGGGCAGGCCCACGTGGGAGAGGGCGGTGAGCGCGGTCGTCTCGGCCCGGACCAGGCGGCGGGTCAGCGGTCCGGTGCCGAGCTTGGCGAAGCCGAGCGTCTCCCCGTCCGGCGCGATCAGCTGGAGCACCGGCTTGCGGTTGGCCCGCGCCGGTCCGATGTGGACGCTGACGGCCAGGTCGGCGCCGAGCGCGTCGCGCAGGTAGCCGTCGATCGTGTCACCGGCCGGCCCGCAGACGCGTACCCGATGCCGGAGCAGGACCCCGGCGGCGCCCGGCGTGCGGAGGACCGCGACCACCGCGTCCCGCTTGAGGCGGGCGATCCGCGACTGCGGCTCGGCGTAGCGGCGGACGGCCGCGGCCGCGACCCGGCGGGAGCGGGTGGGTACCAGCAGCCGCGGCCGCCGGGAGTCCGGCACGACGATGTACTCGGCGACGATCGGCGCCTTGCCGGACCGGTTTTCTGGAGCGGGCCCTCGGGGAGCGCTCGCGCGAGCCGATGACCCGCGCGGGAGCGAGGTCGTGCAGGGCTCGGGATAGAGCAGCCGCAGCACCTCGTCCAGGTACTGGGCGCGCAGGGCCGCGTCACCCGCGGTCAGCCGCGCGGGTGCCGTTCTAACGGGACTCACACTCGTTCCTCCACAAGAGGGCATATGCCAGGAACATGAATGCGAGGGGTGTGACCAGCGTGTTGTACCAGAGCATCGCCGCGAAGCCGCCGAAGATCGCGCAGCTCGCGGCGATGCCGACCGGGCTGCGGTCGCGGCGGAAGCGCCACAGCCCGTACGTGAAGAAGCCCAGGTAGCTGGCGGTGCCGACCAGGCCGTGGGCGAAGAGGAGCTGCCAGAGCTGGCCGTTGCCGCCGACGGTGAAGTTGCCGCAGCGCTCGCAGGCCGCGCTCTCGCCCACGGTGATCGAGTTGCGCCCGCCCATCGTGGTCCGCGTCGACCCGAACCCGACCACCGGCGACTCGGCCATCCCGGTGACCGCCCGCTCCATCAGGAACGAGCGGACGCCGTTGGACTTGCCGTCGTCCAGCCGAGCGCCGACGACACCGCCCAGCGGGGTGAGCGCGAGCGCGGCGGCCAGCGCGGCCGCGGCGACCGCCAGCCCGCCGATCGCCCAGACCCGGCCGGCGGCGGCGAGGCGGACGGCCACGTACACCGCGGCGACGCCGAGGCCGATCCAGAGGCCGCGGTTGAGGGAGTGCACCACCGGTACGACCGAGACCGCGAGGCAGGCCAGCGCGAGCATCCTGGTGCGGGGCTGGGCCGGGTAGCCCCACGCCCAGGCGACGAACCAGACCACGAGCAGGCAGAAGTTGTTGCCCCAGGTGTTGGTGTACCCCCAGGGCGCGGCGGGCCGCGGGTGCGAGTCGCGGACCACGTCCATGATCTGCGCCGCGTACGGGTGCACCAGCGACTGCACGAAGCCCTTGTTGCGTACGTGCGAGGGGAGCAGCAGCTCGACCGGCGAGGTGAACTCGAAGTGGCCGGCGAAGACGCCGAGCAGCCCGCCGGCCACGGTGATCGCGAAGAGCCAGGCGAGGAGGCGGACCAGCCGGCGGCGGGAGAGTTCGGCCTCGCCGAGGTTGCCGGCGTAGACCAGCAGCACGGTCAGCGCGGCGTACTGGATCACCCGGTACGCCGCGCCGACGATCCGGCTGCCGGCGTGCTCGTCGACCGCGCCGGCGGGTTCGGCGCCGAGTACGGCCACCCCGATCAGGACCGTGGCGAGGAACACCGCCCAGAGCGCGAAGCCGGGCGGGAGGCGTACCGGACGGCCGGAGACGTGCGCCCGGAGCAGCAGGACGGCCATGGGTACCGCGACGAGCGGGAAGATCAGTACGCCGAGGCCGAGCGCCCACCACAGTGGATAGAGCAGCAGCACCCCGGCCAGCGGCCAGGCGGGCAGCGCCTTGCGGGTGGGGGCGTGCGGCACCGCCGGGGCCGCCAGCAACGCGGTCATCTGCGCGGGCCCAGCCCCGGAGGTAGCCGGATCACGGCGGTGGACGCGTCCAGGTCGACCTCGGACAGGCCGGCGGAGCTGAGGTCCGCCCGTCCCTTGGGCGTGGTGGCTTCCTTGGCCGGTGCGGCTTCCTTCGCCGGGGTGGCCTCTCCGGTCGGGGCGCCTTCCCTGGCCGGTACGACCTCCTTGGCGGGGATGGCCTCCTTGACCGGGACGACCTCCTTGACCGGTGCGGCTTCCTTGGCCGGGACGGCCTCTCCGGTCAGGTCGGCCGGGAGTTCGAGGACGGCGGTGGGAGCCGCCGACAGGGCCCGCTGCGGGGCCGGGTCGGGGTCGGGCGCTGGTGGGACGCCGGCGATCCGGGGCACCACGACCGCACCCAGCAGCGGCGTACCGACCCGGCGCAGCTGCTCGGCCGCGTCGCTCACGTCCGGCCGCCGGGTGCGGCGCAGCTCGACCGCGATGATGGCGGCATCGGCGAGGCTGGCGAGGCTCTGCGCGTCGGCGCTGCTGGACGTGGCGGGCGCCTCGATCACCACGTACCCGGGGCGGGCACTGAGCAGGTCCAGCGCGTCGCGCAACCCTTGCGACTGCATCAGCCCCGCGGCGCTGGCGGTACCGCCGTTGGTGATCACCCGCAGCGACGGGATCCGCGGCGCGTGCTGTACGGCCCTGGCGAGCCCCACCCGGCCGGCGAGCACGTCCGACAGGCCCGGCGTGGGCGCGACGCCGAAGATCGAGGCGAGCGGCGCGGCGTCCGCGACGCTGTCCGGCAGGTGGGCGCCGACCAGGACCACGTCGCTGCCGGTACGGGCGAGCGCCGCGGCGAGGTTGGCCGCGACAAGCGTGGAGGCGACGCCCCGGCTGGCCCCGGCCACCACGACCACCTTGTCGTCCGGGCCGAGGCTGGCGACCACTTCGTTGCGCAGCCGGTTGAACGTCCGGCCGCCCTCGCCGTGCGCCGGCAGCACTCCGTCGAGCCGGGCCTCCTCGCCCCGCGCGAGCTCGGCCAGCACGGGTACCCGGGTGCGCCGGGTGACGTCGGCCGCGGCCCGTACCACGCGGTCGAGGCGCTCGCGCAGCAGCGCCGCGCCGAGGCCGAGCAGCAGGCCGACCATGGCGCCGGTGGCGAGGTTGAGCATCGGGTCCGGCTTGATCGGCGCTTCGGGCAGCCGGGCGTCGCTGATGATCTTTCCGCCGGTCACCGTGGCGGTGGTCAGGTCGTTCAGCTTGCCGCTGAGGCTGTTGAGCTGGTTTTGCATGGTGGCCCGCTGGCTCTCCAGGTTGGGGCGGAGCGGGCTGCTGCTGGAGAGGTCGGCGAGGCGCCCGTTCACCTGGGTGAGTGACCGGCTGAGCTGCTTGACCTTGGTGTTGAGGGCGGTGATCTGCGCGTTCAGCTCGGCCTTCGCGCTCTCCTCGCGGTTGCGCAGGTAGGCCTCGGCGAACGCGTGCGAGCCGGCCTGCGCCGACTGCGGGTCGCCGGCGGTGAACGTGACGACGAGGACGGCGGTGTTCGCCGGCACCTCGACCGCGACCTGGTGAACCAGCTCGTCCGGTGCGGCGCGGAGCAGCTCGGCGGCGCCCACGGCCACGGCGGTGGAGCGGACGAGCTGGGCCTCGGTGTCCAGGTTGATGTCGCCCTTGGTCCGCCCGCCGACCACGTTCGTGTCCTGGCCGGCCGGCTGCACCAGTACCGAGGTGGCCGACTTGTACACCTTCGGCTGGACGTGCGTGACGAGGACCGCGCCGCCGACGCCGGCCAGCACGAGGGTGAGCACCACCCACCAGTGCCGCCGGAGCATGCCGAGGTAGTCGGAGACGTCGGTGGAGGAGTCCATGGGCGGGGCGGGACCTTTCGGCAGTTTGGGGTCTCAAGGCTCAACGGCCGGCCGCCCTGGTTTGTAACTGGCGGGCCCGTTCCGCCATATCTGAATAAAACCCATGAAACGGGCTAAAGCCATATAGCGTATCGGTAGGTGTAAGCCGCCACGGCGGCACCACCCCACACACCTGCCACGCGGCACGGGAGGTCCTTTCCCATGGCCAAAGCACACGTATCAGGCGTCACCGGGATCGCGGTTGGCGCCGTAACCATCGCGGTAATGGCTGGCAACGCCGGGAGCCCCCTGGGGCGAGCACCCGACAGGTGGATTGCCGCCAGCGAGGACACGTACATGACCACGAGCGACCCGCACCGCGGCGGGGGTACCGGCACCGAGCTCGTGGCCGGCGGCATCGGCGGCGGTGCCGCGGTGACCTACCTGAAGTTCACCGTCGAGGATCTGCGCGGGGGCAAGGCGCCGACCCGGGCCGAGGTGCGGCTGAGCCGGCGCTCGGGAAAGCTGCCCAGCCGCATCGAGCTGACCCAGGTGCCCGCGACCGGCTGGCTGGAGCGCACGCTCGACGCCACCTCCGCGCCCCCGCTCGGCGTGGTCGTCGCGAGCGCCACCCCACGGCCGTACGACGACAGAGTGAGCTTCGACGTGAGCCGGGTGATCCAGCGCCCGGGCACGTACGCGTTCGCGGTGACCGTGCCGGCCGGCGACGGCCACGCGACCTTCTGGGCCAAGGACGGCGAGCGGTCGAAGGACGAGCGGGCCCGGCCCTCGCTGTGGCTCTCCTGGATCGGCAAGCCCACGCCGTGGTGGACCGTACCCTCTCCGGTGCTGCCGTCGCTGCCCGGCGGCGTACCGTGGCCGCCAGCCTGGCCGCCCGGGACCACCTCGCCATCGCCGACGGTCTCGCCTTCGCCCACTCCCACGGTCTCGCCCTCCCCGACGACGTCGCTTTCGCCCACGACGTCGCCTTCTCCGACGACGTCCCCTTCGCCCACGACGTCCCCTTCGCCCACGACGTCGCCTTCACCCACGACGTCGCCGTCACCGACGGATTCGCCTTCGCCCACGGCGTCGCCGTCACCCACGACCACGCCGCCGGACCCGGACCCGGTCTGTGCCACCGACCAGAAGCTGGTGCCGAGCTGCGGGGTGCTGTGGGGTGTGGCGCCCGGCGCGCACACGGACACGCCGCGCATCGAGGCGCTCGCCGACTTCGAGCGGAAGACCGCGCGCCGGCAGGCGATCTACCACGGGTACCACCGGGGCACGGACAACTTCCCGACCGCGGACGAGGTCGAGATCGCCCGTGACCGGGTGCTCTTTCTCAACTGGAAGCCGCTGGGCGCCACCTGGGCCGAGATCGCGAAGGGCGACCCGGACACGGAGGCGTACCTGGACAAGCTCGCCAACCGGTTGAAGAGCCGGCTCACCGAGCCGTTCTTCTTCACGATCCACCACGAGCCGGAGAACGACGTCGACCCGCGCGCTGGCTCCGGCCGGACCGCGACCGACTACGCGGCGATGGTGCGGCGGGTGGTCGGCGGGCTCCGCGAGCGGGGAGTGTCCAATCTGGTCTCGGTGATGAACTACATGGCGTACGTGCCGTGGAACACCCAGCCCTGGTTCGAGGATCTCTACCCGGGCGACGACGTGATCGACTGGATCGCCTGGGACGCCTACGCGTACAGCGAACCCGGCAAGTACGGCTTCGGCGACTTCGCCGAGATGATCAACCGCCGGTCGAGCAGCAAGCCGTCCTGGCCCGGGTTCTACAACTGGGCCGCCGAGCGGTTCCCCGACAAGCCGCTGATGCTCGGCGAGTGGGGTGTCTGGCACCACGACAGCAACCCGGGGCACCGGGCCGAGTTCTACCGCTCGGTCGGCCGGCAGATGCCGCTCTTTCCCCGGGTCAAGGCGCTGGTGTACTTCGACACCCCGGGCGACCAGCGCGACCGTGACTCCCGAGTGGACCGTACGCCGGACGGGCTGGCCGCCTACACGGCGCTCGGACAGGAGCCGACCTTCCAGGTGCTGGTCAGGCCGGCTGGAGACGCGGCTCCACCCACCCCGTCTCGGTGAGGTGGTGCAGCACCGCCTGCACCGCCTCCTCGATCGGCATCTCGCTGGTGTCGAGGACCAGGTCGGCGTCGGTGGGCACCTCGTACGGATCGTCGATCCCGGTCATCCCGGTGAGCTGACCGGCGCGGGCCTTCGCGTACAGGCCCTTGCGGTCGCGCTGCTCGCAGACGGCGAGCGGGGTCGAGACGTACACGAGGATGAAGCCGGCACCCGCCTCCAGGGCCATCGCGCGCGCGATGGCCCTGGCCTTCGCGTACGGCGCGATCGGGCAGCACAGCGCCATCCCGCGGTGGCGGGCCACTTCGGCGGCGACCCAGCCGATGCGGCGCACGTTGGTGTCGCGGTCTGCTTTGCCGAAGCCGAGCCCCTTGGTCAGCTCGCGCCGCACCACGTCGCCGTCGAGGAGGGTGACCGTGCGGTCGCCGCTCTCCCGCAGCGCGTCGGAGACGCCCCGGGCGATGGTCGACTTGCCCGAGCCGGAGAGGCCGGTGAAGAAGACGACCAGCCCGCGGTGGCGGCGCGGCGGCCGGGCCCGGGACAGCTCCTTGGCGACCGCCGGCGGGGTGTGCCACTCCGGCAGCGGGAAGCCGCGGTCGAGCAGGTCTTCGATCTCCTCCGGGCGCAGCGCCAGCCGGCGGTTGCGCGGGGGGATGTCGTCGCGCCAGCGCCACTGGCCGTCGCGGTTGTCGTAGGCGAGCTCGCGCGGCACCAGCACACGCGGGCCGCCGCCGGAGAGCATCTCGCCGGTGGAGAGCAGGTGGGTCACCCCGTACGCCGCGGCGACCCGGGCGCGCAGCAGCGCGTCGCGGATCTCGTCGCCGCGCCGGGCCAGCGGCACCGCGACCAGCGTGGCCGGGGGCATCCGGTCGCGGGCGGCGAACACGGCCCGGACCAGCACCTCGGGGGGCAGCCCGTCGGGGCCCTGGTCGGCGACCGGGATGAGGATCAGCAGGTGGGCCGCGAGGGTGCGGGCGGCGTGCGCGATCTGCGCCAACTGTGGACGGTGCAGCGGCCGGTCGGCGATCACACCGAGGACACGGCCGGGCGGCAGCAGCGACTTGACCTCTTCGGGCGTGCGGCGCAGCCGCTGGAACGGGCCGTGCCCGCCGTCGCCCAGCCGCCGCACGGCACCGCCCACGCCGTAGCGCCCGTCGCGGGTCGGCCAGGCGTCGGTCACGTCGACGGCGGCCACCGGTGCGCCCTCGAAGTCGGTCAGCACGAGCGCCCGCTGGAGCGGGTTTTCCAGGTCGAGGTCGGAGACCAGCTCGCCGGGGACCTCCAAGGTCACCGGCACCGGCCACGGCGTGCCGTCGGCGAGGCGCCCGCGCCGGGTCAGGCCGGCCAGGTCGGACCGGCCGAGGAAGCCGCCGAGCGGCGTGTAGGCCCCGGAGAGGAGCAGCTCGAGGTCGGCCAGCTCAAACGAGCGCGGCGTATAGGCCGGCGCGTCGCGCAGCACCTCGTCGGGCATCACCCACCCGTTGCTCATCCCACCCCCAACGGCGAACCGGCTCACAGTTTCTCAGCCGCCCGCTCATCGGTCGAGAGTGCCACGGCTCCCCGGTGTCTGCTACCGGTCGCAGAGAAGATACCGGTAGAGGGGTTCGGCCCTGGTGCCCGTGCCCACTGTTACCACCGATCGGTCAGTATGACGACCATACGGTGTAGCAAAATGACCGGATGGCCCCCGGGTGCCACGTCTACATCCCGGGACATAGGCCCGTCGGGTGAGACCCTGAGAGCAGGTCCAGGGTTACGCCTGATACCTCCCGACACGCTCGGTTACCTACGCTGACCGCGTGACCCTCATAGCGACCGAATCGCTCACCAAGACCTATGGAGGCCGGGTGACGGCGCTGTCTGACCTGACGGTCAGCGTCGATCCCGGCATCGTCGGGCTGGTCGGAGCCAACGGCGCGGGCAAGTCCACGTTGATCAAAATCCTCTTGGGCCTGCTCGCCCCTACCAGTGGTCGGGTGCGCGTGCTCGACCTCGATCCCACCGTCGACGCGGCCGCCGTGCGGGCCCGGGTCGGCTACATGCCGGAGCACGAGTCGCTCTCGCCGGACCTCTCCGCCGCCGAGTTCGTCACCCACCTGGGGCGGATGAGTGGCCTGCCGCGTACGGCGGCCCGCGAGCGCGCCTCCGAGGCGCTCCGCCACGTCGGCCTGTACGAGGAGCGCTACCGCCAGATCGGTGGCTACTCGACCGGCATGAAGCAGCGGGTGAAGCTCGCCCAGGCGCTCGTGCACGACCCCGACCTGCTGCTGCTGGACGAGCCGACCAACGGCCTCGACCCGGCCGGCCGGGACGCCATGCTCGCGCTGATCCACCGGATCGGCACCGAGTTCGGCATCTCGGTGGTGGTCTGCTCGCACCTGCTCGGCGAGGTGGAGCGGATCTGCGACTCGCTGATCGCCATCGACGGCGGGCGGCTGCTGCGCTCGGACAACATCTCCGCGATGACCACCACCACCGACGTACTGGCGGTGGAGGTGAGCGAGGGCATCGACGAGCTCGCCGCCCGGCTCGACCTGCTCGGCCTCAGCGTGCGGCGGGACGGCCGGCTGCTGCTCGTACCGCTGGAGGACGACGCCACGTACGACCGCATCCTGAGCGCGGTGGCCGAGCTCGACCTGCCGCTGCACCGCCTCGACCAGCGGCGCCACCGCGTCGCCGAGCTCTTCGCGACCCGGGAGGTGACCCATGTCTGAGGCCGCGGGTGTCATCCACGACATCGGCTACCAGCGCTACGCCGGGCCACGGCTCGGCCGCGGGTACGTGTTCACCTCGCTGTACGTGCACAGCCTGCGGACCGCGTTCGGCCTGGGCCGCAGCGCGAAGGCCAAGATCTTCCCCTGGTTCGTGCTCGGCGTGGTCTTCCTGACCGGCGTCATCCTCGCCGCGGTGCGCACCCAGGTCCCGGACGCGGGCGTCACCTACACCGCGTTCGTCGACATGATGGCCTGGCTCGTGGTCTTCTTCGTGGCCGTCGTCGCGCCCGAGCTCGTCTCCCGCGACCTCCGGGCCGGCGTACTGCCGCTCTACTTCTCCCGGCCTTTGCGCCGCAGTGACTACCCGTACGCCAAGCTGGCCGCCCTCGCCACCGCGGTCTGGCTGCTGCTCGGCGCGCCGCAGATCGTGATGTTCCTGATCGCCGCGTTCTCGGTCGACAACATGAGCCAGTTCTGGACCGAGGTCGGCGACGTCGGGCCCGGGCTGTTCTACGCGGCGCTCTGGGCCGCCGTCTTCGCCGGGATCGGCCTGCTGATCGCGTCGCTGACCGGCAAGCGGGCGTTCGCGGCCGGCGGGATCGTCGCGGTGTTCCTGATGACCACGCCGGTCGTCGGGGTGCTCTCGGTCATGCCGTCGCAGACCATGAACGAGCTGGCGTTGCTCTTCAGCCCCTCCAGCCTCGTCTTCGGCGTCGGCGTCTGGCTCTTCGGCTCCCCGGACGGAAATGACAACATCGGCCCGTTCGGCCCCCTCTACCTGGCGGTGACGATCGGCCTCGTGGCCGGCTGCGTCGCCCTCCTGCAGGCCCGCTACCGGAAGGTCGCTTCGTCATGAGTGAGCGCAGCGAACGAATCATTAGACGCGGCGTTTTGGGAGCCCCGTGGCCGCCCGCAGCGAAGCGAGGACGGTCATGAGTGATGTTTCGCTTTTGGGCGTCTCGCGCTGGTACGGCAACGTGGTGGCCGTCAACGACGTCACGATGACGCTCCGTCCCGGGGTGACCGGCCTGCTCGGCCCGAACGGTGCCGGCAAGACCACCGTCCTGCACATGATGGCCGGCTTCCTCGCCCCGTCGCGCGGCACGGTCACCATCGACGGCGAACCGACCTGGCGCAACCCGGCCGTCTACAAGCGACTCGGCCTGGTCAGCGAGCGGGAGGCGGTGCACGACTTCCTGACCGCGCGCGAGTTCCTGCAGGTCAGCGCCCGCCTGCACCGCCTGCCCGACCCGGAGGCGGCCGCCCAGCGGGCCCTGGAGCTGGTCGAGATGACCGGCGCCCAGGACCGCCGCATCGGCACGTACTCCAAGGGCATGCGCCAGCGCACCCGCGTCGCCGGCGCCCTCGTGCACGACCCGCAGGTGCTGCTGCTGGACGAGCCGTTCAACGGCATGGACCCGCGCCAGCGGCTGCACATGATGGAGCTGCTGCACCGGCTCGGCACGGCCGGCCGCACGATCCTCTTCAGCTCGCACATCCTCGAAGAGGTCGAGCAGGTCTCCGGCACCGTGCAGGTGATCGTCGCCGGTCGGCTCGCCGCCTCCGGTGACTACCGCGCGATCCGCCGCCTCATGTCCAACCGCCCGCACGTCTTCGCCATCCACTCGACGGACGACCGCCGGCTCGCCGTCGCCCTGATGGGGCAGGGGTCGGTGACCGGTGTGGAGATCGACCGCGCCGGCCTGACCGTCCGCGCCGGCGACTACGGCAGCTTCACCCGCGCACTACCCAAGATCGCGCTCGCCGAGGGCATCCGCGTACGGCAGTTGCTCCCCTCGGACGAGAGTCTGGAGAGCGTCTTCTCTTACCTGGTGGAGGCATAGGTGGTACCCCAGACGATCGCATGGATCACCGCCCGCGGACTCTTCGGCCGCCGCCGGTTCCTCCTGCTCATCCCGCTGCCACTGCTGGTGGTCGGCCTGGCCGTCCTGAGCCGCGGCTTCGGGGTGGCCCCGGAAAACTGGGCCCAGCCCGTCCTCGTCGGACTCGGGCTCGCCGTGGTGCTCCCGGTCATCGCCCTGATCGTGGGGACGGGCGTGCTCGGCTCGGAGATCGACGACGGCACGATCGTGCACATCCTCACCAAGCCGCTGCCGAGGTGGCAGATCGTGCTCCCCAAGCTGGTCGTGGCCACCGCGGTCACCACGGTGACGGTCTCCATCTCGCTCTACGTGGCCGGGGTGCTGGCCCACTCGGTCCGCCTCGGCCTGGGGCTGGCGCTGGCCGGGCTGGTGGGCTCCCTCGTGTACTCGGCGCTGTTTCTGGCGATGAGCCTGCTCACCCGCCGCCCGGTCCTGCTCGGCCTGGTGTACGTGCTGGTGTGGGAGGGCCTGCTGGGCAATTTCGTCTCCGGTACGCGGGTGCTCTCCGTCCAGCAGTACGTGCTGACGATCGCCGACAAGATCGCCCCGACGGGGTTGCTCCAGTCGAAGGTCTCCCTGCCGGTAGCCATCATCATGTCCGCCATCTTCGCGGTCGGCTTCACGGTGCTGGCAATCGACCGACTCCGATCCTTCTCGGTCGCGGGCGAGACCTCGTAGGAGCGCCCCGCTGTCTGCGTGACCTGGCCGGCCCTCGCTCGTACGAGCGAGGGCTTGCCTATGTGGACGCTGTCAGCCGGTGTTGCGCATGCCGGCCGCGATGCCGTTGACGGTCGTCAGCAGCGCCCGCTCCAGCGCCGTGCCGTCTCCCGGCGCCCGCCGGGCCCCCGGAGCCGTCGCCACCGCCCGGGCCGCCGCGCCGGAGTCGCGGTACTGCCGGAGCAGGGCCACCTGCAAGTGGTGCAACGGCTCCAGGTAGGTGTCGCGCACGGCGAGGGTCCGCTCCAGCACCGGCTGCCGGTCGAGCGGCTCCGACTCGCCGGTGATGGCGAGCACCTCGCGGACCGTCAGCGCGTACTCCGCTTCGATCCTCGCGAAGATGGTGTGCAGCTCCTCCGGGACGAGCGTTTCCACGTAGCGGCGGGCGATCTTCAGGTCGGTCTTGTAGAGCATCATCTCCACGTTGGACAGGAACGTCCGGAAGAACTGCCAGTTGCCGTGCATCTCGGCCAGCACCTCGGCGAGCCCGGCCTCCCGGGCGGCGGCCAGGCCGGTGCCCACGCCGTACCAGCCGGGGACGATCTGGCGCGACTGGGTCCAGCCGAACACCCACGGGATGGCGCGCAGCCCACTCAGGCCGGCGCCGGTGTTGGGGCGCTTGGCCGGGCGGGAGCCGATGTTGAGCGCGCCCAGCAGCTCGGTGGGGGTGGAGGCCCAGAAGTACGCCGGCAGGTCCGGGTTTTCGACCAGCTCGCGGTATGCCTTGTAGGCCGCCGCCGAGGTCGTGTCCATCGCGGCGTCCCAGCGGTTCAGGGCATCGGTGGAGACGCGCGAGGTGGTGTGCAGCAGCGTCGCCTGGAGGACGGCGGCGACGGTGAGCTCCAGGTTTTCCCGGGCGAGCGCCGGGATCGTGTACTTGTCGGAGATGACCTCGCCCTGCTCGGTGACCTTGATGGCGCCGTCGAGGGTGTTGTAGGGCTGGGCCAGGATGGCCTCGTGCGTGGGGCCGCCGCCCCGGCCGACGGTGCCGCCTCGGCCGTGGAAGAGCCGCAGCCGTACCCCGTGGCGGGCGGCGACGTCGCGGAGGGCGCGCTGGGCCCGGTGGATGGACCACTGTGAGGTGGTGATGCCGGCTTCCTTGTTGGAGTCGGAGTAGCCGAGCATGACCTCCTGCACGTCGCCGCGGGCCGCGACCAGCGCCCGGTATGCCGGCAGCGCCAGCATCTCGTCGAGCAGCTCGCCACCCGCGTCGAGCTCGGCGGGCGTCTCGAGCAGCGGCACGAAGCCGATGCGGGCCCGGTGGCTGTGCACGTCGATCAGGCCGGCCTCGCGGGCCAGCACCGCCGCGGCCAGCACGTCGTCGACGCCGAGGGTCATCGAGATGATGTACGACTCGATGACCTCCGGGCCGAACCGCTGCTGTGCCTCCCGGATGGTCGTGAAGACCTCGAACGTCCGCCGCGCCGACTCGGTCAGCGGAGTGTCCAGCGTGGACAGCGGGCGGCGGCCGGTGAGCTCGTCGGAGAGGAGCTTGGTGCGCTCGGCGCGGGAGAGGGTGTTGTAGTCGGCGACCTCGCCGATCCGCGCGTACATCTGGGCGAGCACCGCGTGGTGCGCCTCGGCGTGCTCGCGGACGTCCATCGTGGCCAGGTGGAGGCCGAACGCGGCCACCGTGCGGATCACCGAGGCGAGCCGCCCCACGGCGGTGAGCTGGCCGGAGTTGCGGGCGAGCGAGGCGCGCAGCAGTTCGAGGTCGGCGAGGAGCTCGTCGGAGCCGCGGTAGTCGCGCCCCGGCACGTGCGCCGTGCCCTGGCCCAGCCGGCGCCGCGTGTTGGCCAGCTTTGCCTTGACGCAGCGAGCCTTGAGCCGGTACGGCTCCTCCGCGTTGGTACGCCGGAAGCGCTGCGGCACCTCGGGCAGCGCGTCGAGATCCTTGGCCAGGCTGGCGGAGAGGTCGAGGGAGACGCCGCGCAGCCGGCGTGACACCGAGACCTCGTTGATCAGCGCGTCCATGGCCGCCTCGGTGGCCTGGATGCCGTGCTCGTGCTGGATCATGAGAACGTCGCGGGTGACCCGCGGTGTCACGAACGGGTTGCCGTCGCGGTCGCCGCCGATCCACGTGCCGAAGGTGAGCGGCCGCGCCGTCGGCGCCGTCTCCACGCCCAGCGTGCGGAGCGTGTCGGCGAGGTCGTCGAGCACCTGGGGCGCCGCCTCGGCGTAGATGTCACGCAGGTAGTAGACGGCGTTGCGGGCCTCGTCGGTCGGGTCGGGGCGGTCGAGGCGCAACTCGTCGGTCTGCCACAGCAGGTCGATCAGCTCGGCCAGGCGGCGCTCGGTCTGCGGGGACTCGGTCGCCCCGTACAGGATCGCGGCGGCCGACTCGGCGTCGAGCTCGTCGGCGACGGCGCGGAGCTTGGAGAGGATCGAGCGGCGGGCCGCCTCGGTGGGGTGCGCGGTGAACACCGGCCGCACCGCCAACCGCCGCGCGGCGGCCGCGATCTCGTCGGTCGGTACGCCCCGCTCGGCGATCAGCTTGGCCGCCTGGTCCAGCCACCCGCCCTGGGTGGCCCGCTGGCGCCGCAGGTCGCGGGCGCGGTGCACCTGCTCGGTGATGTTGGCCAGGTGGAAGTAGGTGGAGAAGGCGCGGGCCAGCTGGGTGCCCGTCGTGATGTCCATCGTGCCCAGCCGGGTGGCCGCCCGCTCGGCGTCCGTGCGGACCAGCGCACGGATCTCCTCGACCAGGTCGAGCAGCGGCGGCCCTTCCTGGCGCGCGAGGGTCTGGCCGAGAAGCGTGCCGAGGCGGCGGATGTCGGCGCGCAGCGCCACATTGGGGTCGTCGACGCCAGGACGGGACTCGGCCTGCTCGGTCACCGTGCGCTCCTTACGTGAGTACGAAGGACGGCGCTGTCCGACAACAGGATGTTACCGACGCCACGTTGCCGCCTGCTCAAACTGGTGAGTCATGTCTCAGAGTCCGAGCAGCCCGGGCTCGGCGCACGCGCACACAGCAGGTCAGCCTCAGCCCTTCGAGGGGACGTGGCTCGCGGCGGTGCGGATCATGGCGAGCACGTCGGCACCCGTCAAACAATGGCAAGATCGCAAAACAGCAGGGCGTATCGATTGCCTGTGGTGGAGCGAATTTCTGACGGCATTTGTGCTGAATCGATAGGTGGCCCGTGTGTCTGTAGGATCCACTCCGGTCCGCGCTGGAGTCGGCGTAAGGAAATTCGCAAGCAGTGATCTAGGAAATGACTGGCCGTGGTGAAAGGGATGGAGTGGCAGTAGTCAAGCCCAACCCGTGCTTTCTGGACGCTCAGATATCGTGTGGTGCGCCCGGTGGTCGACGGCGTTGACGTAACCAGAGGGGAGATCGGCTATACGAGTGGGACTCTCTGCACGGCCACATTGAGGTATACAACAAACAGGGCAGGCATCTTGGTGTACTTGACGCTGTAACTGGTGCTATGGTTGGGCCGCCAGTAAAGGGAAGGAGGATCGATGTCTAGCCATAGGACATTCGTGGACGCCTGTCTCGCCGGTGAGGCGCTGTTGTCGGAGATCGACAGCTTCGTAGAAGCGTGGCACGAGGATGACTCGGTCACGTGCGAGCTTCCCGAATATCTCGGCATGTCCTCCGACGATTACCGGCTTTGGGTCGAGCGCCCGGAGTCTTTGAGGTTTATTCTCGCCGCGCACAAGAATCGAACGCCCGTCACCGAACTCCTGGTCAAGCGGGCAGGCCTCAGGGCCGCCGCGAGGGGCGAGGAGAAAGGCGAGGCGGTGCAGGTCCTCAGGTGGTTGATCGAGACTGGCAGAGTGGATGAAAGATACGCCTGAGAGGCGATTGGCAAATCGAATAGTCGAGCTGCACGACATCGGGCCGCCAGTCGATATTGCGAGGCTTGCCGAAGACTACGCGGATCTGGCCATGGTTGACTGGCCCTACAATTGCGACGGACTTACCGTTGGGTTGACGAGTGGATCGCGACCGCAGATCTTCATCAAGTCGTCCAGCAACAAGCCACGCGAACGCTTCACGGTAGGTCATGAACTCGGGCATGTCCTTCTCCCGTGGCACATAGAGGAATTGCATGTAATCCCGAGTTGAGCGATGGGACGACTTTTCATGGCGGGCTTCGCGAAAAAGAGGCGTCCACGTTCGCGTCCCACGTCTTGGTACCTGACCGATTCTTGTTGCCCATGTGCTCGGGAGATGTGGATGTGCCTGCTGTGATCAAGGCCATGGAGACGGCTGACATCTCCGCCGCCGCCAGCCTGATCGCGCTGGTCAGAGCACTTCGGCCCGGGTTCGCCTTTGTGCTTGAGCGTGATCGCATCTTCACGTCGTGGGGCACCAACCTGCCGACCGCACAATACGACCACTCGCGAGACAATCGGGCATGGGTGGTGGCCGCAAACCGTCACGGCAGAGTCCGTCTTCGTGGTAAGCCTCTGCGTTGGTTCGTACGAACTCCTTCAGGAGCCGGACTTCGAACTCTTTCTGCACAGGCGGGCCATCAGCCACGGGACCCAGTAGGGAGCCTCCGCCGCCTTGGCCTTGCCGTTCGAGCGCGGGACGACGCCTCCGGTCGCCGGCTCGGCACCCCGGCGGGCCGCCCGCGACAACGCGAACCGCGCCTGCGGGAGAGCTAGGCTTGGGGTGTCACCCCCCGTCCGGTTCGGGCGCGGGGCCTTCGTGCGTGCCCGTAACGGGGAGGTCCTCCCATGAAGCTCGCCGGTCTGCTGCCCGCCGCTCTCGGCGACCCGGCGCTGGCCCGCGTCCGCGATCGGGCTCGTGGCGCCGGGGCCGATGGGCTCGACCTCACCGCGCCCGCTGCCCTTCGGCCGTTCGTCGTGGCGGCGGTCGCGGCGGACGAGGCCGGTGGTGGGGCGCGCAAGCCGGTCCTCGCCGTCACCGCGACCAGCCGTGAGGCGGACGACCTGGCGTTCGCGTTGGGCAGCCTGATCCCGGCGGACGAGGTGGCGGTCTTCCACTCCTGGGAGACGCTGCCCCACGAGCGGCTGTCACCACGTTCGGACACGGTCGGGCGGCGGCTGGCGGTGTTGCGGCGGCTGGCGCATCCGGTGGGAAGCCCGCTGCGGGTGGTCGTCGCCCCGGTGCGGTCGGTCCTGCAGCCGATGCTCAAAGGGCTGGGCGACCTGGAGCCGGTCGAGCTGCGGCCCGGGGGTGAGGCCGAACTGGAGGACGTGGTGCGGCGGCTCACCGACATGGCGTACGCGCGGGTGGACCTGGTGACCAAGCGCGGTGAGTTCGCGGTCCGCGGTGGGATCCTCGACATCTTCCCGCCGACCGACGAGCATCCGTCGCGGGTGGAGTTCTGGGGCGACGAGGTCGAGGAGATCCGCACGTTCGCGGTCGCCGACCAGCGCACGATTGCGGCGGAAGAGGATCCGTCGCGTCGGAGCGAAGCGACGCCGCGGGTATTACAGGCACCTCCGTGCCGCGAGCTGCTGCTCACCCCACGGGTCCGGGAGAGGGCAGCCGAGCTGGCCCTGAAGCACCCGGAGCTGGAGGAGATCCTCGAAAAGCTGGCCGAGGGGATCCCGGTCGAGGGCATGGAGTCGCTCGCGCCGGCCCTGCTCGACGGTACCGACAGCATGGAGCTGCTGGTCGACGTGATGCCGGCGGATACCCACGTGCTGCTCTGCGACCCGGAGCGGATCCGCACCCGGGCGCACGACCTGGTCCGTACCTCGGCTGAGTTTTTGGAGGCCAGCTGGGCCGCGGCCGCCGTCGGCGGCCAAGCCCCCGTCGACCTCGGCGCCGCCGCTTTCCGGACGTTGGCCGACGTACGCGCGGAGGCCGCCACCCGGGGGTTGCCCTGGTGGAGCGTCTCGCCGTTCGGGCTGTCGGAGGCCGCTGCCCCCGAGGAGGCGGCGCCCTGGGAGGACCCGCTCCCCGAGGTGACGGTGACCCCGGACGCCGGCGACGCGATCACGGTTGCCGCCCAGGCGGTGCCGCTCTACCACGGCGAGACCGCGCGGGTGGTCGACGACCTCAAGCGGTGGTCCGGCGACGGCTGGGCGGTGGCGCTGGTCTTCGAGGGGCACGGGCCGGCGCAGCGGGCGGTCGAGGTGCTGCACGACGCCGGGGTCGGCGCCACGATGGTCGAGTCGATCGACGCGCCGCCCACGTCCGGGCAGCTGCTGGTGAGCTGCGGGGCGCTCAACCACGGCTTCCTCGACGAGGTCTCCCGGCTCGCGGTGATCACCGGCAACGACATCACCGGCGGCCGCGGCGCCTCGACCCGCGACATGCGCAAGATGCCGAGCCGGCGGCGTAACACGATCGACCCGCTGGAGCTGCGGGCCGGTGACTTCGTGGTGCACGAGCAGCACGGCATCGGCAAGTACGTCGAGCTGGTGCAGCGCACCGTCAACGGCGCCTCCCGGGAGTACCTGGTCATCGAGTACGCGCCGAGCAAGCGCGGCCAGCCCGGCGACCGCCTCTTCGTCCCGACCGACCAGCTCGACCAGCTCTCCCGGTACGTGGGTGGGGAGAATCCGGCGCTGCACAAGATGGGCGGCGCGGAGTGGCAGAAGGCGAAGGCGCGCGCCCGCAAGGCGGTCCGCGAGATCGCCGCCCAGCTCATCCAGCTCTACGCCGCCCGCAAGGCGTCCAAGGGGCACGCGTTCGGGCCGGACACGCCGTGGCAGCGGGAGCTGGAGGACGCGTTCCCGTACACCGAGACGCCCGACCAGCTCGCCGCCATCGAGGAGGTCAAGCACGACATGGAGCAGCCGATCCCGATGGACCGGCTGATCTGCGGCGACGTGGGCTACGGCAAGACCGAGATCGCGGTACGCGCGGCGTTCAAGGCGGTGCAGGACGGTAAGCAGGTGGCCGTGCTCGTGCCCACCACGCTCCTCGCCCAGCAGCACTTCAACACGTTCACCGAGCGGATGGGGCAGTTTCCGCTGGAGATCCGGCAGCTGTCCCGCTTCCAGACGCCGCGCGAGGCCGAGCAGACGCTGACCAAAGCGGCGGAGGGCAGCGCCGACATCGTGATCGGCACGCACCGGCTGCTGCAGACCTCCACCCGGTTCAAAAACCTCGGCATGGTGATCGTCGACGAGGAGCAGCGCTTCGGCGTGGAGCACAAGGAGTACCTGAAGCAGCTCCGCACCGCCGTCGACGTGCTCACGATGTCGGCCACCCCGATCCCGCGCACGCTGGAGATGGCGATCACCGGCATCCGGGAGATGTCGACGATCGCCACACCGCCGGAGGAGCGGCACCCGGTGCTCACGTTCGTGGGGGCGTACGACGACAAGCAGGTCGCCGCCGCCATCCACCGCGAGCTGCTCCGCGACGGCCAGGTCTTCTACCTGCACAACCGGGTCGAGTCGATCGACCGGGCGGCGCGCCGGATCCGCGAGCTGGTGCCCGAGGCGCGGGTCGCGGTGGCGCACGGCCAGATGGGCGAAGA
This sequence comes from Phytohabitans maris, assembly GCF_031085175.1. GTDB lineage: Bacteria > Actinomycetota > Actinomycetes > Mycobacteriales > Micromonosporaceae > Phytohabitans > Phytohabitans maris. The sequence goes on from NZ_JAVHUY010000033.1 coordinate 34,152, forward strand.
CGCCCTGGAGAAGGTGATGGTCGGCTTCTGGGAAAAGGAGTACGACGTTCTGGTCTGCACCACGATCGTCGAGTCGGGCATCGACATCCCGAACGCCAACACGCTGATCGTGGAGCGGGCCGACCTGCTCGGCCTCGCCCAGCTGCACCAGATCCGGGGCCGGGTGGGGCGCGGCCGCGAGCGGGCGTACGCGTACTTCCTCTACCCCCGCGACAAACCGCTCACCGAGCACGCGCACGAGCGGCTCGCCACGATCGCGCAGCACACCGAGCTCGGCGCCGGCATGTACGTGGCGATGAAGGACCTGGAGATCCGCGGCGCCGGCAACCTGCTCGGCGGCGAGCAGTCCGGGCACATCGAGGGCGTCGGCTTCGACCTGTACGTGCGGATGGTCGGCGAGGCGGTGCAGCAGTTCAAGGGGGAGCGGCCGGCCGAGGAAGAGGCCGACGTCAAGATCGACCTGCCGGTCGACGCGCACCTGCCGCACGACTACATCGGGGTCGAGCGGCTGCGCCTGGAGATGTACCGCAAGCTGGCCTCCGCCCGCACCCCGGCCGAGCTGGACGAGGCGGTCGTGGAGATGCGCGACCGGTACGGCGAGCCACCCGCGGCCGTGGCCAACCTCGTGGCCGTGGCCCGCTTCCGGATCACCGCCCGCTCGTACGGCCTCACCGACGTCTCCGTGCAGGGCAAGCACGTGCGCTTCGCCCCGCTGGCGCTGCCCGACTCCAAGCAGCTGCGGCTCAAGCGCTACCACCCGGACGCGGTGTACAAGCACGCGACCGAGCAGGTGAGCGTGCCCCGGCCGGCGACGAGGCGGGTCGGCGGCGAGCTGCTGCGCGACCAGGCGTTGCTGGAGTGGTGCGCGCAGTTGCTCAAGGACGTGCTCGGCGACCCCGTACCGGCTGCCGCGCGCCCGTGATCGAAGCGGGGCCCCCGGGGAAACGTGGAGCGCAGCGGAGCGTTTCTTGGGGTGCGTTCCTGCGGCCTTACCCTGCGCGGACCGCGATCTCACCCCGCCCCCTGCGGGGAGCTCTGGAGCTGCCCCGTCTGTGCTCCCCCTGGGTTGGGCTTGTGGCGCGGAGCCGCAGCGGAGGCCGGGTGTCTCGGCGAGCGCCAAGCTCGCCGCCGGCCGTAGCGGTGCCCGCGGGAAAGCACCCCAGGAAAACGCTCCGCTGCGCTCCATGTTTCCCCCGGAGACCCCGCGCATCCGGTCCACGGCTGAGGCTGAACCCCTTGCGAGACCGAGCCGGACACGCGAAACCGGGGGTGCGGGGTGATCGCGGTATTTCGGTGCCCCTCTGGGGGCACTTATGTACCACGATCTGATTCCACGATCCGATGTCGATCATCGGTCAGGCATCGGCGTTCCGGTGCGCCATGTCCCCACAGCAAGCTCTATGGAGCGACTTGACAGGGAGCTTCGATCACCGCGCCCCCACGCGGACCCCGCCGGACCTGGCACAGCGACGCGTGAGAGAGTGTCGGCCATGAACCGTGGTCGCCGGCTGGCATCCATCCTCGTCGTCGCCTCGCTGGGCCTGGGCAGCCTCGCCGGCTGCCAGACCGAGACCGGTAAGGCCGCGTTCGTGGGCGACACGACGATCAGCGAGGACCGGGTCTCCGAGGTGTTCGACGACGCGGTGGCGAAGACGCCCAAGCAGGAGCCCGCTCCAGAGGCGTCCGCGTCGCCGGCGCCCGCCGCCGAGCTGCCGGTCACCCGCCAGGAGGTCGTCGACCTGCTGGTGAGCCTTGAGCTGGCCCGGCGGGTGGTCAAGGAAAAGAACATGCCGCCGGCCAAGGAGCCCACCGAGCCGGCCGAGATCGCCCAGGCGCTGGCCGTGGCGGGCGACAGTGAGTACGTGAAGCTGTGGGCCGAGTGGCTCGACCTGCAGACGGTGATCACCGAAAACACGCCCCGCGCCCAGCTCACCGACGCGGGGATCATGAAGGTGTACGACGCGCTGGCCAAGACCGGCGCGATCCAGGCCGGCCTACCGGTGGAGCAGGTGCGGGAGCAGTTCGGGGCGGCGATCTTCGCCGAGGCCGCGATCCTCGTGTCGACCTCGCTCGGTGCCGAGGCGGAGGCGACCGACACCAAGGTCAACCCGAAGTACGACCCGGTCAGCGCCCCGATGGCGGTCGGCACGCAGCAGGGTCCGGTCTTCTACAACCTGCCGTACATCACCTCTGACCTGGTGACCGACGTCTCTCTATGACCGCCCGGCTGGTTCTGCTCGTCACCTCGCCCCGCCTGCCGGCCGGCCTGCTGACGGCGGAGGCCTGGGACCTCGTACGCGCGCACCCGGTGCTCGCCGCCGCGGAGAGTGAGCTTGCCTCGGCGGTACGGCACGCGGGTGGCTCGGTCACGATCGTCAGCGGCACCGACGCGCTGCTGGCGGCGGCCGGCCCGGACGGTACCGCGGTGTGGCTGGCCGGCCCGACCGGCGACGAGGCGTTCGCCCGCGAGCTCGGCCTGCGGCTGACCCGCGAGCCGGGGCGGGCCGAGCTGGAGCTGATGTACGGCTCCTGGGACCCACCCGGCGCCCGCCTGCTCGACGCGGTCACCGTGATGGACCGGCTGATGTCGCCGGGTGGCGACCCGTGGAAGCGGCAGCAGACCCACGCGACGCTCGCGCAGTTCCTGCTGGAGGAGTGCTACGAGGCGTACGACGCGATCGAGGCCGGCGACCTCCACGCGCTCCGCGAGGAGCTTGGCGACGTACTGCTCCAGGTCGTGCTGCACGCCCGGATCGCTGAGGAGCTGCCCGAAGACGAGCGGTGGTCGGTCGACGACGTCGCCGGTGACCTGGTGGCCAAGCTGATCCGGCGCAACCCGCACGTCTTCGCCGGCGCCGCGGTGGCCGACGTCGACGAGATCGTGGCGAACTGGGAGCAGATCAAGCGGGCCGAAAAGTCTCGCGAGTCCGCCATCGACGGCATCGCGCTCGCCCAGCCGGCCCTCTCGCTGGCCACGAAGATCATGCAGCGGGCCGAGCGGGCCGGGCTGGACGTGCCGCTGCCTCAGGCCGGGGACGATCTCGGCGCGGCGCTGCTCGCCACCGTCGCCGACGCGCGCTCGCGCGGGCTGGACGCCGAGGCGGCACTCCGGCGGGCGGCACTCTCGTACGCCGAGTCGGTGCGCGCGGCCGAGTCCGGTTCGCGCCGCCCGCCAGAGACGGGCTGAGCGCCCAGCGCCGCCTCGGCACCCGCTGGCGAGGCGCCCGCCGCCTCGGCACCTGTCGCCTCGGCGTCCGCTGGCTCGGCGCCTGCCGGTGAGGCGTCCGCTGGCTCGGCGCCTGCCGGTGAGGCACCCGTCGGTGAGGCGCCTGCCGGCGAGGGCGGCTGAGTGACCGGGGCCGGCGACGGGGAGCGAGCGGTCAGGCCCACGGCCAGGCCGAGCGCCACCACCAGTACACCCGCGGTCTGGCCGGGGTCGGGGAGGCGGCCGGCCTGGATCGCGGCGGTGACCAGCGTCGCCACCGGCATCAGGCCGACGATCATGCCGGCCCGCTCCACGCCGAGCCGCTGCAGCCCGGTGAACCAGGCCAGGAACGCCACCACCGTCATCAGCAGCGCCAGGTAGCCGAGCGTGGCCGCCTCGACCGCCGTGGGCAGCCGCCACCGCGCCACCTCGCCGGCCGCGACGCCGCCGGCCAGGAGCAGTGGTACGGCCAGGCCGCAGCTGTACGCGGCCACCCGGATCGCGCCCAGCCGGGGCAGCACCGCGGCGGCTAGCAGCGAGAAGAGCACCTCGCCGACGAGCGCGCCGAGCGAGGCGAGCACCCCGATCGCGTCGGCCTTGCCGGAGCCCTGCACGAGCGCCGTACCGCCGACGACGACGGTGGCCGCCACCACGATCCGGGCGGCCGGGCGGGCGCCGCGCAGCAGCGGGGCGAGCAGCGCGAGGCCGAGCGGGGCGGCGCCGATCACCGTACCGACGACGGCCGCGTCCGCGTGCGGCAGCGCCACGAGGATGCAGGCGTTGAACCCGGCCAGCCCGGTCGCCGCCAGCACGGTGAGAATGCCCAGCTCGCGCCGGGTCGGCCGGATACCGCCCGGACCAGCGAAAAGCCGGCCACCGCCCGAAGAGCGGCCGATGGCCGAAGGCCCGCCGATGAGCGAAGAGCGGTCTCCGGCCGAAGACCAGCCACCGGCCGAAGGCCGACCGATGGGCGAAGAGTGGCCGATGGGGGAGAGGCGGACGATCAGGGCGAGGATCAGCGCGGCCAGCCCGTACCGGAGGGCCTGGCCGGTGAGCGTGGGGTAGTCGAGGATGAGCTGGCTCAGCGACACCGAGCTCCCGACGATCACCATGCCCGCGACACAGAGCAGCGCACCAACCTTCATGAAGGCGACGCTATGGTGGCAGTGGTCCGCTAGACAGGGCCACTTGAGCGCGGCATCAGGGGACCATTGTGAGGGGAGGAGGACCACGTTGTGGGAGGCGCTGGTCCAGCTCGACCGCGGCCGGCCCGGCCTGGCCGACCAGCTCATCGACGCACTCCGCCAGGCGGTCGCCGACGGGCGCCTGGCACCCGGCACCCACCTTCCGTCGACCCGCGCGCTGGCGGCAGACCTGAAGCTCTCCCGCGGCGTGGTGGTCGAGGCGTACGAGCAACTGGTCGCCGAGGGCCGCCTGCTGTCCCGGCAGGGCGCCGGTACCGTCGTCGCGCCGTTGATCAGGGAGCCGGTGGAGCGGCGCGCCGCCGACACGCCCGACAAAGTCCCTGATCGACCGCGGACGCTGCTGCGGCCGGGAGTGCCGGATCTGGGGATGTTTCCGCGGGCGGCCTGGCGGCGGGTCTACGAGCGGACACTCACGCGGATGGCGGATTCCGTTTTAGATTACGGCGAACCGTCCGGGGCTTGGCGGCTGCGCGCGGAGTTGGCGAGCTACCTGGGGCGGGTACGCGGGGCACGGCTCGAACCGGGCGCGGTGATCGTGACGACAGGGGCGGCCCAGGGGTTCGCGGTACTGGCGGCGGCGCTGCGGGCCGGCGGCGCCACGGCGATCGGGTTCGAGGAGCCGGGCAGCTACGGGGTGCGCGGCCACCTGGAGAGCCACGGGCTGCGGCTGGTACCCGTACCGGTCGACGGCGACGGGCTCGACGTGGCCGCGCTGGACCGCTCGGGCGCGCCCGCGGTCTTCGTCACGCCGGCCCACCAGTTCCCGACCGGTGTGGTGCTCGCACCAGCCCGGCGGGCGGCGCTCGTCGAGTGGGCGCGGCGTACCGGCGGGCTGATCGTCGAGGACGACTACGACGCCGAGTTCCGCTACGACCGCGACCCGGTCGGCTGCCTGCAGGGCCTCGCCCCGGACGCGGTCGCGTACATCGGCTCGGTCAGCAAGGCCCTCGCTCCGGCGCTGCGGCTCGGCTGGCTGGCCGTACCCGCTGAATGGCGGGAAGCGGTGGCCGAGCGAAAGGCGTGGGCCGACCTCGGCGGACCTGTTCTCGAACAGCTCGCGTTCGCCGAACTGCTGGCCGGCGGCGGGTACGACCGGCACCTGCGCCGGACCCGCCTGGAGCACCGGCGCCGGCGGGACGCGCTGGTCACGGCCCTGCGGCGGCACCTGCCCGGGCTGCGGATCTCCGGCGTGGCGGCCGGCCTGCACCTGGTGGTCGAGCTGCCGGACGGGGTGGACGACGAGGCGCTGGCCGAGCGGGCGCGGGCGGCCGGGCTGGGCCCGCTGCCGCTGTCCCGCATGCGCCTGGGCAGCGGCGGCCCGCCCGGCCTGGTACTCGGCTACGCGGCGAACCCGCCCGGGGAGCTCGAAACCGCGGTTTCGCTTCTGGGAAAGCTGGTTACCGCATCGCGGGCCCGCGATGCGGTAACCAGCGTCGGGGATTGAGCGCTAGCGTCTGCCTATGGCGCAGTTCGTACCGCTCGCTGAGCGCATCGTCGACGCAGTCCTGGAGAGCAACCCGGCCCTCGCCTCCTATGTGGGCGATCACCGCTTCGACGACCGGTTGCCCGACCTGTCGGCCAGCGGCGTGACCGCCCAGGTGGCGATGCTGCGCGACGCCGGCAACGCGCTCGCCGAGGTCGACGCCGACGCTCTCCACCCGTCCGAGCAGGTCGACCACGCGGTCCTGACCGCGCTCGTCGAGCGCGGCCTTTTCGAGGCCACCGAGGTGCGCGGGCACGAGTGGGACCCGCTCGAGCACAACCCGGCCCCGCTGCTCTACCACCTCATCGCCCGCCCGTTCGCCCCGGTCGAGGAGCGGCTGGCCAGCCTCGCCGGCCGCCTCGACGCCGTGCCCGACGCGCTGGCCACCGCCCGCGCCACGCTGCGCGACATGCCCCGGGTACACGTGGAGACGGCCGCCGGGCAGTTCGCCGGCGCGGCCGCGCTGGTCCGCGACGAGGTGCCCGCCATGCTCGCCTCGGCGCCCGGGATGCGGGCCACAGTGGAGCCGGCGGCCGAGACCGCCGTGGCCGAGCTGGACGGGTTCGCCAAGTGGCTCCGCTCCAAGGTGGACGGCGCCGACCGCGACCCGCGGCTGGGGCGGCGGCTGTGGGAGGCGCGGCTGTGGCACACGCTCGACACCGAGCTGCCCGCCGCGCAGGTGCTCGCCCGCGCGCAGGCCAACCTGGAGCGGGTGACCGAGGAGATCCGCGCGGCGGCCGCCGAGCTGGTCGGCGGGGCGGCGGACGACGCGACGGTACGCCGGGCGCTCGACCAGCTCGCCGCCGAGCGCCCGGACGAGGAGTCCATCGTGGACCTCGCCAAGGTGACGCTCGGCGAGACCACCGACTTCGTCCGCGCGCACGACCTCGTCGGGCTCCTCGACGACCCGTGCGAGATCCTGCCGATGCCCGAGTTCGCGCGCGGCGTCGCGGTGGCGTACTGCGACGCGCCCGGCCCGCTGGAGTCGGCCGAGCTGCCGACGTTCTACTGCATCGCACCGGCGCCCGCGGACTGGCCGGCCGAGCGGGTCGAGTCGTTCTACCGCGAGTACAACGACCACATGATCCGCAACCTGACCGTGCACGAGGCGATGCCCGGCCACTTCCTGCAGCTCGCCCACGCCCGGCGCTTCCGGGGTACGACCCGGGTGCGGGCGATCGGCATGTCCGGCCCGTTCGTGGAGGGCTGGGCCGTGTACGCCGAGGAGCTGATGGCCGGCCTCGGCTTCGGCGGGCTGCCGATCCGCCTGCAGCAGCTCAAGATGCAGCTGCGGATGAGCATCAACGCGATCCTCGACCAGCTCGTGCACTGCGAGGAGCTGCCCGAGGCGGACGCGATGGCGCTGATGACCGGGCCGGGCTTTCAGGAGGAGGGCGAAGCGGCCGGCAAGTGGCGCCGGGCCCTGCTCACCTCGACGCAGCTCTCCACCTACTTCGTCGGGTACACCGAGGTCGCCGACATCGCGGCCGCCCGCCCGGCCGGCACCGCGCCGCGCGACTGGCACGACGCGATGCTGGCGCACGGCTCGCCCCCACCCCGCCACCTGCGCGCCCTGCTCGGCCTCTGACGAAACCGCTAGGCCCGTTTGAGCTACCGCGGCGCCCGTCGGTGATGGTTGTGATCGAAGCTCCCCTCAAGTCGTTAGAACGACTTCAGGGGAGCTTCGATCACAGACGTGGGGAAGGTGCTACGTGCCGGTGCGCTTGTCGATGACCTTGGCGCCGGCGGGGAGGGTGAAGGCGGCGGGGTCGGCCACGTCGCGGTAGCGGGTCAGGGCGATGTCGACCTGGCTGCCGTCCACCGCGCCGGAAAAGCTGCCCAGCACGCCGTCGGTCGTGATGCAGGCGTCGAACGCGGAGGCCCGGTCGTCGCGGACGCCGCGCACCGCCACGCACGTCGCCGGCCGCCCGGCGATCGTGGTGCCGCTCTGCTCGATCGTCGCGTCGGTGTCCAGGGCCGCCGTCGTGAGCAGGCCGATCACTACGGTCGGGGCGATCAGCCCGTGCGCGCCGGCGTCCCGGAAGGCGGCGACGGCCGGCTCGTTGTTGGGGGTGGGCGCGGCGGTCAGCGTGCACGTCATGGTGCTACCCGAGCGGCGGCAGTCGGTCACCGCCTCGTCGGTGACGGTCAGCTTGCCGTCCGGATACACGTACGCCGAGCGGAACGGCGACTGGGCCTGGGCGATCATGGCGGTGCCCCCGCCGGGCAGCTGGTACTCCGCCGAGTAGGTCAGCTCGCCCGATCCGTCGAGCTGGCTGGCCAGCTCGTTGACCAGGTCGGCCCGGTCCATCACCTGGCCCGAGTCGCCGCAGCCGGGGAGTGCCGCCGTCAGAGTCACCCACGCCAGCACGAAAGGGATGAGGCGGGAGCGAGGCATGGGGGCCAGGGTACTGAGTCTGGCGCGCCGCTGAGCCCACCTGCCGGCCCACCTCGCTGCATCACTAGGCTTCTGACCGAAGCCTCGGCCGCAATGCGGCGGCCCGTGAGAAATCTAGGCGAGGAGCGTCACAGTGGCCACCATCGAGGGAATCGTCGCGCGGGAGATTCTCGACTCGCGGGGCAACCCCACCGTCGAAGTCGAGATCGGGCTCGACGACGGCACGATCGCGCGCGCGGCCGTACCGTCCGGCGCCTCCACCGGCGCGTTCGAGGCGGTCGAGCTGCGCGACGGCGACAGCGACCGGTACAAGGGCAAGGGCGTCGAGAAGGCCGTCGCCAACATCGAGGACCGCATCGTCCCCGAGCTGATCGGCTACGAGGCGAGCGAGCAGCGCGCCATCGACCAGAAGATGCTCGACCTGGACGGCACGCCAAACAAGTCCGACCTCGGGGCCAACGCGATCCTCGGCGTCTCGCTCGCGGTGGCGAAGGCGGCGGCCGCGAGCGCCGAGCTGAGCCTCTTCCGGTACGTCGGCGGCCCCAACGCGCACGTGCTGCCGGTGCCGATGATGAACATCCTGAACGGTGGGGCGCACGCCGACTCCAATGTCGACGTGCAGGAGTTCATGATCGCTCCGATCGGCGCGCCGACCTTCCGCGAGGCGCTGCGCGCGGGCGCGGAGGTCTACCACGCGCTCAAGTCGGTGCTCAAGAAGAAGGGCCTCTCCACCGGGCTCGGCGACGAGGGCGGCTTCGCGCCCGACCTGCCCACCAACGCGGCCGCGCTCGACCTGATCGGCGAGGCGGTGCAGGCCGCCGGGCTGCGGCTGGGCACCGACATCGTGCTCGCGCTCGACGTGGCGGCGACCGAGTTCTACAAGGACGGCGCGTACGTCTTCGAGGGCTCGCCCAAGCCGACCGACGAGATGATCAATTACTACGCCAAGCTCGTCGACTCGTACCCGATCGTGTCCATCGAGGACCCGCTGGCCGAGGATGACTGGGCCGGCTGGTCGGCGTTCACGGCGGCGCTCGGCGACAAGATCCAGATCGTCGGCGACGACCTCTTCGTGACCAACCCCGAGCGGATCAGCCGCGGCATCGCGGAAAAGTCGGCCAACGCCGTGCTCGTCAAGGTCAACCAGATCGGCTCGCTGACCGAGACGCTCGACGCGGTCGACCTGTCCCACCGTGCCGGCTTCAAGTGCATGATGAGCCACCGCTCCGGCGAGACCGAAGACACCACGATCGCCGACCTCGCGGTGGCCACCGGCACCGGCCAGATCAAGACCGGCGCGCCGGCCCGGTCCGACCGGGTGGCCAAGTACAACCAGCTGCTCCGCATCGAAGAGGAGCTGGACGACGCGGCGCGGTACGCCGGGGCCGCGGCCTTCCCGAGGTACCATCTGTCCTAGTTGATCTAGGGCTGACCGCCGTGTGACCGGGTCCGGCACGCTGGCTGATCGGGCCCGGGATCGCGGGGAGGACGTGATGACGCAGAGGCTCACGCCGGGCGGGCAGGGTCCCGCCCGGCGCCCGGGACGGCGGAGCCGGGCCGCGCCACCGCGGACCGGGCGCCCGGTGGCCCGGGGCGCCGAGGTCAAGGAGAGCGCCGACAGCGGCCGCTCCGCCAACCGCCCGGCCGCCCGCCGCGCGCCGGTCCGCCGCACCAACGCGCCGCAGCCGCGCCGCTTCACCGGGCGGGCCACGGTGCTGCTGGTAGTGCTGATCGCCCTCGCGCTCGGCTACACGTACCCGGTGCGGGTCTACCTGAGCCAGCAGTCCGACATCGCCCGGATGGAGCAGGCACAGGCCGAGCAGCGCCAGCGGATCAGCGAGCTGAGCCAGCAGGCGGCGCTCTGGAAGGATAGGAAGTACATCGAGATCCAGGCCCGCAAGCGGTTCTACATGGTGTACCCCGGCGAGGTGCCGCTGGTGGTGCTCACCGACCCCGAGGGCGCGGCGCGCGACGCCGGCAAGCCGGCGGACGCCGGCAAGAGCCAGCCCGCCGACCCCTGGTACGACACGCTGTGGTCCTCGATCCAGGCCGCGGATGCGGAGAGCGACCGGTGACTGAACCTGCCACGCGGGCCGACCTCGACGCGGTGGCCGCCCAGCTCGGCCGCACGCCCCGCGGCACCCGGGCGGTCGCGTACCGCTGCCCGTGCGGCCTGCCCGCCGTGGTCGAGACGCGGCCGCGGCTGGCGGACGGCACGCCGTTCCCGACGCTGTACTACCTCACCTGCCCGCGCGCCACGGCGGCGTGCAGCCGGCTGGAGTCCGCCGGGCTGATGAAGGAGATGGAGGCGCGGCTCGCCACCGATCCCGACCTGGCCAAGCGGTACCGGGCGGCGCACGAGGACTACCTGACCCGCCGCGAGGCGATCGAGCACGTGCCGGAGATCGAGGGCACCTCGGCGGGCGGCATGCCCGGGCGGGTCAAGTGCCTGCACGTACACATGGGGCACGCGCTGGCGGTCGGGCTGGGCGTCAACCCGTTCGGCGACGAGGTGGTCGAGCGGGTCGGTGCCTGGTGGGCGGATGGACCATGCGTGACGTCGTGATCCGCCGGGCCCGTACGGCCGACGTGCGGGCCATCCGGGACCTGATCGACACCTACAGCGGGGAACGCCGGCTGCTGAGCAAGGCGACCGTCACGCTCTACGAGGACGTACAGGAGTTCTGGGTCGCCACCCGCGGCCCCGACGGCACGGTCGTGGGGTGCGGCGCGCTGCACGTGATGTGGGAAGACCTGGCCGAGATCCGCACGGTCGCGGTGCACCCCTCCGCGCGCGGCCTGAAGATCGGCCACGGCATCGTCACCGAGCTGATCGGTACCGCCCGCGAGCTGGGTGTCGCGCGGGTGTTCGTGCTGACGTTCGAGACGGGCTTCTTCAGCTCGTTCGGCTTCGTGGAGATCGACGGCGCACCCGTGCCACCGCCCGTCTACGAGCAGCTGCTCCGCTCGTACGACGAGGGCGTCGCCGAGTTCCTCGGCCTCGAACGGGTCAAGCCCAACACCCTCGGCAACACCCGCATGCTGCTCCATCTGTAGCGGATTGAGCTACCGCTAATTCGATCAAGCTGTGATCTGAGTTTCTACCGTTCGCGTTCACAGCCCGTCCGCCCGGGCCACGATCACCCGCAGCCTCACGCTCCGGGCGGTGCTCACGCTCCGGGCGGCGCTAGGTCTCGGCGGAGCTTGCGGACGAAGCGGCGGAAGTGCGGGTCGAAGGTCTCGCCGGCGGCCGCGATCTCCTCCGGCGTCCACCAGCGGGCCTCGCGAAACTCGTCGCTCTCCGGCACCGCCCAGCCGCGGTCGCTGGCCGCCACCCACCAGATGCTCACGTCGGTGTGCCCGGCGTCGAGGCCCACGGTCCGCGTGGCGGTGAGGAAGACCGGCCACACCTCCACCGCGACGCCCAACTCTTCGCGCGCCTCGCGCCGGGCCGTGGCGGCGGGGTGCTCGTCCGGGTCGACATGGCCACCGGGTGGCAGCCACAGGCCGGCGTTCACGTGGTCGACCAGCAGGATGTCGCCGTCGGGAGTGACCGGCACCACGTACGACACCAGGTGCCGCGGCGGCGTCGCCGGCTTGGCGCGGCGGAAGACGTCGTCGGTCCGCTCCAGCCAGCGCAGCGTCTCTCGCTGGTGGGTCGCCTCCAGGTCGTCCAGGGGTGGGAGAGCGGCGACGATCTCGTGGACGGCGATGACCGGCGGGCGCATCCGGATAGGGTCTCACCCATGACGAGGGTGGCGGCGATCGACTGCGGGACCAACTCGATCCGGCTGCTGGTCGCCGACATCGACGAGACGCTCTCCGACGTCGTACGGCGGATGGAGATCGTCCGGCTGGGCCAGGGCGTCGACCGCACCGGCCGGCTGGCGCTGGAGGCGATCGAGCGCACCCGGGTGGCCCTCGCCTCGTACGCGGCGCAGATCCACGCGCTCGGCGCCACCCAGGTTCGGATGTGCGCCACCTCGGCGACCCGAGACGCGGCCAACGCGGCCGACTTCCGCGCCATGGTGGTCGACACGCTGGGCGTCGAGCCGGAGGTGGTGACCGGCGACGAGGAGGCGCGGCTCTCGTTCACCGGCGCGGTGCGCGGTCTGACCGCCGAGCCGCCGTACCTGGTGGTGGACATCGGCGGCGGCTCCACCGAGTTCGTGGTCGGCGGGTCCACGGTGGAGGGTGCGATCTCGGTCGACATCGGCTGCGTGCGGATGACCGAGCGGCACCTGCACAGCGACCCGCCCACAGCCGCCGAGGTCGCCGCCGCCACCGACGACATCACCGCCACGGTCGACCGGGCGCTGTCCGCCGTACCCGGCCGGGAGGCCAGGACCCTGGTGGGGCTGGCCGGCTCGGTGACGACGGTCGCGGCGATCGCGCTCGACCTGCCCGGATACGACCCGGGGCGGATCCATCACGCCGTCGTGTCCTACGACGAGGTGGCCAAGGTCACCGGCGACCTGCTCGCGATGCCCACCGCCCGGCGCCTGGAGATCCCGGTGATGCACCCGGGCCGCGCGGACGTGATCGGCGCCGGCGCGCTGGTGCTGCGCGTCATCATGGAGCGCGCCGCCATGCCCGCGGTCGTCGCCAGCGAACATGACATCCTCGACGGCATAGCGTGGAGCCTGTAGTTGTAGCGACAGTATGAGAGCAGTATGGTTTTCATATGGTGACCACGGTGAACCTGCCCGACGAGCTACACGCCGCGCTTAAGCGAGTCGCTGACGATGAGCACCGGTCGATGAACGCGACCATCCTCGTCGCCGTGGAACGGTACGTGGCCGACCGCAGCCACCGCTCGCGGGTCCGCGAGCTCGCCACCGACGTTGCTCGTCGTCACGCCGAGTTGCTGGATCGTCTGGGCAAGTGACCGAGTATCTGGACATTGACGATCTCATCGAAATCGCGGCGATCGTGCTGGGAACGCCGCCGCTCGTCCGCGACTACGGATTACTATCCTCGGCCGCGTCGCGGCCGGGGACGATCGCTTTTGGCCATGAGGCATACCCGGATCTCTGGGGTAAGGCGGGTGCGCTGCTCCACTCCCTGTGCATGAACCACGCGCTCGTTGACGGAAACAAACGCCTCGCGTGGGCGTCGACCGTGGTGTTCCTCGGGCTCAACAACGTCGCCGTGCGGGATGTGGATGTCGACGTGGCCGAGGAGTTCGTTCTGGCGGTGGCCGGCGGGGCCTTGTCGGAGGTTCCGGACATCGCACGCGAGCTGCGCAAGCTGTACCTGTAAGGCGGGTGTTCAGCCGGTGCGGCGGAGCTCGGCGCGGGACTGCTCGCGCGGCTCGGACTCGTCGCGTGACCACCACCACGCGTAGCTGATCGCGCCCGGCTGCGGCAGGCGCAGGATGATGCGCGCCACCAGCGGCCCCTCGTACGCCGTGAACTCGCCCGGCTTGGTCTGCGTGAAGCGCACCACCCCGGGCAGCTCCAGGCAGGCCACGTGCAGCTCGAGCCGGCCCGCCTCGCCGGCCACCAGCACCGTGTGCTCGACGTGCTGCAGGCCGTTGTGGTCGTTGGTGGCCTCGTAGTCGAGGGTGACCGCGCGGCCGCGGACGACCGACGACACCGCCATCCGGGCCACGAAGGGCCCGCTCTCGGGGCCGTCGCCGCGCCCACGGTAGACGCCGCTGGCATTTGCCAAGCGCCCCAACACATCCTCGGCCTGCACGGCGACACACTAGCCTCTCGCGGCACTACTGCGGTCTTGACACTACTCTGGAGTGCGGAGTAGTTTCCGTCCGTGGATACCACGCAGTTGCTCAAGGGTGTGCTGGATCTCGCGGTCCTCGCCGTCCTCAAAGAGGAGGATGGGTACGGCTACGACATCCTGCGCCGCCTCCGCGCGGCCGGTCTCGGCGACGTCGGCGACGCCTCGGTCTACGGCACGCTGCGCCGGCTCTTCCAGGCTGGCTGCCTGACGGCGTACGTGGTGCCGAGCGAGGAGGGCCCACACCGCAAGTACTACGCGCTGAACGAGATCGGTCGCGACCAGTTGCAGCGCTCCGGCAAGGTGTGGCGCACGTTCGCATCCACTATGGACACTCTGCTCGCGGATCGGGGGATGGTGGCGTGAACGAGGTCGCCGACTACGTGGCACAGGTGCGCACCGCGCTCGCCGACCTGCCACCAGCCATCCGTGACGAGCTGCTCGACGACCTCCCGGAGCACCTGGCCGAGGTCGCCGCCGAGGGCGAGGGGTCGCTCACCGAGCGGCTGGGGCCGCCCACCGCCTACGCCGCCGAGCTTCGGGCCGCCGCCGGCGCCCCCGCGGGCCGTGGCCGGATGCCGGCCATGGACGCCCGGCTGCACGACGTCGTGGTCCAGGCCCGCGCCCGGCTCCAGGCCGCCGACGCCAAGACCGGACCCCTCATCGGGTACGAGAAGACGAGTGACTTCCTTCGCCTACTGCGACCCGCATGGTGGGTCCTCCGTGGCTACCTCGCGGCGATGGCGGTCGCCTATCTGTTGAGCAATGGCCCGATCGGGTTGCTGCCCCGCTTCGAGATGGGCGACAGCACGGTGGCCGGTGTGGTGGCGCTGGTGCTCTTCGTGATCGTGTCGATCTGGCTCGGTCGCCGGGGAAGCCGCCTGCCCCGGGTGCCCCGGCTGGTCCTCTGGGCCGGCATCGCCCTGCTGATGCTGCCGGCGGCGGTCAGCCTCTTCGAGGCCGACGAGGACGCGGTGCGCGAGCCATATCAAGGCGTCTCCGAGACTTACAACGACGTCGGCTCGGTCTACGTCTACGACGAGCAGGGCCGCCCGCTGGTCAACGCGCGCGTCTTCGACCAGTTCGGCAATCTGGTCCAGCCCGGCGTCTGGTGGTGTCCCAACGAAGGTGGCGGGATGACCACGGAAGTCTTCCCGACATGCGCCAACCCGCAACCCGTCAACTGGCAACCCGCCTACGTCCCGCCCCCGCCGGCGCGGGGCATCCCGCAGAGCCCGAGCCCGGCACCGGAGCCGACCGCGTCGCCGGAGCCCGCGCCGGCTCCGACCGGCACGCCACAGCCCTCGGCCACCCCTACGCCGGCGCCGACCGCGACCGGATAGGCGCGGTCCGTGACCGGGGTGGCGGTGGACGGGGCGGCTCGCTAGGTTGCCACCGGCCGACTCGTGCACACCTTGGAGGACCCGCCGTGACCGACCAGCAAGCCGCGCCACCGGCCGAGGAAGAGGGCGTCGCGCCAGCACCGGAGAAGAGGGGCGGCGCGAGCAAGGTGATCATCGGTGTCGTGGGCGTGCTCGCGATCGTGGTCCTCGCGGTGGTCGCCGTCGTCGTGGTGCGCAACGTGCTCTCCGTCGACGACCCGACGCAGGACGCCAAGGCCGACGACTGCCTCGCCAACCTGCCGCAGGCCACGGCCGGCCAGGAGACCAGCGTCACCGACGCCAAGGTGGTGGCCTGCGACTCGGCCGACGCCAAGTACGCGGTGGTGGGCCGGGTCGACGACGTCTCGGCGGCGCAGGCCTCGGTCGACGAGGTCTGCGCGGCGTACGCGGAGACGACGATGCGCTTCTACGCGATTCCGGCCGGCGGCCAGGGTTACGTGCTCTGCCTGAAGCCCGCCTGATCATCTTTCCCCAGCGACAGCGGGGCGTACACAGCGCGACAGGGAGGTGTACGCCACGCCGCCGTTGTCTTTCCCCAGCCCGGTACGGCATGGCAGGCTACGCGCACCGCAAGAACGCCACTGTGCGACCAGCCAACGATGACTGACCGGCAGGAGGACGGCCCATGGGCGAGATGGTTAGCTACCAGAGCAATGGCGGGAGCAGTGAGGGATATCTCGCCCTGCCGTCCGCCCCGGGCGCTTCAGCCGTCGTGGTGATCCAGGAGTACTGGGGGCTGGTGCCGCACATCATCTCGCTCACCGAGCGGTTCGCCGAGGCGGGTTTCGTGGCGCTGGCGCCCGACCTCTACCACGGCAAGCACACCACTGAGCCGGACGAGGCCGGCAAGCTCATCATGGGCCTCGCGATGGACCAGGCCGCCAAAGACATCGCCGGCGCCGCGGCGTACCTCGCCGGGCGGCCGGAGACCGGCGGCAAGGTGGGAGCGGTCGGCTTCTGCGCCGGCGGCAGCCTCGCGCTCTGGTCGGCCACGCTCTCGACCGAGATCGTGGCTACGGTCGGCTTCTACCCGGTGCTCCCCTGGGAGCGGATGCGCCCGGACTGGTCGGGCTACGCCGGAAAGTCGGCGGCCATCCACTGCTCCGAGGCCGACGGCACCTCGGCGGCCGAGGGTGTGCAGCTGGCCCGGCGCTCGGTCGAGGCGGCCGGCGGCGACTGCGTCCTGTACGACTACCCCGGCACCAAGCACGCCTTCTTCAACGACGACCGGCCCGAGGTCTTCGACCGGGAGGCGGCCGCCACCTCGTGGGCCCGCACGCTCGACTTCTTCCGTACCAAGCTTGGCTGACCGCCATAAGCCGAGTAACCCGTACCCCCGATGAGGTGGCCGACCACGCGCGGCGGTCGGCCACGCTCGCGGACCTCGACGCCGCCGTCTCGGACTGCTTCGCCTGCCCGCGGCTGGTGAGCTGGCGCGAGGAGGTCGCCGCGACAAAGCGGGCGTCCTTTCGCGACCAGGTGTACTGGGGCCGGCCGGTGCCCGGCTTCGGCGCGGGCGACGCCCGGCTCGCGATCCTCGGCCTGGCGCCCGCCGCCCACGGTGGCAACCGCACCGGCCGGATCTTCACCGGCGACCGCTCCGGCGACGTGCTCTTCGCCGCGCTGCACCGGGCCGGCCTCGCCAACCAGGCCACCAGCGTCTCCCGCGACGACGGGCTGGCGCTGCGCGACACCCGCATCTTCGCCGCCGTGCGCTGCGCGCCGCCGGACAACAAACCCACCCCCGGCGAACGGGACACCTGCGCGCCGTGGCTGCACCGCGAGGTCGAGCTGGTCAAACCCACGCTGCGGGTGGTGGTCGCGCTGGGCGCGTTCGCCTGGGCCGCGTGGTGGCCGACCATGGCCGTCGGGTACGGGGTGCGCCCGCCCACGCCCCGCCCGGCGTTCGGGCACGGGGCCCGGTGGAGCGGCGACGGCGTGCCGACGCTGCTCGGTTGTTACCACGTCAGCCAGCAGAACACCTTTACCGGGCGGCTCACACCCGCGATGCTGGACGATGTGTTCGCCGCCGCGAAGCACCTCGCGGGGTTGGCCTGAGACCGGGCGGTACGGTTACAGGCACGCCCGACGATTGACATTCCGGACATAACGCTGAGATGACTCCTGGTTCGCTGCGCAGATGGTGGCCACTGGCCGCGGTCGTCCTGCTGCTCGCCCTCGCGGCCGTCGCCGCCGCGCACTCCTCGCCGCAGATCGGGCGGGTCGACGAGCCGCCGGTCGACGCCCCCGCGCGCCAGTTCGAGGAGCGGGAGGTGCCGCCGACTCCCCAGCCCGGTGACATCGTCGCCGCCGACCCGACCGAGGTGCCCGGCTGGCTCGGCACGGTCGCGCTGGTCATCGGCGCCGCCGTCCTCGCCGTACTCCTCGGGGTGATGGTCTGGACCCTCGCCCGTGAGGTGGGGCGCCGGCGCTGGCGCGGCAAGATGCCACC
This sequence comes from Phytohabitans maris, assembly GCF_031085175.1. GTDB lineage: Bacteria > Actinomycetota > Actinomycetes > Mycobacteriales > Micromonosporaceae > Phytohabitans > Phytohabitans maris. The sequence continues at coordinate 52,037 of NZ_JAVHUY010000033.1, forward strand.
GCGCCAGCTGAGCCGCACCGCGAGCGCCGAGGAGGTCGTCGCCGCGCTCGACGCCGGCCTCGTCGACCTCTCGGACGCCGACCTCGACCCGCGGCGCGCGGTGATCGCCTGCTGGCTGCGGCTGGAGCAGGCGGCGGCCGCGGCCGGCACCCCGCGCCAGGCTGCCGACACCCCCACCGACCTGGTCACCCGGCTGCTCGGCGAGCACAACGTCAGCCGGGACGTGCTGGCCCGCTTCGCCGACGTCTACCGCGAGGCGCGGTATGCCACGCACACCGTCGACGAGCGGATGCGCGAGCAGGCCCGCGCCGCCCTCCAGCGCCTCCGCGCCGAGCTGACCACGGAGGTGGCCCGGCCGTGAGTGAGCGGAGTGAGCGAACCATTGGGTTCAGGGCGGTTGGAGCCTCGCGGCCGCCCGCAGCGAAGCGAGGACGGCCGTGAGCGAGCGGAGTGAGCGAACCATTGGGTTCAGGGCGGTTGGAGCCTCGCGGCCGCCCGCAGCGAAGCGAGGACGGCCGTGAGCGAAGCGAGCATCGACGACCTGCTCGGCCACGAGGAGGAGCCGCCGCCGCGGCGGCCCAAGCGGATGGCGACCGACGCCGGCTGGTGGATCCGTACGCTGCTGACGGCCGGGGGGCTCGCGGCGGTCGCCGTGTTCGGCATGCGGATGGCCGGGCTGACGCTGGCGATCCCGCTCGCGTTCGCCGGCTGCCTCGCCCTGCTCCTGCTCCGCCGGGTGGTCGCGCTGGTCTCCGCGCCGCCGCTGGTCAAGGCGGGCCTGCGCCGCGCCCGGGACGAGGAGAGCGGCATGTACAACTGGGCCGCCAGCCAGGACGCGCTCCGCCTCGCGGTGCACCGCTGGGAGGTGCCGCTGGGCTGGTCGCGCCGCGAAGACGCCGAGCGCTACCTGCGTACCGTGCCGAAGATGCTCCGCGAGCTCACCGACGAGCGGCTGCGGCAGCGCCATGGCCTTACCATCGCCAGCGACCCGAAGAGCGCCCGAGTGCTCCTGGGTGAAGAGTTGTGGACCCTCCTGACCACCCCGGTCAAGCGCCCGCTGGCGCCGCGCGAGCTGGCGGCGTCCGTCTCCCGACTGGAGAAGCTATGAGTGAGCAAGTCCAACCGGTGCCGGTGTACGAGGTGGGCCGCCTCGCCCACGCCGTGCTGGACACGGTCGGCACGGTGGTGGTGGGCAAGCGCGGCGCCTTGGAGCTGGTGCTCTCCGGCATCCTCGCCGGCGGCCACGTGCTCCTCGAAGACTTCCCCGGGCTGGGCAAGACGCTGACCGCGCGCTCGTTCGCGCAGGCGCTGGGGCTCGACTTCCGGCGGCTGCAGTTCACGCCCGACCTGCTGCCCGCCGACGTCACCGGCTCCTTCCTGTACGACCAGCGCAGCTCCGACTTCACGTTCCGCGCCGGGCCGGTCTTCACCAACCTGCTGCTCGCCGACGAGATCAACCGCACGCCCCCGAAGACCCAGGCCGCCCTGCTGGAGGCGATGCAGGAAAAGCAGGTCTCGGTCGAGGGCGTCACGTACCGGCTCGACGAGCCCTTCCACGTGCTCGCCACCGCCAACCCGATCGAGTACGAGGGCACCTACCCGCTGCCCGAGGCGCAGCTGGACCGGTTCCTGCTGCGGGTCTCGTTCGGCTACCCGGCCCGCGAAGAGGAGTGGGACGTGCTGCGCCGCCGCATGTCCCGCCGCCGCGAGGAGGCCGAGCTCCAGGCCGTGGTCGATCCCCGTACGCTGCGCGGGATGCAGGCCGCCCTGGAAGACATCGCGGTCGAAGACTCGATCGGGCGGTACATCGTGGACCTGACCGCCGCCACCCGCGAGCATCCCTCGGTGCTCGTCGGCGCCTCCCCGCGCGGCTCGCTGGCGCTGCTGCTGCTCGCCCGGGCCCGGGCCGCGCTCGCCGGGCGCGACTTCGTGATCCCGGAAGACGTCAAGGAGGTGGCCGCGCCGGCCCTGGCCCACCGCATCACCCTCCGCCCCGAGATGTGGCTGCGCCGCGTCGATCCGTCCTTTGTGGTCGGTGAGGTGCTGGAGAAGGTACCGGCGCCGGCGAGCGGGGCCCTCCCCACGTACGCGGCCGGCTTCGGCGGGCCCGAGCCGGGCGCGCGGATCACCGAGTCGCTCGAGCCCGGCCGGTGACCGTCCTCCGGCCCGCCGTGCCGGAGGTAGAGGCGAGCGGCGAGTTCCTCGACAGCCAGCCCGAGTGGGCGCCCACCCGGGCGCTCGGACGGGCCGTGCTGGTGACCGGGCTGCTGCTGATCGCCGGGGTGCTGGCCGGCCGGGTCGACCTGGTGGTGCTGGCCATCCCGTTCGCGCTGGGCACCGCCGTGGCGCTGCACCGCCGGCCCCGGGAGCGGCCGCGGATCGCGCTCGACGTCGACGAGGGCTACCTCGTGGAGGGCGCCGAGGCCCTGGCCGCGGTGACCGTCGGCAACCCGGACCCACCCGCGTACGACCTGGTGGTGGTCCGCACCCGCATCCCGCGCTGGCTGCGGATCAAGGACGGTGACCGGCCGGTGGCGCTCACCCTCGCGCCGGGCGCGGTCGACCAGGTGGAGCTGCGCGGCACGGCGCTGCGGTGGGGCCGCCACCCCCTCGGCCCGGCCGCCGCGCGGGCCGCCGCGTGTGACGGGCTGCTGGTCAGCCGGCCGGGCGTCGCCTACGAGCAGGACGTCAAGGTGTACCCGGTGACCGAGCCCTTCGACGCCGACGAGGCCATGCCGCGCGCGGCCGGGCTGGTCGGCGGCCACCGGTCGCGGCGCCCGGGCGAGGGTGGCGAGCTGGCCGGGGTACGCGTCTTCCAGCCCGGCGACCGCCTGCGCCGCATCGACTGGCGGGTCTCGCTCCGGGCCCGGCAGCTGCACGTGGCCGCCACCCTCTCCGACCGCGACGCCGAGGTGGTGCTGCTGCTCGACGTCCTCGCCGAGGCGGGCGGATCCGGCGGCGTCGGGGGTACCGCCTCCGTGCTCGACACCACCGTGCGGGCAGCCGCCGCGATCGCCGAGCACTACCTGCACCGCGGCGACCGGGTCTCCCTGCTGGAGTACGGCACCTCCGCCCGCCGCCTGCGCCCCGCCACCGGCCGCCGGCAGTACCTGACCGTGCTGGAGTGGCTCCTCGACGTCGAGGCCCAACCTTCCCCGTACGAGCCGTACGAGCAGGTCTTCGGCCTGCACCTGCTCTCCTCGGACGCGCTCGTGGTGGTCTTCACCCCGCTGGTCGACGGGCGCTCGGCGGAGATGCTCGCCCGGCTGGCCCGCGCCGGCCGGTTCGTGCTGGCGGTCGACACGCTGCCGGAGGGGGTCACCCCGGACCGCCGCAGCGACTGGACCGACGTGGCTCACCGGCTCTGGCGGCTGGAGCGCGACAACACGATCGGTCAGCTGCGCGAGCACGGGGTACCGGTGGTCCGCTGGGCCGGCGCCGGCAGCCTCGACCTGGTCCTGCGCGACGTCGCCCGGATGGCCTCGGCGCCGAAGGGGGCACTGCGGTGATCGCCCGCATCACGTACGTGCTGTCCCGGGCCACCGCCGGGCCGCTGCTGGCCCGCGCGGGCGTCTTCGCGGTCGCGCTGGCCGCGCTCGTGGTCGGGTTCCCGGCGGAGATGCGCGCCGGCTACTTCACCGGCGTACTGGTGATCCTGGCCGGCGCCGCCGCGATCCTCCCGCGCAGCCCGCTGGTCACCCTCGCGATCCTGGTGGCGGTCGCCGGCTGGGTGATCTCCACGATCTGGTACGAGGACCCGGTCGAGCTCTGGCGGCTGATCGCGCTGGCCTCGTTCCTCTACCTGACCCACAGCCTGGCCGCGCTCGCCGCGCTCCTGCCGTACGACGCGCACATCCCGGCCGAGGTTACCGTCCGGTGGCTCTCCCGGGCCCTGGCGGTGGTGCTCGGCGCCGCGGTGCTCACGGTGCTCCTGCTCAGCGCCGCCAACCAGGGTGGCGAGCGCGACCTGCTCCCGGCCGCGCTGGCCGGGCTCGCGGTGGCGGTCGGCGCCACGGGCCTGCTCGCCTGGCTGCTGCGCCGCCGCTGAGCGCCCACCTGCCCAAAGCGGTGATCAAAGCTCCCGTCAAGTCGCTAGAACGACTTGAAGGGAGCTTTGATCACCGCGACTCCGAGAGATCGCGGGGTAGTCGCCGTCACAACCGTCGTATCGGCGGTCACAGATGGCGGCATGGGCCAGGTGTAACGGCGCACACAGGGGAATGATGGAGGTCGTGAGTCCGCAACGGATCCTTGTGGTGGGGGCCGGCCACGTCGGCTTGTACGCGGCCCTGCGGCTGTCCAAGAAGCTCCGGGCCCGCGAGGCCGAGGTGACGGTCGTCGACCCGCAGCCGCACATGACGTACCAGCCGTTCCTGCCGGAGGCGGCGGCGGGAAACATCTCCCCGCGGCACTCCGTGGTGCCGCTGCGCCGCGAGCTGAAGCGCTGCAAGATCGTCTCCGGTGCGGTCACCCGGATCGAGCACAGCCGCAAGACCGCCACCGTGCAGCCGATCATCGGCCCGCCGCTCGAGATCGAGTACGACCAGATCGTCGTGGCGCCCGGCTCGGTCTCCCGCACCCTGCCCATCCCCGGGCTGCGCGAGCACGGCATCGGCTTCAAGACCATCGGTGAGGCCATCTACCTGCGCAACCACGTGCTCGACCGGCTCGACGTGGGGGCCGCCACGACCGACCCGGAGACGCGCCGCCGCGCGCTGACGTTCGTCTTCGTCGGCGGTGGCTACGCGGGCATCGAGGCGCTCGCCGAGATGGAAGACATGGCCCGCGACGCGCTCAGGTACTACCCCGAGCTGACCGTCGCCGACATGCACTGGGTGCTGGTCGAGGCGACCCAGCGGGTGCTGCCCGAGGTCGACCGCGACATGGGGGCGTACACGGTGCAGCAGCTGCGGGGGCGCGGCCTGGACATCCGCCTCGACACCCGGCTGGAGTCCTGTGTGGACGGCGTGGCCAAGCTGTCCGATGGAGACAGTTTCCCCTCCGACACCATCGTCTGGACGGCCGGCGTCAAGCCCTCGCCGATGCTCGACGACACCGACCTGCCCCGCGACAACCGGGGCCGGGTCACCTGCCTGCCGACGCTCCAGGTGGTCGACGGCGAAAAGGCTGTCGATGGCGAAAAGGTGGTCGAGGGGGCGTGGAGCGCGGGCGACTGCGCGGCGGTGCCCGACCTCACCGGCCCGCCCGGCACGTTCTGCTCGCCGAGCGCCCAGCACGCGGTGCGCCAGGCGGCCCGGATGGCCGACAACATCCGCGCGGTGATCCGGGGCAAGGAGCCCGTGCCGTACAAGCACAAGCACGCCGGCAGCGTCGCCAGTCTCGGCCTGCACAAGGGCGTGGCCCAGGTGTACGGCATCAAGGTCAAGGGCCCGCTCGCCTGGTTCATGCACCGGACGTACCACGTGAGCCGGATCCCGTCGTTCAACCGCAAGGTGCGCGTGGTGATCGACTGGACGCTGGCCCTCTTCCTGAAGCGCGAGGTGGTCGCGCTCGGCCAGCTGCACGACCCGCGGGAGGAGTTCACCGAGGTCACCCCGAAGGTGAACGCCTAGCCGCGCTTCCGGTGTCAGGGTGATCGAAGCTCCTCTCAAGTCGTTAGAACGACTTCAGAGGAGCTTCGATCACCGGTCAGGCGACCTTCCAGGTCCAGGCGTCGGTGATTTTGGTGCTCGGGCCGAAGAGGGCCTCCAGCGTGGCCACCAGGTCCTCGCGGTGCGGCTGGTCGGAGGCCACCGCCACGCAGGAGGCGCCCCAGAACGCGACGTCCTCGCGGGCCGCCCGGCGCTGCGGCTCGCCGATCTCGGGGCGCCCGCCCTGCTTGGCGACCAGCGCCAGCAGTTGCGAGGTGGGGCGCTTGTAGGTGCCCATCGACGCCCGGCCGCGCTTGCCGTACGGCCCGATGAAGAAGCCCTCGGGAAGGCCGAACTCCGCGTCGGCCGCCGCCGCCCACCGCATCGCCCACGGCTCCGCCGGCGTCGGCAGGGGTACCGGTACGAGCACGCCGCCCGGCTTCACACACTCGCGCCAGTGCCCGCCGGCGATGAACTGGGGCAGCGGCGGGCGGTCGGCCGTGGGCAGCGGCTTGGGGAAGATGGCGAGCAGCGACACGACGACGGCGGCCGGCACGAGCAGCCGTACCGGCCGGGACCGGTGCGCCCGCGCCTTGTCGAACGAGATCACCAGCAGCGTCGCCACCAGCGGCAGCAGCGTCAGCGCGAAGCGCATCGGGAGCGCGCCCTCGACCACCGGCAGACCCACCAGCGCCAGGTACGGCCCCGGGATGCTCGTACGGTCGCCGTCGATCACCATCTTGGGGCCGAGCGACAGCCACGCCATCAGCACGCCGGTCGCGCTGACCGCGCGGACCAGCGGCTCGCGGACCAGCCAGATCACGCAGCCGGTGGCGACGAGGATCAGCGGCCAGCCGAGGAACGTGTTGTACTCCGCCGACCCGGTGGAGAGCCGGGCCGCCTCGGACGAGCCGAGCACCGACAGCGGCGAGATGGCGGTGAAGCTGAGCAGGTCGGCGGAGAAGAAGTACGCGCTGAAGACGCCGTTGGGCACGCTCCCCGGCCCCTTGAACTGGAACCACAGCGGGTAGAGCAGCACGGCGCCGGCCACGCAGACCGCGATGCCCATGCCGGCCGCGAACTTGGGCAGTACGCGGCGGAAGTGGTCGCGCCGCGCCAGCCCGTACCCGATCGCGAGGATCACCATGGTGACCGCGGTGAGGAAGAGGACCTCCTCGCCGATGAAGACCTGGACCGTGACCACGGCGGCCAGCCACAGCGCGGAGGTCACCACCCGCCGGCGGTCGACCCCCTCCGGCCGGGCGGCGGGGTCGGCGGCCCGGGCCAGCCGGATCACCAGCCACACCATCACCGGCACCAGCCACTGGGCGGTCATGTGGAGGTGACTGTTGTTTTGGGAGACGATGCCGGGCCCGAAGCCGCACAGCCCCGCGCCGAGCGCCGACGCCGCCCGGCTGCCGCGCAGCACACGGGAGAAGAAGAGGTACCAGGCGATCGCGGTGCCGGCGAGGTTGGTGCCGGCGATGAGCGCGAACGTCACCGGTACCCCGAAGGCCAGCGTGACCGGTGTGAACAGCGTGCCCAGCGCGATCACGGTGGTGTTGTTGAGCAGGTTGACCCCGTCCGGCGCGTTGAGCCGGTCGGTCAGCAGCCCCCAGTCGCCAAACACGAACTTCGTGTCGGCGGCCAGAAACCACTCGTAGAGCGTCTGGTCCTCGGGGTTGAGCGCGAGCACCCGCCCGTTGGGGTTGGGCCAGAGCCCGTGCGTGATCCACCACGCCAGCGCCGCGAACGCGAGGCACACCGCCACGTCCCGCCCGTGTGACCTGGCCAGCGTGGCCAGCCTGCTCCGCGACGAGGCGCTCGTCTCGGTGGTGGGGGAAGTGGCCGGAGTGCTGGAATCTGCCTGGCCGTTGGCGGACTGCGCGGCGCGGGCTGTGCTGGTCACGGCCTCGACCCTAGTGCCCGTCGGGCCGTACGGGTGCGCCCCGGTGGGCGTGGACCGGCTACCGTGGCATTCTGCGCGACATTTCTCCTACGCCGGCCCGGGTGGTGGAACGGCAGACACGGCCGCCTTAAAAGCGGCTGCCGCGAGGCATGCGGGTTCGAGTCCCGCCCCGGGCACCATCGGCGCGCGGCGTGGCTGGATCGCTACGAGGGATCTCACTGTTTGTCGCGATTGGCGTTTACCCTTGGTGGGGCACGGAGTTGTGCACCAACCCTGTCAGGGAGGCTTGACGTGAAGACTTCCAACCCGGTGCTGGCGCGGCTCGGCCAGGCGGCCGAGCGCGAGCGGGCTGCCGGGTACGCGCCGGTCGGCCAGTATGGGCAGCCCGGTTACGGCGGACCGTACCCGACGACTGACTACCCGGCCGCTCCCCCCACTGTGCGGCCGATGACCGTCGACGACGTTGTCGTCAAGACCGTCGCTCTGCTCGGCATCCTCGGCATCTCGGCGGCGGGCGCGTGGGCTCTGGTGCCCGACTCGCTGACCAGCCTGGCCTGGATCGGCGGCGCGGTGGTCGGTCTCGTTCTCGGCCTGATCATCTCCTTCTCCCGGATGGCCAACCCCGCGCTCGTCGTGGTCTACGCCATCGCCGAGGGCGTCTTCGTCGGCATGGTGAGCAAGGCGTACGAGTCGTTCTACGACGGCATCGTGCTCCAAGCGGTCACCGCGACGTTCGGCGTCTTCTTCCTCATGGCGCTCCTCTACAAGATCCGCGCCATCCGGGCGACCCCCCGGTTCGTCCGCGGCGTCGTGGCGGCGATGGCCGGCCTCTTCGCCGTGATGCTGATCAACCTGGTGCTCGCGCTGTTCGACATCAACACGGGCCTCCGCGACGGCAGCCCGCTGGCGATCGGCTTCAGCCTGGTCTGCATCGTGGTGGCCTCGCTCAGCTTCGTCCTCAGCTTCCACGAGGTCGAAGAGGGCGTGCGGATGGGCCTGCCGCAGCGCTACTCCTGGATCGCCTCGTTCGGCATCCTGGTCAGCCTGGTCTGGCTCTACCTGGAGATGCTGCGTCTCATCAGCTACTTCCAGGGCGACGACTGACGACGTGGAGGGCGTCCCCGATCCGGGGACGCCCTCCACGTCCAGGGAGGAGCGGGCATGGACCTGCGGCGCGCGGTAGACCTCTTCGTCGGCCAGACCAACCACTGGACGGCGGCACGCTGGGCGCAGCCCGCCGGGCCGGCCGGCACCCGCGGCGACCTGACCCACGGGCTGGTCCAGCGCATCGCCGACCGCGCCGCCGACGCCGAGGGCCAGCCCCGCCGGCCCGTGCCGCGGCTGGTCGCCGACACCGCCCTGACCGACCAGCTCCGCGTGGTGGCCGCCGACCTGCTCGCCGCCGCCCCGCCCGCCGCGATCACCGCCGCGGCCGCCACCGACGTCGAGGCCGTCCGGGCCGCACTCGGCTAGAAGACCATTCGGGCTCGTTCTCACTTTTGATCAAAGGGCTTTGATCACACTGCCCCAGGAAGATTCAAAGACAGACATGAGCTACCGCGACGCCCGTCGTGGTCCGGACCGTTGCTCCCGCGGCCTCACCCTCCGCGTCCCGCGATCTCACCCCGGCCCCTGCGGGGAGCCGGCGGCCGTCTGGGTTTTGCGCGTCCACGACACTTCACCACCGCGCCGCCGCCGGGCGGACACGGACGTGTGCGTGCGGGAAGCTCTCGAGCTGCCCCGTCTGTGCTCCCCCTGGGTTGGGCTTGTGGCGCGGAGCCGGCAGCGGAGGTCGGGGATCTCGGCGAGCGCCAGCTCGCCGCCGGCCGCAGCGGTGCCCGTGGGAACAACGCTCCGCTGCGCTCCACGTCTCCCGGGGACCCCGCGCATGCGGTCCACAGCTGAGACGGACCGGGGCAAATCCCGTCGGTAGAACCGCCGGGACGCGCCCGACCTCGCCCTCCGCTGTGGATGTCGACATCGCGTCGCTGAATGAGATCGTGGTACTCGGGTGCCCCAGGAGGGGCACCCGAGTACCACGATCACCAGGCCGGCCCGGTTTGTGTGTCCCGAGCGCTGCGAGATCAGCCCAAGCCCCGACGGCGATCAAGGGGCGCGCGGACCTCGACCCTGGAGGCTGCGCGCTAGCTGAGGCGTTCGAGCACCATGGCCATGCCTTGGCCGCCGCCGACGCACATCGTCTCCAGGCCGATCGTCTTGTCGTGCCAGTCCAGGGCGTTGAGCAGCGTGCCGGTGATCCGGGCACCGGTCATGCCGAACGGGTGGCCGACCGCGATCGCGCCGCCCATCACGTTCAGCTTGTCCAGCGGGATCTCCAGGTCGCGGTACGAGGGGATCACCTGCGCCGCGAACGCCTCGTTGATCTCGACCAGGTCGACGTCGTCGACGGTCATGCCGGCCCGCTTGAGCGCCTGCCTCGACGCCTCCACCGGGCCCAGCCCCATGATCTCGGGGGAGAGTGCGGTGACCCCGGTCGAGACGATCCGGGCCAGCGGCGTGATCCCCAGCTCGCGGGCGCGCGTCTCGCTCATTACGACCACGGCCGCCGCGCCGTCGTTGAGCGGGCAGCAGTTGCCGGCGGTGACGCGGCCGTCCGGGCGGAAGACCGGCTTCAGCCCGGCGACGCCCTCCATGGTCACGCCGGGGCGCGGCCCGTCGTCGGTGCTGACCAGGTCGCCCGAGGGGGTGGTGACCGGCGTGATCTCGCGGGCCCAGAAGCCGTCCGCGATCGCCTTCTCCGCGAGGTTCTGGCTGCGTACCCCGAACTCGTCCATCTCCTCGCGGGTGACGCCCTTGATCTGGGCCAGGTTTTCCGCGGTCTGCCCCATCGCCAGGTAGATGTCGGGCAGGTCGCCGCCGTCTCGCGGGTCCTCCCACTCCGGCGCGCCGCCCTGGGTCCGCTCCGCCGAGCGGGTCCGCGCCCCGTCGAAGCGGGGGTTTTCCCAGCCGCCGCCGACCAGCGCCTGTGCCTCCGGCGGCAGCCCGTCGGAGTTGCCCCGCGCGTACCGGGAGACGCACTCCACGCCCGCCGAAACGAAGACGTCGCCCTCACCGGCCGCGATCGCGTGGAACGCCATCCGCGTGGTCTGCAGCGACGACGCGCAGTACCGGGTCAGCGTGGCGCCGGGCAGCCGGTCGTAGCCGAGCAGGGTGGCCACCACGCGGGCCATGTTGAAGCCCTGCTCGCCGCCGGGCAGGCCGCAGCCGAGGTACAGGTCGTCGATCTCGGCGGGGTCGAGCTGGGGCACCTTGTCGAGCGCGGCGCGCACGATCGTGGCGGCCAGGTCGTCGGGGCGTACCTCGCGCAACGAGCCCTTGTGTGCCCGGCCGATGGGGGAGCGGGCGGTGGCGACGATGACGGCGTTCGGCATGCCGCAACTTTACCCGTGGGTAACTTCAGCGGGAAGTAGGGACCGCGGCCCGGATCACCGCAGGCAGCAGCGCGTGCGCCCAGACCCGGTAGCCGTCGGCGGAGGGGTGGAAGCCGTCGTAGCAGAGCGTGCCGGCGTCGGCCCGAAACACCGCCCCGGTCTCCTCGGCCAGGTCGACGACAGTGCCGCCGGCGGCCCGTACCGCCTTGGCCTGCGCCCGGGCCATCCGCCGCCCCAACCACCCGGTGACCTGGCGCAGGGGCGGCGCGATCGCGCGGACCGCGCCGAGGTCGGGGCAGGTGCCGACGACCACCTGCACACCCGCGTCGCGCAGCCGCCGCACCGCCGCGCCGAGGTAGGCGGCCGACTCGCTGGGGCGGCGCAGCGTGGTCGCGTCGTTGGCGCCGATCAGGATCACCGCCACGTCCGGGCGGTCGCCGAGCAGCGCCCGCGCGACCTGGGTGGCCAGATCCGTGGAACGGGAGCCCGACACGCCCACCGACGAGAGCTGGACGTGCCGCGCGGGCAGGGTCGGCGTGCCCTCGGCGAGCATCGTGGCGAGCTGGCCCCCCACGGTGTCGGCGAGCTGCTCGACGCCCACACCGAGCGAAGACGAGTCGCCCATCAGCACAAGCCGCAGCGGCGGGGCGCCCTCCGGGCCCATCGTGGTGCGCAGCGCCAGACCCATCTCCGGCTGGGCGTACCGCCGGTTGCGGGCCATGACCGCCTCGCCGGTCAGCAGCGCGGCGCCGCCGACCGTACCGGCGATCAGCGTGATCACCGTCGCGCGGCCCAGCTGTCGCGCCGTGGGCATGCCGTCGTCCTTTCGTGTCGCTCAGTGGGTGGTACCCGCTAGCCCGCCGCTCAGTCGCGCTCGAGGCTGCCGGTGACGGACCTTTCCAAGGGTACGGCGGCATCGATCGAGGTCTCGGGCTCGTCCGGCCGAGGGTGACCGAACCACGCCGAGCGCCGCCGCAGCCGGGCCCACCGCCCCTCCGGGCCACGGTCGCGGCCGGCCACCTGCGCGCCGCTGACCTCGGTGCCGGGCTGGCGGGCGGCCTCCTGCGCGGCCTGCGGCAGCGACCGTACGCCCTCGTCGGGCGCGAGCACCAGGCGGCGCTCCTCGGCCGCGCCCAGGGCGGCCAGCACCGTGGGCAGCATCGCGGCGGCGGCCACCGCGTACCCGTCGGCGGACGGGTGGAAGTGGTCCCACGAGAAGAACCGCATCGGCTCGGCCGTGAAGCGCGGGCCGAGCAGGTCGCCCAGGGACACCGTCCAGCCGCCCGCCTCGACCACGGCCATCGTCTGCGCGGCCGCGAGCTGGCGGCTCCAGTGCCGGGTCAGCCAGCGCAGCGGCGGCTTGATCGGCCGGATCGTGCCCAGGTCGGGGCAGGTGCCGACGACCACCTCGGCGCCGGCGGCGCGCAGGTCCCGTACCGCGTTGACCAGATGGCGCACCGCGGTGCTGGTGGGGACGCGGTGGGTGACGTCGTTGCCGCCTACCAGGATGATCGCGAGATCCGGACTGACCTCCAGCGCCGCCTCGACCTGGGGGACGAGCCCGACGGACATCGCGCCCACCACGGCGAACCGGTACAGCCGCACCGGCCGGCGCAGCCGCCGGGAGACACCGGTGGCCAGCACCGCACCGGGCGTCTCGCGCGGGCGGTGCACCCCGTAGCCGGCGGCGGAGGAGTCGCCGAGCACGACCAGCGTGATCGGTTTGCCGGGCAGGCGCGGGCCGTAGACGCCGTCGCCGCGCGGCGGTGGCGCCTCGGCCTGCGGGATCACCCGCCGGGCCGCCCGGGCCTGACCGACGATCACGCCGGCGCCCACCACGAACCCGGCGCCGGCCACGCCCGCACCGACTCCCGCCACCTTCGCCGCCCGCCGCGCGAGCAGCCACGGATCGCCCCGCCTAGGACTCATTCAGCGCCCCCCGCCGCCGTACACCCCTGAGGTTTACGAGGTTATCGCGACGGCGCTGCACGCCCGGGGCTTGCGGGCACGCTTGGGGTTTGTCCCGGGCGGGCACTATGGGCCAATGGGTAGGACCTTGAACCGCACGGCGGCGTTCACCGCGCTGGGCCGGGCGCTGACCGCGGGGGCGCGGGGCGGGCCGTCGCTGGGCGCGCGCCTGGCCGCCCTGCCGCGCATGGTGTGGGCCACGATCACCGGCCGTTACGACGGCGGGGTGCGGCTGGCGATGATGGTGGCCGCGACGGCGTACGTGGCGTCCCCGATCGATCTCGTGCCCGAGGCGTTCCTGCTCCTGGTCGGCCTGATCGACGACGCCGTGGTGATCGCCTGGCTGGCCGGCGCGATCCTGGCCGAGACCGAGCGCTTCATCGAGTGGGACGCCAGGCAACGGAGCGTCATCCCGGGGCACGTAGTCTGACCTGGTGCGCTACTACGACAACGTCGTCGAGTTGATCGGCAACACCCCGCTGGTCAAGCTACGAAACGTCACCGCCGGCATCCAGGCGCTGGTCCTTGCCAAGATCGAGTATCTGAACCCCGGCGGCTCCGTGAAGGACCGCATCGCGCTCAAGATGGTCGAGGAGGCGGAGAAGGCCGGCCTGCTCCAGGCGGGCGGCACGATCGTCGAGCCGACCAGCGGCAACACCGGCGTGGGGCTCGCGCTCGTCGCCCAGCTGCGCGGATACCGCTGCGTGTTCGTCTGCCCCGACAAGGTCAGCCAGGACAAGCAGGACGTGCTCCGGGCGTATGGCGCGGAGGTGGTGGTCTGCCCCACCGCGGTCGCCCCGGAGGACCCCCGGTCGTACTACAACGTCTCCGACCGGCTGGCCCGCGAGATCCCCGGCGCGTGGAAGCCCAACCAGTACGCCAACCTGGCCAACCCCCGCTCGCACTACGAAACCACCGGGCCCGAGCTGTGGGAGCAGACCGAGGGGCGGATCACGCACTTCGTCGCGGGCGTGGGCACCGGCGGCACGATCTCGGGCGCGGGGCGCTACCTCAAGGAGGTCTCCGGCGGCGCGGTGCGGGTCATCGGCGCCGACCCGGAGGGCTCGGTGTACTCCGGCGGCACCGGCCGGCCGTACCTGGTGGAGGGTGTCGGCGAGGACTTCTGGCCGGAGACGTACGACCGCACGATCTGCGACGAGATCGTCAAGGTGTCGGACAAGGCGTCGTTCGACCTCACCCGCCGGCTGGCCCGCGAGGAGGGGCTGCTGGTCGGCGGTTCCTGCGGGATGGCGGCCCAGGCGGCGCTGGAGGTGGCGAGCCGGGCCAAGCCGGACGACGTGGTGGTCGTGCTGCTGCCCGACGGCGGCCGCGGTTACCTCTCCAAGATCTTCAACGACGAGTGGATGGCCCGGTACGGCTTCCTCGACACCGGCAACGAGGAGCCGACCGTGCTGGACGCCCTCACCGCCAAGCCCGGCGGGATGCCGTCGCTGGTGCACGTGCACCCGACCGAGACGGTCCGCGACGCGATCGACTACATGCGCGAGTACGCCGTCTCCCAGCTCCCCGTGCTCAAGGCCGAGCCGCCCGTGGTGACCGGCGAGGTGGCCGGCTCGATCGCGGAAAAGGACCTGCTCGACGCGCTCTTCACCGGCCAGGCCCACCTGCACGACACGATCGAGCGGCACATGGGCCCGGCGCTGCCGATGGTCGGCGGTGGCCAGCCGGTGAGCGAGGCGGTACGCCTGCTGGAGAAGGCGGACGCCGCCCTGGTGCTGGTGGACGGCAAGCCCCAGGGGGTGCTCACCCGCCAGGACCTGCTCGCCCACCTCGGCGCCCGGCACCCGTGACGGCTTAGCGTCCGAGCTCGGCGGGGATCGCCACCACGTCGACCAGCGCGCCCCGCCGGAGCACGGTCATCGGCAGGCGGGTGCCGATCGCCGGGCCGAGCATCAGCTTCAGCAGCGCCTGGACGTTCGACACCGGTCGGCCGCCCGCGGTGAGGATCACGTCACCGAGGTAGATGCCCGCGACCCCGGCGGGGCTGCCCGGCACGACCTCGACCACGCGCAGGCCCATCTTCTGGCCGAGCCGCTCGGCCAGCGCGGGCGGGAGCGGCATCGGCGCACCGGCCACGCCCAGCCAGGCCCGGCGTACCCGGCGGTTGGAGACGAGCTCGCCGATGATCTGGCGGGTGGTCGTGTTGATCGGCACGGCGAGCCCCAGGCCGTACCCGGCGACCGCCGTGTTGACGCCCACCACCCGGCCGGCCGAGTCGGCGAGCGCGCCGCCCGAGTTGCCGGGGTTGAGTGCGGCGTCGGTCTGGATCACGTCGTCGATCAGCCGCACGTTGCGGCCGTCACGGGCCGGGATCGACCGGCCGAGGCCGGAGACCACGCCCGCGGTGACCGAGCCGGCCAGGCCCATCGGGTTGCCCACGGCGACGACGAGCTGCCCGATCCGCAGCCCGTCGGCGTCGCCGAGCTCGGCCGGGGGCGCGCCGGTCGCGTGCGCCCGGAGGACGGCGAGGTCGGAGAGGGGGTCGGCGCCCACCACGTCGAACCGCGTCTCCAGGCCGTCGCCGAAGGTCGCGGTGCCGCCGGTCGCGCCGGCGACCACGTGTGCGCTGGTGAGAAGGAATCCGTCATCGGTGAAGGTGACCGCCGATCCGGCGCCACCACCGCGTGCGGTGCGCACGGCCAGGGCGGCCACGCTCGGCAGCACTCGCTCCGCCACACCGGTGACGACCTGCGAGTACGCGTCGAGCGCCGCCCGCTCGGCTTCACGTTCGGTACTCATGAGTCTGGAAACGCCGGCGGCGGGCGAGCCATGCCTGGACGGCATCCGCTCTCAGCGAACGCCCCCAAAGGGTGCAAGCTGGCCGTGTCGCACAAGCTGTCCGATCAGGACCCTTGCCGACCACGTTGACTAAGCGTGGCTCCCGAAAGGGGGGACGGACGGAAATGGTCAGCACTGACCACACGGAGCCGACCGACGTGGTTGATCGCCTGCTCTGGCGGGACGCGCAAACCATAATCGGGCGGCACGCACAACCCGACCACGACAGCAAGTGCGTCTGGTGCGGCTCGCAGTGGCCGTGTCCACCCAGGCGACTCGCCCAACGCGCCGAGGCGGCATCCCGCCGGCCATGGCGTGAGGCGTGGACGGCACGGCACGACCTGAACGGGCTGCGCGCACTGCCGAGCTGGCGCGACGACCTGGGCGGGCCGGGCCGGTGGGGTCCCACCAACCGCGGCCCCTTCGACTGAACGGCGACATCGCACAGACCTCATAACCCGCGGTCGACGCCGACGGTGCCCCGCCAGCACCCCGGCGCCCCGCAAAGACCCACCCAAGCTTGGAGACCGGCAAGCCTCCGTCGGTCCAGCGCCTCCGGCCAGGCGTTTCCCCCGGTTTGGGTTGGGTACGGCGGGCGAGGGTACGTGATCACCGGTTCCCCCGCATACATCGGTTACGTACCCTCGCCCAGCCGATTGCCCTCGGCTCTTTGCCCGGCCCTCTCCCTGGGCACAGTGTGGGCATGCTGATCAGACATCGCGGCGCCCAGCCCACCGTCGACCCCACCGCCTACGTCGCGCCGAACGCGACTCTCGTGGGCGACGTCCGCGTCGGACCGCGGGCACGCATCATGTACGGCGCCACGCTCGACGCCGAGGGTGCGCACATCGAGATCGGCGAGGCCTGCGTGATCGCCGAGAACGCGGTGCTCCGCGCCACCGCCGTCGCCGACCCACCCCATCCGGTGATCCTCGGCGACCACGTCTTCGTCTCACCCCACGCGACGCTGTTGGGCTGCCAGGTCGGCCGCTGCGCGTACCTGGCCACCGGCATCACCGTCCTCCAGGCCGCCCGGCTGGAGCCCGGCGCCGTGGTCGCGGTCGGCGCGCTGGTGCACGCCCGCACGGTGCTGCCGGCCGAATACTTCGTGCCCCCGATGACGGTCGCCGTGGGCGATCCCGTCCGGGTGATCGGCTCCGACCGCCCGGAGGAACTGACCGCCGCGGTACGCGACGTCAACTTCGCGGCGGCCGCGTTCGGCGTGCAGGCGGAGTGGACCGACCGGATCGCCCGCTACGAGCGGATCACCGAGGTACGGGTGGCGGAGTTCGGCGCGCACGCCGCGGACGAGATGCTCTAGAGCGGCCGGGCGTACCGCACCTGGTGGACCAGCGCGCGGCCGATGAAGTCGTCGCGCCGTACGCCGTCCGGCGCCCAGCCGCCACGCTCGTAGAAGCCGCGGGCGTGGGCGTTGTCGGCGAGCACCCAGAGCACCGCATGGCGCCACCCGGCCGCGGCCAGCTTTTCGAGCGCGTCGGCCATCAGGGCGGCGCCCACGCCTCGCCCCAGCAGGTCCGGGGAGACGTGGATCGCGTGCAGGATGCCGGTGTGCGGCTCCTCGTCCGGCCCCAGGTAGGTGAAGCCGACGACCTCGCCGCCCTCCTCGGTGGCCACGGTCAGCTGGTGGGTGTCGCGCTCGTAGCGCCAGCGCTCGGTCCAGTAGTCGACCATGCTGGACGCGGGCACCGCCTCGAGCGCGTCGGTGGGGACGAAGCCGGAGTACGTGGCGGCCCGTGAACGGTAGTGCAAGGCCCCGACGGCGGTCAGGTCCCCCTCACCCGCGGGCCGGATCGTGAAGGCCATTGCTTCGAGGCTATCGCTTGCGGCTGGCTTCGCGGCGGCACCGGCACCCTCATGAGGTCCTCCGCGATCACCAGGTCGCCGTCGAAGTGCTCGCGCGCCTCGGCCGCGAACCGCCCCGGGTCGTCGTAGCGCTGCGAGAAGTGGGTGAGCACGAGCCGCCGTACCCGGGAGTCGGTGGCCACGCGCGCGGCCTGAGCCGCGGTGAGGTGGCCGACCTGCGCGGCCATCGCCGCGTCCTCGGACAGGAAGGTGGCCTCGATGACGAGCAGGTCGACCCCCTCGGCCAGCGCGAACACGTTGTCGCAGAGCCCGGTGTCCATGACGAAGGCGAACTTCTGCCCCGGCCGCGCCGCGCTCACCTCGTCGAGGCGCACGCGCCGCCCGTTTCGGTCGAGGTGACCGTCCCGGATCAGCGCTGCGACGTCCGGGCCCGCGATGCCGAACGCCGCCAGCCGCTCCGGCAGCATCCGCCGCCCGTCGGGCTCGGTGAGCCGGTACCCGTAGGTCTCGACGGAGTGGTGGAGGCGGCGGGCTTCGAGACTCGCCCCACTCGGGGCGCTCCGCGCGATCGGGCCGTCGCCGGTGATCGGCGCCTCGCGGATGTCGGCGACGTCGTAGAAGCTGGTCGCGTGCCGCAGCCGGGCGAAGAAGTGCGCGCCGCCCGCGGGGAAGTGCGCGGTCACCGGATGCGGCACCCGGTCGAGTGAGATGCGCTGGACGACGCCGGGCAGGCCGAGGCTGTGGTCGCCGTGGAAGTGGGTCACGCAGATCCGCGTGACGTCCGAGGCCGCGACGCCGGCCCGGAGCATCTGGCGCTGGGTCCCCTCGCCGGGGTCGAAGAGGATGCCTTCGCCGTCCCAGCGCAGGAGGTATCCGTTGTGGTTGCGGTGGCGGGTGGGCACCTGGCTGGCGGTGCCGAGGACGACAAGCTCGCGCACGCGTCCTCCGTCCTCCGGCCGTCTTTGCCATGAGACCTTTGCCACGAGATACAGCGACCCCCGGGGCTTCCGAGCGCGCTCGCGCACGGGCCGGCTGGACTGGGCCGGCACCCCGGGGGTCGGGTGGCTGACTTGAATTCGCCGCACCGCTGCCACACGGTCTCGACGACGTGCTGTGTCAAGGACAGCGGCTAGCGGACAGCCACCTCACGAGTCCTATTGCTACACAAAGCCGGACCACCTCCCTTCCCGTGTACCGCAACGCTATCCACCGGGCCGGTTGATCGGCAACGCCTATTTCGCCACACGGGCCGCCCGCCGGGCGGGGCCGCGCCACTGCGGCTGAGGTGCTCGACAGCGGCAGGATTACCTGCGCTTGAGATCAGAGCTGCAGAACGGTGCGGAGCGCATTGTCCACGGTCAACATCTCACGGAGGGATAGGTGACCCACGAGCCGGCCAAGGCGCTCCGGCTGGATAGCGGCGGTCTGCTCCGCGAGGACGCAGGTCGACTTGCCCTCGATCTCGATCTGAGGGCGGAAGCTCGCCGGTCGCGCGCTCGTCGATGTTGGCGCGACGAGCCAGGTTGAGAGCGGCAGGAGGTCGGACTGGACGACCACGGCGTATCGGTTGCCGCGCTGCTCGTGTCCGCGTGCGTCGCGTGGAGCCTTCAGCTCGTACACGTCACCACGCACGGAGGGACTCCATATCAGAGAGCACCGCGCGGGCTTCGGCTACGTCGTCTGGGTCGTTGGCGATGGCCTCGGCTTCGGCGCGAACCTGCTCGGCGCGGCGGGCTCGCCAGGCAGCGAGGATCGCCTCGCGAATGACCTGGGAGCGGTCTCGGTCGCCAGATGTGAGGTCGGCCAGGGCTCGGTCGACATCCTCGTCGGCGCGGAAGGTGATCGTGGACATGTGACAAAGTGTAATACGAGATGTGTCACGCGGCCACCGTTCTCGCGTTGACGTGGTCGCGGGACAACGCACCCTCTCGGGCACATATCGTCTGACGGTAAGCACTCCGAGGTGTCCTCACGGACTCGGTATGAGTGAGGACACCTCGGACCAACTTCTGCGTTCGACCTGGTTACGCCCCAGGCCGGAGCCTAGCCTTCGGTCTTTGCCACGCCGATGGGGCAGGTCATGCCGTTCGGGCCGTGGTTGCAGTAGCCGTTCGGGTTCTTGACGTCCGACAGGTACTGCTGGTGGTAGTCCTCGGCGTAGTAGTAGTCGCCCAGCGGGGCGATCTCCGTGGTGATGTCACCGCGACCGCTGCGCTTTACCACCGGGGCGAAGGCCTCCTTTGACGCCTCGGCCACCACGCGCTGCTCGTCGGTCGTGGTGTAGATGGTCGAGCGGTACTGGGTGCCCACGTCGTTGCCCTGCCGCATGCCCTGGGTCGGGTCGTGGTTCTCCCAGAAGACCTTGAGCAGCTGCTCGTACCCGATCTTGCTGGGGTCGTACACCACCTGGACCACCTCGGCGTGGCCGGTCATGCCGGAGCAGACCTCCTCGTACGTGGGGTTCGGGGTATAGCCGCCGGCGTAGCCGACCGAGGTGGAGATCACACCCGGCAGGCGCCAGAACAGGCGCTCGGCGCCCCAGAAACAGCCCATCCCGAAGACCGCGACCTCGGCGCCGGCCGGCCAGGGGCCGCGCAGCGGGGTGCCGAGGACCGTGTGGCGGTCGGCCACCGGCATCTCGATCGAGCGACCGGGCAGGGCCTGGCCGGGGGTGGGCACCTCAAGCTTCATGCGCCGCAGAAACACTGCATGCTCCTTTCTCCGCTGTCTGCAACACCGGGAGCCCGCCAACCCTTACCCGCGCCGGGCGTGCCGCAGGCGGCGCCGGGCCTGCCGCGGGCGGCCCCGCGTGCCGCGGGCAGCGCCGGGCATGGCGGAGAGCGGCCCGGTCGCGTAGCGGGAGATCATCCCGGGGCGAAGCGGGAGAGCGGGGGTAGCGGGAGGTCAGGAGAGAGCGGCGGAGATCTTCCCGGCGTACTCGCGGGCCTCGTCGTCCGACGCGTACTTGGTGCGCGGCCAGAAGAAGCCGCGCAGGCCGTCGCCCTTGGTCCGGGGCACCACATGAACGTGCAGGTGGGCGACGGACTGCGACACCTTGTTGTTTAGCGCCACGAACGTGCCACCCGCGCCCAGACCCTCCTCGACCGCCACGGAGACGCGCTGCACCAGGCCGAAGTAGGGGGCGAGCTGGTCGGCGGGGAGGTCGGCGAGCACCACCAGGTGCTGGCGGGGAACGACGAGCGTGTGCCCCTTGAACACCGGCCTGGTGTCGAGGAAGGCGAACCCCGCCGGCTCGTCCGCCACCACGAAACCGGGCACCGAACCGGAAACGATGCCACAAAACAAGCAGTCAGCCACCCCGGCAGAGTAGGCCAACGGTCCGACTAGCCTGGTGGGCGTGACGAGGCGAGTGGTGATCGCGGTGCTGGGGCCGGTGGCCTGGAGCCCGCCCGGCGTCGACCTGGCGGCGTGGCGCGCGGCGCTCGCCGAAGACGTCGTCGATCTGCTGGCCACGCTCAACGAGGTGGAGCCGGCCATCGCCGCGCTCAGCGCCGACCGCAGCCTGGCCGAGTCGGTGGCATGGCCTTCCATGCCGGTGTACGAGGTGCCCGACCTCTCCGCCGGCGCGGTCTTCGCGGCGGCCGCCAAGGACGGGTACGACCAGGCGGCCGCGGTCGCCGGCGACGCGCCGGACCTGCCCGGGCTGCTGGTGGGCAAGCTGCTGCGCCCGCTCACCACCCGGCCGATCGCGGTGGCGCCGGCCGACCCGGGGCCGGGACTGCTCGGGGTGGCCTCGCGGCTGCCGGCGCCGGACTGGCTGCCCACCTTCGACCTGGACGGCGGGTCGATCCCGGCGGTGCGGTCGGCGGCCCCTCAGCCGCCGGACGTGGGGTCGAGCCCGGGCTGGCGGCGCCTGCGCGGCCCCGCCGACCTGGCCACGCTCGACCCGGCCGTGGAGGGCTGGGAGACCACGCGAGCGCTGCTCTCCGCCTGACCCTTCCCGGCGGATGAGTGGGCAATGTCGGGGACCTTGCCCACTGAGACCGCCTTCCAGTGGGCAAGTCCCCGACACTGTCTACTTCGGTGGCACGGAAAGAGGGCGACGCCCGAAGGGCGGGCCCGGGGTTGAGTCACAAACGCGGAGGGTGAGGCGGCGGGAGCAACGGTCTGGACCACGACGGACGTCGCGGTAGCTCAGGATCTTTGTCTTGGAACTGGTCGTCTACAGGCCCAGGTCGCCCAGGTCGCCGAGGTCGAGCTGGGAGCGGGCGAACGTCTGCGGGTCGGCGAAGTCTTCCTCCGACGGCAGCAGGTCGGGGTGGCCCCAGAGGGCGTCGCGGCCGGCCGTGCCGCGGTGCTCGGTGAGCGCCGCCCACAGCGCCGCGGCCTCGCGGAGCCGGCGCGGGCGCAGCTCCAGGCCGACCAGCGCGGCGAAGGTCTGCTCCGCCGGGCCGCCCGCCGCGCGCCGGCGGCGGAACGCCTCGCCGAGGCGGGCGACGTTGGGGAGGCGGTCTCCGGCGGCCTGGTCGACGACGTGGCACACCCACCCCTCGACCAGCGCGAGCGCGGTCTCCAGCCGGGCCAGCGCGGCCTTTTGCGCCGGGCTGTCTTCGGGCGTGAAGATGCCTTCGAGCGCGATCGCCTGCATCGACTCCGGGTTGGTGGGGTCGATGCGGCCCATCGCCTCTTCGATGGCCTCGCGGTTGACGGTGATGCCCGCCGCGTACGTCTCGACGGCGGTCAGGACATGCCCGCGCAGCCACGGCACGTGCTGGAAGAGCCGCTGGTGGGCCGCCTCGCGCAGCGCCACGTAGAGGCGCACCTCGTCGAGGGGGAGCTCGAGGCCCTCGCCGTACTCCTTGATGTTGGTGGGGACGAGCGCGGCCGTGCCGGCCGGTCCCAGGGGGAGTCCGATGTCGCCGGCGGAGAGCACCTCGGCGGCGAGCGAGCCGAGCGCCTGCCCGAGCTGGCCCCCGAAGAGCGCGCCACCGAGCGTGGTGACCATCGACTGCATCGGGCCGAGCTGCGCGCGCGCCTCCGGCGGGACCAGGTCGCCCATCGCGGCGACCATGCGGCCGGCGACCGGGTCGCAGAGCTTGCGCCACACGTCGAGCGTGTTGTAGATCCACTCGTTGCGCGTCCAGGCGACCGAGGTGCGGATGCCCGAGGGGAGCGCGGCGGCCGGCTCGAGCCACAGGTCGGCCAGGCGGAGGGCCTCGTCGACCTCGTTGCGCTCGTATATGTTGACCGCTGGATCGGCCGCGCCGAGCTGGCTCACCGCGACCTGGCGGGCGAGGTCCCAGTTGACCGGGCCGCTGCCCGGCGACGCGAGCAGCTGCTGCAGCTGAGCCATGAACTGCTGCATCTGCTGCGGATCGTTGGGATCGGGTGGCTGGGCGCCCGGGAGAGCGAAGCCGAACGGGATATCAGGCACGTCACCAACGGTACGCCCGGCCCTGTGCCCGCGCCCTGCCCGCGCTGTCAGCTCAGGGTGAAACCGGGGTATGTACGCTTCGCGCATGAGACGTCGCGGTGTCACGGTCCTCCTCGGCGCGCTGATCACCGCGTTGCTGAGCGTAGGGGTGCTGGCCGCCCCGATCCCGTACGTGGTGCTCGGTCCCGGTCCCACCGTCGACACGCTGGGTAAAGAGGACGGCAAAGAGGTCATCCAGATCAACGGGACCCAGACCACCACCTCGACCGGGCAGCTGCGACTCACCACCGTTGGCGTGCAGCCGGACGTCAAGCTGCTCTCCGCGATCGCGGGATGGTTCAGCGACGAGGAGGCGGTCGTCCCGCGCGAGCTCATCTACCCGCCGGACCAGACCGAGCAGCAGGTCGAGGAGCGCAACGCGGAAGACTTCAAGGCGTCGCAGAGCAGCGCGGAGACCGCCGCGCTGCGCGAGCTGGGCTATCCGGTACAGGTGACGATCAAGAACGTGACCGCGGGTGCGCCCTCCGACGGCATCCTCAAGCCGGGCGACGTGGTCACCAAGGTCGACGGCCAGGCGGTGACGAGCGCGCCCAAGCTCACCGAGCTGGTCCGGGCCAAGCCGGCCGGGACGGCGCTGACGATCGAGTACACCCGGGCCGGCAAGACCGCCACCGCCAAGATCACTACTCGTGCCGCCGACGGCGAGCCGCCCCGGATCGGCGTGGAGATCGAGCCGAAGCAGCCCCACCCGTTCGAGCTGAAGATCGATCTGGGCGAGATCGGCGGGCCGAGCGCCGGGCTGATGTTCGCGCTGGGCATCATCGACAAGATCGATGCCGACGACCTCACCGGCGGCAAGATCATCGCGGGTACCGGCACCATCGACGACGACGGCAACGTCGGCCCGATCGGCGGTATCGCCCAGAAGCTCGTCGGCGCCAAGGAGGCCGGGGCGGTGTACTTCCTGACCCCGGCCGACAACTGCGCCGAGGCCAAAGACAACGCGCGCCCCGGGCTTCCGCTGATCAAGGTGGGCACGCTCGACGAGGCGCTCGCGGCCCTCGAAACGCTCAGTGACGGCGGCCAGCCGCCGCTCTGCTGACTTTCGGGGTCAGGGACCGGCGCGGCCTGACGTCTGGGCCCGCGCGGCCCGACGAGGATTTTGACACCGGGCCCTAGGGAGAGTGACCTTCAGGAACACCCCGTACTGTAGGTGCCTGATCGGAGCGGATCAGACATCAAGCGTGCGGAGCATACCGTGGTCATGCGTAGCAGTCCTCTGCCGAGAATGAGCCGGCGGGGCCGCGTCACTGTCGGCGTCCTCATCGGAGTCTTCCTGCTCTTCACCTTGATGGGCTGGGCGGTCGAGGTCTGGACCGACTGGCTGTGGTTCGACGAGGTCGACTACACCGAGGTCTACACCGGGGTCCTCACCACCCGGATCCTGCTCTTCTTCGCCATCGGCCTGGCCATGGCGGTGGTGGTCGGCGGCAACCTCTATCTGGCGTACCGGCTGCGCCCGCTGCTGCGCCCCCACTCGGCCGAGCAGGCGACGCTCGAGCGCTACCGGATGGTGCTCAGCCCCCGCATCGGCACCTGGATCGCGATACTCTCCGTGATCATCGGCCTCTTCGCCGGGCTCTCCGGGCAGAGCCGGTGGCGCGACTGGCTGCTCTTCCGCAACTCGACGCCGTTCGGCGTGTCCGACCCCGAGTTCAAGATCGACGTCGGCTTCTACGTCTTCGAGTACCCGTTCTGGCGCTACCTGCTCGGCGTCGGCTTCACCGCGGTCGTGCTCTCGGTGCTCGGCGCGCTGGCCGTCCACTACATCTTCGGCGGCGTGCGGCTGCAGGGCATCGGCGACCGCATGACGGCCGCCGCGCGGGCCCACCTGACCACGCTGGTCGCGGTGTTCGTGCTGCTCAAAGCCATCGCGTACGTCCTGGACCGGCGCGCGCTCCTGCTCGAGCAGGACCCGCCCAACCTCTACGGCGCGGGCTACGCCGACATCAACGCGCTGCTGCCGGCCAAGGAGATCCTCGCGTACATCTCGGTGGTCGTCGCGATCGCGATCATCGTGTTCTCCAACGCGGTCATGCGTAACCTCGTGTGGCCCGGCGTGTCGCTCGCCCTGCTCGCCATCTCCGCGGTGGCGATCGGTGGCATCTACCCGTGGGCGGTGCAGACCTTCGAGGTCAACCCCAGCGTGCGGGACAAGGAGCGGGACTACATCGAGCGAAGCATCAATGCCACGCGAGATGCGTTCGGACTCAAAGACACCGACATGAACGCGTACACCGCCACCAACCTGACTCCGCCGCAGTCGCTGGCCACCGACACCTCCGTCGTGCCCAACATCCGGCTGCTCGACCCCGAGCTCGTCTCCCAGTCGTACACGCAGCTGCAGCAGGTCCGCGGCTTCTACGACTTCGGGCAAAAGCTCGACATCGACCGGTACACGATCAACGGCAAGACCCAGGACTACGTGGTCGGCGTCCGCGAGATCAACTACAGCCGCCTCACCGCCCAGCAGGGCAACTGGCTCAACCGCCACACCGTGTACACGCACGGGTTCGGGCTGGTCGGCGCCCCGGCCAACCAGGTGGTCTGCGGCGGCCAGCCGTACTTCGTCTCCGGCTTCCTCGGCGAGGACGACATCCCCGACCAGTGCGCCTCGCCGACCGAGCAGATCGCCGTCGAGCAGCCGCGCATCTACTACGGCGAGCGGGTCGGCGGTGGCTCGCAGGGCGCCGACTACGCGATCGTGGGGCAGACCGATCCCGAGCGCAACGTCGAGTACGACCGCCCGACCGGCGCCACCGGCGACCAGGGCATCAACTACACGTACACGGGTGAGGGCGGCGTCGAGATCGGCTCGTTCATGCGGCGGCTGCTCTACGGCATCAAGGAGCGGGAGTCCAACTTCCTGCTCTCCGACGCGGTCAACGACAACAGCAAGCTGCTGTACGTGCGCAACCCGCGCGACCGCGTGGAGAAGGTGGCGCCGTTCCTCACCATGGACGGCGACCCCTACCCGGCGATGGTCAACGGCCGCATCGTGTGGATCCTCGACGGCTACACGACGGCCGGCACCTACCCGTACTCCCAGCGGGTCAACCTCCAGTCGGAGACGACCGACGAGCTGACGAACGTGGGCACGTTCCAGCTCGCCCGGGAAAACGTGAACTACATCCGCAACTCCGTCAAGGCCACTGTGGACGCGTACGACGGCACGGTGCAGCTGTACGAGTTCGACGACACCGACCCGGTGCTCAAGGCCTGGAACAAGGCCTTCGGCGGCGACCTCGTCACGCCGAAGTCGGAGATCCCGCCGGAGCTGGCCGCGCACTTCCGCTACCCGGCCGACCTCTTCAAGGTGCAGCGCAACCTGCTGGCCCGCTTCCACGTGACCGACCCGGGCGAGTTCTTCAACGGCTCGGACTTCTGGGAGGTGCCCAACACGCCGGACGCGCCGGACACCGGCGTGAAGCAGCCGCCGTACTACCTGCTCACCCAGTTTCCCGAGCAGGACCAGCCGCGCTTCCAGCTGACCTCCGCGGTCACCCCGCTGGGCCGGCAAAACCTGGCCGCGATCATCTCCGGCTCCTATGTGGACGGCAAACCCCAGCTCCAGGTCTGGGAACTGCCCGACCAGACCGCCGTACAGGGTCCGGTGCAGGTCCATCAACGGATGACCAACACCAACGCACAGATCAGACAGGACCTCAACCTGCTCTCGTCCAACCAGGCCCAAGTCCTGTACGGCAACCTGCTGTCCCTACCCTTCGGCGGCGGCATGCTGTACGTCGAACCGGTGTACGTGAAGAGCAACCAGGAAAACGCGTACCCCGTGCTGCAGAAGGTCCTGATGTCCTACGGCGACGGCGGCTCGTACGTCGTGCTCGCCAACTCCCTCCAGGAGGGCATCAAGGAGCTGGTCGACCAGGGCAAGCAGGGGACACCCCCATCGCAGCAGGGCGGGGAGCAGCCACCCCAGCAGCCACCCGCCGGCACCGGCCAGCAGCTGACACCGGAGCTCGCGGCCGCGGCCGACAAGGTCGAGTCCGCCTGGGCCGAGGTCAAGGCCGCACGGGCCGCCGGCGACTGGGAGCGCGAGGGGAGGGCGCTGAAGGCCTTCGACGACGCGATGGCCGAGTTCCAGGCCGCCCTGAACGCCGCCAACAGCCCGGCCGCCGGCCCCACGCCGGCCCCGTCGGCCACCGGGACCCCGGCACCCGCGTCGCCCTCACCCACCGCAGGGGGCGGCTGAGCTGCGAAAACCCCGCGCCCGCCACGCGGCGGCGCCCCGTTTTGCAGGTACGGCGGCGGGTGCGCTAATGTTGGTGAGCCGACGCGGGGTGGAGCAGCTCGGTAGCTCGCTGGGCTCATAACCCAGAGGTCGCAGGTTCAAATCCTGTCCCCGCTACAAAGGAGTTGCAGGTCAAGGGCCGTCTTCCCGATTCGGGGAGGCGGCCTTTGATCGTTTGGACCGTCATTGGACCGTGAAACTGGACGTCATCCGCTGTCCGCAGGCGACACTGTGCGAGGCCCATCTCGGGACGCCTGTCTGCTGGGAGATGGTCGCGAGATCTCGACATCGCCGCCGCGCGGTATACGATTGCTGTCTATGTTTGAGGCGTCGCTCGGCGTGCTCTTGGTGCTGACGCTGCTCGCCTTTGTCGGGTGGACCGGATATCGGGCGGCCCTTGTCGGCGGTGCGTGTCTGGTTCTTGCCGGCGGGGGACTTGCTCTTCAGGAGATGGTCCGGTGGATGCCCGCCGATCAGGCGGAGCTGCTGACGTATCAGTTCGGGACCGTGGCCGTGGCGGCGGTGGTCGCCATTCCGTTCGGCATGCGCCGCTTCATCATTCACGGCTACGCCAGCGTGTTCACGGCGGGGGTCTTCGCCGCGGTCTCATTCGGGATTTTGCTGTTTGCCGAACTCTCCCCGTTCACGCGAGTCGTCGTGGAGGCGTCGATGACGATCCTGGTGCTGATCGCGGCGGACATCGTCGGGTCGGTCTGGCTTTCGCGGAGGGCGGCCGACGGGACGCACATCCCGATCCGGCGGTTGTGGCGCTCGTGCATGCTGATCGCGCTGGCGGGGATCCTGGCAAACGCCGTCGGTGGCACGACACCGTGGCTCTGGCTGGCACTCGGCTCGTTGTTTCTCTCCATCGTCTGCTTCGCGACCGCGGTACAGCTTGCGATCTTTACGGTCATCCTGGTCCGCAACGGCCCATATGCGCGGGCCTGGGCCGTACGGTCGTCGCGCACGCGGCGGGCCACCACCGTCGACCTGCTCGTGTGCGTCGCTGCGGCCGCCGGAGCGTTGACGCTGGTGTGCGTCGCGCTGGCCCTTCCGGAGGTTGTCCAGCCACCCGCGCCGGTGGTGATCGCCCTCCTGGTCGGGGGCGTGGCTTGCATCATCGCGGGCGGCCAGACCCTGGTGAGGGTGCTGGACCGCGCCGCTTACCACAAATTCCACCCCGAAGCGCCGGCGAGCCCGCGGGTCGCGTCGGCGCTGCGGGGACTCGCGCGCTCGGAGCCGGTGTACCGCCTGCTACCCGGCATCGCCGAGAGGTCGTGAGCGAGCCGTGGACATCAACGTGATCGAGACCGGCACCTTTGTGGTGGCGGCGTGGCTCTTCTGGGGCGCCATGTTCCGCGGCGATGCCGTCCAGCCGGCCGGACTGGTTCTGGCTCTTGTGACGGGCGGGCTGCTATGGGAGTCCTATGACCCTTGGATGCCGCCGGACATGCGGCCCGCGCTGCTGAAGTCGGCCGCGACGGTGGTGGCGTTCGCGACGATAGCGACCGTGACGAGCGTGCGCAGCGCCGACCGGTTGCGGGCCGCCGTCGCGTTCGCCGGCGCGGCGGGGGTCACCGGTGTGGTGCTGCGCAGCGACGTCGGCCAGTACCGCCCCATGATGATCCAGTGCGCGATGGTCCTCGCTGTCGTGGCGGCCGGCGTAGGCGCGCACATCCCGCTCGTGCGGCACGTCCTCCGCCGGGAGGAGCGGGAAGTTGCCGCGGCTGTCCATCGCCTGTGGCTGACCGGGATGGTATGGGCGGTGCTGGTCACGGTTGGACTCGGCGCGTTGTGGCTCCAGCCGATGCCGAGCTGGGCCGCGGGGCTGGTCGCGACGGCGACCGCGGCGCTCGCGAACACCGTGGTTACGATCGGTCAGACGATCGCGTTGATGTGGCGCCACCGCGGGTTCGCCGCGGCGTACGCGACCGAGATGTCACAGACCCGGATCGGCGTGCGCTCCGCGATGGTCGGCAGCTTCCTGCTGGTGTTCATGGGCGCCGCCGTGCCCTGGATCGCTCACGCCGCGGGCGGCAACCCAGAGTGGGTCACGGCGATGACTTGGTTCGCCGCCGGGTACGTCGCGCTGGTCATGTCGAACGCGATGCGCCTCGTCCGGCGTGAGGCCCTTCGCCAGCGCCGCAACACGATGACAGCTCCGGCTTCCGCAGCGGTGCGAAACCTGGCGCTGGACGACCCCGTCTACCGTCTGCTGCCAGGGGTTGCGGAGAAACGCGACTGACGGACCGGTCAGAGTTCCTTCAGCGCGCTCTGGATCACCTTGCGGTCGGTCCTCGGCAGGCCCCGCTTGCGCAGCATTCCATTGAGGACACTACGTGCCTGGTCGTCGTGTCCATGCCGAACGAGCTCGCCGACGGCGGCAGTCTGCTTGTGCACCGGCAACCCACTGGCGGACAGCCAGATCGCCATCATTAGTCCCCATAGGACATCCGGGTCGTCCGCGGTGCCCACCTCCCAGGAGTCGACGAGCTCCGCCTCCCAGAGCCGGTCCCCCTCGACCAGCGAACCGAACGCGCGCATCTCCCTCAGCGCCTGGTGCACGTCGCCATCGACGCCGAGGGTGCGGAGCGTCTCCACGGCGGTGCTGGTCTCGCCAAGGCGGTCGAGCTCGGCCGCCATGCGCAGCCGCGCCAATGCCGGCCAGGCGCCGTCCCGGGCTTCGTTGCGAAGCACGAGCCGGTCCCGGGCGTCCTCACCGGCCCGCCGTACCAGCAGGTCGACGTGCCGGAACGGATTGCCTTGCGGACCCGTGCTCCGCGAGACCGGGGTGGCGCCCACGTAGGCCGCGTTGTGCACCAACGCGAGGTCGCTGGCCGTGTCGCTGTGCACCTGCTTGGGCTCCGGCAGGTTGCTGCCGCGCAATTCGCGGCGCAGGTGCCGGTACACGGCGTCCACCGACAACAGGGAAGCCTCGCCGGTGATACCCTTGCGAAGGGTATCGATCAGTTTGCCGGTGAAGACGGTGTAGCGCTCGCCCTCGTCGAACAGCGCCTGAAGGTCGCCGGGCGCGGAGGCGAGGGTGTAGGTGCCCGACAGCTCCACCTGGCCCAGCAGGTCAGCTTCGGCGTTGCCCAGAGCCCGGATCGCGCGTCCCGAGTAGCAGCAGTCGAGGATGAGCACTCTGATCCGCGCGGGACTGGCTTGGATCGCCTTGCGCAGCAGGCTGATCGGCAACGCAGTGTACTCGGCCATGTCCGGGTCGGTGTCCGCACAGGCGAGCAGCAACTCGCCGTCCTCACCGATCAGCCCGTGACCGGAGAAGTACACGACGAGGACGTCTTCGGGCTCCCGGCACCACACGGCGATCTGCCGGATCGCGAGATCCTTGGCGGGGTCGACGAGCGTGTGGCAGGTATCCCCGCCGAGTCCGCCCAGACCGGGATCGCGGAAGACCCGGGCCAGACCGTCCACATTGCCCGCCACCGGCGGGATGTCCGGCAACCCGAACCTGTATTTCGCGGTGCCCACAAGTATCACCCGCGACTGGTCCGGGTCGGCGAGTCGCAGATGCCTTGTCGCCATGGGCCGACTCAGCCCTCGTCCAGAGCGCGGGAGAACTCCGCGACCATCTCCCGCAACTGGGTCATCTCCGCCGCCCGGACCCGGTCCGCTGAGATCGTGACGCACCGGTTGCCCTTCTTGACGGTCGCGGTGACCTTCGCGCCTCGGTTACGCATCCACACCGACAACGCGCCGACCAGTGCGGTCACCGTGCCGCCACCGCCCGCCGCAACCGCGATCGTATCGAGCACCGCCCCCATCCGCCCCGGCCCAGGCCCAGGCCGCAACAACCGCGTCCGCCCGGCGAAGTCGTCCTGTCCACTGAGCCACCGCTGCAGCGACAGCACCTCGTCGAGTCCACCGTCGACCGTCACCAAGAGGTCGCCCGGGTGCCCATTTATCACGGTAATTGACGCTAGCAGCTGATCAGCGGCAGAGTCACGGTCACTTTTCCGCCACGATCGGGTAGCCACCATCGACGTCAACGGTCTATGGACTCGCTCATATAGAGGATGCAGTGCGCTGTTCTGCCGCGATCTGAGCGCTGGTCGGGCTCTCCTGATGACTCAGCGTGAGCAAGTGAAGGGAGACCGCCGGTCGTCACCGGCGTCGTCCTCGACATCGACGGGGGCATCAGCATCGGCTCGTCCATCCGCTGACGCACCCCGAGGACCAAGACTTGCCGGCGATGGTCCCCTCGATCCGCAGACCACTCCGGCCTGCTCCGCGAGGTGTCCGATGTGGACGCCGACGTCACACCGCACCCGGCGGCCGGGCGCCCTACCATCACGTGCCGCCTGCCGACCCGCATTACGGCAGGCGGGCAATCACCGGCGCGCAGCATGCGTCAGGCCGCCAGTTTGGTCAGGCCGGCCTCCAACTCGTCGAGGACCGCGAGCGCGCCGTAGCCGCCCGGCAGGAAGTCGGGGATGGGCACCAGGCGCGACGCCTGGACCGCGGCGAGGCGGGTGAAGCCCTTCTGGGCAAACAGCTGCGGGCCTTGGTTGTTGGGCTTGCCGTCGTAGCCGGCGTAGAAGCCGATCACGTCGGCGTCGGCGAGGATCTCGATCTGCTCGTACGAGACCTTGGTGATGGTGTCCCCCGCGGTCTTCGCGCTCGCCGTCGCGAACTGGACGCCCGCCGCCGCGAGGATCGTGCCGGCCTCGGAGTCCGGGCCGTAGACCCAGAACTGGCCGGCGTCGAAGCCGCCCTGCAGGATGTTCCAGCGGTAGCGGGCCAGGACGGCGGCGTGCCTGGTCTTGACCTCCTCGGTCCGGTCGGCGACCCGCTTCGATTGAGGCGCTTCCAGACCTCAAAGAACGAGGTTGGGCTGGACCACTACCAGATCAGCCTCTACGACGCCGGTATAGGCACGTAACTCTCGTTATGGTCGCCCACGCGTTCCTGCAATGAGGGAACGACCGCCACAGTTTCGATGGAGATTCGCCGGCCGCCAGGCAATCCGACGATCGCGGCGGTTCGGGCGGGGGGATCGGTGGGGAAGATCGTTGCAAAGACCTTATTGATGATCGGAAGGTCGACAATGTCGGTATATAGCACGGTGGCTTTTACGACGCAGGCGAGGCTGGAGTTCGACGCTTTCAACACGCTTTCGATGTTTGCAAAGGCCTGTCGGCACTCGGCCTCGAATCCGCCGTCCGGGACGGTGCCGCTCGCTGGGTCGATGCCATTTTGGGCGGACACGAAGAGGGTGTTTCCGACTCTCACTGCCGGTGAATAGTGGCCGGCCGGTCTAGGCATCCCGTCTGCTTTGATCACTTCGTGAGTCATCAGTCTCCTGTGCGTTTCGATGTCGGCTCGAACGGCTGTTACAGATAGCATCTCTCAGGAAATCGGGGTCTGACAGGCGGATCGAGAGCGTACCTATTTTCGCCAGGTTAGATCGAGGATACGGATCCAGTTGTCGATGCCGAGCGCCGACAAGTCGGGTTCGGACCATCCACGGGCGCGTAGGGTTTCGAACAGAGTCGGGACTTGCGAGACTTCGTGTATCTCGCTGGAGCATGTGGCGGTGCCGAAGTCCGTGCCTAGGCCGACGTGACGCAGACCGAGGCGCTCCGCGATGTGCTCGATGTGTTTGACGGCGATGTCTAGGGGTGTGTTCGGGTCAGCGCGTCCGTCTGGGCGGAGCATGCCGGCGTAGAAGCTGACACCGACGAGTCCATCGCTGTCGCGTATCGCGTCGAGTTGGGAGTCGGTGAGGTTGCGGGCAACCGGCGCTATCGCCTGTGCGTTGGAGTGTGTGGCCACGACGGGACTGTCCGAGGTCCGGGCGACATCCCAGAATCCGTCTTCGTTCATGTGGGAGACATCGATCATGATGCCGAGTCTATTGCAGGCTCTGACGAGGTTGAGCCCCGACGCTGTCAGGCCAAGCCGGCCTGCCTTGACGGAGTTCGGCGGTTCTGTTTGGACGCCGTATCCGAACGCGTTCGGCCGGCTCCACAGCGGGCCGATGGACCGTAGCCCGAGCTCGTAAAACAGGTCGAGGGTATGGAGGTCCGGATCTACGGCTTCCGCGCCTTCGAGATGCTGAATGGCCGCTATGGTGCCCGTTTGCACGCAACGCCGAAGATCATCGGTGCTCCGGACGATCTCAAGCGCTCCGTTGGAGTGTGCCTCGATGCGGATCAGGTCTGACATCATGGCGATCGCGCCTTGCCGGGCTGGCGCTTGGTCCAGTGCGACGCCGGGTTCCGAGCGCTGATAGCTCGCGAAAAAGCCGCCGGCATAACCGAACGACAAGCCGTCGCGGAGATTGATCGGAAATGAGCTGTCGCTGGTGCCGAACATCTGCCAGCCGTTCGGTCGCGATGCCGTCAGGCTGAGAATGTCGTTGTGCCCGTCAAAGAACGAGATCGCGCTCATTCCTCGCCTCCTCCCGCTTGGCGCCGTCAGCGGGCGCAGCGCTTACGGCTGGTGTTTGGCCAGCTCCGTGGTGAATGACCTCCATGAACGATCTCGCCGAGATGTTGCCGCCGCTCACGACAGTGCAGACTTTCTTACCCGCGGTGTCGATCTTGCCTTCCTGGATCGCGGCCAGACCTACCGCGCCGCCGGGTTCGGCGACGATGTGGCAGACGTTGAACAGGTCGGTCATCGCGCTCAGCACAGTGGAGTCTTCTACGGTGACGATGTCGTCGACGAGATTTTGAACGATGGGGAAGGTCAGTCGACCTGGAGTCGGCGTGCGGAGGCTGTCGACGACGGTGGTCGGGTGGTTGATCCGCACCCGTTTGCCGGAGCTCCGGGATTGGCGGGTGTCATCTGCGCCGGCGGGCTCGACTCCGATCACTGTCACGCCGGGCAGCATGGCTTTGACGGCGACAGCGATGCCCGCTATGAGGCCGCCGCCACCGACCGGGACGAGTACGACGTCGGCATCGGCCGCCTGGGTCGCGATCTCCAGCCCGACGGTGCCTTGTCCCGCGATGGCGTTGGCGTTGTCGTAGGGAGGCACCGGTGTGCGCCCCACCGCCGCGGGTTCCAGCAGGAGCTCGTCACGATCCCGGGTCCTTGGGTCATATTCCACTATCGTCGCGCCGAGACTTTCGATCCCCTGGCGCTTGGTCGGCGAGACGTCATCCGGAAGGAATACAACTACATCGATGCCGAGTAGGTGGCCGGCCAGTGCTACGCCGATTCCGTGGTTGCCGGATGAGTAGGTGACCACACCCTTCCGGCGCTCCGCTTCGGTTAACCTCGCCATCTGGGTGTACGCACCGCGGAGTTTGAACGATCCGCCGTGCTGCAAGTTTTCGCACTTCACGTACAGTTCAGTGCCGACGATCTCGTCCAGCCCTGTTTTCGACAGCATCGGCGTGCGTGCCGCGACGCCCTCGATGATCGAGGCGGCTGTTCTGATCGACTCGATGTCCATGGTGGTCAACTGTGTGCCTCCGGTGTCGGGCGGGCCGCGGTGCGATGCCGTTTGGTGAGGCCGATCAGGTTGAACGCGCGATCGAGGTCGCGGACGAGGTCGTCGGGATCCTCGATTCCGCAGGAGAGGCGGACGGTGTCTGCCGGGTATGCCTTGAACGCGGCACCCATCATGTTTCCGCTCATCGACCAGGGAACCTTGACCAGCGACTCGACGCCGCCGAGGGAGGTGGCCGACCGAAACAACGTCAGCGCATCCGCCAGCGCGTCGGCGGAAGGGCAGCGGAAGCTGACCATGCCGCTGAAGCCCGGCCAGTTCACGTCGGAGATACCTTCTACCGATTCGAGGAAGGCGGTGACGGCGGCTGCGGACCTGGTGTGCGCGGACATCCGCAGGTGGAGTGTCTTCAGCCCGCGGCCGGTGAGGAAGCAGTCGACCGGACTTGGCACCGAGCCGAACGAGTTCTGGATGACGTGGAGCCTTGCGTTCAGTTCGGAACTGGATGTGACGACGCACCCGCCGATGACGTCGGAGTGGCCCGAGAGGTATTTCGACGTCGAGTGGACGACGAGGTCCGCACCGAGTTCAAGCGGTCGTTGATAGACGGGGGTCGCGATGGTGTTGTCGACAGCGAGCACGGCGCCCTTCTTGATGCCCGCGATGCTGCGGACGTCGACCGATCGCAGGCCAGGGTTGGTCGGGTGTTCCACCCAGATCAAGGTGGTCGCGTTGGTGACCTCGCGCTCGACCAAGGCGACATCGCTCATGTCGATGAGCGAGTGCGTGACCCCGAAACGCGCGAGCTCTTCGAGGACGAGCCGCAGGGTGCCCGAGTAGGCATCGTGGGGCAGCACGACATGCGAGGCGTTCGTACACACCGCTTGGAAAGCCGCGTGCACAGCCGCCATGCCACTGGAGTACAAGCAGGCCATACCACCTTCGAGGCGGCCGAGGATGTCTTCCAGGTCGACCCGGTTGGGGTTGGACGTGCGGGAGTAGTCGAACGGCCGCGCCCCGTCGGCGGGCTGCCGCGACTGATCGTAGGTGGTGGTCAGGTAGATCGGGTTCACCACGGAGCCGTAGTCGTGGTCGCGGTGCCCGTCCCACTGAGCGACGGTGGTGGCGAGACTTTGGGGTTCCTTGGCTTGCACGCTGCGCCTTTCGGTGTCGGGTTGACTCAGGCCGCTATGGAGAGCACCCGCTGTGGATTGGATATCGTGATTCGATGGACGTCGTCTTCGGTCAGGCCGGCAGCGAGAAGTCGCGGAATGAACGAATCAGTGAGGTATGTGTATCCACCCCCGCCGTAAGTGCTGAGGTGCTCGTTTCGGACGATGTCGTGTGAGAGGCAGATCTGGTCGATGTGGCCTTCCCGGACCAGTCGGACGATCCAGTCGGCACGACGATTCAGGTCGAATTCGTGGCCAGCCCGGATATTGTCGAACTGGACATAGGCGCCACGGCGTGCGATCGCGAGGTGGTATTCGGGAAGGAATACGGTGTCGCAGTGTCCGATGACGACCCGATCGGGCGCCACGCCTTCGGCCTCGAGGATGTCGAGTTGGTCGATGCCGACGGGAAATCGGCAGGCGTGGGTACTGATGGCCGCGCCGGTGCGCAGGGAGGCTCTTGCGGCGGCACGAAACGAGCGCTCCTCCATCGCGGTGAGGTGCCAGGTGTCCGCGCCGATCTCGCCGATGATTCCCGCCCTGACGTCGGTTCCCGGGAATCCTTCGGTGAGGTCGAGGACCATGCGGTCGGCGATCTGGTCGACGGTGTGCCGGTCGAAGTAGTTGTCGTCGTAATACGGCTGCCGATAGTGCCCGGTACCCAGGACCAGGTGGACGCCGGTCGCTTCCGAGAGTGCACGCAGCGCCAGGACGTTGTTGACCGGTCGTGTGCCGTGTTCGGAGTAGCCGGAGTCCGGCACCCCGTGGAATCTGCCGGTTGGATCGGGTGAGCCGCCCACAGCGAGCTCGCCGCAGGAAAGCTCGACTATGGTCCCGCCACCGGCTGCCCGGTAGCGTGCGACCTCGGTTGTCATGAGTTCCGCGTCGATGAGCAGGCCAGTCATCCGGTTGGTTACCAGCGTGCTCGCGTAGATGTGCTCGTGCATAAGGGTCAGACCGAGACGTGTCGGTTCGATCGGTCCGCTCACGGTCATTGCCGTTACGATGCCTGGGTTGGGCGTTTTTTCAGTCATGGATGCCATGCTCACGTGGTGTTGAGAGTTGTCCGCTGCCCGGCGCTGTCGAAGGCGTGGACATCGTTCAGGGAAATGTGTCCGGTGAATCGGCCGTCGTGGACGGGCACGTCCGCCCGGACGCGTACGCGAAGCTTCGTGTCGCCGACTTCGAGATGGATGAGGCGTTCGCGGCCCAGCAGCTCGGTCAGCAGGACCGTGCCTTCGAAGGTGAGGTCCTGGGGCGTGCCTGGTCCGGGCTTGAAGTCCTCGGCGCGTATGCCGACTTGTGTGACTCTGGACGGGTCGAGGCGGCTGATTCCTGACGTCGCCGTGGCCGGGAGCGAGCCGATGCCGACGATGTTCATGCCGCCGAGGAAGCCGGCCACGAAGGTCGAGGCTGGTCTGTCGTAGACCTCGTCCGGGCTGCCGAGCTGCTCGATCTGCCCGTCCTTCATCACGACGAGGTCGTCAGCGAGGGCGAGTGCGTCCGACTGGTCGTGTGTCACGAAGACCAGGGTCATCCCCAGCAGGCGTTGTAGTGTCTTGATCTCACTCCGCATCTGGACTCTAAGGTCCGCGTCGAGATTGGACAGCGGCTCGTCCATGAGGACGAGGCTGGGGTTTCGTACGAGGGCGCGACCGATGCCGATTCGCTGTCGTTGTCCGCCGGACAGCTCGTGCATGTGGCGGCTCAGCAGTTTCTCGATATGCAGGATCCGGGCGATCTCGTTGACCCTCGCGGCTCGCTCGGCGCGCGGGACTCGGGCCATTCGCAACGGAAACTCGATGTTTTGGAATCCGGTCTTGTTCGGATAGAGGGCGTAGTTCTGGAACACCATCGCGACGTTGGGCGACGCGCGGTGGCCGGCCTGGACAGGTCGACCGGCCACGGTCGTGCCGCCGCTGGTCGGCACCGTGAGTCCCGCCATCGCGCGCAGGAGTGTCGTCTTGCCGCAGCCAGAGGGGCCGAGCAGCACGGCGATCCGGCCAGCGTCGACGTGCAGGTCGAGGTCGTTGAGCGCGACCGTCCCGTCGGGAAAGACCTTGCGGAGCTTGACGCATGCGACGGTGGCGCCGACCGGTTGGTCGCGCGTCGCGTGCTGGTCGGGTGAGCCGGGTGGGGGCATCGCGGTCACGATGGTCGGCCGCGGCGTCACTTGATCACTCTCGCGGCTTGGGTTTGCGCTTCGCGTAGGGCGTCAGCTGGACTGGACTTGCCGGCGATCGCCTGACCGACGGCGAGGTCGAGCTTGGACCAGGCCTCCTGGGCGTTGCGCCCACGCAGTTGCTGCATTGGCGTGACGTACTGAGGCCAGTCGAGGGTCACCTGGCGGCGGGGATCGGTGGCCAGAACCGTGGCCAGCTCACCGCTCTGCGCCTCGGACTCGTTGACCGGCAGGTAGCCGCTGAGGCGGGCCTGTTCGACCTGTCCGGGTCCGCTGGCCAGCACCTTCATCACCTCGACGGCGGCCGCGAGCTTGTGCGGGTCCGGATTGGTCGAGATCATGAATCCGCCCTGCGGGATCAGCCGCGGCGCCTGAGCGGTCGCACCGGGCAGAGCCGAGAGCCGCAGGTCGAACTTGGCGCCCTTGGACAGGATCGGCAGGTAGGAGCTCGTGTTCGCGGTCATCGCGGCCTCGCCGCTCAGAAATTGCTGCTCCACGACCGCGCCGGTGCTGCCGACGGCCAGGCCGTCCTTCTGCATATCGGACCAGTAGGTCAGTGCGGAGAGGGCGTTGGCGTTCTGGAAATCGGGCGCGCCATCTGGGGTCGCGAGCGAGCCCCCGTAGGACGCGACGAAGTTCTGGAACGGCCACGACGCGGTGGAGTCGGCGGAGCGCCAGGCCACACCCACTTTGGCGGCGCCCGATTTCACGATCTTCTCCGACGCCGATCGGAGCTGCTCGTAGGTCGTCGGGGGCTTGTCAGGGTCGAGACCCGCCCTGCGGAAGGCATCGGCGTTGTACCACAGATTGAGCAGCGTGATGCTCTGCGGGACGGCGACGGTCTTGCCCTCGTGCTGGCCGAGTGCGAGGAACTGGTCGTAGATGTGGTCGGTCGGGAACTGTGCGTTTGCCAATGCCGTGTCAAGCGGCTTGGCGACACCGCTGTCGGCGTAGGTCTTGACCGACGAGTACGACACGATGGCCATGTCAGGCGGACGCCCGGTGGCGATATCGGCGAACAGCCGCTGGTCGACCTCGCTGTAGCTGTTCGCCCCTGTCTGGACATCCACGGTGATCCCGGTCCGAGCGGTGAAGTCCTGGCCCAGGACCGCCGCGAGGGTTTCCTTGAGACCCGGGTTGCTGACCGGAAACAGGAGCGAGAGCTCCTTGCTGGGTGTCGCGGGGCCGGATCCGGTGGCGCCTGAGTCTTGTGTGCCTTTACCGCATGCTGCGATAGTGGCTACGAGGCCCGCGATGACGACAAATGCTGCGGCACGTCGGGTCCGCGACCGTTCTACGTGTGGCATGGGAGCTTCTTTCTCGGGTAAATGGGTATCAGATGGTTCGGCTTGCGGATACGCCTTCGATCATGTAACGCTGAAGCACGATGAAGAGCACCACGAGGGGTGCGATGGACAACACGGCGGCGGCCATCAATGGTCCGTACCGGATGCCGGTCTCGGCACTGGCGAGGTACGAAATCGCGTATGGTACGGTCGCTGAGGCGTCGGACCGGACGGTAAGGCTGGGCCAAAATAGGTCGTTCCAATGCTCGACCATGGAAAACGCCGCGCCGGCGGCGATCGCAGGTTTGACCGCCGGCACCACGACATGCCACAGCACGCCGATCCGACCGACACCGTCCATCCACGCCGCGTCGAAGGTCTCCTGCGGAATTGAAACGATGAACTGCCGGAATAGAAAGACCATGAAGGCCGACCCGAGGAACGGGATCACGAGCGCGGCGATCGTATCGATCAACCCGACCTGAGAGATCATGAAGTATGTTGGGATCGCACGGACCTGCTGCGGTATGAGCAATATGATCAGCAGCGCGCCCATCAAGACGGCGGAGCCACGAATCCGCGACCGCGCCAGGACGTATCCGGCCGGTAGGCATATCAGCAGCTGCCCGACGAACGTCAGGGTGACGGCCAGCGTTCCGTTGATATAGTACGTGAGCCAAGGCGACGCCTCGAGCGAGTACCGGAAATTGTCCAGTGTCAGGCTGGCCCACGGTATCGTGAGCGAAAACGCCTGGTCATCCGGCTTGAACGCCACGATGAGCATGAGGACGAATGGTCCGATCATGAAGCACCCGCCGATAGCGAGTCCCAGGTGAAGGAGGAGTCGTCTCAGACGGTTCGGTGCCATCTCACTTCCTTCCCTCGACGTTGACGCGCCGCTGGGTCAGCACGAACTGTGCCGACACGACGGCCAGCGTGAGGATCAGCAGGATCATCGTCAGGACGGACGCGCCGCCGATGTCGAGATAGGTGATGCCTCGCCGAAACAGCGCGAATGCGAGGGTTTCTGTCGCGGTATCCGGGCCGCCCTGTGTGATGACCTTGATCTGGTCGAAAACAGATAGTGCGTTACGAGTCGTCAGGACTGTCACGAACAGCAGCGTCGGGGTCAGGGCCGGCAAGGTGACGGTGCGGAAGGTCGCGAACGGCCCGGCACCGTCAAGGAAGGCTGCCTCGTACAGATGGCGGGGAACAGACGCCAGCCCGGCCAGCAGGATGATCGTCGCCATCCCGATGGCCTGCCAGCTCCCGATGACGGCCATGGCCGGCATCGCCCAGGTGTCCGATTCGAGCCATGCGCGGACCCCGGTCACCTGACCGAACGTCCGATCGACCAGGCCTGAGTCGGGATAGTAGAGCCATTGCCACACCACGGCCATCGCCGCCAACGTCGCCGCGGACGGCAGGAAGTAGACAGACCTCCACAATGTCGAGCCACGGCCGAGGCGATTCATCGCCAAAGCGGCGAGAAGGCCCGCGATGAGCGTTACGGGAACAGTGAGTACCGCGTACAACAGCGTGTTGAGGGTCGCGTTGGTCGCCTCACCCGATTCGCCTGCCGCCACGAAGTTGTCGACACCTGCCCACGTGATGGTGCCGGCAAGGGGATCGTAATTGAAGAACGCCAGTGCGAAGACGAGCAGTGTTGGTACGACTGCGAAGATGGCCATGAGAACGTACGCGGGTGCGACCATCGCGTAAGAGGCCCACTGCACGTTGGCCCGCAGTGGCGAAGCGCTCATAGCCGCTGCCCTCGTCCGACCGTCAGGTGCGAGTTGATCAGGCGAACGCCTCTTTCGAGATCGTCGTCGTTGACGGCGACACTGATTCGGAGATAGCCGGGGCGGCCGAACGCGGATCCCGGCATGGTGATGACCCCGGCAGTCTCGAGGATCTGGCCGGCCGTTACTACATCGTCGAAGCCTGCCGGGAGTCGCAGGAAAAGGTAAAACGTGCCGCTGACCACCGAGCAGGTGTCGCGGAGAGGTGCGAGGATTTCCTCAGTCTTGCGATGTCTCGCCTTCAGACGGTCGCGGAACTGGGCACTCACGTCCGGCCCTTCGAGCGCAGCGAGGGCGGCATATTGGGCGACCTGGTTGACGTTGGACGTCGTGTGAGACTGAATCGCCACTATTCGCTTCGCTGTGCTCACTGGACTGATCGCCCAGCCGACTCGCCACCCGGTCATCGCGTACGCTTTACTGACGCTGCCGATAGATACCAACCGGGGCAGGATCGGTGGATACACGGCCGCCGGCGACATGGACGGCCCATCCAATCTCAACCGTTCATAGGTTTCGTCGTAGATGAGCCAGATTCCTCGGTCGGCGCACCATCGCGCTATTGCCGCGAGCGTCTCCGCGTCATACGCGGTCCCGGTCGGGTTGTGTGGCGACGCGAGGATCAGCGCGGCGGTTTTCGCCGTTGCCGCGTCGTCCAGCTCCGCAGGCGTGACCTGAAGTGAATCCGATGCGGGCTCCACGATCCGAGGCGTTGCGCCGGCTATCCGCACGGCGCTGGGAAAGGTTACCCAGTACGGCGCAGGTATAAGGACGTCGTCGGATGCCGAGGCAACGGAGAGGATCGTATTGAAGATGCCTTGTTTGGCTCCATTGGTGACGGTGACGTTCGCTCGGCCAATCTCACATCGGAACCGATCCGACGCGTCCGCGGCGATCGCATCGCGCAATGCTGGCAGCCCGGCCGACGGGCCATAGTGGTGGTTGGCCGGATCGGTCATGGCGCTAGCGGCGCGTTCGACGATGTGGCCCGGCGTCGGGAAGTCCAGCTCGCCGGCCGACAGGTCGATGACCGCTCGGCCCGATGATCGGAGTTCGGCTGCTCGTTCGCGCATCACCGCCGTGGGCGAGAGCGTCACCGCGGGCCCAACCATTACGCGCTGCCCGGGTGCTGGAGTAGGGCATCGGGCAGGGCGCTGACGGAGTCGAGGAGCGCGGTGTTGTTCGCGGTCTCGAGGCGGTCCCTGCTGTGGGCACCGTTCAGCACCCCCGCGACGAACCCGGCGCCGGACCGGTTGCCCGCCTCCAGGTCGCTGACGGTATCCCCGCAGACGGCGACCCTGCGCACGTCGCTGGCGTGCGTCCGCATGAGCGCCGTCAAGATCATGTCCGGGTACGGGCGGCCGCGCACGTCTACGCCAGGGGTGACCACCGCATCGACTAGGTCCGTCCATCCCTCGGTGCGCACGAGCGCGCGGGCGATGGCGTCGTTGAAGCCTGTGGTGAGCACGACCTTGCTCCCGCGTAACTTCAGGTCTCGAATGGCGTCTTCGGCACCGGCTACCGCGCGAGCTGGTCCACGGGTGGCCGCGTCGAGCATGGCGCCCTCGAAGAATTCGAGAGCGGCTGCCGAGGCAGCTTCGTCGTTGGGGAAGAGAACGTCGAACAGGTCGCGCTTGGGCTTGCCGCGGGCCTGCACGAAATCGGCTTCGGAGACGACACGCCCCGGTTCGACCCTGTCGACGGCGATTGACACTGCCGCTTCGACCAGACCGTCGTCGCGAATGGTAGTTCCGGCCATGTCGAGGACCACGAGTTCACACCACCATGACGATCCCATTTGCATATTCCTTTGCATCCTTGTCGGTTGCCGCGAGGTAGTAGGTTGCGGCGTTGGCGATCGTGGACAGTCTCTAGATGCTGTGCAACACTGTGACCTCTGCCGCGCGGTCGAGGGTTTCGGACGCCAGCTTCGGGTTTGCGTATGCGAGTGCGACGTACAGCGCGTCGGCGAGGGCGAGATGCGCGAGTCGGCTCGTCGCCGCCTCCAACCGAAAGCCCGCCTCAGGCGCACCGGCGACGAGTGTGACGTCCGCTCGCTCGGTGAGAGCAGAACGGAGATGACTCGTCAGCGCGACGACGGCCGCGCCGCCCATCCGCGCCAGTCGCACGCCTTCGATCGTGCCCCTGCTCGAGCCCGTCTGGCTCACCGCGAGAACAGCGTCGGCTGGTCCCAGCCGACGCGCCGCGTTGTGCTGCGCCATCCCGTCAGCTGGTGCGATCGCGTCAAGCCCGAGCATCGTGAGCCTGTAGCTGATGTCGTCGGCCGGGGCACGCGATGTGCCCGAACCCAGGACGAGGATCCGCTTGGCCTGGCGGAGCGCGCGCACCGCCGCCGAGAATGCCGTACGGTCGATCGTCTGGAGACTGGCCATTATGGTCTGAGCAGACGTCGACAAAATCTTTGTCAATATCTCCTCGTCATTCGGCGACTCCGACAGCGCTCCATGGTGGACGCCTTGCGCCCCTCCCAGATCCTTGGCCAACGTCAGCTTGAGGTCTTGGAAACCTTGGAATCCGAGCGCTTTACTGGCATGCACGACAGTCGACGGAGCGGTCCGTGCTATCTCGGCGAGTTCGGACGCGGAGCAGCTGAGGACTCTTTCCGGATTGTCGAGAATCGCCTGGGCCACTCGCGCGTCACTTGGTACCAGGGTAGGCATCGCGACGATGATCGCGGAGAC
Source organism: Phytohabitans maris (assembly GCF_031085175.1). GTDB lineage: Bacteria > Actinomycetota > Actinomycetes > Mycobacteriales > Micromonosporaceae > Phytohabitans > Phytohabitans maris. The sequence continues at coordinate 95,791 of NZ_JAVHUY010000033.1, forward strand.
GACGCGACCGGCAACGGGCACATCGGTTTGCGGCTGAGACATACAACCCCACCCTTCCAGCGAACGACGATCGCTGTTGAGGCACGTTAGGGCGAACGCAGATCGTTGGTCAAGGGGCTGAAGGTTAAGCGCGCGTGACGGGTTGCCGTCGAGCCTGTTCCCGAGCCGTAAGGGAACCGGACGCCCACCGTCCATGTCGACGAACATGGTGAGGACGAGGGCGACGCGTTCGGGTCGACCCGAGTCAGCTGCCGCTCGCCGCCCCGTGACCGACCGCGCAGAACGACGCCGGCGAACGAACTACGGGTGTCGCGCCCGGGCATTCGGCCGGATCGGCGCTCCCGGGGTCAGCGTGGCTGGCCCGGTTGGTTGGCGCGGTCGAGGAGTGGCCGGAGTCGGTGGGTGACCAGGTTGCGCATGACCAGGGCGGTGCTTGTGCGTTCGATCCCGGGGGTGGCGAGGATGATCCCGGCGACCCGGTAGAGGTCTTCGGCGTCGCGGGCGACCACCCGGATGAGCAGGTCGAGGTTGCCGGAGATGCCGTGCACCTCGATGACCTCGGGGATCTCGGCCAGTGCGTCGGCGACCTCGGCGAGGCGTCGCTGGGTGACCGCGGCGGTGATGTGGGCGGTGAGGGGGTAGCCGAGCGCGGCCGGGTCGACGCAACGTTCGAGCGACGTGAGCGCGCCGCGCTGCTCGAGCCGGGCCAGGCGGGCCTGCACGGTGTTGCGGGCCACACCGAGCCGCTGGGACAGCGCGAGCACGGTGGCCCGGGGCTCGTCGATGAGCACGAGCAGCAACCGCGCGTCGAGTGCGTCCAGGGGTGTCATATCGCTCAGTCTGCCACGGCCTTTGATCGTGGATCTTGCGCACTTTGCTCAAGCCGTACCCCGGATGTTGCGCATTGCTCATCGTGTTGTTGTTCTTCTGGGGCAGATCGACACGATGGCGGTGATCCGAATGACACTGGCCGACTCCGCGCCGGCCCTCGCCGCGCCTGCCGGCGGCGCCGGGTTCGACGTGCTGCGGCAGGTGCAGGACCGGGTGCTGTGGCTGTCCACGGCGATGATCCACCACGCCAACCGGGTACGCCCGAACCGCTCGGGTCTGAAGGTGGGCGGCCACCAGGCCTCCAGCGCGTCGATCGCATCGATCATGACGGCGCTGTGGTTCACCGCGCTGCGGGCCGAGGACCGGGTGTCGGTCAAGCCCCACGCCTCGCCCGCGTTGCACGCCGTCAACTACCTGCTCGGCCGGCTCGACGAGGCCAAGCTGACCACGTTGCGGGCGTTCGGTGGGCTCCAGAGCTACCCGAGCCGCGCCAAGGACCCGGATCCCGTCGACTACTCGACCGGGTCGGTCGGGATCGGCGCGACCGCCCCAGTGTGGGGCGCGATCGCGCGCCGCTACGTCGCCGACCGCACCTCACACGTCGGCACCGGACGCCAGTGGTCACTGCTCGGCGACGCCGAGCTCGACGAAGGGGCCTGCTGGGAGGCGGTGCTGGACCCGACCGTGGCCGACCTGGGCGAGCTGGTGTGGGTGGTCGACCTCAACCGCCAGTCGCTGGACCGGGTGGTGCCGAACCTCGCCGCGACCCGGTTGGCGGGCATGTTCGGCGCGGCCGGCTGGCAGGTGGTCACCGTCAAGTACGGGCAACTGCTCACCGAACTGTTCGCTCGGCCCGGTGGCGAGGCGCTGCGCCGGCGGATGGACGAGATGACCAACCCCGAGTACCAGCGGCTGCTGCGCTGCCCGCCCGACGAGCTCCGCCGGCGGCTGCCCGGCGCGGGCGGGTCCGCTGCCGGGATCGCCGCGCTGCTGGCCGACCTCGACGACGCCGCGGTGACCGCCGCGCTGCGCAACCTCGGCGGGCACGACCTGCCGGCGCTGGCACAGGCGTACGCGTCCATCGACGACACACGGCCGACCGTCATCTTCGCCTACACCATCAAGGGGTACGGGCTGCCCACCGCCGGGCACCCGCAGAACCACTCGGCGCTGCTCACCGACGCGCAGCTACGCGAGCTGGCCGACCGGCTCGGTATCGACCCCGACCGCGCGTGGGACCGCTTCCCGGCGGGCAGCGAGGCCGGCCGGCTGTGCGAAGCCGTCGCCGCCCGGCTCGACCGGGCCCCGGTCGCGGTCACCGAACCACCCGCCGTGCCGGCCGACATCGGGCGTACTCCCACCGGCGTGGCCTCCACGCAGCAGGCGCTGGGTCGCGCCCTGCTCGACCTGACCCGGGAGGCTCCGGCCGCCGCCGCGCGGGTGGTCACCGTCAGCCCCGACGTGGCCTCCAGCACCAACATCGGCGGCTGGCTCAACAAGGTCGGCACCTGGTCGCGCCGTCAAGGACAGGACTGGTTCGCCGACGACGCGGAGACCATCCTGCATTGGCGGGAAGCGCCCACCGGGCAACACATCGAGCTCGGCATCGCCGAGACCAACCTGGTCGGACTCCTGGGCGAACTCGGGGCCACCTGGAGCCGCTGGGGCCACCCGCTGCTCCCAATCGGTGTGCTCTACGACCCGTTCGTGGGACGGGCGCTGGAGCCCTGGTCGTTCGGCATCTACGCCGGCGGCCAGTCGATCCTGGTCGGCACCCCGTCCGGGGTCACCCTCGCCCCGGAAGGCGGGGCACACCAGTCCATCACCACGCCGTCGATCGGGCTGGAACAGCCATCCTGCACCGCGTACGAGCCCGCCTTCGTCCTCGACACCGAGTGGTGCCTGCTGGCCGGGCTGTCCCGGCTGGGCCGCCCGGACGGGGAGTCCACCTACTTGCGGCTGTCGTCCCGCCCGGTCGACCAAGACCTGGCCGCCGTCCCACCCGACCCGGCCGCCCGCGAACGCCGCCGCCGGCAGACGGTCGCCGGCGCCTACCTCCTCCGCAGCGATGCCAATCCCATGGCCACAATCGCCGCGATGGGAGCCATGGTCCCCAACGCGCTCGAAGCCGCCACCCGCCTAGCCACACAGGGCATCGGCACCGACGTCGTCGTGGTCACCAGCGCCGACCTGCTCTTCCGCGCGCTACGCGCCCGACAAGGCCACCACGACGGTCCAACCTGGATCCTCGACCAGGTCTTCCCGGCCAACCGCGCCCGACCACTCATCACCGTCCTCGACGGACACCCCCACACCCTGGCGTTTCTCGCGACCGTCAACGGCGTCCGCGCCAGCAACCTCGGCGTGACCCGGTTCGGCCAGTCCGGCGACATCCCCGACGTTCACCGACACCACCAGATCGACACCGACAGCATCGTCAGCGCCGCACTCGACCTCACCGTCCACCCGAGCTAGCCCGATGGACTGGACAGAACTGGTCCTCCGATTGGGCATCGCCGCCGTCGGAGGCGCGGCACTGGGCCTGGAACGCCAAATCGGCGGCCACCACGCCGGATTCCGCACCCACACGCTCGTCGCCCTCGGCGCTTGCCTGTTCACCCTCGCCGGCGCCTACGGCTTCACAGACCTGCACCCCGGCCCCACCATCGATCCCGCCCGCATCGCCGCCCAAGTCGTCTCCGGCATCGGCTTCCTCGGCGCCGGAGCGATCCTGCGCGACGGCGCGTCCGTGCGGGGGCTCACGACCGCCGCCACTCTCTGGATCTCCGCCGCACTCGGCCTGGCCGCCGCCGCCGGCGCATACACCGCGGCCGCGGCCACCGCCGTGCTCGTCCTCGCGGTCCTTTCCGTCCTGCGCACAGTCCGGGCACTCGCCCGGCGCATCTCAGGCAGCCGCGACACGCTCACCATCGAATACCAACGCGGCCACGGCACCCTCGGACCACTCATCCGCGCACTCGACGAAGCACAAGCACGAGTGAGAACCATCCAGATCCACGACACCGGCCTCGACGACCCAGACCCTGTCGCAGGGATACGACGCGTCGAAATCCGCCTCCACGCACGCCACCAACCCTCCCTGGCCACGATCGTCGACGTCATCGGCCAACGCCCCGAGGTGCTCACCGTGCAGGTCCAGCCCGACTAACCAGACCCAGCCACCACCAGCCCGCAAGCGACCACCGACGCCGGTCCCTGACATCGACATACGGCACCCGCTTCCACGGTCATACCCTTCTGCCGAATGCGCCGACCGGAGCCTTGGGGCCGTGGACAACAATGAGCACGGCATGGCGGTTCGGTTGCTGCTGACACAGGCCACAAAGCCACCGTCCAGGCCGACGCGGCGGCCCGGCGGCTTGTCCACTGTGCGCCGTCCTCGACTCCGCAAGACGTCGATGACGCACCCCAGGTGCTGCAGCCGCTCCGCTTCCCGATGCCGGCGCCCCGTAGAGATACTGGGCTCGACCGTCTCCGTGCCAACGGCGACCAACTACCTCCGCGGGTGTCGCCTGGTCAGTGTGCGCCCCAGACCACGGCGCTACGTGGGTATCAGCCCAGCGCCGGCGACGACCTCGCGGTGGGGGACTACGTGCTGTTCGGCACGTACCACCGCAGCACCGGCCAGGTCATGTCCGGCGGCGCTGCGGTGACCATCTACAACCGCTCATACGTCACCGACTACTTCAGCGCCGCCGGCGTGCGGGCGGTCTTCGACTTCTGGGACGAGCACATCCTCGACAAGGAGATGCTCAAGCTGCTGAAGCAGAACGGCAAGCTCGGCACCAGCATCTTCGAAGACTCCATCGAGATCTCCCGCAGCGGCCCACTGTGGACACCGGACCTGCTACGGGAGTTCTCCCGGACCAGCGGCTCCGGCACCGCGCGGTACGCGCCCGTGCTCGCGCTGGCGGACGCCGACCGGTTCGACGACGGTGATCTGGCCGCGCGCATCGTGGAGGACTACAACCTGACCCTGGGCGCGCTCTACGAGGACCGGCACGCGGCCAGGATCAGCGACTGGGCGGCGGCGTTCGGCTACACCTACCGTGCCCAGGCGTACCGGTTGCCCGGGCTCGACTTCGCCGGCGCCGCCGCGGCCGTCGACATCCCCGAGGGGGACAACTCCACCTCCGGCGACGGGCTGCGCAACCTCGCCGCGGCCGTCAACCTCACCGGCGGGAAACTGCTGTCGATGGAGACCACCACCTTCGCCGCCGACATGCACTCCACCTGGAAACACATCGCCAAGGAGGTGAACGGCGACCTGTCACACGGCGTGAACCGGTCGATCTCCATGGTTCGGCGTTCACCCGTACCTTCAACGGACACCAGAGCCAGTGGCCGGGCTGGAACTTCATGAAGGAGATAAGTCCCGGCTTCTCCTCGTACAACGCCCGACAGATCTGGTGGGCCGACGTGGCCACCTTCAGCGGCTACGTAGCCCGCAGCCAAGCCGTCAAACAGGCCGGACAGGCCAAGGTCGACCTCGCCGTCCTGCTCGGCAGCGACGCCGGGTTCACCGTCCAAAGTGGCAACTCGCTGCAGGGGTTACTCAACCACGGCTACTCCTACAACCTGCTCAGCGAGGCGCTGCTCCAGCAACCCTCCGCGGTCGTCAGCGACGGCGTACTTGCCGCCGACGGGCCAAATTACCGGGCGCTGATCCTCCGCCAGGTGACGCAACTGTCCGTCGCCGCGGTACAGAAGATCACCGACTACGCTAGGCGCGGCCTCCCGGTGATCCTCTACGACTGCGACGTTACCCGCGTCTACGGAACGAACCAGCCCGGCAACAACGACACGCTGCTGGCCGCCGCGGTCGCCAAGCTGACCAAGCTGAGCACCGTCTCGACCGCGACCCCCGAAGCCGAGGTGCTCGCCGCGCTCGACCGCCGGAGGATCAGCCCGGCGGCCAGCTACCACGTACCCAACCTCGAGGCCACACGCCGTCAGACCCGTGACGCGTCCTACTACTACCTGTTCAACGCGGGCACCACACTCGCCGCGCCGGCCGAGGCCGGGGCCACGGGCATCCGCCTGGTCAGCACGGCCGGGCTGAGCCCGGGAGACACACTGCTCGTCGACGTCGCGGACGATCAGGAGACCGTGACGGTGGCGGCGATCCCGACGCCCGCACCAGCCGCGCCGGCCGCGAACGTCGCCCTAGTCGCGCCCCTGTCCAAGGCACACGCCGGACCGGCGGCGGCGCTCGGGCCGTGGGGCGTGCCGAAGGGCGCGGTGGTGTCGTCGCTGGCCGGGCAGAAGGTGACGTTGCGGGGCGACGGCGTGCCGTACCTGCTCGACGCCTGGACCGGGCAGATCACCGCGATCGCCGAGTACACCACCGGGCCCGGCACGGTCACCGTCGGTCTCGACCTGGAGCCGCGCGACGCAGTCATCGTCGCGCTGGTAACCAACGCGCCAAAGCGGGCTCACGTCACCGCCCTGGCCGGCGGCGAGGCCGTCTACACCCGCAAGGGCGGGCTGCTGCACCGGGCCTACGTCCCGGGCAGCTACACCGCCTCGCTGTCGAACGGTCGCCGCCGGACGGTGACCGTCCGGTCCGTGCCGGACGTCCTCTCACTGCCCGACGGGTGGAGCCTCGAACTGCAAAGCTGGGGCCCCGACCCGGCGGCGAACGCCGTCGACCCGACCGCGTCGGCGAAGACCACCGTCACCTTCGCGGGCGTCACGCTGGGGGTCTGGGACGACCTTCCAGCGACCTCCGCCCATCTCGCCAAGCTGGGCGTGGACGGCATGGGCCAAGTCTCCGGCGTCGGCCGCTACTCCCGCTCGTTTCACCTGCCCACGGCGTGGGCTCGCGCGGGCGCGATCCTGTACCTGCGGCACCGCGACGACATGGTCGTCCGTGTCCGGCTCAACGGCGCCGTCATCGAGGACGTTGACCAGTTCACCGACCGGGTCGACGTGGGCGACCACCTGCGCATCGGCGCCAACACCGTCGAGGTCACCACCGATACGACGCTCAACAACCGGATGGGCGACTTCGACAACCCGGACAAGATCTGGGCCGGCGGCGCGTCCGGCGCCCAGACCTACGGGCTCACCGGGGTCAGGCTCATCCCGTACGTCACGTCCGAGGTTCTGTAGACGGTTTACCCCGGTTCGGCCTGTCAGCGGCGGGTCGAACCGGGCCCGTCATCCGGCTGCGTGACCGGCTGGGCGGTCGCTGGACTCGCGCACGATGAGCTCTGGTTCGAAGACAACCTGCCGGTGTCTGTGGTGGTCCGGGTCGTTGGCCTCCTCCAGCAGCAGCGTGGCGGCGGTCTGACCGAGGCTTGCGCGGGGCTGGCGGACCGAGGTGAGCGGAACGGCGGCCGCGGCGGCGAAGTCGATGTCGTCGTAGCCGACCAGCGCGATGTCGTCGGGAACCCGAACGTGTTGGCGGGTCAGGCCCTGCAGGACGCCGAGCGCGAGCAGGTCGTTGGCACAGAACACGGCCGTGGCGCGCCCTTCGCGGGGCGTCCCGACAATACGGGCGGCGGCGTCCCGGCCGGCGGCGACAGTGAGCGCCGGTGTCTCCAGCCGGCGCAGGTGCTGGCCTTCGGAAAGCCCGAAGGTGGCCAGGGCCTGGACCACGCCGTCGTAGCGGTCGCGGACCTGTTCCAGGTCGTGCGGGCCGCCGACGAACGCGACGCGACGATGCCCCTTCTCGATCAGGTGGCGCATCGCCAGCTCGCCGCCGAGCCGGTCATCGACGGACACCGAGCACAAATCCGACTGGGTCGACCTGCGGTCCAGTAGAACCACACGGACGCCACGGTTCCGCAGCCGGTGCAGACGATTATCGAGCCCATTAATAGGCGTATTAACGGGAGTGATAAGCACGCCCTGGACGCGTTGTTCTTCGAGTAGGTCGAGGTAGGCATTCTCTTTGGCGGGATCGCCGTCGGAGTTGCAGAAGATGACGGCCATGCCCGCCTGCCCGGTGGCGTACTCGACGCCTTTGGCGACATCGGTGAAGAAGGGGTTGGCGACATCCAGGACGACCAGGCCGAGCGTCCGGCTGCGACCGCGGCGCAGCTGCCGGGCGGCGTCGTTGGGCACGAAACCGAGCTCGCTGATGGCTGCGAGCACCCGAACACGGGTCGCAGCCGCGACCACTTCAGGCTGGTTTAAGACGTTTGACACCGTTCCCACGGAGACGCCGGCGCGGACGGCCACGTCACGGATGCTTACCGCCGGCGTACCTCGCACAGTGGCCCTCCTGGATCTTCGTGGAGCCTGAACCGTGACCAGGATGCCGCGTGGGCCGGGTCAAGAATGAAACACTGACCGGATGTGGCCATGCTTTCTGCTCGTGCCGGGATCCGGAAAGACCAGGCCCGCCTACAATGGCTCGTCGTCCGGAATCGACCTCATTGCACCAGGATTCGGAAAGCGCTTGCCCGCCTAACGATCCGGTAACCGCGTCGAAACTCTTGACCGGACCCGAAACCTGCGCTTAACGTCTCTCCCACGAAGCAATGAATCGTTTCATGGAACTGGGGGCGTGGTGCCCGAACAACCAAGCAATGGTGCGACGCTGCTGGCCCTGTCCGGGGTGAGCAAGTCGTTCGGCGCGGTGCGCGCGTTGGTGGACGGCCAGCTCGAACTGCGCGCGGGCGAGGTACACGCCCTGGTCGGGGAGAACGGGGCGGGCAAGTCGACATTGGTGAAGATCCTGGCCGGCGTACACAGCCCGGACGGGGGTGTACTCACCCTCGACGGCGAGCCGTCCACCTTCACCGGCCCGGCGGACGCCCGGGGGGCTGGCATCGCGGTGATCTACCAGGAGCCGACGCTGTTCCCAGACCTGTCGGTGACGGAGAACATCTTCATGGGCCGCCAACCCCTGCGCGGCCTGCGTCGCATCGACGCGGCGTCCATGCGACGGCGCACTGCGGAGCTGTTCGCCCGGTTGGGGGTGCACCTGGACCCGGACCGTCCCGCGCGAGGGCTGTCGATCGCCGACCAGCAGCTTGTGGAGATCGCCAAGGCGCTGTCGTTCGACGCGCGGGTGCTGGTGATGGACGAGCCGACTGCGGCGCTGTCCGGTGTGGAGGTGGAGCGGCTCTTCGCGGTGGTGCGGTCGCTGCGGGAATCCGGCGCGGCGATCCTGTTCATCTCGCACCGGTTCGACGAGGTCTTCGCGCTGTGCCAGCGCATCACGGTGATGCGGGACGGGCGCTGGGTGTCCACGGACCGCGTCGAGGACCTGGACGTCGGCCAGGTGGTGCGGCGGATGGTCGGACGGGAGATCTCCCAGCTGTACCCGAAGCAGCAGACGCAGGCCGGTGACGTCGCCCTGGAGGTTCGTGACCTGACCCGGCAAGGCGTCTTCGAGAACGTCAGCTTCACCCTGCGGCGCGGCGAGATCGTGGCGCTCGCCGGGTTGGTCGGGGCGGGGCGCAGCGAGGTCGTGCGGGCGGTGTTCGGCGTCGACCGGTATGACTCCGGCGAGATCCTGGTCGACGGGGTACGGCTGCCGCGGGGAAAGCCGGCGGCAGCGATCTCGGCCGGGGTCGCGTTGGTACCGGAGGACCGCCGTCAGCAGGGCCTGGTCATGGAGCTGTCCATCGAACGCAACGCGACGCTGCCGCGCCGCTGGTCGCTGGCCCGGCTCGGTCTGCTGGGCCCGCGGGTGGAGCGGGAAGACGCTTTTGGCTGGACGCAACGCCTTCAGGTCAAGGCCGGCGCGCTGTCCGATCCAGTGTCCACATTGTCTGGCGGCAACCAGCAGAAGGTGGTCCTGGCGAAGTGGCTGTCCACGTCGCCGAAGGTGTTGATCGTGGACGAGCCGACCCGGGGCATCGACGTCGGCACCAAGGCGGAGGTGCACCGGCTGATGTCGCAGCTGGCCGCCGATGGCGTGGCGGTCCTGATGGTCTCCAGCGAACTGCCCGAGGTGCTGGGCATGGCCGACCGGGTACTGGTGATGCACGAGGGCCGGCTGGTGGAGGAGATCGCCCGGGAGCGGGCGGACGAGGAGTCGGTGATGCTCGCTGCCACCGGCCAGAGCAGCGGCGGTGCGGCGTGACGACAGCGACCCGGGCAGCCGCACCGCCGCCCACGAGAACGCGCGGTGACGTGCGGGGTGCGCGGAGGTTGTTCGTGGTCCGCGAGCTGGGCATCGGCCTCGCGCTGGTGCTGCTGGTCGCGGTGACCACCATCTACAACCCGCGGTTCCTGAACGCCCAGTCCCGCAAGGACCTGATGCTCGGCGCCACCATCCTTGTCGTGCTGGCGGTGGGGCAGGCGATCGTGGTGATCACCCGCAACGTCGACCTCTCCGTCGGTTCGGTGCTGGGGCTGTCCGCGTTCGCGACGGGCAAGCTGTTTCTGGCCATGTCCGAGACGCCGATCGTCTTGGCGGTGTTGGCGGGCGTTGGTCTGGGCCTGCTGTGCGGAATCGTCAACGGGGCGCTGATCGCCGTGGCGCGAGTGCCCGCGTTGGTGGTCACGCTCGGCACGCTGTACGTCTTCCGCGGCGTCGACTACTCGTGGGCGGCCGGGCAGCAGATCAACGCGGCCGACATGCCCAGCGGTTTCAAGCGGATGGGCACCGCCACTCTGCTCGGCATCCCCGTCCTGGCCCTGTTCGCGATCGCCGTGCTGGTTTTCGCCGGCTACTACCTGCGTAACTACCGCTCGGGTCGGGAGATGTACGCGATTGGCTCGGACCCGGAGGCCGCCCGCCTGTCCGGCATCCCGGTCGGCTGGCGGGTGTTCACCGCCATGGCCATCTCTGGCGCCCTCGCCGGCCTGGCCGGTGTGCTGCACGCGGCCCGGTTCGGCACGCTGGACGCCGCCGCCGGCAACGGGATCGAGCTACAGGTCGTCGCCGCCGTCGTGGTGGGCGGGGTGGCGATCTTCGGCGGCAGCGGCTCGGTCTACGGCGCGGCCCTCGGCGCGCTGCTGCTGTCGACGATCGGGTCCGCGTTGCCGGTGCTGCGGATCGACCCGTTCTGGCAGCAGGCCGTCGTCGGCGCGTTGATTCTCGCCGCGATCGGACTGGACCGGGCGCTGACCGCGCGCATCGCCGACCGCCTACGAGGAAGGAGGGCCCGCGGTGCTTAAACGACTGGGCACGTGGGACATACTGGTCATCGGCGTCCTCGCCCTCGTGGTGATCGCCTCCTCGATCGCGGTCGACGGGTTCGCGACATCCCGCTTCTGGGGCTTCCTGCTGCTGGACGTCATCCCGATCGCGTTGATCGCGCTGCCGATGACCCTGGTGATCGTCACCGGCGAGATCGACCTGTCCGTGGCCAGCGTGCTCGGTCTGTCCAGCGCGGTGATGGGCCAGCTGTGGCTCTCCGGTGTGCCGCTGCCGGTGATCCTGCCGCTCGTCCTCGTACTGGGGATGGTGTTGGGCGCGGTGAACGGGCTGTTCGTTACCGGGTTTGGGCTGCCGTCCCTGGCGGTGACGATCGGTACCCTCGCGCTCTACAGAGGACTCGCCTACGTGGTGCTGGGTGACAAGGCGGTCGCCGACTTCCCGTTCTCCTGGACCGGCAACACGATCGAGGCGCTGCCCGGCACCACCATCCCGTGGATGGCGCTGCTCGTCGCCGGCCTCGCGGTCACCTTCGGGGTGGTGCTGCACGCCACCCCGGTCGGTCGGGCGCTGTTCGCGATGGGCAACAACGAGCAGGCCGCCACGTTTTCCGGGATTTCGGTGGCGAGGACGAAGTTCTGGCTGTTCGTGTTGACGGGTGCGGTGGCGGCGTTGGCCGGGTTCTTCTGGACCATGCGGTACGCGTCCGCCCGTGCGGACAACGGCGCCGGTCTGGAACTGTCCGTGGTCGCCGCGGTCCTGCTCGGTGGGGTCTCGATCTTCGGCGGTCGCGGTTCCCTAATCGGGGTCATGGCTGGTGTGCTGCTGCTGATCAGCCTGCGTAACGCGCTGCAACTCGCCGATGTACCCGCCGACACGCTCACCGTCGTCACCGGCGCCCTGCTGATCGTCTCCGTCGTCGGCCCCAACGCCGCGAGCATGCTCCGCGCCCGCCTGCGTCGCCGACGACCCGCCGTGACACCAGTGGCCGGTGCCTGAGCACCCGACCACAACCACCAACCAACACCTCTCCCACCGAATTCACCACCGGGCCGGCCCATCGGTGCCCGGAATGCCAGGAAAGGACGAGTTATGAAAGCCATGCGGACCAGACATGTGCGCCTCGGCGCGTCCCTCATCGCCCTGTCGGCGCTGCTGATGACCACAGCCTGCGCGAGCGACGACGAGGGTGACACGCCGGCCGGCGGTGGCAACGCCAGCGGGGGCGCGTCGGGGCAGATCAAGGAGGGGCTGTCGGTGGCCTTCCTGCCCAAGCAGGTCAACAATCCGTACTTCACCGTCTCGGATAACGGGGGTAAGTCGGCGGTGGAGGAGTTCAAGGGTGAGTACAAGGAGGTCGGCCCCTCCGAGGCGAGTGCCTCGTCCCAGGTGTCGTACATCAACACGTTGACCCAGCAGGGTTCGGACGTGATCGTCATCTCGGCGAATGATCCGAATGCGATCTGTGGTGCGGTCAACCAGGCTCGGCAGGGTGGGGCGAAGGTGGTGACGTTCGACTCGGATACCAACAAGGACTGCCGGGATCTGTTCGTCAACCAGGTGACCGCGCAGGGTATCGCGGAGAACCAGGTCAAGTTGATCTCGGATCAGATCGGTGGGGCGGGGAAGATTGCGATCTTGTCGGCGACGGCGAACGCGACGAATCAGAACGCGTGGATCGAGTTGATGAAGACCGAGTTGAAGAAGCCGGAGTATTCCAAGATCGAGTTGGTTACGGTGGCGTACGGCAATGACGAGGATCAGAAGTCGTTCCAGGAGACCCAGGGGCTGCTGTCTTCCTACCCGGACTTGAAGGGGATCATCTCGCCGACCACGGTGGGTGTGGCGGCGGCGGCGCGGTATCTGTCCGGTTCGCAGTACAAGGGGAAGGTGGCGTTGACCGGGTTGGGGACGCCGAACCAGATGCGTGAGTTTGTCAAGGACGGCACGGTGAAGAACTTCGCGTTGTGGAGCCCGGCCGACCTGGGTTACCTGGCGGCTTACGCCGGCGCCGCGTTGGCCTCCGGTGTGATCACCGGCAAGGAGGGCGAGAAGTTCACGGCTGGCAAGCTCGGCGAGTACACCATCGCCGCAGACGGCATCGTGGTCCTCGGCCCGCCGACGGTGTTCGACTCGTCGAACATCGACCAGTTCGACTTCTAGCCGCACCGGTCCCGGTGCCGGTCGACGAAGCCGGCGCCGGGACGTCCACAGTGGAGGATGATATGTCCGATGCCGTGAGGGCGGCCCTGCGAGTGCAGCGGATCGAGTTGCCGTCGTGGGCGTTCGGTAACTCGGGTACGCGGTTCAAGGTGTTTGGGCAGGCGGGTGTGCCGCGTACGCCGTTCGAGAAGGTTGAGGACGCGGCGCAGGTGCATCGGTTTACCGGGGTGGCGCCGACGGTGGCGTTGCACATTCCGTGGGACAGGGTGGATGACTACACGCATCTGGCGGGGTTCGCGAAGGAGCATGGGGTCGGGTTGGGGACGATCAACGCGAATGTGTTCCAGGACGACGACTACATGCTCGGGTCGGTGACGAATCCGGATCCGGCGGTGCGGCGTAAGGCCATCGACCACCTCCTTGAGTGTGTGGACATCGCGGCTCAGGTCGGTGTCCGCGACGTGAAGTTGTGGTTCTCGGATGGCACGAATTATCCGGGTCAGGACTCGATCCGGGTCCGGCAGGACCGGCTGGCGCAGGCGTTGCGGGAAACCTACGCGCGTCTCAATCCCGACCAGCGTCTGTTGTTGGAGTACAAGTTGTTTGAGCCGGCGTTCTACACTACGGACGTCCCGGATTGGGGTACCGCCTACGCGCACTGCCTACGGCTGGGTGAGAAGGCGCAGGTGGTGATCGATACCGGGCATCACGCGCCGGGTACGAATATCGAGTTCATCGTGGCGTTCCTGCTACGCGAGCAGAAGTTGGGGGCGTTCGATTTCAACTCGCGGTTCTACGCCGACGACGACCTGATGGTGGGGTCAGCGGATCCGTTCCAGTTGTTTCGGATCATGCATGAGATCGTGTCGGCGGACGCGCTCAAGTCGGGGGCGGGGATCGCGTTCATGCTTGATCAGTGTCACAACATCGAGCCGAAGATCCCGGCGCAGATCCGTTCGGTGATGAATGTGCAGGAGGCGACGGCGAAGGCGTTGCTGGTCGACCACGACGCCCTGGCCGAAGCTCAGCGGGCCGGTGACGTGTTGGGTGCGAACGCGGTCTTCATGGACGCCTACAACACCGACGTGCGTCCCCTGCTCGCGGATGTCAGGCGGGAGATGGGTTTGGACCCCGACCCGGTCGCGGCGTATCAGCGGTCGGGTTATGGGGACAAGATCGTCGCCGAGCGGGTCGGCGGCCAGCAAGCCGGATGGGGAGCCTGAAAAGTGTCCACCGTTGACGACTCGCCGGTTGAGGATCTGATCGGCCGCTCGAACCGGCTCGGCGCCGACCGCCGCAACACCAACTACGCCGGCGGTAACACCTCGGCCAAGGGCACCGGCATCGACCCGGTCACCGGGCAGCCGGTCGACCTGGTGTGGGTCAAAGGGTCGGGCGGCGACCTGGGCACGCTCACACCGGCCGGGTTGGCGGTGCTGCGGCTGGACCGGCTACGCGCCCTCGCGCAGGTGTATCCGGGGGTGGAGCGCGAGGACGAGATGGTGGCCGCGTTCGACTACTGCCTGCACGGGCGGGGCGGGGCCGCACCCTCGATCGACACCGCGATGCACGGCCTGGTCGACGCGGCACATGTGGACCATCTGCACCCCGACGCCGGTATCGCGTTCGCTACCGCGGCCGACGGTGAAGCCCTCACCAAACAGTGTTTCGGGGACCGGGTGGTGTGGCTGGGCTGGCGGCGTCCCGGCTTCCAACTCGGCCTGGACATCGCCGCCGCCAAGCAGGCTCATCCGCGGGCGATCGGGGTCATCCTGGGCGGGCACGGCATCACCGCCTGGGGCAACAGCAGCGCCGAGTGTGAGGCCAACTCGCGGGAGATCATCCGGACCGCGCAGGCGTTCATCGACGAACGCGGCCGCCCCGACCCGTTCGGCCCGATCATCGACGGCTACACCGCCCTACCGCAGCCGCAGCGGCACGCCCGGGCCGCCGCCCTCGCCCCGCTCCTGCGCGGGCTGGCGTCCACCGACCGGCGGCAGGTCGGCCACTACACCGACACCGCCCCGGTGCTGGACTTCCTGGCCCGCACGCAACACCCCCGGCTGGCCGCGCTCGGCACCTCCTGCCCCGACCACTTCCTACGCACCAAGGTCCGCCCGCTCCTGCTCGACCTACCCCCCACCGCACCCCTGGATGAGGTCAAGCAGCGCCTCAAAGACCTGCACGAACAGTACCGGGCCGACTACGCCGCCTACTACCAGCAGCACGCCACCCCCGACAGCCCGCCGATGCGGGGCGCCGACCCGGCGATCGTGCTCATCCCCGGCATCGGCATGTTCTCCTACGGCACCAACAAACAAACCGCCCGCGTGGCCGGCGAGTTCTACCTCAACGCCATCAACGTCATGGCCGGCGCCCAAGCCATCTCCACCTACCAGCCGATCAGCGAAGCCGAAAAGTTCCGGATCGAATACTGGGCCCTGGAAGAAGCCAAACTCCAGCGCATGCCCCAACCCAAACCCCTGACCACCCGCATCGCCCTGGTCACCGGCGCCGGCTCCGGCATCGGCCGAGCGATCGCGCACCGCCTCGCCGCCGAAGGCGCCTGCGTCGTCGTCGCCGACCGCAACCCCCACACCGCCGCCACCGTCGCCGCCGAAATCGGCGACACCGACACCGCCATACCCCTCACCGTCGACGTCACCGACACCACCGCCATCCAACACGCCATCCAAACCACCCTGCTCACCTACGGCGGACTCGACCTCGTCATCAACAACGCCGGCCTATCCATCTCCAAACCCCTCCTCGAAACCACCGACACCGACTGGGACACCCAACACTCCGTCATGGCCCGCGGCTCCTTCCTGATCTCCCGCGAAGCCGCACCCACCCTCATCGACCAACACATGGGCGGCGACATCATCTACATCACCAGCAAAAACTCGGTGTTCGCCGGACCCAACAACCTCGCCTACAGCGCCGCCAAAGCAGACCAAGCCCACCAAGTACGCCTCCTCGCCACCGAACTCGGCCCCCACGGCATCCGCGTCAACGGCATCAACCCCGACGGCGTCGTCCAAGGCTCCGGCATCTTCGCCGCCGGCTGGGGCGCCCAACGCGCCGCCACCTACAACATCCCCGAACACCAACTCGGCGCCTTCTACGCCCAACGCACCCTCCTCAAACGGGAAGTACTCCCCGAACACGTCGCCAACGCCGTCTACGCCCTCACCGCCGGCAACCTGACCCACACCACCGGACT
>NZ_JAVHUY010000034.1 GCF_031085175.1 Phytohabitans maris
GTCAAGGCCCGTGACGTCAACCGCCGACTGTTGGACACTATCCGGGTCGGTCAGGGCTGTGTCCTGGCGAGCCCAGCCATCGAGCGGGTCGCCCAACCCACCCTCACCGAGGACGGCAAGAGGGCCCCAGCGCTTCGCTTCGGCGACCCGCCGGTCATGGCCCTGACCGGCGCCCTATGCCTGAACCTGTTCGCCGTCACCGGCATCACCAACAACAGCCTTCGCGCCTTGACCGCCCGGCTGCTCGGCACCAGCTACAGCACCAGCCAGATGACCTACGACCTACGCCGGCGACGCGCCAACGGCCTAATCCACCGGATCGAACACACCCACACCTACACCCTGACCCCCGACGGGCAACGCCTAGCGATCTTCTACACCAAACTCCACAACCGACTCCTACGACCACTCACCGCCGCCGACCAGCCTCAAGCCCCACCCACCCTCCGCCACGCCCTAGCCACCATCGACCAGCACGTCGAGGACTACATCACCCGCACACGACTAAAAACCGCGGCCTGAAAACCTGACTCCCGTGTTCAGATTCCCAAACCCAAGGATCTAGGCGTGGCCCGCCGCTACCGGTCGGGCTGTGATGGCAAGCTGCTGGGTCGGGTCGGTGGTGTCGGCGATCTCGTAGGTGGCGCGGAACAGCGCGCTGGTCGCGGCCGTCGGGCAGCCGAAGCCGCCGGTCACGCGGATCGGGACGTCGATACCGGCGGAGAAGTCGAGCCGCGGCGGGGTGTCCGCGCCGCCGTCCAGCAGCGGGCCGGTGATCGCCGCGGGGGCGTCCGGCGCGACCAGGACCGTGCAGGAGGCGAGGCCGGAGATCTGGGTGGTGACGCCCCCGGCCGGGATGGTGAGGGTGCCGGTGGAGCCGGCCGGGTCGAACTGGAGGCCGATTGTCCAGTCGCCGGTGATGGTGGTCGTGGCGGTGGTGAGGAAGACGCCGGTCGGGCAGGCGCCGCCGTCGTTGTCGAACGTCGGCGGGCTCACCCCGACCGTCACCGGGCCGTCGGGGCTGTGGTTGTCCGGCTCGGCGGGGACGGCGCCGCTGGTCGCGGACGTGTTGCAGGTGACCGTCACCGAGCCGACCTGGAAGTCGGCCGTGCTGCCCGGCGCCGGTGTGGCGGTGAAACCGTGACCGGCCGGCGTGACCGTCGTCGAGGACGCGACAGCGGCCGGCGCCGCCCCGCGCGCCGGGGCCGCGGCAAGGGCCGAGGACCCGGCAAGGGCCGAGGACCCGGCAACGACCGGGGCCGCGCCACGAGCGGCGGACGTGGCGAGTGCCACCGGCGCCCCGCGAGCGGCGGACGCGCCATGAGCGGGAGACGCGGCGAGAGCGGGAGACGCGGCGAGAGCGGGAGACGCCGCGAGGGCCAGGGCCAGGAGGACGGCGGCGGGCGGGGAGGGGGATGACCGGTCAAGGAGTCGGAGACGCGCCACGAAACGATGAGGTTCATCGATCCGCCTTAAGAGATCCTTAATTCCGCCGGACCGTCGATCCAACCGGCAGATCAGCGCCGTACCCGGGTGCGACAACGATCACGACTGGTTGGGGGACCTCGTGGAGAAGCTCTCATGTCACCGCCGCGCCACCTAGAGGCGCGGCCGGTCACCGGCCGTGGGCGGCACTCCCGCTCGGTGCACGGTCCGGCCGGCCGCACGCTCGTCGACAGGCAGAGTCATCGCACCGGCATCCACCGGGCCGAGGGTGGACTGCTGCGCAGCCTGTACGACGAGCACGCCGAACCGCTGTTCATGATCGCGCTGAGCCTGACCAACGGCGACCGCCGGATGGCCGAGGACGTGGTGCGGGAGACGCTGCTGACCGCCTGGCGCGACGTGGACCAGGTCGGCGTGGCGGCGCCGTCGCTGCGTCCCTGGCTGATCAGCATCGCCCGCCGGATCGTGGACGACATCCGCGGCGACCCGTACGAGCGGGACCAGTACCGGCGGGAGCCGTACGGCCGGGAGCGGCGCTACGACGACGAGCCGCCCGACGTGTACGCGGCCGACGTCGAGCCGGCGATGCAGCGGATGATGGTGCTGGACGGGCTCCGCTCGCTGCCCGGGCCGGACCGGGAGATCCTCGTCGAGGCGTACTTCAAGGGCCGCGGGGTGCGAAACGTCGCCGACGACCTGGGACTGCCGCCGGAGACGGTGAAGTGGCGGCTGTTCTTCGCGCTCCGCGCGCTCCAGAAGGTGCTGATGGGGAGCGGGACCGTCGATGCCTGACCGGCCAGGCCCCTGCGTCCACCCGGACGTGGGCGCGTACGCGTTGGGACTGCTCGAGGCGGAGGAACGCCACGCCTACGAGCGGCACCTGATCACGTGCGCCCACTGCCTGCGGACGCTGGAGGGCCTGGCCCCGCTGATCGAACTGCTCGGGCAGGTGGACGCGGCGACACTCTTCGGCCAGAGCGACGCGGCGGCGCTGTTCGGACTGAACGACGCGGCCACGCTCTTCGGCCAGAGCGGCGCCGCGGCGCTGCTAGCCGACGCCGAGCGCGGGTGGGTGCGCCGGATCCCGCCGCATCCGCCCGGGGCGGTGATACCGCTCTTTCCGCGCCAGCGCGAGCCCGCGCGCGAGCGGCGCCGCCGCCCGCACCTGCGCGCCTGGAACGAGCTCGACGACCGCTTCCGCCCGCCGCCCGGACCGGCTCGCGCCGCACGGGAAGACCGCGAAGCGGAGCGCGCGCGGGAAGACCGCGAAGCAGAGCACACACGCGAGGACCACGAAGCGGAGCACACGCGGCAAGACCGCGAAGCGCAGCGCGCACAGCAAGACCGCGGAGCGGAGGAGAGGCACGCGCAAGCGGAGCGCCGGCGCGGACCCGTGCGGCGCCGGCGGAAGGGCAGCGGCGCCGTCGTGCGGCGGCTCGTGCTCGTCGCGGCGGCGGTGACCGTGGTGATGATGGTCAGCCTGGTCACGATCGTGGCGCGGTCCAGCGTGACCGGTCCCGGGGCCTCGGTCGCCGCGGCGCCGGCCAAGGCGCCCGGCACGGCCGCGGCCGCCGGCACGTCCACCACCGCCGCCGCTCCCCCGGCCACCGGCGCGTCGCCGGCCACGGCGCCCGCGCCACCATCCCCGCCACCGCCGGGGGTCACGCCTGCGACGACCGGGGCGCTTCCCGCGCGTACCAAGGAAAAGACGAAGCCGGCACCGGCGGCGACGAGGCCCGACACGATCAAGAGCGACCCGGGTGGGGGCGCGGCGGGTGAGCGCCTCGCGGGGCGCGACCCGGCGACCGGCGCGGCGGCGGAGGTGCGGCTCAGCCGCACCGCGGCGGGCCTGGACGTGTCGCTCAGCGTGACCGCGCTCCCGGGGCCGCGCGACTGCCTGCTCCGGGTGGTCACCGCGGACGGCGCGGCGCGGACGGCGCTGCGCTGGCGGATGGCGGCCGGGCAGGACGCCTTCACCGGGCTCGGAAGCACCACTGTGGAGCGTGCGGCGATCGACCGGCTCGAGGTGGTCGACGCGGGCGGCGCGGTGCTGGTGACGATCAGCTCCAGATAGTCACGTACACCGGCGGGCGGAAGCGCGACGGTGGCACGCCCGCGCCCGGCGCGCACATCAGCTGCATCGCGTCCGGTGTGCCGAGGAAGTTGCGCAGCCGCCGGGCCGCGTCCGGCCGCCGGTCCGGCGCGAGCGTCGTCACGTGCCAGCAGGCCTGCACCGGCGTCCGCTCGGTCTCCACGACGGAGAGCTCGCCGCGCCGCAGCTCGCGGCTGACCAGCGTCGAGACGGCCGGTGCCACACCGGCGCCGTCGGCCGCCGCCGACCACGCCGCGGTCTGGTTGGGAAAAACCTGGATCCGACCCTCGGGTACGCGGAACGCGCGCAGCAGCCGCCCGGTCTCGCTGTCCGGGTCGGTGCCGGTCGGGTCGACCAGCCACGGCCAGCGGCTTGGCGGGCCGGCCGGGCGGTGGCGGGGCGGGCCGACCACGACGAGGCGGTAGCGGAGCACCGGCTCCGAGGCGAGCGCGGGGTCGCCGCTCAGGTCGGGGCCGAGCGCGACGTCGGCGAGGCGGTTGGGCAGGAGGACGCGCATCTCGGCCGCGTTGGCGACGCCGGAGGAGGTCTCGATCTGGCCGCTCCACCGCTTGCCGAACGCCTCGACCAGCGGCGCCGCGATGAACTCGGCGATCGTGCTGGTCACCAGCAGCCGCAGCTGGGCCGCCGCGCCCTGGGCCGCGCGGACCGCCGCCTCGGCCTCGGCGCCGAGCGCGACCATCTGCGAGGCGATGCCGAAGAGGCGGTTGCCCCCCTCGGTCAGGGTCATCTCGTTGCCGTCGCGGACGACGAGCTGGTCGCCGAGGTGCTGGCGGAGTGCGGCGAGCGAGCGGGACACCGCCGGCTCGCTGACCCCGAGCACGTCGGCCGCCGCCCGCACCGAGCGCAGCCGCGCGACGAGCACGAACACCCCGAGCTGGGTGAGGGTCATCGCGGCCACCCCTTAACCATTCGGTTATCGCGGCATTGCCAGCTTCTCACAATCGTCACGACGATGGGCCCCATGCAGGTGCCGGCGCATTTCGAGTACGAGCGGGCGACCAGTGTGGACCACGCCCTCGCGCTGCTGGCCAAGTGGGGCAGCGAGGCGCGCGTGGTGGCCGGTGGGCACAGCCTCATCCCGATGATGAAGCTGCGGCTCGCCCGGCCCGAGGCGCTCGTGGACATCAACGACCTCGAGGAGCTGGCGTACGTCCGGCTCGACGGCGACGTGCTGGCCGTCGGCGCCATGACCCGCCACGCGGACCTGCTCGCCTCGCCGCTGGTGGGCGAGCACTACCCGATCTTCCACGACGCCGAACGGGTGATCGCCGACCCGGTCGTGCGCAACCGCGGCACGGTCGGCGGCTCGCTCTGCCAGGCCGACCCGTCCGAGGACCTGTCGGCGGCGTTCGCGGCGGTCGACGCGGCGGCGGTGGTCCGCGGCCCGGACGGCGTGCGCCGGGTGCCGGTGCGGGAGTTCCACACCGGGCCGTACGAGACGGTGGTCGCCCCGGGCGAGCTGCTCGTCGAGGTCGTGGTGCCGGTCCGACCGGGTGGCGGCTCGGCGTACGAGAAGGTGGAGCGGCGGGTCGGCGACTGGGCCGTGGCCGCCGCCGGAGCCGCCGTGTGGCTGGCCGGCGACACGATCGCCGACGCCGGCATCGGGCTGACCGCGGTCGGGGCGGCGCACTTCCACGCGCCGGCGGCCGAGGAGTTCCTGCGCGGGTCGGCCGCGACCGACTCGGTCCTGGTCGAGGCGGGTCGGATCGCCGCCGAGCGGTGCGAGCCGGTCGCCGACCAGCGCGGCCCGGCCGACTACAAGAAGCACCTGGCCGGCGAGCTGACGGTCCGCGCGCTGCGCCGGGCCGTGGCGCGGGCGCGAGGCGTGGCGTGAGCCGGCGGCCGCGCCGACCTAGGGCTGGGAGGGCCTGATGCAGATCACCGTCACCGTCAACGGCGACGAGCACACCGCCGACGTGGAGCCGCGCCTGCTGCTGGTCCACTTCCTGCGGGACAAGCTCGGCCTCACCGGCACCCACTGGGGCTGCGACACCTCCAACTGCGGCGTCTGCGTGGTCTGGCTCGACGGCACGCCGGTCAAGTCGTGCACCGTGCTCGCCGTGATGGCCGACGGCCACACGGTCCGCACCGTCGAGGGGCTCGCCGACGGGGCGGCGCTCGACCCGGTGCAGGAGGGCTTCGTGCGGTGCCACGGGCTGCAGTGCGGCTTCTGCACGCCGGGCATGATGATGACCGCCCGCTGGCTGCTCGACCACAACCCGGACCCGTCCGAGGACGAGATCCGCGAGGCGATCTCCGGCCAGTCGTGCCGCTGCACCGGCTACGAAAACATCGTCCGTTCCGTTCGCTGGGCCGCTTCCCGCGGCACGGAGGTGAGCGCGTCATGAGTGAGCGAAGCGAGCGAATCATTGGCCACAGTCCTTTGGTGAGCTCATGGCCGCCCGCAGCGAAGCGAGGACGGTCATGACCACTGTGGAGCAGCCTCCGATCGGCTTCGGGCGGATGCACCGCAAGGAGGACGCGCGGTTCGTGCGCGGGCGCGGCACGTACGTCGACGACGTCAACCTGCCCGGCATGCTGCACGGCGCGGTGCTGCGCAGCCCGTTCGCGCACGCGCGGATCGTCTCGATCGACACGGCCGCCGCGCAGGCCCACCCGCGGGTGAAGGCCGTGATCACAGGGCAGACCCTGGACGGACTCAAGCTCGCCTGGATGCCGACGCTCTCGCAGGACACCCAGGCGGTACTCGCCACCGACAAGGTCCGCTTCCAGGGCCAGGAGGTGGCGTTCGTGGTCGCCGAGGACCGCTACGCGGCTCGCGACGCCCTCGAGTTGATCGATGTGGAGTACGAGCCGCTGCCCGCGGTGGTGGACGCTCGCCGCGCGCTCGACCCGGGCGCCCCCGTGATCCGGGACGACAAGGACGGGCAGACCGACAACCACATCTTCGACTGGGGGGCGGGCGACGAGGCGGCCACCGACGCGGTGTTCGCGTCGGCGGAGGTGGTGGTCGCGCAGGATGTGCTCTACCCGCGCGTCCACCCCGCGCCGCTGGAGACGTGCGGCGCGGTCGCCGACTTCGACGCGGTCACCGGCAAGCTCACGATGTGGTGCAACACGCAGGCACCGCACGCCCACCGCACGGTGTACGCGCTGGTGGCCGGCCTGCCCGAGCACAAGATCCGGGTCATCTCGCCGGACGTCGGCGGCGGCTTCGGCAACAAGGTCCCCATCTACCCCGGGTACGTCTGCGCGGTCGTCGGCTCGATCGTCACCGGCAAGCCGGTCAAGTGGATGGAGGACCGCTCGGAAAACCTGATGAGCACCGGCTTCGCCCGCGACTTCCACATGCGCGGCGAGGTGGCCGCGACCCGTGACGGCAAGATCCGCGCCCTGCGGGTGAAGGTGATCGCGGACCACGGGGCGTTCAACGGCACCGCCCAGCCGACCAAGTTCCCGGCCGGCTTCTTCCACGTCTTCACCGGCTCGTACGACATGGAGGCCGCACACTGCGCGGTCACCGGCGTCTACACCAACAAGGCGCCGGGCGGGGTGGCGTACGCCTGCTCGTTCCGGATCACCGAGGCGGCGTACCTGGTCGAGCGGATGGTCGACGTCCTCGCGTACGAGCTGGAGATGGACCCCGCCGAGCTGCGGATGAAGAACCTGCTCCGCCCCGAGCAGTTCCCCTACCCCAGCCCCACCGGGTGGGAGTACGACTCCGGCGACTACCCGCGCGCCCTCCAGCTCGCTCTCGACATGGCGGGGTACGCCGAACTCCGGGCCGAGCAGGCCGCGCGCCCCCCGGGCGGGCCGCTCATGGGCATCGGCATCAGCTTCTTCACCGAGGCGGTCGGCGCCGGGCCGCGCAAGCACATGGACATCCTCGGCCTCGGCATGGCCGACGGCGCCGAGCTTCGGGTGCACCCGACCGGCAAGGCGGTGCTGCGCATCTCGGTGCAGTCGCAGGGGCAGGGGCACGAGACCACGTACGCGCAGATCGTCGCCGAGGAGCTGGGCATCCCGCCGGACGACGTCGAGGTGGTGCACGGCGACACCGACCAGACCCCGTTCGGCCTCGGCACGTACGGCTCCCGCTCCACCCCGGTCTCCGGCGCGGCCACCGCCGTCGTCGCCCGCAAGGTCCGCGAGCGGGCCCGGCAGGTCGCCTCCGCGATGCTCGAGGTCGACCCCGGCGACCTGGAGTGGGAGAAGGGCCGCTGGTACGTGCGCGGCGACCAGTCGCAGGGGCGCACCATCCAGGAGATCGCGCTCGCCTCCCACTCCAGCCTCGAACTGCCCGAGGGCGTCGAGGGGCACCTGGACGCGACCACCGTGTACAACCCGCCCAACCTGACGTTCCCGTTCGGCGCGTACGTCTGCGTGGTCGACGTCGACCCCGGCACCGGGCAGGTGAAGGTGCGGCGGTTCGTGGCGGTCGACGACTGCGGCGTACGGATCAACCCGATGATCGTCGAGGGGCAGGTGCACGGCGGCCTCGCGGACGGGATCGGGATGGCGCTGATGGAGCTGATCGCCTTCGACGAGGACGGCAACTGCCTCGGCGCGTCCTTTATGGACTACCTGCTCCCCACCGCGATGGAATGCCCGTCGTGGGAACTCGGCGAGACCGTCACTCCCTCGCCGCACCACCCGATCGGTGCCAAGGGAGTCGGTGAGTCGGCCACCGTCGGCAGCCCGGCCGCCGTCGTCAACGCGGTCCTGGACGCCCTCAAACCCTACGGTGTACGGCACGCCGACATGCCCCTCACGCCGGCGCACGTGTGGCGGGCGATCCAGGGGCGGCCGATCCGCACGGACCTGGCGATCACATGATCCCGTCCGACCTGCTGCTGCGCGCCTCGGACCTGCGGGCCCGGCGGACGCCGTTCGTGCTGGCGACGGTGGTGCGCGCCCAGCGCCCGACCAGCGCCAAGGCGGGCGACTCCGCGCTGGTGCTGGCGGACGGCACGCTCGACGGGTTCGTCGGCGGTACCTGCGCCGAGGCGACGGTGTGCTCGCTGGGGCTGCGCCTGCTCGCGACCGGCGAGTCGACGCTGCTGCGGATCACGCCGTCGGCGGGCGCCGACGTGGAGGACGAGGGCTCGGTCACGGTCGCCAACCCGTGCCTGTCCGGCGGGGCGCTCGACATCTTCATGGAGCCGATGCTCCCGCCGCCGCTGGTGCACGTGCTCGGCGACGCCCCGGTCGCGCGGGCGCTGGTCGCGCTCGGCGGGCCGCTGGGCTACCAGGTGGACGCCGTCACCGACCCCGCCGCGCCGATCCCGCCGGACGCGGCCGCGGTGGTGGTCGCCTCGCACGGCCACGACGAGGAGCCGGTGCTGGCGGCGGCGCTGCGGGCCGGCGTCCCGTACGTGGCGCTGGTCGCCAGCCGGCGCCGCGGCTCGGCGGTACTGTCCTCTTTGGACGTCGATGCCGCCGCGGTGCACTCCCCGGCGGGGCTGGACATCGGCGCCCGTACCGCCCCGGAGGTCGCCCTCTCCATCCTCGCTGAGATCGTGGCGAGCCGCCCCCGGGCCGCTCCCCCACCGCCCGTGGTACCGCCCTCCGCTTCCCTGCTGCCCGTCTTGTCCCCGCTGCCCGTCTCGGAGTAGCTGCCCATCTTGGAGTAGAAGTGCGCCTGGACAACGAGTTCGTCGTACCACGCCCGGTGGACGAGGCATGGGCCGTCCTGACCGACATCGAGCGGATCGCCCCCTGCATGCCCGGCGCCAAGCTGACCGAAGTGGACGGCGACGACTACCACGGCACCGTGAAGGTCAAGGTCGGCCCGGTCGTCGCCCAGTACGCCGGCGTGGCCCGCTTCCGGGAACGCGACGCCGGACGCCACCACGCCGTCATCGAGGCGAACGGCAAGCAGAGCGGCGGCACCGGCCGCGCGTCCGCGGTGGTGACGGCCGACCTGGCCGGCGAGGGCGACAGCACCCGGGTCACGGTGGTGACCGACCTGACCGTGGCCGGGCCGCTGGCGCAGTTCGGGCGCGGGGCGATCGCGCAGGTCAGCGGCAAGCTGCTGGACCAGTTCGTGGCCCAGCTCCGGGAGACCGTCCTGGCAGACGCCTCGTCGACCGCGGCCCCCTCCACCGCCGCCGGCGGTCCCACCGCCGCTGCCGCCAACGGCGCTGGCCCCGGCCCTTCGGGTGCCGGGCCCGCCGGAGCCGGCGCCGGCGCCGGCTCCTCCGGCGGTGGCCCCTCGGCCGCCGGCCCCGCCGGGGCCGGCGGCCCCGCCCCCGGGCACGAGGCGGGCGCCGACGACGTCCCGGCGGCCGGCGAGCCCGCCCCGGTCGACCTGCTCCGCGCGGCGGCCGCGCCGGTGCTGATCCGCCTGATCCCGGTCCTGGTCGCGATAGCGGTCGTGATCGTCCTGATCGTCTGGCTCACCTGACCCGCGGCGGTGCGCGGATCCACCCGGGACGGACGCAGGGCCGGGGGGGGCGGCCCGGCCGGGGTTCATGTCCGAAAACGGCCAGACATCGGCGGCACCGGCTGGTGGGGTGGAGGCATGACGAGCCACCTCGACAAGACGACCGCCTTCCGCGCGCTGCACGCCCCGGGCAGCCTCCTCGTCCTCCCGAACGCCTGGGACGCCGCCACCGCCCGCCTCGCCGAGGACGCCGGCGCGGCCGCGGTCGCCACCACCAGCGCGGGCGTCGCGTGGAGCCTCGGCGCGCCGGACGGCGACCACCTCGGCCGGGACCTCGCCGCCGGCCTCGTCGCCCGGGTCGTGGCCGCCGTGGCCGTGCCGGTCACCGCGGACGTCGAGGGCGGCTACGCGCCGGATCCGGCCGGTGTCGCGCAGACCGTTCGCGCGATCGCCGGCGCGGGCGCCAGCGGCATCAACCTCGAGGACGGCGACGGAGCGGGCCTGCGCGACACCGGGGAGCAGGTCGAGCGGATCGCGGCCGCGCGGGAGGCGGCCACCGCCGCCGGCGTACCCCTCTTCGTGAACGCCCGCACGGACGTCTACCTGCGCGCGGTGGGCGACCCGGCGACCCGCCTGGGGGTGACGCTGGATCGCGCCGCGGCGTACCTCGCGGCCGGCGCCGACGGGATCTTCGTGCCGGGTGTGGCCGACCCGGAGACGATCGCCGCGCTCGCCGCCGGCATCGACGCGCCGCTCAACATCATGGCCGGCCCCGGCTCCCCCACCGTGCCCGACCTGGCCAAGCTCGGCGTGGTCCGGGTGAGCGTCGGAGCGGCGATCGCGCTGTCCGCTTATGCCCATGCCGCTCGGGGCATGCGCGAGGTGCTCACCACCGGCACGTACGACTCCTTGGCGAGCGACCTGGACTACGGCCGGATGAACGGGCTCCTCGGTAAGCTCCAGGAATGATCGTCGTCACGGGGGCGAAAGGCAGCCACCGGGCGCTGGGCCCGGCGCACGCGGACCCGTTCCGGTGAACCGGTCCTATGTGGTCACCGGCGCCGCCCGCGGCATCGGCCGCGCCATCGCCGAACGCCTCCTGCACGACGGCCCGGTCGTCGGGGTCGACGCCGACTGGCGCGAGCCGCTGCCGCACGGCCACGCCGACGTCGACGTGGAGGTCGGGTGGCCCGGGGAGCGCCGGCCACACCGCCTGCTCACCGTGACCGGCGACGCCGGCGACGAGGAGGTGGCCGCCCGCGCCGCGGACCTCGCCGCGTCGGCGGCGCCGCTGGCCGGCTGGGTCAACAATGCCGCCGTCTTCCGCGACGCGTCCCTGCACAACGCCCCGGCCCGCGAGGTGCTCGACCTCGTCACGCTCAACCTCGGCCTGGCGGTGGCCGGCTGCGCCGCGGCGGTCAAGCATTTCCTCGCCGCCGGTACGCCGGGCGCGATCGTCAACGTCTCCTCCCACCAGGCCCAGCGGCCGGTGCCGGGCGCGCTGCCGTACGCGACGGCGAAGGCCGCGGTCGAGGGGCTGACCCGGGCACTCGCCGTGGAGTACGGCCGGCACGGCATCCGGGTGAACGCGGTGGCGCTCGGCTCGTTCGCCACCGAGCGCTACGACGCCTACCTCGCCGACGCCGGCCCGGCCGGCGCCACCCGGATCGGCGCGGAGATGCGGCGGCTGCACCCGCTGGGCCGGGTGGGGCGCCCCGAGGAGGTGGCGGCCACGGTCGCCCACCTGCTGTCGGACCAGGCCAGCTTCATCACCGGCGCCGTCGTCCCGGTCGACGGCGGCCGCGCCGCCCGCGGCCTCGACCCCGAAGAGCGCTAGTGCGGTGGCCACCAACGTTCACCGGGTGACCGGCGGCCTTCGGCCGCTGGTCACCCCGGGCCCGGCGAAGCCGGCAAGGGTCAGTGGCCACCGCACTGATGTGGAATGCCATGCGGCCCCTTCGCCCCGTGACCGGGCGATCGTGGTATTTCAGTGCCCCTATCGGGGCACCCATGTACCACGATCTGCCGCGAAGGTCGGCGCCGGCGCCAGACCGAGGGCGGCGCGGGTCGGCACAGCGGCCCGGCGCGTGCGAAAGCGCGACTCCGGCCGCAAGCCGGAGTCGTCCCACCGCGAAGGGTGAGGCCGCGGGAATGCACCCCGCGCGACGGTCCGGACCACCGCGGACGTCGCGGTCGCTCGAATCTTCCTCTTGAAGGCGCGCTAGGCGGCGGCGCGGGCCCGCCAGGCGTAGTCGGGGTCGGCCTCGTCGCGGGCCGGCTCGGTCGCCGGGTCGGGCTGCTCGGTCGCCAGCGCCACCACCGCGAGCAGCGCGAACGCCAGCCCCGCGGCGCCGAACGCCCAGGCGTAGCCGCTGGTCGTGGCGGCGGCCGCGTCGGCGCCGCCGACGTGGGTGCTGCGGGCGGCGGCCACGGCCATCAGCAGGGCGACGCCGAGGGTGGGGCCGATCTCCATGAACGTGTTCATCAGGCCGCCGGCCAGCCCCGCCTGCCGCGGCCGCACGTCGGCCATGGCCAGCACCGTCGAGCCGGCGAACGCGAGCGCCACGCCGGCCGGTACCAGCACGAGGCCGGGCAGCAGGCCGGTCAGGTAGGTGGTGGCCGGGTCGAGGCCGGACAGGTGCAGGAAGCCCGCCGCCGACAGCGCGAGGCCGGTGGCGACGACGGCCGGCGCGCCGTACCGCTCGATGGGGCGCCGCCCGATCCGGCCCATGACGATCAGCGAGACCGCGTACGGCACGAAGGCGAGCGAGGTGTGCAGCGTGGTCCAGCCGCGCACCTGTTGCAGGTACAGGCCGAGGAGCAGGCAGATGATCGACGAGCCGGCGGCGGCGAGCCCGATGGCGAGCAGGGCGATCACGCGGCGCGAGTTGGCCAGGAAGGAGAGGGGCAGCAGCGGCGTGTTGCCGCGGAGCTCCACCAGCACGAACGCGAGCACCAGCGCCAGGCCGCCCACCAGCGGGCCGGTGACCTGGGGCGAGGACCACGGGTACTGGTCGGTGATCACGAAGCCGTAGCTGAGCATCGTGATGCCGCCGGTGGCGAGCACGGCGGCGGGCAGGTCGAGGCGGGGGCGCTGGCCATGGTGGGCGACGCCGCCGCCGGGCACGAGGCGGGGCGCGATCAGCAGCCCGAGCGTGGCGATCAGCGCCGGCACCGCGAACATCCACCGCCAGGACACCCACGTGGTGGCGATGCCGGCGAGCACGACGCCGGAGGTGGCGCCGAGCACCGAGATGCCGCCCCACCTCGCCATCGCGTGGTGGTAGCTGACCGGGTCGGCGAAGACGCCACGCAGCACCGCGGTCAGCGCCGGCGCGATGATCGCGGCGCCGACGCCCTGGCCGAACCGGGCGCCGACCAGCATCTCGTAGCCCACCGCGTAGCCGGCGGCGATCGACGTCGCGGCGAAGACGAACAGTCCGATGAGGAGCATGCGGCGCCCGCCGTACCGGTCGGCGAGCCTGCCGCCGAAGAGCAGCAGGCCGCTGAAGGAGAGCGCGTACGCGGCGCTGACCAGGATCAGCTGCGCCCGCTCCAGCCCCAGCTCACGACCGATCGCGGGCAGTGGCACCGACACCACGGTGATCGTGAAGATGAGCGTGGCCTGCACGAACGCCAGCAGCGTGAACGCACGCCGGCGCCGGGCCACCACGCGCCTCGGCAACGGAACGATGGCTACTGTCACGGCTCCTCCCGCCAAAGAGAACCGCGGATGTTTTCAGCTATACGTCGACGCTGCGTACCGGGTTCACTACCCGGCGCATCAATTCTCTGTGACAGATGTGGTGTATGTCCACTCACCCACCGTCACTGCCGTGCAGACCGTCCCGCTGGGCCCGGATGCCCGGATCCCGCCCGGTGGAGCGAGGCGAGGGCCGGGAGCCAGGCCCAGGTCAGGACGCCACCGACACCGCCTCGACGGCGGGTGTCCGGAGGGTGCGCCGCGCCGTGCCGACGAGGGCGGCCATCGTCACCGTCACCGCCACCGCCACCGTGCCGAGCCAGATGCCGTACTCCGGGTCGGGCAGCCAGTCGTCCGTCTTGGCGTAGCTGAACGGCAGCACGGTGGGCAGGGCGGCGATGGTGCCGCAGACCAGCCCGGCGACGGTCAGCACCGCACCCTCCAGGACGACCATGCCCAGCACCTGCCGGCGGGTCGCCCCGGCGAGGCGTTGCTGGCCGAACTCCCGCCGCCGGTACGTGGTCGCGGCGACCAGCGTGTTGATCAGCATGATGCAGGTGAACAGCACGATCATCCCGGTGACCACGAAGTTCAGCGTCTCGATGGCGTCCTCCTGCGTCGTGGGGACCGCCCCGGCGCTGGTGTCGTTCTGGATGGCCTGCATCCACAGTGTGCCCACGCCGATGCCGACGAACAGGATCACCGGGGTCAGCGCGGCCGCCAACTGCGCGGTACGTTGCCGCAGGTTGAGCACCGCCAGGTAGCCGCTGGCGCCGCCGAACCGCCGCACCGGGCGGGCCAGCGCCGCGCTCGCCCCGCGCACGAGCATCGGCGCGAGACCGGCGAGCCCGATCCCAAACAGGATGTCCGCCGAGCCGGCGAACTGCATCGAGTCGAAGCCCTCGGGACCGGCCGTGGCGGCCATCACGCCCAGTTGGACGCCGCCGGCCAGAAACAGCGCGCTGAGGATGATCCGGCCCTTGCCCAGGCGCCCGCCGCCCGTACCCGCGTCCGCCGCGCTGCCCAACGCCGCCACCGCCCGCATCCTCGCCACCCGCCGCGCGGTCAGGAACGCGGCGCCGGCGGCGCCCAGCACCGTGACGCCGATCCCGGCGCCCAGGGCGACCGGCCCGTAGGCGAAAGGCACCCCGTCCGCGACCTGGTCGGTGGACTTCAGCAGGGCCAGCAACGCACGCCCGGTCAGTGCCCCGGCCGGGATGGCCACGAGCGCCCCGGCCAGCGCCAGCAGCAGCGCCTCGCCCAGGACCATCCGCCGCAACTGGGCCGGGGTGGCGCCGACGCATTTGAGCAGCGCCATCTCGGTGGCCCGCTGCCGCACGCTCAGGGTCAGCGTGGAGGTGACCGCGAACGCCACCAGGACCAGGCTCCACCCGCCCACCACGGTCGACATGGTGGAGAGGGTCTGCCGGTCGGTCTCCGCGACCCCTTCGGCGGCGCCGGTGTCGGAGAGCGAGCCGAAGGCCATCACCAGCACCGCGCCGAGGAACGCGGCCAGGAAGGTCGCGGTGAAGGCGGCCACTCGCCGCCGCAAGGATCGCACAGCCAGCATGAACATGGCCGTCAACCTCCGATGCCCTGCTGCGCCGCGTCGCCCAGGTGCGTCAGCCGCTCCGCGACCGCCCGCGCGGTCGGGCTCGCCATCCGCCCGGCGAGCTGCCCGTCGGCCAGGAACACCACCACGTCCGCGTAGGCGGCGGCCACCGGGTCGTGGGTCACCATCACCACGGTCCGCCCGTACCCGCGCACCGTCTCCTGGAGCAGTTCGAGCACCTCGCGGGCGCTGTGGCTGTCGAGCGCGCCGGTCGGCTCGTCGGCCAAGACGACACCGGGCCGGGTGACCAGCGCTCGCGCGATGGCGACCCGTTGCCGCTCCCCGCCGGAGAGCTGGCCGGGCAGGTGGTCGAGCCGCTGGCCGAGGCCGACCCGTTCCAGGACGGCGCGCGCCGCCGCGTGGTCGATCGGCCGCCCGGCCAGCTTCAGCGGCAGCGTGGTGTTCTGCGTCACGGTGAGCGTCGGCAGCAGGTTGAACTGCTGGAAGACGAAACCGATGTGCGCGCGCCGAAACCTGGTCAGCGCCGTCTCACTCCTGCCGCCCAGTTCGTGGCCGTCCACGAACACCCGTCCGGCGTCCGGCTCCTCCAGGCCGGCCGCGCAGTGCAGCAAGGTGCTCTTGCCCGATCCCGACGGGCCCATCACCGCGGTGAACGTGCCGTGCGGCAGGGACAGCGAGACGCCCGCCAGCGCGGTCACCCGCGTCCCCTCGTCGCCGTAGACCTTGCGCACCTCGACCAGCCGCAGGGCCTCGCCGCTCTCCGGGGGTGGGTGTGGCGCGTTCCGAGTGCTGCGTGATCTCCTCATCGGGCGACCATCGGCCCCGGCGCCTACCGCGCGCTGACAGTTCGCTGACCGTGTCGTTACCGTGGGCGGCTCCACCGGATGGCGTCGGTCGCCGCCGTGACCCCGAGCCCGGCCAGCGCCGCCTCCACCGTCATGGACGCGCCCCGCCGGTGGGCCTGGTCGAACCGGTGGGCGCCGACCAGCTCCCGCGCCCGGGCCGCTGTCCGCGCCGTGGCTGGCTCCGTCTCCGCCCCGACGCCCGGCTCCCCGCCGCGTACCGCCCGCCCGAGCCCGAGCAGCCACGCGGCCCGTTCGCCGTCGCCGGCCACCACCGCGACCGCGGCCAACGCCGCCACGACGCCGGCCGCCTCGTCGAGGTCGCCGCCCCGCAGCGCCGTGTCCAACGCCTCGCGGTGCGCGGCGAGCGCGCCTTCCAGGTCGCCGTCCGCCTCGGCCACCCGGCCCAGGCCCACCAGCGCCCGCACCCGCGTCACCTCGCCGAACGTGGCCTCGGCGGGCGCCTCGCGCAGGGCCAGTTCGAACTGCCGGCGGGCCTGCGCCAGGTCGCCGTCCAACCGGGCCACCTCACCCAGCCCGCAGCGGGCCGCGCCGAGCTCCTCGCGCAGGCCGCCGCGCCGGGCCCGCGACTGTGCCCAGGCGAAGTCGGCGCGCGCCGCGTCGAGATCCCCGGCGCCCAGCAGCCCGTACCCCCGGTTGCACCGCATGTTCACCGCGAAGGCCGCCGCCCCCAGCTCCACGGCGGCCGCGATCCCCTCCGCCCACAGCCGCAACGACCGCGCGTGGTGCCCGCGCCGCGAGGCCAGCGTCGCCACGGCGTCCAGGGTCTCCGCCGTGCCCAGCCGGTCCCCGACCGCGCGGAAGCCGCGCAGCGCCGCGTCGAACTCCCGCTCCGCCGCCTCGCCGACGTCACCGGCGAAGAGGGCCACGTAGCCGTTCCCCATCCGCTGCAACGCCTGCGACCAGGGGTCGGCGCCGACGTGCGTCTCCGGGCGCCGCTGGCTGGCCGCGGTCGGCCCGGCCGCCACCGCCCACAGGAAGCTGAGGTAGGGGTACCGCGGCGGCGTGCTCCGAGCCGACATGATCGACTCGGCTCGCCGCCACCACTCGCGCTGCCCGGGGCGCTCCCGGCCGTCCGCCCTGGCGGCCAGGACACATAGGACGTACTCGTCCTCCAGCCCGTCCGGTACCTCCTGGCCGAGGGTGTGCAGCAGCGCCGCGGCCAGCTGCGCGACCTCGGCGCGCAACCCGCGCAGCAGCCAGTATCCGCTCAGCAGGGCGACCAGGCGCAGCGCCCGATCGGGCGCGGCGGCCACGGAACGGTTCAACGCGGCCAGCAGGTTGGCGTGCTCGGCGTCCAGCCGCCGCAGCCACTCCAGCTGCTCGGACCGGCGCAGGAACGGCTCCGCCTCGGCCGCCAGCCGCAGGAACCACTCGGCGTGCGCCTCCCGCGACCGGGCCTCCTCGCCGGACTCCGCGAGCCGCTCGGCACAGAACTGCCGGACGGTCTCCAGCATCCGGTACCGGCCGGACGCGTCCACCTCCGCCAGTGACCTGTCGACCAGCCCGGCGGCGGCCTCGACCGGGTCGTCCACGCCGTCCCCGGCGCAGACCTCTTCGACCGCCGCCAGCGGCGCACCGCCGGCGAAGACCGTCAGCCGCCGGGCCAGGGCCTGCTCCCGCCCGTCCAGCAGGTCCCAGCTCCACTCCACCACCGCGCGCAGGGTGCGGTGCCGCGGCACCGCCGTCCGCTCGCCGCGGGCCAGCAGCCGGAACCGGTCGCCGAGGCGGGCCTCCACTTCGGACAGTGGCAGCGCGCGCAGCCGCGCCGCCGCCAGTTCGATGGCGAGCGGCAGTCCGTCCAGCGTGGCGCAGATCCGCAGGACCGATCCCGCTTCGGCGCCGCCCAGGGCGAAGTCCGGCCGGACCGCCACCGCCCGGTCCACGAACAGCCGTACCGCCGCGAACCCGAGCGCCCACTCGGGGGTGACCGTCGCCGGGTCCGTGCCGGTCCCCACCGGAACCTCCAGCGGGGCCACCGGACACAGCGACTCCCCGGTGATCCCCAGCGCCTCCCGGCTGGTGGCCAGCACCCGCACCCGCCGGCAGGCCCCGAGCAACCGCCGCACCAGGTGGGCCGTCCGCGCCACGACGTGCTCGCAGTTGTCGAGGACCAGCAGCGCCTCGCGCTCGGCGAGCGCGGCGACCAGCCGGCCGGCCGGGTCCGGGCGGGTCGCGCCGCCGCCCGCCGGCGGCCGCTTGGCCGGGTGCAGCGATCCCGCGTCGTGCAGCCCCAGCGCCGCGACCACGGCCTCGGCGACGCCGCCCGCCGGCGCGTCGGCGTCCACCAGCGCCAGGTCGACGAACCAGGCCTCGACCCCGGTCCGCTCCACCGCCCGCCCGGTCACCTCCAGCGCCAGCCGGGTCTTTCCCACGCCGCCCGGGCCGACCAGGGTCACCAGCCGCCCGGAGGCCAGCAGGTCGCCGACGCGGGCGAGCTCCCCTTCGCGGCCCACGAAGCTGCTCACCGGCGCCGGCACCACCGCCCCGGCCCCATCCGGCCCCGGCGCGGTCCGCCGGGGGCGGGGCCGCACCTCCCCCCGCAGCACCGCCAGATGAACCTCCGCCAGCTCCGCCGACGGATCGGCCCCCAGCTCGTCGGCGAGCAGCCGCCGCGCGTCCTCGAACACCGCGAGCGCCTCGGCCTGACGCCCCGCTCCGGCCAGCGCCCGCATCAGCTGCCCGCGTAGCCGCTCCCGCAGCGGGTGTTCCTCCACCGCCTCCCGCAGCGGCGTCACCAGCGCGGCGTGCCGCCCCACCGCCAGCTCGGCCTCGGCCAGGTCCTCCACGGCGGCGACGCGCCGCTCCGCCAGCCGGACCGCCTGGCCGGCGGCGAACGGTGCGCCCGCTACGTCGGCGAGCGCGGCTCCCCGCCACAGCCCGACTGCCTCGCGCAGCAGCGCCGCCGCGTGGCGGAACTCGCCCGCGTCGAGGGAGCGCCGCCCCTCCTCGGCGAGCCGGGCGAACCGGTGCACGTCCACCTGCTCCGGGTCGACCCCCAGCCGGTAGCCGGCGGACCGCATCTCGATCGGCGCCGTCACGCCCGCCGCCCGCAGGCCGCGGCGCAGTCGCGACACCTGCGACTGCAGCGCGTTCACCGCGCCGTCCGGCGGATCCTGCCCGTAGAGGCCCTCGATCAGCTGGTCCGTGGTGACCACCCGGCCGGCGTTCAACGCCAGCAGGGCGAGGAGCGAACGCGGCCGCGGCCCGCCGACGTTGACCCCCGTGCCCTCGTCCGAGCGCACCTGGAGGGGCCCGAGCAGGCTGATCCGCATGGGCCGATTCTCGCGCACCGCCCTCCCCGCGCGGCGCCCACGCCGACCCGCCGGGACCTCCGCGCCGCGGGCCCGGGCGTGAGCGTGCGAGCCTAGGCGCGCATGGACGTGAGGGCGGTGGTGGCGGCCTGCTCGACGATCTCGATGCCCTTTTCCTGGGTGGCGTGGTGGTCGGAGAGGACCGCCAGCAGCCAGTCGTGCCCCTCTTCGGCGATGCGACCGATGCTGTTGACCACCCAGAGACCGTCGTCGGCGGTGACCTGGACCCAGCCGTTCTTGACCCAGACGCCGGACGCCCCCGTGGGCGCGGCGGCGGGCACGCCCCACCGCTGCTCGTCGACCACCTGGCCCATCAGGCCGAACAGGTAGCGCGCCGCGGCCGTCGACAGTGGACCGTCGGCGGTGGTGAGCGAGCGCAGCAGCCGCACCTGGTCGGCGGCGGTCGTCGTGGTGATGCCCCAGGCCGAGTTGGCCTTTGTCTCCTTCATCCCGAAGGTGGCATTCGCCTTGTTGAGCCCTGAAACGCCACCCACGGTCCGGAAGAGGCTGCTCGCCGCGTCGTTGTCGCTCACCGTGATCATGTCGGTGGCGAGCGCCCGCTGCGTGGACGTGAGCGTGTCGTCCTCCAGCAGCAGCGCGGCGAGGATGTCGACCTTGACGATGCTCGCCGTGCGGAAGCGCCGCGTGCCCACCGACAGCCCTGCCCCGGTCGCCCGGTCGTAGAGCGCGACGCTGACCCGCCCGCCGTTGGCCTTGACGAACTTCTCCAGCGCCACCTTCGTCTCCGCCACCCGGTCGGGCGTCGGCGACGGGGTCGGTCTCGTGCTGGTGCCCGCACCCCCGGGCCCGGTGGTGGCTCCGGCGGGGCGATCAGAACGCAGTGTCACGACACCAGCACCAGCAGTAGCCAGGCCCGCGACACCGAACGCAGCGGCCAGGGAAAGCAACCCGCGTCGGGAGGTGGTCCTCACGTGTCAGTTGTACGCGCCCCGGCTGTGAGTTCGTTCAACGCCTGTACCTCCTCGTAGCTGACCAGGCCCTTCGCCGCCGACCCGGCCCGCGCGACCGCCGCGGCCGGCGCGGCGGCCGTCTCGACCGGCGCGGCCACCGCCGCCGCCGTCTCGACCGCCGCGGTCAGCGCGGCCCGGAAGAGCAGCGAGCCGGTGCTCACCCGCCGCACCCCGAGCGCCGCCAGCCGGTCGAGGCTCACTCCAGGTACATAAAGGACATTGAGCGGCACACCGGCCATCGCCACCAGCGCCCCGATGGCCGCGTCGCCGGTCACCCCCGGCACGAAGACCCCGTCGGCGCCGGCCTCCGCGTACCCCCGCGCCCTCCGCAGCGCCTCCTCCAGCGCCGCGGGGGTCGGCCGCCGCCGCCAGTGCGTGTCCGTGCGCGCATTCACAAACATCCCGGGTACGCGCGACTTGGCGGAGCCGATCACGGACTGCTGCTCGTCGATCGGGGCGAGGGTGCCGTCCGCCCGCCCGTCCTCGATGTTGACGCCGGCGACGCCGAGGCCGGCGAGCTCCGCCACGAGGTCGGCCACCTCGTCGGGGCGCTCGCCGAAGCCCCCCTCGATGTCGACGCTCACCGGGCAGGGCAGCCGCCGCAGCCGCCGGGCGAGGTCCACCGTCTCGGCCCGGATCGCCCCGGTCCCGTCCACCTTCCCGGCGCCCGCCGCCACCCCGAGGCTCGTGGTACCGACGGCCGCGAACCCCCGTGCCGCGAGCGCGGCGGCCGACGCGTAGTCCCAGGCGTTGGGGAGCACGAGCGGCCGCTCCCCGTGGTGCAGCTCCCAGAAGGTCTCCATGGCCGCCGACGCTAAGCCCGAAACCCTTCGGCGCCCGCCGAAGTATCTCGGGCTCATCGTTTCTAGTAACCTCCCCACGCCTGTGATCGAAGCTCCCTTCAAGTCGCTAGAACGACTTGGAGGGAGCTTCGATCACACGGGGCTCGATCTGGATCTTGCGGCCGACGCCTTCGCGGAACTGGGTCATCGCCTTCGCGTAGTCGTCGAGCGGGTAGCGGTGGCTGACGAAGACGTCGGCCGGGAGCAGGCCGCCGGCCCAGAGCTCGCCGGCCCGGTCGAAGCTGTGCAGCACCGCCATCGAACCGGTGATGGTGATCTCCTGGTTGTAGATCCGGTACGGCTCGATGACCGCGCGGGCGCCGTACGACGCGACGCCGAACTGCAGGAACGTGCCGCCCTTGCCGACCCGGCCGAGCCCGTCGGTGATCGCCGCCTCCACGCCCGTGCAGTCGACGACCACGTCCCAGCCGCGCGGGGCGGTCAGCTCGTCGGCCGAGGTGACCGCGGCCGTGCAGCCGAGCAGCCGGGCGGTCTCCAGCCGGGCCGGGTTGATGTCCACCATGGACACCGAGGCGGCGCCGGCCCGCTTGGCCAGCTCCATCATCATCAGCCCCATGGTGCCGGTGCCGTAGATGAGGTAGTGGTCGGCGAGCCGGCGGGGCAGCACGTCGAAGCCGCGTACCGCGCAGGAGAGCGGCTCGATCAGCGCGGCGTCCGCCACGTTGACCCCGTCGGGGAGGCGGAAGCAGTTGGCGACCGGGGCGAGCGCGTACTCGGCGGCCCCGCCGGGCTTGGTGACGCCGATCGCGTTCCAGTTCTCGCAGAGGTTGCCGCGGGCCCGCTTGCACTGGTAGCACTCTCCACAGTGCAGGGACGGGTCCACGGCGACCTGGTCCCCGACCGCGAGCTCGGTCACCGCGCTGCCCACCTCCACGACGCGGCCGGCGAACTCGTGGCCGGGGACGATCGGGTACGCCGGCGCGAACTCGCCGTCCATGATGTGCAGGTCGGTGCCGCAGATCCCGCACCCGGCCACCTCGACGACCACGTCGCGTGGGCCGGGCGTGGGGTCCGGCACCTTCTCGATCGCGATCTGCCCGGGGGTGACAACCACAGCGGCCTTCACTTGACAGCTCCCATCGACAGGCCCCGCACGAGCTGCTTCTGCGCCAGCCATCCGGCCAGCACGACGGGCAGGGACACCAGCGTGGCGGCGGCACAGAGCCGGGCCAGGAACAGCCCCTCGGAGGAGATGAACCCGACCAGGAAGATCGGCGCCGTGCCGGCGCGGGTCGCGGTCAGGTTGACCGCGAAGAAGAACTCGTTCCAGGAGAAGATGAAACAGATCAGCGCGGTCGCGGCCAGGCCGGGCGAGACGATCGGCAGCAGCACCCGCCGGATCGAGACGAGCAGCCCGGCGCCGTCCATCTCCGCGGCCTCCAGCACCGACGCCGGCACCTCCAGCAGGAACGAGCGCATCATCCAGATGGCCAGCGGGAGGTTCATGGCGGAGTAGAGGATCACCATGGTCCAGACGTTGTCGAGCATGCCGAGCTCCTTGACGACCAGGTAGATCGGGAGGAGCGCGGCGACGGCCGGCAGCATCTTGGTGGAGATGAAGAAGAACAGCGCGTCCCGCCACTTCGCCACCGGCCGCAGCGACAGGGCGTACGCGGCCGGGGTGGCCAGCACGAGCACGAGCAGCGTCGAGAAGAGGCTGGCCATCAGCGAGTTCAGCAGGTACGGCGTGAGGTCGCGGTCGAAGACCTGCCGGTATCCGTCCAATGTGGGCGTGAAGACCCAGGTGGGCGGGTTGGACGCGGCGTCGGCCTCGCGCTTGAAGCCGGTCAGCACCATCCAGAGCACCGGAAAGAAGAAGAACAGCCCGCACGCCCAGGCGAGGATCGTCCACGGTAGACGTCTCATCTGGAGACCTCCATCTTGAACAGTCCGGAGATGACCCGCAGCGCGAACGTGGCGACCACGATCGTGCCGATCACCACGACGACACCGGCCGCGGCGGCCTCGCCGTACTCGAACTTGCGGAACGTGGTCAGGTAGATCTCGTACGGCAGGTTGGTGGTCGCCGTGCCCGGCCCGCCCTGGGTGATGGTGAAGACCGCGTCGAACGTCTGCACCAGGTAGATCGAGCCGAGCAGGGCGCTGAGCTCCAGGTAGGGACGCAGGTACGTGAGCGTGACGTGCAGGAAGGTCTGCCACGCGGTGGCACCGTCCACCCGGGCCGCCTCGAGCGTCTCCAGGGACTGCGACTGGAGCCCGGCCAGGATGATCAGCATCATGAACGGCGTCCACTGCCAGACGAGCGTGGCGACGACCGCGACCATCGGGTACCGGGAGACCCAGTCGGTGTCACCGCCGAGGATCCCGTTGATCAGGCCGTACGCCGGGTTGTAGATGGCGTGCTTCCACAGCAGCGCGGCGGCCATCGGCATCACCAGGAACGGCGTGATCAGCAGCGTGCGCACGATGCCCCGGCCGGGGAACTTCCGGTCGAGCAGGATCGCCAGTCCTAGCCCGAGCAGCACCGACACGATGACCGCGCTCGCGGTCAGCACGACGGTGTTGAGGAGCGCGGCGCGCAGCCGCCCGTCGGAAAGTACGGTGCCGTAGTTGTCGAGCCCCACGAAGGAGCGTGACCCCGGCCGCAGCGCGTTCCAGCTCAATGTGGACAGGTAGAGCGTGACGAGGAACGGCACCTGCGTCACGACGATCGCGAAGACCAGCGCGGGCAGCAGCGGTGCCCGGCGGGACCACCGGTCCCGCCGGGAGGGCACCCGCCCGACCC
Source organism: Phytohabitans maris (assembly GCF_031085175.1). GTDB lineage: Bacteria > Actinomycetota > Actinomycetes > Mycobacteriales > Micromonosporaceae > Phytohabitans > Phytohabitans maris. Next base: position 23,939 of record NZ_JAVHUY010000034.1, read on the forward strand.
GCCGTGTGGCGGGCCGAGCTGGTGCCTTCTCCAGCGTCGCGGAACTCATTTCCGGTACTTCTCCGCGACGCCCTCGGCGAGCTTCTGCCCGTCGGCCAGGGCTTTCTCCACTGTGGTCTTCCCGGCGATCGCGGACGCCACCTCCTGCGACACCTTGGTACCGAGGTCGGCGAACTCGGGGATGCCGACGAACTGCACGCCGAGCGCGGGGCGCGGCTGCAGGCCCGGGTTGGTCGGGTCGGCCTCCTCGATCGCCTTGAGCGTGATGTCCGCGAACGCGGTGGCCGACTGCTTGTACTCGGGCAGGTTGTACGTCGAGGTGCGCTTGCCGGCCGGCAGCCGCGACCAGCCCAGCTTCTCGCCGACCAGCTTCTCGTACTCCTTGCCGGTCGCCCAGGAGATGAACTGCCACGCGGCGTCGGCCTGCTTGGTGGTCTTCGGCATCGCCCACGCCCAGGCCCAGAGCCAGCCGGACGCCTTGGTCTTGTTCACCGGCGCGTACGCGTAGCCGACCTTGCCGGCCACCTTGGACGCGGACGTGTCCTCCAGCGTGCCCGCGGCGGACGTCGCGTCGTACCACATCGCGGCCTTGCCCTGCCCGAACGTGTTGAGGCACTCGGTGAAGCCGGCCTGCGACGCGCCCGCCTCACCGTACCGGCGGACGAGGTCCACATAGAACTTGGTCGCCTCGGTGAACTCCGGCGAGTTCACCTTGGGGGTCCAGTCCTTCTCGAACCAGGTGCCGCCGAACGTGTTCACCACCGTCGTGAGTGGAGCGAAGACCTCGCCCCAGCCGGGCAGGCCGCGCAGGCAGATCCCGGCGACGCCGGCCCGCTTGTCGTTGAGCCTGGCGGCGAAGTCGGCGACCTGCTGCCAGGTGGGGCGCTCCGGCATCGTGATGCCCTTGGCGGCGAAGAGCTCCTTGTTCCACATCAGAAACGAGGACTCGCCGTAGAACGGGGCCGCGTACAGCTTTCCGTCCTCACCGGACAGTGACTTGACCATCGGCTGGAGCAGGTCGGCCTCGTCGTAGCCGGAGTCCTTGTCGGCGTACGACGACAGCTCGTGCAGCCAGCCGTTCTTCGCCCAGATCGGCGCCTCGTACGCCCCGATCGTGACCACGTCGTACTGCCCGCCCTGGGTGGCCACGTCCTGGGTGACCTTGTCGCGCAGCTCGTTCTCCGGGAGGATCGTGAACTTCACCGTGATGCCGGTCTCCTTGGTGAACGAGTCCGCGGTGAGCTTGGCGATGTCTTCCATCTGCGGGTTGCCGACCATCAGCGCGGTGATGGTCTTGCTCTCCCCATCACTGCTCGAGCCGGAGCCGCCGGCACCCGAGCAGCCGGTGGCGGCCAGCATCATGACAAGTGCTGAAATACCAATAAATAAGGGGCGGCGTGACACGACAGACCTCCCGAAAAGCGATTCAGCGAAGCTCAGACCCGCAGCACCTGCGGGCCGAGCAGGGAGTAGCGGTGCGCCTCGGACGCGGGCAGTGACGCGTCCGTGACGATGGTCTCGAAGTCGGCGATCTCGGCGAAGCGGCAGAAGCTGCTCACCCCGAACTTCGTGTGCACCCCGGCGAACACCCGCCGCCGGGAGACGCGGACGACCTGCGACTTGACGTCGGCGACGGCCGGGTCGGGCGTGGTCAGCCCGTGCTCGCGGGAGATCCCGTTGGCGCCGACGAACGCCAGGTCGATGACGAAACCGGCCAGCATCGCGGTGGCCCAGTGGTCGACGGTGGCGAGCGTGCGCCCGCGCACCCGCCCGCCGAGCAGCAGGACGGTGGTGGCCGGGTTGGCGGCGAGGACCGCGGCGGTGCTGAGCGAGGCGGTGACCACGGTCAGGCTCCGGTCGCCGGGGAGCGCCTCGGCGATGAGCTGGGGCGTGAACCCCTCGTCGACGAAGATGGTCTCGGCGTCGCCCACGAGATCGGCGCAGGCGGCCGCGATCCGGCGCTTCTCCGGCACCCGGCGGGTGGTCCGCATCGCGAGGGTGGTCTCGAAACGGGCGGTCTCCACCGCGCGCGCCCCGCCGTGCGTACGCCGGACCAGGCCGTGCTGCTCCAGCGTGCGCAGGTCGCGCCGGATGGTCTCCGGTGCCACGGCGAGCTCGGCAGCGAGCTTGGCCACGTCGACGTCGCCGTTGCTGCGGGCCAGGACGAGGATGCGGTGCTGCCGCTCGTCGGCGTTCACCTGGTTCCCCACCCCCTCACTGCGTTTCCCGCTTCACCGGTCGGGTCGCGGACCGCGAAGCGACAGTCCAGCCGCGCGTAACCAAGTTCTAACACCGGCGAAACGGTGTGAGCCGGTTCACAGCACGGGTTCCTGCGCCTGACTTTGCCCGTTCGGACTCACGGGAGCAACGCTTGCCCAAGGATTTTTCGGACATGCCCCTGAATTTCGGATGCCCGTTCGGGCGGCGTCGGTGCCCGTTCCATGCCCGGGTGCGGCGCCACTCGCGGGTGAGGAGCCAGGCCAGGTAGACGCCGCCGAGCGCGGAGGTGGCGAGCCCGACCGCGGTCAGGCCGGGCCCCGCCGACCGGGTCAGCCACCGCGCCACCCGCGGCGCCGCGAGCGCGACGAAGCGGTGTCGTCCCCCAACTCCAGCAGGGCCAGCTTCCGTCCATAGTGGAGCACCAGCAGCAGCACGGCCAGGGCGAGGGCGAGCGGCCGCACGTGGTCCCAGCGCCGGCCGTTCAGGCTGCCGATCAGCCACACCTGCCCGGAGAGCGTACGGCGGAACGCGATCCCGTACACCAGCGCGAGCGCGGCCGTGGCGGCCGTCCCTCTCGCCATCCGCACAACGGTTAGATTAGCCTCGCCTTACTATGCGAGGTGATCGAGGTACCGCCCTGCGACGGGCGATCGGCGGCCAGCGGCGACACGTCGGGCTCGCCGCCGCCCTGGCCGCCGGGCATCAGGCGGGCGAGGCGCTGGTCCCGGTGCTGATCGGCGTGGTCATCGACCAGGCCGTGGCGACCGGGTCGGCGACGAGGCTGGCGCTGTGGCTCGCGGTGCTGGCCGCCGTGTTCGCGGTGCTGTCGTCCAGTTACCGGTTCGGCGCCCGCGCCGCCGAGCGGGCCTCCGAGTGGGCCGGCCACGACCTGCGGGTACGGCTCACCCGCCGGATCCTCGACCCGCGCGGCGGCGCCGAGGCCGGGCGGCTGGCCGGCGAGCTCACCAACATCGCGACCGGCGACGCCCGCCGGGTCGGCGGTGTGAACGTGGTCCTCCCCTCGGCGGTCGCCGCGCTCACCGGCCTGCTGGTCAGCGCCGTCGCGCTGCTCTGGATCTCGATCCCGCTCGGCCTGGTCGTGCTGCTCGGCGCTCCCCCGCTGCTCTGGCTCGGCCACCTGCTCGGCCGCCCGCTGGAACGGCGCAGCGAGGTCGAGCAGGAGCGGGCCGCACACGCCTCCGGCGTCGCCGCCGACCTGGTCACCGGGCTGCGGGTGCTCAAGGGCATCGGCGCCGAGGGAGCGGCGATCGCCCGCTACCGCCGTACCAGCCGGGAGTCCTTGTCGGCGACGCTGCGCGCGGCCCGCGCGCAGGCCGTGCACGACGGCGCCATCCTGGCCCTGACCGGGGTCTTCATCGCGGCGGTCGCGCTGGTCGGCGGCCGGCTCGCGGCCAGCGGCGAGATCAGCGTCGGCGACCTGGTCGCGGCCGTGGGGCTGGCGCTGTTCCTGCTCACCCCGCTGCAGATCTTCGCGTGGGTCAACGCCGAGTTCGCCCAGGGGCGCGCCTCGGCGAGGCGGATCGACGCGGTGCTCGCCGCCCCGCCCGCGGTCACCGCCGGGGCGGGGTCGCTCCCCTCCCCGGTACGCGGGCGGGTCACCCTCACCGGCGTGCACCACGGCCCACTGTCCGGTGTGGACCTGGACGTGGCGCCGGGCGAGCTGCTCGGCGTCGTGGCCCCCGACCCGGCGGCGGCGACCGCGCTGCTGGCCGTGCTGGGGCGGGACGCCGACCCGGATGCCGGCACCGTGGCGCTGGACGGCGTACCACTGTCCACACTGGACCCGGCGCAGGCGCGCGGCGCGATCCTGGTCGCCGCCCACCACGCCATCCTCTTCGCCGGCCCGCTGCTGGCCAACGTCACCGCCGCCGGCGGCGCGGCCCCGGCCGGCCGGGCGATGTCCGCCGCGACCGCCGACGAGGTGGCGCGGAGCCTGCCGGACGGCGCCGACACCGTGCTGGACGAGCGCGCCCAGTCGCTCTCCGGCGGCCAGCGCCAGCGGGTCGCGCTGGCCCGCGCCCTCGCCGCCGAGCCGCCGGTCCTCGTCCTGCACGACCCGACCACGGCGGTGGACGCGGTCACCGAGGCCCGGATCGCCACCGGTATCCGCGAGGTGCGGGCCGGCCGTACGACCCTGCTCGTCACCACGAGCCCGGCCCTGCTGGCCGCCACCGACCGGGTGGTGGTCCTGCACGGCGGCGCGGTCACCGCGGCCGGCAGCCACTTCGCCCTGGTCGACCTCGACCCGGCGTACCGCGCGGCGGTGCTCCAGTGAGCGCACTGCTGCCCACCGCGAGCGCCGGCGGGACCTGGGCCGCCGTACGCGACCTGCTGCGCGGCCGCCGCCTCCTGGCGCTCGGCGCGCTCGCCGTACTCGTCACCGCCACCGCGGCCGGCCTGCTCACCGCGCCGCTGCTCGGCCGCGTGGTCGACATCGTCGCGAGCGGCCGCCCGGCGAGCGCGGTCACCTGGCCGATCGTGCTGATCGTCGGGGCCGCGGTGGTCCAAGGTGGACTGACCGCGCTCGGCGTGACGCTGGTCGCCCAGCTCGGCGAGGGGATGCTGGCCGAGCTGCGCGAGCGGTTCGTGTCCCGGGCGCTGCGGCTCCCCCTGGAACGCGTGGAGCGGGCCGGCTCCGGCGACCTCACCGCCCGGGTCACCGCCGACGTCTCCATCGTGGCCGAGGCGGTCCGCCGCGCCCTGCCCCAGCTCGCCCGGTCGGTGCTGGCGATCGCGCTGACCCTGGTGGCGCTCGCCGTGCTCGACTGGCGCTTCTTCGTCGCCGCCCTGCTCGCCGTGCCGATCCAGGCGCACACCGTCCGCTGGTACGTGCGGCACGCCGTCCCGCTCTACGCGGCGCAGCGGGTCAGCGTCGGCGCCCAGCAGCAGCAACTGCTCGACACGGTGGGCGGCGCCGCGACGGTACGGGCGTTCCGGCTCGGCGACCACCACGTGGAGCGGGTGACCGAGCGCTCCACCGCCACGGTCACGCTCGCCCTGCGGGCGGTACGGCTCATCACGCGCTTCTACGGGCGGCTCAACCTCGCCGAGTACGCGGGGCTCTCCGCGGTGCTCGCGGCGGGGTTCCTGCTGGTCCGCGCCGACGCGGTGACGATCGGCACGGCGACCGCGGCCGCGCTCTACTTCCACAACCTCTTCGGGCCGATCAACATCGCGCTCTCCCTCGTGGACGACGCGCAGGTGGCCGCCGCGGGGCTGGCCCGGCTGGTCGGCGTCGCGTCGCTGCCGCCGGTTGGGGAGGCCGAGGCGGAACGCCCGGTGGCGGTCGAGGCGTCGGTCAAGGCGGCCGGGCTCGGCCACGCGTACCTCCCCGGGCACCTGGTGCTGCGCGACGTGGACCTGCATATCGCGCCCGGCGAGCGGGTGGCGCTGGTCGGCGCGAGCGGGGCCGGCAAGACCACCGTCGCCAAGCTCGTCGCCGGCGTGCACCGGCCCAGCCACGGCACCGTCCACATCGCCGGAGTGGCGGTCGAGGAGCTGGGCGCGGCCGCGACCGGTGGCCTGGTCGCGCTGATCACCCAGGAGGTGCACGTCTTCGCCGGCCGGCTCGCGGACGACCTGCGGCTGGCCCGGCCGGACGCGTCGGACGAGCGGGTGCGCGAGGCGCTGGCCCGGGTCGGCGCGCTGGCCTGGGCGCGGGCGCTCCCGGACGGCCTGGACACGGTCGTCGGCGAGGGCGGGCACCAGCTGACCGTCACCCAGGCGCAGCAGCTCGCCCTGGCCCGCCTCGTCCTCGCCGACCCGCCGGTCGCGGTCCTGGACGAGGCGACCGCCGACGCGGGCAGCGCCGGCGCCCGGGTGCTGGAGGAGTCGGCGGCCCGCGCGCTGGACGGCCGCACCGGCCTGGTCGTCGCGCACCGGCTGACCCAGGCGGCCACGGCCGACCGGGTGGTCGTGCTCGACGCGGGCCGGGTGGTCGAGTCCGGCCCGCACGCGGTGCTGGTCGAGGCGGGTGGCGCGTACGCGCGGCTCTGGACCGCCTGGTCGGCCACCCGCGGCGGCTGACCGACCCGGCCGGTCAGCCCCTGTTCGGCCATCGCCTCGCGGAGGCCGCGCGGGCGCAGGAATCCCCTAGTACCGGCCTCCCTTCGCTTGACACTCACTAGGGTCTATGTAACAAAGTGGAAACGCAGTCCTGACCGCCGGGGAGGCCGGTATGGGACAGGTTTCGGCACCGAGTGGGCACCTGGTGCGGGTGGCCATCCGCTCGCCCCGGCGCCTGTTCCGCGACACCCTGGCGGTCTGCTTGTCCGGGCAGCCGGAGTTCACGGTGGTCGGCCACGTCGCCGACGACATCGCCCTGCTCGGCCTCTGCGACCTGTGCGGACCAGACCTCGTCGTGTACGACGCGGGTCCCGCCGTGGGCGAGGCGCTGCGCGCCCTGCGCGCGCTGCGCACCCGCTTCGCCGGCATCCGGCTCGTGGTGATCTACGAGCGGCTCTCCCCCACCGACCTCTCCGGCACCCGCCAGGCCGGTGTGGACACGCTGATCCCCTGCTCGCACGGGCTGGACGCGCTGCTCATGCTGCTGCACCAGCACGCCGACGCGCTCCGCTCGGGCGCGGTGGTGCCGGTACCCGGTGGGCTGAGCACCCAGGAGCGGGAGATCATCACGCTGACCGCCGCCGGGCACCCGGTCAGCCGGATCGCCGAGCTGCTCACCATGACGCCGTTCGCGGTGGAGAACTGCAAGCGGCGGATCTACCAGAAGCTCGCGGTCACCAGCCAGAGCCACGCGATCGCCCGCGCCATCACGCTCGGCCTGGTCAACCGCTCCCCGGTGCCCCGCCCGAGGGTGTACGCGGCCGGCGGCCTCACCCTGGCTGTCCTCTGTGGACCGGACGGGCCCGCCCGGTACGACGTGGCGGTGGCGCTGCTCGCCCAGCACATCCCGTTCGTCACCGACGGCGGCAACGGCGGGCTCGACCTGTGGGACCAGGCCGGCTCGGGCGCGGTACCGGTGATCCTCGTCGACCCGACGGCGGAGTCGTGGCAGCGGCTCGGCGACGCGCGGGCGCCGGTCATGGTGGTCACCACCCGCCCGATGGGACGCGGCGAGACGCTGGACGCGCTCGGCCGCGGGGCGGTGGCCATCGTGGCGGCGGAACGGATCGGCGAGGCGCTGGTGCCGGCGTTGACGCTCGCCGCCGCCGGCCACCTCACGATCGACCCGGCGGCGGCGAACTGGCTGATCGCGGCCGCCGGCACGCACGCCGGCGAGGCCGACACCGGCCTGCCGGAGCTCACCATCCGCGAGGGCGACATCCTCCGCTCGATCGCGGCCGGCCACAGCGTGCGGCAGACCGCGCGATCCCTCGGAATCGCCGAGAAGACGGTCGAGAACACCCAGGCGCGGCTCTTCCGCAAGCTGGGCGCGCGAAACCGGGCCGGCGCCCTGGCCACCGCCCACGCGCTCGGCCTGCTGGAGCTCCTCGACCCCTAGCCGCGCCGCGGCGCGAGGGTGGGCCCGCCCAGCGGTACGGGCGGGCCCGCCCGGTCAACCGGGCTGCTCGGCCACGGCGAACTGGACCGCACCGTTGGCGTCGACCGCGGCGTCCAGGGACTTGTCGTCCAGGATGCGGGCCGCCTCGGTCTCCAGGAACACGCGCGCGCCTGCCTCGTCGCGCACCTCGTCGCCCTCCATCGGCTCGGCGGCGAGCGTGAGCATGAGCGCGCCCTGGTTGCTGTCGGTGGCGATACGCAGGCCGGCGCCCTCCGGCACCTGCGGCTGCTCGGTGAGGTTACGGATCACCGCCACCGCGTTGTCGGTCAGCGTGAGCATCGGGAGCTCCCTCCGGTTCTTCTGCATGCAGGGTCCCGCCCGCCATACCCAGGGATCCGCCAACCGAACCCCGTCTTGACGACATCGACATGCCCACCTACCGTCGCCAAAGACACAGCGGACGTCCTATGTCTGATCACCAACGAGCGAGTGGAGCCCCCATGACCCACTTGACGAGACCCGCGGTACTCCTGCTGAGCGCCGCCATCCTCGCCACCACCAGCGGCGCCGCGACGGCCACCACCAGCGGCGGCGCCGCGGGCGGGGCGCGCGAGGCGCAAAGGGCCCGGTGCGACGCCTCCGTCCCGTACGCCTCCGGCACCGAGGGGTACAGCGCGTTCCGCATCCCGGCGATCGTGGCCACCCGTTCCGGCGCGCTGCTCGCGTTCGCCGAGGGGCGGGTCGGCGGCCTCGGCGACGCCGGCGACATCGACCTGGTCCTGCGCCGCTCCGCCGACGGCGGCTGCACCTGGGGTCCGCTCCAGGTGGTCGTCGACAGCGGCGCGAACACCTCCGGCAACCCCGCGCCGGTGGTCACGGCGAGCGGGCGGGTGGTGCTGCTCTCGACGTACAACGGCGGGACGGCCACGGAGGCGGCCATCATGCGCGGCGAGGTCCCCGCCGACCAGAGCCGGCGGGTCTTCGTCCAGGCCAGCGACGACGAGGGCGCGACCTGGTCGCCGCCGCGCGAGATCACCGCGACGGCCAAGGCGGCCAACTGGCGGTGGTACGCCACCGGACCGGTGCACGGCATCCGCCTGGCCCGCGGCCCGCACCGGGACCGCCTCGTCGTCCCGGCCAACCACTCGATCGCGCCGCCGGCCGGCTCGACCGACGCCGGCACCGAGGCGAAGTACTACGGCGGCCACACCCTGTACAGCGACGACGGCGGCGGGACGTGGGCGGTCGGCGCGGTCGACGACAACCCCAACGGGTACCTCAACGTGAACGAGACCACCGTCGCCGAGCTCCCCGACGGCCGCCTCTACCTCAACACCCGCGAGCACAACGGCACCGGGCCAGGCAACCGGGCGGACGCGTACAGCGCGGACGGCGGGGCCAGCCTCGAGCTGCCGTACCGGCCGCAGGCGACGCTCGCCGGCCCGGTCGTGCAGGGCAGCGTGCTCCAGCTCGCCGGGGCGGGCGCGCCGCTGGTCTTCGCCGGCCCCGCCGACCCGGCCGCCCGCGCGGCACTGACCCTGCGGGTGAGCACCGACCGGGGCGCCACCTGGCGGGCGTCGCTCGCGCTCTCCGGGCTGCCCGCGGCGTACTCGGACCTGGTCCAGCTCGGCCCGGCCACACTGGGCGTGCTCTACGAGACCGGCGACTTCGGGCCCAGCGAGCGGATAGCCTTCCGGCGGATACCCATCCAGCAGCTTCGATAGGGTAACCTCGGACGTCCTATGACCTGACTGATCGAGGAAAGACAGAAGATCGATGACCCAACCGCGGCGGGGAGCCAGCGAAAACCAGCGGGCGCTGCAAGAGGCGATCAAGGAGCTGATCGTGCGGCGCGGCCTCGCCCCCGGCTCCCTGCTGCCGACCGAGACCGAGCTGATGGCCGAGCTCTCGGTCAGCCGCCACCCGCTGCGCGAGGCGATCAAGGCTCTGCAGGCGCTCGGCATCGTCGACATCCGCCACGGCCTCGGCACGTACGTCGGCACCCCCTCGTTCTCGCCGCTCGAGGCCGGCCTGACGTTCCACACGCACCTGTCGCTCCGCGGCGACCTGCGCGACATCGGCGACCTGGTGCAGATCCGCGAGGTGCTGGAGACCGGCCTGGTCCGCCAGGTCCTCGCCCTGGTCGACGACGCCGACCTCGACACCCTGGAGAGCGCGGTCGCCACGATGGAGAGCGAGGCCGCGCAGGGGCGCTACTGCCCCGAGGCCGACTGGCTGTTCCACAAGACGCTGTACGCGCCGCTGCGCAACGAGCTGATCAGCGACCTGCTGCGGGTCTTCTGGAGCGTCTTCGACAAGGTGAACGCGGAGCTGCCCCGCACCGCCGAGACACCGCAGGTCGCGGCCGCCGCGCACCGCGACATCCTGGACGCGTTGCGGGGTGGTGACGCGCAGGTGCTCACCGCCGCGGTGGCCGACCACTTCACCGAGATCCGCGAAAGGATCTCGCGAGTCCCGCGCCGCTGATCAGCTGAGAGCCGGCGTAGCATCGGCCTCGTGAACCGCGGTGAGGTGTGGACCATCGGCGACCGCACCGATCTGCGCTACCGGGTCGTCGTGCTCTCCGGCGACAGCCACAACGACCGCCCCAACGCCGCGCCGTACTGCGCGCCGGTCGTCCGCCAGCGCGGCAGCATCACCGACCTGCCGCCGTTCGCCGTCCCACTCTCCGAGACAGACCCGGTCTCCGGCGTCGTCGTGGTCAACCGCATGCGCCGCCTCCCGGTGACGTCCGGCGCCGAGCGGCTCGGCATGATCACCGGGGCCAGCCTGGCCCGGGTCGACGACGCGCTGCGCAACCTCTTCGACCTCTGACCCCGCGCCGGTCGCCTCAGCAGTGCCACATCAGCAGCTCGGTGGCGGGGCCGCCGTTCATGAGTCGCTGCTTCGCCGCCGAGTCGGCGTCCGTGCTTCGCGGGACGCGCTCGCCGTACAGGCGGCGGTTGTCGTCGCTCAGCGTGGTCGGGTAGCCGTCGGCGGGGCCGGGCAGCGCCGTCACCTCGCCGCCGGGCGAGACGACCGTCGGGCCGCCGTCGCCGGGGAGCGCGACCCAGCCGGAGGCGTTGACGGCGGTGGCCGGCGTCGCCCGCTCCGGCCAGTGGGTCACCTGTCCGGTACGCAGGTTCCAGCGGGCCGGCGCGGTCACCAGCTTGCCGCCTGCGGCCTTACCCAGCATGTCGAGCACCCGCTTGTCCGACTCGGTGACCTGGGCGCGCGGGGCGACCGGGCGGGCCGGCGGCGCGGAGGCCTCCGGGTGCAGGCCGACCCAGCCGGCGGCCCAGTCGCCGCGGACGGCGAGCGCCTGCCCGGTGGCCGCGCCCGGCGGGAGCCGCAGCGCGCGGCCGCTGCCGTCGGCGTGCCAGACGTACGGGTCGGCGCCCTCGCCGCGGGTGCCGACCACCGTGCCGTCGCCGCCGACGCCCGAGCCGCGTACGTCGCCGGGGCGGGTGAGCAGCACCGGGGACCCGGCGCGCGGCCAGGTGACGACCACGAACCGCAGGCCGCGCCACGCCTCGCCGGTCACGTCGCCGCGCTCGTCGACGGCCAGCGGGACCCACCACTCGTACCCGTCGACCGGGGCCAGCTTGGTGACCCGCCCGTCCCGGTAGACCCAGGCCAGCGGGGTGCCGCCGGCGGTGGAGGAGGTGCCGACGACCACGCCGGCGGAGTTGACCGCGCGGGGCTGGGCGCCGTCGCCGGCGGCGGGGAGCAGCGCGGGCTCGCCGTCGGTCCAGAGCACCGGGCGGACCGTACCGTCGGGCTGGACCAGGCTCGCCGCCGCGTACCGGCCGGTGGGATCCGCGACCACCTGCCCGGTCAGGACGCCCTTGCCGGCCGGGGGCGGCAGCGGCCGCACCGTGCAGGCGCTGAACGGGGCCGGCGTCCCGGTCACCGTCTCGCCGATCGGCACCTCCAGGCGCTCGCCCCCGGGGGTGCGGTCGAGCGCCTGCCCGACCGCGGCGGTGCCGGCGAGGGCGCAGACGGTGGCGGCCGCGACCGCCGCGTACCGGCGCCGGCGCCGCACCGCTCCCCCGGCCGCGATGGCCCGCGCCAGGTCCGCGTGGGCCGGCGGCACGTGGGCGGTCTCCAGCAGCACGCGAACGTCGTCCGCCCGCTCGTCGTACTCTTCGGTCACTCGGCCAATCCCCCACCCTTGCCCGTGCCCACCCCGGCGAGCGGCGCCTCGCCGAGGCGTGCGCGCAGCGTCGCGAGGCCGCGCGCGGTCTGCGCCTTGACGTTTCCGGTGGAGCACCGCATCGCCGCGGCCACGCTCTCCACCGGCATGTCGCAGAGGAAGCGCATCACCAGCACCGTCCGCTGCCCCTTGGGCAGCTCGGCGAGCGCCCGCACGACAAGGTCGCGCTCCTCCACGCCGGTGTCGCCGGAGGCGCCCCGCTCGGGCGTCGCCGACATCAGCCACACCTTGGACCAGGCCAGCCGCTTCTCGTCGATGTACGCCCGGACCAGCATGCGGTGCACGTACCCGTCGAGGTTGTCCGCGCCCCGGGCCCGGGCCCAGTGCACGTAGAGCTTGGTCACCGTGGTCTGCACCAGGTCGTCGGCGCGGTGCTCGTCGCCGCAGAGCAGGTATGCGGCCCGGTGCCACCGGGCCAGCCGCGCCGAGACGAACTCGACGTACTCGGACGTGTCGTCCGCCCGCATGCGGTGTACTCCTCCCCGACAACCCTCACCCACGATGACGTCCCGGGACCGCGTCGAGGTTGCGCCGGTACCGGAAAAAGTGAGCGGGCCCGGCCTGCGTCGAGGCCGGACCCGCTCGCCTGGTACGTGGGTCAGTAGCGCTGCTGGCTCTGCGCGTTGAGCACGTCGAACCGGTTGAACTCGGCACCGAAGAGCCGCCAGTCCCGCACCTGCAGGACGTCGAGCCCCTTCACGATGTCGTTGGAGTAGATGTGGCCGTTGTAGTAGTACGCCGACCACGATCCGCCCAGCACCAGGCTCTCGGTCGAGAGCGGGCCGCGCTCCCAGTAGGCGATCTCCTTGGGGCGGGACGAGTTGGTGAAGTCCCAGACCGAGATGCCGCCCTGGTACCACGCCTGGACCATCACGTCGCGGCCGGGCACCGGGATCAGCGAGCCGTTGTGGGCCACGCAGTTCTCGGTGTCGGCGTTCGCCCGGGGGATCTTGTAGTAGCTCTTGAACACGAGCCGCCGGTGGTCGCCCCACCCGGCGATGTCGTAGATCGCGTCGGCGCCCTTGTCCGGACCGATCGCGTCGTTGCACTCCGCCCCGACGCCGCCGCCGAGCTCGTCGGTGAAGACGACCTTGGTGCCGGAGTTGTTGAACGTGGCCGAGTGCCAGAACGCGAAGTTGACCGTGTCGCGGACCCGGGTGATCACGCGGGGCGACTCGGGCCGCTTGATGTCGAGCAGGATGCCGTCACCCATGCACGCGCCCGCGGCGATGTCCTTCTGCGGGTACGCGGTGATGTCGTGGCAGCCGGTGGTCTGCGCGCTGGGCCCGCCCGGCGGGTTGCCGGTGTCGCCCGGGAAGAGGTTGGGCGTCGCCACGACCGCCGCCTGGGTGGGGCGCTTGACCGGCACCTTGATGATCGAGATCAGGTCGTGCGGCGGCTGGCAGTCCGGGAACGAGGCCGACGGGGAGTACGACGACACGTAGACGTACACCGTCTTGCGGTCCTTGCCCGGCACCACGGTGTGGGTGTGCGAACCGCAGTTGGTCTCGACCGACTTCACGTAGCGCGGGCTGCGCACGTTGCTGATGTCGAAGATGCGGATGCCCTCCCACGACTCCTTGACCGAGGCCGGCTGCGACACGCTGGTGCAGGAGTCGTCGCTGCGGGAGGCGTCGACCGACATGAAGAGCAGGTTGCCGTAGACGCTGAGGTCGCCCTGGCCGCCGACGCAGGCCACCTGGGTGACCACCCGGGGCTGGCTCGGCCGGCTGACGTCGAAGACGGCGAAACCGTTGTAGTTGCCGGCGAACGCGTACTTCCCCTGGAACGCGATGTCGGAGTTGATGCCGCCGGCGAGCGGTCCCGACAGCGGCACGTTGGCGAGCTGGCGGATGTTGCCGCTGCTCACGATCTCGTCGACGCCCGGAATCTCGTTTGTGGACGGCGACTGGGCACTGGTCGGGGAGGCGGAGGCCGCGACGGCCAGCGTGAGGGCGAACGCGGCGGCCGCGACGGCACCGAGCCGCCGTAACCCTTGTGGGGCGGATCTGAACATGGAAATACCCCGTCTTTCAGAGCCCTTTCACGGCCGAAAGGGCGCCAGATTGGTGCACACCTTACCGAGGCATCGTAACCGTCGATGTGACACCCGTCACTTTGATGGTCATCCTAGCGATATACGATCGCCGGCACCCGGTCTGGAGCCGGCGACGCACGCGTTTTCGGAGGTAGGGGCTGATGAGCCGTCGGGGGTATGCGATCGTCGCCGCCGTCGTGGTGGCGGTCGCCGGCGTCGCGGTCGCCCTCGGGGTGCGGGCGGCCGGCCCGGACGGCGAGCCGGTGGCGAGCGCGTCGCCGAGCCCGACCGGTTCGCCGGTACCGGTGGTCGTGCCCGGACGTCCCGGCGAGAGTGCCTCGGTGATCCCCTCCGACCAGCTCCCCGCCCCGGACGGCAGCCTCTACAACGAGGCCGACGCCACCTTCGTGCGGATGATGATCCCGCACCACGCCCAGGCCCTCGAGATGGCCGCCCTCGCCACCGACCGGGCCGGGCACCCGCAGATCCGCGCGGTCGCCTCCCGCATCACCGCCGCGCAGAAGTCGGAGATCGCGGTCTTCCAGGCCTGGCTGAAGGCGCGCGACCTCAGCGCGGACGAGGCCGGGCACAGCCACGCCGGCATGAAGGGCATGCAGTCGCCCGAGGCGATCGAGGGCCTGGCCGGCCTGCGGGGCGCCGCGTTCGACGCGAGGTTCGTCGACATGATGGTCGCCCACCACGAGGGCGCCATCGCGATGGCCACCGACCTGCTGCACTCCGGCCGCGACGAGCGGGTCGGCGAGATGGCCACCGGCCTCCTCGCCGAGCAGCAGGCCGAGATCGCCCGGATGCGCCAGATCCCGCTGTAGGCCGGGCGGCGGCTCAGCAGCCGACCCGGGTCGCCGACAGGGCGACGTCGTCGAGCAGGAGGTCGTACGCCGCCGGGGTCGGGTCGCCCCGGTAGAGCTGCCAGCCGATCTTCACGGTGTCGAAGCGGGGGAAGACGAAGTCGACCGGGTTGCCACCGTGCTGCGTCGTGGTGACCGTGAGGTCGGGCCGCGGGCGGCCGTCGATCCAGACCTCGACGCGGTTGTCGGTCGCGTCGGCGCGCCACTCCACGCACTGCCAGCGGCCGGCGACCGACGGCGCGGACTCGCGCCAGTTGGTCCAGTCACCGGTCGGGCCGCCGTCGGCGCCGACGCCCCAGAGGGCGCGGTCCAGCGTGGGCACGTACTGGCCGCCGAGCGGGCGCACGATCTCCGGACCCTGGCCGGTCGCCTCGACCAGCGTGTAGTGCGCCCAGTCCGGCGCGGTCGGGAAGGCGGCGACCCGCAGCCGGACCCGGCCGTAGAAGCTGTTGCCGGGCGGCGCGAAGTCGTCCACCTTGAGGAACGCGCGCCCGTTGCCTTCGGTGTGCACGTGCAGGACGCGGTCGCCGCGGTGGCGCTCGACCGTGAGGGTGCCGTGCTTGGTGTCTATCCCCCACTCGAGGCTGGCGGCCCCGCCCAGCGGCAGCCGCTCGAAGTCCTCGCAGAACAGGAAGCGGTCGGCGCACCCGCCCCGGGAGTGGGCCGGCGCCGCGGCCGGCGCGACGAACAACAGCAGCACCCCGGCCGCGGCGGCCACAAGCCTCGTCATCACGTCGATATTCTTACATACCTCGATGCCTTTCGCGGACGGGACCAGCCCGCACGCCGCCACGCGGCGCCTGGCGAAAGCGCGGCCCGGCGCGGCCCGGCCCGGCGCGGCTCGGCTCAGGGGAGCGTGAGGCCGGCGTCGTGGGCGAGGAGCGCCACCTGTACCCGGTTGTTGAGCTCCAGCTTGGTCAGCACCCGGGACACGTGCGCCTTGACCGTGGCCACGCTCATGTAGAGCTCGCCGCTGATCTCCGCGTTGGACTTGCCCTGGCCGACCGCGACGGCGACCTCCCGCTCCCGGTCGCTGAGCCGGGCGAGCAGCGCCAGCGCGTGCCGCCGCCGCCCGTCGGCGCCGCTGTCGCTCACGTGGTCGATGAGGCGGCGGGTCACCGCGGGCGAGAGCATCGGCTCGCCGAGCGCCACCCGGCGCACCGCGCGCAGGATCTCGGCCGGCGGGGTGTCCTTGAGCAGGAAGCCGCTGGCGCCGGCGCGGAGCGCGCGCAGCACGTACTCGTCGGCGTGGAACGTGGTCAGCACGATCACCTCGGGCGGCTCCGGGCGGCGGCGCAGCGCCTCGGTGGCGGCGAGCCCGTCGAGGCGGGGCATGCGGATGTCCATGAGCACCACGTCCGGCGCGTACGAGCGGACGGCGGCGGCCACCTCCGCCCCGTCGGACGCCTCGCCGACCACCGCGATGTCGGTGGCGCCGCCGAGGATCATCGCGAGGCCGGCCCGGACCAGCGCGTCGTCGTCGACGATCAACACCTTGATCGGCGCGCCGCCGGGCGCCTCCCCCGGGTCTACGCCGGCCACGGCAGCCACGCCCAGAGCCGGAAGTCGCCCCCGGCCGTACGCCCGTGCTCCAGCCGCCCGCCGGCGAGCGTGGCCCGCTCGGTGAGCCCCACGATGCCGGTGCCGGTGCCCGGGATCGGCGGCCCGGCCGGCACGCCCACCGGCCACGGGTTGCGCACCTCGACCGAGAGCCCGTCGCCGGCCGCCCCGGCCACGATCACGTCCACAGTGGAACCGTACGCGTGCTTGCGGGCGTTCGTCAGGCCTTCCTGCACGATCCGGTACGCGTTGCGCCCCACCGCCACCGGCACGGCGGCCAGGTCGTCCACCCGCCGGTCCAGGCGTACCCGCATGCCGGCCGCGCGCGACTCGTCGACCAGGCCGGGCAGGTCGGCGAGGGTCGGCTGGGGGCGGTCCGGGGCCTCGTCGGCCGGGTCGTCGCGGAGCACGCCGATCACCTCGCGCAGCTCCTGGAGCGCCTCGTGCGCGCTGGCCCGGATCACACCCGCGGCACGGGCCACCTCCGGCGCCGGCGCGTCCGGCCGGAACTCCAGCGCGCCCGCGTGCAGGCTCAGCAGCGAGATCCGGTGGGCCAGCACGTCGTGCATCTCCCTTGCGATGCGGGCCCGCTCGGCCTGGCGGGCCTGGGCCACGCGCAGCCGCTGCTCGGCCTCGGCGCGGTGGGCGCGGTCGCGCAGCGAGTGGACGAGCTGGCGGCGGGCCCGGACCACCAGCCCCCAGGCGAGGATCAGCAGCGTCACCACGGCCGCCCAGACGATGTCCACCCAGTACGGGTCGCTGGACCACTCCGGCCGCAGCAGCGGGAAGACGAACCCGCCGGCGAACCCGGCCACGCCCAGCGCCGCCGCGACCGCGAAACGCCGGTGCACCACCACCGTGAAGAACGCCACGATCGCCGCGCCGACGCTGGTCGCGGACCAGAGGCCGGCGGCCGTGACGGCGACGGCGAGCCCCACCGGCCAGCGCCGCCGCGCCCACAGCCCGAGGCAGCACAGCAGGCCGACCGCGAGGTCGAGGGTGGTCCGCAACTCGTCGATGCCGCGCTCGTAGCTGTACGCGGCGAGCAGGAGTGCCAGCATCACCGAGAAGAGGAAGAAGACCACGTCCACGACCCAGTCGCGGGCCGTGCGCCGCACCGGCCCGCGGGCCTCCGGGTACGGCTCCGCCAGCAGGGCGCCGGGCAGCAGCGCACGGTATTCGGGCGTCACCGCACCAACCATGATCAAATGGTACGACCCGTCGCGGCCCCGGGCATCCGACCAAAGTCGAATGCCGCCCGTAGACCTCGGTCGCGCGGTAACCGACTCCGGTCACCCGCCGGCCGACCGCGGGCCGACGCGCGGGTACCGGCGGGAGCCGCAGGCTGGACGCATGATCAGTGTGGAGCACCTGACCAAGCGGTACGGCCCGCACACGGCCGTCGACGGCGTGTCGTTCCGCTGCGAGGCCGGCACGGTGACCGGGTTCCTCGGGCCGAACGGCGCCGGCAAGTCCACGACCATGCGCATGATCTGCGGCCTCACCCCGCCCACCGGCGGCGCGGCGACGGTCGACGGCGTGCCGTACCGGCGGCTACCGAACCCGGGCCGCCGCGTCGGCGTGCTCCTGGACGCCTCGGCCCAGCACCCGGGGCGTACCGGCCGCGAGACGCTCTCCCTCGCCGCGCAGGTCATGGGGGTGGACCGGGGCCGGGTGGACGCGCTGCTCGACCTCGTCGGGCTGGACGCGAAGGCCGGCCGCAAGCGGGTCCGCCAGTACTCGCTCGGCATGCGCCAGCGCCTCGGCCTGGCGCACGCCCTCCTCGGCGACCCGCGCGTGCTCATCCTGGACGAGCCGGCCAACGGCCTGGACCCGGAGGGCATCTTCTGGATGCGTACCGTCCTGCGCGACTTCGCCGACCGGGGCGGCACCGTGCTGCTCTCCTCCCACCTGCTGCGCGAGGTGGAGGCGGTGGCGGACCGGCTGGTGGTCATCGGGGGTGGCCGGGTCGTCGCCGACGGCAGCAAGGAGGAGCTGCTGGCCGGCAGCGGCGTCCGGGTACGCGGCCTCGATCCGGAGAAGCTGGAGCTCGCCCTGGCCGAGGCCGGCGTGGCCGCCACCCGTACCCCGGACGGCGCGCTGGTCGCCCAGGCCGACGCGGAGACCGTGGGGCGTACCGCCGCCGCGGCCGGGCTCGTGCTGCTGGAGCTCCGCCCCGCCGACGGCGCCGGGCTGGAGCAGCTCTTCCTCGAACTCACCGCGAACGGAGCAGCCCGATGAACACCGCCACTGTCGAAGCGCCGGTCCGCACGCCCACCCATGTCGAGGTCGGCCGCCCGTCGATCGGCCGGCTCACCCTCGTCGAGCTACGCAAGATGACCGACACGCGGGCCGGGTTCTGGCTGCTGGCGCTGACCGCCCTCGGGTACGCGGCGCTGGTCACGGTCGTGCTCTTCGCCGCCGACCCGCCGGACCGGACGTTCTACGGGTTCTTCCAGATCACGCTCCTCCCGTCCGGCGTGCTGCTGCCGGTGATCGGCATCCTCGCGGTCACCGGGGAGTGGACGCAGCGGGGCGCGCTCACCACGTTCACGCTGGTGCCCGAACGCGAGCGGGTCGCCGCCGCCAAGCTCCTCGCCGGGGTGGTGCTGGCCGCCGCCTCGGTCGTCGCCGGGCTGTTCTTCGCCGCGCTGGGCAACCTGGCCGGCATCGCCTTCGCGGACGGCGACGGCAGCTGGCAGCTGACCGTCGGCGCGCTGGGCAGCGCCGCGCTCTTCCAGGTCGTCAACATCACCATGGGCGTGGCGTTCGGCATGCTGCTGATGAACTCGCCGCTCGCCATCGTCCTCTACTTCCTGCTGCCGACCGTGTGGAGCGTGCTCACCAGCCTGGTCGGCGCGTTGAAGACGCCCGCCCAGTGGCTCGACCTCAGCGTCACGTCGATGCCGCTGACCGAGAACGCGATGGCCGGCTCGGACTGGGCCAAGCTCGCCGCCTCCGTGGGGCTCTGGGTGGTGGTGCCCCTGGCGGCAGGTTTGGTGCGACTCCTGCGGCGCGAGGTGTCGTAGGCGGTATACAGGGGGAATGGCTGCTGACGGCGTACCCGATGAGATGTCTGAGGCGGCGGAGGCGCTGCTGGCCGCGCTCGGCGGCGAGCAGCGCTCCCTCGCGTCGCGGCCCTTCACCGACGAGGCCGCGCGCCGCTGGATCGAGTACCGCCCGCGCCCCCGCCCCGGCGCCTGCCTGGCCGACCTGGACCGCACCGCCCGCAAGGCCGCGCACCGGCTGCTGGCGACCGCGCTGAGCCCGCCCGCGTACGCCCAGGCGATGGCGATCGTCGCCCTGGAGGAGGTGCTCGACCGGCGCGAGGGGTGGGCCCGCGGGCGGCACAGCGACGACTACTGGGTGGCGGTCTTCGGCGAGCCGGGGCGGGACGGACCGTGGGGCTGGCGGTTCGAGGGGCACCACGTCTCGGTGACCATGACGGTCGCGGACGGCGTGGTCTCCCCCGCCCCGATCTTCCTGGGCGCCAACCCGCACCGCGTCGGGTACGCCGGCGGCACCGTCCTGCGCCCGCTCGCCGCCGAGGAGGACCTGGCCCGCGCGCTGCTGGAGGCGATGTCCGGCGCCGACCGGCGGGCCGCGATCGTCGCCGACCTGGCCCCGGCCGACATCCGCACCGCCACGAGCCCGACCGCCGGCGAACCGATCGAGCCGCGCGGCGTGGCCGCCAGCCGCCTCGGGCCGGGCGCCCGGGCCGCGCTGGACCGGCTGGTCACGCTCTACCTGGACCGGCTGCGGCCGGAGCTGGCCGGGCGGGAGTACGCGCGGATCGCGAGCGGCGAGCAGTGGTTCGCGTGGGAGGGCCCGACCCGGCCGGGCGGCCGGCACTACTACCGGGTCCAGGGCGAAGACCTCCTCATCGAGTACGACAACACGAGCGACGACGGCAACCACGCGCACACGGTGCTGCGCCGCCCGCACGGCGACTTCGGCGGCGACGTCCTCTCCGCCCACCGCGCCGCCGACCACGCCTGACCCGACCGGGGGCGGGGACGGTCAGGGCGGCCCGAAGAGGGGGGCCACTCCGGTGATCCGCAGGACCTCCTCGACGATGCGGCGGGGGTTCGCACGCACATCCGTGCCCCCTGGCGCTGGGCGGCCTCGCGCCCGCGCAGCAGCGCGCGGATGCCGCTGGAGTCCAGGAACGGCACGGCGGAGAGGTCCACCACGACCTCGCGGGGCGGGCCGGCGAGCGCCGCCTCGATCTCGGCCACCACGCGCTCCTCGGCCCGCATGTCCAGGTCGCCTTCGAGGTGGATCACGGCAACGCCGCCCACCTCTCCGCCGCCCGCCTCGCCCAGACCGCCACTCGTCCCGCCCGGACCGTCACCCGTCTCGCCCAGACCGTCGCGCGCGAGCGTCATCGCAGCCTCCTCCACGGTGATCAAAGTCTCTGGTACCCCCGGCCGCGCGTTCTCACACTTACGCCGTGACAGCCACCCGTGCGGT
Source organism: Phytohabitans maris (assembly GCF_031085175.1). Taxonomy (GTDB): domain Bacteria; phylum Actinomycetota; class Actinomycetes; order Mycobacteriales; family Micromonosporaceae; genus Phytohabitans; species Phytohabitans maris. The sequence goes on from NZ_JAVHUY010000034.1 coordinate 44,800, forward strand.
AACCACCACCGGGTCGATCTCGCTGCGCGTGCTACGCCGGTTCCCCGAGGCCACCACGACCCTGCTCGACCTCGACCCGGTGCTCCGCCACATCGCGACTGGCTCGCTGGGTGCCGGGGCGGCGGTGGTGACGGCCGACCTGCGTACCCGGGACTGGCTGGCGTCGCTGCCTCACCGCGACTTCGACGCGGTGCTGACCGCGACGGCGCTGCATTGGCTGGCCCCGGAGCGCCTGGCGGAGCTCTACGGCGAGATCCGCGCGGCCCTGCGGCCGGGCGGCGTCTTCGTGAACGCCGACCACATGCCCGACGACGGCCTGCCGGGACCGTCGGCCAGGCTGGGCGAACGTGCCGACGCGCGCCGGCACGCCCGCTACGCGGCCGGCGCCGCCCTGTCCTGGGAGGGGTGCCCATCGACGGGGCCGGCCGTCACATATTGATCATGTGGCCGGCCAGGCCGTGGATGGCTTCCTTGACCGCCTCGCCCAGGGTCGGGTGCGCGTGTACGTTGCGGGCGACCTCGTGCACCGTCAGGTCCCACTGCTGGGCCAGCGTCAGCTCGGGCAGCAGCTCCGTCACGTCCGGCCCGATCAGGTGTGCGCCGAGCAGCTCACCGTACCGGGCGTCGCTGAGCACCTTCACGAAGCCGACCGTGTCGCCGAGGCCGTTCGACTTGCCGTTCGCGGTGAAGGGGAACTTGGCGACGCGGACGTCGAAGCCCTTCTCCCGCGCCTGCGCCTCGGTCCAGCCGAAGCTGGCGATCTGCGGCTGGCAGTACGTGGCGCGCGGGATCATCACGTAGTCGAGCTCCATCGTCTCCGCGCCGGCGATGGTCTCGGCCGCCACGATCCCCATCGACTCGGCGGCGTGGGCCAGCATCAGCTTGGCGGTCACGTCGCCGATCGCGTAGATGTGCGGGACGCTGGTGCGGCAGCGGCCGTCGACGTCGATGGCACCGCGCTCGGTGAGGCGTACACCGGTGTTCTCCAGGCCGTAGCCCTCGACGCGGGGCTGGAAGCCGATCGCCTGGAGCACCTTGTCGGCTTCGAGCACCTGCCGCTGCCCGTCGCGCGAGACGGTGACCCGCACGCCGCCGTCCGACTCCTCGATCGACTCCACCCGGGTCGAGGTGAGCACGTCGACGCCGAGGCGGCGGTAGCGCTTGGCGAGCTCGGCGGAGACCTCCTCGTCCTCCAGCGGCACGAGGCGGTCGAGGAACTCCACGATCGTGACCTGGACGCCGTAGTTGCGCAGCACGTACGCGAACTCGACGCCGATCGCGCCGGCCCCGGCGATCACGATGCTCCTCGGCAGCTCGTCGGAGAGGATCTGCTCCTCGTAGGTCACCACCCGCGACGACAGCGAGGTGCCGGGGAGCAGCCGCGTGGTGGCGCCGGCCGCGATGACGCAGTGGTCGAAGGTGACCGTCTCGTCACCCACCCGCAAGGTGTGCGCGTCGACGAACTCGCCACGGCCGTCGTACTGCCTGATCTTGTTCTTCTTCATCAGGTAGTGGACGCCCTTGACCCGGCCGTCGGCGACCTTGCGGCTGCGCTGGTACGCGGCGCCGTAGTCGAAGGTGACCCCGCCCTGGATGCCGAACGTCTTGGCTTCCTGGGTGAAGATGTGCGCCAGCTCCGCGTTGCGCAGCAGCGCCTTCGACGGGATGCAGCCGACGTTGAGGCACACCCCACCCCAGTACCTCTCCTCGACGACGGCGGTGGACAGGCCGAGCTGGGTGGCCCGGACCGCGGCGGTGTACCCACCCGGCCCGGCACCCAGCACCACGACGTTGAAGTGCTCGCTCATGGACCGATCCTCCCGCGAACGGGAAGATCACAACCAGCCAACCCCGCCCCCGCCCTCGCCCGCCGCCCGTCGACCGGCCCCGCCGGGCCGGGCGGTCGTTGAGATCGTGGTATCCAGGTGCCCTCGGAGGGGCACCGGGATACCACGATCGCCCCGCGGCGACCGGTTTTGGGCGTCAGGCCGCCCACGACGGGCGCGCGCCGTGCGGAGCAGCACGAGCGACGCTCGCGCCGAAGGCGGCGGGTGGGTGGGAGCTGTGGTCAGCGGGAGGTCAGGCGGCGGCCCACGGCGGAGATCAGGCGGTCGAGCTCGGAGCCGAACGGGTTGTCGTGCACCAGGTAGGTCCAGGTGGCCGAGGGGCGGACCATCTCCGAGCGCGCCGGCTCCCAGTCCTCGGTCACCTCGATCGTCTCGAAGGTCTCCAGCGTCCGCTGCTCGATCTTCGGGAAGAGGTCGTTGAACGCGGGCACCGCCGAGCGGTGGAACTCGTCCAGCGGGTCGAGCCGCCCCAGCGCGCGCAGGTGTACGCCCTCGCGGACCTCGTTGAGCTCGGCCAGGTGCTCGGCCCAGAGCCGGTCGAGGTGGAAGAGGGCGATCGAGCGGGCCACCCGGGACAGCAGCTCGTCGTCGATCTCCTCGGTCTCGTCCGGGAAGCGGTCGCGCAGCAGATCGGCGGCGACGTCGGTGGTGAGGAGCCGCTCGCGCCGCTCGGCGAGCGCGATGCGCTGCTGCTCGATCACCACGCTGTACCGCCAGGTGTTGCGGTGGATCTCGTGATTGACGCCCTCGGCGACCCGCTGGGCGTGCTCGACCGCGTACGTGACCTGGTCGTCCACCACCAGGCCGTCGGCGTGCATCTTGGGCGAGGCGGGGATGAGCTCGGGCGCGTGCCGTACGACCAGCTCGTCCTCGATGCTGACGAAGAAGACCGAGTGCCCGGGGTCGCCCTGCCGGCCGGAGCGGCCGCGGAGCTGGTCGTCCACCCGGCGGCTGTCGTGGCGGCCGGAGCCGATGATGTACAGGCCGCCCAGCTCGGCGACCCGGTCGTAGTCGGCCTGGTCGCTGCCGCCGAGGCGGATGTCGACGCCGCGGCCGGCCATCTGGGTGGAGACGGTCACCGCGCCGTACGTGCCGGCCTCGGCGATGATCGCCGCCTCCTCCTCGTCGTTCTTGGCGTTGAGCACGACGCAGGGGATGCCGGCGGCGGTGAGGCCGGCGGCGAGCTGCTCGGACTCCTTGACGTCGAGGGTGCCGACGAGCACCGGGCGTCCCACCTCGTGGGTGAGGCGGATCTCCTCGATCAGCGCCTCCTCCTTCTCGGCCCGGGTGGCGTAGATGCGGTCCGGGTCGTCCACCCGGACGCAGGGCGTGTTGGGCGGGATGACCGCCACCTCGAGCTTGAAGAACTCGCGCAGCTCGTTGCCGACCAGCACCGCGGTGGCGGTCATGCCGCAGAGCGTCTTGTAGAGCGCGATGTACGCCTGGACGGTGATCGTGTCGAGCACCTCGCCCTCGGCGGTGGCGTTGAGCCCCTCCTTGGCCTCGACGGCCGCCTGGAGCCCATCCGGCCAGCGGCGGCGCTGGGCCACCCGGCCGCGCATCTCGTCGACGAGCTCGACCGCGCCGTTGCGGACGATGTAGTCGACGTCGCGGTGCAGCAGCGCCTCGGCGTGCAGGGCGACGTTGACGGCGGAGAGCTGCTCGACGTTCTCGTCCGCGTACAGGTCGATGCCGCCCAGCTTGGCCTCGACGGCCTGGAGCCCCTTGTCGGTGAGCGCGACCGAGCGCCCGTCGTCGGCGATCTCGTAGTGCCGCTTGTTGACCAGGCCCTTGACCAGGGCGGCCGCCTGGTGCACCGGGTCCTGCTCGCCGGGAACGGTGCCGGCCAGCACCATCGGCACGCGGGCCTCGTCGATCAGGATCGAGTCGGCCTCGTCGACGATGCAGCAGGCCAGGTCGCGCTGCACCCGGTCGTCGATGTCGGTGACGAGCTGGTCGCGCAGGTAGTCGAAGCCGGCCTCGCTGACCGAGACGTAGGTGACGTCGTTGCCGTACGCGGCGCGGCGCTGGTCGTGGCTGGACGCCTCGGTGACCCAGCCGACGGTGAGGCCGAGCAGCCGGTACACCGGCGCCATCCAGAGCGCGTCGCGGCGGGCGAGGTAGTCGTTGACGGTGAGCACGTGGACCGGGCCCTTGCCGCGGCGCACGTGTCCGTACGCGGCGATCGCGGCGGTCAGCGTCTTGCCCTCACCGGTGGCCATCTCGGCGACCTTGCCGGAGAGCAGCGCCATCGCGCCGAGCAGCTGCACGTCGTACGGCGTCTGGTCGAGCCCGCGCCGGGCCGCCTCCCGCCCGAACGCGCAGATGTCCACGTAGTCGGTGGCCTCGGCGGCCGCCTCGGTCAGCTCGGAGTCGCTGAGGTCGGCCAGCTCCTCCGCACGACTACCGATCTTGGGGAGCAGCTTTTCCAGCGGGCCGAGGTCGACCGTGGTACCCGGGCGCTGGAGGAAGCGCTGCATCCTGCTTTTCAACCGCTGCGACACACCCATGGTGGGCAACGGTACTATTCAGCATTCCAAGATCGTCGCCACCTCCTGCCGTGCCCGCGATGCGAGGTCGCGCAGCAGCTCAGGACCCTTGTCGAAGGGGACCACCGCGGTCACCACGTGCCGCCGGATCCCCTCGCCGCACTCGCGCACCATCGATACCGTCTCGGCGGAGAGCCGCTCCCGGTCCCAGGCGGCGGCCAGCCCGCGCGGCACCCGTCCGATCTGCGCGCAGCGCACCGAAAGCCCGTTGTGGTGAAACTCCTCCCCCAGCCGCATGTCGCCCGCCCCGCCCTGGTAGAACGCCAGGTCGACGACCGTCCCCTGGGGCCGCAGCAGGCGCAGCGCCAGGTGCAGCGCCGCCGGCTGCCCCCGGCACTGGAAGACCACGTCCGCGCCCCGGTCGCCCGGCCCGCGGCGCCACCGGCTCTTGACCGCGACCGCCGGGTCGCCGTCCGCCGGGTCGAGCACCGCGCACCCGAGGGCCGCAGCGACGGCCCGGCGCCGCGACGTCGCATCGAGTACGAGTACCGACTCGGCGCCGTGCCGGAGCGCGAACGCCGCGGTCAGCAGCCCGATCATGCCGGCGCCGACCACGGCGACACGCCGTCCCCGCACCCCGTCGCCGAGGTCGCGCACCGCCGGACCGAAGGCGTCCGCCGCGGCGTGCAGCAGCCCGTTGGCGCAGATCGGGCCGGCGTGCGCCACGTAGACGCCGAGCAGCGGGTCGAGATCGGGCGGCAGCGGCACGAACCGGTCCACGAGCGGGTCGGCGAGGTGGCCGGTGCGGTGCCCGTACGCCATCGCGACGAGCGTGCCCCGCGCCACCGCCGGCGTGGCCGACTCGGTGACCCGGCCGACCTCCATGTAGCCGAGCCGGGTCACCGGGTACGCCTGCGCCGGCTCGCCGTCGACGAAGAGGCCGAGCTCCGGGTCGAGGCGGGCGCGGAGCAGCGGGTTGGTCCCCTTGACGTAGCTCAGCTCGGTGCCCGCCGACACTCCACTGTAGAGCGTTTCGACCCGGAACGTCCCCGCACGCGCGGGCGGTGACTGCTCCTCGCGGATCTCCACGCTCCCCGGCGCGGTGACCACGATCGCGCGCTCAGACACCGACCGGCTCCGCGGTCGCGGCCGAGCGGGCGACCGCCGCGGCGAGGCGGTGGGTGCGCAGCGCCTCCCCGTACGGCACCCGCACGTCGTCGGCCACCCCCTGCACCGCGTCGACGAACGCCCGGTCCACCGCCACCCGCGCCGCGACCGGGTCACCGGCGTAGCGGTGTTCGCCCGCTTCGTCCCGTACCAGCAGGGCCTCCTCGCCGACCGAGACGGCGAGGCCGTCCGCGATCACCTCGACCGCCGCCCGGTGCTTCCAGCCCAGCGCGCAGGTCGTGGTGAGCGTGCCGGGGACGCCGCTCTCGAACCGCACCATGGCCGCGGTGGCCGCGTCGACGTCGGCGCCCGCCACCGGCGGGCGCCCGCCACCGGCCGCGTGTACCTGGGCGACCTCGCCGCCGAGCAGCCGCATCACGTCGAGGACGTGCGGGGCCTGCTCGATCACCGGGCCGCCGGAGGACTCCCGCCGCACCCACCAGTCGACCGGCGGCACCTTGTCCAGCCAGGCGGCGTTGACCAGCCGCACCGGGCGGCCGGCGAGCAGGTCGCGGGCCCGCTCGACCACCGCCAGGTACCGCCAGTGCAGCCCCACGGCGGTGACCACGCGCTCGGCGAGCGGGGCGATCCGTTCGGCGGTGGCGAGGTCGATCGCCAGGGGCTTCTCCACGAACATCGGCAGTCCCGCCGCGAGCACCGCCTCCTCGGCCGGGCCGTGCGCGAACGGCGGGACGCACACGTACACCGCGTCCGGCTGGGCGTCGACGAGCGCGGCCACGTCGGGGTACGCGAGCGCGCCGTGCTCCGCGGCGAGGGCGCCGGCCGCGTCGGGCACCACGTCGGTGACACCCACCAGCCGCACGTCCGCAAACCCGGCCAGCACGCCCGCGTGCCGCCGGGCGACGTTGCCCGCGCCGATCATCGCGACCGCGCACCTGCCACCCATCCGATACCGCTCCCAACGCCGATCCTCGCCGCGATGCCGGCCCATGCTGGCGGCGGTTGGATACCCGATCTTTGGGAAACCACGCGCCATGTGGCATCCGCTTTCGGTGAGCCCTGTCGTGGAGGCCTGGTCCGCGTACCGGACCAGCACCGCCAGCCAGTGGAAACCGCGCGATCTGGTCCGGGCCAAGAGATCCAGCACGGTCTCCGTCGTGCTGCCCGCCCGCGACGAGCAGGACACGGTCGGCGCGATCGTACGGACGATCCGCCGGCACCTCGTCGAGCGCGTGCCGCTCGTCGACGAGGTCATCGTCGTCGACTCCCGCTCCGTCGACGAGACCGCGCGCGTCGCGGGCGAGGCCGGCGCGCGGGTGGTCGACCAGGACCAGATGACCCGGGGCCTGCCCCGGCTGGAGGGAAAGGGCGACGCGCTCTGGGCCGGCCTCGCGGCGGCGCGCGGCGACATCGTGGCGTTCGTCGACGCCGACCTGCGCGAGTTCCGCCCGCACTTCGTGACCGGACTGCTCGGACCGCTGCTCACCGACCCGAGCGTCGTGTACGTCAAGGGCTTCTACCACCGGCCGCTGGAGTCCCTGGCCGACACCGAACGCGACGGCGGCGGCCGGGTCACCGAGATCATGGCCCGCCCGCTGCTCAACCTCTGCTGGCCCGAGCTGTCCGGCTTCGTGCAGCCGCTGGCCGGCGAGTACGCGGGCCGCCGGGACGTGCTGGAACAGCTCCCCTTCGTCTCCGGGTACGGCGTGGAGCTGGCGATGCTCATCGACCTGCTGGACTCCGTGGGGCTCGACGCGCTGGCCCAGGTCGACCTCGGCGAGCGGCACCACCGGCACCAGAGCACCGAGGCGCTGGGGCGGATGGCCGCGCAGATCCTCTACACCGCCTGGTCCCGCCTCTACCGCGCCGGCATCGTGCCGACGCCCGAACCGGCGGCGGACGCGCTCACCCAGTTCCGCCGGGGCGGCGAGGACGCGCTGCCCGGCCTCGGCCGCGAGGTCGTCGTGCACGACGTCTCGGTGCGCGAGCGCCCACCACTGGCGCGGCTCCGCTCGGCGATGACGGTCGTCTCATGAAGGTGCTGATGAACGCGGGCCCGTGGCTGCCGGTGCCGCCGGACGGCTACGGCGGCATCGAGAACATCGTCGCCACGCTCGTACCCCCGCTGCGCGAGCTCGGCGTCGAGGTGGTGCTCGCCAGCGTGGGCACCTCGACGCTGGCGGTGGAGGAGCTGGTGTCGGTCTTCCCGGAGGGGCAGTTCCGGCAGCTGCAGCGCCCGTACAACCAGGTGAACGGCGTCGTGCCGGCGCACCAGCACGCGGTCGTCCGGGCGGTGCGCGAGCGGTCCGACATCGACCTCGTGCACGACCACGTGGAGGCGGCCGGCCTGGCCACGCTGGCCGCGCTCGGCCCGGACGACCCGCCGGTGCTGCACACGCTCCACTGGGACCTGCTCAAGCATCCCGAGCTGTACGGCACGTTCGACGGCGGCGGCCGGGTCTGGGTCAACGGCGTCTCCGCGGACCAGGTGGCCCGCGCGCCCGAGGCGCTGCGTGCCCACGCGGTCGGCCACGTGCACCTGGCCACCCCGCTCGCCGAGGGCGCGGACCAGCGGCGCCCGCCGGAGAAGGGCGGCCACGTGGTGATCCTCGGCCGGATCACGCCCGGCAAGGGGCAGGACCTCGGGGTGCGGCTGGCCCACCGGTACGGGTTCGACCTGGTGCTGGCCGGGCCGGTGGGGCCGTACCACTCGCCGGCGGACCTGGCCGCGGTCTCCACTTCGGACAATCCGGACGTGGCGTACTTCCGGGAGCGGGTCGAGCCCTATGTGGACGGTTGGCGGGTGCGCTGGCTCGGCACGGTACGCCCGCCGGCCCGGGACGACCTCGTGGCCGGCGCGCGGGCGGTGCTCGCCCCGCTGCGCTGGTCGGAGCCGGGCGGCACGTTCGTGGTCGAGGCGCTCGCGCTGGGTACCCCGGTGGTGGGCCTGGCCAAGGGCTGCCTGCCCGAGCTGGTCGACCACGGCCGCACCGGCTTCCTCACCGAAGACGAGGAGGAGCTGCCCGACCTGCTGGAGGCGGCCGCCAAGCTCGACCCGGCCGAGTCGATGCGCGAGGCGGCGGCCCGCTTCACGCCGGCGGTGATGGCGGCTCGCTACCTGGAGCTGTACCGCCAGGTGGTGGCGTCCGCGTCGTCAGATCGCGGTCGGTGACCGGGCGGGCTCGGTGTGGCCGGCCGGGGTGGCGACCCGTGGTGGGCGCAGCGCCGGTACGAGGGCGAGGGCGGGGACGATCAGCAGCGGTACGACGAGCAGCGCCCGGAGCACGCCCACCCGGTCGCCGAGCAGCCCGACCAGGGGCGGGCCGGCCAGGAACGAGGTGTACCCGATCACCGCCACCACGCTCACCCGGTCCGGCGCCCGGCTCTCCTCGTCGGCGGCGGCGCTCATCCCGACCGGGAAGCCGAGGCAGGCGCCCACGCCCCAGAGCGCCACGCCGGCCAGCGCGAGCGGGAGCGAGTCGGCGTACACGGTGACCGCGGCGCCCGCCGCCGCGAGCGCCATCGTCGCCCAGAGCACCTTCGGCCGGCCCCACCGGTCCAGCGCGACCGTGCCCGCCGTACGCCCCACGGTCATCGCCGCCACGAACACGCCGAAGCTCGCCGCGCCGGCCGCCTCGCCCACCCCGTGCCCGTCCACGAAGGCGACCGCGAGCCAGTCGTTCGCCGTACCCTCGGTGAACGCCATCACCAGCACCAGCAGTCCGATGAGGACGGTGCGCGGCTCGCGCCAGGCGGCGAGCAGCCCGCCGCCCTTGCCGGCGCCCCCGGCCGCCGCCCGCTCGTCCGGCAGGAACGAGCGGACCGCCATCAGCGTGCCCCCGCCCACGATCGCCGCGATGACCGCCAGGTGCGCGGCGATCGGCACCCCGAGGCGGGCGGCGGCCGCGCCGAGGCCGGCCCCGGCGACGGTACCCAGGCTCCAGGCGGCGTGGAAGCGCGGCATGATCGTGCGTCCCAGCCGGCGCTCGACGGCGGCCGCCTCGACGTTCATCGCGACCTCGCAGCTGCCCGCGCCGAACCCGATCGCGAAGAGCCCCACGCCCACGGCCGGGGCCCAACCCCAGGCGCCCGCGGCCCTGCCGGCCAGGACGAGGCCGGCGGCCATGGCGAGGGCGGCGGTGGCGACGGTACGGGCGGCGCCGAGCCGGTGCGCGACCAGCCCGGCCACCGGCAGCGCGAGCACCGCCCCGGCGGAGAGGGAGAGCATCAGCAGGCCGAGCTCGCCCGCGGTGAGGCCGAGCGCGTCCCGGGCGGCCGGTACGCGGGCGAACCACGACGCGACCGCCAGCCCGTTGAGGCCGAAGGTCGCGGCGACCCCGTTGCGGGCGGCTACGACGTTCACGGGTGCTCCTGTCTCACCCGGGCATCACATCCCTGGGAGCGTTCTCACCTCAAGCGGGTGCATGCACCCCACCCGGTCGAGCAGATCGCCGCGGGCGCGGCCGGCGCCGTCCTGTCCGGCTCGCGCGTCCCGCCGGTCACCGCCTACCCGTCGCACATGGTCCTCCGGGCGGCCGCCTGACCCCACGCCCGGCCCGGCGGCGAAACGGGTCAGGCGAGCAGCGTGCAGGCGGCGACCGTGCCGAAGACCAGTACGCCCAGGACCGCCTGGGTCAGCAGCGCCGGGCCCAGGTGTGACCAGAGGTTCGGCGGGTGCGGGGTGAGGAGCTGGGCGGTCGTGAGGTTGACGATCTTTTCGACCCGCGGTGCGAGGTCCGGGTCCTTCTGGCGGCGTACCGTCACCTGCACGTGGTCCCGCGGCTCGAGCGCGCTCTGTGGCAGGTGGCCGTGGATCTCCATCTCGCACAGGACGCCGTCCGTGGCCCGGATCCGCAGCGGGGTGACGAGGTACTCGGGGCCCTTCTTGAGCTCTTTCCACTTGCGCCCGCCGCCCCCCGAGCCGGCCCGCAGCACCGAGACGACAAGGCGGACCACACCGGCGGCGGCGAGCACCGCGACCAGGATCGGCTGCCCCACCTTGACCTCGCGCGAGTAGCCGCCCTCCAGCTTGACCACGTGTCCGTTGATGATCGGGCCCGGCCGGTGCGCCACGGGCTCGGGGAAGAGCTCCCGGTCCCAGGTCATGACAGTCCTACCCATTGTTTATCAGGCAAGCACTCAGCGTATCGACAATGGCGCATTCCCACGAGGGGGCGGCGGGTGAGTGAATGCGCTGTCACGGGGTATGGCTTTCGCCATGGATCTCTCATTCCTGCGGTCGCTGTACGCCCACCCGGGCCCGTGGGCGTCGGCCTACCTGGACGCCACCCCGGACACCGAGGACGCGGCGCGGGCACTGGACCTGCGCTGGCGCGGGCTGCGGGAGAGCCTCGCCGCGCAGGGCGCCGCCGCCGGCGTGCTGGTCGCCATGGACCGGGCGCTGGACGGGGCGCCGGCCGAGCCGGACCGGCGGGGCGTGGCCATGTTCGCCTCCGAGGCCGCGCCGGACGACGTGACCGTCGAGCGGCTGCCCACGCCCCCGCGCGCCGACCTCGCCAGCTTCGGGCCCCTGCCGCACACCATGCCCCTGGTCGCCCAGCGCGGCGAGGAGGTCGAGTGGCTACGGGTGGTGGCCGACCGGACCGGCGGCGAGGTGTCGGAGTTCGACGCGGGCGGGGTCCGGCGGAGCGAGACCGTACGGGGCCACGAGTCGTACCCGATCCGCAAGCTCAAGCCCGGCGGCTGGTCGCAGGCGCGGTACCAGCGGGAGGCGGAGACCACCTGGCAGCGCAACACGGGCGACGTGGCCGCCGCCGCCACGGAGCTGGCCGACGCGACCGGGCCGGACGTGCTGGTCCTGGCCGGGGACGTGCGGGCCCGGCAGCTGCTTTTCGAGCAGCTGCCCAAGCGCTGGCGGGAACGGGCGGTGGTGACCGACGCCGGTACGCGGGCGGGCGGCGCCGACCCGGAACCGCTGGACGAGGCGACGACGATCGCGGTGGCGGACGTGGCCGACCGGCGTACCCGGGACGCGGTGGACCGCTTCGGCGCGCAGGAGGGGCTCGGCAACGGGCTCGCCGCCGTCGTCACCGCCCTGCAGCGGGAGCAGGTCGAGGCCATGCTGATCGTGGACGACCCGTCCTCCACCGACGCGCTCTGGATCGGGCCGGAGGCGGCGCAGCTCGCCATGGACCCGGCCCAGCTGCGGGAGATGGGCGTCGAGGAGCCGGTCCGGGTGCGCGCCGACGCCGCCCTGGTCCGCGCGGTCGCCGGCAGCGGGGCGGACCTGGTCCTGGTCGGCCCGGACGACGCCGACCTGCGGCACGGCGTGGGGGCGGTGCTCCGCTACGCCGACGAGGGCACCCGCCGCGAGGGTTAGCGGAGCTGCTGCTTCTGCACCTTGCCCATGCCGTTGCGGGGCAGCTCGGGCAGGAAGCGGACCTGGCGCGGGCGCTTGTGCGCGGAGAGCTGGGTGGCCACGAAGCCGATCAGCTCGTCCGCCCCGACGCCCTCCGCCACCACGTACGCGACGATCTCCTGCCCCAGGTCGTCGTGGGGCGCCCCGACCACGGCGGCCTCCCGTACGGCGGGGTGGGCGAGCAGCGCGTTTTCGACCTCGCCGGCCCCGATCCGGTACCCGCCGCTCTTGATCAGGTCGGTGGAGGAGCGGCCGACGATGCGGTGCCAGCCGTCCGGGCCGATCGTGGCCACGTCACCGGTGCGAAACCACCCGTCCCCCGCGTACGCGGCGGCGGTGGCCTCGGGCCGGTTCAGGTACCCGCTGAAGAGCGTGCTCCCGCGGACCCGCAGCTCGCCCACGGTCTCGCCGTCGTGCGGCGCCGGCGCGCCGTCCTCGCCGACCAGGCGGGTCTCCACGCCGGCCACCGGACGCCCCACCGCGCCCGGCCGCCGCTCCCCGTCGGCGCGGGCGGCGACGGTGATCAGGGTCTCGGTCATGCCGTACCGCTCGACCGGCTCGTGCCCGGTCAGCTCGCGCAGCGCCGCGAAGACCGGTACCGGAAGCGCCGCGCTGCCGGAGACGAGCAGCCGGGCCGGGGCGAGCGCGCGGGCCGCCGCGGGTGCGGAGGCGACGCGGTGCCAGACGGTGGGCACCCCGAAGTAGAGCGTGCCGCCGGCCGCCGCGTACGCCTCGGGGCGGGGCCGGACCGTGTGCACCAGCCGCGAACCGGTACGCAGGGCGCCGAGCACGCCGAGGACGAGGCCGTGCACGTGGTACAGCGGGAGGCCGTGCACCAGCGTGTCGCCGGCGGTCCAGGCCCAGGCGTCGGCGAGCCCGTCCAGGCCGGCGGCGATGGCGTCCCGGCTGAGCAGTACGCCCTTGGGCGCGCCCGTCGTCCCGCTGGTGTAGAGGATCAGCGCGGTGGCGTCGCCGGGCACCTCGGCGGCGTACGACCCGCGCGCGTCCAGGTCGACGCCGTCGAGCAGCTCGGCCCCCGCGTCGCCGAGGATGTGCGAACGCTCCATCGGCCCCGAGTCGGGCGGGACGGGGACGACCGGGACGCCGGCGACCAGACCGCCCAGCACGGCCACGACGGTCTCCAGCGAGGCGGTGGCGGTGACCGCGACGGCCGGAGCACCCGCGATCCGCGCCGCGAACGCGCCGGCGGCACCGGCCAGGTCGCCCCAGGACATGGCCCGCTCACCCACCCGCACCGCGTCGGGTGGATCTCCGAAATGGCCGCTCAGCGCGGGCAGCAGCTCCATGCGGGACACACTAGGCTCAGGTGTATGGCGAGGAAACCCACGGTCGTCGACGTGGAGGTCGGGCAGAAGAAGGTCTTCGCCTGGGCGGTCGACTGGCCCGGGTGGTGCCGCTCGGCCCGCACCGAGGAGCAGGCGCTCGCCGCCCTCGCCGACTACGTCCCGCGCTACGCGGTGGTGGCGCAGAAGGCGGGGCTGAGCTTCCCGGCGACGATCGGCGACACGTTCGAGGTCCGGGAGCGGCTGCCCGGCGACGGCGGCACCGAGTTCGGCGTTCCCGGCAAGGTCTCCGCGGGCGACCGCGAGCCGGTCAAGGCGGCCGAGGCGACCCGCGCCGCCAAGCTGATGACCGCGGCCTGGGAGCTGCTCGCCGAGGTCGCCGCGAAGTCCCCGGCCGAGCTGCGCAAGGGTCCGCGCGGCGGCGGCCGCGACCGGGACAAGATGCTCGACCACGTGGTGGGCGCCGAGGTGGCGTACGCGCGGCAGGTCGGCATCAAGCACAAGCAGCCGCCGTTCGACGACGGGGCGGCGGTGGGCGCCCTCCGGGCGGATCTGCTGGCGCGGCTGGGGAGGCCGACCAGGGCCGGCGCGGAGTCGAAGTGGCCCGACCGGTACGCGGTCCGCCGGATCGTCTGGCACGTGCTCGACCACGTCTGGGAGATGGAAGACCGCGCCGCCTGAGGGTTCGGGCCGGTTGGGGCTCGGGCCGCTTGGGGTTTTCGGGGCCGCGCATCCCTCTTGAGGAGGAGGCGGGACGCCCGCCCTACCGCGCATGACGTAGCGCACAAACCAACTGGTGGTGGACGCCGGACGACGCTTTCCGAGCGATCATCGTTGGTATGGGTGCGTGGGCGCTGGCGGTGATCTTCGCGATCGCGTCAGCAGCGGCGTACGCGGCGGGGGCAGTGGTGCAGGAGCGACTGGCCGCCGACGCTGTGCGCATTACCGTCCTGGCGCTGCTGCGCCGGGGGCGGTGGTGGTTCGCGGTGGCTCTCAACGGGGCCGGTGGGGCGCTGCACGTCGCCGCGCTCGCCTTCGGCCCGCTCTCGCTGGTGCAGCCGCTCGGCGTGCTCACGCTCGTGCTGGCGCTGCCGATGGGCGCGGCGCTCGCCCGCCGCCGGGTCTCCGGCCGGGCCTGGCGCGGCGCCGGGTACACGGTCGCCGGCCTCGTCGTGCTCCTGCTGCTGATCAGCCCCGCGACCGGCGCCGAGGCGCTGGACGGGCGCGACGCCACGGCGCTGGCCATCGCCGCCACCGCGACGGTCGCCGTCCTGATGGCGGCCGCCCGCCTCTCCCGCCCGCTGGTGGTCCGCAGCCTGCTCAACGCGGTCGCGTCCGGCGTGGCGTTCGCGGTGGCCTCCGCCCTGACCCAGACCGTCGCCCTGCGCACCAGCGAAACCGGCCCGACCGCGATGTTCAGCCCGATCGCGCTGGTGCTCGGCGTGATGGCGGTCGGCGGCCTGCTCCTGTCCCAGATGGCCTACCGCAACTCCGGCCTCGGCGCCCCGCTCGCCACCGTCACCCTGTCCAACCCGATCGCCTCCGCGGTCATCGGGATGGTGCTGCTCGGCGAGCGCTTCGTCGGCGGCACCCCCGGCGCGCTGGCCGCCCTCGCCGCCGCCCTGCTCGCCTCCTGGGGCGTGGTCGTGCTCGCCCAGCCCGAGCCGCTCGACCCCCGGGCACCCTCCGACCCCGGCACCACCCCGAAGCGCCAGCCCGCCCTCGTGTAGCGGGCCTCCCCACGCTCGTGATCGAAGCTCCCGTCAAGTCGTTCTAGCGAGTTGACGGGAGCTTCGATCACGGCCCATCACCGGGCTCTCGTCCAGCGGGCCGGGCGCGGTTTTCGGGCCGAGCGCCGCTGGAACGGGTCGCGGACGGGTATCGAGCGTACGACCGCACCGCGATCGAGGTGCTGCCGCGCCCGCGCGGCGCAGACACGAGGAAGGAGCATCGCGATGAACGGCTGGAACACCGACGAGCTGAGCGCGATCGAGGAGGCGGACGAGCTGCGCGTCGCGCCCCGGCGCCGGGACGGCACGCTGCGCGCCCCGACCACCATCTGGGTGGTCCGGGACGGCGACGACCTGTACGTCCGGTCCTTCCGGGGCGCCGGCTCGCACTGGTACCGCGGCACCCGCGCCCGCCACGAGGGGCACATCCAGGCCGGCGGCGTCGACCGGGACGTCACCTTCGTCGACGAGGCCGACCCGGGGGTGAACGCCCGGCTCGACGACGCGTACCGCGGCAAGTACCACCGCTACGGCCCGCAGTACGTCGACCCGATGGTCACGCCGACGGCCCGCGGGGCGACGCTCCGGCTCGTACCCCGCTGAGTCGCCGCTCAGGGACGGATCAGCGTGCCCACCGGCGCGCCACCCAGCGCGCGGGCGTCGCGGGACAGGTGCGCCTGGTCGGCGTAGCCGGACTCCGCGGCCACCGCGGCGAGCGGCGCGCCGGCACGGGCCAGCGCCAGCGCGCGTTCCAGCCGGAGGATGCGGGCGAGCGTCTTCGGCCCGTACCCGAACGCGGACAGCGACCGCCGGTGCAGCTGCCGCTCGCTCAGCCCCACCTCGCCGGCGACGGCGGCCACGGAGGCGCCGGCGCGCAGCAGCGGTACGACCGCCGTGACCGCGCGGTCGGGGCCGCCCACCTCGGCCAGCCGCCCGGCGGCGATCTCCTCCAGCGCCCGCCCGGGTGCGGCGGCGACGCCCGCCCGAACCGCGCGGGCGGTGGCGGCGTCCCCGAGGACCGCGCCGGAGGGAACGCGCCCGCGAGCGGCGGCGACGCGGTCGACGGCCTCGCGGACCGCGCGGGCGGGCCAGAGCGCGGCCAGCCGCACCCGGCTGTCCCGAAGCTCGTCGGCGGGTACCCCGAGGGCGGCCGGTGCCACGCCGGGCGCGAAGCGGAGCCCGACGATCGTCTCGCCCGGCTCCAGCCGCGACTCGTACGCCACCGTGTCCGGGCCGGCCACCACCAGGTCGCCGCGCCACCAGAGCAGGTCCATGCAGCCGTCCGGCAGCACCCGCCCGGCGCGCGGCTCCCGCTCGGCGGTGCGCCGCCAGACGAAAGCGCCGGGCAGCCGCGAGGGCCGCTCCTGGTACACACGGCGAGGCTACAACCTCGCGAAGAGGTCCACCCCGTTCCCGTCCGGGTCGTGGACCATCGCGTACCGCTGGCCCCAGAACGCGTCCCACGGCTCCTTGTGCCCCTCGAACCCGGCGGCCACCAGGTCGGCGTACACCTTGTCGACCTCGGCCGGGCTGTCGCAGGCGAAGGCGAGCGCGGCCCGCGGCCCGCCGCCCTCCGGCGCTTGCCAATCGGGATCGAACGAACGGACCGTCCGCTCCGTGTCCAGCAGCAGCCGCAGCCCGCCCGGCAGCGCGGCCTCCACGTGAGGTTCGGACTCGGCTCCCTCGGGAAAGTGGATACCGAGGCGGCGGTAGAAGGACAGGGAACGGCTCATGTCGGCCACTACCAGGCCGATCGCGTCTACTCGAGGTGCCATGGCCACCACGCTAGGAGGCCGCTGGGTAGGGGTCTTGAAGGAATCGGACAAGCCTTAGTGACGCATTCCTCAGCGCCAGTTGCGATCAGGTCTATCAACCCCGGAGGGATTACGGTTGAGTAAAGCCGTTCACGAAGAATCTGCGGGCGAAGCGAGGCACCCCATGACGGTTGTGAAGCTGGAGCACCACGGCGGACAGCTGCCGATGCCGGTGCACGAGGCGGTCGAGGGCGCCTCCGGTATCGATGTCGGCAAGCTCCTCAAGGAGACCGGGTACGTCACATTCGACCCGGGCTTCGTCAACACCGCCTCCACCACCTCGGCTATTACCTACATCGATGGCGACGCGGGCATCCTCCGCTACCGGGGATACCCGATCGAGGAGCTGGCCCACCGCGCGTCGTTCCTGGAGACGTCCTACCTGCTGATCTACGGCGAGCTGCCGACCAAGCAGCAGCTGGACGCGTTCAGCGACAAGGTACGGCTGCACACGTTGCTGCACGAAGACCTGCGGCGCTTCTTCGACGGCTTCCCCCGCGACGCCCACCCGATGCCGGTGCTCTCCTCGGCGGTGAGCGCGCTCTCCACGTTCTACCAGGACAGCCTCGACCCGTTCGACGCCGACCAGGTGGAGATCTCCACGATCCGGCTGCTGGCCAAGGTGCCGACCATCGCCTCGTACGCGTACAAGAAGTCGATCGGCCAGCCGTTCATGTACCCGGACAACGCCCTCGGCTACGTGGAAAACTTCCTGCGCATGACGTTCGCCGTGCCGGCCACGGCGTACGAGGTGGACCCGGTCGTCGCCAAGGTGCTCGACATGCTCTTCGTCCTGCACGCCGACCACGAGCAGAACTGCTCCACCTCCACGGTCCGGCTGGTCGGCTCCGCCCAGGCCAACCTCTTCGCCTCCGTCTCCGCCGGCGTGCACGCGCTCTCCGGCCCGCTGCACGGCGGGGCCAACCAGGCCGTGCTGGAGATGCTCGACCGGATCAAGGCGGACGGGAGCGACGTCAAGTCGTTCGTGCGCCGGGTCAAGGACAAGGAGCCGGGCGTCAAGCTGATGGGCTTCGGCCACCGGGTGTACAAGAACTACGACCCGCGGGCCGCGATCGTCAAGCAGGCCGCCCGCGACGTGCTCGACCGCATGCACCAGCCGGACGAGCTGCTCGACCTGGCGATGCAGCTGGAGGAGATCGCGCTCGCCGACGACTACTTCGTCTCCCGCAAGCTCTACCCGAACGTCGACTTCTACACCGGCCTCATCTACAAGGCGATGGGCTTCCCGCCGAAGATGTTCACGGTGCTCTTCGCGCTCGGCCGGCTGCCCGGCTGGATCGCCCAGTGGCGCGAGATGATGGCCGACCCGGCCAACAAGATCGGCCGCCCCCGGCAGGTCTACACCGGCGCCGCCGAGCGGAGCTACGTTCCCATCGACCAGAGGTAGCGCACGGTACGATCCGCTCCGGTCTATCAGACGACGGGGCGGATACGTGACAGAGCAGCGCATCGCGACACGGCGGGTCAGCCTCGATCCCGCCGTGTTCGCGGTCGCGGCCGGCACGCTCTTCGGGCTGCTGCTCCTGCGCAACCCGGTCACCTTCGGCCGCGTCGTCTACGAGCGTGGCGACTTCGCCGCCAACTCGGTCATCACGGCCGACGCCAAGCACTTCGACCTGCTGGTCGGCAACTACTCGCGGCTCGGCTTCCACCACCCCGGGCCGGCCTTCTTCTACGTGCAGGCCTTCGGCGAGTGGCTCCTCTACGACCTGCTCGGCGCCGTACCCACCCCGTGGAACGGGCAGTGGGTCGCGCTGCTCGCCCTCAACTCCGTACTCCTGGCGCTGGTCCTGAGCGTCGTCCACAGCTGGACCGCGTCGCGGGCCGCGACCGCCCTCTGCGGCGCCGCCATGATCCTGTACTTCGCGACGCAGCCCGCGATCCTCGCGTCGGCGTGGATGCCCAACCTGTACGTGGCGCCCTTCCTGCTCCTGCTCACCGCCGCCGCCTCGGTAGCCGCCGGCCGGGTCGCCCACCTGCCGCTGCTCGCCCTCGCCGCCGGGCTGCTGATCCACGGCCACGTCAGCTTCCTGCTCTTCGCCCCGGTCCTGTCCGGCGCGGCGGTGGTCGCCTCGCTCTGGACCGGCCGCCCGGCGTGGCGGGAGTCCGGTGTCGCGGTGGCCGGGGCGGTCGCGGTGCTCGCCGTCTTCGCGCTGCCGATCGCGCTCAACCTGCTGCTGCACTGGCCGGGCGACCTGCTGCGGTACTTCGAGTACGACGGTGCGCGCGCCACGCCGGCCGCCGCCGACGTCGCCCGCTACGTGCTGCGCTACTACGCGTCCTCACCCCCGCTGGGTGCGCTGGCCGCGGCCGCGTTCCTCGGCAGCGCCGCGTTCCTCACCCGCCGCCTTCCGGCCGGACCGCCGCGCCGCTTCCTCACCGCGGCCGTCTGCGCCGCCGCGCTGGCCACGATCCTGTTCACCGGGTACGTCGCGCGCGCCGTCGACGACCTCCGCTTCACCTACGTCGGGCAGTTCACCCGGGCGATACCGCTGCTGCTGTCGCTGGTCTGCGTGGCAGCGGCCGCCCTGCGCCCCGGTGCGTTCCTCTCCTCGCTCGGCCGGCGACCCGCGCAGTGGCTGGTCACGGCCGTGGTGATCGGGGCGCTCGGCGTGGGCAGCGGCGCCCCCGCCCTGCGCAAGCTCCCCGAGCACGTGCCGGACATGCCCGAGGTGATGGCCACCCTGGACCGGTACACGGCCGGCCGCCCCGCGGTCGTGGACGTGACGCAGGAGACGTGGCCGGCGTTCACCGCGCTGGTGGTGCACGGCGACCGGATGGGGCCGCGGGTGTGCGCGCGCGACCCGTGGTGGGAGTTCATGGTGACCGAGCGCTACATCTGTACCCCGGACGACCTGGCCCGCGGCCGCTCCGTCCGGCTCACCCCGACCGCCCCGGAGGGTGCGACCCTCATCACCCCGGTCGACGAGGCGGTCCTGACCGCCGGGTCGTGACCGGGCCGTACCCTTCCGCCGGGGCGGCCGCGCGTGCCACCGTTGACGGATGGGGACGGAGGTGGGGCGGCACGAGTTCAGCCGCGAGGACCGGGCCCGGCACCGGCGCAAGGTGCGGCAGTGCCTGGACGTCTTCGCGGAGATGCTGCGCGAGTCCCGGTTCGAGTTCGAGCGGCCGACGGCCGGCCTGGAGATCGAGCTCAACCTCGTCGACGACCGGGCCGAGCCGGCGATGCGCAACGCCGAGGCGCTCGCCGCGATCGCCGACCCCGACTTCCAGACCGAGCTCGGCCAGTTCAACGTCGAGATCAACGTGGCACCGCGCCGCCTGGCCGGCGACGGCACCGCCGCGTTCGAGCGGCGGGTCCGCGACAGCCTCAACGCCGCCGAGGAGCGGGCCCGCACGGTCGGCGCGCACATGGTGATGATCGGCATCCTGCCCACGCTCGACCGCGAGCACCTCACGATCGAGTCGCTCTCCGCCAACCCCCGCTACGCGCTGCTCAACGAGCAGATCTTCGCCGCCCGCGGTGAAGACCTCGACATCCGCATCGACGGCGTCGACCGGCTCGCCGTCACCGCCGACACCGTGGCGCCGGAGGCGGCGTGCACCAGCACCCAGTTCCACCTCCAGGTGAGCCCGGGGCAGTTCGCCGCGTACTGGAACGCCGCACAGTGCGTCGCCGGCGTCCAGGTCGCGCTCGGCGCCAACTCGCCGTTCCTGTTCGGCAAGGAGCTGTGGCGGGAGACCCGCATCCCCCTGTTCGAGCAGGCCACCGACACCCGGCCGGAGGAGATAAGAGCCCAGGGGGTACGCCCGCGGGTGTGGTTCGGCGAGCGGTGGATCACCTCGGTCTTCGACCTCTTCGAGGAGAACGTCCGGTACTTTCCCGCCCTCCTGCCGATCTGCGACGACGACGATCCCGCGCAGGTCCTGGCCCGCGGCGACATCCCGCGGCTGACCGAGCTGCGGCTGCACAACGGCACGGTCTACCGCTGGAACCGCCCGGTGTACGACGTGGTCCGCGGCCGCCCGCACCTGCGCGTGGAAAACCGCGTCCTCCCCGCCGGCCCGACCGTCGCCGACACGGTGGCCAACGGCGCCTTCTACTTCGGGCTCGTCCGCGCCCTGGCCGACTCCGACCGTCCACTGTGGTCGCAGATGAGCTTCAGCGCCGCCGAGGAGAACTTCCACGCCTGCGCCCGCCACGGCATCACGGCCACCGTCTTCTGGCCGGGGCTGGGCTACCTGCCGGTGACCGAGCTCGTGCTGCGGCGGCTGCTGCCCCTGGCCCGCGAGGGCCTGGACGCGTGGGAGGTCGACCCGGCCGAGCGCGACCGCCTGCTGGCCATCGTCGAGGGGCGCTGCCTGACCGGCCGCAACGGCGCGACCTGGCAGGCCGAGACCCTGCACGCCCTGGAGGACGAACGCCACCTGGCCCGCCCGGACGCGCTCCGCGCGGTGCTCCAGCGGTACATCCCGCTCATGCACGAAAACACCCCCGTGCACGAGTGGCCCCTCGACTGACGAACGGCCGCCCGGACCTTGGCGGGCGCAGCCGGGCCGCCGGCCCCGCGCGACGGGCCCTAGCGGACGCGGGCGAGCTTGCCGTCGAGGCGCAGGGCGAGGGTGGGGCAGGCGGCGACCGCGCGGCGGGCGTGGGCGACCAGGTGCTGCGGGAGCGGGTCGGTCTCGATGACGGGGTAGCCCCACTCGTCGAGGGAGACGCGTTCGGGCAGGAGTTCGAGGCAGGAGGCGTGCCCCACGCACTTGATCATGTCGACCTGGAGGCGGAGGCCCTCCGGGTTGGGGGCGCTCATTTCCAGCCCCGGTCGCGGTGGCGGCGGTCGGGCAGCGGGAGGATCGGGTCGCGGCTGACGCCGGTACACGTCCAGCCGTCCATGTGGGTCTCCAGGTCGCCGGCGAAGGCGGCGAGCGCGCTGGTCGCGAGCCGGGTCGCGCCGTCCGGGTGGCGGCAGGCGCCGCGGCGGGTGACCTGTGCGATCCGGCGGCTGAGGCGCTGGCGGGTGGCCGGGTCGCAGCGGCCGTACGCGACGGCGGCCAGGTCGGTGGCGATCGCCGGGAGGCCGAACATGCACGGGCCACACTGCTGCGCGGACTCCTCGGCCAGGTAGCGGACCACCCGCGCGGTCTCGGCCAGGCCGCACGACTCGGCCGGCAGCGCGACGATGCCACCGGCGCCGAGGCTGGTGCCGAGCGGGCCGGTGCGGTCGTGGGTGAGCGGGAGGCCCCAGCCGTCCGGCATCGGTACCCAGGTGCCGAAGTAGCCGCCGACGAGCACCGCGCCGATCGGCTCCACCGCGCCGCCGGCCGCGTCGAGGACCTCGCCGAGGCGCATGCCGGGCGCGATCTCGTACACGTTCGGGCGGGCCACCGCGCCGCCGACGGTGACCAATGTGGACCCCGGGTCGTTCCTGGTGCCGACCTCGCGGAACCAGCCCGGCCCGTACGCGGCGATCAGCGCCACGTGGGCGAGCGTCTCCACGTTGTCGACCAGGGTGGGGCGGCCGCCGACCCCCTTCTCGAACGGGCGCGGCGGCGCGGCGAGCGGCCGGCCGTCGCCGTCGTTGATGAGGTGGACGAGGGCCGACTCCTCGCTGGAGACGTACCGCCGGGGGACGCGGACCAGCTTCCACTTCACCGGGTCGTCGCGCTGGGCGAGCTCGCGCTCCAGCCGGTCGGCGATGCTGGTGCCGCGCTCGACGCAGAGGTACACCCGGTCGGCGCCGACGGCGTGCGCGGCGAGCACCGCGCCGTCCAGCACCAGGTGCGGCGCGCAGGCCATCAGCATCTTGTCCTTGCGGCTGGCCGGTTCGGACTCGCAGCCGTTCGCGATGACGACCGGGCGCTTGGCGCCGGCGGCCACGTTCGCCATCTTGCGGCCGGTCGGGAAGCCGGCGCCGCCGCGGCCGCGGAGCCCGGCGTCGGTGATCGCCCGGACGAGCATGCGCCGCCCGTCCTCGCCGGAGAAGCGGCGCAGCGGGATCTGCCCGTACGTGGCCCGGTGCTCGCCGAGCTTGCGGCCGCCGGCCAGCAGGCGGGGCAGCGCACCCTGCCGGCCCTGGCCGCCCTGCCGGGCACCGCGTTCCAGCATGATCGTCATGAGAGCCTCGCCATGGTGGTCGTCTTGCGCGCCGCGGCGTCCGGTGCCCGCCGCCGCGCGAGGGTGGCGGCGATCCGCCAGGCCACGCCGGCCAGCACGGCGAGGGTGCAGAGCACCGACAGGCCGAGCGGCCAGCTCGACAGGGCGTCGGTGCCGATCCCCAGTCCGTGCACCAGCGCGAGCGGCCAGCACAGGTACGCCGACCAGTGCAGCAGCCGCCACATCCGCGGGTTGATCCGGGGCCGCAGGAGGCTGGTGGCCAGCAGCGCCAGGAAGATGTCGAACGAGACCGTGCCGAGCCCCAGCCAGAACGGGTGGTAGGCGGAGACGAACGGGACGAACAGGTCGGCCCAGGTGATCGGCACGTACGAGTCGACGGCGACGCTGACCAGGTGGATCCCGAGCAGCGCCAGCGACAGCAGCGAGAGGTTGCGGTGCAGCCCGGCGAGCGTGAAGCGGGGCCAGCTCGGCGTGCCGACCCGCATCGGGCCGAGGATGCCGAGCAGCACCGTCGCGGTGAACAGCAGCGTGGCCACGAAGCCGCTGGCCCGCGCCACGTGCCAGAGCGACACGTCAGGCATGAGACCTCCACCCCCCGACGGTCACGACCCGCCCGTCGTGACCCACCAGCCGGGCCGGCAGGCCGGCCCCGTCGAGCCAGGCGTCCGCGCCCTCGCCGCGGACGATCGCCGCGGTGGCCGCGGCGTTCGCGTCCACACAGGTCCGCGCGGCGACCGAGACGGTACGCCACACGGGCGCCGGCAGGTCTCCGGTACGCGGGTCGACGATGTGGTGCACCGCCCGGCCGCCCCGCCGCCACGCCCGCTGGGTGACGCTGGAGGTGGCGAGCGCGCCGGAGCGGACCGTCACGACCGGGTCGCCGGCCGCCGGCGCGCGGTGGTCGTCGCCGATCCCGACCAGCCAGCCGCCCTCCGGGGCCGGGCCGGCGGTGGCGAGGTCGCCGCCGAGCGACACGAGCGCCCCGCAGCCGAGCGCGGCGACCTGGGCGGCCGCGCGGTCCGCCGCGTACGCCTTGCCGGTCGAGCCGAGGTCGAGGCGGATGCCGCGGGGCACGACGACCTGGCGCGCCTCGGCGTCGAGCCGGACCTTCCAGTAGCCGGGTGCCGGGCGGGGCGCGGGCGCCGCGCCGTCCGGGGCGAGGAGATCGAAGTCCCGGTCGTACCCGAGGTCGACCATGGCTTGGCCGACCGTGGGGTCGACCAGGCCGTCGGTGGCCGCGGCGGCGCACAGGGCGGCGTGGAGCGCTCCGGCGAGCAGGGGGCTGACCGGTGCGGCCCGCCCCGCGTACACGCCGAGCCGCACGATCTCCGAGTCGTCCCGGAACCGGCTGTACGCCGCGTCGACCTCGGCCAGCCAGTCGCGCAGCAGCCGCTCCCCCTCGGCGAGCGCGGTGCCGTCGGTGACGAGCAGGACCGCCGTGGTCCCGAGCGCGGGAAAGGCGGCGCGATGTGGCGCCGCCCGTACCGATGTCATGATCCGCCCGACCGCGTGTCCGGCGGCGGTGCCGCCTCCTCCTGGGGTGGCTCCTCCACCGGGGGCTCCTCCGGAGCCTTCAGCTCGGGTTCGTCTTCGGTCTCCGCCGCCGGTTGCTTGGCCGCCGGCTTCTTCGCCGCGGGTGGCTTCTTCGTCGCCGGCGGCTGCTTGGCGGGCGCGGCGGGCTGCTCCGCCGCCGGGGCCGGGGTCGGCTGGGCGAAGGCCCAGCCGAAGAGCAGCGCGAGGGCGGTGGCTCCGCCCGCCGCCGCCTGGGTGACCAGGCGCTGCCGTCTCATGCCCTGGTCACGCCGGTCGACGTGCCGGGGCTGGTGGCGGTCCGTCGGCTCGTTCACGCACGGCTCCCTCACACAGGTGACGAGTACCCAGTGGTACGGACGGTTCCGCCGCAGGGTTCATTCGCGCCGTACGGTACGGTGCCTCCAGTGGAACGGGCAGGGGTGGACGTACCGCAGAAAAGTGTCCAAGCGCGACATCGCTCGCCGTGGCTGCTCGCCGTGGTGGCGGCACCGCTGCTCTTCGTGGCCTACCTGCTGATCTCCCGCCAGCTCGGGGTCAACTCGGACGGTGCGAGCAACGCCCTCCAGGCCCGCGAGATGCTCGACGGCAACCCGCTGCTGCGCGGGTGGACGGTCACCGACGTGTCGTTCTACACCAACGAGCTGCTGCTGTTCATGCTCGTCGAGCTCGTGTACGGCTTCCACGGCGACACGACGCACGCCACGGCCGCGCTGGTGTTCACGCTGGTGGTGCTCCTGGTCGCCGCGGCGGCGAAGGGGCGGGCCACCGGGCGGGAGGCGGCGGCGCGGGTCGCGGTGGCGGTCGCGATCGTCGCGGTACCGCCGCTCGGCCACGCCGCGATCACGCTGCTCACCTCCCCCGACCACACCGGCACCGCGATCCCGCTGCTGGCGACGTGGCTGGTGCTGGAGCGGTTCCGGCCGGGGCGCGGGCTGCCCGTGCTGGTCGCGGCGATGCTCGCCTGGGCGCAGATCGCCGACCCCCTGGTCATGTACATCGGCGTGCTCCCGCTGATCCTGGTGGGCGGCTGGCGGGCCTGGCGGGAACGCTCGTGGCGCGGCCTCGACGCCCGACTCGTGCTGGCCGGCGTGGGCTCGGTCGTGCTGGCCCAGGTGGCGCTGACGCTGCTGCGCGCGGCCGGCGGGTTCGGGGCGCACGCCGCCGAGGCGAAGCTGGCCGAGCTCTCCAGCCTGGGCGGGCACCTCTGGCTGGGCGTGCGGGTGGTGGCCGTCAACTACGGGGCGTACCCGCCGGACCGTGTCGGCCCGCTCGACACGGCGATGTCCGCGGTACACCTGGTGGGGCTGCTCGCCGCGGCCGCCGCGCTGGTCGTGGTCGTCGCGCGGGCGCTGCGCCCGGGGGCGGCCGGCTCCCTCCTTCCGCCGGGGGCGCCCAGCGAGCGCGACCGGCGCGGCCCCGGCGACCGGCTGGCCGAGCTCGTCGCGGTCGGCGTGCTGGTCAACCTCGGCGCGTTCGTGGTCTCCGCCCTCCCGGCCGACCTGCTCTCCGCCCGCCAGGTGGTGGCGGTGCTGCCGCTCGGCGCGGTGCTCGCCGGCCGGGTCTGGGGCCCGCGCCTGGCCACCCTCCCCCGCGCGCTCCCGGTCGCCGCGGTGGTCGCCCTGCTCCTGGTCGCGGAGCTGGTCGGGCACGCGGCCGCCCGCCGCACCCCGGGGCACGCCGAGGACGTCGCGGCGTGGCTGGACGCGCGCGGCCTGCGGTACGGGCTCGGCGAGTACTGGAACGCCAACAACATCACGCTGCTCACCAGCGGCCGGGTGGCGGTGCGGCCGGTGGTGGCCGGCGACCGGGTGGCCGCGTACCGGTGGGAGTCCAAGGTGGACTGGTACGACCCGGCGGCGCACGACGCCACGTTCCTGGTGCTGGACACCCGGACGCCGGGTACGCGGTCGGAGGCGGTGGCGCTCGCCCAGTTCGGGGCGCCGGCGCAGCGGCACGAGTTCGCCGGCGCGGTCGTGCTCGTGTACGGCAAGGACCTGCTGGTCGGGCTCCCCGCGTACTGCGTGCCGCAGACCGCGCCGAGCATCGCCGAGTGCCCGACGCACGGGGTAGCGCTGTTCTAGCTACTCCAGGTGGGCGACGTCGTTGTAGCGCATGAGGACCCACGGGCCGTTCGGCTCGGTGTAGTCCCACTCGGTGATCGACGTGTACGACGGGTTGATGTACGCCCCGGTCCCGGGTCGCGGCACGTCGAAGCGGGTCAGGAACGCCCACGAGATGAACCCGCCGTGGGTCACCGCCACCACCCGCCGCCCCGGAAACCGCCGGGGCAGGGCGTCGGTGGTGCGCCGGACCCGGGTGACGAAGTCGTTCCAGCACTCGCCGCCGGGCGCGACGACCCGGTTGGGCTCGGCCTGCACGTCGAACGACCCGTACCGCGCCGCGAACTCCGCGATCGGCAGCCCGTCGCCGTCGCCGGGGTGCAGTTCGCACAGGTCGCAGTCGACCAGGACCTCCTGCGCGTACACGGCCGGGGCGAGGATGCGCGCGGTCTCCTGCGCCCGCGGCGTACCGCTGGAGAGCAGCACGTCGGCCGTGAGCTCCTCGTCCGCGAACCGCCGCCGCAGCGCCCGCGCCTGCTCCCGGCCGCGCTGCGTGAGCCCGGGGCAGCCGCGCGGCCCGGCGACCAGCCCGCGCCGGCCGTGCTCCGATTCACCGTGACGGATGAGTACCAACCGCATGGCGCCCAAGCCTAGGACCCCAACGGCGCGGCCTCGCTGTGATCCCCCTCGCCCGCCCGTGCGAGCTAGGCGAACAGCCACTCCAGCGCGCGCAGCGACTTCGCGACGTAGCGTTCGCGGCTGGTCTCCAAGCCGTAGGCCAGGTCTTCGAAGACGTTGCAGCGGGCGTAGAAGACCGCCCGCGCGCGGAGGCCGTCCGGCACCGCGCCGTACCCGGCCAGCGCCGCGTCCAGCGCGGCCGGCCCCAGGTCGCGGTGGATGAGGCCGAAGTCGAACGCCGGGTCGACGATCGCGGCGTCGGACCAGTCGATGACGCCGGTGACCGCGCCGGTCGCCGGGTCGACGAGGACGTGCTCGATGCCCAGGTCGTTGTGGGAGAAGGCGAGCACGTCGGGGTCTTCGGGCGCCGGCGTCTCCAGGAACCCCTCGACCCGCCGCCGGTACGCCGACGGGATGTGCGCGGAGACCGACGCGTACGTCTCGCGGGCCTCGCGCCGCCACTCGTCCATCGGCAGGTCGTCGGTCGCCACCAGCTTCGCCATCCGGTCGACCGGCGCGGCGTGCAGCGCGGCCAGCAGGCCACCCAGGGCCGCCGCCACCGGGACGCCGTCGACACCGGCGGCGTCGAGGAGGGGGACGCCCGGCAGCTTCCGGTACGCGAGGCAGCCGGCGTCCGTGAAGCGCGGCACCGGTACGGGCAGGGGCGAGATGTTGCCAAGGACGGTGAGCAGCCGCGCCTCCCGGTCGGCGTCCGCGCCGCTGCCGAAGCGGACGATGAAGTCGCCGTTCACCTCGTACGCCACGTTGTCCAGGCCGGCGCCCAGCCGGGTCAGCGACACCACTTCACAGCCAGGCATATGCGCCGCCACCAGCGCCCGCACCCGCTCCGCGGCGTCCATGGGGACAATCCTAGGAGCGCGATGTGCGGTAGGTGCGCGACACCGCCAACCTTACGGCCACCACCCGCGTGACACTCCCGCTCGCGGTCAGGAGGCCCAGGTCCGGCGGTACCAGTAGAACGTGCGGCGCAGCCCGTCGGCGAGCTCGACCGACGGCTCGAACCCGGTGAGCCGGCGCAGCTTGGCCAGGTCGGGCGCGCGGCGGGCGGGCGAGCCGGGCGGGGCCGGCTCGGCCACCACCCGCGGCTCCACGCCGGCGATCCGCAGCACCCGGCGGGCCAGGTCGCCGATCGCGGTCTGGGCCTCGTCGTTTCCGATGTGGACGATCTCGCCGACCGCGGCCGGCGCCTCCATCAGCCGCAGCGTCGCCTCGACCGCGTCGTCGACGTAGCAGAACGCGCGCTTGCGGTGCGGCCCCTTGACCAGGAACGGGTCCTCGCCGCGGATGGCGCGCACGCACATCTGCGGGATCAGCTGGTCGGTGCCCATCCGCGGCCCGTACAGGTCGTAGAAGCGCCCGACCACGACCCGGCTGCGGCCGGCGCGGGCGGCGTGCACCAGCGCGGCCTCGGCGAAGAGGCGGCTGGCGGCGTACGCCGAGCGCGGTTGGGCCAGGTCGCCGACCACCACCGGCTCGGCCTCCTCGGTGGGCACCTGGACGACGCCGTCCTCGACCCCGTCCGCGTACACCTCGCCGGAGGAGGCGAAGAAGACCTTGTCGCCGGGGGCGGCCCAGTCGATGAGGTGGAGGGCGGCGAGGGCGTGGCCGCGTACCGCCCGGACCGGGTCGGACTCGACCGCCTTCGGCAGCGGCGCGGGCGGCAGCAGGTAGATCTGCGCCCAGCCGCGGCGCAGCGCCGCCCAGGTGGCGGGGTCGGTGAGGTCGCCGCCGATCAGCTCGACGCCGGGCGTGGCGCCGAGCGCCGTCACCTCCGCCCGGTCGCGGCCGCGGGTCAGGGTGTCGACGACCACCACGTGGTAACCCTCGGTCACCAACCGTCGCGCCAGGTGCAGTCCGAAGAAGTCGGCACCGCCCAGGATGAGAGCCCGCGCTTTCAGGCTTACCGCTCCGCCGTTCACCGCCCACGTCCCCCAAGCCCACGCTCTCCGACGGAGACGTTAGCAACGTGGGGCGTACCCCCCAAAGGGGTGCGTCCAGTGCGCGACAGGGCAGGTCGGAGATTATGTTAGGCTCACCAAACTTGGTGGGACCCGGGGGTGGTATTCGTGCCGACGCGACTGGCCGGCGAGGGGCTCACGCTCGCGTACGACCAGCGGGTCGTCGCCGAGGGACTGAGCGTGACGATCCCGGACAACTCGTTCACGGTGATCGTCGGTCCCAACGCGTGCGGCAAGTCGACCCTCCTGCGCGCCCTCTCCCGCATGCTCCGCCCCCGCACCGGCGCGGTCCACCTCGACGGCAAGGCCATCACGTCGTACCCGTCCAAAGAGGTCGCCCGCCGCCTCGGCCTGCTCCCCCAGACGTCGATCGCGCCGGACGGCATCACGGTCTCCGACCTGGTGGCCCGCGGCCGCTTCCCGCACCAGCGGCTGCTGCGCCAGTGGTCGCGCGAGGACGAGCGGGTCGTGCGCGAGTCGATGGCCGCCACCGGCGTCACCGACCTCGCCGACCGGCTGGTCGACGAGCTCTCCGGCGGCCAGCGGCAGCGGGTCTGGCTGGCGATGGCGCTCGCCCAGGAGACCGGCATCCTGCTGCTGGACGAGCCCACCACGTTCCTCGACATCACCCACCAGGTCGAGGTGCTCGACCTCTGCGCCGACCTGCAGGAGACCGGCGGGCGCACGCTGGTCGCGGTGCTGCACGACCTCAACCAGGCCTGCCGGTACGCCACTCACCTGATCGCCATGCGCGGCGGCCGCATCGTCGCCGAGGGCGCGCCCGGCGACATCGTGGACGCGGCGCTGGTGCGCGAGGTGTTCGGCCTGGACTGCCGGGTCATCCCCGACCCGGAGGCGGGCAGCCCGCTGGTCGTGCCGGCCGCCCGCCGCCGCGCCCTCGCTCTCTCCACAGTGGACGCCATCTGAGCCGGGCCGGTCACGCCGCCAGCCGGGCGGCGACGGTCGCGGCCGTGTCCACCGGGATCGCGAAGCCGACGCCGATGTTGCCGCTGTCCTGACCGGTCGTGGCGATCGCCACCGTGATGCCGACCACCCGGCCGCTGGAGTCGACCAGCGGGCCGCCGGAACTGCCGGAGTTGACCGGCGCGTCGGTCTGGATGAGGCCGCTCAGGTTGGTGTCTCCATCCTGGATGGTTCTGTCCACAGCGGACACGATGCCGGCGGTCACCGTGCCCTCCAGGCCGAGCGGGCTGCCGAACGCGAGGACCGTGTCGCCGACCCGCAGGTCCGCGCTGGAGCCGAGCGTCGCCGGGGTCAGGTCCGCGGTGCCGGAGGCCCGCAGCACGGCCAGGTCCGCGGTGGCGTCCGTGCCGACGACGGTGGCATCGAGGGTACGGCCGTCCGACAGCGTCACCCGCACGCCACTGGCCGACTCGACGACGTGGTTGTTGGTGAGGATCAGGCCGTCGGCGGAGAGCACGACACCCGAGCCCTCCACGCCGCCGCCGGCTGTGCTGGCCAGGACGGTGACCACGCTGGGCGTGACGTTCGCGGCGACCTGGGCCGCGGTGAGCGTCGCCCCCGTGCTGGCCGCCTGCGCGGCGACCGCGGTCGTGGTCGTCACCGGCGCCGCGCTGGACACCTGGGTGGCGAGGATCCCGCCGCCGGTACCGCCCGCGACGCAGAGGGCGGCCGCGACGGATGCCGCGGCGACCCGGCGCCGCCACGATGTTGTTTTCTTCTCGGTGACTGTCATACGTCCACGGTGGACGACCCGGGTGCGGTGGGCCTTTGCGGTGCCTGTGGCGTCCCTGTGAACCTCTCCCGCCGTGGCCGCCTTCGCGCTTTCGCCGCGTGCCCGCTCTCGCTTTTGTCGCGTGTGCTTTTGTCGCGTGCTTGGCTTCGCGGCTACGGGCCGGGCAGTCGGACGGTGAACTCGGTGCGGCCGGGCTCGCTGGAGACCTCGACCGTCCCGTGGTGCGCCTCCACCACGGCCGCCACGATCGCCAGCCCCAGGCCGGTGCTGCCGGCGGCGCGGGAGCGGGAGCTGTCGCCGCGCGCGAACCGTTCGAAGACGTCCGCCTGGAGCTCCGGCGCGATCCCCGGCCCGGTGTCCAGGACGCCGACCTCCGCGCCACCGCCGGCCGCCGGGCGCAGCGTCACCGTCACCTCGGTGCCCGGCGGCGTGTGGGTACGGGCGTTGGCGAGCAGGTTGGCGAACACCTGGTGCAGCCGGGCCGCGTCCCCCGGCACGGTGACCGCCTCCTCGGGCAGGTCGAGCCGCCACCGGTGCTCCGGACCGGCGACATGGGCGTCGCCGACCGCGTCGACGAGGAGCCGGGACAGGTCGACCGGCTCCGTCTCCAGTGGACGGCCGGAGTCGAGGCGGGCGAGCAGCAGCAGGTCGTCGACGAGCGTGGTCATCCGCGACGACTCCGACTCCACCCGGCGCAGCGCGTGCGCCACGTCCGGCGGTACCTCCTCGCGGCCCCGGCGGGTCACCTCCGCGTAGCCCCGGATCGCCGCCAGGGGCGTACGCAGCTCGTGGCTGGCGTCGGCGACGAACTGCCGTACCCGCGTCTCGCTGGCCTGCCGCGCGGCGAGCGCGGCGGCGACGTGCCCCAGCATGCGGTTGAGCGCCGCCCCCACCTGGCCGACCTCGGTGCGCGGGTCGGTGTCCGCCTCGGGAACGCGCACGGAGAGCGCCACCTCACCCCGGTCCAGCGGCAGCTCGGCGACCCGCCCGGCGGTGGCCGCGACCCGGCGCAGCGGCCGCAGCGCGCCGCCGATGATGAGCGCGCCGACCCCGCCCGCGATGAGCACGCCCGCGCCGACCACCGCCGCCTCGA
This sequence comes from Phytohabitans maris, assembly GCF_031085175.1. Classification (GTDB taxonomy): domain Bacteria; phylum Actinomycetota; class Actinomycetes; order Mycobacteriales; family Micromonosporaceae; genus Phytohabitans; species Phytohabitans maris. Next base: position 76,651 of record NZ_JAVHUY010000034.1, read on the forward strand.
TGCCGACCAGGCGCAGGACGGTGGCGTTGACGGTGTCCAGCGGGAACGCGGTGATCGAGGCGCCTTCGGGCGTCTGGACCGCGACCGCCCGGTAGTCGCCCAGGCCGGGCAGCTCGGTCGTGCGGATCGTGCCGTCGACCGGTACCTCGGCGACCGCCCGCTCCTGCTCGGCGGTGAGGACGCTGCGACCCCGGTCCGCGTACGGGTCGGCCCGCTCCCCCTCGACGTCGCCGCCCGGCCCGACCAGGGCCCGGACGGTGCCGCGCGGCAGGCCGGGTCGCACGGCACCCGGTTCGTTGGGCCCGGGCCCCTGCCGCGCGAACGCGTCGTGCTGCGCCTCCTCCTGTACCTGGGCGTCGACCTGCTGGATGAGGTAGGCGCGGACCGCGAACGTGGTCGCCGCGCCGATCAACAGCCCGACGACGGCCAGCAGCGCGATGACCGCGGCGAGCAGGCGCGCCCGCAGCGACCAGCTACCCAGCCGGCTGTTCGGCCCGCTCTTCGGCTCGGTGCTCGGCCGGCTGCCTAGCTGGCTGCTCGACTGGGTGCTCGGCTCGGTGCTCGGCCGGCTATTCGGCTGGCTTGAGGACATATCCGGCGCCGCGCAAGGTATGGATCATCGGCGGGCGCCCAGCGTCGATCTTCTTGCGCAGGTACGAGATGTACAGCTCGACCACGTTCGCCTGCCCGCCGAAGTCGTAGTTCCACACCCGGTCGAGGATCTGCGCCTTGCTCAGCACCCGGCGGGGGTTGCGCATCAGGTACCGCAGCAGCTCGAACTCGGTCGCGGTCAGCGACACCGGGTCACCGCCCCGCCGGACCTCGTGGCTGTCCTCGTCGAGGCTGAGGTCGCCGACCACGAGCACGGCGTCGTCCCGGGTGGTGCCCACACCGGCCCGGCGCATCAGCGCGCGCAGGCGGGCCACCACCTCCTCCAGGCTGAACGGCTTGGTCACGTAGTCGTCGCCGCCCGCGGTCAGCCCGGCGACCCGGTCCTCGACCGCGTCCCGCGCGGTCAGAAACAGCACAGGCACGTCGGGCCGCACCCCACGCAGCCGCCGCAGCACCTCCAGGCCGTCGAGGTCGGGCAACATGATGTCGAGTACGACGGCGTCGGGCTCGAACTCCCGCGCCACCCGCACCGCCGTCACGCCGTTGCCGGCGCTGCGCACCTGCCACCCCTCGTAGCGCAGGGCCATCGACAGCAGGTCGGTGAGCGTAGCCTCGTCGTCGACGACGAGCACCCGCACCGGCTCCCCGTCCGGCCGGCGCAGCTCAGGCCCGGCCGTCCTCGCGTTCACGCTGATCACGCTCCTATGCTGGCGAGCGCGCCTGTGCCCGGCCTGGGCCGTTTCTGTGCGCCGACTGTGAGAATGTCACAGCTCACCCACAGCCGCGCCCGAACCGCTCCACAGCCCCCACCGCCACGCTCACCCTCGTGTCCCGCTCACTCCCACCCCTGCCGCCCTTCGCGGCCCGCCGGCCACCGTCCCCCCACCTCCTCCCACGGCCCCGCCTCCTCGCGTCGCCCCGCCTTTCCGCGCGCTCGCTCCCGTCGCCCCGCCTTCCCGCGCGGCCGCGCCTTCCCTGGTGGCCGCGCCTTCGCTCGTCGCCGCCCCCTCCTTCACGGCCGCGCCTCCTCCCGTCGCCGCGCCTCCCCTCGTCGCCGCGCCTCCTCGCATGGCCGGGCCTCCTCCCGTGGCCGCGCCCTTCCTCGTCGCCGTGCCTCCCCTCGTCGCCGCGGCCGCCTTTCTCGCCGCTGCCGGCCGTGGTGGTCGCGGTGACCGATCCGGCCGTGGCCCGCCGTGCCCGGCGGTTGGTGTCCCGCGAGGTCGCCGCCGCGAACACCGCCCTGACCCGCGAGCTCCCCCGCGTCACCCTGGCCGCCGGCCGCCCGGTGCACCTGAGCCCCGTCCTGGCCGACCTGGTCCGCGCCGCCCTGGACGCGGCCGCGCTCACGGACGGCGCGGTCGACCCGACGGTGGGCACCGCGCTGCTGAGGTCCGGCGCTCGGCCACCGGCGCGCGGCCCAGCCTCGCAGCCGCCGCGCCGCTCAGCCTGGCAGCCGCCGCGCGGCTCGGCGCGGCCGGCGGCGCGCGACTCGGCTTGGTTGCCGGCGTGCGGGTCGGCGGTCGGCGTGCTGGAAACCCGGCGGCACACCTGGCGCGACGTCCAGCTTGACGCCGGATGGCTCACCCTCCCGCACGACGTGGTGCTCGACCTGAACGCCACCGCCCCCGCCCGCACCGCCGACCGCTGCGCCGCACTTGTCGCCGCCCGCTACGGCGTGGGCGCCATGGTCGCTGTCGGCGGTGACGTCGCCACGGCCGGCCCAACCCGGCCTTCGCCGCACCCCGACGGCTGGCCCCTGCCCGCCAGCGCCTCGCCCGCCACCGCCGGCACCTCGCCCACCGCCACGCGTGGCTCGCCCGCCACCGCCGGCACCGCGCCCACCGCCACGGGTGGCTGGCCCACGGCCGCGAGTGGCTGGCCCACGGCCGCGAGTGGCTGGCCCACGGCCGCGAGTGGCTGGCCCACGGCCGCGAGTGGCTGGCCCACGGCCGCGAGTGGCTGGCCCACGGCCGCGAGTGGCTGGCCCGCCACGGGTGGCTGGCTCGCCACCACCGGCGCCTCGCCCACCGCCGCGGGTGGCTGGCCCGCGGCCATGCGCGCAGCGGCCGCGAGGGGATGGCCGGCAGCCGTGAGAGGCTGGCCCGCAGCTGTGCGCGCGTGGCCGGCAGCCGTGAGGGGACGGCCGGCGGCCGTGAGGGGACGGCCGGCGGGGTGTGGGGGTTCGCCCGCGGTGCTGCCGGCGGGGCGCGCGCTGGGTACGTCGCGGTCCGCGCTGGTCGAGCCGCTGACCGGCCTACCCGCGCCGCAGACCGGGCGGGCGGTCGTGGTCGAGGCCGCCGACGCCCTGACCGCTAGCGCGCTGGCCACCGCTGTATCGCTCCGCCCCGAGACCCCGATCCCGCAGACGACCACGGTTCGTCGATCATCTGCGCCGTGAATGTAGATCTAGAACGTTTAGGGCTCTATATCCGCCCTAAGCGTTCTAGATCTACATAGGAGTGGCTGAACGATCACGGCTCAGTCGTCCCGCGACTAGAGCGAGCGGGACCGCCGGCATCCGGGTGTGGGTTTCGGGGCGGGGCGGGGGATCCCCGGCGCTTCGCCTCCCGACAGAACCCGCGCCGGGGATCCCGCTCCCGTCCCGGCGGGTACTCTCCACCGGGACGACCCCTCTCCAGTTGCGGGTGCGACGCTAGGCGGCAGCGCATCTTGGGACAAGAGCACCAATTCTGGCTCGCAGGGGCTACGGCGGTGGCGACTCGGCGAAGGCCTCGTAGGCGGGGCGGAGCCGGGCCACCAGGCCGGCGCCACCCAGTAGCGGGCCGGGCGTCGGGAGCTGGCGCAGCAGCAGGTCCGGTTCGGTGTCGAGGGTGGCCGGGCGCGCGGGCAGGGGCTGGGGCGGGAGCCAGAAGCGGTCCACCGACTCCGCCAGCGGCGTCTCCACGACATCGGCCAGCGCGGCGGCGGCACCCACCGGCGCGGGCGGCTGCGGCCGGGCCTGCCGGCGCCCCGGGCCAGCCGCACCCTCCGCACGGCGAGCCGCACCCGCACGGCCACCGCCAGCAGCGCCCACAACGCCACCGGCAACGCCACCCACGGCAGCACCGCCGCGCGCGCCCGCAACGCCACCACCACCCGCAGCGCCACCGCCAGCAACGCCACCCGCGGCAGCACCACCGCCAGCAACGCCGCCACCACCCGCAGCAGCACCGCCGCGCGCACCCGCAACGCCACCACCACCCGCAGCGCCACCGCCAGCAGCACCGCCGCCAGCGCCCGCAACGCCACCGCGGCCAGCAATGCCGCCGCCACCACCCGCAGCGCCGCCGCCCGCGGCAGCGAGGTCGTCCCCAAGGCCACCGCCCGCATCCGCAACGCCACCGACGCCAGCAGTGCCACCCGCGGCAGCACCGCCGCCAGCACCCGCAACGCCACCACCACCGACAACACCGCCGCCCGCGGCAGCGAAGCCACCCGCAAGGGCAGCGTCCGCAAGGCCGGCGCCGGCCGCGCCGGTGAGGCCGCCGCCGCGGAGGAGGCGCAGGCGGGACAGCAGGTCGTCGCGGGAACGGCCGCGCCAGTGCAGGATCTGGAACGGGTCCGCGTCGAACTCCTCGGCCAGCAGGTAGAACGCCGCCGCCAGGTGCTTGCAGGGCACCGCGTGGTCCGGGCAGGTACAGCGCATCCGCAGGTCGGCGACCGCCTGGGGAAACAGGGGCGCGTCCAGGCCGGCGAAGAGCTGCTCCAGGTCCGGCGGTACGTCGCCGGCCAGCAGGCGGGCGCTGTAGATGGCCTGGCCGGCCAGGGCCTCCTCGGCGCGCGCCCACACCGCCGCCGTGAAGCGGTCCAGGCCGATCGCCACCTGGTACGGCGTCTCGCGCGAGCCCTGCACCGACGCGGTCACCTCGCCGGGCGCCACGGTGAGCGAGAGCACCTGGCCCTTGCGGGCGTACGCCCGGCCGCGGGTCAGGCGGCTGCCGATGGCCAGGGACTCCAGCACCGCCAGGAAGCGGCGGGACCACCACGACTCGCCGATCGCGCCGCGGGTGCTGCGCGCCTTGAGCCCGCCCTCCACCTGGCGGGTGCGGCCGTACTGCGGGAAGTTGGGGTGCGTCATTCGACCACCGCCCCGGCCTCCAGCGCGAACAGGTCGCGCAGCTGCGCCGTCGAGAGCGAGGTGAGCCACTGCTCGCCGGTACCCACGATCTTCGCGGCCAGGCCCCGCTTGTCGCGGATCATGCCGGCGATCTTCTCCTCGACGGTGCCCGCGCAGACGAACTTGCGCACCTGCACCGCCCGCCGCTGCCCGATCCGGAACGCCCGGTCGGTCGCCTGGTCCTCGACGGCCGGGTTCCACCACCGGTCGACGTGGACGACGTGGTTGGCCGCGGTGAGCGTGAGGCCGGTGCCGCCCGCCTTGAGCGAGAGTACGAACAGCGGCGGCCCGCCCGGACCCTGACCCGAGCCGTCCTGTCCAGGGTCGGCAGGCCTCCCCTGGAAACGGGCCACCATCGCGTCCCGGTCCTTCTTGGACACTCCACCGTGGAGGAAGAGCACCTCGCGTCCGTAGCGGGCGGAGAGGTGGGCGCGGAGCATGCCGCCGAACTCCGCGTACTGGGTGAACAGCAGCGCCCGCTCCCCCGCCGCCAGCACCTCCTCGAGGATCTCCTCCAGCCGGGCGAGCTTGCCCGAGCGCCCGGCCAGCCGCGTGTCGTCGTGCAGGAACTGGGCGGGATGGTTGCACACCTGCTTGAGCTTGCTCATCGTGGCGAGGACCAGGCCGCGCCGCTCGATGCCGTCGCTCCGCTCGATCTTCGCGATCATGTCGTCCACGACCGCCTGGTACAGGGAGGCCTGCTCGCCCGTCAGGTTGCAGAGCACCTCCATCTCCAGCTTGTCGGGCAGGTCGGAGATGATCGTCTTGTCGGTCTTGAGCCGCCGCAGCACGAACGGCCCGGTGATCCGCCGCAGCCGCGCCGCCGCCTCCTCGTCGCCGTGCCGCTCCACCGGCTCGGCGTACCTCTTCTTGAACGCGGCCGCCGCGCCGAGCAGTCCCGGGTTGGCGAAGTCCATGATGGACCAGAGGTCGGCGAGGCGGTTCTCCACCGGCGTACCGGTGACCGCGACCCGGTGCCGCGCGGGCAGTGCCCGGACCGCGGCCGCCTGGCGGGTGGCGGCGTTCTTGATGGCCTGCGCCTCGTCCACGACCACCCGGTGCCACGCGATCTCGCCGAGCGCCTCGGCGTCCCGGGCCGCCACCGAGTACGTGGTGACGACGACGTCCGCATCCCGCACCGCCGCCGCGAACTCCGCGCCGCGCGCCCGCTCCGCCCCGTGGTGGACGTGCACCCGCAGCCCGGGCGCGAACTTCGCCGCCTCCCGCTCCCAGTTCCCCACCAGCGACATGGGGCAGACCAGCAACGTCGGCCCCACCTCCGGCCCGTCGCCCGCCATCAGCGCAATGAGCTGAATTGTCTTGCCGAGTCCCATGTCGTCCGCCAATATGCCGCCCAGGCCCAGGGACTGGAGGAACGTGAGCCAGGCCAGGCCGCGCTTCTGGTACGGGCGCAGCGTGCCGGCGAACGCCGCGGGCGGGTCGACCGGGGCGAGGTGGCGTTCGGCCTCGCCGGCGAGCAGGTCGCCCAGCGGGCCGTCGGCGGTGACCGCCTGGATGGGGAGGGCGCCCGGGTCGTCCTCCATGGACAGTCCGAGGTGGAGCAGCTCGCCCACGCTCATCTCGCCGCCGGACTTGAGGAGCTTGAGGCCGGCGGCCAGGTGCTTGGCGTCCAGCTCGACCCAGCGGCCGCGCAGGCGCACCAGCGGGGTCTTGAGCTTGGCCAGCTCGCGCAGCTCCTTTTCGGACAGTGGCTCGTCGCCGAGCGCCACCTCCCACTCGTAGTCCACAAGGGAGCGCATGCCGACCGCGCTGGCCGTGGCGACGGTGCCGGGTGCGGTGCGGCCGCCACGGGCGCGGAGCTTGGCGCCGAGCCGCGCGCCGGGACGCCCCCACCAGGTGGGCAGCAGCACGCCGAACCCGGCCGCGTGCAACAGCGGCGCCCCCTCGCGCAGGAAGCGGTGCGCGCCGGTCACGTCGAGGGCCAATGTGGAGGGTTTGGCGGTGCGCAGGGCGTCGTCGAGCTCGGGCCAGAGGCGGCTGGCGCGCCCCAGCTCGGTGAGGAGTGTCTCTTGTGGAGCGTCGAGGTGGCGGGCGAGGGCGCGGAGGGCGCCGCGGGAGCGCCACACCTTTTCCGCGTCGACCACCAGGCTGGGCTCGTCGGCGGCCTGCAGCGAGAAGTCGACGCGCCAGTCCTGGGTCTGCTCCTCGTCCGGCTCGACCAGCCGGAAGCAGGCCCGTACGGCACCGCCGGCCGCGTCCCGCTGCCACTGCGCCACCGCGTCCGCGAGCGCGGCGAGCTCGGCCGGGGCGGCGTCGACGCGCCGCTCGCGCCCGGAGAGCGCGCCGAGCCACGAGCCGGAGACCGTGCCGCGCCCGCCCGCCAGGCGTACCCCCGCCAATGCTGTCCGGGCGGCGGCGTCGACCAACGCGTCGAGCGCGCCCCCGACGAGCGTCCCGGGGTTTCCTCCGGCCGCCCGGCCGGAGGGTGGCAGCGCGGCGGCGAGCGCGCGGGCCCAGGCGGCGTCGGCGCCGGTCAGCAGCGGCCGCCACGCGGCCGCCCCCTCGGCCACCACGGGCAGGACGCGCCCGCGCCGCACCAGGTCTGCGGCGAAGGCGGCCACCTGCGCCGCGTGCCGCAGCGAAGAGCCGTGAGCCACGCGGTCGTCCGGGCCGCGCAGCAGCGCCAGCGCCGCGTCGGGCTCCAGCTCCAGCGTGGGTACGAGCCATGGGGCGAGAGCCACCTCGGCGCTGCGCCGGGGCGGCGGGTCGGTGCGCACGAGCTCGGGCGAGTCGAGCGGGCGGCCGCCCGCGGTCGGCAGCTGGAGGGTGGCGATGCCGGCGCTGCCCTTGGCGGCGGCCTCGCCCAGCGCGGCGGCGATCGCCTCGGGCGGGGCGGCGAAGGGGTGCCGGCGCGTCCGGCGGGTGCGGACGGTCGGGTCCTCGGCCCAGAGGCCGAGGTGGCCGGTGGGCAGCCACAGACCGTGTACGACCAGCACCGCACAAGTCTGCCAGCCCGATGCGGTGAGCAGACGGAGCGGCGCGGCGGCAACTGGGTAGGTTGGGGGCCATGACACAACCCACCGTGAGCGTCGCTGACCGGGTCGAGATGCCGCTGCTCGGCTTCGGCACGTGGCAGCTGCCGGGCCGGCAGGCGTACGAGCCGGTGCGGGTGGCGCTGGAGACCGGCTACCGGCACCTGGACACCGCCACCATGTACCGCAACGAGAGCGAGGTGGGGCGGGCGCTGCGCGACAGTGGCGTGCCGCGCGGCGAGGTGTTCCTCACCACGAAGCTGCCGGCCGAGCGGGCCGGGCGGGAGCGGGAGACGATCGAGGCGAGCCTGAAGGCGCTCGGTGTGGACCGGCTCGACCTGTGGCTGGTGCACTGGCCGCCGGCCGGGTCGGCGCGGCCGGGGACGTGGCGGGAGTTCGTAGCGGCGCGGGATGAGGGGCTGACTCGCGCGATCGGGGTGAGCAACTACAGCATCGGCCAGATCGACGAGCTGACCCACGCGACCGCGGTGACGCCGGCGGTCAACCAGATCCCGTACAGCCCGGCGCTGCACGACCCCAAGCTGGTGGCCGAGCACCGGGAGCGCGGGGTGGTGCTGGAGGGTTACAGCCCGTTCCGCCGCAGTGACCTGCGCGAGCCGGTCCTGGCCGAGGTGGCGGCCGCGCACGGGGTGGCGCCGACCCACGTGATCCTGCGGTGGCACATCCAGCACGGGATCGTGGTCATCCCGAAGTCGGCGACGCCGGAGCGGATCCGGTCCAACTTCGAGGTGTCCGGTTTCACGCTGAGCGACGAGGAGATGGCCCGCATCGACGCGATCCGCTGAACCCGGCCCGGCACGCCGCCTCCCGGGCTCCACCGATGGGCCGAAGGTCGTAGGCTATCCGGGTTTACGTTCTGTACCCGGTTCTCCGTCCGTAACCCTATGGCCTAGGAAGCTCGATGGTCTTGTCGCGCGCACTGACGCCGCCAGCCGATCCGGACACGCCAGAGCCCGCGCCGCCGGCGCGCGAGCGCACCCCGGCGTCCCGCCGGCTGGACCGCATCCTCCCCGCCGTGGTGCTCCTGGCGATCGCCGGGTTCGCGCTGCTCGGGATCGGGTCGCCGCTGCTGGGCCAGTCGACGTTCGCGGCGACGGACGAGATGGTGGGCTCGGCGCCGTACAGCGAGGTGCCGGAGTTCGCCTCGGTCCGCCCGACCAACAACTACCTCGACGACACGTGGGACTCGGCGCTGCCCAACACGATCGTCTTCGCCGACGAGCTGCGCGAGGGGCACATCGCGGCCTGGAACCCGTACTCGGCCGGTGGGGTGCCGCTCGGCGCGACGCCCAACTACGCGCTGGGTTCGCCGCTGACGCTGCCGTTCTACGCGCTGCCGGGGTGGTTCGCGCCGGGGATCGTCAAGCTGCTGGAGATCATCGTCGCGGTCGGCGGCATGTACCTGTTCCTGCGCCGCCTGCGGATCGGCGCGGCGCCGGCGCTGCTGGGCGGGCTGGTCTTCGCGAGCAGCGCGTTCATGGTGGTGTGGACGGGGTGGCCGCAGACCCGGGTGGCGGCGTTCATCCCGGCGGTCTTCTGGGCGGTCGAGCTGATCGTGCAGCGCGCTCGCCCGCGGGACGCGGCGGTCCTGGCGCTGGCGCTGGCCGCCATGATCTTCGGGGGCTTCCCGGCGGTCACCGGGTACACGGTCGCCACCGGCGCGGTCTACCTGGTGGTCCGGCTGCTGGCCACGCACGGACGGCGGTGGCGCCGGTCGCTGGGCGGGCTGGCCCTGGCGGCCGGCGGGGTGGCCGGCGGCGTGGTGCTCACCGCTGTGCAGCTGCTGCCGTGGGTGGCGTTCATGAGCACGGCGTACGTGGAGGGACGTGGTCAGGAGCCGGACGCGCACCTGTCCATGGCGAGCCTGGTGACGGTGATCGCGCCGTGGGCGCTGGGCTCCACCAACCCGTACGGCTCGGTGTACTGGTACCTGCCGGTCAACCTGGTCGAGTCGATGTCGTACCTGGGGGCGGCGGCGCTGGTGCTCGTGGTGACCGCGGTCGCGATGGCCCGGCGGGGGCGGGCCGCGCTGCCCCAGGGCGCCTGGGTCTTCTTCGTCGCGTCGACGGTCGTCTGGCTGGTACTGATCTACGGCGGCGGCTTCCCGCTGAAGGTGGCGCAGAGCCTGCCGTACCTGTTCTCGGACAACTTCGTCGGCCGGGCCCGCTGCGTGCTGGGCTTCCTCCTGGCGGTGCTGGCCGCGCTGGGGCTGGAGCTGTTGCTGCGCCGCCGCGCCGCGTCACCCGCGCCGGCCCCGTCCCCGGCGGGAAAGCGGCGGCCGTGGGCGCTGGCCTGGGTCACGCTGGTCTGCGGCGCGGTGGCGGTGGCCGGCGTCGTCGCGCTGCGGGACGCCCGGCACGCGGCGTACCTGGCCGACCGCCCCACCGGCGGCTCGCTGCGGACCGGCGAGGTCACCCGCGAGCTCGCGGTCGGCATCGTGCTCCTGCTGCTCGCCCTGGCCTGCGCCGCCGCGCTCTGGTGGCAGGGCGGGCGGGGCGGCAAGCTGCGCCTGGTCGCGGCCGTCCTGCTGCCGCTGCTGGTCGCCGGGCAGGCGCTCTCCTTCGTGGTGCCCTACTGGCCGCGCTCGGACAAGAGCACGTTCTACCCGGTGACCGACGCGCACGAGTACCTCCGGGAGCACCTGGGGCCGGACCGCTTCGCCGGCATGTACGAGGCGATGACCCGCAGTGCGGAGTCGGCGCTCGAGCTGCGCTCGGCGACCGGTCACGCGTTCGTCGACCGGCGGTACGGCGAGCTGATCCGCTCGCCCAGCGGCGGGGCGAACTTCGCCTCCACCCACGTCGCCGTCGGCGGTGGGCTGAGCGCCATCGCGAGCCCGACGCTCGACCGCATGTCCGTGCGGTACGGCGTGTCGTCCCTCGCCGGCCCGGTGCCCGGTACGCCGCGACCGGCGCCCACCACCACCGGCCTCACCACGCTGGCGCCCGATACGCCGGTGACCCGGCCGGTGCCGGGTACCGGTCCGATCCGGGCGGTGGTGCTGACCCCGGTGGAGACCCGCCGCTGGGAGCCGACCGACCGGATCGAGGCGGTCCTGCTCGACGAGACCGGGCGGCCGGTGGCCCAGACCGACCGGCGGATCGGGCGCACCGCCGCCAACCAGCCGCTGTACATCCCGCTCGCGGCCGAGGACGTCGCGGCGGGCGCGCGGCTCTCCGTCCGGATCACCGTCCACGCCGGCCAGGGCCTCCAGCTGCACGCGGCCGGCGACGGTGCCGCGGTCGGCGCGGTCGGTACGGCGCAGGACGGGCTCAAGCTGGCGTTCGTGGGAACGGCCGCGATCTTCGAGCGGACCCGGGCCCTCCCCCGCGTCCGGTGGGCCGGCACGGCCGTCGTGGAGCCGGACGGCGCCCGCCGGCTGGACCTGCTCCGGAGCGGCACGCTCACCGGCGACCAGGTGGTGCTGGAGCAGCGGCCCACGTCGGCCGGGGGCGGCTCCGCCGACGTCCGGATCACGGCGGACGGCACCGACGCGACCGAGGTGTCGGTGACCGCGCGCGGCTCCGGCTACCTGGTGCTGGCCGACCCGATCCAGTCCGGCTGGACCGCCACCGTCGACGGCAGGCCGGCCACGCTGCTCAAGGCCGACCACGCGTTCGTCGCGGTGGCCATTCCGGACGGCGCCCACACCGTGCGGTTCACCTACTCCAGTACCGCCGGCCGCGCCGGTGGTTGGCTCAGCCTGGCGGCCGCCCTCGCCGTCGCCGGCGTGCTGGTGGCGGGTGCCGTGCGGGACCGTCGCCGGCGCGCACTACGCTCATCGGGTCCCGGGTCCCTACCGTCTGTGAGTTGAGCCGAGCCGATGACCGTCAGCGACGAAGCATCCGAAGCCGGGCCCGTCCAGCCCAGGCCGGCGAGCTCATGGCGCTCCCGGCTGCGCGTTGCGGTGCTGGTGGTCGTGCTGCTCGCCGCCGCCGCGGCCATCGCGCGCAACTGGGGCGAGCTGGTCGACGCGCTGCGCGAGCTCTCCCCGTGGGCGGTGGTCGCGGCGAGCCCGTTCTCGCTCGGCGCGATGGTGGTCAGCCTGTTCACCTGGCGGTCGCTGATGACCGACTTCGGCGCCCCGCTCCGGGTCGGCGACGCGGCCCGGATCTTCTACCTGAGCCAGCTCGGCAAGTACATCCCCGGCTCCATCTGGTCGATGATCAGCCAGGCCGAGCTCGCCCGTGACCTGCACGTGCCGCGCCGCACCACGCTCACGGTCGGCGTGCTCACGATCGTCATCGCGGAGGGGGTCGGCCTGCCGCTGGCGATCGTGACGCTGCCGTTCGCCGCACCCAGCGCCGCCGAGCGGTACTGGTGGATCGCGCTGGTCGCGCCGTTGTTTCTGGTCGTGCTGCACCCGAAGCTGCTCACCCGGCTGGTAAACCTGGCGCTGCGGGTGGTCCGCCGGCCGCCGCTCGACCACCCGCCGTCCTGGCGCGGGCTGCTGCGCACGGCGGGGCTGCAGGTGGTGGTCTGGCTGATGTTCGGGATGAGCGCCTGGGTGCTCGTGGTCGGGCTCGGCGGCTCGCCCGGCGCGGCCCTGCCCGCGGCGATCGGCGGCTACGCGCTCGCCCACTGCGTGGGGCTGCTCGCCGTGGGGCTGCCGGCCGGTGCCGGGGTGCGCGACCTGGCCCTGGCGGCGGCGCTGGCGGCGGTCCTCTCCGCGCCGCAGGCACTCGTCGTGGCCCTGGTCGCCCGCATGATCATCACCGTGGTCGACCTGCTGCTCGCCACGATCCAGATCCGCCGCCGCGCCGGGTCACCCGCCCGCGCCAGCGTCTGACCCTCTCGCCCCGCCCGCGGTCTCGTTCCGCCAGGGTCTCGTCTCGCCCCGCGGGCCTCGTCCTGCTCGCGGCGGGTCCTGCTCGCGGCCTGGCCGCCTGCGGCCTTCCCGCTCGCGGGGGGCCTGCCCGGGACCTGGCCGCGCCGTGTGAGCCCACGGGCGTCAGGACCGCGGGTGGGCGGGCGTCAGGAGGGTTTGGTGACGACCACGAGGACCAGGCCGAGCACGACGCAGAGGGTGCCGACCCAGGTCCAGATGTTGGCCCGCTCGTCGAGCAGCACCACGCTGGCGGTCAGGATCGCCAGGTAGCCGAGCGCGTTGAACGGATAGGCGATGCTCAGTGGCAGGCGGCTGAGCGTGGTGAGCCAGGCCAGCGCGGAGACCGCGAAGACGGTGAGGCCGAGCAGCACCCAGGGCGAGGTGGCCGCGTTGACCACCAGCCCGCCCTTGCCCGCCGTGGCCCGCTCGGTCGCCAGCTTCATGCCGTGCTTGAGCAGGACCTGGCCGGTGGCGGCGGTGGCCACCGCGAAGAGCAGCAGGGACAGGCTCGCGGCGGTCAATTTACGCCTCCTGGCGGGGCTGGGCGGGTCGGCGACGGGCGCGGGCTGGTCCTCAACCGTGGACAACCTGTGCCTCCTCGGCGTGCGGCGTCAGGCGCATGATGAACTGGTAGCCGAAGAAGGTCGGGCGCAGCTTGACCAGTCCCCGGTCGACGCGGCGCAGCAGCCGCAGCCGGCGACCGTCCATCTCGGACACGACGCCGAGCGGCAGGCCGGTGGTGCGCTCCTCCAGGATGTCGAGCCCGGACTGCCGCACCAGCCGGCGCAGCGTCGACCGGGTGAAGAAGCGCAGGTGGGTGTCGTCGAGGATGCCGCGCCGGTCGTAGCCGAACATGCCCAGCGTGGTGCGGGTCCGCGGGTACCAGTGGCCGAAGTTCGGCACCGACAGCAGGATCTGGCCGCCGGGGCGGAGCACCCGCCGCATCTCGCGGAGCGCGGCGCCGGGGCGGGCCACGTGCTCGATGATGTCGCCCGCGATCACCACGTCGAAGCCGGTGCCCACCTCCTCCGGGATGCCGTACTGGAGGTCGACCTGGTGGAAGGCGTCGGTCCGCTCGCGCACGGACGGCACCTCGATGTAGTCGATCCCGGTGACGTGGTGCCCGGCCGCCCGCACGAACTCGGCGAGCCGCCCGCCGGAGCAGCCCACGTCGAGCACCCGGGACGGCGGGGCGCTCGCGAGCATGTCGAGGATCTGGGCGTGCGAGGTGCCGTCGCCGTCCTTGAACGCGTACTCGTCCGGCGAGGCCACCCAGGTGGAGGTGCCGAAGCCCTTGCTGGCGAACCGGTACTCCACGACGTCCTTGACGACGTCTTTGGCGTAGCGCATCCCGTTGACGTAGCAGATCTCGTCGCCGTAATAGGTGGGGATCGGGATCTCGACGATCCGCTTTCCGGCGTGCACGAGCTGGATGATGATCTGCGTGTCGAAGTCGAAGTCGTCCGTGTTGTTCTGGAGCGGGATCTCGCTGAGCGCCCGCACGCTGTAGGCGCGGTAGCCGGAATGGAACTCGGTCAGGCTGGTGCCGAGCATGCGATTCTCGACCTTGGTGAGGATCCGGTTGCCGACCAGCTTGTACAGCGGCATGCCGCCCTTCCGGGCCGCGCCCTTCTCCATCATCCGGGAGCCGAAGACCGCGTCCGCCTCACCGCGCACCAGCGGCGCGACCATCTCCGGCAGCATCTCCGGCGCGTACTGGCCGTCGCCGTGCAGCAGTACGACGATGTCCAGCCCGCGCTCCGCGGCCATCCGGTAGCCGGCCTTCTGGTTGCCGCCGTACCCCAGGTTTTTCGGGTGCCGCACGACGATCGTCTTGATCAGATGGTTTCGCTCGGCCCAGCTCTGCCCTTCGAGGTGGGTGTCGTCGTGACTGGCGTCGTCGAGGACGAGCACCTCGGCGATCTTGTCGCGGAAGTCGACCGGGATGCGGTCCAGCGTCTTCGCCAGCGTGGTGGAGGCGTTGTAGGCAACCACGAGGATGCCGATGCGTGGGTACCCCGAGGAAGTGTTCGGCACCAGCTTCTCCTAGCTGAGGACGGTTCGGGACTCTTCGGCCGGGTCGATCGGATCACCACGGCGCGGGCGGCGCAGGAGCAACATGCCGGCCACGACCACGGCGGCGAGCGCCTGCCAGGTCAGCACGGCCAAGACGTACGGTCGTGACGACTGGAAGGAGATCGCCGTGCCGACGTCCCAGTTCCACGGGTAGGCATTGTTCCACCGGTCGTAGACCAGGAGCACGAACCAACTCGCGATCGCGTTGTAAACGGTGGCCAGCCAGAAGTTGACCAGGTAGGCGGCGGCCAGCGGCCAGACCAGGTACTGGAAGCCGAAGGCCGGGCTGACCAGCAGAAACAGGCCGAGCGACAGGCCGGCGGCGGCGCCCAGGTCGGTGGGCCGGCGCCACACCAGCAGCAGCGGCAGCCCGGCGCAGAGCAGGAGCCCGATGAACCGGCCCGGGCCGACGAGGAAGTCGATGGCGGCCGGCGACAGCTCGAACCACTCGGCGAACCTGACCAGGCCCCACTCCCGGATGGCGATGCCGTTGTAGCCCAGCACGTTTTCGCTGAAGTCGCTCCAGTGGGTGAGCACGACCGGCCCCCAGAGCAGCGCCATCACCGCGCCGGACGCGGCCAGGAACCCGAGCGCGCGGCGCCAGCCGGAGCGGACCGCGACCAGCAGCAGCGCGGGCAGCAGCACGACCGGCACGAGCTTGACGCTGACCGCCGCCGCGAACGACGCGCCGGCGAGCGCGCCCGTGACCAGCGACCGGTGCGCGACCAGCAGGTACACGGACAGCAGGGTGAACATCACGAAGACCGGATCGGTGTTGCCGTGAAACCCGGAGATGACGATGAGCACCGGGCTGCAGGCGACCAGCACCCCGGCCGCCGTCGCCTCGGCGATCCCGCGCCGGCGGCGCACCAGCTCGAAGACGACGAGGGTGGTGACCACGTCGGCGAGGGTGGCCGGCACCCGGATCAGGAACGGGACGTCGCCGACCCCGTGGAACTCCAGCCAGCTGATCACCTGCAGCAGGTAGCTGGTCAGCGGCGGATGGTTGTAGAGCGCCCACTTGAACTCGTGACCGTAGACGCCGATCGGCCCGTAGTCCCGGACGGCCTCGGTGAACATGATCCAGTAGCGGACGTCGTTGGTGCCGAACGTATTGGCGGCGAACAGGAACTTCAGCACCGTCGCGCCGGCGAGGACGCCGATCACGAGCAGCCGCATCCAGCCGACCAGCGAGAGCCTTTTGCCGCGGCGGGCCGGCTCGGGCGTGGCGCCGGCACTGCCGCCTTCACCGCCGGCGTCGGTGCGGGGCACCGAGAATTCCCCCGTGGACACGCTCACTCGCGACCAACCGGAGAGGAAGACGACGAAAGCGACGTCAGGTGAATTTTCGATGCACGAGGTCGGCCTGAACACCGATAACGAATCGGGACTTTCACGAGCACCGCCGCACCATATACGTTAGGAACTGCTCGTGCTACCCGAGTTACCCGATTGTCGTGCGGGATAAACCGACACGGGTAGACAGCGGTATTCAGACCGGGCGGCGGGCCAGTGCGACGAGTCCCGGACCCTTGCGCGGGGCGAAGCTCTGCAGCGCGGTAAAGGGCGTGATGCCCACCCGGACGGCCAGCCCGGTGAGGCGCGCGCCGGGCTGCAGCACCCGGCCGGAGCCGGCGGTGCGCTCCTCGGCCGTGCTCTCCGCGACCTCGCCGCTGCGCCGCACGGCCAGCCGGTCCCGGACGCTGTCCAGCGCGTAGCCGAGCGGCCAGGCGTAGTGCCGCAGCGCGATGTCGACGGCGCCGGCCGCGGCCAGCCGCTCGCCGAGCTGCGGGGAGCTGTATCGCCGGTAGTGCCCCACGTGCTCGTCCCAGGGCCCGAACCGCTCCGGGTCGGCCGGGACGGAGAGCAGCAGGTGCCCGCCGGGACGGACCAGGGGCAGCCACTCCTCCAGCGCCGCGGCGTCGTCGGCCAGGTGCTCGAGCACCTCGAACGCGCAGACCAGGTCGTACGTCCCCGGGTCGGGCGCCTTGAGGTGGTCGCCGTGCACCACCGTGCCGCCCACCGGGGAGATCCAGTCGTGGGCCGCCTGCCACGACGTCTCGTCCGGCTCGACCGCCGTGTACGACGCCATGCGGGCCAGCCGCGCCCCGAAGCCGCCGCGGCCGCAGCCCAGCTCGAGGATCGTCGACGGGGCGACCCGCCGCACGACGTTGCGGACCACGGCCCAGCGCAGGGCGGCGCGGGGGGCGAGTGGAGGCGTGGCGGTCTGGCTCATCGGTGTCCAAACTCCAGATGGTCGACGGAACGACGAAGCTGCGCGACGACGGCGGCGGGACGGAACCGCTCCGCGGCGTACAGCTGGCCGCTCGACTTGAGCTTGGCCAGCCGGTGCCGGTCGTCAGCCAGCGAGCGTAGAGCCTCGGCCAGGGCGACCGGGTCACCGGGGGGCACCAGCACGGCCGTGCCGTCGAGCGCGGTGCGCTGCGGCGCGGTGTCGGAGGTGACGACCACGCAGCCGGCGGCGAGCCCCTGGTAGACCTTCGTCGGCACGACCCGCAGCGCCTTGTCGGTGGTGCCGAAGATGCCCAGGCTGACGTCGTGCCTGGCGACCAGGGCGGGCAGCTCGGCGCCGGGCACCCAGTCGAGCCAGGTCACCCGGGGGTTGGCCGCGGCCAGCTCGCGGCAGCGCCGGTAGTCCTGCCCGGTGCCGACCATCGTGAACGCGATGCGGTCGTCATCGGCGAGCTCGGCCACCGCCTCGCCGATCGTGGCGGCGCCGTGCAGCGGGGTGAAGAGCCCCACGAAGATCACCCGAAGGGGTGCCTCCGGGTCGTCGCCGGTGTCGGCGTCGCCGGCGCCGAACCAGACGTCGCCCGCGCCGACCGGGACCACGACGGCCCGCTGCGCGGCGTCGGGCGGCAGCGTCGCGCCCTGCTCGGCGGTGTCGACCACGACCACGTCGGCGCGGCTCAGCGCGGTGCGGTCGATCCAGCGCATGAGCTTGTGCTTGACCCCGCCGCTGCCGGCGAGCGCCCGGTCCTCGGCGGTGCCGGCGGCGGAGACGAGGTGGTCGAGCGCGATCGGGGTGGAGCGGAAGAGGCGGCGGGCCAGCCGCACGTCGAAGTGGCCGAGGTAGCCGACGAGCACGGCGTCGGGCTGGCCGCCGCGGCGCTCGCGCCGGGCGCCGACCGCGAGGCGGGTCCAGCAGCTGGCGAGCCGCCAGGCCAGCAGCGGGACGCGCCACGGCTGGCGGAGCATGGCCACGCGGGCCGCGGTGGAGAGCCGCAGCGGGGCGTTGACCTCGACGACCTCGTCGCCGCTGGCCCGGAGCCCTTCGATGAGGACGGCCACCCTGGGGTGGCGCTCCACGTCGAACGTGCCGAAAGCCAGCCAGCGCATCCGCAGAGCGTACCGGACCCGCCTGGAGGGGCAGACCTCCGCGTAGCCGTCGCCGTCACCATGCGAAACCACAGGTTTCAGTCGCGTACGAAGGCCAGCCGGATGAACGTGTAGTCGATACCGACCCGCTTCCAGTGCACCGGGCGCTCGGCGTGCGCGAGCTCCAGGTCGCCGAGCAGCCGCAGCCGGTGCCGCTCGGCGAGCGCCACGAGCTCCTTGATCTCCACCGGGGAGAAGATGTGCACCGGCTGGCCGTACGCGGTCCGGCCGCGGGTGTCCGGCGGGTCCTGGTCGTAGTCGGTGGAGACGATCAGCAGCCCGCCGGGGCGCAGGATCCGGGCGGACTCGGCCAGGAACGGCTCCAGCGGCACCCCGTGCTCGATCACGCTCATGCAGGTGACCGCGTCGAAGCGGGCGTCCGGGAAGTCGGTGGCGGTGATGTCGCCGTACCGGAACAGGACGCCGTCGCGGCGGACGTCGGCGCCGAACTCCAGGTTGTTGCCGACCAGGTCGGTGAGGCCGAACAGGCGCAGCCACGGCAGGACCGGGGAGTACCGGGCGCTGCCGGCGTCCAGCACCGCCGCGTCCGTGCCCAGCCGGGCGAGGATCAGCGACACCGCGCCGAGCGCGTCCCAGTTCTTCGGCCGGTCGTGGTGCGGCGGCAGGCGCAGCCGGCGGCACTCGGCGACCGCGGCCGCCCACTCGGCCCGGCTGCCCAGCACGCCGGTCGGGGGCATGGGCGCCGGGTGGGAGCCGGGCGCGGCGATCGCGCGCTGGAGCCGGACCCGGGTCCAGAGCGCGGTCTCGGCCAGCCGCTTGGCCAGTGCGGTGGCCGCTCCCCCGGGTGGTGCCGCCCTCATGTTCTCTCCTCGTGGTGGCGGTGGATGCTCAGCGCCGCCATCCCCATGTCGACGGCGGCGAGCACGAGGCGGGAGACGAGCACGACGGCGGCCGCGGCCTGCGGGGAGATCGCGGTGGCGAGGGCCGCGCCGAGGGCCAGCTCCCGGACGCCGATGCCGGCGGGGGCCGGCACGAAGAGCAGGCCCGCGCAGTACGCCAGCGTGAAGCCGCCGACCGCGAGCGGGAGCACCGACCAGCCCTCGGCGCCGGCCGCGCGGACCAGGATGAAGCAGTGCAGCCCCATCAGGCACCAGCTCAGGACCTGCCAGGCGGTGGCGGCGAGCATGCCGCGGCCGGTGGGGCGGACCGCGATCGGCGGGCGGCGGAAGATCCGCAGCAGCAGGTTGATGCCCCACGTGGTGACCGCCGGGTGGATCGCCGCGACGAGCACCGGCAGGACCAGCCACAGCCACCAGAACCGGCGCAGCGCGTCGCCCGCGCCGAACGGCAGCAGGACCACCGCCATGCCGAGGCCGACCGCGAGCGACAGCACCACCGCCAGCACGCTGACCGCGAACGACACCGCGCGCGGCACCTTCAGCTGCTTGGCGAGCTCGACCTGGGCGACGAACGTCCACACCGAGCCGGGCAGGTACTTGCCGAGCTGGCTGGTGTAGAAGACCCGGGCGGCCGGTACGACGGGGAGCGGGTGGCCGAGGTCGGCGAGGAGGCGCCGCCAGGCGAGCATGCCGGCGATGCCGGCGCCGACCACGAGGGGTACCGAGGCGAGCGCCGGGCCCCAGCCGATCTGGCGGAGCGCCGGGCCGGTCTCGTCCCAGTTGGCGGCGATGTACCAGACGCCGGCGCCGGCCGCGACGACCAGAAACCCGATCTTGAACCAGATACCCGGACCGCGCGGGCGGCGCGGCACGGGCGGCGCGGGAGCGGACACGGACGGGGCGGGCGCGGTCACGAAGAGGCCGTCGCGAGGACCGCGGCGCAGTACGCCCGCCAGCCGGGTGACGCGTCGGCCGGGCAGACCCCCGTGCGCAGCCGCTCCGGCTCGCCGTCGGAGTAGAAGCGGCGCAGCGCCTCGGCCAGCGCCGGGACGTTGTCGGGCGCGCAGAGCACCCCGTCGACGCCGTCGCGGACGTCCTGCTCGACCGTGCCGACCCGGGTCGCGATCACCGGGCGCCCGTGCGCGTACGCCAGGAACGGGTTGAGCGAGGCGGTCACCGACCGGTACGGCAGCACGAGCGCGTCGACGTCGGTGAAGAGCCCGGGTACGTCGCCGGCGGCCACGTAGCCGGGGCGAAGCTCCACTCTGGACCCGAGCCCGAGGTGGCCGACGAGCCGCCGGGTCGCCTCGGTGCCGCCCCAGAACTCCCCCGCCACCCGCAGCGACACGTCCCGCGGCCCGGTGGCCATCGCGCGCAGCAGCACGTCGAGTCCCTTGTACGGCCGGACGATGCCGAAGAAGAGCAGCCGCCGGTACACCTGGTCGCTGGGGACGATCGGCGCGCCGCAGGCGACCACCACCGGCGCCATGTGCTCCACCACGACCGGCCGGTCGGTGAGCGTCCGGGCCAGCTTGGCCTGCTCGGCCGAGTGCACCAGCACCTCGTCCACTCTGGACAGCACGCTGCGGGTGAGCCGCACGTCCCAGGCGAGGCGCTCGTGCGGCAGCACGTTGTGGCACTGGGCCACCACCCGCGTGCTGCGGTCGCGGCCGAGCCCGGCGAGGATCCCCCGGTACGCCGGCAGCTGGATCGGCGTGGCGACGACCAGCACCACCACGTCGTAGCCGCGCAGCCGGCGGCCGCAGGCGAGCCACGTGTCCGGGCGCCGCCACGACAGGCGGCGCACCGTGTCCGGGAACGGCGGCAGCTCCGGCTCCCGGACCGTCAGCTGCCCGGGGTAGAGCAGTTTCGGGTACTGGTGCGACCAGGACTCCAGCCGCACCTCGTGGCCCGTGGCGGTCAGCTCGTGGGCCAGCGCCGTCGTGTACTGGGCGATGCCGCCCTTGTACGGATGCGCCGGTCCCACGATGGCTATGCGCACGCGGGCCCCGCTCAGTCGGCCCGCGACCGGACGATCAGGTCGGCCAGGAGGGCCACCGCCGCGATGATGAGCCCGGTGACGATGAGCAGCATCGCGTTCGTGGTGACGCGGAAGTTGTACTGGATGACGTCGACGATCGCCTTGACCGCGCCGATCCCGAACAGGAACAGCGCGAGCGGCATCAGCACCTTGATCGGGTTGAAGTACACGACCATCCGCAGCACCTGCAGGATGTACCGGTACGCGTCCCGCACGAAGTGGAACTTGCTCTTGCCGGAGCGCTTGGAGTACTCGATCGGCATGAAGTCGACCTGGTGCTGGTTGGACAGGAACGCCAGCGTGATCGTGGTGACGCAGGAGAAGCCGGGCGGCAGCAGCCGCAGGTACGGCAGGGAGACCTGCTTGCGGAACGCGCGCAGCCCGGAGTTGAGGTCGGGGATCTTCGTGCCGGCGAGCACCTCGGCGAACTTGCGGATCGCCCACTTGGCCGGCACCCGCAGCGCCTTGTGGCTGCCCTGCTCGGTGGTGCGCGCGCCGACCACCTGGTCGACGTGCTCGTTGTCGCGCAGGTACCGGGCGAACTCGGGGATCCGCTCGTTCGGGTACGACATGTCGGCGTCGGTCCAGACGACGATGCCGCCCTTGGCCTCCTGGGAGCCGATGCGGCGGGCGGTGCCGGAGCCGCCGTTGCGCTGGAACGCCATCAGCCGCATGTGCGGAAACCGGGGCTCGGCCTCGCGGAGCACGGCGAGCGTGTTGTCGGTGGACTTGTCGTCGATGACGAGCAGCTCGTAGGAGAACTCGCTGGCGTCCATCGCCTTCGTGATCCGCTCGATCTCGTCCACGACGTGGGTCTGCTCGTTGTAGCAGGGCAGGACGATGGTCACGTCGAGCGTGGTCGGCTCTGGTGGCGTTGGTGCCATGGTGGGGCGCCCCTCGGCGGTCCGTACCGTCTGCTCGATAATCATCGACTCGTCACAATCTGGCCCCGGCGATCGGCGCCGATGCCCTCGGAAGCGGAACGGCGGCGGTCCCGGACGCGTCCGGTCACCACCACCGTGAGGAGGGCGATGACCATGAGCATAGAGACCCAGCCGCCGAGATTAGCGTATGGCGCGGCGTATTGGACGCGCACCACGTGCTGCCCGGCGGGGACGGCGACGGCCGCGAGGCCGTGGTCGGCCGGCACCAGGTCGACCGCCTTCCCGTCCACGGTGGCTTTGAACTGGCCCTGGATCGCGTCGGCGATCACCAGGTACCCGGCGCCCTGCGCGGACACCGACACTTCGATGCGATCCGTGCCGTCCTCGTCGATGCGCAGGTCGGCCGGCGCGCCCTCCGCGGGCGGCCCGGCGGTGTCGAGCACGACCTGGTCGGGGCGGAGCGTGCCGCTCGCCTCGCGGTCGACCCGGGCCGCCCCGTCGGGCTCGACGAACGCCTCGCTGGCCCAGCGGATCCGGGGCGCCGCGTCCAGCCGCTCGTAGACGACCGCGGGCGTGGAGCGGACCAGCCGCAGCCCGTCGCCGGCGCCGGTGACCGTGCCGAGCGCGACCCGCCCCAGGGTGCCGGCCACGCTCAGCGGCCCGCCGAGGCCGGTGGCGGTGAACTCGACGGTCAGCTCGGTGCCGGCCGGCACGTCCTCGGCGGCCACCGGGAAGTCGAACGGCTTCCCCTCGGCCAGCCCGCTGGCCAGCCGCCGGGACCGGGCCACCTCCCGCCCGGCGGGGTCCTTGAGCACCGCCTCGACCGCCGCGTCGGCGGTACGCGGCGGCAGCGGCCCGACCGGCGTGACGACGACCGCGCGCAGCGGCTCCTCGACGGTGAGCCGCGGCACGCCGGGCGTACCCGGTATGGCGGTGATCGGCGAGCCACCGGTCGGCACCGGCGTGCGGCGGCCGAAGACCCGGTCGGACGGGCTGGCGACGAAGTAGCGCACGCCCAGCCGGTCGAGGACGGGGCTGGTCGCCACGTCGGCCCGGGACGGCAGGTCGAGCCAGGTCGGCGAGTCGAACTGCCGGGTCGGCAGCCCCTGCACCAGCTCGGCGAAGCGCTGGTCGACGAACTGGTGCCCGCTGAGGCCGCGGAGCTGGAGCTGGGAGTCGGCGCCGGCGTACATCGCGGTCCAGGTGCCGGCGAACCGGTCGTGGCCGAGGTGCTCCATGAGGTACCGGTGGGTGTCGGTGACCGGGTAGAAGGTGTCCTTGTCGACCCGGGGCAGGTACGGCACGGTGAGGGTGAGCGCCTGCACCGCCGCGAGCACCGGCAGCGTGGCGGCCGCGCCCAGCCGCACCCGGGCCCACAGCGGCTCCCGCCGGCCACCCGACCACCAGGCCAGGGCGACCGCGGCGACGGTGAGCGCCAGGAACATGGCACCGATCAGCACCTGCTCGTCGAGCTGCCCGGTCCGCTCGGTCCGCTGCAGCGCGTCGGCCGGCGCGGCCCGGGTCGCCTGGCGCGCCTGCCAGAAGACCACCGCGCCGAAAAGCGCCGACGCGACGGTCACCCCGGCGGCGTACCAGGCGTGCCAGCGGCGCTCGCCCCCGGCGGAGGTGGCCTTTCGCCGGCGGAGGACGACCTCCAGGCCCACGGCCGCGAGCGCGGCGATCAGCAGCCACACGACGCTGCGCGCGCGCCCCACGAAGTTGGTGGAGAAGACCGGAAGGTGGTGGGCGAGGCCGGCCCCCGGCCCGGTGTAGATGACGACCACCCAGAGCCCCAGCGCCGCGACGAGGAAGGCCCAGGTGCCGCGGGGCAGGAAGGCGCGGGCCGCCCACGGCACGGCCAGGGCGACCACGACCAGCACGAGCCCGGCCGCGCCGACGTAGGACATCGACTCGATGAGGTTGACCGGCAGGTACCACTGGGGTGGGTCGGAGGGGGTGACCGTGCCGAGCGCCCACGGCGCGATCGTGGTGATCAGGCTGGCCGCGGCGAGGTGCTCGCCAGGCTGCTGCTCCCGCCCGGCGATGAGCGAATCGGACATCGCCCGGACGAACGGCAGCAGCTGGAACGCGAGCAGCGCGGCCGCGCCGGCCAGCCCGGCGGCGGCGCCGGCGAGCACGCCGAGGACCCGGCGGAGCTGACCCGGGTACGCGGCGACGGCGCGGACCACGAGGTAGGGCGCGGCGGTGAAGAGGGTGAACGCGGTGACCGCCGGGAAGCCGCCGGCCAGCATGCCGCCGACCGCGAGGCTGATCAGGGCCGCGTCGCGCACCCGCCGCCGCTGGACGAAGCGCTCGACCGCCCAGAACACCGCCGGGATGAACGCCGCGGTGCGGGTGTGCGGCCAGTTGGTCCAGACGACCATGAACGCGCTGCTGGCGAAGACGAGCCCGCCGAGCACCGCCGCCGGCCGTCCCAGCCGCAGCCGCCGCAGGAACAGGAAGGTCATCGCCCCGCAGAAGACGGTTTCCAGGAGTTTCACGTAGCCGGGGGCGAGCGAGTCGGGCAGCAGGTAGTACGGCAGGGTGAGCGGGTTGGCCAGGCCGAGCGTGGGGATCGCGCCGAGCGGGACCCCGCCGACGACGTACGGGTTCCACGCCGCGACGTGCCCGACCTTGACCTGCCCGGCGAAGAGCAGCGTGTCGGGCATGACGGCGTTGAACGTGTCGTCCATGTAGCTGTTCTGCACCGGGATGCCGACCAACCCGACATCCTGGTACGGGCTGCGCACCTGGAGCTCGTCGGTGGCGGCGAGCACCGAACCGCCCCACAGCGGCGAACCGACCGTGCCGAGCGCGAAGAGGACGAAAGCCAGCACCCCGACCGTGGTGAGCAGGTCAGGTCGCCACCAGCGGCGCCGGGGCGGCGGCCCCTCCCCGTCCGGCTCCGGCGGGGCCGGCGCGGACGGCAGCGCGGTCTGCTGTGTGGTCATCGCCTTCTTCCGTGTGGCTGCCCCGGGAGGCGCCCCTCGCGGTCGCGAGGCCTCGTGGAGAATAACGGTGCCGAGGGCCGGACGGATGACTCGCTCCCCTCTGTAAACGCCGCGGTCTTCTATCTAGACAGCCATGATCGCCGCGGACTCTGCGGGCAGGTCGACCGCTTCGCCGTCGACCGCCACGCCGGGGTCGGTGACCAGCAGCGTGGCGTGGGCGGCGGCCGGGAGCGAGAGCCGCTGGGGGTGCGGCGCGAGGTTGGCGGCGACGGCGGTGGCGCCGCGGCGGACCACCAGCGACCGCTCCCCGGGCCAGGCCGTCACCCGGTCCAGGTTGGGGTCGGTGAGGTCGGCGCGGTCGCGGCGCAGGGCGATCAGGGAGCGGTGGAAGTCGTAGAGCTCGCGGTGGGCGGGCTTGTCCAGCTCGGCCCAGTCGAGGTGGGAGCGGGCGAACGTCATCGGGTCCTGCGGGTCGGGTACTCGATCCACTGGGCGCTGATGCCCGCTTCGCGGGCCCGCGAAGCGGGCATCAGCGCCGGAAAGGCTGTCGCTCAGCCAGCCGTGCGCGGCGAACTCGGCCCGCCGCCCGCCGGCCACCGCCGCGGCCAGCTCCGGCTCGGGGTGGCTGGTGAAAAACTGCCACGGGGTACGCGCGCCCCACTCCTCGCCCATGAAGAGCATCGGCGTGAACGGGCTCGTGAACAGCAGCACCGCGCCGACCTTCAGCAGGGCGGGGCTGAGCGTGTCGCTGATCCGGTCACCAGTGGCCCGGTTTCCGACCTGGTCGTGGTTTTGCAGATAGGCGACGAAGCGGTGCCCCGGGATCCGGGCCCGGTCGACCGGCCGGCCATGCGCGCGCCGGCGGAAGCTGGACCAGGTGCCGTCGTGGAAGAAGGCGTGGGTGAGGACTTTCGTGACGCTTTCGACCGAGCCGAAGTCGGCGTAGTAGCCCTGCCGCTCCCCGGTCAGCAGCGCGTGCAGCGCGTGGTGCACGTCGTCGTCCCACTGCGCGTGCAGGCCGTAGCCGCCGGCTTCGCGGGGCGTGACCAGGCGGGGGTCGTTCAGGTCCGACTCGGCGATCAGCGTGAGGGGGCGGCCGAGGTGCGCGGCGAGCGCGTCCACCTCGGTGGCCAGCTCTTCCAGCAGGTGTACCGCCCGGTGGTCGACCAGCGCGTGCACCGCGTCCAGCCGGAGCCCGTCCGCGTGGTAGTCGCGCAGCCACATCAGCGCGCTGTCGATCACGTACCGGCGCACGCCGTCGGAGAGGGGGCCGTCGAGGTTGAGCGAGCGGCCCCAGGTGTTGGCGCTCTCCGCGAGGTAGGGGGCGAAGCGCGGGGCGTACGCGCCGGAGGGGCCGAAGTGGTTGTAGACCGCGTCGACGATCACCGCCAAGCCCCGGGCGTGCGCGGCGTCGACCAGTCGCTTGAGCCCGTCCGGCCCGCCGTACCCCTCGTGCGGCGCGTACCAGCAGACCCCGTCGTAACCCCAGTTGTGGATGCCGTTGAACGCGTTCACCGGGAGCAGCTCGACCGCGGTCACGCCGAGGTCGACCAGGTGGTCGAGGCGGGCGGCCGCGGCGTCGAACGTGCCCTCCGGGGTGAACGTCCCGACGTGCAGCTCGTACAGCACGCCGCCGGGCAGGGCGCGGCCGGTCCAGCCGGCGTCGGTCCAGGGGAACGCCGCGTGGTCGTAGACCCGGCTGGGGCCGTGCACCCCGTACGGCTGCCAGGGTGAGCGCGGGTCGGGCAGCGGCTCGTCCCCGTCGTCCAGCAGGAACGCGTAGTCGGTGGCGGGCGCCGTTGACCGCCACCAACCGTCTTCACCCCGGGTCAGGTCGAGGTCCCGCCCGCCGTCCAGGCGCACACGTACCCGGGACCGCTCCGGCGCCCACACGGCGAACTCGGCCATGGTCCCTATCCTGCCCGTTGGGGGCGTCTTTTATCCCGATTTACGCAGCCAGACCGCGGCGTAGGGACCGACGTGCACCTCGGCCGAGTGCTGGTGGCCGTCCGCCGGCACGGCCTCCGCGTCGACCGCGCCGAAGTTGCCGACGCCGGAGCCGCCGTACGCGTGGGCGTCGGTGTTGACGACCTCGTCCCAGCGCCCGCCCTCGGGCAGCCCGACCCGGTACCCGATCCGCGGCACCCCGGAGAAGTTGACCACGCAGACGAGGGTCTCGCCCCCGTCGTGCGCCGCTGCCGCTCCGTCGTGCGCCGCTGCCGCTCCGGCGTGCGCCGCAGTCGTTCCGGCGCGCGCCGCCGCCGCTCCGGCTCGGCGCAGGAACGTGACGACGTTGGAGGCGCGGTCGTCGTGGCGGATCCAGCCGAAGCCGTCGCCGCTGGTGTCGTTCGCCCAGAGGGACGGCGACTCCCGGTAGACCCGGTTGAGGTCGCGCAGCAGGCCGGGCGTGCCCTCGCCGGTCAGCGACCAGTCCAGCCCCCGGGCCTCGCTCCACTCCCGCTCGTCGGCCAGCTCGCAGCCCATGAAGAGCAGCTGCTTGCCGGGGAACGCCCACATGTACGCCAGGAACCCGCGCAGCCCGGCCAGCTTCTGCCACCGGTCGCCGGGCATCTTGCCGATCAACGAGCCCTTGCCGTGCACCACCTCGTCGTGGCTGATCGGCAGCAGGAACTGCTCGTCGAAGGCGTACACGGTCGGCCAGGTCAGCTCGTCGTGGTGGAACGTGCGGTGCACCGGGTCGCGGCCGACGTAGCCGAGGGTGTCGTGCATCCAGCCCATGTTCCACTTGAGACCGAAGCCGAGCCCGCCCCAGTCGACCGGCCGGGAGACGCCGGGCCACGCGGTCGACTCCTCGGCGATCATCACCACGCCCGGGTGGTTGCGGTACACCGTGGCGTTCAGCTCGCGGAGCAGGTCGATCGCCTCCAGGTGCTCCCGCCCGCCGTACGCGTTCGGCTCCCACTGGCCGTGGCCGCGCGAGTAGTCGAGGTAGAGCATCGAGGCGACCGCGTCGACCCGCAGGCCGTCGACGTGGAACTCCTCCAGCCAGTACAGCGCGTTGGCGATCAGGAAGTTGCGCACCTCCCACCGGCCGTAGTTGAACACCAGCGAGCCCCAGTCGGGGTGCTCGCCCCGCCGCGGGTCCGGGTGCTCGTAGAGGCAGGTGCCGTCGAACCGGGCCAGCGCCCACTCGTCCTTCGGGAAGTGCGCCGGCACCCAGTCCAGCAGTACGCCGACGCCGGCCTGGTGCAGCCGGTCGACCAGGTAGCGGAACTCGTCCGGCGTCCCGAACCGGGCCGTCGGCGCGTAGTAGCCGGTCACCTGGTAGCCCCACGAGCCGCCGTACGGGTGCTCGGCGACCGGGAGCAGCTCGACGTGCGTGAAGCCGAGGTCGCTCACGTACGCCACGAGCTGGTCGGCGAGCTCCACGTAGGACAGTCCGGGGCGCCAGGAGCCGAGGTGCACCTCGTACACGGACATCGGCCGGGCGTGGTGGTCGGTGCGGCGGGCGGCGACCCAGTCACCGTCGCCCCACTGGTACTCCGAGCGGTCGATCACCGACGCGGTGCGGGGCGGCGCCTCGGTCGCCCGGGCGAGCGGGTCGGCCTTGTCCACCCAGCGGCCGTCGGCGCCGTGGATCCGGTACTTGTACCGGTGGCCGGGCGCGGCGCCGTCGACGTGCCCGGACCACACCCCGCTCGAGCCGAGCCGCTCCAGCGGCACTCCCGACCAGCCGGTGAAGTCGCCGGCCACCTGAACCTCGCGGGCGTTGGGGGCCCAGACCGCGAACCGCGTGCCGGTCCCCTCGACGTGCGCGCCGAGGACCTCCCAGAGCCGCTCGTGCCGGCCCTGGGCGATGAGGAAAAGATCGAAGTCACTGATCCGGGAGAGGGTACTCAGCACGCTCACGCCACCGCCAGGAGGTTGCCCTCGCGGATGTTGATCGCCGGGCGACCCTGGGCCATGCGGGCCTCGGCCTGCGCGGCGTTGAACGCCGGCGCCTGCGCGATCGCCGCGGAGTAGACGGCCGCCGTACGGGCCGCGATCGAGGCCCAGCCGTACCGCTCGTGCACCATCGCGCGGGCCCGGCCGGCCATCGTGCGGGCCTGCTCGGCGTCGGCCAGCAGCGCGCCGACCGCGTCGGCGAGCGCGTCCGGGTCCTTGGCCGGAAACGTCATGCCGTTGAACCCGGGCTGCACGAACTCCGCGAGCCCGCCGGTCGAGGCGACCGCGAGCGGCGCCCCGGCCGCCGCGCCTTCCAGCGCGACCATGCCGAACGGCTCGTAGATGCTCGGCACCGCGAAGCAGTCCGAGGCGGCGATCAGGGCCGGCAGGTCGGTGCCGCCCAGGAACCCCGGGAACGTCACCGTCTGGCCCAGCCCGTGGCGGTGGATGTCCGCCTCGAGCTCCGACTTGTACGGGCCGTCGCCGGCGATCACCAGGCGCAGGCCCGGGTGCCGGTCGCGCAGCTTCGGCAGGCTGGCGATCAGGTCCTGCACGCCCTTCTCGTACACCAGGCGGCCGGCGAACGTGAGCAGCGGGCCGTCACCGGCGAACCGCCGGCGGGCGTTGGCGACCGCCTCGGCCGGCACCTGCCAGCGGTCGGTCTCCACCCCGTTCGCGACCACGTCGAGGCGCTCGGTCGGCAGGTCGAAGAGGCGGTTGACCTCCCACTTCATGTACTCCGAGCAGACCACGACGCGGGCCGCCTCCTGGCCCAGCCACCATTCGACGGAGTGGATGGCCTTGTTCATCTCGTCGGGGAGCCAGCCCTGGTGGCGGCCGGCCTCGGTGGCGTGGATGGTCGCCACGAGCGGCAGGTCCAGGTGCTCCTTGAGGGTGATCGCGGTGTGCGTGACCAGCCAGTCGTGGGCGTGGATCACGTCGTACTCGCCGGACTCGGCGGCGCGCAGGGCGGCCCGGGTCAGCGTGTGGTTGAACGCCATCGTCCAGGCCAGCAGCGAGGGCGTGGCCAGCGGGAAGACCGGCGGGTCCTCGGGGGCGCGGACGATCCGCACGCCCTCGGCGTACTCCTCCAGGGGAGCGCCGGGCGCGTGCCGGGTGACGACGGTGACCTCGTGCCCGGCGGCGGCCAGCGAGGTCGAGAGGTGGTGCACGTGCCGCCCGAGGCCACCCACCAGGACGGGCGGGTACTCCCAGGAGAGCATCAGGATGCGGCGGCGGCCGTCGGGCGCGCCACCACCGCGGTGGGTCGGGGTCTGCGGGAAGGTATGGTTCCGGTCCTGCTGAAGGGTGGGAACTGTCGGGGAGGGACGGTAGGCGCCGTCGGTGGGGTCGACCCGCAGGGTCACACTCATCTCCTAGCTACATCAAAGGGGCGAAAAGCGGCATGAAGGCACGCCAGCCGGCGCCTGTGGCGGCAGTGCGTGATTTTCGTGGTCGAGCGACCACGTATAGGAAAAGGCATCCGTGTTTCGCCCGCATTCCGGGGACGTGTAAAGGTGAGCGACGACACGCCTGACCAGCGCGAAGTGTGTCGCGCCCCACTCCGCAACGTCACAGCCACCTCACCGACCGCACCCGCCACGGGTCAGCGCGGAGCCGCCCGGCGGGCCAGCCTGAGTGGATGCCCCGACCTCCCCGGCGCCCGGACGTACTCGCCGGCAAGATCTTCCTGGCCCGCACCGCGCTGGCGCGGAAGCTGTTGACGCCGAGCGACCTGCGCAGCGCGGCGTGGCGGCCGCTGTTTCGCGGGGTCTACGCGGACGCCTCGCTGGCGATCACCCACCGGCACCGGTGCCTGGCGGTGTCGCGGTACCTCCTGCCGGTCGACGGCGCGGTCGCCGGGCGCTCGGCGGCCGCCCTGTACGGCGCCGGCACCGCGAAGGCCGACGAACCCGTGGAGGTCGTGGTCCCCCGCGAAGCCCGCTTCGGCCCGTTCGGCGGGCTCGACGTGCACACGGCGGTACTCCTCGGCGGGGATGTGCGTGATCTCGACGGAGTTCGGGTGACCACGCCGGTGCGTACCTGCTGGGACCTCGCCCAGTGGCTCGACCTCGTCGAGGCCGTGGTCGTCATCGACCTGCTGCTGCGAGGCCGGCTGTTGACCGTCGCCGACCTGCGGGCGTACGCCGCCCGGCGCCGGGGCGCCCGTGATTGGCGGCGGCTGCTGCGGGCGGCCACGCTCGCCGACCCGGGTGCCGAGTCGCCGCAGGAGAGCCGGTTGCGGGTGCGGCTGGTGCTGGCCGATGTGCCGGTGCCGGTCACCCAGTACGTGATCGAGCGCGATGGCCGGTTCCTGGCCCGGGTGGATCTGGCCTGGCCGGCGCAGAAGGTCGCGGTGGAGTACGACGGGCTGTGGCACGCGGGCCAGGACCAGATCCACCACGACCGCCAACGCCTCAACCGGCTGCTCGGCGCCGACTGGATCGTCCTGCACGTCACGTCCAAACGCCTCCGCGACGACCTCGACGGCGTGGTCGCCGAGCTGAAGGCCGCACTCCGCCGCCGCTCATGATCC
>NZ_JAVHUY010000035.1:0-105000 GCF_031085175.1 Phytohabitans maris
CTGCCCCATACTGCGTTGCGTGCAGCTCATCGGCTCGGTATGGCGTGTCGGGTTGCCCCTTGTGGTTGTCGCGAGCACCGCCCTCGCGCTGGTGTCAGCTATTCGTGCCCGAGCAGAGCCGTCACCGATCTCGCGTCCCCACGGCTGGCTCGTCGCCCTCATCTGCCTCACGCTGGCCGGCGATGCCGCACTCGGGGATCAGCGCCCAGCATTCGAACGGCAATGGAAGGGCGCCGCCGCAGTACTTCTCGGCCTGGCCGCCACTACCGTCCTGTGGAAGCACTACCGCTCGCGACGATGTGACCCTGCTACAACCCGGCAGAAGCAGCCCACCCCCGCGGTCACACTGGCCAACACCGCACGGCACGGCGACCTCGCCGTGTTTGTCACGATGCCGGCATTCGGCGAGCACGTCGTCGAGGCCACCGTGACACGCTGGCTCAAACATGTCGGCGACACCGTCGAGGCAGGCGAACCGCTGGTCGAGGTCTCCACCGACAAGGTCGACACCGAGATACCCGCGCAAGCTTCCGGCACCCTGCTGGAGATCAAGGTCGCGGCAGGAAAGACCGCACCGGTCGGGGCGGCAATCGCAGCGATCGAGCCTTCTGCCGGCACGTCCGACGGCAGCCAGCGGAGTAACTGACCAGCCGAACAACAGCACAGCCCGAACCGGCCGGCCAGTTCCCGGTTAACAGCTCGTAGCGCGCGGCTCGCGGCAATAGCGGATGTGCCGGGAAGGGCTTCGAGTGCCCGGTACGTTACGCCGTGAGGGTGGGGATGGTCCTCAAGGCTGGTGCCCGTACGCGGGCGAAGCTCGGCGTGCTGACTCCAAGGCGGATCGCCGCAGGGTGCTGATCAATGTTGCGGTGCTGGCTGTCATCGCCGGCCGCGCGACGGTCCGTGAGCGTTGCTATGCGGAGGCTCTCAGGGGCTCAAGGGCGGCTAGGACGAGGTCGAGGCCGAAGATGAACTCCTCCGCCGGGTCGTAGCCGGCAGCGACGAGCGCCGCGGCGGACTCGTTGAGGTAGGGGAACTCGTCGGGAGGAAGCTGGGGCAGGAAGACGTCCTCGGTCATGTCCGCGAGCTCGTCGGCGGTGTCGAACGGCAGGCTGGCTTCCTGCAGGGCGAAACCGTAGACATAGCTGTCGAGCAACCAGTTGGCGTGCGTCGCCATCACGACCGGGAAGCCGGCCCTGCGCAGGCAGGCGGTGACCGCTTCGCGGTGGCGCAGGTTCGCGGGCCCGGGCGATGTCCGCGACTCCATCAGGCCGATCGCCCACGGGTGGCGTGCGAGAACCTGTCGGGCGGATACCGCCCGCCGTCGCATCGCTGACTGCCAGTCGGTCTTTTCGGGCGGGAGCTCGATCTCCTCGAACACGACGTCGATCATGGCGTCCAGCAACTCCTCCTTGCTGGCCACGTAGTGGTAGAGCGACATCGCGCCCGCGCCGAGCGAGCCGGCCAGCCGGCGCATGCTCAGCCCGTCGACCCCCTCGCGGTCGGCGAGCCGGACCGCCTCGACCACCACCCGCTGCTTGCTCAGCCCCGCGTCTGACGCGACCTGGCGTTGTTCCCTGGCGGCCACGGGTCTCCTCGCTCCCTTGAACGGCTTGACGATCGTACGTTGTACGCCCATAGTACAGTGTACGACGTACAGCGTACGAGCCAGCGAAAGTCCACCGCGGACGTGAGGAGCTTCTGTGGGAACCGAACAGCGATCCAATGCCGGAGACCGCCTGGTGCCACGGGACGCAGTAAAACGCCTGCGTCCCAGCGGGCAACCTCGTGTCCGCGCCTGCCAACCTGTCGGTCGTGGACGCGGCAGCGGTCCCGACGCCGGCCATGACGGCGTTGCAGGCGTTACGCGACATCGCGAACGTTTCGACCGGGCCAGACGGCGCTGGTCACGGGCGCGTCGGGCGGCGTGGGCTCCTTCGCCGTGCAGATCGCCAAGGCGTTTGGCGCCGAGGTGACGGGTGTGTGCAGCACCCGCAACGTCGACCTGGTCCGATCGCGCGGTGCCGACCATGTCGTTGACTACACGAGGACCGACTTCACCCGCACCGAAAAGCGCTACGACGTCATCCTCGACAACGTGGAAGCCCAGCCCCCGGCGGATGTCCGCCGAGCGCTGACGCCCACCAGCACCCTCATCCCCAACAACGGACCCGGCGGCCGCCGGCTCGGCCCCCTCGGTCGGATCGTCAAAGCGCGCGTGCTGTCCGGGTTCACCCGTCAGCAGCTGAAGTCCTTCCTGTCGGTCCCGAAGCGCCAGGACCTGCTCACCCTGACCGCCCCCCTCACGACCGGGCAGGTCACGCCGGTCATCGACCGCACCTACCCCCTCGACGAAGCAGCCGACGCCCTCCGCTACGTCGGGGCCGGCCACACCCGAGGGAAGGTCGTCGTCACCGTCTGACAACCGGACCCGACGAGAACGACCCAACCCGTGCTCATGCACGCCCAGACCTGCCGCCACACCGGCGGACGGGCCGCTGCTGTCGAAGGAAGACCCGATGACCATCCGAACGAACACCCCGAACCTGCTCGACAACCCGCCATCGGACTGAAACGAAGGAGCAAGAGATGAGATCACCGCAGAACACCGCCACCACGCCAGCCCGCAGTTGGTTCGTTCGAGGCCGGCTCGTCGGCGCCGCGGCGATCGCGTTCACGGTGTCGGTGGCGATAGAGAACGCGGTGCTCGCGGGAACGGGCGCGCCGACCTACGGCGCTCCGATCGACAAAGTGCTGGCCTACTACGCGGCCAACCGCGACGCGGTCGCGATCGCGTCCGGTCTGGTAGCCCTCTACCTGCCGCTGCTGCTCGTGTTCCTGACCGGCCTGCACGGCCTCGTGCAGCGGCGCGGCGCAGCGGGCACCGACTGCTCGCGCCTCGCCGTGACCGCTGGCGCGACGCTGTCGGCCACCTTCGTGCTTGTCAACGCCCTACAGATCGGGCTCGCGCTCTCCGCCGGCGGGCTCGCCGAGCCGACGCCCGCGTTCGAGCTCGTCTGGCAGATTCACGCGGCGGCGTTCGCACTGGCGCTGCCGACGCTCGGCACCACCTGCATCGGCGCGGCCCTCGCCACGCACGCGAGCGGGCTGACTCCAGCCTGGCAGCGCCTGCTCGGCCTCGTGGGCGGGAGCCTGCTGCTCGCCGCGGGACTCGGCAACCTCGCGATCGCCGACGGCTCGCCGCTGATCTTCGGCGGGCTCCTAGGGTTCGCCGCCTGGCTCGCCTGGCTACTCGCGACCGGCGTACGCCTCGCCCGGTCCTGACCCAGACGAGGACAGCGCCAAGGTCGCGCCGAGGTCGCCGACCTGATCGCTATGCGGGACCTGGCGGTTGAGGATTGCCCGTCCGGATCAGTTCACGCAGAGGCAGAAGGGGTGACCTGCCGGGTCGAGGAAGACCCGGAAGGACGTACCAGGCTGGTGCGGGTGTTTTGTTGCGCCGATCGAGCACTGCCACCTCTGCGGCATCGAGGTCGTCAACGATTACATCGACGTGCATCTGCAGAGCACGCCGAGGACGATGCCAGACGGGCCCGGCTGATCCAGGTGACCGCCGATACGGACGTACCGGCGCCAGGTGATTCCACCTCGAAGCCTGACATCGTCACCGAGGACGACGGATCCGGTATGGCCGGCGGCGCTTCCGGCAGCAGCAGCGGTGGTTCCGGGATACCAGGCCACCCAGATGCTGCCCGCTGACTCGCACCGTGCCTCAACCGCCCAGTCCAGGGCTACCGGTAGGTGGAGCCTCAGGCACTATGCGGCCCGCCAGGGCGCAAGTCCAAAAGCTCCACCGGCAACACCCGCCTCATCGTCGACGCCAGCGTTGTCCTCGGCTGCGGAGATCGCGTTGGAACGCGCTGCGTACCGCGCTCGGACGGTTCAGCGTTGGCAGGAACAGCAGCGTGCCGCGGCTGAAGCCAAGCGCCTGGCCGGCTTCTGGCCTTTGTGGTGGATGCGCAGACATGGCCGCAGCGGGCCGGGTCGGCTGTCATGGTCAGGTTCTGCCTGGATGCGCGGTTGTAGCCTTGATCGTTTTGGGGTCACCTGCGGGTCGGCCAGCGCGCGGCCGGGTCGCGCATCGCGGCCACGAGCGCGCACGTCGCGGCGACCGCGATGCCTGACCAGCGCAGGTGGGCGGGCGTCCACTCCCGGCCGAAACCGACCAGCATCGGGGCCTGTGGAATCGACGCGGCCAGCAACAGCCCGGCTAGAAGCAGGGGCGTGGTGATGATGCCGGGCTGGTCGAATCCTTGGCGGCGGGCCCACGCGGCCACGGCCCATGTCACGGTGACCGCGGCGGCTAGCTCGGTCGTGAGGCCGAGGCCGAGGCTCCACCGATCGCCCGCCGCAGCCGAGGGGAGGTAGACCGCGAGCACCGCCGCCCACACCGGCGCGACGACCGCCACGGCACAGCCGATCCGCAGCCACAGCCGGCGCGCCAGGCCGTACGGGCTGGCCTGCAGCGTGATCGCGGCGCTGTCGTCGAGCGCGTAGCCGCTGCCCAGGGCCAGCAGCAGACCCACGACGCGCAGGTCGCCGATGGCGTCGTGCGGGTGGCCGAGGCGAGCCAGCAGGTACGCGGCGACAGCGGCGGCGCTGGTGGCGAACGGGGCCAGGCGCAGGCTGCGTACTAGGTGGCCGCTGCGGACCAGTTCTCGGGCCACAGGGGGTGTCATGGCAGCTGGAGCCCGCCGAGGACGAGGGTAGCGGCCAGGACCGGCCCGCCGATGAGGACCAGCCGGCGGCCGTGGGAGCGGTACACGGCGGCGATGGCGGCGCAGGCGCAGAGCCCGGTCAGGTACGCGACGTGCAGCCACGGCCGGCCCGGCGGCGGCTCCCAGCCCTCGAACGTCATCCCGGTCGTCCACCACATCCACCAGGTGCCGCCGTGGATGCGGCGGAACGCGACGAGACCGCCCAGCGTCGCGGCCAGGAAGGTGACCAGCACGCCGCCGGCGAAGGGCAGCCAACGGGCGGCGAGGACGCCGAGCAGTCCGGCGCCGGCGATGACGAGCGGAAGCTGGGCCAGCTCGCCGGCGTTCATCAGGTCCTTGGCCGGGATGTCGTTGAGGCCACTGATGACGGCCATGGCCGCCGCCGCGACGGCGCCGATGCCGGCCAGAGGCAGCGCGATGCCCAACGCCATCGCCCAGGTCCGGCGGGTGTCCGAGGTCGGGGTGACATGCAACATCTCCTCGGCCCGGCCGCGGCGGGCACCGCTGGCGACCAGGTTCGCCGCGAACAGCACGATGATCGGCCCGAAGAACGCGACGGCGATGAAGATGGTGACGTACCAGTAATCGGCGTCGCGGCCGTCGCTGGCCGAGTCAGCGGCGGAGGTCACGGCGACAACGACCGGCACCAGCCACAGCACGGGGTGCCGCAGGAGACGGCGGGCCTCCCGGCCGATCAGGATGGCGGTGCTCACGAGTGGGTGACCTCCAGATCGGGCTCGCCCATGAGCAGGAGGTACGCGTCCTCCAGCGTGGGTGGGATCAGCTCGGCGCCGGCCGGCGGGTCGCCGACGTTGCGGTAGACGCCGTCGCCGGTGCGCCACGCCGCGAGGGCGGCGGCCGACCTCTGGGTGCCGGCCCACACACGGCCTGCGGCCTGGGCGGTCAGCTCGTTGGGGGTACCGGTGAATCGGACCCGGCCCTGGTGGAACACGGCGATCCGGGTGCACAGGGCGGCGATGTCCTCGGTCTGGTGGCTGGACAGGACCACCGTGCGCCCCTCGCCGGCATGGGAGATCATCTCCCGGAACCGCAGCCGCTGCTCGGGATCGAGGCCGACCGTCGGCTCGTCGAGGACGAGCAGCTCGGGATCGCCCAGCAGGGCCTGGGCCAACCCGACCCGCCGCCGCATGCCGCCGGACAGGGCCCGGATCCGCTTGGCGCTGACCGACGCCAGCCCGGTCAGCCCGATGACCCGGCGAACCTCGTCGTGCCGGGCCCGCCGGTCGGTCATCTGCTTCAGGATCGCCACGTAGTCGACGAACTCGAAGACGGTGAACCCCCGGTGGAAGCCGGCGTCCTGCGGCAGGTAGCCCAGGCGTTCACGGATCCGGGTCCGGTCGTCGGGGCGCGACGGATCACGGCCCAGCAGCCTCACCGTGCCCCGGTCCGGCGCCAGGACGGTGGCGATGATCCGCAGCAGGGTCGTCTTGCCGGCGCCGTTCGGGCCCAGCAGGCCGGTCACCCCCTGGCCGGCGTCGAGGTCGACGCTGTCCAGCGCCGTCGTGCGACCGAAGGATTTCGTCGCGCCCCGCACCCGTACAGTCATCCACTTCTCCCCAGTTTGATCGTGACGGTGTTACGGGTGACGGCGAGCCACAGGCCGCCGCCGACGGCCACCGCGAGCCAGAAGATCTGGGCGCCGACGCCGAAGGCGACGTCGAGGTGGCCAGCCATGGCCGTCGGCGTGGTCACCAGCACCCAGGCCGTGGCCACAACGCCGACCGCGACGACCGGTGTCATCCGGGCCGTCAGCACCAGCGCGGCGCAGGTGAGCCCGGCCGTGGGCAGCAGCCAGGCAGCGGCCAGCCAGTGCGAGCCGGGTAGCGCGAGCCCGGCCGCGGCCACGATCGGCACCGTCACCGCAAGGACCGCGGCCGTGCGGATCAACAGCAGTCGCAGTCCCGAGTACGGCGCGGCCAGCCCGATCTCCCGGGTCGGATCGAGGCCGCCCGCGAACGCGAACGCGACACCGGCCAGCGGCCCGAGCGGAGCGGCCACGAGCAACATCCGCAGCAGGCGCTCGTCGACCTGAGCCGCCCAGACGGACAGCGCGAGTACACCCGCGATCCCCAACAGCCACGGCCCCCGCAGCGTCGGCGTGGCGGCGACCAGGCGCGCCGTGGCCTCGCCCACGCCGAGCCGGGCCAGCATCCGTTCGGGCCAGCTCGGCCGTGGCGCGTCGACCCGGTCGACCACCTCGTGCCAGATCGCCTCGACCCGCCGGGTATCGACGTGCGACGCGATCGCGTCCCGGCACGTCACGCACTTCATCAGGTGCGCCTCGGCCGACGCGGCCAGGCCCGGCGGGGCAATCCCCTGCGCGTACCGGCGGATCGCCTCCGGATCCAGGTGCCAGACGGTCATCGCAACCTCCCCGTCATGCCAGCCGCTCCCGCAGCAGGGCGCGGGCGCGCATCATCCGTGTCTTGACCGTGCCGGGCGGGATGCCCAGCAGCCGGGCGGCCTCTCGCGTGGTCAGCCCGTCCAGGACCGTCGCCTGTACGACCGCCCGCAGCTCCGGGGACAGGCTGGCCAAGGCCGCGCCGACATCGCCGTACTGGACGGCGAGCAGGACGTGCTCCTCGGCCGACCTCTCGACGCCAGCGAACCCGGTCAGCTCAACGCCCGGCGGCCGGCCCCGCCGCAGCGCATCGACCAGCCGGCGGATACCGATACCCCAGATCCACGCGGCCACCTCGCCCCGGCCGTCCCACCGCCCGGCCGACCGCCAAACCACCACAAACGTGTCCTGCACGACCTCATCGACAAGCTCCGGCGACGAGCACCGCCGCCCCAGACGTACCAACAGCCACGGCAGATGCCGCCGGTACAGCTCAGCGAACGCCTCCCGGTCACCATCCACGATCGCCGCGAGAAGCTGGGCATCCTCCCGACGATCCGGCGATCGCGTCAGCACGCGCGACCTCCCGGTTCTCGGACCTCGACGAGGCCAAGAGTCACATGCCCCGCGATCCGGCTCCCATCCACGCCCTGTTCGTCGCACCCGGCGGGGCGAACGGTTCACCAGACGTGGCGCAATCACTCAGAGTGAGCCTGCGCGGGTTCGACCCGTCTGGTCCGCCGGTGCCGCCGCTGGTGGCGGTGCGCGCGTTCCTCCAGGCACTCGGCGTACCATCCACGGCGATCCCCGCCGGCCTGGACGCGCAGGTCGGCCTTTACCGAAGCCTGTTGGTCGGCAGGCGAATGCTGGTCGTGCTGGACAACGCCCGCGACTCCGACCAGGTTCGCCCGCTGCTCCCCGGCTCGGCCGAATGCGTGGTCGTCATTACCAGCCGCCACCAGCTGACCAGCCTCGTCGCCGCCGATGGCGCGCACCCCCTTGGCGCTGGACCTTCTCACCCCTACCGAGGCACACCGGCTGCTGGCGCAGCGCCTGGGAGAGCACCGCCTCACGGCCGAACCCGCGTGCCTGCCGCCGCCAGCCTCGCCGGCATACCCGCACGCCGGGCACGACAACTCCTGGCCGAACTGAGCAGCGCCCACCTCACCACCGAACACCTGCCCAACCGCTACACCTTCCACGATCTGGCTGTGCGAGTACGCCAGCGAACAGGCACACGCCCACGACACCGGCGAACAGCGCCGCGCCGCCACCGGTCGAATGCTGGACCACTACCTGCACACCGCCAACACCGCCAGCCTCCTCCTCGGCCCGCACCGGGATCCGATCACCCTCGCCCCGCCCACCCCCGACCTCACGCCAGAACCGCTCACCGACCACGGCCAGGCACTGGACTGGTTCACCCGGGAACATCCGGCGCTGGTAGCGGCAATCCATACCGCTGGCACGCCGGCTTCTATGCCCACACCTGGCAACTCGCCGACGCACTCGGCCG
The DNA here is from genome assembly GCF_031085175.1 of Phytohabitans maris. Classification (GTDB taxonomy): domain Bacteria; phylum Actinomycetota; class Actinomycetes; order Mycobacteriales; family Micromonosporaceae; genus Phytohabitans; species Phytohabitans maris. Next base: position 8,618 of record NZ_JAVHUY010000035.1, read on the forward strand.
GTTCTTCAACCGCCAAGGACGCTGGCACGACTGGCACAGCACCGCCCAGGCGGCGCTGCACGCGGCGCGGCGCGTACGCGACCGCCGTGCGCAGGCCAGCGCGCACTGCTGGCTCGCCGAGCTCTACGCCTGGATCGGCCGCCACGACACCACCTCAGCCGATACCAACAGGCCACCACCTGCTACCAGCGCGCGCTTGAGCTGTTCCGCGACCTTCGCAACCGCTACTACGAAGCCAAAGTCCTCAACCGCCTCGGCGACACCCACCACACCGCCGGCCAACCACACGCCGCACACCACACCTGGCCACTCGCCTGGACCATCCTCCATCAACTCGACCACCCCGACGCACCCACCGTCCGCGCCAAACTCACCGTTGAGTGCTTGACCTGCGATGAACAACCTCGAACGGGCTGCGCACCGGACAGCGCCCGACCGCCGAGCTTGTCGACCGCTACAACGTGCGCTGCAAACCGATCCGGGACCTGCTCGTGCGGTACTGCCAGGAACGCCGCGCCGGCATGGACTACGGCTCATTCCGCGGCCTGTCGGACTCCTCGCCGGCAGCTTCTGGGCCGACCTGGAACAGCACCACCCCGGGATCGACTCGCTCAACCTGTCCAACGACGTCGCGCTGGCCTGGAAGGAGCGGACCCGCCTCACCCGCGACCGGCGGTTCCCCGGCCGGGAACGACGTGACCGGGCCGCGTTGTTCTTCCGGGTCCGTGCCTTCTACCTCGACATCGCCGAGTGGGCGTTGGAAGACCCGTACTGGGTGCAGTTCGCCGCGCCCAGCCCCGTCCGCCGCAGCGACACCCGAGGGCTACACCAAGACCAAGAAGCAGGTCACCGCTGCGATGCACCAAGCGGGTCCGCGAACGTCTACCGCAACTGCCGGGCGGCATACTGGGTGGGTGCCGATGGGATCTGGCAGGTCGGCGCTACCGCCGATCGTTCAGCCGTGCGTGACTACCGCGAAGTCCTTGGGCACGCGGGCGCGCATACTGCTGTCGCGGGCCTGTCCTCCGGCTGGCGGCTAAACGTTGTGGACGCTCATGCAATTGGGCTCTGGCGATGATCTTGTGGTGAGTCAGCTGTTGGCGTGTCGCCTGCCGTCCGATATGGACTGTGGTAGCTGACCGCGGTGCGATCTTGAGCGGCTGTTGCCGCACTTGGCGGAGGTCACGATCGACCGGATTCACGAGGCCGACGGATCCTCGAGGCGGTGCGTGAGCGCGGTGTGCCGGCGCCCGGCACCGGCAGTGCGCACCGCGATCGCGAGGGCCTTGCGGCTGCCGACGAGCACGACGAGGCGTTTGGCGCGGGTAGCCGCGGTGTAGAGCAGGTTGCGTTGCAGCAGGGTATAGGCGGCCATGGTCAGTGGGATCACGACCGCCGGGTATTCGCTGCCTTGGGAGCGGTGCACGGTGATCGCATAGGCGTGCTGCAACTCGTCCAGTTCGTCCATTGAGGTCAAGGGCGCCGCGCACTACCTCCCGGCACACGCCGGGAACCTCGACACCATGACCACGGCCGGCCTCAAGGCCGCCGAGCGGATCGCCGCGAGCCGCGTGGCAGAAGCGGAGCGCGAGCGATGAGTGCCCCGATCTTCGTCCAGGATGGCACCCTACTCAACGGCAGGCACGCGGTACGCCACCGGCCACAGCCGAGAAGGTTGGCGAGATCGCGCGCGCGCCGGACGCAGCGGGTGTCGACGCGATCGAGGTCGCCGGTCGCGGTGTCACTCATCGGCGTAGACATCCTTCGCGGCTGCGACGCCGCCGCCCGCCGTCACCGAAACGCTGAAGCCGCGGAGCACCTGCTCCAGTGCGGCGAGCGTGGCTAGGACCGCGTCAGTCCGGGCGTTGTAGCCCATCGTTCCGATCCGCCACACCCGTCCGGCCAACGGGCCGAACGAGGTGCCGATCTCGATCCCGAAGTCGGCAAGCATGGCCGCCCGCGCCTTGTCGCCCGGCACGCCATCGGGTATCCGCACGGCGACCACGTTGTTCATTTTGTGCTCGACGTCGCCGAACACATCCAGCCCGAGCCCTGTGACGCCGGCGAGCATCGCCCGGCCGTGCAGCTCGTGGCGGGCGACCGCGTGGTCGATGCCCTCCTGGACCAGCAGCCGGGCGCACTCGCGGGCGGCATAGAGCATCGAGGTGGCCTCGGTGTGGTGGTTGAGCCGGCGCGGTCCCCAGTAGTCCATGATCTGCGCGAGGTCGAGGTAGTTCGACGCGATCGGGGTGCCGCGTTCGACGTCGTCGGCGTCGCGAATGCCCTCCTCGATGTGCTTGCGGGCGTCGATCACCGCGACCGCCCGGGGCGAAATCGTGATCGGCGCGCTTCCGGACGGCCCGCCGAGGCACTTCTGGAGGCCGGCGGTGACGACGTCGACACCCCACGCGTCGGTGCGGAACGAGTTCCCGCCGAGGGTCGCGGTGGCGTCGCAGTAGAGGAGGGCGTCGTACCGCCGGCAGATCTCGCCGACGTCGGACATCGGCTGGCACATGGTGGTCGCCGTGTCGCCGTGGACCACGGCGAGCACCTTCGGCCGGACCCGCGCGACGGCGGCCTCGATCAACTCGGGCTCGAACACCTCGCCCCAGGGCACCTCGATGGTGTGGACCTCGGCCGCGCAGCGCTTGGCGATCTCGACAAGGAGGTGGCCGAACCGGCCGAAGACCGGCACCAGCACCCGGTCACCCGGCTCGATCAGTGAGACCAGCGCAGCCTCGATGCCGGCCCGCGACGTGCCGTCGACCAGGAACGTCTGCTCGTTCGAGGTATAGAAGACCGCGCGGTACAGGGCCATCGTCTCGCTCATGGCGTGGGTCATCGCCGGGTCGAACTGTCCCACGAGCGGTGCCGCCATGGCGCGCAGCACCCGTGGGTCCGCGGTGATCGGGCCAGGTCCCATGAGCAGGCGTGGGGGTGGGTTGATCGGTTCTGGAACGCTCACGTGCTTCTCCTGAGCCGGAAGAGGAGGTCGTCCGCCGCCCATCGGGGTTTGGTTCACGCCAAGCTCACGGCGAGATCGAGCAGGTCTCTGTCGCGGCCGGTCGCGGCGACGAGGCAGACGCCGGTCGGGAGACCCGACTCGGTCCGCAGCGGCAGGCTGACCGCCGGGAGGCCGCCGAGCCCGGCGAGACACGTGAGCCGCATGGTGGCGTCGCGGACCGCCGGGAGCCCGCCGCCGGCCGGCGGGGCGACGGAGGACGCGCTCGGGAGCACGAGCACTCGGTCGCCTATCAGGTCGCGGATCGTGCGCCGGGCGGCACCGGCCGCCCGGCGAGCGGACGCTGCCGTGGCGGCGTCGATGGTGGCCGCGTGCTCGAACCTTCTCCGCACGTCGTCACCGAGGGTGTCGAGCCGGGTGGCCAGCCAGCCACCGTGGCGCTGCCAGGCCTGGTACGCCTGCCAGGTCTGGAAGGCCCGTCGCCAGTCGTCGATGCCGATCCCTGGCCACCGTTCCGTCGCCGCTCCCCGCACGCGTAGCCAGGCACCGACCGCCGCCGCTATCTCGGGTTCGGCGAGCGCCAGCAGCGCGGGTACGACGACCAGGTTGGTGGTGCCGCCCGGCCCTTCGGGAGGCAGCAGCACCTCGCCGACCGCTTTGAGGACCTTGGCCGACCGGGTCAGCCAGCCGACGGTGTCGAAGTCGGACGCGAGCGGCAGCAGCCCGGCTCTGTCGACGACACCGTGCGTCGTGCGGATCCCGAAGCAGCCCTGGTAGGCGGCGGGCACCCGGATCGAGCCGCCGGTGTCGGTGCCGAGCCCGACGGTGGCCTGTCCTGCGGCGACGGCGCTCGCGCTGCCGCTGGAGGATCCGCCCGGGAGCCGGCCCGGCGCCGCCGGATTGGGCGGGGTGCCGTAGTGGGCGTTGGTGCCGGCGAGCGAGTAGGCGAACTCGTCGGTGTGGGCGATACCGCGGACGGCGGCACCGGCGTCGAGCAGCCGGCGAACGGCGCCGGCATGGTCCGGCTCGACACGGGCGGCGGCAAGCCAGGCCGGATTGCCCGCGCCGACCCGCTCCCCCGCGACGGCGTAGAGATCCTTGACCGCGACGGTATGGCCGGTGAGGGGGCCGACTCCGGTGGCCGGCACCAAGGGGTCGCCGATGACTCGCCACACCGTTCCGGCGAACTCCGGCGTGCCCGCGGGTCCATCGCTCATCCGAAGTCTGCCTTGCGAATCGTGGCGTGCACGCCCTTCACCACGTCGACAACCTGGGAGATCCGGAAGTCGGTGGCGGCGGAGAGGTAGGCGTAGGCCAGGCGGGGGTCCATCCCGAACCCTGCCTGGAGCAGGGCGATCGCGGCGCGTACGCAGTCCTGCACCGCTTTGTCGAGATCCTCGTCGAGGCCGGTCGGGATCAGGTACTCCGTCGTCTCGGCCAGCGGCCCGACAAGTTGCCCGAAGCGCCGCAGCGCCTCCTCGCGGGCGACCACGTCGAACCGCAGAGTGACCCTCAGGCTCGCCTCCATGGCGGTCAGGGCGACCTCCCCGTCCCCCTGTGCGAAGTGCGGGTCGCCGACATAGGCGAGTGCGCCGGCGACCTGTACCGGTAGGTAGAGGGTGCTGCCCGCGGTGAGCAGGGCGATGTCGAGATTGCCGCCGTGCCGCCCCGGCGGCACGGAGCTCGGCCGTTCGCCGCCGGGCACCGCGACCCCCATCACGCCGAGGAACGGTGCGAGCGGGAACCGGACCCGCCGTTCGCCGCCCTCGACCAGCGGCAGCCGGCCGTGCCCGCCGTCCGCGTCGACCGTGGCGTACGCGCTGTAGACGGGCGCGTCGCCGAGGGGGTACTCGTCAGGTAGCGCGCCCTTGCGGTGGCGGTTCGAGATCACGCCGTACGGCACCCGCGGCGTCGCGTCGATCACGGTCATCGACAGCAGGTCGCCCACTCGTGCGCCGCGCACCTCGATCGGCCGCGACACCACGTGTGGGCCGTCGACGCCGAACTCGTGCGGGGCGGTGCTGCCCGCGAGCGCGACCGCGTCGTCGAGCACCTCGCTGGCGCCGTACCGCCCGAAGAACACCTTCGGATCGCGGCCCTGGTCCTCAAGGATCCCCTCATGACTGAGCGTGTCGACGGTCACCTCGGCGCCGGGGTCGATCCGCAGCACCGGCGCGTCGGCCGCGCACGGCAGGCGACCCCACAGCACGAGGTCGGGCGCGGCCGGTAGGTAGGTCGCCGCCCTGATCGGACCGGCGCCCGGCTGCAGGACGGGAGGGCCGGCGGTGACGTTCATGGCGTGGACCTTTCGCACGGGAGGAGACGCATCAGGAGACGGCGGACCTGGCGAGGAACCGACCGCGGCCAGGCGCACCGACATACCTGCCGTCCTCGACGATCCGCTCGCCCCTGCTCCACACCTGTGTGATCCGCCCCGACAGGACCCACCCCTCCCAGGGCGTGTAGTCCATGCGCTGATGCTGGGTGTCGGCACTGATCCGGGTTTCGCCGTCGGGGTCCAGCACGACGAGGTCCGCGTCGCTACCAGCCGCGATCACGCCCTTGCGCGGGTACAGGCCGAACTGCTTCGCCGGGGCGGTGGCGGTGAGCTCGACGAACCGCTCGATACCTAGCCTGCCGGTCGCGACACCCTGCCCGTACAACACTGGGAGCCGGTGTTCCACGCCGGGACCACCGTTCGGGATCTGCCGGAAGTCGTCCTTGCCGTAGCGCTCCTTGTCGACAAGGCAGTACGGGCAGTGATCCGAGCTGACGACGCTGAGGTCACCGAGCCCCAACCCGTCCCAGAGCGCGTCGCGGTGCTCCTCGCTGCGCAACGGCGGCGTGAGCACCACCTTGCCACCCTCAAAGCCCGGGGCCTCGTACATTTCGGGGTCGAGGGTGAGGTAGTGGGTACAGGTCTCCGCGGCGACCGCGCCGCCGTTGCGCCGGGCAGCCGCGACCGCCTCGACCGCCCCCGCTGTGGAGACGTGCACCAGGTAGATCGGTGCCGACGCCATGTCGGCGATCGCGATCGCTCGGCGAACCGCCTCAACTTCGGTCTTCGGGGGACGGGAGAGCAGGTGGCCGCGTGGGCCGGTCGTGCCGGCCGCCACGAGATCGGCGGCCAACCGGTCGATGACGTCGCCGTTCTCGGCGTGCACGCACACCTGAGCGCCGAGGCTGCCGGCCCTGCGAAGGACGTCGAACAGCTGACCGTCGTCGAGCATCAACGTTCCCCGGTAGGCCATGAACACCTTGAAGCTCGTGACGCCACTGGCGACCACGTCCGCGAAGTCGGCCATCGCGCCGTCGTACAGGTCGCTCACGCACATGTGGAACCCGTAGTCGACCACTGCCTTCCCGCGTGCCTTGTCCGCATGCGCGGCGAGCGAGTCCATCAGCCCCAGCCCCGGTGCCTGGGCCGCGAAGTCGACCAACGTGGTCGTGCCGCCCGCCGCCGCGGCGATGGTGCCGCTCTCGAAGTCGTCGGCGGTCTTCGGCCCGTTCAGCCCGGAGTCGAGGTGGGTGTGCACGTCGACACCGCCGGGCAGAAGGAGGCGCCCGCCAACGTCGACGACGTCCACGTCCATGGTCGTGGCCAGCTGGGACAGGTTACCGACCGCCGCGACGGCCTCGTCGACCACCAGCACATCGGCTCGGAGGCTGCCGGTCGCGCTGACGACGGTGCCGCCGGTGAAAAGCGTGCGAGTCATTCAAGGCTCCTGTCGTTTGACTAGTCGGTCTGCGTCTGCCTCGTGCCCGCGAGGCTGCGCCGGCGCGCGCAGCACGAGCGGCGTCAGGGGAAGGCGCGGACGCAGCCCCGCATCGAGTACGTCGGTCGAGACCCGCCCGCACCGCTGCGCCCACGCCGTCACCGCGGCCGCACAGCGCCGGCCCTGGCACAGCCCCATGCCCGCGCGGGTCACGGTCTTGACGTCCCGCGGCGTCGGCGGGTCCGGCAGCAACGGCACGATCGCCTCGAGATCGCCGAGGGTTACCCCCTCACACGGACACACGACGGTGTCCGCACCGGTGCCGGCGTCGGGGAGCGGCGTGCGCCCGGCGATGCCGGCCTGCCAACGGGCCAGCTGCCGCCCCCGCCTGACAGCCCTCCCGAGCGCGGTGCGCCGTCCCGGGGCGGGGCCGCCATCCAGGCCGATCAGCGTGGCGATCTCGTCCGCGACGAGCACGCCGTGCGCCGCGAGGCCAGCCGGTCCACGGACCCCGGCCGCGGCTCCAGCCGCCACGACAGGCAGCAGAGCGGCATCGTTGGCGACCACCCAGCCGCCGAGCACGGCGTCCCACGCGGATCGCGCACCGACGCTGCGAGCGAGCTCCGACGGCGGGATCCGCGAGTCGGCGACGATCACCCGGCGCACCGTCAGCGGATCATCCACGCCGGCACCGCGCGGATGCGCGCGCAGGGCGTCGCCGGCCCGCTCGATCGCGGCCAGCGCGGTCCCGAAACGGACGCGCACACCGCGACGGCGCAGCAGCGCCAGCAGCCGGACCGCCGGGAGGGCACCGACCCGCAGCAGTGCCGGCGCCCGGAGCAGATGTCCGAGCAGCGCCGCACGACCGAACGGAAGCCACACCTCGCGCGGCGTCCCGTGGCGCAGTGCGTCCTCGGTGGCACCGAGATGGCCACCGACGAGAAGCACGTCATCGTCGAGCGGCTCCCCCGGCTCACCCGCATGCTCGCCACCTGGAACGAGCGGTACCGTGCCGTACTCCGAGAGCGCGGAGACCACGGCACGACAACCGATCACGTCCGCCGGCAGCCCGTCCACGGCAAGGTCCACAACCATGCCCGCCGGGTCGCGGTCCCCCGCGCTGCCGGGGTCGCCCTCCTCCAGCGGTGTCACCGCCCAGACCTGGACCTGGCGGTCGTCGGCGAGGACCACCTCGGCGCCGCGGCGGCGCAGCTCGTCCACCACGGCCAGGGCCGCTTCGTCATGGCCGACCACGACCACGTCGACCGTGCGGTCCGGTCGTGGGTCACCCGCCGCCGGCGCACTCACCGCGTGCCTCCCGCGGCGACCCCGACAGCGGCGAAGCGACCGGGGGAGAAGGGCGTGAGATCGACGCCGGGATCCTGACCGAGTGCCAGGCGGGCCGCCGCCCAGCCACACGTCGGGCCGAGGGTGTAGCCGGTGTGACCGGCCACCGAGACGATCAGGCCGGGCTGGCCGGGTACTTCGCCGATGACCGGGATGTCGTCGGCGGGACTTCCGAGCAGGCCCTCCCAGGACCGGACGACGCGCAGCCCGTCGAGGCCGGGCACCACCCGTACGGCGTCGTCCATGCCCGCCCGCAGGCTGGCGCGCAGTGGCTCCGTACGCCAGCCGAGCGGGCCCTCCACGCGGACGACCCGGGCCGGGCGACCACCGCCGATCATCACGTTGCCGGAGGAGACCTGCTTGACGGACAGGGGCCGGGAGGTATGCATGACGAGGTGTTCCACCCGTCGGCTACCCGCTTCGGTGACCGACATGGTCAGGCCGCTGACCTCCATGGGCACCGTGGCGACCGGGCTCAGGACGCGCTCGGTCCAGGCGCCGGCCGCGACCACGACGATGTCGGCGTCCACGCCACCGCCCGGATCGGTGTCCACCCGCCACCGTCCACCGCTGCGGCGCAGCCCGCTCACGGCGCTGGTCAGGTCGAACCGGGCTCCCCGCTCGCGGGCGGCACGGGCCAGTTCGTAGCAGGCCGTTTTCGCGTCGACGTACCCCTCCCGGGCATGCCAGGACGCCCCGCGCACCCCGGACGCGACCTCGGGGACCAGGTCGACGAGGTCGGCCCGTTCGACGAACTCCGTCGTGAAGCCCGCGGCACGCTCCAACTCGACCTTCCGCCGCAGGATGTCGACGTCGTCGTCGGACTCGGCGACGACGATCCCACCGAAGTTGACCACTTTCACCCGGCCACCGGTCTCGGACGCCAGCGCCGTCCAGCGCCGATCGGCATCGTCGTTGAGCTCGATGATCCGCGCGTGCCGGCGGAACTCCTCTTCGCCGCCCTTCAACGCCGTGTAGCTCAGCTGGAGATGGAGGTTGGCCGCGGTCTGGGTGGATGCCTGGGTGGCGAGTCCCATCGGGTCGACGACGAGCACGTCGGCCTCGGGCGCGAGATAGTACGCGGCCGAGCAGCCGACGATGCCGGCGCCGATGACGAGGACGGAGGTGGCGGTCACAGCAGGCCGTGCCGCTCCAGCACTATGCGGAGACCCGCCACGGCGTGCTCGTCGAGGTCGCGCAACGGACGGCGCGGCCAGCCGCCGGGCTGACCGAGCATCCGCATCGCAGCCTTGATCTGGGATATCTGTGAGCCGTGGAGACCGACGAAGTTGTAGCCGATCATGTCGGACTGCTGCGCGTCGTACCGGTCGGCGTGCACGCGCGCGACGTCGATCTCTCCCTTCCAGTAGGCCTCGAAGAACGGCACGCCGTGCTGGGCGGCCAGTGCCCCGCCCTCGATGCTGCCCTGGCCACCGAGCTGGTCCATCACGCCGATACCGAGGCGGGTGATGTAGTTGGCGAAGAAGACCGACCGGGAGCCGAGTCGCGCGAGCGTGTCGAGGTGCTCGCCGTACTCCGGGGTGCTGTCCTTGACCGACACCACCTGTGGCAGGGCGACGAGCCGTTCGAGCAGGTCGGTGGACATGTTCACCGCGGTGCCTCGCGGCCAGTTGTAGACCATGGTCGGCCCGTCGACGGCCTCGGCGACCTCACGGTAGAAGTGGTAGATCTCGTCCTCGGTCGGGCGGGCGTACGGCGGCGGCGTGAAGAGGATGCCGTCGGCACCGTCGGCCAGTGCCGCTCGACCGAGATCGATCACGGTATCGGGGGTGAATCCGCTGACGCCCACCACGACGGGAAAGGCCCCGTTGACGTGTTCACACGCCACCCGGGCGACGTCGCGACGCTCCTGCGAGGTTTGGGCGTACCACTCCCCCGACGAGCCGTTGACCAGCACGCCGTGCACGCCCAGCTCCTGGTACAGGTCGAGCTGCTCGCGCCACATGGTGAGGTCGAGCCGCCCGTCCTGCGCGAACGGTGTGGTGGCGGCGGGCCAGTAGCCGCGCCACCGATCAGCGGGGATCACTGACAGTCCTTTCGACGTCGAGGAACTGGTGGGTGGATGGGTCCTCCGGCAGTGGCGGGAGAGAGGCCCACCGCGAGCGGGGCCACTGGGCCTGTCGGATGAACTCGGCCGCCGCGGGGTGCGTGCGCGACGAGCCGGACAGGCCGAGCTGGGCGAGTACACCCGCCAGCCGGACCGAGAGGGACAACGGCTCGATAACGGGGACGCCGACCTGGTCCGCGTCGGCCAGGCGCCGCTCGACGGCCGCCCCGGCACCCTGCATGGCGGTACAGCCGAGGACGACCACGTGGGCGCCGTCGTGTTCGACCGCGGCCTGGGCCTGCTCGCCCATCCGATCCAGCAGCAGGTCCTCGTCGTCGTGGAGCCGCTGGACCGGAACGTCGAGCGCGCGGGCTGAAGCGAACCGATGCCGCAGGCCCCACTTCCTGATCTGGTCCTCGACGACCTCGATGCTGCGCGGCAGGGTGACCAACACGCTGAAACGGCGTCCAAGCATGCACGCCACCTGGAACGTCGCCTGGGCCGGACCGACGACAGGGATACCGACGATCTCCCGGGCGGCCTGCACCCCGACGTCGCGCATGCAGCGGACCACGACCGCGTCCACGCCCTCGTCACGCGCGGCGACGACCCGGTCGACGACCTGACGCTCCACTCGCGCTACGTCATACGCCGCCTCGAGCGACTGCGGCACGTCGGCCATCCGGTCGACCTCGAGCCGCAGTCCGCCGGTCGAACTGATCACGGTCGCGTCGCCGTCCCAGGTCGAGCGCAACGGGACGACGATCCGGACGCGGGTGCTCATCGGCCGAGGTAGGACGTCGCGTCCGGATAGGTACGCCGGCTATGGCTGAGCCCCAGCTCGTGCAGGATCTGACCCACGCGGATCGTGGCCTGCAGCGGCTCGATGACCGGGATGCCGGGGTGCCCGAGCTCGGCCAGCCCGTCCCGCACCTTCCGCCCGATGCCGTCCATCGCCGTACATCCGAGGATGACGACGTGAGCGCCGTCCTCGACGACGGCGGCTTTGGCCTCCTCGGTGAGTCGCTTCACCAACAGCTCCTCGTCGTCGTGGAGGTGCTCGACGCCGATGTTGACCGCGCGGGCGGACGCGAACGAGTCCATCAGCCCGTGCAGCATGACCTGGTCTTCGACGACCTCGATGCTGCGGGGCAAGGTGACCAGCACGCTGAAGCGGCGTCCGAGCATGGCTGCCAGGTGCATGCTGGTCTGACCCGGTCCCAGGACCGGGATGCCGACCATCTCGCGCGCCGTCGCGATCGCGACGTCCCGCATGCAGTCGGTGACCACGGCGTTGGCGCCAGCACGCTCGGCGGCCATCGCGAGGTCGACCACTTCCCGCTCGACCCTGGCCACGTTGTAGGCGCACTCGAGCGTGGTCGGACCGTTCTCGTTGATGTGCACGATGTCGACGGCGAGTCCGTCACGCTCGAACGGCGCGGCGTCGCTGGTGCGGTTGCCGGAGTGCAGCGGGACGACGAGGTGGACGTTTGTCCGAGCCGAGTCGGAGTGGTGCTCGGTCATGCGCGGTCTCCTGTCGGTGGGATGGTTCAGGCAGTTGCCGTCGCCGAACGCTGGTCGCGCACGACCCGGCCGCCCTGGAGGACGTACTGGATCCGGGAGGGGGCGGCGAGTGCCTCGATGTCGTCGAGCGGGTTGCCGTCGGTCAGCACCAAGTCGGCGATCTTGCCGACCTCGACGGTGCCGAGATCGTCGGCACGTCCGATCAGTTCGGCGGTCGTGCGAGTGGCGGCCACCAGCGCGCGCTCGTTGCCGATGACGGCCGCCTTGTGGGTGAGCTCGCGGCCGCGGCGGTCCTGGACAGGCCCGACGATGTCGGAGCCGGACGCCATCTTGACCCCGCGGTCGACCATCACCCGCATTCCCTCGTCCCGGCGGCCCTGCATCGACTCGAGCTTGGCGATCTGGGCGGGCGTGATCCCGGCGGCCTCCCGCGCCTGGAGGAGGTCGTACGACACCGAGAGAGTCGGGACGACGAACACCCCTTCGGCGACGATCCGGTCGGCGGTCTCCTCGTCCATGTCCGTCCCGTGCTCGATGCACCGCACCCCGGCGTCCAGGGCGTTGTGCATCGTCGGTCTCGTGTGGCAGTGGGTGTGGACGTACGTGCCCCAGCTACGCGCCACGGTCACGGCGGCGCGAATCTCGTCCACAGTGAACTGCACGGACTCCAGGGGGTCGGTCGGGGACAACGCACCACCCCCCGCGAACATCTTGATCTGGGTCGCACCGCGGCGCAGCTGCTCGCGGGTCATCCGCGTGACCGCGTCGACCCCGTCCACCACCTCGGGACGCGCGACCAGTCCAGGGATCGTCGGCGGCCGCGAGCCGCCGTGGTGGGCGGGCCGAAGATCGCCGTGGCCGCCGGTCTGGGACAGCACTGAGCCCGACGGCAGGATGCGCGGGCCGCGGATCCTGCCGGATGCGACCAGGGTGGCGAAGATCGGCTCGGTGCCACATGCGTCGCGCAGCGTCGTGAATCCCTCGTCGAGGGCACGCCCGATGACATCGACGACCTGCAGGACGTGCTCGGCCCAGGGCAGGTCTCCATGGGTGCCGTCACTGCCGAGCAGCGCCACGTGCGCGTGGGCGTCCATCAGGCCGGGTACGAGAGTGAGCCCGGCGCCGTCGATCACGACGCCCGAGTCGCTGGACGCCGCCGCGGCGGTACCGCTCGGCGCTATCGAGGTGATCCGGCCGTTTTCGACGAGGACATCCTGCCGCTCACGGGTCGGTGCGCCGGTGCAGTCGACGACGTCGACGCCGACGATGGCGAGCGAGTTCATGGGGATTCTCCTGGTGGTGTCGGTGTCTCACAGCGGGCGCGACGCGCTGGGCCAGCCCCGAATGGCGTCGAGGAGGCGCTTCTCGAAGGAGGCGACGTGATCGACGAGGACCGTGCGAAGAACGGCCACGTCCCGGCGGCCCAGCGCGTCGGCGACCCGTTCGAAGGTGGGCAACAGGCCGTCGATGTGCTCGAACGTGGCGCCAGCGGCGTTGAGCATCCGCATGCTCTCGCCGACCAGCCGCCAGTAGAACGGCGCCAGGTACGGGTTGGCCGTCATGTCGAGGACTCGGCGGTGGAACTCGGTGTCGAGCGCGAGATCGGTCTCCACACCACCCTCGGCCTCGGCGGCCTTGCCGACGAAGGTGTCGAAGGCTTGGCACTGGGCTCGGGTCGCGTTCTTCACGGCCAGCTCGGCGATCACACCTTCCAACCCACGCCGTGCTTCGACCAGGGCGCCGTGGTTCTCGACCTCGACGCCGGCGACGTAGGTCCCCCGTCGCGGCATCACCTCGACGAGTCCGTCGTGGGCGAGCAGCCGGACCGCCTCCCGCAACGGTGTCCGCCCCACCCCCAGACGCTCCATCAGTTCGCTCTCCACGAGCACGGCACCCGCACGGAGGCGACCTAGCAGGATCGCAGCCCGCAACCGCTGGTACACGAGCTCGCCCTCGGTGCGGGACGGCTCGCCCCGCGGTGGCAGCACCGCGACCAGATCGTTGCTGATCACCAGGTCGTCCTCGGCCGGCGTCCTCAACGGTTGGCCCTCCTCATCAATGATCAGCTGGTTCAATGACTGTCGACGCGACCCGGCTACGCGGGAGCAGGTCCGAGATCCGGTGGGCGAACATGTCGATGTGCGCTCGCAGCTCGCGTTCGGCGGCATCCGCGTCGCGTACCTCGAAGGCGGCGACGATGGCACTGACGCTGTCGATCATCGCGGCCGGAGACGCCCGTACGTCACCGTGGCGCGCGATCGACATCTCCGCGTCAAGCTGCCGGATCAGCTCTTGCATCCGTTCGTTGCCGCAGTGTTGTGCGATCAGCCGGTGCATGGCGCCGTCGACCGCCTCGACATCCTCGGGCTCGAGGCTGCCACCCGCGCTGATCGTGTCGACCTGTTGGCGGAGCGCGGCGAGAGCATCGGTGGGTAGGTGCTCGGTCGCCACCCGCGCGGCGAACCCTTCGAGCAGCCAACGCAGCTGGTTGATCTCAAGCAGGTCGCGGACCGACACCTTGGTGACGCGTACCCCTTTGGTCGCCATCGGGGTGAGCATCCGCTCGCTTACGAGTCGCGCGACCGCGGTGTGCAGCAGCGCCCGGCTGGTCCCCAGCCGGTTGGCCACCTCGACCTGGTTGACCACCTCGCCGCCGCGCAGCTCACCGGAGACGATCAGGCCACGCAGCTCCTGGTAGACCCGTTCCCCTTCGGTGATCGTCCTCGCCATCGAGACCTCCTGTGTCGGCTCGGCACCTGGCTTGGTCAGGCGAGCGAGCGGCCAGGTGCGACCAGATCCGGAATCGTGAACTCGCCGCGAGAGACGATCTTCCGCCCATCGAGGTAGAAATCGTGGTTCCGAGTCGGGATGTCGCAGTGGAAGCTGGTCTCGTTCGTGCCGTCCGAGTGCCCGCCCGCGCTGGCACCGAACGCGATCATCATGTTGCCGTAGTAGCCCTCGGAGTCCATGACTCCCCCGCCTTCCCAGAAGCGCAGGCCCAGCGTCTCCCACTTCGCCCGGTGCTCGTTGCCCCACCCGATGTGGGAGATGAGGTACGCCCGGTCGTCGTTGGCCTGGCGGAAGAAGTCGGACAGCAGCCGGGCGTCGGCGCCCTCCCCGGTCATCGAGACGATCCGGCCGTTCTCGATGACGCACGTGATCGGCGACTGCACGTAGCGCTGCAGCGGGATGACGATGTCGCCAGCGTCGATGACGAGCGTGCCCTGGGCGGTGTAGTCCAGTGGGAAGCACGACGTGAACGCGGACGGCCAGTGGTCCCACCGGCCCGGAATGTCGCTGAAGCCCCACTGGCTCTTGCCCTTGCGGCCCTCCTTCGACATCACCAGGTCGGTACCCGCCTCGGAGGTGACCCGGATCTCCTTGGCCTCGTTCATCAGCTTCCCGCCGAACTCCCCGCGCTTCTTCAGCTCCTCGGTCGGGAACAGGCGGAGCAGGACGTCCTCGGGTTCCTCGATCATCAGGGTCTTCGCACCCGCGGCGAGCGCCTCGGTGTGCGCCTTGCTGTAGATCCAGTGGGTGTCCATGCTCGCGAGCAGGCCCACGACGAGCGTCGAGGACTTCCACGCCTCGACCACGGCACGGGATTCCATCCAGCCATTCCCGGCGGGCACGGTCAGCTGCAGGAACTCCGCCCCTACCAAGGCACTCGCGGCCATCAGAGCGGACACGTAGGACTCGTTGGACCTGGTGTTGGTGAAGGCGAGGACCGAATCGCCCGTGCCGATGCCGCACAGTTCCAGGTGGGCCTTGAACATCGGGGTCAGGTCAGCGCCGACGTGCGGGTTGGTGGGGACTCTGCGCATTGATGTATCTCCTCGTACTCTCGATCAGAGTGCTTTTCGGACTCGGTGGCTCACGCCATCCGCTCGGGCTCTGTCGGGCTGTCGCCCGGCTGGCGCCGCGGTGACCCGGGGTGACGCCTCCACGAGCTCCCGGGTGTAGTCGTTCTCGGGCCGATCGAAGATCTTGGCGGTGTCCCCGACCTCCACCATCTGCCCCCGCCGCATCACCGCCGTCCGGTCCGCGAGGTAACGGACGACAGCGAGATCGTGCGAGATGAACAGGTAGGACAGTTGTTCCTCGTTCTGCAGCTCGTGGAGCAGGGCGAGAATCTGTGCCTGGACCGACATGTCGAGAGCGCTGGTGGGCTCGTCGAGTACGACCAGGCTGGGACGGGTCACGATCGCCCGGGCGATGCCCACGCGTTGCGCCTGGCCGCCCGACAGCTCATGTGGATAGCGGCTGAGGAACCGCTGCGGAAGCCCGACCCGTTCGAGGACCTCGACCACCAGACGACGCCTTTCCGCGGGACCGAGATCTCGACGCAGGTGCAGTGACGAACCGACGATCTGCTCGGCGGTGTGCCATGGGGCCAACGAGTCGAACGGGTCCTGAAAGACCATCTGCATCGACGGGCGGAACCGGGCCAGCGCGCGCGGCGAGAGTCCCGTGAGGTTGCGGCCGTTGAGCAGAATGTCGCCGTCGTCCGGGGGTAGCAACGACATCGCGAGCCGCGCCAACGTCGTCTTTCCCGAGCCCGACTCCCCGACCACCGCGAGCGTCGTCCCCTTGTCGAGGGTCAGGCTGACGTCGTCGACCGCGCGGACCTTGCGTGCCTTCGGCCCGCGCCCGACCTTGAACGTCTTGCGGAGCCGGTGCAGTTCCAGTACGGGCGACTGCCGCGAGGTTTGGCCGGCACTCATACCTCGACCTCCTCGCTTCTGGTCGGGTGCCCGACGGCTGGGAGTTCCGCGTCCGCGACGGGATGGTGGCAGCGCACCAGTTGGTCGCCGTACGGGCGGGGAGCCGGATCGTCCGCCCGACACAGGTCGGTGGCGACGGCGCAACGCGGCGCGAACGCGCAGCCCTCGATCTGGTCACCCGGCGTCGGCACGGTGCCGGGGATCGCGACCGGTTCCACACCCTGTTCGAGGGCGACGGCGATGCCCTTCAGCCCGTGTGCGTACGGGTGTCCCTCGCGCAGCACGTCAGCGACCGGCCCGATGGCGACGACCCGGCCGGCGTACATGACCGCGACACGATCACACCAGGTGGCGATGACACCGAGATCGTGCGTGATCAACAGGCCGCCCCGGCCGTCGCGGACGAGCTGGCTCCGGAGCAGGTCCAGGATCTGCCGTTGCACGGTGACGTCCAGGCCGGTCGTCGGCTCGTCCGCGATGACGAGCTCCGGATCGTTGGCGAGCGCGATCGCGATGCACACCCGTTGGCACAGGCCACCGGAGAGCTGGTGTGCGTACGAGCGCATGACACGCTCTGGTTCGTGGACACCGAGACCGGTCAGGAGAGCGACCCCGCGCTTCCGGGCGTGCGTGCGGGACATTCGTCGACCGCGCCGGATGACCGCGACCAGTTGTGACCCGACGGTGAAGACCGGGTCGAGGGACAGCCGGGGGTTCTGCGGAACGAATCCCATCCGGGTGCCCCTCAGGTTGGCGTAGGCCCGCGGTGTGTCGAGTTCGGTGCCGTCGAACACGACGGAACCGGATATCCGCCGGGCCCCGTGCGGGAGCAGCCCGAGTACCGCTCGGGCGGTGAAACTCTTGCCCGCGCCGGTCTCGCCGACCACGCCGACCAGCTCACCGCGGCGGACTTCGAGTGCGACCTCGCGCAGCACCGGCACCTCGCCGCCGGCTCCGCGCACGGTCACCGAGACGTCGCGCATCTCGAGCAGGGCGCTGCGACTGTCCATCATCGACTCCTCCGCCGCCGCGGGTCCGCCCAGCGGGACAGGGACTCTCCGATGAGCGTGAAGGCCAGAGCCAGCAGCACGATCGCCAAGCCGGGGAACACCGATGTCCACCAGATCCCACGGGTCAGGCCCTCGGTCCCCGTCGAGATCATGTAGCCCCACTCGGGCAGTGGCGCCGGAACGCCGACGCCGACGAACCCGAGCGCGGCGGCCAACAGGATCGCCCACGCCGCCGAGGTCGCGGCCTGGGTGTAGATGACGCCCAGGTTGGCGGGCAGGACGTAACGCCGCATGATCTGGACCTCGGTGAAGCCCGAACAGCGCGCCGCCTCGACGAACATCCGGTCACGGATGGTCCGGGTCTGCTCGCGGACCAACCGGACGAAGGTGGGCGCCGACACGACTCCGATGACGACGCCCGTGATCCAGATACCTCGCCCGAACGCGCCCAGCACGGCGATGGCCAGCACGAGGAGCGGGAAAGCCTGGAAGACGTCGAGCAGTCGGGAAATCACGGTGTCGGTGGCGCGACCCCGGTACCCCGCGAGCAGACCGAGCGTTACCCCGACGACCAGAGCGACCGCGATCGCGATGAGGGCGATCAACAGGTCGTAGCGCGCGCCGTAGACGACCCGGGAGAAGACGTCGAACCCGCTGCGATCGGTGCCGAAGAGGTGCCCGTCCGTGCCGGGCGGGAGGTACTGGTCGGGGAGGTTCGCCTCCAACGGGTCGAACGGCAGATACAGCGGCGCGAGCAGGGTCGCGAGCAGGACGGTGGCGAGGATGCCGACGCCCAGGGCCAACCCCCTGGCACCCGTCCGGCGGCGAGGGCGTGGCGTGCGCGGAGGCGCCGCGCTGCTCACTTCACCACTCATGTGAGCCTCTTCCTGGGATCGAGATAGGTGTTGACCAGGTCGACGGCGAGGAACAGCAGGATGTAGACGGCCGCCGCCAGGAGGACGAAGCCCTGGACCGCCGCGTAGTCGTTGTAATGGAGCGAGTCGATCGCGTAGAGGCCGACGCCAGGCCAGGCGAAGACCTCCTCGACCACCACCGCGCCACCGACCAGAAAGCCGAAGATGAGCGCGGTCATCGTCGTCACGATCGGTGCGATGTTGCGCAGCACGTGCTTGAGGTAGACGACGTGCGGCGGTGTTCCGATGGCGCGCGTGTAGAAGAGGTGATCCGAGCGCAGCAGCGACGCGGTGGCCTCGGCGCTCAGCCGGATGATGGGAGCCGCGGCGGGGAGACCCAGGGCGAGGGCGGGGAGCAGGAGGTGGCCGGCGGCGTTGCCGAGCACCTCGAGGTCACCGGCGAGCAGTGCGTCAACGGTGATCAGGCCGGTCACGCCGTCCGGCGCGAGCACCCCGATGTCGAGCCGCCCGACCGGTGCCGGAGCGATGTCGAGGCTGGAGTAGAAGACGACGATCAAGAGCAAGCCGAGCCAGAACTCGGGAATGGACACTCCGAGTGTCGAGACTCCCCGGGCGAAGCGTTCGGCACCACGTCGTGCGCTTGCCCCAGCGGCGACGCCCAGCGGGACGCCGATCACCAACGCCACGGTCAGGGCGGCGAGGATCAGCTCGATGGTCGCGGGGAACCGCCCCATCAGATCGTCGAGAACACCGTGGCCGGTCCGGACCGACGTCCCGAGGTCGCCGCGCGCGAGCCCGGCCAGATAGTCGAGATACTGCACCCCCAGCGGCTTGTCAAAGCCGAACTGGGCACGGATCGCAGCGATGGCGGTGTCGGTCGCCTGGGACCCGGCGAAGATCTTCGCCGGGTCCCCCGGCATCGCCCTCGAGACGAAGAACGTGAGGGTAGCGACCCCGAGAAGGATCGGGACAACCCACGCCACGCGACGGGCAGTGTATCCAACCATGGCTGCTGCGATCCCTCGTCAGCCAGCCAGGTCCATGGTGCCGAACCGGATGATCTGATCGGTTCGCACTTCGTAGCTCACGATCCGGTCGGTGGTGCCCAGCGTCCAGTTGACCTGTCCCAACCAGGCGGCGGGAGCATCCTGCAGCATGAGCTTCTGGATCTCGGCGACCTCAGCCTTGAAGGGCTCGGAGCCGACGGGCTGCTGGAACGCCTTCTCCTTGACGCTGTCCACCTGGGTGTTCGTGTAACTGATCTTGTTGCCGTACGAGCCGGTCGCCCAGTACAGGTCGAGATGGTAGGAGGGGTTGTTGACCCAGGACAGCGCGCTGAAGATGAAGAGCTCGGTCTTGCCGCTGAAGAATGCCTCGTTCATCTGGGCAGTCGTCACGGGCTTGGTCTCGACGGTGATGCCGATCTTGCCCAAAGCCTGCTGGACGGCGATGGCGATCTCCTCGTATCCGGTCACCGAGTTGTCGTAGGTGAGCGGGATGCTGAAGGCGCCGGCGTGGTCCGACGCCGCAAGCGCTCGCTTCGCGGCATCGAGGTCCTCCTTGTAAAGGGCAGCGTCCTCGTCGAAGCCCGGCATGCCGGTCGGGATCGGACCGGAAGGCCCATCGGCGTAGCCGCCGTAGACGTTGGCGGCGATCGCGTCGTACGGCACGGCATAGCTGATCGCGCGGCGGACATTGACGTCGGCGGTCGGCCCGACCGCGTTGTTCATCATGAGGTTGACCTGCTGGTTGGACTTGCTCGCGTGGATGGTCACGCCGTCGGCCGAGGTCAGCTCCTTCAGCGATGCGCTGGGCAGCTCGGCGGCGATGTCGATGTCACCGTTCTTCAGCAGTGCGACCTGGTCGGAGGCCGAGGGCACCACCTGCATCACAACTTTGTCCGCCTCGGGCTTCGCACCCCAGTATTGGTCGAAGCGACTGAGGGTGAGCGACACACCGCGCTCGAACGACTCGAGCTTGTACGGGCCCGACCCAGCATCGTGGTCAGCTAGGTAGTCCTGCGCCCACGGGTCGTCCCCGGTGGCGTTCTCCTTCATCAACTTGGAGTCGTAGATCGCGATCGTGGGGTTGGCGAGCATCTGGAGCGTGAACGGCGTGGTCCGCGTCATCTTCATGACGGCGGTGCGCTCGTCAGGAGTCGTGATCTGGGTGCTGGGGTCGGACAGGCCGATCGTTTTGAGGTCGAACCAGCCGCCCTCCTGCAGCTTCCAGGCTCGCTCGAAGCTCCACCGGACGTCCGCGGAGGTGACCGGGTTGCCGGAGTGGAACGTCGCCTCGTGCAGGCGGAACGTGTACGTCAGCTTGTCCTCGCTGACCTCGATGGTCTCCGCGAGTGCTCCGGTCGGCGCCTCGGAGTCGGCAACCAGCAGACCCTCGTCGTTCTTGGTCAACTTGAACCCGACGAGCGTGTCGTAGACGTTCGCCACGTACTGGGCTGACCGCTTCTCGAACGAGAGCCGGGGGTCGAGCGTCGAAGGGTCCCCGGAGATCGCCTGAACGATGGCGTTGCCGCGAGCCTCCCCGGAGTCGGACGAACAAGCAGCCAGCGCTGCGGCGGCTACGGCCAGTGCGGCGGCACCACCGAGAAGTCGTTTGGACCTGATGGACATGAGCGGCTCCCTTGCTGCTCGAAAAGCTGCAGTGCGGGCGGCGGGCGATGCCCCCGAGATGATGTCAGCGTCAAATACATCTTCTTGCTAGCATCAGATATATCTGTCGCATGCATCGCAGGCAAGAGCTCCAGAGGCCCCTGGCCACAGATTGACGTGCCGTTAACAAGGGAGCACATCATCGAAACATCCGCAGGTGAGTCGCTGATCGTCGTGGACTCGCACACTGCGGGCGAACCCACCCGGGTCGTCCTCAACGGTCTCGACTCGCTACCTGGCGCCACGCTGTCCGAACGCTCGCACGCGCTGCACGCGCGCCATCCCCGGCTGATCTCCGCCGTTGTCGGCGAGCCGCGCGGGTGGGCACCCTGGCACGCCGTCGTGCCCGTGCAGCCCGACGATCCGCGGGCGGACATCGCCGTGCTGATCTTCTCCGCGCTCGGCCAGCTGGACATGTGCGGGCACGCACTCATCGGCACCGTCACCACGCTGATCGAGGAGGGTGTCGTGGCCGCGTCAGAGCCAACGACCGAACTCACGGTGCAGACGGGCGCCGGACTCGTCCGAGTCGCCGCGACCGTCGAGCGCGGCCGGGTACGGCACGTGAGCTTCGAGAATGCGGCGTCGTACGCTTTCGCCACCGACAAGGTCGTCGCCGTGCCAGGCCTGGGTGAGGTCCGCTACGACCTCGCGTACGGAGGTCTCTGGTACGCCGTGGCCGACGCCTCCAGCCTCGGCCTGGCGATCGCCCTCGACCAGGTCCACCGGCTGATGGCGCTGTCGGAACGCATCCGGGCCGCCATCAATGCCTCACTTCCCGAGCATCCGGACGAGCCGGACGGCCCCACGTTCGTTCCGCAGCTGCTGTGGACCACCACCGAGGGCGCCAGGAGTGGGACGAACCTGGCGACGTCGACCCAGCTCGGATTCGACCGCTCCCCCTGCGGCACCGGATCATCTGCCCGCACGGCCATCCTCCACGCCGCGGGCGCCCTCGCGATCGGCGATACGTTCGATCACCACAGCGTGCTCGGCACAACCTTCACGACCGAGGTCGTGCGAAAGCTCGTCCTCCCGTCAGGCCGCCCCGCCATCACGCCCAGAGTGACCGGATCGGCATGGATCACCGCCCGTTCCGAACTCGTCTTCCGTAACGACGACCCACTCGCCGACGGCTCCTTCGTGCCACCCTTCGACACCGACGGTCCGTGACGCGCAGCCGCAACACGCACGTCACTCGGGCTTGCGATGCACCATCCGAGCTCCTGGGCAAGAGACCCACTGCATTGTGATGATCCAGGTTTGGTAGTATGGTTAGCCCATTCTTAGTCGCGTTTCCATACCGCGAGAGGTGACCGTTTCGTGCCCAGAGTGACCTTCCTCGGCCCTTCCGGCGTGGCCAGGGCTGTCGAGGCCCGCACGGGCGACTCCCTGATGGCGGTCGCGGTGCGCAACGGCATCCCCGGAATCGTCGGAGAGTGCGGCGGCAACGCCTCCTGCGCGACCTGCCACGTGTACGTCGACGACGCCTTCCAATCGCGGGTCGGTCCGCCCAACGACGTGGAGGAGGACCTGCTCGACCTGGGCGTCAGCGACCGGCGCGAGTCCAGCCGGCTGGCCTGCCAGATCGCTCTGACCGAGGAGCTCGACGGCCTCGTCGTGCACACAGCGGACGAGCGGTTGTGACGGGCGGCGCCTTGGTCGTGGGGGCGAGCCAGGCCGGCGTGCAGCTCGCCGTCTCGCTCCGCCGGGCCGGCTACCGCGGACCGGTGACGCTGGTCGGGGCGGAGAACCATCCTCCGTACCAGAGGCCGCCGCTGTCCAAGGCGTTCCTGACCGGAAAGGCCGACGCGACCACGTTGCATCTGCGCACGCCGGAGTTCTACCGGGAACACGGCATCGACCTGGTAACCGGCGAGCGGGTCACCCACCTGGAGGTGGACGCGGACGGCGCCGGACGCGCGCGCACCGCAGGCGGCCGGACGCTCCCCTTCGACCGGCTCGCACTGGCGACCGGCGCCCGCCCCCGCCGGCTCGAGGTGCCGGGCGCGCACCTCGATGGCGTGCTGCACCTGCGCGACCTGGACAGTGCGACACGGCTGCGGCAGCGGCTCACCGCGGGGGCCACCCTCGTGGTCGTCGGCGGTGGCTTCATCGGTCTCGAGACCGCGGCCGTAGCGTCCGCGCTGGGTGCGAAGGTCACCGTCGTCGAGGCGGCCGGCCGGGCGATGTCCCGCGTGGTCGCGCCCGCCGTGTCCGCGTTCTTCCAGGAGGCCCACGCGCGGCGCGGGGTCGAGGTGCGGCTCGGCGCGGCCGTCGCGGAGTTCCTCGGCGGGCAGGGGCGGATCACCGGCGTCGCGCTCGCCGACGGCACCGTGCTGCCCGCCGAAACGGTGGTCGTGGGTATCGGCGTGGTGCCCCGCACCGACCTGGCCACGGATCTCGACCTCGCCTGCGACGGCGGCGTGCTCGTCGATGCCTGCGGCCGCACGTCGCGACCGTCCATCGTGGCCGCCGGTGACTGCGTCGCCGCGCCGCATCCCACCCGCCCCGGCCAGCGGATCCGGCTGGAGAGCGTGCCAGCCGCCATCGCGCAGGCCCGCGCGGCCGGGGCAACGCTCGCCGGCCAACCCCAGCCGAACCAGGAGGTGCCCTGGTTCTGGTCCGACCAGTTCGACCTCAAGCTGCAGATGGCCGGACTCACCGACGGGTACGACCGCCACGTGCTGCGCGGCGACCCCGGGGACGAACGCTTCTCGGTGCTGTACTACCGCAGCGGGTCATTCGTCGCCATCCACTCGGTCAACGCTCCCGCTGACTACGTGGCCGGCCGGGCGGCCCTGGCCCGTGGCGCCTCGATCCCGCCGGAGCCGGCCGCCGACCCGACCAGGAGCCTCAGGTCGCTCATCACCCCGACCGCCGCCGTACCGGCCGCTCAGTAGGGCAGCTGCGGGTAGACCCGCCGCGCGTTGCCGGCGTAGACCTTCTGCCGGTCCTCCGGGGTGAGGTCGAGGCGCTCGACGTACCGCCGGGTGTCGTCCCACGCGCCGCCGGTGTTCGGGTCGACACCGCGTACGGCGCCGAGCATCTCGGAGGCGAAGAGCACGTTGTCCGCCCCGATGACGTCGAGCAGCAGCCGTACGCCCGGCTCGTGGTAGACGCACGTGTCGAACCAGACGTTGGAGAGCAACGCCGACGGGTCCGGCCAGCCGTACCGCTCGGCGAGCCCGCGGAACCGCCCCCAGTGGTACGGCACCGCGCCCCCGCCGTGCGGAACGACCAGTCGCAGTCCAGGAAAGCGGGTGAACAGGTCGCTGCCCATCAGCTGCACGAAGGCGGCCGTGTCGGCGTTGAGGTAGTGCGCGCCGAGCGTGTGCGCGTTCGGGTTGCACGAGGCGGAGACGTGCACCATCGCCGGCACGTCCAGCTCGACCAGCGCCTCGTAGAGCGGGTACCAGGCGGGGTCGGTCAGCGGCCGGCCGGACCAGAAGCCACCGGACGGATCCGGGTTGAGGTTGCAGCCGACGAAGCCAAGCTCCGCCACGCACCGGCGCAGCTCGCGCACCGGCTCGTCGAGGGAGCCGTCCGGCGTCTGCGGCAGCTGGCACACGGCGGCGAACCGGCGCGGAAACAGCGCCACCACCCGGTGGACCAGATCGTTGCTGACCCGGGCCCACTCCGCGGCGGCTGCGGGGCCGGGCACGTGATGGCCCATCGCGGACGCCTTGGGCGAGAACAGCGTCAGGTCGATCCCGCGCTCGTCCATGTGCGCGAGCTGCTTTCCCTCGACACTCTCCCGGATCTCGTCGTCCGATATGGAGGGTGGCGAGACCCTCTCACCGCCGGCGGCGAGGCGAGCGGCGCGGAAGCGGTCCAGCGCCGCGGGGGCCGTCGTGTAGTGACCGTGGCAGTCGATGATCATCCGGTGCCCTCCGCGGCGTGGTCCACATAGGTCAGTCCCTTGCGGCGCAGCCGCTCGCGCATGCCGGACATGTCGAGGCCGAGCTCGCCGGTCGCGTACCGCGCGCGAGTCCGCGCCTCCCGGGCGTCCCTGTCTCGGGCGGCCTCGGCCACCGCGGCGGCCTCCGTACGCCGCACCACGACCACGCCGTCGTCGTCGGCGATCACCACGTCGCCGGGTGCGACCGCCTGCCCGGCACAGACCACCGGTACGTTGACGCTGCCCAGCGTCTCCTTGACCGTGCCCTGCGCGCTGACGTGCCGGGACCAGACCGGGAAGCCCATCGCGGTGAGCCGGGCGACGTCGCGGCAGCCGGCGTCGATGACCAGCCCCACCGCTCCCCGGTACTGGGCGGCAGTGGCCAGTAGCTCGCCGAAGTAGCCGGCGTCACACGGCGAGGTGGGCGCCACGACGAGGATGTCGCCGGGCTGGACCAGCTCCATCGCGACGTGCAGCATCCAGTTGTCGGCCGGCGGCACGCTGATCGTCAGCGCGCTCCCGGCGACGTGGGCGCCGGCGTAGATCGGGCGGAGCGCCGAGGAGAGCAGCCCGGTGCGCCCCTGCGCCTCGTGCACGGTGGCGACGTCGAGTGCCGCGCAGGCGGCCAGGATCTCCGGGGCGGGACGGGGTGCGCCGCGGACCACTGTGGACACGGTCAGCCCCACGGGAGCACGGACACGTGGACGACGTCCTCGCCCGCCTCGCCGCCGACGCTGCGGATCGCCTCCGGCACGGCGTCGATGCCGAACGTGTGCGTGGTCAGCCGCTCCAACGGGAACCGACGCGACGCGAGCTGGGCGACGGCGAGCTCGCAGGAGCGGTAGCTGTGGCCCCGCGCGCTCCTGAGGGTGATCGCCTTCTCGGTCATCAGCTTGACCGGGAAGTCCGGGAAGCTCGCCAGCTCGCCCTGGATCAGCAGCGTGCCGCCGCGCCGCTTGAGCACGTCCACGCCGAGCAGCACCGGGCCGGTGCCGGCGCCGGCCGTGCAGTCCAGCACCACGTCGACGCCGCGGCCTCCGGTGAGCTCGGCGACCCGGCTGCGCACGTCCTCGGCGTCCACGTCGATCACGTGGTCGGCGCCGAGGTCGGCGGCGAGCTTCAGCCGCGCGGCGTCCCGGGCGGTGCCGGAGACGATGATCTGCGAGGCGCCGGCCTGCTTGCACGCCACCACCTGCGACAGGCCCTGCTGGCCGGGACCCTGCACGAGCACCCGGCTGTCGTACCCGACACCGGCGTCGAAGAGCGCCCACTCGATTCCGTTGGAGAGCGGAGTGAGGATGCCGGCCAGCTCCATCGGCAGGTCGGCGGGGATCCGGTGCAGCACCGCGTTCCACGGCAGGTACATGTAGCCGGCGAAGCCGCCCCACAGGTGGTACGGGTTCGTAGCGGAGGTGTAGCCATAGCGGCGGGCGTCCGGGTTGGTCCGCCAGTCGGTGGCCACGCAGTGCCGGTACTCGCCCTGGTGGCACCAGTCGCAGGCGAAGCAGGGCACGTAGTGCTCGACGAAGACCCGGTCGCCCTCGCGGAAACCCTTGCGGCGCACGAAGTCCGGGCCGGCGCGGACGATCGTCCCGACGTTCTCGTGGCCCATGATGACCGGTTCCTGGATGACCGGCTTGGCGTACATCTTCACGTCGGTGCCGCAGATGCCGGCGACCTCGACCCGCATCAGCGCCCCGTCGGCGGGGATCTCAGGAAGCGGGAACTCGCGCATCTCGATGGCGCGCGCGCCGGTCCGCACGGCGGCGAGTACTTTTTCCGTCACCAGCATAGTATGGTCTAACCATTAGTCAAACTCAAGATCGGCCAATCGGGAGGCGATGGTGGCGCCGACACTCCGCGCGGTGACCCGCACTCAGGGCAACAACGCCGACGTCACGTCTGGGCGGGTGCCGGTCGAGGGCTTCACGCTCGCGTTCGAGGAGGTGCCGGTCCTGGTCGACGCGTTCCGCCGGATGGTGCGGGAGCTGGCGTACGACGTCTGCGAGATGGCGTTCACCACGTACCTCTGCGCCCGCGAACACGGCGTGCCGTTCACCGCGCTGCCGGTCTTCCTGGTGCGCGGGTTCCACCACGGCGCGATCGTCCGGGCGGCCGGCGGCCCGGTGCGGCACCCGAAGGACCTGGAGGGGCGGCGGGTCGGCGTCAACCGCGGATACACGGTGACCACCGGCGTCTGGGCGCGGGCGGTGCTGGCCCGGGAGTACGGCGTCGACCTCGACCGGGTCACCTGGGTGCCCTCCGGCGACGAACACGTCGAGGCGTACCGGCCGCCCGCGAACGTGGCTCCGCTCGGCCCGGGACGCTCGCTGAAACGGGCACTGCTCGACGGCGACGTCGACGCGGCGGTCGGCGTCGGCGCGGACGGCCCGGACATCGTGCCGCTGGTTCCCGACCCGGACGAGGCCGGGTACGCCGCGCTGCGCACCGGCGGGCTCTACCCGATCAACCACCTGGTCGTGGTCCGCGACGACCTGCTCGCCGCACACCCCTCCCTCGCCACGGCGCTCACCCGGGCGTTCACGGCGGCGAAGGAGGCGTACGTGCGGCGGCTGGCGGATGGAGTGGTGGCCGATCCGACCGACGCCATGTACGCGCGGGTGATGCGCGAGACCCGCGCCGATCCACTCCCGTACGGCGTGGCGGCCAACCGGCCGATGATCGACGAGCTGATCGAGAACGCCCTGCGGCAGCGGATCCTCACTCGCGCCCCCGCGGCGGAGAGCCTCTTCGCGGCCGGAAGCTAGCCGCGCAGGAAGTCCAGCAGCACCGGAATGGTGGCCTCCTCGGTCTGGCCGGCGACCCGCATGTCCCAGTGACGGGCGGCGGGCAGGCACTCCTGCAGGTACCGCGCTGCGGAGGGGGCGTGCGAGGTGTCCTCCCCCGGCACGACGAGCGCCGGCGCGGCCACCCGCATCAGCTCCTCGGGCTCGGGGCCCGGTACGGTGTCGCGGTCGAAAAGGGTGCGGGCGGTGCCGCGGAGCACGAGCAGGTACCACTGCGGGTCGAGGGCGGCGTACGCCGCGGCGAAGGCCGGGTCCGACCTGATCACCGGCGCCCACGGGCCGACCCGGGCGTCCTCGCTGAACCCCGCCCGTCCGGCCCGGACGAGGTCGACCACGGCCCTCGGCCCGGCGCCGCGGACGAAGACCTCGTGCTCGGCGAAGCGGGCGTGCTGGAGCATCCGGTACCGGACGCCGCCGGCCGGCGAGTAGAGGACCAGGCGGTCGGTCGCCTCCGGGTACCGCACGGCGAACTCGACCGCCACCGAGCATCCGACGCAGCCGCCCATCAGGTGCGCCCGGGGCAGGCCCAGATGGTCCAGCAGCGCCTTGCCCTGCACCGCGTAGTCGTGCCAGGACAGACTCTGCACCCGCCCGCCGGAGCGACCCGACTCGCGCCGGTCGAAGAGCACGAGGCGGAACTCCGTCGAGAGCCGGGGCACCAGGTTGAGCCCGCGGTAGACGCCGTGGCGGCGCCAGTTGTCGGCCGTCGCGTTGAAGCCACCGGGTGCGAACATCAGCAGTGCTGGGCCGTCCCCGACGACCTCGTAGTGCGTCGCGATCCCGTCGAGGTCCACAGTGGGCATACCGGTCCTCCGTCAGCCGCGCACGCCGCGCAGGTGCCGCCCGGCGCGCACGTCCGCCGCGTAGGCGCCGATCGCGTCGAACGCCACCTGGGCCACGTTCGCGTAGGCGCTGGGCGGGTCGTCCCTGTCCAATGAGGACGCTGAGTAGCCGAGCGCTGCCGCCGCCATCCGCATGCGGCCGTCGAGCCACGGCCCGCCGCCGAAGCCGCCGAGCACCGGGATCCCCACCGCCGCGACCACCGCGGGCCCGGCGACCGGGCCGGAGTTGGTGAAGTTGAGCAGTGCGGCACCGGCGGACTCGAGCAGCTTCGCCTCGGCCACCATCCGCTCGGTCATCGCCGCCGGCACCTCCTGCCCGGTGCCCGGCTCCGCGGAGTAGATCACGCCGTACCGCAGCGCGGTCTGCGGGGTGATGCCGAACTGCGCGAACACGGGGATGCCGGCCCGCGTCACCGCCTGGACCGCCTCCGGGAAGTCCGCGGCCCCGTCCAGCTTGACCAGGTCGGCGCCGCCCTCCTTGACCAGCCGAATCGCCGCCCGCACCGCGCTGTCCGCCCCCTCCTGCAGCGGCCCGTACGGAAAGTCGCAGCTGACCAAAGCACGGGTGACACCGCGCCGCACCGCCCGGCAGACGGTCACCATCTCCTCCATCGTGACCTCGAACGGCGTGCGGTGGCCCCACATGTTGACCCCGACCGTGTCGCCCACCGAGACGATCTCCACACCGGCGCGGTCGACGATCCGAGCGATCTGGTAGTCCCAGGCCACCACACCGACGATCTTCTCGCCCCGCGCCTTCATCCCGTGCAGCCGCGGGAGCGTCACCTCATCTGCCATCGCGGCCCTCCATCCGTGCCGTCACGCGCGCAGCGCCGTCAGCACCGCGGCGATGTCGTCCTCGTCGCCGGTCAGCAGCAGCACCCGGGCGTACGGCCGCAGCATCGCGACGGCGTCGAGTGCGCCGGCGCCGCCGTCGACCACCAGGCCGGCGGTCATGGTGCCGCGTGCCCGGCAGTGCTCGCCGACCGCGGCCGCCGCCCGCGCCCCGTCCGGTGACGTGGCGACCAGCACCGCGACGTCGGCACCGTCCAGCTCCGCCGAGATGTCCACTGTGGAGACTCCGACCAGCGGCCGCACCCGCCCGTCGCCGGCGTGCCCGAAGAACCGGGCGGTCGCCCACGGCCGCGCCGCGATCCTTCGCACGATCTCCTCCGCGGGCCCGTCCAGCGCGAACACCCGGGCGCCCCGGGACGGGACGATCGGCGCGTCGATCCGGAACCGGGCCTCCGCCGCCGTGGCCGCCCGCGCGCAGCTGTTGAGCAGGACCGGTCGCATCGTCGTCGGCATCACGTGGCCCGCTAGACGGAGGACTGGCGCACGCCCGGGCGCACGCTGACGGCGTCGCGGCAGGACTCGATGAACGACTCGTGCCGGGGCAGGACGACGGCCGCCGACCGTACCCGCTGGTGCTCCGGCTCGGTGCCCGGCGGCGGCGTGCCGTGGTCGCGCAGGGCGACCGCCGCGCGGCGCAGCTTCTGCCGGGCCTTGATGATGCCGCTGTCGGCGGGGACGAGCCGCTCCTTGCTCCGGTCGACGATCGGCCCCATGCTCTCCTGCAGCGAGGCGTCCTGGATCGCGATGCCGCGCACGCCGGAGAAGTTTTCGCCGCTGCGCTGGGTGGCCCGGTCCATCAGGTAGTCGTTGTCCTTGTTCTGCACCGGCCGGTACGTGCCGGGGATGTTTTCGCTGTGCACGCCGAAGCCGTCCATCATGGCCTGCCGCTCCTGCGCCGTCAGCGCCCGCACCGGGTGGTAGTCGAACGTGTAGACCCAGCAGTTCTCGTCGTCGATCGGCACCCAGAAGTGACCGTGCACCGGGTGGTCTCCGCGTGGCGGGACGACCGTAAAGCTCGGCATCACCCAGGGCGTGATCCGCCAGTAGTAGTGCCCGTCCTCGGCGTTGCGCCGGGCGCCGACGAAGAGCCCACCCGGCGACTCGGCCACCTCGAAGAACGGCTTGAAGTCGCTCAGGTTGTACTGGTTGCCCTTCGCGCCCTTGAAGAGCGGGTCGGTCTTGAGCTGCCCGGAGTGCAGCCACGAGACGTGACTGGAGTCGATGCCGCCCTCCAGGGCCTGCAGCCAGTTGCTCTCCTGCCAGCGCTTGGAGGTGAACGTCTGCTCCGCCGGCACGTGCACGAACTCGAACTCCGGCAGCGGCGGCTGGTTCTCCGGCTCGCCCAGATACGCCCAGAGGATGTCGCCGACCCGGACGAGCGGGTAGGAGCGAAGCTTGACGTTGCTGCAGAACGAGCTGTTGTCCGGCTCGGACGGGACCTCGACGCACTGCCCGGTGACGTCGTACTTCCAGCCGTGGTACGCGCAGCGCAGACCGCCCTCGGCGACCCGCCCGAACCAGAGCGACGCGCCGCGGTGGGCGCAGAACTCGTCCATGAGGCCGTACCGGCCATGGCTGTCGCGGAAGGCGATCAGGCGCTCGGAGAGGAGCTTGACCCGGACCGGTGGGCTGTCGGGTTCCGGCAGCTCTTCGGCGAGCAGCGCGGGAAGCCAGTACCGCCGGAACAACTGGCCCATCGCGGTGTCCGGGCCGGTCCGCGTCAGCAGCTCGTTGAGTTCACTGGTCAGCACACAGCACCTCCACGCTTGAGCGCAAAACATAATACCATTTGAACATCAGAGCAATCGCGGAACGGTCAGGACGTGGGCGGGAGGGTGGCGAGCTCGGCCGCGTACGCCTCGTCCATCCGGGGCTCGGCCCCGTTGCGGCGCAGCGCGTCGTCGAACATCGCGCGTACGACCGGCGACTCGTCCGCGTAGTCGATCTGGTGGCCGCCGACCCGCCGGCTGATCCACGCCTTCGGCACGCCCTGCCCGTTGCGGATGGCCACGCCCTCGTGCTTGAGCGCCAGGTATCGGGCCGGTGTGGAGCCGGTGTTGAAGTGCTGGTGGTACCACATGTTCGGCGGCACGATCAGCGTGCCGACCTCCCAGTCGTAGCGGCGCGGCTCCTCCCCCTCGGCCCACATCAGGCTGTACCCCTCGCCGGACAGGATGATCACGTAGGCGCCGGGACCGTGCGCGTGCGCCTTCTTGTACGTACCGACCGGAAACTGCGAGATGTGGCTGTTCATCGAGCCGTTCGCCAGGGCGAACCGGATGTGCCCGCCACCCGCCCCACGCTCGGCGGCGGAGATCAGCGGCAGGTTCACCGCGTCCGCGACGAAGTTGGTGCGCAGCAGCAGGCCGTCCTGCTCGCCGCCGTCGGCGAAGTAGTCCGGCTCGCCGTCGAACCGCCCGGCGAAGTCGTGCGGCGTGTCGAAGACGAACTGCGGGTCCTCGTAGAGGTTGATGACCGGCGGGGCGTTCGTCACCGCGACGTACCGTGCCGGCGCGTCACCCGCGGTGTTGTAGTGCCGGTGCCAGGTGTTCAACGGGATGGCGAAGAGCGCACCCGCACGCCACTCGAACGACACGCGTTGCCCCTTGTCGTTCCAGACCTCCGTGGCGCCGTTACCGCTCAGGACGAGGATCATCTCCTCGAAGAGCTGGCGCCGCGGGGCCAGCTCACCGGCGGGTGGGATCTCCATCACGTAGCTGTCGTTGGAGGTGCGAGAGGCGTCGTGGTTCAGGAACACCGCGCTGCCGCCGCGCCGTGCCCACGGCTTCAGCTCCACCGTCCGCAGGTTGCGCACATAGATGGCGGGCAGGATGTCCAGCCCTTCACCCGCCACCCATCGGGTGTAGGGAGAGTCTTTCTCGGTGGCGAACTTCCTCGCCATCTCGTCCGACACCAGGGCGGTATCCGTCATCGTCGCCTCCTCGCGATCCCGTTGACCGGTGATCGTAGCCTAGCTAAGGTCTTAATGTTAGTCCAATCGTTTGCCGAGGTGGGATGCATGGACCGGGGCCACAGCCTCCACGAGCACGCGCTCGGCGCGTACGCGTCGCATGAGCACGGGCCCGACGCGGACCACGACCACGACGACCCCGCGACCTACGGCCCGCCGGAGGCAAGCCCGCTCTACGCGCAGGACAACGTCACGCTGACCAGCGTCGGCATCGACATCGGCTCGGCCGGCACCCAGGTCGTCTTCTCCCGCATCCACATGCGACGGTTGGGCGAGCGGCTGACCAGCCGGTACGTCACGGTGGGCCGGGAAGCGGTCTACCGTTCGCCGGTGCACCTGACGCCGTACGCCGCCGAGCACCGGCTGGACCACGTGGCGCTGGCCGAGTTGGTCGACCGGGCGTACCGCGCCGCCGGTCTGCGCCCGGACGGCCTCGACACCGGTGTCGTCATCCTCACCGGCGAGGCGCTGCGGCGCGAGAACGCGGCCGGCGTCTCGGCGGCGCTCGCGGCCGACCGCGGCGACTTCGTCTGCGCCTCGGCCGGCCACCACATGGAGGCGATGCTCGCCGCTTACGGCTCCGGTGCGGTACGCCGCTCGCACGGCACCGGCAAGCGCCTGCTCAACATCGACATCGGCGGCGGCACCACCAAGCTCACGCTCGTGGCGCAGGGGCAGGTCGCCCGCACCGCCGCGTTCCATGTGGGCGGTCGGCTCGTCGCGGTGGACGGCCGCGGCACGATCGCCCGGCTCGAACCGGCGGGCCGTCGCCACGCCAGCCGCTGCGGGTACGACTGGCGGGTCGGCGACCCGGTCGCTCCGGAGGCGCTCGACCGCGTCGCCCAGGACATGGCCGACCTGCTGGTTTCCGCGCTCGTCGAGTGGCCGCCGGGGCCGCGGGCACGCCCGTGGTGGCTCACCGACCCGTTCCCGGCGCTCGACGGCGTCGACGCGGTGATGTTCTCCGGCGGCGTCGCCGAGTACGTCTACGGGCGCGAGCGTCGCGACTTCGGCGACCTCGGCGCTCGGCTGGGACCCGCCGTGCGGGAGCGGCTCGCGGCCCGCCGCCCCGACCTGGCCGTCCTCCCCGCCGGCGAGTGCATCCGGGCCACCGCCCTCGGCGCCTCCGAGCACACGGTCCAGCTTTCCGGGAACACCTGCCACATCTCCCACCCCGGCACCCTGCTGCCCCGCCGCAGCCTTCAGGTGGTACGGGTGCCGGTCCCGCTCCCTACCGACGTCGACCCGGCTCGGGTGGCGGCCGCGCTCCGCGAGCGGCTGGTCGCGTTCGACGTGGCCGACGAGTCGGACGCCGCGATCGCGATCGGCTGGCAGGGGCCGCCCTCCCACCGCCGCCTGCGTGCCCTCGCCGACGGCCTGGTCACCGGACTCGCGAAACGCACCGCGGCCGGGCGGCCGCTCCTGCTGATGCTCGACGGCGACGTGGCGATGTCACTCGGCGCGATCCTGGCCGGCGAGTGCGGCGTGCGGGCGGACCTGCTGGTCCTGGACGGGCTGGCCCTGCACGACTTCGACTATGTCGACATCGGACGCGTACGCCTGCCGTCCCGCACCGTACCGGTAACGATCAAGTCACTCGTCTTCGCCGTGGAAGGCGCCGCCGCGAGCGGTACAGTGGTATGACATCATTCCTTTGGTCCCCGGTGTCGATCGCTGGAGTTTTGCGGACCCCCGTCACCACTGCGAGGATTCATCGCCATGGCATCCACGAAGGCGAAGCCGGTCGGCACCGGTGACGATGTCGGCATGTTCAAGGCCGTGTCGCTCAACCGGGTCTCCCAGGCCATCGTCGACCAGGTGAAGGAGCTTCTGCGGCAGGGCCGGCTCAAGCCCGGCGACCGGCTGCCCAGCGAGCGCGAGCTCTGCGAGCGCTTCGGCGTCAGCCGGGTGACCGTGCGCGAGGCGCTGCGCGTCCTGGAGGCGGGTGGCCTCATCGAGATCCGGGTCGGCGCGCACGGTGGCGCCTTCGTCACGACGCCCACCTCGCAACAGGTCGGCGAGGGCCTTGCCGACCTGCTCAACCTCTCCCCACTCACCGCGCTGCAGGTGACCGAGGCGCGGCAGGTGTTCGAGCTCGGCATCGTGCCGCTCGTCGTCGACCGAGCCACCGACGACGACATCGCCGCACTGCGCGAGATGGTCCGCAAGCAGCAGCTTGCCCTGGAGGCGGGCGAGTACACGATGGCGATGTCGGCCGACTTCCACACCGGCGTGGCCGCCTGCACGCACAATCCGGCGATCGAGATGCTGGTGCAGTCCTTCCACGGCCCCCTGCTGATGTCGCTGCTGGAGGCGCAGGTCGTCGCCCCGTTGATGGGTCACCGGGGCACCGAGGAGCACTCCGCGTTCATCGACGCGATCGCCGACCGTGACGCCGACCGGGCGACGGCGATCATGCGGGAGCACCTGCAGCGGACCGCCGACCGGGTCAGCCACCCGTCGGAGTGAGGCCGGTCGGCGCGTGGCCTCCCTCAGGGGCGGTCGCGCGAGCGGCGGCCTGGCACGGCGGCCAGCAGCTTCCGGGTGTACTCGTGCGCCGGCTCGGTGAAGACCGCGCGTACGTCGCCCTGCTCGACGATCGTGCCGCGGTACATCACCGCGACGCGGTCCACCAACTGGGCCACCAGGGACAGGTCGTGGCTGATGAACAGGTACGACAGCTCGTACTCCTCCTGTAGGTCCTGCAGAAGGTTGAGGACCTGGGCCTGCACCGAGACGTCCAGGGCGGATACCGGCTCGTCGCAGACCACCACCTCCGGCCGGGTCACCAGCGCCCGGGCGATGCCGATGCGCTGGCGCTGGCCGCCGGAGAACTCGTGCGGGTACCGGCGGGCGTCCCGCGCACTGAGCCCCACGCTGTCGAGCACCTGCGCCACCCGGTCCCGGCGCTCGGTCGCGGTCGCGCCGATGCGGTGCACGACGAGTGGCTCGCCGACGATCTGACCGACCGTCATGCGGTTGTTCAGCGAGGAGTACGGGTCCTGGAAGACGACCTGAAGCCGGCGGCGGGTGCGGCGCATCTCGCGGGCGTTCATCCGGGTCAGGTCCTGGCCGGCGAAGACCACCTGGCCCGAGGTCGGCGGGTCGAG
The DNA here is from genome assembly GCF_031085175.1 of Phytohabitans maris. Lineage (GTDB taxonomy): Bacteria > Actinomycetota > Actinomycetes > Mycobacteriales > Micromonosporaceae > Phytohabitans > Phytohabitans maris. The sequence goes on from NZ_JAVHUY010000035.1 coordinate 43,999, forward strand.
CATGAGCAGCGCGTTGGCGAGGCTGCTCTTGCCGCAGCCGGACTCACCGACGAGGCCGAGCGTCTCGCCCCGGTACAGCGTGAGCGAGACGCCGTCGACCGCGCGCAGCGTCTCCGCCCGGCCGCCCCACCGGCTGGCGTGCACCCGGTAGTGCTTGTGCAGGTCACGGACCTCCAGCAGGGGTACCCGCCCGTTCGCCGCGGCCGCCAACGGCGCGGGCACGGGCGCGTTCTCGATGGTCATACCGTCTCCCGTTCCTGCGCCGCCCGGTCCAGGTGATGGCAGGCGACCAGCGCGCCGTCGGCCACGGGGCGGGGCTCCGGGCGTTCCTGGGCGCAGATGTCGGTGGCGAGCCGGCACCGCGGGTGGAAAGCGCATCCCGGCGGCGCGTGCCCCGGCGCCGGCGGGTTGCCCGGGATGGCCGGCAGCCTTGTCTTGTACCGGTCCAGCCGCGGCGCCGAGGCCCACAGCCCCTGCGTGTACGGATGCCGCGGCCGCCGCGACAGCTCGTCCACCGGTCCGGTCTCCACGATCCGGCCGGCGTACATCACGTACACGCGGGAGACCACCTCGGAGACCACGTCGAGGTCGTGGCTGATGAAGATCATGCCCATCCGCCGCTCCCGCTGGATCTCCCGGAGCAGATCGAGGATGCGCGCCTGCACGGTCACGTCGAGGGCGGTGGTCGGCTCGTCCGCGATGAGCACCTCCGGCTCCAGCGCGAGCGCCAGCGCGATCATGATGCGCTGCTGCATGCCGCCGGAGAACTCGTGCGGATAGCTGCGCAGCCGGTTGCCGGCGTCGCTGATGTGGACCGCGTCGAGCAGGTCGACCGCCGCCCGCCGGGCGTCCGCGCGGCTCATCCCGCGGCGCTTGACCAGCACCTCGCAGAGCGTCGTGCCGATCCGGAACACCGGATTGAGCGCGGTGAACGGGTTCTGGAAGACCATGGCGAACCTCTTCGTCGCCTGCCCGCTGAAGCCCGGTCTGGTCACCGCCGCGCTGAGATCCTCGCCGCGAAACCGCAGGTGGTCGACCTCGATGCGGGCCGGTGGTGTGCGCAGCAGTCCGAGCAGCGTACGGCCGGTCACGCTCTTGCCGGAGCCGGACTCGCCCAGGATCCCGACCGCCTCACCCTCGCCGACCGTGAGGCTGACGCCCCGTACGGCCGGGACGGTGCGGTCGGAGAGGCGGAAGGTGACCCGCAGGTTGCCGAGGTCCACCAGGGGTGCGGGGGGAGTGTTCAACTGCGGTACCGCCCCTCGGGGTCGAAGACGTCGCGCAGGCCGTCGCCGAGGAAGTTCACGCCGAGCAGGAGCAGCGTCAGCCCGAGGCCGGGGAAGATCGCGTTCAACGGCTGCCGGGTCAGAAAGGACTGCGCTTCGCTGATCATGTTGCCCCAGGTCGGTTCCGGCAGCTGGACGCCGATGCCGAGGTAGCTCAGGGCCGCCTCGTACAGCACCGCGTCGGCGAAGCCGAGCGTCGCCTGGACCATCGCCACGCCGAGCACGAACGGGCCGATGTGCCGAAGCAGCAACCGGGTGTGCCCCATGCCGACCGCCCGTCCGGCCCTGACGAAGGGTCGCTTGCGCACCGAGAGCGTGGCGCCGCGGACCACCCGGACCATCGCCGGGAGCTGGTGGATCGAGATGGCGATGCAGACGTTCTGGATACCCGGCCCGAGGAAGGCCACGATCGCGATGGCCAGCAGGATGCCAGGCACCGCCAGCAGCACGTCCACGATCCGGCCGACGATCGAGTCGACCAGGCCGCCGGCGTATCCGGCGACCAGCCCCAGCACCCCGCCGACCAGCAGCACCGTCGCGGTGACCACGAAGCCCACGAAGATCGACACCCGGGAGCCGAGGAGCATTCGGCTGAACACGTCGCGGCTGTAGCCGTCGGTGCCGAACCAGTGTGCCGCCGACGGCCCGGCGAACCGCTGTGTGGAGGTGGAGACGAGAGGGTCGTGTGGCATGATCCACGGCGCCAGCGCCGCCACCACGATGACGAACGCCACCACCGCGAAACCGGCCAGCGGCATCCAGCCCAGCTCGCGCAGCACCGCGGCACGGCGGCGCGGCGGCGCTTCCTCCTCGGGTAGCCCTTCGGCGGTCGACGTGGGGTCGGTCAGCTCACTTGTCCGCATAGCGCACCCGCGGGTCCAGCATCGCGTACACGATGTCGACGATCAGGTTGATCACCACGTAGGTGAGCGTCACCAGCAGGACGATCGCCTGGATGACTGGGTAGTCCCGCCGCTCGATGCTGGACAGCAGCAGCGTGCCGAGGCCGGGCAGGTTGAACACCCGCTCGGTGACGAGACTGCCACCGAGGAGGCTGCCCAGGTTGAGCCCGACCACGGTGACGATGGGGATCAGCGCGTTCTTCAGCGCGTGCCGGTACAGGATGCGGCGCCGCCCGAAGCCGGACGCCTGCGCGGTGACCACGTAGTCCTGCGACAGCACCTCCAGCATGGAAGTGCGGCTCATCCGGGTGACGATCGCCGCGTACAGCGCGCCGAGGGTGATGGCGGGAAGCACGAAGCCCTGGAGCGAGGTCCACAGCCCCTCGCTGAGCGGCCGGTACCCGGACGTGGGGAACCAGCGCAGGTTTACCGCGAAGACCAGCATCAGCATCATGCCGACGAAGAAGCTGGGCACCGAGACGCCGACCAGGCTGGCGGAGAGCGCCACGCGGTCCGCCGCCTTCCCCTTGTGCGCGGCCGCCACCACGCCGGCGGGAATCGCCAGCACGACGGTCAGGAGCGTGGCGAGCAGCGCCAGGGTCAGCGTGACCGGCACCCGCGGCATGATCAGGTCGGTGACCGGGCGGCGCAGCTGGACCGAGTTGCCGAAGTCGCCGCGCGCCAGGTCACCGAGCCAGGTCAGGAACTGCGTGTAGATCGGATCGTTGAGGTGCAGCTGCTCGCGCAGCCCTTCGATCTGCTCCGGGGTGGCGTTCTCCCCCACCATGGCCAGCACCGGGTCACCAGGCACCACCCGGACCAGGATGAACAGGCCGACGGCGAGAAGAAAGAGGGTCGGTATCGTGTGCAGCAGCCGCTTGACGATGTACCTGAACACCGGTCACCTCCTTCTTCTCGTCCGCGCCCAGTCCGTCACGAAGGCGTCTAGTCCGCGACCCAGACGTTCCACATCCGCACGGAGTCGAAGGTGTCCGCCTGCAGCCCGTTGACCCGGTCGTTGACGCCGTAGAGCGTCGAGCTCAGGTAGAGCGGCAGGATCACCGCGTCGTCCTTGAGCTTCTTCTCGAGCTGGGCGAAGAGCGCCTTGCGCTTCTCCCGGTCGACCGTGGCGGTCGCCTCGTCGTAGATCTTGTCGTACTCCGGGTCGCAGTAGCCGTACCGCTTGCTGGCGTTGCAGTAGTAACGCACGTAGAACACGTCGGGCGTGGTCATGAACGTGCCGCCGGCCGAGTTCATCTGGTACTTGCCGCCGGCGCCCCGGGACAGGAACGTGGCATGCTCCAGCTTGTTCACCTTGACGTTGAGGCCGACCGCGGAGAGCTGCTGCTCGGCAACGACGGCGTTGGAGCCCTGGTACGGCGGGCCGCCGGCGATCAGCTCGATCGGCTCGTTGTGGTAGCCGGCCTCGGCGAGCGTCTGCTTGGCCTTCGCCGGGTCGTAGTTGTACGGCCAGTAGTCGTGCGCGCCAGGCACGTACCAGTTCACCTCCGGCGGCACGTACCCGCCGGTGACCCGGCCGTAGCCGAAGTTCGTGGTGTCCAGGAACTTCTGCCGGTCCAGCGCGTAGGTGATCGCCTGCCGCACCTTGAGGTTGTCGATCGGCGGGCCGGAGGCGAGGTTGAGCGAGAGCACCACCCAGCTCGACCCGTCCGCCTTGAGCACGCTCACGTCCGGCAGGGCGTCCAGCCGCTCCACTTCGGAGGGTGCCACCCGGATGTCCACGTCGAACTGCCCGGTCTCCAGGCCCGCGGCCGCCGCACCGTCCTCCGGCACGACCTGGAACTCGATCCGCTCCAGCATCGCCTGCCGGCGCCCGGAGAGACCGTCCGGCTCGGCGTCCACCGGCTTGTACTTGTCGAACGGCACGATCACCGCCCGCACCTCGGGCTCGAACGACTCGACCTTGTACGGCCCGCTGCCGATCGGGCGGGTCGCCTGGGCGCCGTTGTCCGCCGAGCCCTTGGGTACGATCACCGCACTGATCGGGGCGGCCAGGTCGTCCACAAGGGACGCCTTAGGCTCGTTCAGCTTGATGGAGACGGTCAGGGGGTCCACCAGGTCGACGCTCTTCACCTCGCCGAGCTCGTTGTCGAACTCAGCGTTGGCGTTGAAGTAGTCCAGCGAGTACTTCACGTCCTCGGCGGTGATCGGCTGGTCGTTGTGGAAGTACAGCCCTTCGCGGATCTTGAAGGTGAACTCGGTGGCGTTGTCGTTGACGGTCCACGACTCGGCGATCAGTGGCTTGGGTTCCAGCCGGCTGTCGACCGTCACCAGCCCTTCGAAGACCTGCCGGTAGAACTGCCAGCTCGACGTGTTGCTGTCGCTGAACGGGTCGGAGCTGCGCATGCCCGCGTACTGGCGGACCACGATGCTCCCGTGGGGCGCGTCTCCCGGCGCGGGCCGGGCGCTGTCGCCGCCGCTGCTGTCGCCGCTCTCTGACGAGCTGCACGCCGTGGCCACCAGGACCGTGGCCAGTACCACGGCGACGGCTCGGGGCACCGTGCGCGCTCGGGGTAAGAAAGAAGTCATCTCTGTTCTCCGCCTCCAGCCGATGGCCCGGATGATCAATGGACCATTGGACTAACCTTAAAGTCCTTGTGTTTCGCCGCAAGATGCCGGGATGGCCCGCGGCCGGATGTAATCGGATCGTTGCCCGACCTCCACCGGACGGGCGGTGCCGTGTTGGCAGGTCAGGCGCCTGCCACCGCCAACGCGTCCACCCGCCGGGCCAGGAAGTCGCCGACCGTGGCGGCGATGTCGTCCGGTGCGTCCACGTGCATGTAGTGACTCGTGTGGAAGAACCGCACCTCTGTGCCGGGGATCCCGCTGCCGTACGCGAGCTTCTCGCCCTGCCGCCGCTCGTCGCTCGTGGAGGCGACCAGTAGGAGGGTCGGCGCGGTCACGTTCGCCAGGTAAGGGCCGACCTCGTCGGAGTCGACGCGGGCCGCCCGGAGCTGGGCCAGCACCTCGCGGGGCAACTTGCCGACCAGCTTGCCGCCCTCCTCGCGCAGCCCGAAGCGGAGCCCGCGCAGCCGGTCCTCGGACCAGACGGCGAGCGGGTGCGCCCGCTTGGCGTTCGCGATCGCGTCGTCGAAGGTATCGAACGGCCCCAGCCCGCGACCCACCCGCTCGTAGAACGCGTCCGCCGCCTCCAGCGAAGGCCACACCATCCGCGCCGGGTCGACCAGCACCAGACCGGCGACCTCGTCGGGGAAACGGCCGGCGATGTACGCACCCATCCAGCCGCCCCGAGAGTGCCCGATCAGCGTCGCCGGGCGATCGGTCAGCTGTTCCCGCACCGCGAGGACGTCCTGGGCACAGACGTCCGGCGTGTACCCGGTGGACGGCCGCTCGCTGTCCCCACAGCCGCGGTGATCCAGGGCGACGACGTGCACCCGGTCGCCGAAGCGCTCGGCGAGCCGCTTTCCCAGCGGGTACCAGTTCCAGCAGTTCGAGCCGCAGCCGTGCAGCAGCAGGACCAGGTGGGCGCCGTCGCGGCCCCGCCACTCGATGCCGTGCTGTCGGATGCCGTTCGCCTGGATGTTGATGTCGGAGGGTTCGGACACTGCTTCCCGTACCTTTCGCTAGAACACGCTGCGGGGCGCCGCCGTATGCGCTGGCGCCCCCGCGTCGCCGGTGCCGGAGCCGCCGTCGACGTGCAGGATCTCCCCGGTCACCCAGCCGGACTCCGGAGCCGCGAGGAAGGTGGCGGCCGCGACGACGTCCTCGGGCCTGCCGAGCCGGCCCAGCGGCAGGCTGCGCCGCACCGCCGCGCGGTAGTCGTCGGTGGAGACGTGCCCCGACCGCGGCACGAGGCCGGGCGCGACCGCGTTCACCGTGATGTCGTGCTCCCCCAGCTCCAGGGCGAGCACCTTGGTGAGCATGTTGACCGCCGCCTTGGCGGCGGAGTGGGAGGCGCCGCCCTTGCGGGCCTTCCGCGCGGCGCCCGAGCTGAACAGGATGATCCGGCCGCCCCGCCCGCTGGCGACCATCGCCCGCCCGGCCGCCTGCGCCACATTGAAGCTGCCGGTGACCGTGCTCTCCAACTCCTGCCGGAACAGCTCCGCCGGCATCCGCAGCGCATGCCCGAACGAGCTGCGCCCGACGCTGCAGACCAGGATGTCCAGCCCGCCGTGGATCCGGGTGACCGTGTCGACCCAGCGGGCGCAGTCGGCCGGCTCGCGCACGTCGCCGGTGAGCGCCACCACCCCCGGTGGCGGATCCCCCGGCGCCCAGCTGGCCGCCGCGGCGTCGTCCACGACGGTGCCGGTGCCAGGGCCCGCCGCGACCACCTCCCCCGCCGCGGCGGCCAGCGGCTCCGGGCGCAGGTCGGTCAGCGCCAGGTGTACCCCGCCGGCCCGCCACGCCCGCGCGATCGCCAGTCCCATGTTCTCGCCCACGCCGGCGATCAGTGCGACCTTGCCGTCCAACCGGAAGCTCGGGTACGCCATGCTCACCGCACCTCGTCCAGGACGGTCGCGTCGAACCCGTCCAGCAGCGGCGCGAGCGCCTGGAACAGCGGCATCGGCACGCCCGCCTCCTCGGCGACCGCAATCGACCGCTCCACCCCTCGCCGCGGGTGGTTGGGATGGTGGTACGCCCAGTCGGTCAGCGCCCGGTTGGCACCGCTGCCGGCGCCGATGAACGGCCGCAGCTTGTTCGGCTCCACGCCCAACGCGCGGGCCAGCCGCAGCGCCTCGTAGTCGGCTCGGAGGGCGGCGAAGAGCAGCAGGTTGTTGACCATCTTGGCGACCTGCCCGGCACCGACCGGGCCGACCAGGCACACATGCGTGGCGAACGCGGCCAGCGCCGGACGGCAGGCGTCCAGCACCGCTTCCGCGCCGCCGCACATCAGCGTCAAGCCGCCGGTACGGGCCCCGTGCTCGCCGCCGACCAGGGCGGCGTCCATCAGGTGTACCCGCTGGGCGGCGGCCCGGCCCGCCATCTCCCGGCAGGTGTCCGGGCGGATCGACGCGCTCACCGCGACGACCGTGCCCGGGCGGGCGGCGCCGAGCACGCCGTCCGGCCCGCCGAGCACGTCGCGCACCTGCGCGTCGTCGACCACCACGACGAGGACCAGGTCACTGGCGGCGGCGACCTCGGCGGCACCGGCGACGGACCGGGCCCCCGCCTCGGCCGCGGCCGCCCGCGCGCCGGCGCTGACGTCGGTGGCCACCACGCTCCAGCGGTCGCGCAGCAGCCAGCCGCCGATCTCCCGGCCCATCTTGCCCCAGCCCACGACGCCCACCGTGGACTTCTCCCGGGTCAGCGGCGCCGGCGCCACCAGCTCAGGCATCGACGGTTTCCCGCGGCGTCGCCGGCTCGCCCGCCGGGTGGCTGGCGGACGCCAGTACCGCGGTGGCCACCTCGTCGCTGGTGGACAACCACACGCCGTCGCGACCCTGGATGTGGTCGATCAGCTTGGCCAGCGCGTCGCTGCGGCCGGGCCGACCGCTGATGAACGGGTGCAGCGAGTAAGGCACGTACACCGGCGCGTCCACCGACTCCGCGTGCAGCGAGTCGAAGGTGCTGCGCCAGATCGCGAACGCCACGTCCGGGTCGCCGCCGAAGCCGCTGCGCCCGTACGTGCGCATGTCGCCGTACGGCTGCCGGACCACCTCGACGCCGGTCCGGTCGCCCATGGTCAGCAGGTACGGCAGGTCGGTGATGAACGAGTTGCTGTTGTACTTCAGCCCTTCCTCCAGTACCAGCTCCGGCGTGTGCGGGCTCTGGTGGCAGGAGCGCCAGCCGGTCACCGGCGCCCCGGTCAGCTGTCGCAGCAGCCCGAGCGTGGTCTGGAAGATCTCCCGCTCCTGCTCCTTCGGCAGGTTGGTGGCGATCTCGTGGTGGTAGCCGTGGCCGGCGATCTCGTGCCCATCCGCGGCGATGGCCAGGACGGTGTCCGGGTAGTGCTCGGCGATCGCCCCGCAGATCGTGAACGTCGCCTTTACGTCCCGCTCGCGCAGCACCCGCAGCACCCGGGCGATGCCCTTGGTGCGCCCGTACTCCTGCTCGGTGTACGTCTCGTAGTCCACCCGCCCGTTCGACCCGACCCGGGTGTTGGCGGCCTCGTTGCCCTGGTAGTTGAAGACGATGTTGACGGCCGTCCGGTAGGGCGCCGGCCAGGTGATCTGGTCGTCGATGAAGCGCTCCGTTGCGGCCGACCCGCTGTCGGTCCGCTGCCGGCACACCGCGCAGTCGTGAAGCATTCTGGACACCTCCGGGGTGAGGGGCTGGCTAGTCGAGGACGCGCTGGAAGTACTCGGCGGCGTCGCGGCGCCGGCAGATCCAGACGTTGGGGTGGCTGCGGGCGTACTCCACACACTCGACCAGCGCCGAGATGCCGAAGGGCCGGCCGTAGTAGGTGGGGTGGAGCGTGGCCGAGACGATCCGGGGCTGGTCGCTCACCTCGCGCCGCACCTGGTCGAAGCCGCGCTTGAAGATCTCCACGTAGACGCTGGGAGGCGCGCCGAAGCGGCGAAAGAGCACCGCGTCGTTCACCTCGTCCATGCGCGGCATCGCGATGAGCTTGCGGTCGCCGTCCCGCCCGACCACGACCGGCTCGTCCGCGTGGCGGAAGTCCTTGCAGTAGCGGTACCCCTCGCGCAGGAGGCTGGCAACGGTGTGGTCACCGCGCTGTCCGCCCTGGCTGGACCAGCCGACCGGCCGTACGCCGGTCATCCGCTCCAGGATCTCGGTGCAGCGCTGGACCTCGGCCAGGTCTTCCTTCTCGTCGAGCATGAACATCCGCTGTGCCTGGGAGTACCCGTGACCGACCAGCTCGTGTCCGGCCGCGACCAATTGGTTGGCCAGGTCGGGGTAGAGCTCGACCGCGCGAGCGCTGGTGGAGAGCGAGACCTTCACGTCCAGCTCGTCGAAGACCCGGGCGAGGCGGGGCAGGCCGGTGGTGGCGCCGTACTCGTACCACGACACCGAGGTCCAGTCGGTCTTTCCCAGCCGCCTGGCCTCCTCCGGAAACTCGGGTGTCATGGCCATCTTGGTCATCGGCAGGCCGTCCCAGGCCTCGAACGCCACCCCGATGGTGAAGATGACCTCGGTACCCGGCGGCATCTCCACATCGACGGAACCATCCACGTCCGGCATGCGACTCCTCATGCATCTAGATATAACCATTGGTCCATTTGCGGCGCAGCAAGGCCGACACCGGCGACCGTTGATCAGGCATTTTACACAGGCTATGGTCATAATGTCAGTCCAATAGCCCAAGTTTTTGATCGACCTTGCCGGGGCGAGCTACGCGAACCCTTGTGGCCCGCACTCGGACACGCGGCGACGGATCGCCGCCCCACTCGTCACACACAGTCAGGTCAGGGCGAGGAGCACTCGGCACGCGGGCGGCGCTCCCCTATCGAGCACGCAGGACCAGGAGTCCCACGACGAGTCGATCGACGTGGCTCCGGATAGCCGCGGCAAGGGACTGTAAGAGCGACCAGCTCACCGGCGGTGGGGGCACCGGAGGCTTGTCTTCGGACACCGAGGTTTGGCCGTGCACTCTGGCTGGCGTCGCCCGTGAGGTCGGACTGTCCGCTGAGGACTCCGAGTCGACGCGGCCCTCAGGGGTCGGCGGTGCCGCCGAGTCCGGCGTCGCGGGCTTGGATGATGGCTTGGCTGCGCTGGATGAGGTGGCGTTTGGCGAGGATGGTGGTGATGTTGGCGACGGGTTTGCCGGACAGGTGTAAGCGCTGGCCGATCTGGGCGTTGATCAGGCCGGCGGCGAGGTGGTCGAGAATGTCGCGTTCGCGCGGGGTGAAGTGGGGAAACGGGACATCCAGGGCCGGTCCGCGCCGCCGACATGCCGCTCGGGGTCAACGTGTCCACTCCGACGACGTCCCCGGTGCCTCCACCTGCTTAACCGTCATCTTGGCGAAGACGTTAGACGCGCCCGGTCTGGCACCCTTTGATCCGCACCGCCGCGAGCCGGCCGCGACTGGACCGGGCGACCGGCATCACTCCACAGTCGACTTCTTCACTCCCGTGGTCGACAGCCCGTACGCCTGGGGCTGGATCCGCCGCCACGAACGCACTCTCCGACGTGTAGGTCATGTGCCACTCACAATGAACCCGAACGAGCGGATCTCACAAGCATTTACATGCTCCGGTGTTCAGGAGTCGGCGCGCCAATCTCGTCGAGGCGGTGGCAGGCTGCCTGGCTGGTTCCGGCCGGTCGTAGCAGCGGGACGCTGCCACAGACGTCGGCCGTGTGCGGGCAGCGCGGCCGGAACGCGCAGCTGTCGACCTGGCTGGCGGCTTCGGTTCAGCGAGGAGAGCGGGTTCTGCGGCACGAGCTGGACGGCCCGCCGGTGCCGGCGCAGCGCGCGCCGCTGGCTGATGTCGGTGTCGCCGACAGCGTCTGCCCCTGGAAGATCAGCGCCATCGTCGCCGCAGCCCTCGTCATCCTCCACGTCGAACACGACCGAACCACCTGAAGACCGCTACACACAGTCCCTCAGAACGCGACCCCCCGTCTTGCTGGTGGTCGCTGAGCCAGGCCGGCACGATCCGCTCCGCAAAGGTCGAGATGGCTGCTGTGAGCCGTCGGCGTTTGTCGTCAGGTCAGGCGTTGGGCGAGGACGGCGCCTTGCTGCTCGTGGCTGTATGGCATGACGATGAGGGTGGCGTTGTCGGCCATCTCCGCGGCGGTGAGCTCCGCGCCGTCGGGGGTGAGCCCGGCGGCGACGTCGTACGACTGGCCCTGGTCGGCGTCGAGGACGCGGAGGTGGTCGGTCGGATCGGAGCTGTAGATCTGTTCGTCGACGTACAGGATCGTGCGTGCGTCCGCGCTGATCTGGATCGGGCGGGTCCGCCGGCCACCCTTGGCGAGGAGGACGACGTCGGATGGGTGGATGACGTTGGCGCCGACGGGCGTGCGGGCCAGGCCGTCGGGGTGGTCGGGCGAGCCGAACGCCGGGTCGTATCTCCAGTCCGCGGCCATCGTGGTGCCGTCGCGGGATATCACGAGGTCGTGCAGCGAGGTGCGCTCTCGCACGATATCGTCGGTTTCTGGGTTGAGGATGGTCAGCGCGCCGCTCGCGATGTCCAGTTTGTACGCCACGGTGTCCGTGGAGGAGAGCACCACGGTCGCCCCAGCTTCGTCGACGTCAAAGTAGCTGCAGAAGTACATCGCGCTCTCGGTGGAGGGGCACGGCAGGCGCTGCGGTTCGCCGGGACCGGTGGTCAGGTACATCTGTTCACCGAAGCCATAGCCGAGCACGTAGATGGCGGCTAGGCCGTTGCGGATCATCCTGACGGGCACAGCGTGCGTGTGCGGGGCGAGTTCGGCCCGTGCCCCGAGGGAGGTGGTGGTGGCGGTGTCCAGGTCGTGGACGAGCAGTTCCGCTGGCTCGGTGAGGGTGTCCGGCTCGCGCACGAACACCACCTTGTTGCCGTCGTAGTTCACGTCGAAGGCATCCACTCCGGTAACCGTCGCTGGGGTGTGCCCGTCGAGCCTGCGGCTGGCGAGCTTGATCTCGCCGGTGACGAGGTCCTTGCGGAGCAGGACGTTCCCACCGCTGGCGCAGCCGCTGTGCACCTCGGGTGGTGCGAGGTTGCTGCAGACGCTGGCGCCGAAGACCACGTATCGGCCGTCTCCGGAGACCGCGACGCCCAGCCCGCCGGCCGTGCGGGTGTTGTCGGGGCTGCCGCCGGCATCGACCGCGACGTTGAAGACATCGCCGTCGGGTCGCAGCGCGCCGTTCGGTGTGACGGGAGGGGTCGCCGGCGACGCGGCGCTGATGCCGATCACGTTGATCGCGTGGACGGTGAACTGGTACGGCGTGAACGGGGTGAGTCCGCCGATCCGGGTGCTGGTCTGGTTGCCTGGCACGTAGGTGGTGGGTCCGTCGGGCAGGGTGACGACCGCGTAGTAGACGATGGGCGACCGGCCGTCGGTCTGCGGTGGCTGCCAGGAGACGTCCGCGGCGAAGGGCGCCGCGGTGGCGGTGGGTTCGCGCGGCGTGCTGGGCACGGTGGTGCCGGTGATGATGATCGGCGTACGGCCGCGCATCTCGCCGAAGGGGCCGGTGTCGCTGACCGCCTCGATGACGGCGGTGCCGGAGATCGGTGACACGAAGGTGCCGTCCGGCGTGATGGTGCCCGGGCCGGAGACGACGCGCCAGGTGACCGGCTCACCGCCGGGCCATCCGGTGGCGTGCGCGGTGAACCGCTGCGGTTGGTCCGGCTGGAGTGTCGGCTGCTCCGGGTCGATCATCAGCCCGTGGAACGGCCCGTCGGCCTGGGCCAGGGTGAGGAAGAAGTTGACCAGGTCGTCCCGCCGGAACTCGAACTTCCTGCCGAAGAACTCCCGGCTCTGCAGGAACACGCCCAACGTGATCCCCAGCCGCAGCTCCCACCAGGGGTTCTGCGTCGTGTCGACCTTCAGTTGGAGGTACGGGCGCACGACGAGGCCGGGCCCGGCGGTGCTGTAGAAGTAGATGGTGAACTCGGTGGCGAGGGAGAAGGTGAGGTTGGCGTCGCCGTAGATATCCAGGTTGTGCCGCGCCGGCCCGTTGGGGTCGTTGATGCCGGCCGCGTTGGTCACTGTGCCGTTGTGGGTCGACATCTGGCTGCCGAGGATCCGGCCGAAGCCGACGGCACCGGTGATCCCGATGGAGCCGTCGACGTCGAGCCGCGGGCTGAGGTCGAGCTCCGGGCAGATGACCACGGGCACCGGGCCGACCGGAATCGTCTGGCAGGGCACCTTGAGCTTGAGGCCGGCCTTCTCGAGCTGTCTGGCCATCATGAATCCGAACTTGCCGCGCAGCTCGGTCTTCATGATGACCAGGTTGAGGTGGTCGGTCTTGACGCCGTCGCGCAACGAGATGGAGATCGAGTTCTTGACCTCGGGATCCAGGTCGAGCTGGGCCTCGATCCGGCCGCCGACCGGGGGCGACCTGTCGGCGTTGCCGAGCGGGTCCTCCGCCTGGTAGTTGTCCGACATGCCGATCTCGACGATGAAGTTTCCGTCGCGGATGCCGATGTCCACGCCGGCGCCGGCCGCCTTCGCCCCTTGGTCCAGCGTCTTGCCTTTGATGGTGGGCTGCCTGCGGCGGACCGCCGGCGACGTGGCGACGAGGCCGGCGATGTCCGCGTCGCCGAGGTCGATCGTCGTGGTCAGGTCGGCTTCGTCGAAGACATCGGTCAGCGGCGTCTGCCGGGTCGCGATCCGCAGCAGGCTCCCGTCCCGGGAGACGCTGGTCACCGTGCGGAGCAGGCCGCGGGGGCTGTGCTCGTGCGGCGCGACGGCGAGGATGGTGCCGTTGCGGAGCGCCGTCAGCGACGCGGGCGGGTTGGCGAAGACCAGAGTGGTGTCGCCCTCCACCGCCGCGAAGGCCGCGAGCTCGGCGGCCGAGAGGATCCGGGGTGCCGTCCTGATCTGGAGTGCGGGCCGGATCGGCCGGGTGGTCGTCGCCGCCGGGCCGGTACCGGCCGGATTGGTGGCGGCGACGGTGAACAGGTAGCCGGTCTCCGGGTCCAGCCCGGTGATCCGCGCCGTGGTGCCGGTCGCCGTGACCGTGGTACCGCCGGGGCTGGCCGTCACCCGGTACGAGGTGATGGCGCCGGTGCCGACGTCGACCGGCGGCGCCCAGGCCAGCTCGACGGTTCCCGCCGCGACAGCGGTGGCGCGCAGATCGACGGGGGCGTCCGGGGCGCGCGCCGCGCTGGGGCGGACCGCTGTGGCCTCCGCGGCCTCCCCGGTTCCGGCGCTGTTCGCGGCGGTGACCCGGACGGTGTACGCAGTGCCGTTGGTCAGTCCCTCGATCTTGGCGACGGTGGTGTCGGCGGCTACGGCGACCCGGTGACCGCCGGGTTCGGCGCTGACGGTGTACCCGCTGATCGGGGCTCCGCCGTCGGCCGGCGCGACCCACTGGACGTCGATGCGGCGGTCGAGCGCGACGGTCAGCAGGCCGGCCGGCGGCAGCGGCGCGTCGGCCGGACGCGGGGTGGCGTACTCGGAGGGGAACGAGGCCGCACCCGCGCCGTTGGCGTTGCCGGCGGTGACCGTGAACCGGTACGCCGTACCGTTGCTGAGCCCGGTGACCACGGTCTCGGTGACCGTCCCGGGGACCGTGACCTCACGGCCGCCGGGGGTGGCGCGGATCCGGTACGAGGTGACGCTGTCCGCGCCGTCGGGCGGCGCCGCCCAGGTCACCCGCACGGCCGCGTCCCGGGGAAGGAGGTACGTGACGAACGGCGCGCCGAGCGTGGGCGGTGGCCCGGGTGTCGTGGGGCTGGACGGGGCGGACGGCGGCGACTGCCGCGTGCCGCTGTGCGCGACGACGGTGAAGGTGTACGCGGTTCCGTTGGTCAGGCCGTCGACGATCGCGCCGGCGGCGTTGCCGGGCGCGGTGACGACCTTGTCGCCGGGGCTGGCGGTGACGGTGTACTGCGACAGGGGCACGTCGCTGGCGGGCGGGGTCCAGGAGATCGCGGCGAACCCGTCGCCGCCGGTGGCCGTGACGTCGGCCGGGGGCGGCAGAGGCCGCGGATCGCGCAGGTAGCAGGTCGCGTCGATGGCCAGCCGTCGCGCGTTCGAGCTGGGGTTGTAGATTCTGATGCCGCCGTTGGTGCCGAGCTTGACGTATCCGGATGTACTGGCCCGCAGCCCCCGCAGTGAGGTGGCGCTGATCCCGGCGGGCCGGCTGGCACCGGTGGCGTAGACCGTGAGCCGGCTCGCGGCCGTGGTCGTCGTTGGCTCCGGGTGCACCGTCAGGCAGATCCCGGCGGCGTCCGCGGGCACGCCACCGGCGCCGGCCACCGCGACGTCGACGGTTCCGAACGCGTTCACGGAGAGGACGTCCCTGACCCGGGCCGGTGTGATCGGGACGACCGCCAGCCCCGGCGCCGCTGGCTGGGCGGCGGCGTAGAAGCCGCTCGCGTGCAGGTCGACGGTGACCGGGGCGGCGCTGCTGTTGGTGACGGTGACGGACCCGTCCGGCCCCGGCGGCACCAGGGCGTGGCTGGTGACGGGCTGGCCCTCCGCCAGTTCGAGCTGCGGCATCCTCGCTGGCGACCCGGTGGGATGGACGGTCACCTGACCGGCGGCGGATCCGGTCGCCGAGACGGTCAGCGCCAGCGCACGTACCCCGCTGGTCGGCAGGGCCGACGCGGCCGGTGTGACCGCGGCGGCGGCGCCGGCGGGCACGACCAGGCCGGCCGCGACCGGGACCGGGCCGATCGGGGTCAACGTCGACGCCCCGGGGTCCGGGGCCGAGGTGACGTACCCGCTGGCCTCGACCGAGACCGTCGCGACCGTGGCCGTCCGGTTGGTCAGGTTGACGCGGCCCTGGTCATCGAGGCCGACGATGCCCGCGCCGCGGGCCCACCGCCCCGGATCGAGTCCAAACGCGACGGCCGGCGGCGCGGTCGTCGCGCTCGGGTACACGGCCAGCGTCCCACCTGCGTCGGATCGGGCGCTGACCGTGACCGCCACGCCCGCAGCCCCGGCCGGCACCACCCCGTCCTCGTCGACGTCGACAGTCACCGTCCCGTTCGCCGGGATCGCGACGGCGTCGGCGACCAGCCGCGGTGCGATGGCCACCAGCCGCCCGCTACCCACGGCGTCGGGCGGCGCGGCGACCGCCGCCGACCCACGATCGACGACGTACGACAGGGCGACGAACTGGCTGAGGACAGCGACGAGCGCGGCGGCTCGACGCGACATCCGCGACGATGAACGTGCCATGAGACCTCTACTTCGACGAGGCGGGCGACCGTCTGGCCCGAGCCGGGGTGGCAGAGCGACAAGGGTCATGGCCTCGGCCGCCTCCAGGAGTTACCCGGGGGAGGAGACGGCCGAGGCGGTCGATTGGTCGGCGCCAGCGGCCAGCCGGCCCGGACGCGGCCGCAGGCTTGGCGGGATCAGGCGGAGCTCAGAGGTCCTGCCACATATCGACGCTCATGTCCTGCCAGATGCGGCCGACAAGGCTCATGTCGTACCAGATGTCGGTGTCCAGAGACATGTCGTACCAGATGTCGGTGTCCGGGAGCGCGCCGCGCTGGATCTCGTAGGCGGTGCCCCGGTCGGGGCTGGCTGCCGCCGGAGCCGCCGCCGCGCCTACCGCCAGCCCGGTGGCGGCGGTGGCGGCCGCGATGCCCCGGGCAATTCGTCGGAATGCCGCTTGGTTCATGTCGTACTCCTCGATGGACTCTCAGATCACCGGGTGTTAATACGGAGCCTGTGGGTCCGCGCCATCCACCACTCATCCGTGCGCCATCCATACGTGATCATGGATTTTGGGGGAACGATGCGCTTCCGGCTGCTGGGGACGGTCGAGATCCGCGCGATCGACAGCTGGGTGCGACTCGAACGCCCGCGACGGCGGGCCGTCCTCGCCTACCTGCTCCTGGCCGCGAACCGGACGGTCACAGCCGGGGAGCTGGCCGAGGCGATCTGGGGCGCGCTGCCACCGTCCACGGCGCGCACCCAGACGCAGAACGACATCGCCGCGATCCGCAAGGCGCTCGCGGCGAACGGCCACCCCGCCTCGATCGTGACCAGGACCGGTGGATACGAGCTGATCACCGAGCCTGACGATGTCGACTACCACGTATTCCGGCGCCGGGTGGCGGCAGCGGCGGGCGCGGCACGACACGCGGACTGGCCGGCCGCGGCCGACGACCTGCAGGCCGGTCTGGCGCTGTGGCGCGGCCCGGTACTGGCCGACATCGTCGCGGCATTCGTGGAGCCCACCCGAGCCCGGATGGCCGACCAACGGCTGGACGCCGTCGAACGGCTCGCCGAGGCACGGATCACCATGGGCGCGCACGACGAACAGATCCCGGTGCTCCGCGAACTGCTCGGCGACCATCCGCAGCGGGAGCGACCCGCGGCGCTGCTGATGCTCGCCCTGCACCGGGCCGGGCGGCGTGCCGATGCCCTCGCGGTCGCCCGCGACCTGCGTGGACATTTGCGCGAGCAGCACGGCCTGGACCCGTCCCAGGCGGTCGTCGACATGGAACGCCGGATCCTGCGCGACGCCCCGGTGGCGACGGTGGACGACGCTGTGGCGCCGGCGCGCGGGCCCGATCAGCTCCCGATGGACGTCCGCCTGCTCGCCGGGCGGGAGACCCAACTCGCCGAACTCTCCGCGCTGCTCCGCCGGCCGGCCGGCGACCGGATCGTGCTCGTCACCGGCACAGCGGGCGTGGGCAAGACCGCGCTGGCGGTCCGCTGGGGACACCAGGAGGGCGGCGAGTTCCCCGACGGCGTGCTCTTCGTCGACCTGCGCGGCTACGACCGGCGGCGGCCGCTGACCCCGCTCGAGGCGCTGCACAGGACGCTGACCGGGCTCGGCGTGGACGCACCGCGGCTGCCGTCCGACCCGGACGACGCCTCGGCACTGTTGCGGTCCCTGACCGCGAAGGGGCGCTACCTCGTCGTGCTCGACAACGCCCGCTCCGCCGAACAGGTCCGGCCGTTGCTCCCAGGCGCCGGGTCGTGCTTCGTCGTCGTGACCAGCCGGGACCGGCTGCCGGGGTTGGTGGCGAGCCACAGCGTCACCCGGATCGACCTGCCCGCCCTCGACCCGGCCGACGGCGTACGGATCCTGGAGCAGGTCATCGGGGTACGCCGGACGTCGGCCGAGGCCGCAGCGGCGCAGGCGCTGGTGGACCTCTGCGGCGGGCTTCCGCTGGCCATCCGGATCGTTGCGGCCGACCTCTGCGACGCGCCGGATCGGACGCTGGCCCGGCAGCACGCGCTCCTGCGCGAGCACCGGCTGTCAGCGCTCGACAACCGCGACGACCCCGAGGCCGGCGTCCGATCGGTGCTCCGGACCACGTACGCCACCCTGCCGCAACCCTGCCAGCGACTGTTCCGGCTGCTGTCGGTGCTGCCGTACGCCGAGATCGGGGTGGTGGTCGCCAGCGCGGCGGACGGTCGCGACCAGGCGGCCGTCCAGGCCGACCTCGACCGCCTCCTCGGCGTCCACCTGGTGGAGCGGCGCGCGCCCGGCCGCTACGGTTTCCACGACCTGCCGCGCGCCTTCGCCGCCGAACAGGCCGACGCGGTCGAGACCGCGGCCTCGCGCGCCGCGGCGACGGCACGAGTACTGGCCCGATACCGAGAGCTGCTCGACGAGGCGTCGGCGACCCTCTACCCGGAGGCCATGCGGCTGGTGCGCGGTGCGACGAAGGCGGCGCCGCCGGCAGCGGTCGACCGTCTCGCCGAGCCCGCCGACGCGCGGGAATGGCTCACCACGGAGTACACGAACCTCCTGGCCTGTGTCGCGCTCGCCCACGAACAGGGTCTGCCCGACGCGGCCTGGCGCCTGGCGGGGTCGCTGCGCGGCCACCAGCTCTCGATCGGCGCCTGGCACGACCTCGCGGCGACCGCGTCGATTGCCGTGACCGCCGCGACGATCTGCGGCGACGCACGCGGAGAGGCGCTGTCCCGGCTCAGCAACGGGGACGCGATGCGCCGGCTCGCGCAGCACGCTCCCGCGATCGCCGAGTATGACATGGCGTTGCGCCTCGCCGAGGCGGACGACTGGCCCGAGTGCCAGGCCGCGATCCTCGGCCATCTGGGCATCGTGCACCTGCGCCGCGGACAGCTCACCATGGCTGCCGACTACTACACCCGTGACCTGGAGATCTGCCGGCGGATCGGCTGGCCCGCCGCCCAGGCGGTGGCCCTGGGCAACCTTGGCAACTGCGCCTACCACCTGGGCCAGTACGCGGACGCGGTACATGCCTTCGAGGAGGCCGCCTCCCTGGCCCGGCAGACGTCGTCCACCGCCGTCGAGGCACTGGCCTGCCTCAACGCCGGCACGGTGAGCCTGGAGATCGGGGACGCCGCGCTGGCCCGCGCCTACCTGGACCGGGCGCTGGTGCTGCACGGCGAGCTGTGGCGGACCGGCGACAAGATCACGGTCCACACCGAGCTGGCCCGGGTCAACTGCGCCACCGGCGATCTCGTCGCGGCCCGGCGGCACCTGCGGCGCGCGCGGGAACTCGCCGAGCGGCTGGGCGACGCATCGCTCGACCCGAGCCTGCGCGTCCAGCTGTGCCTGTCCGCCGCGGTCGTGCACGCCGCCGGCGAGGAACTGGCGCAGGCGGAGGCAGCGCTCACCGAGGCCGTCGAACTGGCCGAGACGTACGGGCTGGCGTTCCAGCGGGCCGGCGCGCTGATCCACCTGGCCGGCGTGTTGACCCGGCTCGGGCGCTCCGAACGGGCCCGCGGCCACGCCGCCACCGCCCTCGCGATCTGCCAGCGCAGCGAGTTCCACGGCCTGACGGCCAGAGCCGCGTCACTGCTGGCATCGCTGCCGCCCAACTGACCACACCGGTCCGTTCCTGAGCGCGCGATCATCGTGTACCGGGCCGGAGGAGGCTGCGCTGGACGAGGATGTCGACGACCCGTACCTGTGGCTCGAAGAACTGGACTCACCACCCGCTGTGCGATGGGTCAGAGACCGCAGTACCGAGACGTTGGCCGCGTTCGCCGACGAGGGGTTCGTCCGGGCGAAGGACGCGATCCGGGAGGTGCTCGACAGCAAGGACCGGATCCCTTACCCGGGCCGGCGCGGCGATGGCCGTTACTACGACTTCTGGCAGGACGCGGACCACCCGAGAGGGTTGTGGCGGCGGACCACATTGGAGCAGTACCGGCGCGACGGTGCTGCGGCCCGGTTACGACCGCTGCCTGGTCAGCCTCTCCCAGGGCGGCGCCGACGCCATGGGGGTCCGCGAGTTCGACCTGCGCGGCCGGGTCTTCGAGGAGTACGGGTTCACGCTGCCCGACGCGAAGAGCGACGTGGACTGGATCGACGCCGACCACATCTACGTCGCGACCGACTTCGGGCCCGGTACCCTGACGGCCTCCGGTTACCCACGCGTGGTGAAACGGTGGCGGCGCGGCACCGCGCTGTCGGAGGCGGAACTCGTCGACCTATGACGATGTCGGGATAGGTCGACGACATCGGACTGTTGCCCGTCTCCCCGGACGCCGCCGAGGGCTTCCACCGCCTCGTCGACGCCGCCTACGAACGACGCAGCCTCGCCGTCAGCTCGAACCTGCACCCCTCGAAAGCGCACTTGTTCGAGCGAACGTGTGTTAGGCGTCGCCGAAAGTGGACAGGTTCGCCAGCCGCTCGGGATCGATGCGGTCGGCGAGGCATATCAGAGGTATATCAGCGGCGCTTGTGCGTCGAGTCCGAGCGCGGCGGCGACCAGTTTGGGGTCGAGGGTATTGACGAGGTCGACCAGGTGGGTGCTGCGGATCATGCGTGGTGGGTAGCCGCATCCGTCGAGCACGTGGCTGAGGTATGCCGTCGATGCTGGTGTCTGGCCCGCTTGGTGCCCTTGGTGACGATGACGTGGGGGTTGGCGGTGTTCTGTCCGGCACGGTGCTCGAGGCAGCGCAGCAATACCGCCCAGGTGGCTGGGTCCAGCGGCACGGGTTGGGGGCGTTCGCCCAGCCGCACGCTGCACCGCTTGTGGTCGATGTCGGTAATGCGCAGCAGTCGAGCTTCTTGGCTGGAAGCGGCGTGCAGCAACGCGAGCATGCCGACGAACGCTTCATGGGTATGGGTGTCTGGGCCGGTATTGGTCCAGCGTCGAAACAGTTCGCGCTGCTGTTGCAGTGTCAGCGTCCGGCCGCGGAATGCATTGCTTTCCTTGGCCTGCAACGTCTTTGTCGGGTCGATCAGGATCAGACGTGTCCGATGGGCGAAGCGGAAGTACTGGCGCAGCACGGTCAGCCGCCGTTTCCGCGACTTCGGCACGGCCGCCAGGAACGCCTCGATGTCATTGACGTCGACCAGTGCCCAGTCCTGCTTGCCGCGGCGGCTGGTGAGGAAACGAGCGAGATCTCGAGTGATAGACAGGCCCGTTTCGATGGTGTGGTCGCTGCGTGGCCGGGTTCCTGCCCGCAGAGCTCGCTGCCGAGCCCGCAACATCTGCTCGGCGAATCCGGTGACGGCAGCGCGGAGCGGTTCGGGCACCTCATCGATGCGGCGTTGCCGGCGACCGGCGGCGAGCCGCTCAGCCTGGTCGGTCGGCAGCGCCAACCAGGCCGTGGTGAAGAAGTCCTCCAACGCCCGAGCGAGCGTCCCCATCGACCGTCCCGGCCGGCGTGAGCGTTCCAGCAGTGCCTGCGGATGGCAGGATTGGCCGTCCTGCAGCAGGCGGCCGAGCTCGGTCACGAGCCCGCTGGCGCGGGCGGCGTTGAATCGGGCGGCGACGGCGTGTGCAAGGGCGATGTCGACCGGCAGACGTGGATCTGGACCGTTCGCCGGCAGACCACCCCCGGTCCGGGTGGTCTGGTCGACAAGGGCACCAAGGGCAAGCGCGCTCGCGAGGTGCCGATCATCGAAGAGCTGCGGCCGATGGTCGGGGCCAAGCTCGACGCGGCCGCCGGCGACGATAGCCGGCTGTTCGTCGGCCCCCGGGGCGGTCGGATCAGCACGGCCGTGCTGCGGGACGCGACGCACTGGGACGAGGTCGTCAGCTCGGTCGGGTACGAGTACCTACGCCGGCACGACCTGCGGCACACCGGCCTGACCTGGATGGCCGACGCGGGGGTGCTGGTGCACGTGTTGCAGAAGATCGCCGGACACGGCTCGCTCACCACGACACAGCGCTACCTGCACCCGAATCGGCGCTCGATCACGGCGGCCGGGGAAGCGCTGACCAAGCACCTGAGTGCGATGCGGTCCCCAAATGGTCCCCAAGAGGACGTCGCATGATCGCGAAAAACACCCTCTCACCTGCGTCGGGACGGCCGGATTTGAACCGACGACCCCTTGACCCCCAGTCAAGTGCGCTACCAAACTGCGCCACGTCCCGTTGCCGGTGGGCTCACGCGCCCCGGCAGCCGGTACAGCGTAGCGCAACCGCCGCCCGGACGCGCGCACGCCCCACCGGCCACCCGGCGGGGCACAGCTCAGCCGTGTGCTTTGCCTCGGCCGCCGGGGCCGGTGCGTTTGCGCGGGCGTACCGACACCTCGACCGGGCTGCCGGCGAAGCCGAACTCCTCGCGGAGCTTGCGCTCGACGAACCTCTGGTAGCCCGCGTCCAGCGGCCCGGTGGTGAACAGCACGAAGCGCGGTGGCCGGGTGCCCGCCTGGGTGGCGAAGAGCACGCGGGGTGCCCGCCCGCCGCGGACCGGGTGGGGGGTGGCCTGTACCAGTGCGGTCAGCCACTGGTTGAGCTGCCCGGTCGGTACCCGGGTCTCCCAGCTCTCCAGGGCCGTGCGCAGCGCGGGCGCCAGCTTGTCGACGGCGCGGCCGGTCCGGGCGGAGATGTTGACGCGCAGCGCCCAGGGGATGCGGCGCAGCTCGCGGTCGACCTCCTTCTCCAGCTGGTAGCGGCGGTCGTCGTCGACGAGGTCCCACTTGTTGAACGCGATGACCAGCGCCCGCCCGGCCTCCACCACCATGCCGAGGATGCGCTGGTCCTGCTCGCTGATCGGCTCGCTGGCGTCCAGCAGTACGACGGCGACCTCGGCGGCCTCGATGGCGCCGGCGGTGCGCAGGCTCGCGTAGTACTCGGTGCCGCTGGCCCGCCCGGCCCGTTTGCGCAGGCCGGCGGTGTCGACCAGCTGCCAGGTCTCGCCGCCGATCTGTACCAGGCTGTCGACCGGGTCCACGGTGGTGCCGGCGACCGAGTCGACGACCGCGCGTTCCTCCTTGGCCAGGCGGTTGAGCAGGCTGGACTTTCCGACGTTGGGGCGGCCGACCAGGGCGACCCGGCGCGGGCCGCGCTCCCCCGGCTCGGTGACCGGGGGTGGCTCGGGCAGCGCCTCGAGTACGGCGTCGAGCAGGTCGCCGGAGCCGCGGCCGTGCAGGGCGGAGACCGGGTACGGCTGGCCGAGGCCGAGCGACCACAGGCCGGCCGACTCGAGCTCGATGGCCTGGTTGTCGGCCTTGTTGGCGACCAGCAGCACCGGCTTGGCGCTGCGCCGCAGCATCTTGACCGCGGCCTCGTCGACGTCGGTGGCGCCGACCGTGCTGTCGACGACGAAGAGCACCACGTCAGCGGTGGCGACGGCCGCCTCGGCCTGGGCGGCGATGGCGGCGGCCCGGTCCTTGGCATCCGGCTCCCAGCCGCCGGTGTCGACCACCGTGAACTGGCGGCCGGACCAGTTCGCGTCGTAGGGCACGCGGTCGCGGGTCACCCCGGGGGTGTCCTCGACCACCGCCTGGCGGCGGCCGATGATGCGGTTGACCAGGGTGGACTTGCCGACGTTCGGCCTGCCGACGACGGCCACGACGGGCACCGGACCGGTGAGCGCCTCCTCCTGCGGGACAGCCTCGAGACTCACGCCGCCCCTCCAGGAAAGCCACTGTCGAAAAGGACGCCGCCCGGGAGGACACCGTCAGACCAGGCGCCGCCCAACGGGGCGCCGCCGGAAAGGCCACCGCCGCGCGGGCGAAGGGCCACACGATCGAGAACGCTCACACCACACCGCCGAACGAGCGGTCGAGCATGCCGCGCAGGCGGGTCACGACCTCGTCGATACCCAGCTCGGTGGTGTCCAGGACGACGGCGTCCGGCGCCTGCTGCAGCGGGTCGGCGGCGCGGGTGGAGTCGAGGCGGTCGCGGCGGTCCAGGTCGGCGGCGGTGAAGGAGAGGTCGGCCGCGTTTTCCGCGCTGCGGCGCCGGGCCCGGGCGTCGGCGGAGGCCGTCAGGTAGACCTTGAGGTCGGCGTCGGGAGCGACCACCGAGCCGATGTCGCGGCCCTCGACCACGATGCGGCCGGCGGCCGCGATGATCTTGCGTTGCTGGGCCACGAGCAGCTGGCGCACCCACGGCACGGCCGCCACCGCGGACACCGCGGCGGTCACCTCGGGGCCGCGGATCGCGCGGTCGACCGGGGTGCCGTCCACCCGCGTGTACGGCGCGTCGGGGTCGGTGCCGACCTCCACCTCGATCTCACCGGCGACCTTGGCGACCGCCTCGGCGTCCTGCGGGTCGGTGCCGGAGGCGAGCGCGGCCCAGGTCACGGCCCGGTACATCGCGCCGGTGTCCAGGTACTGCGCGTACAGCGCCGCGGCGAGCCGGCGGGAGACGGTGGACTTGCCCGAACCGGACGGGCCGTCCACGGCCACCACACACCGCCCGGACCCCACCATCTGTGACACCACGCCTCCTCGCGCAGGACAACCAAAATCCACCCTCAATCATGCCCGGTCGCCCGGACACGCATGCCAGCGCCACCGTGTACCGCCGGGTTGCGCCCGTTTGGGTACCCTTCCCCAAGATCGTCTGAAGGGAGCGTGGATGCCGTACGGCGCGGTGCTCGTGATGGCCGCGGCCGTGCTCTGGGGCACCACCGGGACGGCGCAGGCGGTCGCCTCCTACGACGGGTCGCCGCTCCCGCTCGGCTCCGCCCGGCTGGTCGTCGCCGGCCTGGTCTTCGCCGGCATCCTCGCCGCCCGCGGGGCGCGGAAGGTGCCGTGGCGGGCCGCGCTCACCAGCCGCCGTACCGTGGCCGTCGTCCTGCTCGGCGCGGCCTGCGTCGCGGCGTACCAGCCGGCCTTCTTCCACGGCGTACAGCGGACCGGTGTGGGCGTCGGCACCCTCACCGCGATCGGCTCGGCGCCGGTCTTCGCCGGCCTCGGCGCGCTGCTGGCCGGCCACCGCCCCGGCCGGCTCTGGTGGCTGTCGACCGCGACCGTGCTGGTCGGGCTCGGGCTGCTGCTGCGCGGCGGCGGCGCACTCCACGTCGACCTCGCCGGCGTGCTGGCCTGCCTGGTCGCCGGCGCCGCCTACGCCGCGTACACCGCGACCAGCAGGTGGCTGCTGCTCGCCGGGGTACCGCCGACCACGGTGCTCGCGTTCCTCTTCGCCGGCGGGGCGGCGCTGCTGCTGGTCTCCTCACCGGCGGCGAACATCGCCTGGCTCACCCGCCCGGACAACCTCTGGCTCGCCCTCTACCTCGGCGTGGTGGCGACGGCACTGCCGTACCTGCTGTGGGTGGCCGGGCTGGCCTCCGTCCGCACCTCGACCGCGGCCACGCTGAGCCTCACCGAGCCGCTGACCGCGGCCCTGCTCGGCTGGCTGCTCCTCGACGAACCGGTCACGAGCACGGGCCTGGCCGGGGCGGGTCTGGTGATCGCCGGACTCGCGGCCACGGCGGTCCGCCGCTCCCCCGTTCCCGCTTCGAGTCCGTAGGATCATTCTCGTGCGACCCTCAGCGACTGGTGTCGTCGTCGGCCTCGACGTCGGCGGTACGGCCACGAACGCCACGGTGGTGGACCAGACCGGCCGGTTCCTGGTGGACCGGCTCGTGGAGACGCCGAGCTGCGTGCTCGACGGCCCACCCGCGGCGCTCGACGCCCTTGCCCGCTCGGTCGACGTGGTGCTGGAGCTCACCGGCACCGACCCCGGCACGGTGCGCGCGGTGGGGCTGGACACGCCCGGCCCGTCCAGCGCCGACGGCGTGCTCTCCGCCAAGGGCGCGACCAACTTCGCGCTCCCGGAGTGGTACGGCTTCGACATCCGCGGCGCGCTGGAAAAGCGGCTCGGGCTGCCGGTCGTCTACAACAACGACGGCAACGCGGCCGCGCTCTACGCGCACGTGGTCCACTTCGGCGCCGACGCGCCCCGCCGCTCCTCGGTCTCCGCGATCGTCGGCACCGGGCTCGGCGGCGGCGTCATCGAGTCCGGCCAGGTCGTCAAGGGCGCCACCGGGATGGCCGGCGAGCTCGGCCACGTACACATCCCGATGCACGGGCTGCTCGCCGACGGGCAGACGCTGCCGGCCTGCAACTGCGGCTTCTCCGGCGACGTGGAGAGCGTGGCGTCGCTGACCGGCATCGTCAAAAACCTCCTGCCGTACTGGCTGACCCGCTACCCCGACCACGAGCTGGCCGGCGTGCCGATCAAAGAGGCGGCCAAGCTGGTCCGCGGGCTCGGCGAGCGGGGCGACGAGCTGGCCCGCGAGATCTTCGAGCAGCAGGCGATGGCGCTCGGCCGCCTCTTCACCATCGCGGCCAACTTCACCGACCCGCACGCCTACTTCGTGGGCGGCGGCGTGGTCGAGGCCGCCCCGGACTTTCGCGACTGGTTCCTGGACCGGGTGCGGGCGCACACCCTGCTCCGCGCCGAGCAGGCCAAGGTGACCACGTTCGCGCTCGTACCCGACCTCGACATGGCCGGGGCGCGCGGCGCCGCGCTGGCCGCGCTCGGCCCGGTGGCGGCCTGATCGCGTGACGACGAAGCTGGGCGTCTTCATCCCCAACTTCGGGCCGCACGCGACGCCCGACATCCTGCACGGCTGGGTGCGGTTCGCCGAGTCGCACGGCTTCGACCTGGCGATGACCTCCGACCACGTGGCGCCCACACCGGACGTCACCGCCCTGTACCCGTCGCCGTTCTACGACCCGTTCGCGACGCTGGCCTGGCTGGGCGGGCTCACCGAACGCCTCGAGCTGGGCACCACCGTCGCGATCGTCCCCTACCGGCACCCGCTGCTCACCGCCCGCATGGCCAACAACATCGACCAGTTCACCGGCGGCCGGTTCATCCTCGGGGTGGGCGTGGGCTGGTCGGAGGCGGAGTTCGCCGCGGTCGGCGCGCCGTTCCGGGAGCGGGGGCGGGTGACCGACGAATACCTGGCGGCCATCACGGATGCCTGGACCAACGACGTGGTCTCCCTCGACGGCGCCTACGTCACCTACCGCGACGTCACGACCGGCCCGCGCGCCGCCCGCGCGCCGCACCCGCCGCTGTGGGTCGGCGGCTGGGGCCCGACCGCGATCCGGCGCACGGTCCGCTTCGGCGACGCCTGGCACCCCAACCAGCTCGACCTCGAACGGGTCCGGGCCACGCTGCCCATGCTGCGCGCGGAGGCCGAGCGGCAGGGGCGGCCGGTGCCCGCGTTCTGCCCGCGGATGCGCGCCCAGCTCACCGGCGGCGACCTGCTGGAGACCGGCCGCCCCTTCGGCCGCGGCAGCCTCCGCCAGATCCGCCGCGACCTGGCCACCCTGATCGAGCTCGGCGCCGCCTATGTGGTCCTCGACCCGCTCGCCGACAACCCCCACGACCGCGTCTGCCCCGACCGCGACTGGGAGACGCTCGCCGCCGTGGTCGCCCCCTGACCCTTTGGAGCCGCCTCACATCCGGGATCTCAACACGTCGAACTCACAGCCGGGCAGGGACGGGTCGAAGCCGTGCTCGACCAGCCAGCGGGCCGCCACCAGGCTCCGCCACGACCACCACCCGCGGATCACGTCGAGGTCGACATCGGTGCCGTAGCCGGCGACCACATCGTCAAGGTGCTCCTCGTGTCCGAGCGTCAGGACGGCGAGGTCGTACAGGGCGTCGCCCTGGGCCGCCTCGGACCAGTCGATCACACCGGTGATCTCGTCGTCGTCGACGAACACGTGGGTGATCTGCAGATCGCCGTGCGTGAACACTGGTTTCCACGGCCGCAGCGCGGCCTCGGCGACCTGGCGGTTACGGTTGACCACGTCCGTGGGAAGGACACCGTTCGCGACGAGCCACTCGCATCCGCCGTCCAGGCGCGAGGCGAGTTCGTCGAGGCGCCGACCGGGCCACGGCGGCAGGGGCGCGTCGTGCAGCGTCCGCGCGGCCGCACCCGCCGCGGCCCACGCCGCCGACGACGCGGGCGACGGCTCGCCGAGGCGGCCCAGTGCCATCCCGGGCAGGGCGGCGAGCGCGAGCACGGGTGGCTTGCGCCACAGCACCCGCGCGGTCGGGATCGGCGCCAGAGCCATCGCCTCGACCTCGACGTCGGTGCGCGTCTGATCAGCGTCGATCTTCAGGAACACATCACCGACCCGCAGGGTCGCCCGCTCGTCATGGGCGACGACGACCCTGACCTCTTCCACGCCGGCCATTATCGCGAGCCGACCATCGACGCCGCCCGGGTTTATCGGCTGGCTCTGCGGCGGGTCGGCTCCGCGAGAAGCTCTCGAGCTGCCCGCACAGGCGGGGCACTGTGGCCCTGGCTACGGCCAGGCACCACGATCGGCCCGACCCGCCGCAGGCAGCCGCAACCGCCGTCACATCAGTGCGGTGGCCACTAACCTTTGCCGGCTTCGCCGGGCCCGGGTGATCGGCGGCCTTCGGCCGCCGGTCACCCGGTGAACGTTGGTGGCCACCGCACTAGATGCCACTCACGCTAGTTCGATCAAGGCTGTGGGCTGGACGCGCTCAGGAGCGCCAGCCCGTCGCCCGGCCCGGGCGGGTGGTCGAGATCGTGGTACGCAGCTGCCCCCGGGCGGGCCGATTCGTACCATGATCTGCTGGGGCCCACGGCCCGGAAGCGGCAAAGTCCCTGACATTGCTGCTTCCGCCCGTCGATGAGGCAGCAAAGTCAGGGACTTTGTCGGGATCTTGAAGGCGCGCGGCGGGGGCGGTGGATGGTTGTGCGAACGCGGAGGGTGAGGCCGTGGGAACGCACCCCCAAGAAAACGCTCCACGTTTCCTCGGGGAACCCGCGCAACGGTCCGGACCACCGCGGACGTCGCGGTAGCTCGGATCTGTCTTTAGCTCTGGTGCTCCTCGACCGAGCTTTGGCCCTGGCGCTCTTCGACGGAGCGGAAGAGGGACGCGACCTCGGGGTTGGAGAGGCGGCGGGTGCGGCCGACCTTGAGGTCGCCGAGCCGGATCGGGCCGATCGCGGTGCGGACCAGGCGGGAGACCGGGTGGCCGACCTCTTCCATCAGGCGCCGGACGATGTGCTTGCGCCCCTCGTGCAGCGTGATCTCCACTTGGGCCGTGCGGCCGAGCGTGTCGACCACCTTGAACGCGTCGGCCCGCACCGGCCCGTCCGCCAGCTCGACGCCGGCCAGCAGCCGCCGGCCGAGCGCGCGGGGGATGGGGCCGGCGACCTCGGCCAGGTAGGTCTTCGGGACCCCGAACGACGGGTGCATCAGCCGGTGGGCGAGCGTGCCGTCGTTGGTGAGCAGGAGCAGCCCCTCGCTGTCGGCGTCGAGGCGGCCGACGTGGTAGACGCGCTGTTCGACGGTGCCGAGGTAGTCGGAGATCGCCTCGCGGCCGCGCTCGTCGGCCATGGTGGAGACGACGCCGCGCGGTTTGTTCATGGCGAGGTAGACCAGGCGGGTGTCGGCGACGACCCGCTGCCCGTCGACGTAGATCTCCGCGGTCTCCGGGTCGACCTTGTCGCCGAGGCGGGCCACCCGCCCGTCGACCACGACCCGCCCGCGCGCGATCAGGTCTTCGCTCGCCCGCCGCGAACCCACGCCGGCCGCGGCGAGGACCTTCTGGAGGCGCTCACTGGTTGGCATCGGCGATCTCTTCCACGTCGTCGGGCAGGAAGGGGGCGAGCGGGGGTAGGTCGTTGACCGAGTTCATGCCGAGCTTTTCCAGGAACAGCGTGGTCGTCCGGTACAGGAACGCGCCCGACTCCGGCTCCGTGCCACACTCTTCCACCAAACCCCGCGAGACCAGGGTACGGATGACGCCGTCACAGTTGACACCCCGGATCGCCGAGATCCGCGAACGGGTCACCGGCTGCTTGTAGGCCACGACCGCGAGCGTCTCCAGGGCCGCCTGGGTCAGCCGCACCGACTGCCCGTCGAGGACGAAGCGTTCGACGTAGGGTGCGTACTCGGGGCGGGTGTAGAGCCGCCAGCCGCCCGCCACCTTGCGCAGGTCGAAGCCGTGGCCGGCCGCCGTGTACCCCTCGGCGACGGTGACGAGGGTGGCCGCGATGCGCTCGGTGGGCTGTTCGAGGATCTGCGCGAGGACGATCTCGGTGACCGGCTCGTCGACCACGAGGAGGATCGCTTCGAGGGCGCCCTTGAGCTCGCTGTCGTCGATGAGGGCGAGCGCGGACTGCTCCGCTTTTCCTTCGGGCGTGGCTTCCCCTTCGGAGCTGGCATCCGCCGCGGAGCTGGCTTGCCCTTCGGAGCTGGCTTGCCCTTCGGGGGTGGCTTCCGCCTCGGAGCTCGCTTCCCCTCCGGGGGTGGCTTGCCCTCCTGGGGTGGCTTCTGCTTCGGAGCTGGCTTCCGCTTCGGGGGTGACGTCCGCCTCGGATCTGGCTTCCGCCACGGAGCTGGCCTGCCCTTCGGGGGTGGTGTCGGGGCTCTGCGCCGCTTCCTCGCGGGGAACGGTGGCCGGAGCTGCCGTGGCTTGCCGGTCCACAATGGACTCGGTGGCGGCGTCCGTCGCCGCCGCGGGTTCGGGGGGTCCCGCTTCCGCGGGCTCGGCCGGTGCGGGGGCGTCCACCGGTGTGGCCTGTAGATCCGCCGCTGGCTCGGACTCCGCGACCGGCTCGTCCTCCACCGGCGGCTCCGGCTCCGCGACCAGGTCAGGCTCGCTGGTCGGGCTGGGCGCGGCGGTCGGGTCGGTGTCGGCGGTCGGATCGGTGTCGATCGAGGGCTCGGTCTCGGCCGCCGGGTCGGCGCTCGCGGCCGGCTCTGGCTCGTCTACGGGCGTGGGTTCGATCGAGGGCTCGGACACCGGGGCGGACCGGCCGGCCGGCGCATCGTCCACGGGCACGGCCGCCGCGGGCAGTTCGGCTTCCGGGGCTGGCTCGGACTTCTCGGCCACATCGGACCCCGCGGCCGGGTCGGGCTCACCGGCCGGGTCGGCTTCCGGCGACGGGGCGGGCCCTGCGGCTGGCTCGAACCTTCCATCTGAGGCGGAGCCGCCGGCCGGGTCGGCGTCGACCGAGGGAGCAGCCACCGGCACCGGCTCGGACCTTCCGGCTGGGACGGAGCCGCCGGTCGGGTCGGCGTCGACCGAGGGATTGGGCTCCGGGTCTGGCTCTGCCGCAGACGCGTCGGGCGCCGGCTCGGGCTCGTCTTGCGGCTGAGGATCCGCGAGCGACGAAGGGGCCGCGGACTGGTCGGGCTCGGTGGGGGTCGAGGGCTCCGCCGCGGCGCTGGGCGGCGCTGCCGGGTCGTCGACCACGACCGGCTCGTCGGCCACGATCCGCTCGTCGGCTGCGATCCGCTCGTCGGCTGCGGCCTGCGAAGGCGTGGGCGCCGCCTCGGACTCCGCGGGCGGGCCGGCCTGCGCCGGCGGTGCCGGCTCGGGCTCGCTCGACGGTCCGGCGGCGGGGGCGTCCACCGCTACCGGGGCGTCGGTGGCGGGAGTGTTCGCCTCCGACTGCTCGGTGTCTACATCGGACCCGGCCGGCGGTGAAGGCTTGGGGCGGTCCCAGGGTGGGACCCACGCGGCGGCCTGGTCGGCTAGCGTCTCGCGCCGCTCGTCACCCGTCACTGCGGCTCCTTCACATCATCACCGGAGGACCCGCCATCATCGGCGGCCGATGGCCCGCCGCCAGCCGATCGCCCGCCATCAGCGCCGCCAGCACCAGCGGAAGCGCCACCAGCACCAGCGGAAGCGTCGCGAGCGCCAGCGGAAGCGCCACCAGCACCAGCGGAAGCGCCGCGAGCGCCAGCGGAAGCGCCACCAGCACCAGCGGAAGCGCCGCGAGCGCCAGCGGAAGCGCCACCAGCACCAGCGGAAGCGCCGCGAGCGCCAGCGGAAGCGCCACCAGCACCAGCGGAGGCGCCGCGAGCGCCACCAGCACCAGCAGAAGCGCCGCCAGCTTCAAGAGCGGCGGCATCCGCGTCGGGAGGAGAGGCAAGGCCCGCACCGGGAGGGGCGGCGGCCGCGCCGGACGAGGCGGCGCCCGCGTCAGGGGCGGCGTCGGAAGGGGTGGCGTCTGGGTCGGTGGGGGTGGGCGAGCCGGCGTACTCGTCGATGTCCAGGTCGCCGCCTGCGTCGTCGCCGCCGGTCCAGCGGACGGTCAGCTCTCCCAGCGCCTGTACCTGGACGAATCCGACCAGGCCCTCGCGGTACAGCTCGAGCAGCGCCAGGAACCTCGCGACCACCTCGAGCGTGGACTGGCAGTCGGCGCAGAGTACGCGAAATGTGGCGGTCCCGGCCAGCCGTAGCCGGTCGCGCAGGAGGGCGGCGTGCTCGCGGACGCTGACCCGTACGTCGTGCACGTGGGCGATCGACACCACCGGTACCGGTTTGGGGGTCATGGCCTTGATGGCGAGGCGGAGCAGGCGTTCGGGGCCGATGCCGAGCACGAGGTCGGGCAGGGCTTCGGCGTAGCGGGGTTCGAGGGCGACGGCGCGCGGGTAGCGGCGGGCGCCGGCGGTCTCCAGGGCCGCGATGTGCGCTGCGGCCTCCTTGAACGCCTTGTACTGCAGCAGCCGCGCGAAGAGCAGGTCGCGGGCCTCCAGCAGCGCGAGGTCCTCCTCGTCCTCGACCTGGGCGGCGGGGAGCAGGCGGGCGGCCTTGAGGTCGAGCAGGGTGGCCGCGATGATGAGGAACTCGCTGGCCTCGTCGAGATCCCAGCCGTCGCCCATCGCCCGGATGTACGCGATGAACTCGTCGGTGACCTTGTGCAGCGCGACCTCGGTCACGTCCAGCTTGTGCTTGCCGATCAGCTGGAGCAGCAGGTCGAACGGGCCGGTGAAGTTGGCCAGCCGCACGGTGAACTTACCCGAGCCAGCGCCGTCGGCACCGAGAGCGAGACCGCCGTCAGCAGCGGGAACGGCGCCAGCGCCGTCGTCAGGCTCGGGGACGACGGGCGCAGCGTCAGGCGACACCGGCACCGAATCCATCACCTGACCGTATTCCACGGTCGACGTCATCGCCCGGCAGGCTACCTCTCCGCCTGTGCGGCGATGACCTCGCGGGCCAGCTGCCGGTAGTTGCGCGCACCCGATGAGGCCGGGTCGAGCGTGGTGATCGGGGCGCCGGCCACCGTCGACTCGGGGAACTTGACCGTCTTGGTGATCACGGTCTGGTAGACCTTGTCGCCGAACGCCTCGACCACCCGCTGCAGCACCTGGCGGCAGTGGGTGGTGCGGCTGTCGTACATGGTGGCGAGGATGCCCTCGAGCTCCAGGTCGAAGTTGAGCCGCTCGCGCACCTTGTCGATCGTGTCGAGCAGCAGCGCCACGCCGCGCAGGCTGAAGAACTCGCACTCCAGCGGGATCAGCACGCCGTGCGCCACGGTCAGCGCGTTGATGGCGAGCAGGCCGAGGGAGGGCTGGCAGTCGATCAGGATGTAGTCGTACTCCTTGCGGACCGACTTGAGCACCCGGGCGAGCGCCATCTCCCGGGCGACCTCGTTGACCAGCTGGATCTCGGCGGCGGAGAGGTCGATATTGGCCGGGAGCAGGTGGAGGCCGGCCACGTCGGTCTTGATGAGCACGTCGTCGACGGTCACGTCGTCCTGCATCAGCAGGTTGTAGACGGAAAGGTCGAGGTTGTGCGGGTTGACGCCGAGGCCGACCGAGAGCGCGCCCTGCGGGTCGAAGTCGACCAGCAGCACCTTGCGCCCGTACTCGGCGAGCGCGGCGCCCAGGTTGATGGTCGTGGTGGTCTTGCCCACGCCACCCTTCTGGTTGGCCATCGCGACGATCCGCGCCGGACCGTGGCGGTCGGTCGGCATGGGCTCGGGGATGGGGCGGCGCATCGTGTAGGCCGCGGGGTCGGCCGGACCAAGCTCGGCGCCGAGGTCCATCGCACTCTGCTCCGCGCGCAGCGTCGAGGTCCACGACTCGACCTGCTCACCGTTACCAGCCATGGCCTTGTGCGCCCCCTCCCGACGACTGCTCGGCGCCGGAGTCGACCGAACCCCCGCTGCGCCGCCACACGAGCCCGGGCCGTTGCCCGACTGTACGCCACTTCCCTGCTCACGGCCGGGGCGACACTCCGGCCTTGGGCGGCCGCTCCACACTAACCAACGCACGGGCCCGGTGGTGGACACGGGGCCACCCGGGACGGCAAGCGACCCCCTCCACCGGGGAGGGGGTCGGCCGTCGCCGCTCATCGTTTGCGGGATGACTGAGCGGTGAGTCAGCTTAACGCCGGCTGAGCTGGACCTGCGGCAGGACACGCCTAGCGGGCGCGGGGATGGGCTGTGGCGTACACCTCACGGAGCCGTTCGACCGTCACCAATGTGTACACCTGGGTGGTGGTGACCGACGCGTGGCCGAGCAGCTCCTGCACGACCCGCACGTCCGCACCCCCGTCCAGCAGATGCGTGGCGTACGAATGACGGAGCGTGTGCGGCGACACCGCTCGCGGCCCCTCCACCGGCAGCCCCGCCCGCCCGGCGGCGCGGTGCAGGATCGTCCACGCGCTCTGGCGCGACAGCGGCCCGCCGCGCGCGTTCAGGAAGACGCGGGGGGTGCCACGGCCGGCCGCGGCCAGCTCGATCCGGGCGCCGGTGAGATAGGCGCGCAGCGCGTCGCAGGCGTACCCGCCCATCGGCACCAGCCGGGTGCGCCCGCCCTTGCCGTGCAGCAGTGCGGTCCCCTCGTCCAGGTCGAGGTCGTCCACGGCGGCACCCACGGCCTCCGAGATGCGCGCCCCGGTGCCGTAGAGGAATTCCAGGAGCGCGCGGTCGCGTACCTCCAACGCGCTGGCCTCGCCCGCGGCCGCGAGCAACCGTTCCACATCGGACACGTCCAGGGCCTTGGGCAGCCGGCGGGGCGGGACCGGCGGGCGGACGTCCCGGCTCACGTCGTCGGCCACCAGGCCTTCGCGCACCGCGAAGCGGTGCAGGCCGCGCACCGCGGACGCCGCGCGGGCCGCCGACGCCGCCGACAGCGGCGGGTGATCGGGGTCGCCGCCCCGCAGGGCGGCGACATAACCCGAGACATGGCCGGGCGTGACCGACTCCAGGTCCGCCACGCCACCCCCGGCCAGAGTGGTCACATACCGGTCAAGATCCCGCCGGTACGACGAGAGCGTGTTCGCGGAGAGCCCCCGCTCGACGGTCAGGTGGTCGAGGTAGGTGCGCACCGCCTTCGCCAGGTCGGCTATCTGAGAACCTCCTCCAGCGGCACGCTCGCCATCCCGTGCGCCTCGGCCACCGGCCCGTAGGTGACGTGGCCGTCGTGCGTGTTGAGGCCGTTCGCGAGCGCCGGGTCGCGCCGCAGCGCCTCGCGCCAGCCGTGGTTGGCCAGCTCCAGCGCGTACGGCAGGGTGACGTTGGTCAGCGCGTACGTGCTGGTGTGCGGCACCGCGCCGGGCATGTTGGCCACGCAGTAGAAGACCGAGTCGTGCACTTTGTACACCGGGTCGGCGTGCGTGGTCGGGCGCGAGTCCTCGAAGCAGCCGCCCTGGTCGATGGAGATGTCGACCAGCACGCTGCCCGGCTTCATCCGCGAGACGAGCTCGTTGGAGACGATCGTCGGGGCCTTCGCGCCGGGCACGAGCACCGCCCCGATCACCAGGTCGGCGTCGAGGACGGCACGCTCCACCTCGTACGCGTTGGAGGCGACCGTCTGCAGGTGCCCCTGGTAGATCGCGTCGGCCGAGCGGAGCTTGTTGATGTTGCGGTCGAGCAGCAGCACCTCGGCCTGCATGCCGAGCGCGATCGCCGCCGCGTTCATGCCGGAGACGCCGGCGCCGACGACCACGACCTTCGCCGCGTACACGCCGGAGACGCCGCCCATCAGCACGCCGCGGCCGCCGCCCGAGCGCATCAGGTGGTACGCCCCGACCTGGGGCGCGAGCCGCCCGGCCACCTCGGACATGGGTGCGAGCAGCGGGAGCGCGCGGTCGGCGGTCTCCACCGTCTCGTACGCGATGCCGGTCACCTTGCGGTCCAGGAGCGCGTCGGTGCACTCCTTGGAGGCGGCGAGGTGCAGGTACGTGAACAGCACCTGCCCGGGCCGCATGCGCTGGTGCTCCTCGGCGATCGGCTCCTTGACCTTCAGCACCAGTTCCGCGGTGCCCCACACGTCGTCCGCCCCGGGCAGGACCCGCGCGCCCGCCGTGGCGAACTCGTCGTCGGTGATCGTGGAGCCCAGGCCGGCGCCGGACTCGACGTAGACCTCGTGACCCGCGCGGACGAACTCGTTGACGCCCGCCGGGGTGATCGCCACGCGGTACTCGTGGTTCTTCACCTCGCGTGGGATTCCGACCTTCACGTTGCCAGTACCTTTCCCCGGGGCGGCGCCCCCGGGCTTCGGCCGCGACGGCCCCGTTGCCGCCGCGATTCCGCGCCGCTGTCACGCTCTGTCGCCTTACCCGCCGGCACCTTTCGTGGCCGGCTGCGGCTTTTGCCCCACCGCTGGTCGCGATGGGTCCCGCCGTCGGCGGCAGTCTAGGGCCGCTTGGTTTCCGGGATCAGGCGACATGATGACAGTCGGTGAATACCCCAGCTGACGAACTGTCAGCCGCCGGCACTACCCGATCGGACACAATTCTCAGCCTACCGTCTCACAGAGTGGACCCTGCTCCCGACACATTCCGCTTGGATCACTATGGTGGCGCCTCATGACCACTCCTCCGTACCAGCCGCAATACCCCGAGCAGCCGCAGTACGGGCAGCCTCAGTACGGCCAGCCGCAGGCTCCGTACGGCCAGCCCGGCGTGGTGTACTCCGACAAGAGCAAACTCGTCGCCGGACTCCTCGGCATCTTCCTCGGCACCTTCGGCGTGGGCCGCTTCTACACGGGTCACACCGGCCTCGCCGTGGGCCAGCTCCTGGTCGGCGTCCTCACCTGTGGCCTGGGTGGCCTCTGGGGCCTGATCGACGGCATCCTGATCCTCGTGAACGGCGGCACCGACGCCCAGGGCCGCGTGCTTCGCGACAGCTGACCTTTTCCGCCCGTTTCTCGGAGCCGCCGGTCGTCGACCGGCGGCTCTACGCTTTCGCCCCGGTAGGGCCCTCACCCACCACGCCGGTCGCCGCGCGAGTCGCGCGGCGTCCCCCGCCGGTGTTGGGATCGACCGTGTAGTGGGTGGTAACCCATAAACGGCGGGCGCGCGGCGCCCCCCGCGGGTGCTCGAAGCTCCCCTGAAGTCGTTCTACCGACTTCAGGGGAGCTTCGATCACCCTGACCGGGGCAAGGAGCCGGGAGGCGTGGGCTAGCGGGACAGGACGTGGGCGGCGGCGAGGATGCCGGCCACGGTCGGGCCGTTGGTGATCTCGCCGGCCAGGGCCATCGACACGGCTTCGGTCAGCGGGAAGCGGCGCACCTGCATCTCGGCCTCCTCGTCGTGGCGTTCGTAGCCGGAGTCGGGCGCGGGGCGCAGGTCGCGGCCGAGGAACAGGCGGATCCGCTCGTTGGAACAGCCGGGTGAGGTGTGCAGCTCCAGCAGGTGCTCCAGCCGGCCGGCCACCAGGTCGGTCTCCTCGGCCAGCTCGCGCGCGGCCACCTCCGGCAGGGCCTCGCCGGGTACGTCGGCCAGGCCGGCGGGGATCTCCCAGAGGTGGCGGCGCAGCGCGTGCCGGTACTGGCGGATCAGCACCACCTGGCCCGCGTCGTCGACGGCCACGACGCCGACCGCGCCCACGTGTCGCAGGTAGTCGCGGTCGACGACCCGGCCGCCGGGCATCACCACCTCGTCGGTGACGACCCGGAAGACCGGTCCGCGGAAGCGCTCGTGTTCTGCCCGTACCTCGTACGTGTGGGAGGCGGTCACGACTTGGCGGCCGTGGTCGCCGGCTTGGCGGTGGCGGCCTGGCCGCCGCGCGAGTTGCGCGGGGGGCGCGCGGCGGCGGGGGCCGGCGCGTCGGGGGCGGGCAGCTCGACCGGGAGCTGGTCGGCCTGCGAGTACGTGACCGCGGCCTTCACGAACGCGGCGAACAGCGGGTGCGGGCGGGTCGGGCGGCTCTTGAGCTCGGGGTGGGCCTGGGTGGCCACGAAGAACGGGTGCAGCGCCGGGTCGAGCTCCACGAACTCCACCAGCCGCCCGTCCGGCGAGGTGCCGGAGATGCGCAGCCCGGCCTTGGTGAGCGCCTCGCGGTAGGCGTTGTTGACCTCGTACCGGTGGCGGTGGCGCTCGCTCACCTCGTCGATGCCGTACGCCTCGCCCACGATCGAGCCCTCGGCCAGCTGCGCCGGGTAGGCACCCAGCCGCATCGTGCCGCCCAGGTCGCCCTTGCCGGCGACGATGTCCTCCTGGTCGGCCATGGTGGCGATGACCGGGTGCCTGGCCTGCTCGTCGAACTCCGTCGAGTTTGCCCCGTCGAGCTCGGCCAGGTGGCGGGCCACCTCGATGGTCATGCACTGCAGGCCGAGGCAGAGGCCGAGGATCGGGATGCCGTTCTCCCGCGCGTACCGGCTGGCTCCGATCTTGCCCTCGATGCCGCGCACGCCGAAGCCGCCCGGGATGACGATGCCGTCGACGCCGGCCAGGGCCGCGGCGGCGCCGGAGGCGCTGACGCACTCGTCGCTGGGCACCCAGCGCAGCAGCACCCGCGCGCGGTGGCCGAACCCGGCGGCGCGGATGGCCTCGCTGACCGACAGGTAGGCGTCGGGCAGGTCGACGTACTTGCCGACGATCGCCACGGTGATCGTGTGCTGCGGGTGGTGCACGCGCTGGAGCAGGTCGTCCCAGCTGGCCCAGTCGACGTCGCGGAAGGAGAGGTTGAGCCGGCGCACCACGTACGCGTCGAGGCCCTCGCGGTGCAGCACCTTGGGGATGTCGTAGATGCTCGGCGCGTCCGGCGCGGCGATCACGGCCTCGCGGTCGACGTCGCAGTACAGCGAGAGCTTGTGCTTGAGCTTGTCGGGGATCTCCCGGTCGGAGCGGCAGACGAGCGCGTCCGGCTGGATACCGATGTTGCGCAGCTGGGCGACCGAGTGCTGGGTCGGCTTGGTCTTGAGCTCGCCGGAGGGGGCCAGGTACGGCACCAGCGACACGTGCAGGTAGAAGCAGTTGTCCCGGCCGATCTCGTGGCGCACCTGGCGGATCGCCTCCAGGAACGGCAGCGACTCGATGTCGCCGACCGTGCCGCCCACCTCGGTGATCACCACGTCGGGGGTGCGGCCGTCCTCGTCGGGGGCGGCCATCGCGCGGATGCGCGCCTTGATCTCGTTGGTGATGTGCGGGATGACCTGCACCGTGTCGCCCAGGTACTCCCCGCGCCGCTCCTTGGCGATCACCGCCGAGTAGATCTGGCCGGTGGTGACGTTCGCCTTGCCGGAGAGGTCCCGGTCGAGGAAGCGCTCGTAGTGACCGACGTCGAGGTCGGTCTCCGCGCCGTCGTCGGTCACGAAGACCTCGCCGTGCTGGAACGGGTTCATGGTGCCGGGGTCGACGTTGAGGTACGGGTCCAGCTTCTGCATCACGACGCGCAGGCCGCGCGCGGTGAGTAGATTTCCGAGGCTGGAGGCGGTGAGGCCCTTACCCAGCGAGGAGGCGACGCCCCCGGTGACGAAAATGTGCCTGGTCATCCGTGCTGAAGGGGCCAAGGCCTGCTCCCGTGGGGTCGTCCGTCCAGTGGTGCGGACTAGCGTTGATCAAGTGTTGATCGCGCCATCCACGGGATTCCACGGTAACACCTTCGCCGCCAACCGCACGCCGCCGCCCTGCTCGTGTCGCTGATCACTGCTGGTCTCGGGTGCCGGCGCGGCCTCCGGCCGGCGCTCGTCGCCGTCTTCGGCGCCCGCCCCGGAAGGATCGCCGGCCGCCTCGGAGCGGCGGGCGTCCGGGAGCGGGCCGGGCGCCGCCGGCCGCGGGATCTCCGCGTCGGGTGGGGCGACCGGTGGTTGGGTGCGGTCCAGGGCATGGTCCAGCACGCGCAGCGACGCCAGCGCGGCCATGGGTACCGTCAGCGCCGCGACCGCCCCGGCCACGTCCAGCCCGGACCCGCCGAGGACGCCGCCGATCACGGCCGCCGTCGCGATCCCGGCCATCGCCGCCCGGATCGCCGGATATATCCCGAAAAGTCGCTTGAGTCCGCCCCAGGGTCGTAGCAGCGCGAACCACACCAGCACCGCACCCACGACGGCGAGCACCGTCAGCGGGCTGTCCAGCGAGCCCACACTCGACGCGGCCGCCCGCTGCACCGCCCGTCCCCCGGTGCCGTCGCCGAGCGCGCCCAGGAAGCGTCCCAGCCGGTCCCGTTCGGCGTCCGGCCGGCTCAGGTCGAGCACCGCGAAGCCGGCGGTCACCACCAGCCCGGCGATCGTCGCCCAGCCCAGCCGGCTGAACGTCAGCCACCCACCGGTGCTGATCACCGCGGCGATCCCCACCCCGGCGGTCAGGGCGATCGCGCCGACCGCGTCCGCGCCCAGGTACGGGCTGCCGGCCAGCAGCACGCCGGCCCCGCCGACGCCGCCGACCACGTACGGGCGCCAGGTGCGGCGTACCCGCTGGGCCAGGCAGCCGGCCACGAGCAGCGTCCCGGCCACGAAGACGCCGAGCCCGACCCGGCCCAGCCCGGCGTACCGGCCGCCGGTGAGCGCCGAGTAGCCGGCCACGCCGTTGAGCTGGAGCCGCGCGCCGGTGAGCACATCGGCGGCGACGACCACCGCGGCGATCGCGGCGACCATCGCGAGCGGGCCGAGCGTCTGCCGGTACGCGGGCGTGAAGCGCACCGCGGCGGTACCGGCGGCCAGCAGCGCGAGCGTGACCGCGCCGAAGAGCAGCCCGGGCTGGTCGGTACGCCACCAGGGCACCGCGTCGGCGACGAGCGCGGCCGGGATGGCGAGGGCGGCGGCGACCAGTAGCACCTCGATGACGTTGACCACCGGGCGGGGTACCGCCAGCGGCCGGGGCCGGGCCGCCTTGCTCGTCCGCCTGACCCACCCGTGGAAGCCGAACCGTGGCGAGGCCGACTCGACCGGCATCCGGGCCCGGCGCAGCAGCGGTACGACGGCCACGGCCAGCACGAACTGCGCGGCGGCGAGCAGCCCGAAGAACCACGTGGCGATCCGCCGCTGGGCGCCCGCCTCCCGGTCGGCGTCGGCCGGCTGGGTGACCGCCGCGTCGAGCTTCTCCGGCCGGCCGGGGACGCTGCGGGCCGGCTGGCCGGCGAAGACGTTCTCCGGCAGCGCCCGCCCCGTCGCGGTGAGCGCGGTCGGTGCGAGGTCGACCAGCTGCAGGTACCCGTCCCGGCCGGTGCTGGCGCTGGTCAGCCAGCCGCGCTCCCAGCCGGGGCCGTCGGCGACGACGACATGCAGCCGGCGCGAGTCGTCGGTGTCGGAGAGGCCGGCCACGATCACCAGCGAGTCCGGCGGCCGGGCGGCGAGCAGCCGGGCCAGCCGCGCGTCGGCGTCCCGGGCCTGCGCCTGCCGGGCGGCCGGATCGGCGGCGGCGACCGTACCCGAGTCGACCATCGCCAGTACGCAGTCGTCGAGCAGCTCGGTGGCGTCCGGCGGCAGCTCCGGCTCGTACCGGTCGACCCGGCCGAACGGGCGGGCCGCCGCGACCGCCGCCCCGGTGCCGACGGCGACCGTGCACCGCACCGACTCGGCGAGCGCGCCGGGCACCGCGCCGTACGGCAGCTGCTCCTGGTTGTGCCGCACGACGTTGCGCTGCTCGGGCAGGAACGCGCCGATCCCGTCCGGCCGCTCCACGTCGACGGTCACGTCCGGGCAGGCCACGCCGGGGCTGGGCGGGGAGGCCGGGCCGGCGCTCCAGAGGGCGCGGTTGCCGGCGCCGAGCGTGGTCCAGCCGTCGAGCGGGCAGGTCGGCTGGTCCGCGGACTGTACGGAGAGCGAGGCGATCGAGCCCCGCTCGGCCATGCTCCACAGCGTCGGAGTGTCCTGGGCGTTCACGTCCTCCCAGCGCAGCCCCGGGATCCCGGCGATGATCACGTAGTCGACGGTCGGGGCGGGAGTCGCGGGGGCGGCCGAAGCAGGGCCTCCCATGGCCGCGAGTAAGCCGGCGACCAGGGTGAAGACCGCCCACCGCCTCATGACGGATGCGCCCGCTCCGCCGCCACGACCTCGGCGTACACCGCCTGGACCGCCTCGACCGTGTCCGCCTCGTCCGGCCAGGTGTCGGCCCGCTCCGGGCCCCGCCGGGCGTACTCGGCGCGCAGGTCCGGGTCGGCGAGCAGCTCGCGTACGGCCGTGTCGACCGCGTCCACGTCGTCCGGCGGTACGAGCCGCGCGGCGTCGCCGACCAGGCCGGGCACGCCGCCGACGGCGGTGGTCACCAGCGGTACGCCGGCCCGCAGCGCCTCCTGCGCGAACAGCTGCCGCGCCTCCCAGTCGCTGGTCACGACGGCCAGGTCGGCGCCGGCCAGCAGGTCGGAGACGTCGTTGCGGTGGCCGAGCAGGGTGACCGGCGCGCGCATCTCGGAGATCCGGGCGGCCAGCGGCATGTACGCCGGTCCGGTGCCGGCGATCACCACGACCGGCGCCGGGTCCAGCTCCCGCCAGCGGGCGGCCGCGTCGACCAGCACGTCGTACCGCTTCTGCGGGTGCAGCCGCCCCACGGACAAGATCAAGGGCCGCTCTGACGGTGCCGCGCCACCGGCCCGGGTGGGGCCTGGACCGATCGCGAACTCGGCCCGCACCGCGGCCCGGGAGCGGCGGGGCGGCGGGAGCACCGGCGCGGCGACCGGGCTCAGCCGGGCGTCCCGGGCGCCGAGCTCGCGGGCGGTCTCGACCAGGTCGTCCGAGGCGCCGAGGGTGATCCGCGCGGCCCGGGCGACGGCCCGGGCGGCCAGGCGCGACGCGGTCCCCCGCAACCCCTTGGCGATCACCGCGTTGTGCCAGGTCACGACGAGCGGCGGGCGGGGACGGACCAGCGCCGCCACGAAGCCGGCCCGCAGACCGTGCGCGTGCACCACGTCGACCGTACCGATCGCGCGG
The DNA here is from genome assembly GCF_031085175.1 of Phytohabitans maris. GTDB lineage: Bacteria > Actinomycetota > Actinomycetes > Mycobacteriales > Micromonosporaceae > Phytohabitans > Phytohabitans maris. The sequence continues at coordinate 86,707 of NZ_JAVHUY010000035.1, forward strand.
CGCAGGTCGCCGACCGCGCGGGCGTCGGTGAGGCGCGGGTTGGGCGGGATCTCGACGGCCTCGAACCGGGCACCGCTCTCGGTGAACCGGAACCGCTCGTCGGTCGCCGCCGGACCGCAGACCGTGACGGTGGCGCCGCCGGCGACGAGCCCGCGGGCCAGGGACGCGACGTGCTGGCCAACACCGCCGGTGCTGGAGGCGAGGACCAGAGCGACGGCCCCGTCAAAGCTCACGAATTCGCTCCCTTCCCCCGTGCGCCCCGTCCCAACCGCCGCGTGATCCCCGCGAGCAGGGGGCGCATGTCGCGGCGGTCCAGCGGGTAGGCGACACCGAGGAACACCGCGCCCACGACGGCTCCGGACAGCATGCCCTGCAGCACCGCGCCGCCGTCGCCCGGGGTGCCGGTCGCGCCCGTGACCAGCCATCCGGCCAGCGCGGCGGCGCCACCGGCCAGCACACCCGCGGCCGCGGCCCGGTCGAGGCCGGCCAGCGCGGAACGCCCGGCGCCGCGCAGCACCGCCACCACGAGCAGCGCGCCGAGCAGCACCATCCCGAGCGAGTTACCGAGCGTGAGCGCGAGCACCCGCTGATCGTCGGCGAGTCCGGCCGCCAGCGCCAGCGCGCCCACGGCGGCGGCCGCCCAGCCGGCGACGGTGGCCAGCGCGGCGGGCCCCGGCTCGCCGCGGGCGTACAGGGCGCGGGTCAGCACCGCGAACATCCCGTAACCGAGCAGCCCCGGCGCGAACCCGGCGATGCCGTCCGCGGCGCCCGGCACGTCGAAGAAGCGGGCCACCGGCCCGGCCACCGCCACCAGCGCCGCCGCGCCCGCGCAGCTGAGCAGCAGTACCCCCCGGGCGGTGGAGGCGAGCGTGGCGCGGTACCGCTCCTCCGCCCGCTCGGCGTGCGCGGCCACCAGCGTCGGGTACGCGGCCGTGGCCAGCGGCACCGCCAGCACCGCCCAGGGCAGCAGGTAGACCGTCTGCGCCAGGTTGTACACGACCGGGGTGCCCTTCGGCCCGTTCAGCGCCAGCCAGAGCGTGACCAGCAGCGCCACCTGCTGCGCGCCCACGGTCACCGCGCCGGCCGCGGCGAGCCCGCCGACCGCGCGCCGCGCCTCGCCGTCGAACCGGTACCCGGCCCGCAGCCGCAGCCCCAGCCGCCGCACCGGGATCACCAGGCAGAGCGAGAGCACGACCACGCCGAGCGTGGTGCCGACCGACAGGATCAGCTCGCCGGCCCGCCCGACCTCGGGCAGGTCCGCGCGCCGCCCCTCCACCGCGCCGAACAGCAGGTACGCGCCGATCACGGTCACGCTGGACAGCAGCGGCGCCAGCACCGGCCAGGCGAAGCGGCGGTGCGCCTGGAGCACGCCGGTCAGCACGATCCCGATCCCGTAGAGCGGTAGCTGGGGTGCGAAGACCCGGAGCATGCGGGCGCCGGCGTCCGCGTCGTCGGTCGCGCCCAGCGCCGTCATGATCGGCCCGGCCGCCACCGCGACCAGCGCGGCCAGCGGCAGCAGCAGGGTCAAGGTCCAGGTCAGCAGCGCCGACGTCGTGGCCGAGACCGCGCGCCGGTCACCCGCCGCGACGCTTCCAGCCAGCAGCGGTACGACGAGACTGGCCAGCGCCCCGCCGGCCACGATCTCGAAGACGATGTTGGGAACCGTGTTCGCCACCACGTAGACGCCGCCGAGCCCGGTGTCGCCGACGACCCAGGTGAAGACGCCCGTGCGGGCGAACCCGGCCAGCCGGCTGGCCACGGTGAGCACCGCGATCAGCGCCGCCGCCCCGGCGATCCGTGCGGTACCCGGTGGCATCCTCACGGCCGCGCTCGCCGCACTCCCGGGCGGGCGGCGCCCGCCGTCTTCGTCGTTTCGCTCGTCGGGCCGGCGGTCGCCGGCCCCCGCGGCGGAGGCCACGTCAGGTGCTACGGCGCCCGAGCGCGTCGAGCTGGCGCAGCACCGGGTTGGCCTCGATGACCTTGGTGAAGCTGACCTTCTCGCTGGCCGCGGTCAGCGCGGCGATGGCGGCGAGCGTGGCGGCCCGCCCGGCCGGCCCGGTACGCGCGGCGAGCGCCACGCCGAGCAGCGCGCCCAGCGCGTTCGCCCCGCTGTCGCCGAGCATGACCCGCTCGTCGAGGTCGTCGGGGAGCACGCTCGCCGCCACGCCCAGCGGCCCGGCGGCCAGCCCACCGCCCCGCCCCAGCGTCAGCGGCGCGCCGATCAGCCCGCCCGCCTTGATCGCCCGCCCCGGGCGCAGGTCGAAGAGGTTGACCAGGTTGGCCGTACCCGCGATGACGCCCGCACCGAGCAGCAGGTCGGCGGCGCGTCCCGCGCGGCTGCCCCGGCGCTTGCGGGCCGGGTCGGCGGCGAGCAGCGCGGACGCGGCGAGCCCGGCCGCGCCCACCCCGACGATCTTGACGAGCCCGCTGGTCACCCGCCCCTCGCGGAGCGCGGCGAGGTGCCCGGCGAACCCCTTGGCCGTCTTCTGCTCCGGCCGGTCAACGAACGTTCCTGTCCGGCTGGCGTCCGACGGTCGCCAACGGTCCCCGAGAGGGACCGGCCAAGAACGTTCACCCGCCACGTCGTCGTAGAGCCCGACGGCCCCGGAACCCAGGCCGGCGGTGAGCGCGGCGGCCGCCGCGGCCGGGCTGGGTGCCGCCACCGCGGCCGAGACCGCGGCGCCCGCGGCCAGCGCCGGCCCCCCGGCCAGCGAGACCGTACGGCCCCGGAAGTTGGTCCGGGACAAGGCTTCCCGTGCGCCGAGCGCGCGAAGCACCGCCCGGGCCCCAGCGACCCCGGCGGCGACCGCGAGTGCCCGCCTCACTCCTTGGGCTTTGGCAGCAGGGAGCTGGCGCCGGCGTTGAGGCCGTAGTGCCCGGCCTTGCCGTCGACCAGTTGCTCGGCCACGGCCAGCGCGCTGACCAGGCGGCCCTGCGCCGTGTTGCCGTTGTCCACAGTGGAGATGCTCTTGGCGAGCGCGGGGTCGCCCCGCACCGCGCCGATCACGTTGCCGTTGCCGCCCCAGCTGCCCGCGACGATGACCGGCCCCGCCTTGTCGAGCTGGGACACGATCGTCACCACGGCCTCGTCCTTTTGCGCCGAGTCCTTGTCGGTGTGCGGCTGGCCGGCGACCACCACCACGGCCTCGGCCGGCCCGGTGACGGTGTCGTCCTTGACGCTGATGTACCCCGCCGACGTGTACGCCGTGACCAGCGCCTTCAGGTCGGCCGGCGCCACCTGCGGGGCCGGCGCCGGGCGGTCGAGCAGCGCGGTGCCGAGCAGCGCGCTGGCCGTCTCGACGCCGACGCTGTTGGCCGGCAGGCCGGTCAGCGGGATCGTCGGCTGCGAGGCCCGGTCGGCGAGGTCGAGCAGCTCGGGGCTGTTGTCCGGGTCGACGAACTTGTCCTCGACGTCGATCCGCCCGGTGATCGTCGCACCGGCCACCGTGAGCATCTCCACCACGCCCTCGACCAGGTCGTCACCGCTCGGCGTGGTCACCACCGCGATCCGGCGGCCGGTCAGCTTGCCGGCCAGCATGATCGGCGCGGCCTCGGTGGCGAACTCCTCCTCGCGGTTGGCCTCCTCCTGGAGGCTGCTCACCGTCTCCCGCAGCTGGCGGTTGTCCTTGCGCAGCGCGTTGACGTTGTCGCTGAGCGAGTCGGCGACCGGACCGTTGAGTGCCGCTGTGCCCACCACCAGTCCGATGGCCAGGGCCAAGAAGACCGCGGTCAACGACACCACGTGGTAGCGGAAATTGATCACGCCTACTGCCGTCCCTCAGAAGAGCTGACCGAGCTGGAACACCAAATTGTCCCACCACTCCGAAACCACAGCGAGGTAAGCCTTGCCCACCGTGGAAACGGCGACCGCCGACGCCATCGCGGCCACCGCCGAAAGCACGAGCAGGAGCAGGGAGGATCCGGAGATGCTCTGCCGGTACAGCCGGCTCACACCCTTGGCGTCGACGAGCTTGCCACCCACCTTGAGCCGGGTGAGGAAGGTGGAGGCCATCCCGCCGCGGCCCTTGTCGAGAAACTCCACCAGCGTCGCGTGCGTACCCACCGCGACCAGCAGCGAGGCACCCTTTTCGTCGGCCAGCAGCATCGCCAGGTCTTCGCTGGTCGCCGCCGCCGGGAACGTGATCGCCGAGAGCCCGAGCTGCTGCACCCGGGCCAGGCCCGGCGCGCGCCCGTCCGGGTAGGCGTGCACGACCACCTCGGCGCCGCAGCGCAGCACGTCGTCGGTGACCGAGTCCATGTCGCCGATGATCAGATCCGGCGTGTATCCCGCCTCGACCAGCGCGTCGGCGCCGCCGTCGACGCCGATCAGCACCGGCTTGAACTCCCGGATGTACGGCCGCAGCACGTCCAGGTCGGCCTTGTAGTCGTAGCCGCGTACGACGATCAAGCAGTGCCGGCCGGCGATGTGGGTCTCGATCTCCGGCACGCCGACGCCGTCGAGGAGCAGGTCACGCTCCTGCTTGAGGTACTCCATCGTGTTGGCCGCGAACGCCTCCAGCTGCACCGACAGCCCTTCGCGGGCGTCCGCCATAGCCTTCGCGACGCTCTCGAGGTCTTGCCGCACCCCATGTGCGACCGGCTCGCCGTCGACATACACCGTGTTGTCGTCGACGCGCACGGTGTCGCCCTCGCGCACCTGCTGGAAGATCCCCTCGCCGAGGTCGTCGATCAGCGGGATGCCCGACCGGACGAGGACCTCGGGACCAAGGTTCGGATACCGCCCCGAAACGGACGGCTTGGCGTTGAGCACCGCCGACACCCCGACCGCGACCAGCGAGTCCGCGGCGACCCGATCGAGGTCGACGTGGTCGATCACGGCGATGTCGCCCGGGCGCAACCGGCCCGCCAGACGCTTGGTCCGGCGGTCGAGGCGCGCGGTGCCGGTTACATTGCCCGGTTCGACGCTCCGGGTCCGGCGCAAGGCTGGTAGACGCATCGTGACCATCGTGGCATGTCCGGCCGTGTTTTTCCGGACACGACGCGCATGACCAGGGAGAAGGCGATTTCATGTGACCGGCCTCACTGGGGACGTCGCCGCACATCCGATCTTCAAGAGCCAGATGTTCCCCCGGTCCACCTCACCTGCGGACCGTATGCGCGGGGTCCCCGGGGGAACGTGGAGCGCAGCGGAGCGTTTTCTTAGGGTGCTTTCCCGCGGGCACCGCTCCGGTCGGCGGCCGGCTTCGCTGGCGCTCGCCCCCGATCCTCCGCTGCCAGGCCCGCGCGCCAAGCCCACGCGGCGCGGCAGGGCCTTCGCTGGATCGCGCGACCGCGCGCTCGCCGCTCGCCGCTGGGCGTCGCCCCGGTGTCCCACCCGCCATCGCGCAGATCTTGGAGAGGTGGGGCTCGTATGGAGCCGTTCGCGTAATTGGCGGTGCGCCGTTCGTCAACTCCGCCGGCTTGGTCGTAGGACCGGATCGAAGTAGATCTAGAACATCTAGGGCTGATATAGAGCCCTAAACGTTCTAGATCAGATCTGAATCTACATTCACCAGCGGACATATCGGGCAAGGCTGGCATCCGATCACGTCCGTACGTCGACGTCTCTCTATCGCCGGCCGCTCGGGCAGGGATCTACACCGAGCCCGAGCCAATTACGCGAACGGCTCTATGGCGCCCTAACTCTCCAAGATCTCGGCCAAGCCGCCGTGCCCCGCCTGTGCGGGCAGCTCGAGAGCTTCTCGCGAAACCAACCCGCGCCCCAGCGCGGCGACCCCGGCGGGGCGGTCGGCACGGGGCCGGCGGCCGGCGGGCGGGGTCGTGAAGCGCGGAGGGTGAGGCCGCGGGAACGCACCCCAAGAAAACGCTCCGCTACGCTCCACGTTTCCCCGGGGACCCCGCGCAACGGTCCGGACCACCGCGGACACCGCGGTAGCCCAGGATCTCCGTCTTGAAGATGCTCTAGGAGCGCTTTTCCCGGGCGGCGACGGCCAGGAGCTCCTCGGCGTGGGCGATGCCGAGGTCGGAGTCGGGCAGGCCGGCGAGCATGCGGGCCAGCTCGCGGGCCCGGTCGGTGTCTTCCACGACCCGCACGCCGCTCGTGGTCACCGCTCCCCCGGTGTCCTTGGCGACCACCAGGTGTCGGTCGGCGAAGGCCGCGACCTGCGGCAGGTGGGTGACCACCAGGACCTGGTGGCTGCGGGCCAGGCGGGCCAGGCGGCGGCCGATCTCGACGGCGGCCTGGCCGCCCACGCCGGCGTCGACCTCGTCGAAGACCAGGGTGGGTGGTCCGCCGGCGCCGGCGAAGACCACCTCGATGGCGAGCATCACCCGGGAGAGCTCGCCGCCGGAGGCGCCGCGCTGCAGCGGCAGGGAGGGGGCGCCGGGGTGGGCCAGCAGGCGCAGCTCGACCTCGTCGGCGCCGTCCGGGCCGATCTCGCGCGGTACGACCGCGACCTCGATCCGGGCGTGCGGCATCGCCAGGCCGGCCAGCTCGACGGTGACCTGCTCGGCGAAGCGGCCGGCCGCCTCCTGCCGGGCCGCGGTCAGCCGGCCGGCCAGCTCGGTCGCCTCGGCGGCCAGGCGCTGCCGCTCGCGGTCGAGCTCCTCCAGCAGCTCGTCGGAGGTGTCCAGCTCGGACAGGCGCTGGCGGGCCCGCTCGGCCCAGGCGATCACGCCGTCGACGTCGTCGGCGTACTTGCGGGTCAGCCCGCGCAGCGCGGCCCGGCGCTCGTACACGGCTTCGAGGCGGGCGGGATCGGCGTCCAGCGCGTCCAGGTAGGCGGAGAGCTCGGCCGACACGTCGCCGACCAGCGTGGCCGCCTCCTCCAGCCGGACGGCCAGGTCGCCGAGCTTGCTGTCGACGCCGGCCTGGGCTTCCAGGGTGCGCCGCGCGGCGCCGATCAGGCTGGTCGCGTCGGGGGCCTCGTCGGCGCCCTCCACGCCGGCGGCGACCGACCGGTACGCCAGCGCGGCCGCCGTGCGCAGCCCCTCGGCGTGCTCCAGCCGCTGCGCCTCGGCCTTGAGGTCGTCGTCTTCGCCGGGCTGCGGGTCGACCCGGGTGATCTCGTCGAGGCCGAGCCGCAGCAGGTCGGCCTCCTGGTTGCGCTCGCGGGCGTTGCGCCGGCGGTCGGCCAGGTCGTCTTCGGCCGCGCGCCACTGCGTGTACGCCTCGCGGAACGTCTCCAGCAGCTTTTCGTGCTCCGCCCCGGCGAACCGGTCGAGCGAGGCCCGCTGCTCGGCCGGCCGGAGCAGGCGCAGCTGGTCGGACTGGCCGTGCACCGCGACCGCCTGCTCGCCCACGTCGCCGAGCACGGAGACCGGCATGCTGCGGCCGCCCACGTGCGCCCTGGACCGCCCCTCCACCGTGACCGTGCGGCTCAGCAGCACCGTCCCGTCTTCGTCGGGCTCGGCGCCGGCGTCGGCGATGCGCGCGTTGACCGCGGCGGCGGCGTGTCTGGTGAGCCGCAGGCGCCCCTCGACCACCGCCCGCCCGGGGTCGGCGCGCACCCGGCCCGCGTCGGCGCGACCGCCGAAGAGCAGGCCGAGGCCGGTGACGACCATGGTCTTGCCCGCGCCCGTCTCGCCGGTGATCACATTCATCCCGCGGGTGAGCGGGAGAGTGGTGTCCTCGATGACGCCGAGCCCGGTGATGCGCAGCTCTTCCAGCACGCCACCAGACAGTAGTAGCGGGGTCCGACCTTGGCCACCCGCCAAGCCTCGATCTAGGCGTTTCGGCACACCTCAGGGCCGGCCGCCGCGCCAGCCTTCCACGGGCAGCTCGAACTTCGCGACCAGCCGGTCCGTGAACGGCTCCTCACGCAGGCGCACGATCCGGACCGGCAGCGCGCCCCGCCGCACCGTCACCCGCGCCCCGGGCGGCAGGTCGAAGACGCGCCGCCCGTCGCAGCAGAGCGCCGCCGACGTGGTGTACGGGTCGACGGTGATCACGAACGTGGACGTGGGCGCGGTGACCAGCGGGCGGCTGAAGAGCGCGTGCGCGCTGATCGGCACCAGCAGCAGCGCCTCCAGCTCGGGCCAGACGATCGGCCCGCCGGCCGAGAAGGCGTACGCGGTCGAGCCGGTCGGGGTCGCGCAGATCACGCCGTCGCACCCGTACCGGGACAGCGGCCGCCCGTCGACGTCGACGAGCAGCTCGAGCATGTGCGCCCGCTGTCCTTTCTCGACACTCACCTCGTTGAGCGCCCAGGACTCGGCGATCGGCTCACCGTCCACTTCGGCCAGTACGTCGAGGGTGAGCCGCGAGTCCACTGTGTACGCCCGCGCGACGACGTCACGCACCGCCAGGTCGAGGTCGCCGATCTCCGCCTCGGCGAGGAAGCCGACCTTGCCGAGGTTGATGCCGAGCAGCGGCGCGCCCACCGGCCGGGCCAGCTCGGCCGCCCGCAGGAAGGTACCGTCGCCGCCCAGCGCGAACACGATCTCCACGCCCTCCACGGCCGCCCGCCCGCTCACCGGCTTCACCTCGGGCAGGTCGAGGTCGGCGGCCTCGTCGGCCACCACCCGCACCTCGAAGCCGGCCTTGATCAGGTCGGTCGCCACAGTGCGCGCGTGCTCGGTGCTGTCCTGCCGCCCGGTGTGTGTCACGAGCAGCGCCGCCCGGCTGGTCATGCGCCCGCCACCTCCCGCACCCGCTCCACGTCGACCTCGGGCGCGTCGCGGCGCAGCCACAGGAAGAACTCCACGTTTCCGCTCGGCCCCGGCAGCGGGCTCGCCGCCACGCCGGCCACCCCGAGCCCTTCCGCGCCGGCCGCCCGCGCCACGTCGAGCACGGCCTCCGCGCGCAGCGCCGGGTCGCGCACCACGCCGCCGGCGCCGACCCGCTCCTTGCCCACCTCGAACTGCGGCTTGACCATCAGCGCGAGGTCACCGCCCGCGGCGGTGCAGCCGGCCAGGGCCGGCAGGACCAACCGCAGCGAGATGAACGACAGGTCGGCCACCGTCAGCCCCACCGGCCCGCCGATGGCCTCCACAGTGAGGGTACGGACGTTGGTGCGCTCGTACACGTGCACCCGCGGGTCGTTGCGCAGCGCCCAGGCGAGCTGCCCGTAGCCGACGTCGACGGCGACCACCTCGGCCGCCCCGGCGCGCAGCAGCACGTCGGTGAAGCCGCCGGTGGAGGCACCCGCGTCCAGGCAACGCCGCCCCGCGACCACCAGCCCCTCGAACGCGGCCAGCGCGCCGGCGAGCTTGTGACCGCCGCGCGACACGTACTCGACGGTGTCGCCGACCACCCGTACCGCGTCGGCCGGGTCGACCATCGCGGCCGCCTTGCGAGCCGGTACCCCCTGCACCCGCACCCGCCCGGCCTCCACCAGCTCGGCCGCCTGCTCGCGCGAGCGGGCCAGCCCGCGCCGGACCAGCTCCGCGTCGAGGCGGGCTCGGCGTGCCATCAGGACTGGTCGATGGTGGCGAGCGTCTCCTGGAGTGTGGAGTGCGCGGCCTCGTACTCGGCGATCTGGTCGCGGGGCGGCAGGTCCGCCGCGTTCGCGAGGGCCTGGATGACCGCGTCCACAGCGGGGTGGCCCGAACCGCCACCCTCCACTGTGGCCTCCGAGGCGGGCTCCACAGTGGGCGGTGACACCGGCCGGAAGGGCCCCGGCGCCGGCGGGCGGTACGGTCCCGGTACCGGATGCATCAGGCGCCCTCACCCGCGGGCGGCGACGCCTTCTTGACGGCGGCCTTGCGCGGCGTGGCCGTCTTCTTCGCCGCGGTCTTGCGCGGCGCGGCGGCCTTCGCCGGCGTGTCGGCCGGCTCCGCGGCGGCCGGCGGCTCGGCCTTCTTCGCCACCGTCTTGCGCGCCACGGCCTTCTTGACCGGCGCGGTGGCCGCCGGCGGCGGAGCGTCCGCCGCCTTCTTGGCCACGGTCTTCTTCGCCACCGTCTTCTTGGCGATGGTCTTCTTGGCGACCGGCGCGGCAGCGGCGGCGACCGGTGCGCCGTCGGTGGCCGGTGCGCCCGTCCCGGCGGCGGCGCGGGCCTGCCGCAGCTCCTCTTCCAGGTCGCGCACCCGCGCGGTCAGGTCGGCGACCTCGTCGGCGGTCGCCAGCCCCACCCTGCCGAGCGTGCGGTCCACTTCGAACCGGACCAGTTTGGACAGCGCCTCACGGTTGGCCAGGCTGGTGGAGACCAGGTCCTCCGCGAGCCCCTGGAGCTGCGCCGCGGTCACCCCACCCTTGCCGACGAGCTTCTTGGCGACCTTCTGCGCCTTCTTCCGGGACGCCTCGGTGAGCCCCAGGGCAAGCTCGAGGTACGCCCGCCACGCATCCTGCATTACGACATCCTTCCACCTGCGCCTCATGTTCAACCCCATACGCTACCGGGCGGTCACGCCACCTCCGTGAGGTACGGTGCGGTGAGCTGGTGTGGTGTCGATCGGAGGTTTGGTGTGGCCACCGTGCAGGAGTGCCGGCAGGCGTTGGACGATCTGGCCAAGCGCCTTGCCGCCAACGCGGAGGACGCCCGCAAGCGGATCAACCTCGACCGTACGCTCGCCTGCCGCATCACCGACCTCGGCGCCGCCTTCCACGGGCGGCTCAGCGGCGGCCAGCTGCTCGACATCGACGAGGGCGACGACCCGTCCGCCAAGATCGCACTCAGCACCACGAGTGACGACCTGGTCGCGCTGGTCCGCGGCGAGCTCGACTTCGCCCGCGCGCTCGGCGCCCGGCGGGTGTCGATCAGCGCCAGCCCGTTCGACCTGCTGAAGCTCCGCAAGCTCCTCTAGGCTTTCCTGTGATCAAAGCTCCCTTCATGCCGTTCTAACGACGTGAGGGGAGCTTTGATCACCGACCCGGCCGTCAGGCCAGGCCGAGCGCGTGCAGCGCGTCCCGCGCGGCGGTCGAGTGCGGCGCGACCTCGGTGGCGGCCCCGCCCGACCAGGCCAGCCCGCAGAGCAGCCGCAGCGCGTCGATCGCGGTACCGTCGCCGGCCAGCCGCACCCCGCCGCCGTCCTCCAGCCGCCAGCCCTCGACCTCGTCCGGCGGCACCGTGGCGGCACCGGCCACCTCGAAGAGCCCGCCCAGGTCCGCCGCCACGTACGTCGGCCGCCGCTGCTCCGGCGCCGCGAGCAGGTCCGCCGGCCCGCTCACGCCGGTGAGCACCAGCAGGCTGTCCATGCCCGCCAGCACCGCGCCCTCGATGTCGGTGTCCAGCCGGTCCCCCACCACGAGGGCACGCTGGGCGCCGACCCGCCGCGCGGCGGTCGCGAAGAGCTCCGGCTCCGGCTTGCCCACCACCAGGTCAGGGTCCCGCCCGAGCGCGGTGCGCAGCGCCGCCACCAGCGAACCGTTTCCCGGTAACGGCCCGCGCGGGCTGGGCAGCGTACGGTCGGTGTTCGTCGCCACCCACTGCGCGCCGCCCTGGATCGCCAGGGCCGCCTCGGCCAGGTCGGCCCAGCCCACCCGCGGCCCGTACCCCTGCACCACCGCCGCCGGCCGCTCCTGCGCCAGCGCCACCGGCTCCAGCCCCGCCTCGCGCACCTCCGCGCGCAGCGCCTCCGCGCCGACGACCAAGACCTTCGACCCGGGCGGCAGCCGCCGCGCCAGCGCCGCCGCCGACGCGCCGGCCGACGTGATCACCTCGCCAGCATCAGCGGGTACGCCGAGGCCGTTCAGCAGGTCGGCGACCTCACCCGCGCGGCGTGAGGCGTTGTTCGTCGCGTACGCCAGCGGCACACCCGCCCGATGCAGCTCGCCGATGGCCTCGACCGCACCCGGGATGGGCCGGTCGATCAGGTAGACCACGCCGTCCAGATCAAAGATCACCAGGTCGTACGCGTCGACCAGCCGCTCGCTCACGCCTTGGCCCCGGCTCCGCCGTCCTCGCCAGCGCCGCCGCCCCGGGCGGTCGCGTCCTCTTCGCCGGCCTCGCCGCGCTGGTCGCCGGCCACACTGTCCTTGCCCTCGGCGTTCTCGCTGCCCTTGCCGTCACCGGCCTGGCCGCCCTTGTCCTCGCCGAGCGCGCTGTCCTTGCCCTCGCCGGCCTCGCTGCCCTTCTCCTCGCCTGGCTCGCGACTGAGGTCGTCGAGGTCGTCGGGCTCGTCCTCAGCGTGGCGGGCGGCCGGCTCGCTGTCGAAGTCGTCCTCGTCGTCTCCGTCGTCGAGGTCGTCCCGGTCGTCTTCGTCGTCGAACCCGGCGTCCGGCCGGCCGTCGAAGGTGCCCTCCGCGTCCTCGAAACCGTCCTCATCCTCGTCGTCGTCCTCGCCGTCGAAGCCGTCCTCGCCGTCGAAGCCGTCCTCGCCGTCGAAGCCGTCCTCGTCGTCGTAGCCGGCGGCCGGCTCGTCGTCGTAGGACTCCTCGTCGTCCTCGTCCGGGGCGTCGCCGCGCCGGGCTTCGCCGCCCTCGGCGCCGTCGCCGCCCTCGTCACCGTCCCGCGCCGCGAACTCGTCCTCTTCCAGGTCGGTCTTCTCGTCGCCGCTCAGGACCACGCCGTCGAGCTCGAGCAGGCGTTCGGCCGCGTCGGTGGTGGACTCGGGGTCGGCGTCGGCCGCCCGCGCGAACCACTCCCGCGCCTCCTCGCGCCGCCCCACCGCGAGCAGCGCGTCCGCGTAGGCGTACCGCAGGCGTGCCGCCCACGGCTCGCTGGCGTCACCGGCCAGCTCGCGCACCTGCAGCATCGCCACGGCCGCGTCCTTCTGCCCCATGTCGCCGCGCGCGCCAGCGGCCACGATGAGCAGCTCGATCGCCTCGGCGGGCTCCAGCGCGCCCTTGTCGGCGGCCCGGTAGATGTCGACCGCCCGCTCCGGCCGCCCCAGCGCCCGCTCGCAGTCGGCGAGCACCGCGACGTGGGTCTGCTTGCCGCTCATCCGGTGGTACGTGCGCAGCTCGGCGATCGCCGTCTGCCACTGCCCCGCGGCGTACGCGGCGAGGCCCACCGCCTCCCGCACCACCGCGATCCGGGACGCGAGGCGGCGCGCGGCCAGCGCATGCGCCATCGCCTCCTCGGGGTCCTCGTCGATCAGCTGGCCGGCCGCGACGAGGTGCCGGGCCACGCTGTCGGCCACCGGCCGCGCCAGCGACAGCAGCTCGGCACGCACCTCGCCGTCGAGGTCGCTCGCCTCGATGCCGTCGGGCACGATCGGTGCGGCCGCTCGGCCCCGGTCCTCGCCGGCGTCGGGCCGCTCGTAGCGCGACTCGTCCGCCCCGCCGGCACCCTCGGCGGCCCGCTCCCGGTCGTCCCGGTAGCCGCCCCGCCCGTCGCGGTCGCGGTCCGACCAGCGGTCGCCGCCGTCGCGGCGCCCCGGGCTCCGGTCTTCGAACGTCCGCCGCGGCGGCCGCCCTTCACCGCGCGGGCCGCGCCCACCGTCCCGGTCGCCGTAGCCACTGCGGTAACCCCGCTGCTCGTAGCCGCCCTCGCGGCGGCCACCCCGGTCGTCGCCGTCCCGCCGGAACCCGCCCTCGCGCGGGCCACGGTCGCCATAGCCACGGTTACGGTCGTCGCGACCGCCCTCGCGCGGGCCGCGATCGTCCCGCCCGCCAGCGAAGCCGCGCTCGCGGGGACCTCGGTCGTCACGGCCTCCCTGGAAACCACGTGCGCCCCGGTCACCGCCGAAGCCGCCGGCCGGCCGGCCGCGGTCGCCGCCCTCGCGCGGGCCGCGGTCGCCCTGGAAACCGCGCGGGCCGCGGTCGCCGCCGTCACGCGGGCCGCGATCACCCTGGAAACCGCGCGGGCCGCGATCGTCGCGCCCGCCGCCGAAACCGCCGCCACGGGAACCGCGGTCGTCACGGCGACCGCCGAAGCCACCGCCGCGCGGGGCCCGGTCATCGCCGAAGCCGCCCTGGCGCGGGCCGCGATCACCCCGGAAGCCGCCGCCCCGGTCGTCCCGGTCGCCGGAGAAGCCGCGCGGGCCGCGGTCGTCACGGCGCGGGCCGCGGTCGCCCTGGAAGCCGCGGTCGTCGCGCCGGCCGGTGAAGCCGCCACGATCTCCACGATCTCCGCGCTCTCCCCGGTCGCGGGGGGTGCCGCGGTCGTCGCCGTCGCGGCCGTAGCCGCCGCTCACCCGCCGGTAGCCGCCGTCCTGGGAGCCCTGCTCGTCGCGCCGGTAGCCGCCGCGCCCTTCCCGGTCGCCGTAGCCGCCCCGGTATCCGCCGCCGCGCCCGCTGTCGCGGAAGTCCCGGTCGCGCGGGCCACGCCCGCCGTCGCGGAACTCGCCGTCACGACCGCCCGGGCCGCCCTGGCGGGAGAAGCCACCTCGGTCGCCGCGCGGGCCGCCGTAGCCACCCTCGCGCGGACCACGCCCGCCGAACCCGCCGTCACGACCGCCCCGGCCGAAGCCACCGCCGTCGCGGCCGCCCTCGCGCGGGCCACGGCCGCTGAAGCCGCCCTGGCGCGGGCCGCGGCCTTCGGCGAAGCCGCCGCCCTCCCGGCCACCCCGGAAGTCACCGTCGCGGGGTGCCCGGCCACCGCCGGCGAACCCGCCCTCGCGCCGGCCGGAGGTGCCGCCGCGGAAGCTGCCCCGCGATCCCTCGCCGTATCCGCCGCGCGAGCTGCCCCGGAAGCCGCCGTCGCGACCGCCGGAACGCTGCCCGCGGCTGTCGCCGTCGCGGCGGTAGCCGCCCTCGCGGTCGCCGTAGCCGCGCCCGCGGTCGCCCGAGTCGCGGTAGCCCTCGCGCGGCCCGCCCCGGTAGCCACCGTCACGCGCCCCGCGCCCCGGGCGGTCGCCGGAGCGGCCCGCCTCGCGCGAGCCGCCGCTGTCCCGTCCATATCCTCGGTCGCGGCCGCCGTCCCGATCGCCGTAGCCGCGGTCGTTGCGCTCACCGCCGCGCCGGCCCCGACCCTCGTCGTCGCGGTCGCCGTCACGCGGTGCATCGCCGCGCGGTCCCTGGCTCACGGATCCATCCTCCCAATAAGCAGTGAAGGCCACCCCGGCGGGGTGGCCTTCACTGTAAGAAGTCCGGCGGTGTCCTACTCTCCCACACCCTCCCGAGTGCAGTACCATCGGCGCTGGAAGGCTTAGCTTCCGGGTTCGGAATGTGACCGGGCGTTTCCCCTCCGCCATGACCGCCGTAACACTATAAACCTATCAACCCCGCACCCGACCCCGAACCATCCGGGTGGCTGGTTGTTGGTTCAGATTCGCATAGTGGACGCGTAGCAGCTTTGTAGGTCAAGTCCTCGGCCTATTAGTACCAGTCACCTCAACCAGTTACCTGGCTTACAGCTCTGGCCTATCAACCCAATCGTCTATTGGGGGCCTTAACCCACAAGGGTGGGATACCTCATCTCGAAGCAGGCTTCCCGCTTAGATGCTTTCAGCGGTTATCCCTTCCGAACGTAGCCAACCAGCCGTGCCCCTGGCGGGACAACTGGCACACCAGAGGTTCGTCCGTCCCGGTCCTCTCGTACTAGGGACAGCCCTTCTCAAGTATCCTACGCGCACGGCGGATAGGGACCGAACTGTCTCACGACGTTCTAAACCCAGCTCGCGTACCGCTTTAATGGGCGAACAGCCCAACCCTTGGGACCTGCTACAGCCCCAGGATGCGACGAGCCGACATCGAGGTGCCAAACCATCCCGTCGATATGGACTCTTGGGGAAGATCAGCCTGTTATCCCCGGGGTACCTTTTATCCGTTGAGCGACACCGCTTCCACACGCAAGTGCCGGATCACTAGTCCCGACTTTCGTCCCTGCTCGACCCGTCAGTCTCACAGTCAAGCTCCCTTGTGCACTTACACTCAACACCTGATTGCCAACCAGGCTGAGGGAACCTTTGGGCGCCTCCGTTACCCTTTAGGAGGCAACCGCCCCAGTTAAACTACCCACCAGACACTGTCCCCGACCCCGATCAGGAGCCCGGGTTAGATACCCAAACCCAACAGAGTGGTATTTCAACAACGACTCCACCAACACTGGCGTGCCAGCTTCACAGTCTCCCACCTATCCTACACAATCAAGTCCGAATACCAATGTCAAGCTATAGTAAAGGTCCCGGGGTCTTTCCGTCCTGCCGCGCGTAACGAGCATCTTTACTCGTAATGCAATTTCGCCGGGCCTGTGGTTGAGACAGTGGGGAAGTCGTTACGCCATTCGTGCAGGTCGGAACTTACCCGACAAGGAATTTCGCTACCTTAGGATGGTTATAGTTACCACCGCCGTTTACTGGCGCTTAAGTTCTCAGCCTCGCCCCCGAAAGAGCTAACCGGTCCCCTTAACGTTCCAGCACCGGGCAGGCGTCAGTCCATATACAGCGTCTTACGACTTCGCATGGACCTGTGTTTTTAGTAAACAGTCGCTTCCCCCTGCTCTCTGCGGCCATACCACGCTCCACCCGCAAAAGGGGCTTCACGCGTCCGGCCCCCCTTCTCCCTAAGTTACGGGGGCAATTTGCCGAGTTCCTTAACCACAGTTCACCCGAACGCCTCGGTATTCTCTACCTGACCACCTGTGTCGGTTTAGGGTACGGGCCGCTCGAAACTCGCTAGAGGCTTTTCTCGGCAGCATAGGATCACTGACTTCACCTGAATCGGCTCGGCATCACGCCTCACCCACATGCGCCACGGATTTACCTATGGCACGGGCTACACGCTTACCCCGGCACAACCACCGGCCGGGCTCAGCTACCTTCCTGCGTCACCCCATCGCTTGACTACTACCACCCAGGTTCCCACGCTCCCCACCTCAACCCGAAGGTCTCAGCGGCTCGGGCGGTTAGCACAGATAGGTTCATCATGGTCGCTCCTTCGCGGGTACGGGAATATCAACCCGTTATCCATCGACTACGCCTCTCGGCCTCGCCTTAGGCCCCGACTCACCCAGGGCGGAATAACCTGGCCCTGGAACCCTTGGTCATCCGGCGGAAGGGTTTCTCACCCTTCTCTCGCTACTCATGCCTGCATTCTCACTCGTACCACGTCCACGACTCCCTCACAGGGCCGCTTCACCCGTGGCACGACGCTCCCCTACCCATCCACACACCTGCACCCAAACCCATAAAGAATCCAGGCGAAGTCAAAATGTGAATGCCACAGCTTCGGCGGTGTACTTGAGCCCCGCTACATTGTCGGCGCGG
The DNA here is from genome assembly GCF_031085175.1 of Phytohabitans maris. Classification (GTDB taxonomy): domain Bacteria; phylum Actinomycetota; class Actinomycetes; order Mycobacteriales; family Micromonosporaceae; genus Phytohabitans; species Phytohabitans maris. Next base: position 103,699 of record NZ_JAVHUY010000035.1, read on the forward strand.
AACCACTTGACCAGTGAGCTATTACGCACTCTTTAAAGGATGGCTGCTTCTAAGCCAACCTCCTGGTTGTCTAAGCGACCCCACATCCTTTTCCACTTAGCACACGCTTAGGGGCCTTAGCTGGTGATCTGGGCTGTTTCCCTCTCGACTACGAAGCTTATCCCCCGCAGTCTCACTGCCACGCTCTCACTTACCGGCATTCGGAGTTTAGCTGATTTCGGTAACCTTGTAGGGCCCCTAGACCATCCAGTGCTCTACCTCCGGCAAGAAACACGCAACGCTGCACCTAAATGCATTTCGGGGAGAACCAGCTATCACGGAGTTTGATTGGCCTTTCACCCCTAACCACAGGTCATCCCCCAACTTTTCAACGTTGGTGGGTTCGGCCCTCCACACGGTCTTACCCGCGCTTCAGCCTGCCCATGGCTAGATCACCCCGCTTCGGGTCTAGAACACGCGACTCAACGCCCTCTTCAGACTCGCTTTCGCTACGGCTACCCCACCCGGGTTAACCTCGCCACATGCCACTAACTCGCAGGCTCATTCTTCAAAAGGCACGCCGTCACCCCACACCCAAAAGATGCAAAGCTCCGACGGATTGTAGGCGAACGGTTTCAGGTACTATTTCACTCCCCTCCCGGGGTACTTTTCACCATTCCCTCACGGTACTCGTCCGCTATCGGTCACCAGGGAGTATTCAGGCTTACCAGGTGGTCCTGGCAGATTCACGGCACATTCCACGAGTGCGCCGCTACTCGGGAAAACCCACAGAAGGTTTGCTGCTTTCGCCTACCGGACTATCACCGTCTACGGTCAGCCTTTCCAGACCATTCAACTAGCAACAAACTTTGTAACTCCTCCGCCGTGTGTCAGCACGACAAGCGGGCTCCCACAACCCCGACCACGCAACCCCTGACAGGTATCACACGCAACCGGTTTAGCCTACATCCGCTTTCGCTCGCCACTACTCACGGAATCACAATTGTTTTCTCTTCCTGCAGGTACTGAGATGTTTCACTTCCCCACGTTCCCCCCTACACCCTATGCATTCAGATGCAGGTGACACCACACAACTAGTGCCGGGTTACCCCATTCGGACACCCTGGGATCACAGCTCGGTTGACAGCTCCCCCAGGCCTATCGCGGCCTCCCACGTCCTTCATCGGCTCCTGGTGCCAAGGCATCCACCGTCCGCCCTTGACAACTTGACCACAAAGATGCTCGCGTCCACTATGCAAATCTCAACAAACAACCAACCCACAACCCCACACCCCAACACCTCGCCACCACCGTGACCGGTAT
>NZ_JAVHUY010000036.1 GCF_031085175.1 Phytohabitans maris
AGAGGGCATCTGATCTATAACTGACAGATAATGTCCGTATTTGTTGGGGTGGTGCGCCACGTCGATGTTGATTCTCCGGTTAACCGCCGGGACATGTTGTCGATCATTGCCCAGAGAATCATCGTCCGGGATCGGGCCGGGTCGGCCTCGTAGTCCCGGACCAGCCGGCGATGAAGCATCAGCCAGCCCAAGGTCCGCTCGATCGCCCACCGCTTGGGTTGCGGTTTGAACCCGCGCTGGTCGGGATCCTTGGTCACCACCACGACATCGATGCCGTGTGCCGCGCCCTGGTCGATGACGCTCTGCTTGTAGCCGGCATCCACCCACACCCTGACCACATCTGGTCGGTGGGCGGCGAGCTCGTCGACCACGTATCGGCCGCCGGCCGTGTCGTGCACACTCGCCGCAGTGACCAACACGACCAGCAGCAGGCCGAGCACGTCTGTGGCGATGTGCCGTTTCCGGCCCTTGATCCGCTTGCCGGCGTCGATTCCTTGCGATGACTCTGGAACATTGTTGGAGGTCTTGACCGTCTGCGCGTCGATGATCGCCGCGCTGGGCTCCTCGGCCCGCCCGGCGGCCCGCCGCACCCTGCGGCGCAGCGCCTCGTGGATCGCTTCAGTCGTGCCGTCCTTTTCCCACAACGCATAGTAGTGGTAAACCGTCTTATGTGGAGGGAAGTCGTGCGGCAGGTACTCCCATGGAATCCCGGTCCGGTTGATGTACAGGACCGCGTTCACGATCTCGCGTAGGTCATGTTGTATCGGCGCTATCCCCAACCCGACCCGGTCCGCCCGCCACCGCGTCAGGATCGGCTCGATCAACGCCCAGCGCGCGTCGGACAGGTCGGTTCGGTACGGGCGTCGGGAAGCGGTCACCCACGTGCTGTACCAGACCAGATGGACTACGTGTGGGATGTTGTTTTCGAATACATCGTCGCGCCTATACCAAATTATCCCGTATTGAGATCAGATGCCCTCTTAGAGGGACTTGAAGGGAGCTTCGATCACGGACGGAGGGGTCGGCCGAGCCTCAAGCAGCCGTCGCGGTGATGGCCGGCAGGGTGGCGGCGTCGGCACGGGCCAGCACCAACCGGGCCAGTTCGGCGGCGCCCTCCAGCGGCTGGGCCGCCGCCACTGCGCCCGCGTCGAGGGCGGAGCGGATCACGGTGTCGTAGAGCAGGCCGGGCGCCAGGAAGTAGGCGGCGACGCCGATCCGCTCGGCCCCGGCCGCACGTAGCTCGGCCACGGCCTCGGCGCCGGTGGGTGCGGACGCCGAGGCGTACGCCACGCGGGCCGGCAGGCCCAGCGACGCACCGAGCGCGTCGGCGGCCCGTTCCACGGTCTGCCGGGCACCGGCGTCGCGCGTGCCCGCCGCGGCCAGTACCACGGCGTCGAAACCGGAGCCGGCGGCGGCCAGCCGGCGGCGCAGGCCGGCGAGCAACAGGTCGTCGACCGGGCCGGCGCCGGGCGGGCCCAGCACGTCCGCCACCGCGACCGGGACGCGCAGGCCGGCGGCGCGGGCGGCGCGCACCGCGTCGGGCACGTCCACCCGACCGTGGTACGCGGCCGTGAGCAGCAGCGGCACCAGCGTCACCCGCTCGTGGCCGGCCGCCTCCAGCGCGCTCAGCACCTGCCCGGGGCGGGGCAGCGTGTGGTCCAGGTACGACGCTCGCACGTCCACCCCGGGCCGGGCGGCCGCGACCGCGCGGACGAGGGCACGGGTCGCCCGCGCCGCCCGCGGATCGCGGCTGCCGTGCACGACGAGGAGGACCGGGGTCACGTGTGCAGGCCGCACTCGGTCTTGTCGAACATCGCCCACCGGCCGGCCCGCGGATCCTCGCCGGCCTTGGTCCGCCGCGTGCACGGCCAGCAGCCGATCGACGTGTACCCCTTTTTGAAGAGCTCGTTGACCGGCACGTTCCACCGCGAGATGTACGCGTCGACGTCGGCCTGGCTCCACGCCGCGATCGGGTTGACCTTGACCTTGCCGCGCTTGGCGTCGAACGTCACCACCGGCGTGTTGGCCCGGGTCGGCGACTCGTCGCGGCGCAGCCCGGCGGCCCACGCGTCGTAGTCGGCGAGCGCCCGCTCCAGCGGCTCCACCTTGCGCAGGAAGCAGCAGTCGTCGGGGCTCTTGTTGAACAGCCTCGGCCCGTACTCCCCGTCCTGCTGGCCGACGGTCAGCCGCGGGCGGATCGAGCGCACGTTGACCGGCAGCGTGGCGGCCACGGTGTCGCGCACCTTGAGCGTCTCGGGGAAGTGCAGGCCGGTGTCGAGGAAGATCACGTCGACCCCGGGCGCCACCCGGGACACCACGTGTGCCAGCACCGCGTCGGCCATCGAGCTCGTCACGCAGAACCGGTCGCCGAACGTCTCGGCGGCCCACCGGGCGATCTCCTCGGCCGGCGCGCCTTCGAGGGCGACGGCGGCCTCCTCCGCGAGGGACCGCAGCTCCGCCGTGCGATCACGGGCCGGCCCGAGGAGCCCCAGACCGGCGGCGTTCACGACGCTCACGGCGCCTCCCAGTTCGCTCGCTCATGCGGCGCCCAAGGCGCCGTCTTCCCTCGCCACGCCGAAACCCCGACTTCGTCGGCGGCGCAGCTCAGTCCAGACGCCGCCGCGCCAACTCGCTCGCTCACCGGGACACCGCCTTTCGGACCAATCCGACGAACTTGACGGAGAACGCGCGGGCGCAGCCACGGCACTCCCAGGTCCCGTGCCCCTCCTCGGACGGGCGCAGGTCTTCTTCTCCGCAATAGGGGCAGTACAGAGGTGCGGCGCGCTGATCGCTCACGGCCGTCCTCGCTTCGCTGCGGGCGGCCATGAGGCTCCAAACGCGCTGAACCCATTGATTCGCTCGCTGCGCTCGCTCACGGCCGTCCTCGCTTCGCTGCGGGCGGCCATGAGGCTCCAAACGCGCTGAACCCGATGATTCGCTCGCTCCGCTCGCTCATCGGAGTGCATCCTCCTCAACCCTCATGACCCAGCTGGCGAACGCCTCGCCCTCGGTGCGGCCGTCCAGGTAGCGGCGGGCCAGGCGCTCGACGTACTCGGGAAGCTCGTCCGCGGTGGTCTTGAGCCCGCGGAGCTTGCGCCCGAACCCGGCTTTCTGGCCCTCGGCCATGCCGAGGCCACCGCCGAGGTGGACCTGGAAGCCCTCGACCTGCTGCCCGTCCGGACCCATCACGATCTGGCCCTTGAGGCCGATGTCGGCGGTCTGGGTGCGGGCGCAGGCGTTGGGGCAGCCATTGATGTGGATGGAGATGTCGGCGTCCATGTCGCCGAGGCGCTCCTCCAGTCGGGCGACGAGCTCCTCGCCGCGCCGCTTGGTCTCGACGATCGCCAGCTTGCAGAACTCGATGCCGGTGCAGGCCATCGTGCCGCGCCGCCAAGTCGACGGCTGGGCTTCCAGACCCACGCCACGCAGCGCGGCCACCAGCGAGTCGACGCGACCTTGCGCCACGTCGAGGACCAGCAGCTTCTGGTACGGCGTCAGCCGTACCCGCCCACTGCCGTGGGCCTCGGCCGTGTCGGCGAGCTGGGCGAGCTGGGTGCCGGACGTGCGCCCCACCACCGGTGCGGCGCCGACGTAGAACCGCCCGTCCGCCTGCTGGTGCACGCCGATGTGGTCGATGGGCTTGCTCGGGAGCTGGGGCGCCGGCCCGTCCAGCAGGGTACGACCCAGGTACTCCTTCTCCAGCACCTCGCGGAACCGCTCCACGCCCCAGTCGGCGACCAGGAACTTGAGCCGCGCGCGGTGGCGCAGCCGCCGGTACCCGTAGTCGCGGAAGATGCCGACCACGCCGGCCCACACGTCGGGCACCTCGCCGAGCGGCACCCACACGCCGAGGCGCTGGGCGAGCATCGGGTTGGTCGAGAGGCCGCCGCCGACCCAGAGGTCGAAGCCCGGACCGTACTCCGGGTGCTCGACGCCGAGGAAGGAGATGTCGTTCACCTCGTACGGCATGTCGGCCAGCCACGAGATCGACGACTTGAACTTGCGCGGCAGGTTGGAGAGCTTCGGGTCGCCTACGTAGCGCTCCACGATCGCGTCGATCGCGGGCGTGGCGTCGACCTTTTCGTCGGCCGAGATGCCGGCTACCGGGCTGCCGAGCACCACCCGCGGGCAGTCGCCGCACGCCTCGGTGGTCTGCAGGCCCACCGACTCCAGCCGCCGCCAGATCTCCGGCATGTCTTCGACGCGGATCCAGTGGAGCTGGATGTTTTGCCGGTCGGTGATGTCGGCCGTGTCCCGCGCGAACTCCCGCGAGATGCCGGCGATCGTGCGCAGCTGGTCGAGGTCGAGCTGGCCGCCGTCGACGCGGACGCGCAGCATGAAGAACTCGTCGTCGAGCTCGTGCGGCTCGAGGATCGCGGTGCGGCCGCCGTCGATCCCGGGCTTGCGCTGGGTGTAGAGCCCCCACCAGCGAAAGCGCCCGCGCAGGTCCTGCGGGTCGATCGAGTCGAAGCCGCGGTGCGCGTAGATGTTTTCGATCCGGGCGCGCACGTTGAGCGGGTTGTCGTCCTTCTTGGTGCGCTCGTTGGGGTTGAGCGGCTCGCGGTGACCCAGCGCCCACTGCCCTTCGCCGCGCGCCTTGCGCGGGCGTGCGGCCGGCCGGCCTTCCGAGCTTGTGACCGCCATCCTGGGCGTCCTCCGTGTGCTTGGTCAGGATGGACGCGCGAAGCTACGGCAGTGATCTTGAGGCCGGCGCTCTCCACGCGCCCGGGAACAGATCAGATCGGGCGACGTCAGTGGGCCCGACAGATGGCGCTGCGCACGCGGCCGTAGTCAACGTGGCGCCGGGAGGTCAATCCCAGCGACACGGCACGGCGCTCGGCAACGGTCACGAGGGCTAGCCTCTCACAGCGACTCCGGCCCGCCAACCAGCGGCCCAGATGCCGGGAGTGTGGTCTGTAACACCTCGTTAATAGATGATCACCCGGCCGCACCCCTCCGGCCCGCCCGAGCCGCGAAGCCGTCCAGGGCGGTGAGGATCTCCGGCGACCGCCATGCCCGGTGTCGCCGCCGGTCGGTGAACTCGGTCAGGACACCGGCCCGCTCCAGCGGCTCGATGTAGCGGTAGACGTTGCGGTCGGCGACGCCAAGCTCGCCAGCCAGGAGGCCGGCGTTGACGACCGGGTGGCGCATGAGCAGGTCGACCACCTGCCAGACCCGTGAGTCACGCCGGGCGGAGACACGCCCGCGCCAGCCGTTGCGGATCTCCCGGAGCTCGATGACGAGCCGGCGCCCGTTGGCGATGGCCAGGAACGAGGCGTTGGACATCTCCTAGACGATCACCGCTGGATCCCCGGCGCGGTACGCACCGAGCGCGTCGAAGTTAGGACTGCGTGTCGGTCAGCAGACCCGCTGAGATCGGTATCGTGACCTGACGGGTCAGTCCCTTGTTTTCTATCTGGGAGCTGGCGGCCGACTCCGAACGCAACAGTATCGAGCCGAACGGGGCGATCTCGCCGCCCATCTCGGCGTCGAACCGGGCGAGCTCGTTCGCCGCGTCGTCGGCGATGGCCAGCACGTCGCCGGGCAGCCGCGGCTCCGCTTTGCCGATCTCCGGCGCGATCGCCGCCTGGTACGCGCCTCGATGACGCTGAAGCTGAGTGCGCGAAAAGGCACCAGGCGGATACTGCCGGTCCCACGGCAGTGTCTCGTACTTCAGCGCCGGCCAGCCGGTGCCGGTCACCCCGCCCTGACGTGATGTCACACCACTACCGTATTCTCACTTAACGCCCTAAGTGAGAATAAGAGCTATCCTTACCATCACTTGGCCGCGGCGCTAGCGCTTCGTCAGCGGCATGGCCAGCACGGCCTCGGTGCCGCCCTCGGGCCGGGCGCGCAGCTCGATCGTGCCGCTCAGCTCGCCGGTGACCAGCGCGCGCACGATCTGCAGGCCCAGCCGCCCGCCGCGCTCCGCGTCGAACGTCTCCGGGAGCCCGGTGCCGTTGTCGACGACGGTGACGTGCAGCTCCTTGCGGTGGCGATGGGCGGAGACCACCACCTCGCCCACCGCGCCCACCCCGTCGATCTCCGGGAAGCCGTGCTCGACCGCGTTGATCAGCAGCTCGTTGAGGACCATCACCAGCGAGGTGGCCATCTCGGCGGGCAGCACCCCGAACGTGCCCTTGCGCCGCATCGCCACCTTGGACGCGGTCGTACCCACCTCGGCGGCGGCCGCCGCCACCCGGTCGACGATGCCGTCGAACTCCACCGCTTCGTCGCTCGACATCGACAGCGTCTCGTGCACGAGCGCGATCGAGGCGACCCGGCGCACCGACTCCTCCAGTGCGGCCTTCGCCGACGGCGTCTCGACCCGGCGGGCCTGGAGGCGCAGGAGGGCGGCGACAGTCTGGAGGTTGTTCTTCACGCGGTGGTGGATCTCGCGGATCGTGGCGTCCTTGGTGACCAGCGCGCGGTCGCGGCGGCGCACCTCGGTCACGTCGCGCACCAGCACCAGCGCCCCGATCGGCACGCCGGCCGGCATGAGCGGGAGCGCGCGGGTGAGCACGGTGGCCCCCCGCGCCTCGATCTCCTTGCGCGAGGGCGCCTCGCCGCCGAGCGCGGCCAGCACCCGGGCCGAGGCATCGGTCCCCTCCAGCGGGTCGTCGGCGAGGCGGGCGGAGAGCGCGGCCAGGTCTTCGCCGACGAGGTGCGAGGCGAAGCCGAGCCGGCGGAAGGCGGACTGGGCGTTGGGGCTCGCGTACGTCACCTTGCCGCTCGCGTCCAGCCGGATCAGCCCGTCACCGACCCGGGGCGCGGAAGTCGTCTCGATGCGGTGGCTGATCGGCGGAAACGTGCCGTCGGCCATCATCTGCGCCAGGTCGTCGGCGGTGGTGAGGTAGTTGAGCTCGAGCTGGCTCGGCGTACGCGCGGTCGAGAGGTTGGTGTCGCGCCCCACGACCCCGATCACCTCGCCCGGCTCCCCGTCGGCGTCGCGCAGCCGCACCGGGATCGCCTCGTGGCGGGCGGGAGTGTCCCCGTACCAGACCGGGTCGCCTTCGCGCCAGATCCGCCCCTGCCGGTACGCGATGGTCAGGTGCGCCACCTCGGGCCCGCCGACCGTGCGGCCGACCTGGTCGTCCTGGTAGGCGGTGGGTGCGGTCGTGGGCCGCACCTGCGCCACGCAGAGGAACGCCTCGTGGCCGTTGACCGGCACCCAGAGCAGCAGGTCGGCGAAGGAGAGGTCGGCGAGCAGCTGCCACTCACCGGCGAGCCGGTGCAGGTGGTCGATGTCGTCCGAGCCCAGCGAGGTGTGCTCTTCGACCAGGTCGCGCAGCGTGGGCACAGCGCAACTCTAGGGCCTGTCCGGCGGGTCTTGTAGGGCCCGCCGGATGCGCCCTAGAGCGTGGACGTCACCTTCTTGAGACCTCGCGGTGCGTCGGGGTCTTCGCCCCGGGCCAGCGCGAGCGCCAGCGCCAGCCGCTGGAGGGGCAGGATGTCGAGCAGCGGGGCCAGGCGCTCGTCGACGTCGGGCACGGCAAGCTCGCCCCGGGCGCCGACGGTGAGCACGTCCGCCTTGCGCTCGCGCAGCCGGGCCAGCACGTCGGCCATCGCCGCCCCGCCCGGCCCGGAACCCACCACCGCCAGCACCGGCACGTCCGGGTCGGTCATCGCGAGCGGCCCGTGGAGCAGGTCGGCGCCGGAGAAGGCGAGCGCCGGCAGGTAGGACGTCTCCATCAGCTTGAGGGCGGCCTCGCGGGCGGTCGCGTACGCGTACCCCCGGCCGGTCGTGACCAGGCGCGCGGCGAACCGGTAGCGGCCCGCGGCGGTCTCCGGCGCGGGGTCGGCCAGCACCCGCGCCGCGAGGTCGGGCAGGGCCGCGAGCTCCGCGGGTGGCCGGCCGCCGCCCGCGCGCACGCTCTCGACGAGCAGGAGCAGGGCCAAAAGCTCAGCCGTGTACGTCTTTGTCGCCGCCACCGCCCGCTCGTGTCCCGCCACCACGTCGATCGAGAGCTCGGCGGCCGCGGCGAGCGGCGAGTCGGGGTTGTTGGTGATCGCGAGCGTGAGCGCGCCGGACTCGCGCGCCACCCGGACCACCTCGGTGAGGTCGGGCGAACCGCCGCTCTGGCTGACCCCGACGACCAGCGCGTGCGAGAGGTCGGGGCGGGCGCCGTAGACGGTCACCGCGCTCGGCGAGGCCAGCCCGGCGGGGAGCCCGAGACGGATCTCCGCGAGGTACGCCCCGTAGAGCGCCGCGTGGTCGGACGTGCCGCGCGCGGTGAGCACGACATGGCGCGGCCGCCGCTCGGCGATGACGGCGGCGGCGCGGGCGATTGCCTCGACGTGGGCCGGCTCCAGCAGGCGTGCGTAGACCTCGGGCTGCTCCGCGATGTCAGCGGCCATGCCCGCTCCCGGCGTCCCCACGATGACCTCCTGGCTTGCTCCCGCGTGCGCAAAACTGCTCGCTACATGCTCATTCTTGCACGCTAGCAAGGTCAAACACAACGCATCGCGCACGGCACAGCCGTTCCCGGTAACTGGTTCCCCTCTGTGCGGGCTTGACCCGCGGACCCGACAGCGAAGGGCGCCCCTCGTGCGGGGCGCCCTTCATCGGATGAGTTGTCGCTACGGCACCGCGGGCGCGTCGGCCAGGGCGCGCTCGGCCTGCTCCTCGGGCGTCGCGGCCCGGGGTGTGTCGTTGGAGCCGCGCAGCGGGATCTCCTTGACGAACCAGGCCAGCACCGGCACCAGCACCGCGAACGCCACCGCCCACCAGAAGACGCCGGCGATCGAGTCGGCCAGGCTGGTCAGCAATCCGTTGCGGGCGGCCGCCGGGAGGCCGGCCAGCACCGCCGGGTCGAAGGTGCCGGCGCCGCCGCCACCGTTGCTGAACTGCTCGGCCGCCTGGGCGCCAAGCTTGTCGGTGAGCTCGTTCTGGAAGCGGGTGGCGAAGACCGCGCCGAACAGCGACACGCCGAACGAGCCACCGATGGAGCGGAAGAACGTCGCCGCGCCGCTCGCGGCACCCAGGTCGCGCTGCTCGACGCTGTTTTGCGCGATGAGCATCGACGTCTGCATCAGGAAGCCCATGCCGGCGCCGAGCACCACCAGGTACGCCCCGAGCTCGACCCGGCTCGTGTGCGCGTCCAGCATCGTCAGCAGCAGCATGCCGACGGTCATGAGCACGCCGCCGACGATCGGGAAGGCGCGGTAGCGGCCGGTGCGGGTGATCGCGCGACCGCTCAGGATCGAGACGATCAGCATGCCGAACATCAGCGGGAGCAGGAGCAGCCCGCTGCCGGTGGCCGAGGCGCCCTGCACGTACTGCTGGAAGATCGGCAGGAAGTTCATCGCGCCGAACATCGCGAAGCCGAGCAGGAAGCCGACCGCCGAGATGAGCGCGAAGTTGCGGTTCTTGAACAGGCCCAGCGGCAGGATCGGCTCGGCCGCGCGCCGCTCGACGAAGCCGAAGAGCGCCAGCGCCACGGCGCCGAGGCCGACCAGTCCGAAGATCTGCGGCGAGGCCCAGTCGTACTCGTTGCCGCCCCACGTGGTGATCAGCACCAGCGCGGTGATACCCACGGAGAGCAGGCCGGCGCCCAGCCAGTCGATCTTGTGCTCGGTACGGTACTTCGGCAGGTGCATCTGGGTGATCAGCACCAGCAGCGCGACGCCACCCAGCGGCAGGTTGATGTAGAACGCCCAGCGCCACGAGAGGTTGTCCGCGATGAAGCCGCCCAGCAGTGGGCCGGCCACCATCGCGATCGCCATGACGCCGGCCATCATGCCCTGGTAGCGACCGCGCTCGCGGGGCGGCACCAGGTCACCGATGATCGCCATCACGCCGACGATCAGGCCGCCCGCGCCGAGGCCCTGCACGGCCCGGAAGCCGATCAGCTGAAACATGCCGTCCTGCGGCCCGCCCAACATGCTGGAGCCGGCCATGCCGGAAAGGGCGGAGCCGACCAGGAAGACCACGATCGCGGTGAGGAAGACGGTCTTCCGCCCGTACAGGTCGCCGAGCTTGCCCCAGATCGGGGTCGAGACCGTGGTGCCCAGCACGTACGCCGTCACCACCCAGGTGAAGTGGTCGAGCCCGTCGAACTCGCGCACGATGATCGGCAGCGACGTGCTGACGATCATGTTGTCGAGCATCGCGAGCATCATCGCGATCATCAGACCGACCAGCACGACCCGGATCTTGGGCTGAGCGGTCGAAGGCTGATCTGTGACGGTCATGTCACGCCCCCCTGGTAGATTCCTTACTTGCCGTACGGTAAGCTGCCAACTAACCGGTCGTCAAGTAAGTTGCTGGGTCAGGTGATGAAGGTGAGCGAGAGCACAGGCGATACACGGTCGCGCATCCAGGCCGTGGCGCTGGAGCTGTTCACCGAGGAGGGGTACGAAAAGACCTCGCTGCGCGAGATCGCCGAGCGGCTCGGTGTCACCAAGGCGGCGCTCTATTACCACTTCAAGAGCAAGGACGAGATCGTCAACAGCTTCGTCCAGGACCGCATCGACATCATGGATCGGCTGGTCGAGTGGGGCGAGAGCCAGCCGCCGACCGCCGAGTCCCGCCGCACGCTGCTCGCCCGGTACGCGGACGACCTCTTCGGCAACAACCGCTTCTCGGTCATGCGCTTCTTCGAGCAAAACCAGACCGCGCTGAAAAGCCTCTCGGCCGGCAAGGAGATGCGCGCACGCATGATCCGGCTGGCCGACCTGCTGGCCCGCCCGGAGACCTCACACGAGGCCCAGGTGCGCGCCGCGCTGTCGCTCTTTTCGGTGCACAGCACCTGGTTCGCGATCCGCGACCCCAACGTCACCAGCGAGCAGCGCCGCGAGATCGGCCTCAAGATCGCCTACGAGCTGCTCGACAAAATCACCGAAGACGCGGTAGCGGTCAAGGCCTAACTGATCCGCACACGGTGATCGTGGTATTTCAGTGCCCCGTGCGGGGCACCCAGGTACCACGATCTCCGATCGACCGCGCCCCACCACGACGCGGACCGGGGCTCCTCAGAGGGCGAGTCGCAGGCCCAGCAGCTGCACGCCAGGCATCGGGGACCAGTCGAGGTCGGGCTCGCGCACGAAGCCGAGCCGGGCGTAGAGGCGCTTGGCCGAGGCGGCGAAGTCGCGCGTGCAGATGACGACGGCGGCGCAGCCGAGCTCGCGGGCCCGGCGCACACAGGCTTGGGCCAGCGCCTCGCCCACGCCCCGGCCCTGCGCGACCGGGTCGACGGCGAGCATCCGAAACTCCGCCTCGCCCGGGCCGGACAGCTCCGCGTAGGGGGAGCCGGGCAGCACGAAGGTCACCGCGCCGAGCACCTGGTCGTCGGCGTCCACCGCCACGTACACCTCGCCGGCGGCCGCCCGTGAGGCTACGTCGGCGAGGGTCGTCGCGTACTGGTTTTCGCCCTTGAGCTGCCCGTCCGCTTCGTACGCCGCGACGCTGATCCGCGAGATCGCCGGGTGGTCCGACGCCTGCGCCGGGCGGACCCGCACGCTCATTCGATCACCGCGATCAGGTCGCCCTCTTGGACGACGTCGCCTTCGTTCACCGCGAGCTGCCGCACCGTGCCGTCGCTCTCCGCGATCACCGGGATCTCCATCTTCATCGACTCCAGGATGACCAGGGTGTCGCCTTCGGCGACCGGGTCACCGGTGGAGGCGACGACTTTCCAGACGTTCGCCACCATCTCGGCGCGGATCTCCTCGGCCATCGTCGGCCTCCCTCGTGAGCGGAGTGTAGGTGCGTCGGTATCAAATCATGCCGGGCTAGGATCTGTGGGTTCCGTAGACCTCTGGGAGGCCCGCATGGCTAAGAAGTCTCGTAAGAAGAAGGCACGCAAGAAGAGCGCGGCCAACCACGGCAAGCGCCCCAACTCCTGACGGGCCTGCTCAGGGCGTCGCCGAGGCCGTGACGGCTTCGGGGGCGCCCTGATCTCGTCGGCGCGATACGAGCAGCGAGTCGACGGCGGCCACCACCGCGATCAGCACCGCCAGGCGCAGACCGATCGCCTCCTGGATGCCAAACCGCCAGTACTCTCCCGCGCCGAACCAGATGCCGGCCAGCAGGCTCACTCCCGAGCTGACCGCGACGACCGCGCCGGCGAGCGCGAGGTCGGGCCGCCGCCGGGCCGCGAAGACGAGCGCCGCGGCCGCGACCAGCAGTGCGGCGCCGAGCACCTTGAGCACCCAGCTTCGCGGCGGGAAGACCAGCTTCTCCACCGACATCGGCAGCACCCGCTCGGTCTTGGCGTAGTCGGAGCCGGCCACCGAGAGGCGCACCACCTCGCGCATCTGCCGCGCGAACACGCCCGGCTCGGCCCGCGCGTACCGCTGCCACACGTCGGCCGCGTTGCGCTCGCCCCAGGCCTTGAACTCCGGGCACTGCTCGTACGCCGCGGCGAACTTGGCGGTCTCCCACGCCGGCCCGGCGGCGATCTCCTCCATGCCCGGGCAGGCCGGCATGCCGAACTCGCGCTGGAAGATCGCCTTCACCTCGGGGTCGGGCAGCACGTGCAGCCGCAGCCGGAAGAGCATCAGCCCCTCCTCGTGCCGCACCTCGGGCGTGGCGCTCCAGCCGGTGTAGGTGCGGTCGACGACCGGCGTGATCGCGGTGCACCAGGCGGTCGCGAGCACCAGCACGCCGGCCGCGACCAGCGCGGGCCGGCGCCGCGCCGGTCGCCGCCACGCGACCACCGCCAGCGCGAGGATCAGGAAGACCACGAAGACCCGGACGTCGGTCCGGGTGAACGTCCACCAGACCGCCGCCGCGGTCGCCCCCGCCAAAGACCAGACCCATCGGGTACGGGTCCAGAGCAGCAACAGCGCCAGTGTGAGCACGCCCAGCGAGATGGAGAGCGACTCGGAGAGGATCGCGAAGTCCCAGTTGGCCACCGGGGGCAGCAACGCGATCGCGAGTACGCCGGCCGCCGCCAGCACGCGGGCCACCAGCGTGCGCAAGCAGCTCCAGAGCGCCCAGGCCAGCAGCGCCCACGCCAGCGTGCTCACCGCCCACTGGGCCACCGCGCGGGCCTGGTCACCCGGGAAGATCGCGTAAAAAATCGGCACGCCCCACAGGCGCGGGGCGTGCCCGGTCAGCGAGACCAGCGGCCCCCGGTCGAAGGCCGGGTCGCCGCGGTGCGCGTACGAGAACGTGTCGAACGAGGTGAAGACGTCGCCCCGTACGCAGATGAGGATCCGTGCGGCCACGAACAGGGCCAGCAGGCCGGCAAGCACCACCTCGGGCAGTCGCACCAGGCGGCGCAACCGGTCTGTCAGCACGGGAGGACTCCAGTGAGCGAGGATCCGATCAGTCGGGCAGATACTCCCGGGAGTCGGCCTCGAACACAAGCTCACTGAGCCGGACCCGCAGCCGCTCGCGCAGCTCGGTGGGGGCGCGCTCGTCTCCGCAGCAGCGGGCGACCAGCGCCTTTACCTCCTGCTCGATCCCGTACTCCCGAAGGCACGGCGAGCACTCGTCGAGGTGGGTGCGGATCAGGTCGCGCCGCTCGTCGGAGCACTCCAGGTCGAGGTAGAGGTAAACCTCGGCGAGCACGTCACGACAGTCGGTTTCGTGTGGTTCACCGCAACTCACGGTCTGTCACACCTCCTGGCCAGCTGCTGCGGTGTCGGGCGAAGGGCTCCGGTTGAAGCCCCGCTCGGCAGCGTAGCGCTCGAGCAGCTTGCGCAGGTTACGCCGGCCACGGTGCAGCCGGGACATCACGGTGCCGATGGGAGTGCCCATGATGTCGGCGATCTCCTTGTAGGAGAAGCCCTCGACGTCGGCGAGGTAGACCGCGAGCCGGAACTCCTCCGGCAGCTGCTGCAGAGCGTCCTTGACGTCACTGTCCGGCAGGCGCTCGAGCGCCTCGGTCTCCGCCGACTTCAGACCGCTCGACGTGTGGGACTCCGCCTCGGCGAGCTGCCAGTCGGTGATCTCCTCAGTCGGTGCCTGGATCGGCTGGCGCTGCCGCCGCCGGTACGAGTTGATGTACGTGTTGGTGAGAATCCGGTACAGCCAGGCCTTGAGGTTGGTGCCCTCTTCGAACTGGTGGAAGGCCGCGAACGCCTTGAGGAAGGTCTCCTGCACCAGGTCTTCGGCATCGGCGGGGTTGCGCGTCATGCGCAGGCCCGCGGCGTACAACTGGTCGACGAACGGCAGTGCGTCGCGCTCGAAGCGCGCCCGCCGCTCGTCGGTCCTCTCCGGTCGGGTCAACCGAACGTCCCCCCTCGACTGTCCCGCCGAGGATACGCGGAACGCCTGGTCGGCGCCGGAGGAAGGCTCACCTGTCGCCGGGTTTGCCGCGAGCCAGTCAGGCCCGTCCAGGAGCTGACGCACGCGCTCGACCTCGGGGTTCACCCGATCAGAGGGTCGCGTACTGGTTTGCACCGATTCTGCCCCTTCCGCAGTTTGTGCTTCCGGGGTCTAGAACACGTACCCCTTGGGGTCCATTCCCCGCACCGCAGGTCAGGCCTCCTACCGCGCGAGACCTCGCCCGCGGAGCCAGTCGACCGCTAGGCCCGCCGTGCCCTTGGGGTCGCGCCGCAGGTCATGCCCCTCACCCGGACGTACCTCGACCAGGGTGTCCGGGCCGCCGGCCGGGATGCCGAACGGATCGCGGTCTCCGTTGAGCACCAGCGTGGGCATCCCGGCCGGCAGCTCGTCCTGCCGGGAGCGCTCCGGCCGGCCCGGCGGGTGCAGCGGGAACGCGAGGCAGACGATCGCCACGGCGCCGAGGGCGGCGGCGGTGCGGCAGGCGACCCGGGCTCCGCTGGAGCGCCCACCCACCACCAGCCGCGCCTTCGGCCGGTCGGCGAGCAACTCGCGCACGACCGCCGTCCACGCCTCGTCGAGCTGCGGCGCGGGCGCCGGGGCGCGCCGTCCGGCGACCCGGTAGGGCTGGGTGACCAGCGCCACGGTCACGCCGGCGGCGCGTGCGGCGTCCCGGAGCGCGACCAGGTCGGGGGCGCCCACCCCACCACCGGCGCCGTGCCCGAGGACGAGCAGGCTCCGGGCGCGGCCGGACGCGGGGGTCAGGTCGACCAGGGCCGGCCCGCGGGGCGTGACGATCTCACGGCTGGTGTCAGACACCCGCCCATCGTGACCCAGACGGGACGGTCAGCGCGTGTGTAACGGGACCAGGGTGAGGAGCTGGTCGCGGACCGGTGGGCCCGCACCCTCCATCGCCTCGCCGTCCCGCTGCACCTGGCCGCGCCAGGCCACGAGCATCGCCCGGCGCTCGCGTGGTGTCGTCGCGCCCCAGACGCCGTGACAGTCACCCACCTCGAGCGCCCAGGCCAGGCAGGCGCCCTGCACGTCGCAAGTGCGGCAGAGCGCCACCGCGGCGTCCGCCGGCTCACTGGGAGCCGGAAAGAACGTCTCGGGGTCAACGCTCTGGCACACGCCTCGCGTGCGCCACGCATCGTCGAGCTGCCGCTCGCTCAGCGCCCGAAGCAACCTCGGGTCACGCCGTGCAGCGGCAACCTCGTGCGGGCGTGGCATCCGCGCCCGTGTCATCCACCCACCTCCCCCGTGGGACCGGCGAAGTAATGGTCGTTGCCGTCCGCCCAGTGCGAATCGACACCTCTGCCGGCGCTGTGTTCTATCGCATTCGCGGCTTGCAATTCAAGAGGTTGCATAGATCCTGGCCGAAAGGCCAAGCGTCCATTCACCACTAATAGTGGAAATCAACACACAGCGTGATGGGAGCGCTCCCGTGCGCTATCGCTCGGTACTTTTTCTGATCACGGTGCGTCAGAAGCGCGGTAACCAATCAGAAACACTAACGATCAAAATAGCGTCAACTCGACCGGTTCCTCGGGAGGCCCGCCGAGTGGCGCCCCGGGCACCCGGGCCACGAGGTGCGGGCCGTCGTTGCGTACGTCGCCGACGTCCGGCCCCACCGGACGGATCTCCAGCCCGGCCAGGAACTCGTCGCTCGGCGCGGCCAGCAGCTCGTCCGGCTCGCCCCCGCCGGCCAGCCACCCGGCCCAGCGCTGCCATGGCAGCAGCAGCGGCATGCGGTCGTGCACCAGCGCCAGGTCGCCGATCGCCGCGGTGGTGACCACGCTGAACGTCAGCCCTTCGCCCCACGGCGACCACAGCCCGGCCATCGCCAGCACGCCGCCGTGCGCGGGCGTCATGAAGTACGCCTGCTTGCGCCCGTCCGGCCGGCGCAGCCACTCGTACCACCCGTCGGCCGGCACCAGGCAGCGGCGCTTGGCGAACGGTGCCGAGTACGCGCCGGAGGTGGCGACGGTCTCCGCCCGTGCGTTGATCATCCGGGCCGCGCCCTTGGCGTCCTTGGCCCACGTGGGTACCAGGCCCCACCGCGCCGGGGCCAGCACCCGCTCCCCGCGCGAGGTGGACATCCGCACGATCGGCACCGGGTCGGTCGGCGCGACGTTGTAGTCGGGCGCCAGGGCGCCGGCCGTGTCGTCGTACGCCTCGAAGAGCGCGCTCAGATCCGCCGCGCTGCGGGTGGTCGCGTACCGGCCGCACATGCCGCTCACGCTACCGCGCCCCGGGCTGGCGACCGCCGATCCGAGGAGCGCAGCGACGAGGCGGCGGAAGCTGGCCGCCCGAGGCGCCCAGCGAGCGCTGCGAGCACAGCCCGTCTCGACACTCGGGAGAAGCCGGAACGGCGATCACCGGTTGTCCGCGGCGGACGGCAGACTGTACGGGTGGCCGACACGACCATCACCCGCGCACCCGTGCCGTGGACCGCGCCGACCGCCAAGGACCCGGTCGCGACCACGGTGCGCCTGCCCGGCTCCAAGTCGATGACCGCCCGGGCCCTGGTGCTCAGCGCGATCGCCGAGGGGCCCTCGACGCTCCGCCGCCCGCTGCGCGCCCGCGACACCGAGCTGATGGCCGCCGGCCTGCGCGCCATGGGGGCACAGGTGTCCACACTGGACGACGACCGCTGGGTGGTCCGCCCCAACCCGCTGGCCGGCCCGGCGCACGTCGACGTCGGCCTCGCCGGCACGGTCATGCGCTTCGTACCGCCGATCGCGGGGCTCGCCACCGGCACGGTCACGTTCGACGGCGACCCCCGCGCCCGGCTGCGGCCCCTCGGCCCGCTGGTCGGTGCGCTGCGCTCGCTCGGCGTCCGGATCGACTCGGCGGAGACCGGCGGGCTGCCGCTGGCCGTGCACGGCACCGGGCGGGTGCCCGGCGGCGAGGTGGAGATCGACGCCTCCGCCTCCAGCCAGTTCGTCTCCGGGCTGCTGCTGGCCGGCGCGGCGTTCGAGCGGGGTGTGGTCGTGCGCCACGCCGGCCCGCCCGTCCCCTCCGCCCCGCACCTGCGGATGACCGCGCTGATGCTGCGCGCGGCCGGCGGCGCGGTCGACGACACCACGCCGGACGTGTGGGCGGTGCAGCCCGGCCGGCTCTCCGGACGCGCCTGGATCATCGAGCCGGACCTCTCCGGCGCCGCGCCGTTCTTCGCCGCCGCGCTGGTCACCGGCGGCCAGGTGACGCTGCTCGGCTGGCCGCGTACCAGCTCCCAGCCGGTCGACCGGCTTCGCACCCTGCTCGACGAGATGGGCGGCCAGGTCTCCCTCGGCACCGACGGGCTGACCGTCCGCGGCACCGGGGCCGTGCATGGGCTGGACGCCGACCTCTCCGACGTCAGCGAGCTGACCCCGGTGCTGGCCGCGCTGGCGGCGCTCGCCGACTCGCCGTCCCGCCTGCGCGGGATCGCCCACATCCGCGGCCACGAGACCGACCGTGTGGCCGCGCTCGCCCGCGAGCTCAAGGCGCTCGGCGCCGACGTGACCGAGAGCCACGACGGGCTGGAGATCCGCCCCCGGCCGCTGCGCGGCGCCCCCTTCCAGACGTACGACGACCACCGCCTCGCCCACGCCGCCGCAGTCATCGGGCTGGCCGTCCCCGGCGTCGAGGTCGACGACGTGGCGTGCACGTCGAAGACCCTGCCCGAGTTCCCGGCGCTATGGTCGGCAATGGCGGCCGGAAGCTAGCAGCAGCGCCTTGGAGGGATCCTGACGGGGAAGCGGCGGGAGTACGACGAGGACGACGTACGGGTCCGCCCGTCCCGTTCCTCGCGCCCGCGCACCCGCACCCGCCCCAAGCACGCCGACGCGGTCGAGGGGTTCGTGGTCGCGGTCGACCGCGGGCGGTACACGTGCCAGGTCGGCGACGTGGGCGTCACCGCGATGCGGGCCCGCGAGCTGGGCCGCAAGTCGGTGGTGGTGGGTGACCGGGTGGCGCTGGTCGGCGACGTCTCCGGGGCGCCGGGCGCGCTGGCCCGGATCGTCCGGATCGCCGAGCGCACCTCGGTGCTGCGTCGCACGGCCGATGACGACGACACCACGAC
Source organism: Phytohabitans maris (assembly GCF_031085175.1). GTDB lineage: Bacteria > Actinomycetota > Actinomycetes > Mycobacteriales > Micromonosporaceae > Phytohabitans > Phytohabitans maris. The sequence continues at coordinate 18,303 of NZ_JAVHUY010000036.1, forward strand.
CGAGGGGCGGCTGGAGCGCGTCGTGGTCGCCAACGCCGACCAGCTCGTGATCGTCAGCTCGCTCGCCGACCCGCCGCCACGCACCGGCTTCATCGACCGGTGCCTCGTGGCCGCGTACGACGCCGACATCGACCCGCTGCTCTGCCTCACCAAGGCCGACCTGGCCGGGCCGGACGCCGTTCTCGGCTACTACGCCGAGCTCGACCTCCCGCACGTGCTCTGCCGGCCGGACGCCGACGTCGACGACCTCAGATCCTGGCTCAGCGGACGGATCTCGGTGCTCGTCGGCCACTCCGGCGTCGGCAAGTCCACGCTCGTCAACCGCCTGGTGCCGGACGCCGACCGGGCGGTCGGCGCGGTCAGCGCGGTGGGCAAGGGGCGGCACACGTCGACCAGCGCCGTCGCGCTCCAGCTCCCGGACGACAGGCCCAGCTGGATCATCGACACCCCGGGGGTACGCAGCTTCGGCCTCGCCCACGTCTCCGCGGAGAGCCTGCTGCACGGCTTCCCGGACCTGGTCGAGGCGACCGTCGAGTGCCGGCCCGGCTGCGAGCACACCGCCGACGACCCCGGCTGCGCGCTGGACGCCTGGGTGGCCGCCGGGCACGCCGACGAGCGCCGGCTCCGCTCGTACCGCCGCCTGCTCGCCTCACGATCCGGCGACCCCGACCCCGAGGCCTCACCCTCCGCTCCCTAACGCCCGCACCCGCCCACCTCGCTGGTGATCGCCCCTGAGCACTTTTCCCTTGATCGACACTCCAAGATCAGCCCCCGACGCAGATCGTGGTACCCGACTGCCTCCGGAGGGGCACCGATGCACCACGATCTACACAGAACCAGCCACCACCGACACCGATCACGGAATGGGTTGATCTTCTAGCGAGCGCCACTGCGGACCGTTTGCGCGGGGTCCCTGGGGAAACGTGGAGCGCAGCGGAGCTCTTCTTGGGGTGCTTTTCCGCGGGCACCACTGCGGCCGGCGGCGAGCTGGCGCTCGCCGAGTTCCCCGGCCTCCACTGCCGGCTCCGCGACACAAGCCCAACCCTGGGGCGAGGTCCGCGCTGAGGTCGCGGTCACGCCCACGGCGGGTGCGGGGCAGCTGCGCTGTCGCACGCACAGACGGGGCAGCTCCAGAGCCTCCCGCACACACATCCGCCCGCGCGGCGGCGGCGCGGTGGCCGAAGCCACCCCGACTCCGAAAGCTCGCTAGCGGGCACGGCTGGGCGGGCGGAGTCCGCGCGAGCGGCGGTCAGACCTCGACGTAGCCGCCGCTGCGCCAGTAGACGCCGTCCTCGCGCGACATCAGCCCCTCGTCGATCAGGTAGCGGCGGAGCGAGGCGTGGTCGTCGTGCCAGGCACGCAGGATCGCGTCCACGGCCCGCTCGGGATAGCGGATGCCCGGCTCGAACGAGGCCGCGATGTGCTCCAGGATGATCCGCCGCTTGCTCCGCGCCGCCGGCATGCGCACGATCCGCCCGGCGCGGACGAAGACCCGCAACACCGCCGCCTTGGCCCGGTCCGGGTCGAGGTCCGCCTCGGCGGCCGGCACCGGGGCGTGCTCGCGCACCGCCTCCTTGAACGCGTTGGCCTCGGCCACGATGCGCCCGTCGACGCTGGTCAGCAGCCCACCGGTGGCGAGGCGGCGGAGCGCGACCACGACCTGGCGGGCCGGCAAGCCGGTGCGGGCCGCCACCTCGGAGGGGGTGGCCGCGCCGAGCACCACGGCGGCGAAGGTGGCGAGCCGGTCGGGCTCGGCGAGCAACCCACACAACGCATCCGGTCTCATAACCGGGACGCTATCGCGTACGGGGTGCCGGGATCAGCTACCTTTCCCGCCATGGCCCGGTACGCCGACGACCTCTCCCTCGCCCACGTGCTCGCGGACACCGCGGATTCCATCTCCACCGCGCGGTTTCGAGCGCTCGACCTGCACGTGGAGTCCAAGCCGGACCTCACGCCGGTCTCCGACGCCGACACAGCCGTGGAACGCGCGCTGCGCGCCACCCTCGCCCGCACCCGGCCGCGGGACGCGGTGCTCGGCGAGGAGTACGGCGCGACCGAGGCGGCGGCCGGCCCGGGCACCCGGCAGTGGGTGATCGACCCGATCGACGGCACGAAGAACTTCATCCGCGGCGTACCCGTCTGGGCGACGCTGATCGCGCTGATGGAGGGCGACCAGCCGGTGGTGGGGCTGGTCTCCGCCCCGGCGCTGGGGCGCCGCTGGTGGGCGGCGGTCGGCCACGGGGCGTACGCGGGGCGGCACACCGCCGCGGCCACGCCGATCAAGGTGTCCGGGGTGAGCCGGCTCGCCGACGCCAGCTTCTGCTACTCCGACCTGATGGGCTGGGAGGAGAATGGCCGCCTCGGCGCCATGCTCGGCATTCTCCGGCAGACATGGCGTAACCGGGCATACGGCGACTTTTACGGATACATGCTCTTGGCCGAGGGTGCCCTCGACGCCATGGTCGAGCCCGAACTCTCGCTCTGGGACGTCGCCGCGCTGGTGCCGATCGTGACCGAGGCGGGCGGCTCGTTCACCGATCTGGACGGCCGGCCCGGACCGGGTGGCGGCAGCGCGGTGGCCACAAACGGCAAGCTCCACGGCGACCTGCTCGAACGCCTTTCCACCTCGGGAATTGCGGCGCTCTGACGGGTGGTCGACGCGAGCCGACGAGGCGGGGACTGGACAATCCCGCTAGAGTCGCCGGGTGGCATCCACTGGCGGCTGGTGTTTCCTCGCAGCGATGATCTTGGCGTACGGTGTCGCCAACCTCCTCCAGTCGATGGCCGCCACACGCACCACAGTGCACCACACGTTCGACCCGGGGCTCCTGCTCCGCCTGGCCAGCCACCGTACGTACCTCGTCGGCCTCTCCTGCCAGGCCCTCGGCTTCCTGCTCGCCTTCCTGGCCCGCCGCGACCTGCCGCTCTTCCTGGTGCAGGCGAGCGTGGCCGCCGGCCTCGGGGTGACCGCCGTGCTCGGCGTGCTGATCCTCAAGTGGCGGCTCCCGGCGGCCGAGGTGGGGCTGCTGGTCCTGCTCTTCGCCGGCATCGGCGCGCTGGTGCTCGCCGCCGAGCCGGCCCCCTCCCGGCGGATCGGGCCGCTCGGCCTGGTCGCCCTGGTGGTCGCGCTCGCGCTGATCGGCGTGCTGGGCTTCTTCGCGGCACGGCTGCACGGCGCGCCCGGCTCGGTCGCGCTCGGCTCGCTGGCCGGCCTCGCCTTCTCCGGCGCGGCGGTGGCGGCCCGCCCGCTCGCGGCCGTGCACTCGTTCGAGGCGCTGCTGATCCACCCCCTGCTGTACCTGCTGCTGGCCCACTCGGTGGTCGGCCAGCTGCTGCTCGGCCTGGCCATGCAGCGCGGTTCCACGACCGCCGCGGTCGCCGCCATGGACGCGGCGGGTGCGGTGCCGGCCGCCATCATCGGCCTGCTCTTCCTCGGCGACCGGATCTGGCCGGGCCGGGAGTGGCTCGCCATGATCGGCTTCCTGATCACGCTGGCCGCGGTGATCGGCCTGACCCGCTACGCCGAGCCACAACACCACCACCAGGTCGCGTCCGCCCACCGCCGCCAGCCGGTGCGCCTCCCCCAGCCGGTGCCGGCCGCCCGCCGGTAGCCGCCCATCTGTGATCGCTGGCTAAGGGCCGTCGAGGCCCTGCTCGATGGCGTACCGGGTCAGCTCCACCCGGTTGTGCAGCTGAAGCTTGCCGAGCGTGTTCTGTACGTGGTTTTGCACGGTGCGGTGCGAGAGCGTGAGGCGGGCCGCGATCTGCTTGTACGACAGCCCCTTCGCCACCAGCCGCAACACCTCGGTTTCCCGCTCGGTCAGCCGGGGCGCGCCGCCGTCCTCGGCCGGCCCGCCGCCCTTGGCCAGCCGCCGGTACTCGCCGAGCACCAGACCGGCCAGCCCGGGCGTGAAGACCGCGTCGCCGGCGGCCGTGCGGCGTACCGCCTCGAGAAACTCCTCGGTGCTCGCCGACTTGAGCAGGTAGCCGGTCGCGCCCGCCTTCACCGCGTCGAGCACGCTCTGCTCCTCGCCGCTGGCCGAGAGCATCAGCACCCGTACGCCGGGGAGGGCGGCGAGCAGCCCGCGGATCACCTCGACGCCGGAGATGTCGGGCAGCTGGAGGTCGAGCACCACGACGTCGGGGCGGGCGGCAGGCGCGATCCGCACCGCCTGACCGCCCTCGCCGGTCGTGGCGACCAGGTCGTATCCGGCCTCGGCCAGGTCGCGGGCGACCCCCTGCCGCCACATGGGGTGGTCATCGACAACCATCACGCGGATGCTCACCGGCTCACCCTAAGGCGGAGCTCCACCTCGGTGCCTTCGCCCGGCGCCGAGATGATCTCCACCGCACCACCCAGGTCGGCGATCCGGCCGCGGATCGACTGCGCCACCCCCAGCCGCCCCTCCCGGGCCGCCTCGGCGAGCCGGCCGGCCGGGATGCCGGGCCCGTCGTCGCGTACCGCCACCGTCACCGTGCCGTCCTCCTCTTCCAGCAGGACCCAGGCACGCGCCTCCGGCCCGGCGTGGCGGGCGACGTTGTCGAGGGCCGCGCCAACGGCCGCGCCGACCTCGTGCGCGACGTCCGCCGGCAACCGGACCGGCGTGGCCGGCGCGGCGATCGAGACCGCCGGTGAGGCGTACCCGTCGAGGATCGCGCGGAGGTCGACCTCCGGTCCGGCGCGCTGCCGCGGCCGGGCGCGCCGCCGCGCTTCCTGGCGCGGCGGCTGCCAGCTCCGCGGCGGGCGGCCGGCCACCAGCGCGCGCAGCGCCGCCTCCTGCTCGCCGGCGAGCCGGGCCAGCTCGGCCGCCTCGCCGTCCAGGTGCGCGGCGCGCCGCTGCACCAGGGCGAGCACCTGCAGTACGGAGTCGTGGATGCCGCGGGCCAGCCGCTCCCGCTCGCGGGTGGCGGCCTCCAGCTCGACCGCCCGCTGGAGCCGCTGCTCGGACTCCACGCCGAGGCGGGCGACGTGCCCCACCGCCACGCCGGCGAGCAGCATCAGCATCAGGCCGGTGGCCGAGGCGTGAGTGAGCTTGGCCCGCACGCTCACGTCCGCCAGGCCGACGACGACGGCCGCGACCGCACCCCGGCGGCGGCCCCCGGAGACCGCCCAGGCCAGCACCGGGCCGGCCTGCCAGGCGACGGCGAGGGAGGGTACGCCGTTGTCGATCGCGGTGCGGCCGACCACCCAGGGCGAGGCGAGCAGCAGCACGAGCGTCACGGCCAGGTCGGCGCCGAGCAGCGGCCAGCCGCGCCAGGCCGGGCGGGCGTACAGGTACGCGGCCGCCACCGACCAGCCGACGAGCAGGGCCAGCGCCGGGATGGCGCCGAGCGGGTGAGCGTAGTCGGTGAGGTTGACGGCGGACATCGCCACCACGTACGCCATGGAGGCGAACCGGAACACCGCGATCGCCCGCCACAGCGGCACCTGGAACGTGCCGGACGGCTCGTCAGCCATCGACGACCGCGCGCAGGGCGAGTACGCACGTGTCGTCGTCGGCGCTCGCCGGCTGGAGGCGGGCCAGCAGGGCCTCCAGCGGCAGCTCGGCCGCCCCGGCGACCGCGCGGAGCACGGGGCCGAGCCAGTCGCTGTCGTACGTGCGCCGCTCGATCAGCCCGTCCGTGAAGATCAGCATCGTGTCGCCGGGGGCCAGCTCGGTGACCGCCGTCGCGTATTCGGAGCCGCGGAGGGCGCCGACAAGCATGCCCTCCGGCCGGTCGAGCGGCGTCGCCCCGGCCCGGGTGAGCAGCACCGGCGGTGGGTGCCCGGCCTGGGCCCAGGTGACCGAGGAGGTCTCCGGGTCGAAGCGGGCCACGGCGGCGGTCGCGGTCGGGCCGGTCGGGTCGTCGCAGACCATCTGGTTGAGGTACGCGAGCAGCCGGGCGGGGTCGTCGGTGGTGACGGCGAGCGCGGAGAGCGCGTGCCGCAGCCGGGCCATCGTGGCGGCCGCCGGCATCCCGTGTCCGGCCACGTCGCCGACCGCCAGGAGCGTACGGTCGCCGGGCAGGTGCACCAGGTCGAACCAGTCGCCGCCGACCCGGGCCAGCTCCTCGGCGGGCTGGTAGCGCACGGCCGCCCGCAGGCCGGGGCGGCGCACCGTGCCCTCCGGCACCGGCAGGATGACCTGCTGGAGCGCGGCGACGACCCGGTGCTCGGTCTGGAGGCTGGCCTGGAGCTCGGCCGACTCGGCTTCGATGTCGGCGAGCCGGGCCCGGTCACGCTCGGCCGCCTCGAAGACGCTGACGTCCTGCATGATCCCGTACGCCACGCGGACCCGCCCGTCCCGCCCCCGCTCGGCCTCGAAGATCGCCCGGATGTGCCGTACCCCGCTGGGGACCACGATCCGGCAGGTGACGTCGATCGGCTGGGCGTCGCCGATCAGCGCCTGGGCCGCCTTGTCAAAGCGCCCCACGTCGTCGGGGAGGACGTACTTGCGGACCCGCGCGAGGGTGGCGGGACCGGCCGCCCGGTCCCGCTCGAAGATCTCGTAGAGATGGTCGGACCAATGGACCGTGTCGGTGGTGAGGTCCCACTCCGCCCAGCCCAGGTTGCCCAGCCTCTCGGTCCGCGTGAGCCGGTCGAGGATCTCGGCCGTACTCCTCGCGGTGCTTTCTGGCACCCCTTGACCATCCCACAAGCCGTCCACGGCCGGCGAGAGTCGTCAGACTCGGGGCTGACCGGCGGCGATGGCCCTACCACCAGACGGCGGCGGCCGCACCCCTTCGGTACGGTTGGCCCATCGACACGGTCCCGCTCCTCACTGAGACGTTCGAGCGCAGCCAGGTCACCCGGCTGCGCCATGCGGTCGCGTCGTGCGTGGGCAAGGCGGGGCTGGTCGGGCAGCGCCTGGACGACTTCGTGCTGGCGGTCAACGAGCTGCTCACCAACGCGGTACGGCACGGGGGTGGCAAGGGCCGGCTGCGGCTCTGGCGCCGGGGTGACGAGGTGATCTGCGAGGTCTCCGACCGCGGCGGCGGCTTTGACGACACGCGGCTCTCCACCGGCGCCCCGCCGGCCGCCGACGTGCCGGGCGGGTGGGGCCTGTGGCTGGCCGGCAAGCTCAGCGACCGGATGGAAGTGCACACCGGACCGGGCGGCACCACCGTGCGCATCAGCGCGGTCTTAGCCGAAGAGGGCGCTCACTGATTCTCCATTGTGGATGCGGCGCATCGCCTCGGCGAGCGCCGGCGCCACCGAGAGTACGCGCAGCTTGGGCACCCGCTTCTCGGCCGGGATCGGCACGGTGTTCGTGCAGACGATCTCCAGTACCCCCTCCTGCTCGCTGAGCCGGCGCAGGGCGTTGCTGGAGAAGAGCCCGTGGGTGCAGGCGAGCCGGATCGAGCGGACCTTGAGATCGCGCAGGTGCTCCATCAGCTCGATCATGGTGCTGCCCTTGGCGATCTCGTCGTCCAGCACGATCACGTCCCGGTCGACCACGTCGCCGATCACCGCGCTGATCTGCACCCGGTCGTCCGGGAAGCGCTGCTTGGCCCCGGCCGCCACCGGCGTGCCGATCATGCGGGCGAAGTGCGAGGCCTCCTTGGCGTTGCCCAGGTCGGGCGAGACCACCACGGCTTCGTCGAGGTCGTACTGGCGGAAGTGGGCGGCGAGCTCGCGCAGCGCGTGCAGGTGGTCGACCGGTATGCCGAAGAAGCCGTGCACCTGCGGCGAGTGCAGCGTCACGGCCAGGACCCGGTCGGCGCCGGCCGTCTTGAGCAGGTCGGCCACCAGGCGGGCGCCGATCGAGATGCGCGGCGCGTCCTTCTTGTCCGAGCGGGCGTACGCGTAGTGGGGCATCACGACGGTGATCCGGCCGGCGGAGGCGCCCCGGGCGGCGTCGAGCATCAGCAGCAGCTCGACCAGGTGCTCCTGTACGGGCGGCACGAGCGGCTGGATGAGGAACACGTCGCGTTCCCGGCAGTTGGCCTCGAGCTGGACCTCCAGGCAGTCATTGGCGAAGCGGGACACCCGCACGGGGTGCAGGGGGACGTCGAGGTGGGCGCAGATCTCCTCGGCTAGCTCGGTGTGGGCGGTTCCGCTGAACACGGCGATGTCACGCACGCTCCGGATCCTAGGGGCACGACCGAAAGCGCCCGGTATCGCCTCCAACATGCCACTGGAAAACGCTCTCTTGACATCATGTTTATCGATCTGCCAAGTTTGTTAACTACATATCGAGCCCCGGCGGGACGCGGAGCGGAGCGGAGCATTTCGTTGGGTGGTTCAAGGAGGGTGAGGCCAGATGCGGAGAGCCCTGTTGGTCCTGGCGCTCGTGGCGGCCGGCTTGGTCGTGCCGGCGGCGAGCAGCCCGGCGGTCGCCGCGCCCGGGGCCATGACGTGGTCGGACGAGTTCAACGGTGCGGCCGGCACCGCCCCGGACCCCGGCAAGTGGCGGTATGACATCGGCGGTGGCGGCTGGGGCAACAACGAGCGGCAGTACTACACGAACAGCACGCGCAATGCCGCGATGGACGGCGCCGGCAACCTGGTGATCACGGCCCGCCGGGAAAACCCGTCCAACCTCCAGTGCCACTACGGCACCTGCGAGTACACGTCGGCCCGGCTGCTCACCTCCGGCACCTTCACGCAGACGTACGGGCGCTTCGAGGCCCGCATGAAGCTCCCCTTCGGGCAGGGGATCTGGCCGGCGTTCTGGATGCTCGGCACCCCGGTCAACTGGCCCACCAGCGGCGAGATCGACATCATGGAAAACATCGGCCGCGAGCCGAACACCGTGCACGGCACCGTGCACGGGCCGGGCTACTCGGGCGCCGGCGGCATCGGCGGCGGCTACAGCGGGCCGCGCTTCGCGGACGCGTTCCACACGTTCACGATCGACTGGGCGCCGGACTCGATCACCTGGTACGTGGACGGCAACCAGTACTTCCGCATCACGCCGGCCTCGCTCAACGGCAACCAGTGGGTCTTCAACCACCCGTTCTTCCTGATCCTCAACCTCGCGGTCGGCGGCAACTGGCCGGGCTACCCGGACGGCAGCACGACGTTCCCGCAGACGCTCACGGTCGACTACGTACGGGCCTGGGCCTGGGACACCGGCGGCGGCAACCCGCAGCCAGGTGCCGGCGCGATCGTCGGCCTCGGCGGCAAGTGCGTCGACGTGGCCGGCGCGAACAGCGCCAACGGCACGGCCGTGCAGCTCTGGACCTGCAACGGCACCGCCGCGCAGAGCTGGAGCAGCGGCGCCAGCTCCTCGCTCCGCGCGCTCGGCAAGTGCCTGGACGTCACCGCCGCCGGCACCGCGGACGGCACGGCCGTGCAGTTGTACGACTGCAACGGCACCGGCGCCCAACAGTGGCGGGTCGAGGCCGCCGGCGACATCGTCAACGTCGCCTCCAACAAGTGCCTCGACGCCCGCGGGGCCAGCTCGGCCGACGGCACCCGGCTGCAGATCTGGACCTGCAACGGCACCGCCGCCCAGAAGTGGCGCCGTACCTGAGAGACCGCTCTCAGGCTCGTCCGGCCCTCGCTTCGGCGAGGGCCGGCGCGTCGTGGGCCGGGCGGGCCGGCAGCGGCAGCAGCGTCGCCGCGCGCTGGTCCGGTACGTGCGCCGCCGCGTCGACCTGCGGGTGGGCTCGCGCGTCCGGGACCGGTGGGTCTACCAGGAGAGCCCGGTCAGCCGCTCGTAGACCTCGATGTACCGCGCGCGGGTGGCCGCCACGACGTCCTCGGGCACCTCCGGCGCCGGGGGCCGCTTGTCCCACCCGGTGCTGGTCGCCCAGTCGCGCACGAACTGCTTGTCGAACGAGAACTGCGCCCGCCCCGGCTGCCACGAGTCGGCCGCCCAGAACCGGGACGAATCCGGCGTCAGCACCTCGTCGGCGAGTACGAGCGTGCCGTCCGGCGCCCAGCCCAGCTCCAGCTTGGTATCGGCGATCACGATCCCCCGGTCGGCCGCGATCTCGGCACCCCGCCGGTAGACCGCGAGGGTGATCCGGCGCAGCTCCGCGGCGGTCTCGTCACCGACCTCGGCGGCCACGTCGTCGTACGTGATGAACTCGTCGTGCTCGCCGACCGGCGCCTTGGTCGTCGGCGTGAAGATCGGCTCGGGCAGCCGGTCGGCCTCGACCAGCCCGGCCGGCAGCGGTACGCCGGAGACCGCACCGGACTTCTCGTACTCCGTTAACCCCAGACCGGTGAGGTAGCCCCGCGCGATGCACTCGACCGGCACCATCCGCAGCCGGCGACAGCGGATCGCCCGCCCGGCGAACTCCGGCGGCACGTCGGTCGCGGAGATCACGTGGTGCGGTACCAGGTCGGCGAGCTGCTCGAACCACCACAGCGACAGGCGGGTGAGCACCGCGCCTTTGTCCGGGATCGGGGTGGGCAGCACGACGTCGTAAACGGACACGCGGTCAGAGGCGACCAGTATGAGATCGTCGCCGTCCGCGTACACGTCGCGGACCTTCCCGGAATGCAGCAGCTCCACTCAGTGCTCCTCGATGTGCCCGGCGCTAGAGCGCTACCCTAACGCGGTGACAAATGCAGTCGAGTTGCCCGCCCCGTGGTGCGACGCGCGATTGACGGTCGTCGTTCCCACCTACAACGAGGTGGATAACCTGCCCCGACTCGTCGAGCGGCTCCTCACGCTGCCCATGCCGGGCCTGCACGTGCTCATCGCCGACGACAACTCTCCCGACGGCACCGGCGAGGTCGCCGACAAGCTCGCGGCGGAAAATCCGGGGCGGGTCACGGTGGTGCACCGGGCGGGCAAGGAGGGTCTCGGCCGGGCGTACGTGGACGGGATGGCCCGGGCACTCGACGCCGGCGCCGAGTTCGTGGCGCAGATGGACGCCGATCTGTCGCACCCGCCGGAGGCACTGCCCGGCCTGCTCGGCACGCTCATGTCCACCCGTGCCGGCGTGGTCATCGGCTCGCGCTACGTGCCCGGCGGCGAGCTCGACGAAAACTGGCCCTTCTACCGCCGCGCGCTCAGCGGCTGGGCCAACTTCTACGTCCACACCCTGCTCAACGTGCGGATCCGTGACCTCACCGCGGGCTTCAAGGTGTGGCGGGCCGACGTGCTGCGCGACATCGGCCTCGACCGCGTGCAGTCGAACGGCTACAGCTTCCAGGTGGAGATGCACTACCTGGCGACCCAGCTCGGCCACACGATCATCGAGGTGCCGATCCGGTTCGAGGAGCGCACCAGCGGCGCCTCCAAGATGACCACGAAGACCAAGTTCGAAAGCGCGGTCATGCCGTTTCGCCTGCGCTGGAAGCACCGGGCCAAGGGCGACTGACCCTCAGCGCCCCTTGTTGCGGCGCCCGCGGGTCACCGCCAGCAGGCTGATCACGATGATCGCCACCACAATCAGGCAGCAGAGGCCGGCGAAGAGCCCGAAGCCGCCCAGGCGGGGCCGGCGCCGGGCAGCCTCCAGGACCACCTCGTTGTCGGCCGCCCACGCCGCGGCCGGGACGAGCACCGCGGCCACCATGCCGATGAGCACGGCCGTCGCGCGCGCCCACCATCGAGTCAGAAACGACATAGACCCATGGTCCCCCCTGCGGGCAACACCCGACCGCCTATTCCCAGGCGCGCCGCCGCGGGGTTGTGGACCGCGGACGGTGAGGCCGCGGGAGCGACGGTCCGGACCACCGCGGACGTCGCGGTAGCTCGAAAAGACTCTCTTGAACGGCGACCGGGGCGCCCTCGCGGTGAGAGCGCCCCGGTGCATCTGTCGATCGTGCGCTAGCCGACCGAGCCGATCGCCACGCCGGCGCGGCCCACCACGGCGCCCTCGTCGGTCAGGAGGACCGCCTCGCCGAGGAAGCTCCGGCCACCGGCCGGCGCCGCGTTGACCGTGACCGTGCCGCTGACCGTGGTCGACGCGCCGTTGGCCAGCGGGGCGACCGTCGACGGCACCGCGATGGTGCCGAGCGCCGTCGCGAAGAACACGTCGCGGTAGTCGTACGCCGTCGTGCCGGACGGTACGGCGAAGCCGTCGACCTCGATCCGGTACGTGCCCGGGGTCGGGTTGGAGATGGAGACCGACTCCTCCGAGTCACCGTCGGCGTCGAAGTCCACCTCCTCGTCACCCAGGAACACATAGAGGTCGAGGTCCGCGCCCGGATCGCTCGGGTTGCCGATCCGCACGTCGAGCCGGGTCGCGCCCGCCGGTACCGCCACCTCGAACGTCTGCACGTCGTGGTTGGCGATGGTGGGACGCTGGGTCGAGGCGCTGCCGAGCGGCCCGCCCTGCGCCGACACGTTGATCGGTCCGAACTGGTTGGTCACCTTCCAGCTGACCGGGTTGGCCTCGCCGGCCGTCACGCTCGGCAGGTCGACCACCGGCGGCTCCACCGCGACGCCCTGGATCCGCGCGGTGAGCTGGTACGGGTTGTTGAGCGCCGGCGAGGTGCGCCGGGACTCGACCTCGATCTCCCACACGCCCGGCACCGGGTTCTCGTACGACCGCTCCTGCGGCTTGCACGCGGCCGCGTCGGAGAAGTTCGTGTAGCAGGACAGGCTGTTGTTGTTCTCCTGCCGTACCCCGTGCGGGTTGAACGTGATGAACCGGGTCTGCGAGCCGGTCGCGATGCCGGAGAGGTTGACCTGCAGCGCGGCCGCGCCCGGCGGCACGGTGACGAAGTAGGTCTCGAACGAGTTGCGGTCCACCTCACCGCTCGCGCTGAACGAGTAGTTCGGCTTCTTCACGTCGTTCGACGCGACCACCGTGTTGAGCACCTCGAAGTCCACGATAGACGTCGAGGGATCGTCCACCCGCAGGATCGCGCCGTGCGCGCCCGCCGACGGCTTCGCCCGCACCGTGACGCTGACGGTCTTGTTCAGCGGGAGCGCCACGCTGCCCGGGGCGGAGAACGTGCCGTCGTTGCCGAGCCAGCTCAGCTTGTGCCGGATGGTGCCGGCCGGACCGCTCGTCCGGGTCAGCTTGACCGTGTACGACTTGGACTGTCCGGCCTTGTGCCCGCCGTTCGCCGCGGCGCACCGGTTGTAGATGCCGGTCCCCGTGTCCGGCGGGGTGAGGAAGTCGGACAGCTCGGTGCAGACCGGCGCCGACGAGGTGTACGTGCGGGTCTGTACGCCACCGCGCAGCAGCTGCCACGCGCCCGGCACGTTGACCATGCCGCTGCCCTGCCCGTACGCCGGTACGCCGTCGATCCACTTCGCCGAACTGTAGAGCGCCCGGCGCAGGGCGGCCGGGGTAACGCCCCGGTCGGTCGCCTTCGCGGCGGAGAGCAGCAGTGCCGCCGCACCCGTCGCCTGCGGCGAAGACATCGACGTGCCGTTGGAGTGGAGGTAGCCCGGCGGCAGGGAGTAACCCGCCTCGGCCACCGGCGCGCCGGCCTGCCACATCGGCCCGGTGGAGATCGCCGAGCCCGGTGCGGTGATGTTCGGCTTGGTGCCGCCGTCCTCACGCGGACCGCGCGAGGAGAAGGTGAACAGCGCGTTCTTGACCCGCACCGCCGAGCCGTAGTTGGCCAGCCAGGTCTCCTTGCTGACGCTGGCGGCGACGCCGACCACGTCGGTGGCGACCGCGGGGTCACCGGCCGAGTTGACGCCCGGGCCGTCGTTGCCGGCCGAGATGACCAGCTGTACGCCGTAGTCGTTGATCAGCCGGTTGTAGAGCTGCGTCTGCGCGTTGTTGCCGTCGTTGAACGCCGGCAGGCCGCCGATCGACATGTTGACCACGTCGACGCCACGGTTGATGACCAGGTCGGCCATGCCGTCCATGGTCGCCGCGGCGGTGCAGAAGCCGGTCCAGGTGCAGGCGCGGCCGGATACGATCTTCGCGCCGGGGGCGGCGCCGTCGAAGACCGGGTTGCCGAGCATGTCGTTGGCGGCCGTGATGCCGGCGACGTGCGAGCCGTGTGAGCTCTCCACGAGGCCGATGTTGACGAAGTCGGCGACGCCGGGCAGACCGGCCGGGGTGGTGTCGACGTCCTCGCGGAACTCGACCGTGAACGGCATCCGCTCGTGCACCGCGGTGGCCGGGTTGTCCGTACCGAAGTAGCCGACGTCGAACTTCTCCGCGTACGGCCGCATGACGGCGTCGTCGGTGAAATCGAGGTTCTGGTTGCTGTCGACCCGGATGTCGTTGGTCGCCGGGTCGTACAGCACGCCGAAGAAGTCGCTGGTGTCACCGTCGCGGTTGACGTCGCCGGCGGGGTCGCCGCCCGCGGTGATCCCCTCGTTGAACCGGTTGATCCGGTAGGAGCCGGCCGGCGCGGTCCAGGTGGCACCCGCGAACGTGAAGGACGGTCCGTCCACCGTGGTGAGCATGGCGCGCCAGGTGCCGTCGCCGTCGAAGATCGGATCGGTCGCGGTGAACCAGTCGACGACCTTCCGCTCACCCGTGGACGTGGTCTGCAGGGCGGGGTTGTCGAGGGCGACACCGGAGTCGAGGATGCCGATCGTCACGCCGCGGCCGTCCCAGGTCGGGTGCTGCTGCTTGAACTTGACGGCGCCGGTCTCGTTCGTCGGCATGAAGGGGTTGGCGGCCGGCGTGTCCGCGCCGGGGCCGGCGACGGTCTGCGCCTTCGCGCCCTTGGCGGCGGCCGCGGCCTCCGGGGTCGGGTCGGGCAGCCGGATCGACTCGTTGAGGTCGACGGCGGCGACGCCCGGCAGCTTCGCGGCCTTCTCCACGGAACCGGTGGGGACGCGGGCCCGGACGTAGCCGATCGAGTCGTACCGCTTGGCGACGGTGCCGCCCAGCTTGGCGATCTCGGCCGCGACATCCTTGGCGTCGCCCTTGTCGGTGGCGACGATGAGCATGACGTGCTGCTCACCCTTCGCCTTGGCCTGGGCCAGCAGGTCGGCGTCGTGCGCGTCGAGGGTGTCGGCCGGTGCGCTCTTGACGTTGTCAGGTGAGTCCGTCGGATCGGCGCTGGCGGGCGAGGGAAGACCCGCGATCGTCATGCCTGCCGCTACGCCCGACGCGAGCAGCAGGGCAGCGCTACGCCGACCCCACTTGGGGTGTTTTCTCACGTACCGTTCCTCCGGGAGTGCAGGCGCCCTGTTGTGCAGGGCGCGACAGGCGAGATCCTGTCGCTTTCTGACAATGGGTGTCACTGCATGGAGAACGGTTGTGACCTTCTCGTGACGTTACTCAGTACAATTTAGACAATCACGCTCAGTACAAACCCTTGGCGTACTCGGGGCCGTAGTGCTTTTCCAGCACCTCGATCGGATCGTCGGGGCGCTCGACGCACTGGACGATCCTGGCCCGCGAGGGCAGCGCGTCCGGGTCCCAGGTCTCCGGCCGCCACAGCTTCGAACGCATGAACGCCTTGGCGCAGTGGAAGAAAACCTGGTCGATCTCGACCACGAGCGCCAGCCGCGGCCGATGCCCCTTGACCACCATCTCGTCGAAGAACGGCGCGTCCCGCACCAGCCGCGCCCGGCCGTTGATACGCAGCGTGTCGCCCCGCCCGGGCACCAGGTACACCAAGCCGACGTGCGGATTGCTCAACACGTTGCGAAAGCCGTCGAGGCGGCGGTTGCCCGGCCGGTCCGGGATGGCGATCGTGGTGTCGTCGAGTACGAGCGTGAAGCCGGCCGGATCACCCTTCGGCGAGACGTCGCAGTTACCCTCCGCGTCCGCGGTGGCAATGAGGCAAAACGGCGAGGCCGCCAGCCACTGCCGGTGCACGTCCTGCAACGCCGTGCGCACCTTGTCGACCACGGCCGCCGTGGGCGCGCCGCCGACGATCTCGTTGAGCTCCTCGTCCGACGTGACCTCGACCAGCCCGTCCAGCACCGTCATTGACCGACCTCCCCGTTGTCCGCGGGCAGCTCGAAGCGGGCCCGCTGGTCGAGCGGCACCAGGTCCAGGTACTCGTGGTGCCGCGAGATGTACCGGCGGACGAACGGGCAGAACGGCAGCACCGCCGCCCCCTGCGCCCGGGCCGCGTCGAGCGCGCCGCGCACGAGCACCGAGCCCAGGCCCCGCCCCTCGAACCGCTCGTCGATCTCGGTATGGGTGAAGGAGATCGTGGCCCCGTTCCGCCGGTACGCCGCGAAGCCCGCCGCCTCCCCGTCGACCAGCACCTCGAACCGGTTGGCCGGCGCGTCCTCCACCACTACAGCGTCACTCATGCCCCCGATTCTCCCCCACGTCGTTCGGGCGTCAGCCTCCTGTCACCTGGCGGCGCGAGGCTGGTCTCCTATGAAGAGCGCCGGTGTCGCGGCCCGGGTCCTGGCGACCGTCGCCGGGCTGGCGCTGCTGTTGGCGGGCACCTTCTGGGGGTCGGACGACGACTTTCCGTTCGCGCCGTTCCGGATGTACGCGGGCGTCAACCCGCCGGACGACGACGCGCCGGACCCGCGGGTGGAGGGCACGCTCGCGACCGGTACGCCCGTCCCGCTCGGCCAGGTCGAGACCGGCATCCGGCGGGCCGAGGTGGAGGCCAAGCAGGAGCGGTACCTGGCCGAGCCGGCCCTGCTCGCGGAGATCGCCGAGGCGTACGCCCGGCGGCACCCGGGCGGGCCGGCCGTGGTCGAGGTACGCCTGGTCATGCGGTGGCACGAGATCCGGGACAGCCGCCCGACCGGCCACCACCGCGACGAGGTCCTCGCGGTGTGGCGGGCGCCGTGACGGTCACCCGGTGGGGCGGGTTCGCCGCCGCCGCGCTCCTGGCCGCGGGCTCGTACACCGCGGGCGCCCTCCCGGGCGGCGACCCGGGTGCCGCCCTGCGCCGCTCCGGCCTCGGCGCGACCCCGCTGCCGTTCCAGATCGGGTTGGCCGCCTGCCTGGTGGGGCTGGCCGGGCTGGTCGCGGCCTGGTGGCGGCTCGGCGCGACGGTACGGGCCGGCGAGGTGGGCGGCCGCGCGCTGGCGGTCACCGGCGCGCTGTGGACGCTGCCGCTGCTCGTGGCCGCGCCGCTGGGCAGCCGCGACGTCTACTCGTACGCCTGCCAGGGCTGGCTGTACGCGAGCGGCGCCGACCCGTACGCGCTCGGTCCCGCCGAGGGTGGATGCCCGTGGGTGGCGGCGGTGGCGCCGGTGTGGCAGGACGCGACCGCGCCGTACGGTCCGGTGGCGATCGCCCTCGCCGCCGCCGCGGCCTCGGCCGGCGGCGGCCTGCTCGGGACGGCCGGCCTGCTACGGCTGGTCGCGGTCGCCGGGGTGGTGCTGGCCGCCGTCGCCCTGCCCCGGCTGGCGCGCTCCTGCGGCGTGGAGCCGGCCCGCGCCGCCTGGCTCGGGGTGTGCACGCCGCTCGTGGCCGTACACGCGATCGCCGGCGCGCACCACGACGCGCTCGTCGCCGGCCTCGTGTTGGCCGCACTGGCCGCCGCGCCCCGCCGGCCCGCGGGTGCCGGCCTGCTGCTCGGGCTGGCGGTGGCGGTCAAGGTGACCGCGGTGGTGGCGCTGCCGTTCGCCGTGTTGCTGGTGGCCGCCCCGGTGCGGCGGTGGCTGCTCGGCGGCACGGCCGCTGCCGCCTTCGCCGCCGTGTCGTTGGCGACCGGGCTCGGCGTCGGCTGGGTCGCGGCCGTCTCCGGGACCACCGACCAGACACAGTGGACATCCCTGCCGACCGGGGTCGGGATGAGCGTCGGCTACGTGCTGCGCGGCTTCGGCGCCGGCGCGGGCGCGGACGACGCGGTGCTCGCCGCTCGCCTGTCCGGCCTCGGGCTCCTCGCGCTCGCCCTGGCCGCGCTCGCCACCGGCGCCTGGCGGCGGCGCACCCAACCCCGCACGGTGGTCCTGCACTGCGGCGCCGCCCTCGCCGCGCTCGCGCTGCTCTCCCCGGTCTTCTACCCCTGGTACGCCCTCACCGCCCTGGCCGTGCTCGCCGTGGCGGCGCAGGCCCCGGTGCGCCGCTGGCTGGCGGTCGCCACCGGCGCGCTCGCGTTCCTCACCCTGCCGAACGGGCTGGGCGTCGCCGCGCTCACCAAGCTCCCCGGCGCCTTCTTCGACCTGGCCCTCGCCGTCGTCGTGGCCTGGCTCTGGCTGCGCCCGCAGCTCTCCCGACGCCTTTCCGGCGTCCGGGTGTGAATCGGGCTCCGGCATGCGTCTCGCACCGGTCCCCGCCCGTGATCGAAGCTCCCGCCAAGTCGCTAGAACGACGTGAGGGGAGCTTTGATCACCGTGGGGCGGCGGGGAGGGTGACCGTGACGACCAGGCCGCCGCCGTCGCGCGGGCGGGCGGTCGCCTCGCCGCCGTGCGCCCGGGCCACCGCGCGCACGATCGACAGCCCCAGGCCGGCGCCGGGTGCCGAGCCGAGCCGGTCGCCATCCAGCCGGTGGAACGGCTCGAAGAGGCGCGGCACCTCGTACGGCGGCACGACCGGGCCGGTGTTGCTGACCACCAGCACGGCGGAGCCGTCCGGCAGGGTGTCGCTGGTGATGCCGACCCAGCCGTCGGCGGGCACGTTGTAGCGGATGCCGTTCTCCACGAGGTTTTGCACCAGGCGCTCCAGCAGCACGGAGTTGCCGGCCGTGGGCGCCGAGCCGGCCTCGGTGAGGATCGTCACCTGGCCCTGCTTGGCCTGCTCCGCCACGTGTTCGACGATGTCCACGAGGTCCACATAGGAGCGTTCCACGACCTCGCGCTCGGAGCGGGCCAGCACGAGCAGCCCGTCGAGCAGCCGCTCGTGGCGTCCGTTGATCTCCAGCAGCGTCTCGCCCAGCTGCCGTACCTCCAGCGAGGCGCTGCGCCGGTGCACGGCCACCTCCAGCAGCGCCCGGTTGAGCGTCAGCGGGGTACGCAGCTCGTGCGAGGCGTTCGCCACGAAGCGCCGCTGGCCGTCGAAGGACTGGTCCAGCCGTTCCAGCATCACGTCGAACGTGTCGGCCAGCCGCTTCACCTCGTCGTGCGGGCCGTCCAGCGCGATCCGCTCGTGCAGGCCGCGGTCGGCGGCCGGGGCGTCGGCGATCCGCGCGGCCGTCTCGGTCATCCGCTGCAGCGGCTGGAGCAGCCGGCCGGCGATGAGCCAGCCCAGCGCGGTCGCCGCGACGCCGGCCAGCACCAGCGCGATCCCGCCCTGGGTGAGCAGCGCGTCCAGCGCGTCGTCCCAGGTGTTTTCGACGACCTTCGACTCGACCACGCCACCGACGGGGCCCTCGCCCGGGCCCGGAGTCGCCGGCGCCTCCACCCCGCCGTTGAACGTGACCCGCTGGTCGGGGTCGGGGATCCGCTGGGCGAGCAGCGCGTACGTGACGCCGAGCAGCAGCACCCCGGCCACGAGGAAAAGCCCGCCGTAGACGAGGGTCAGCCGGGCGCGGATGGTGAGCCGGGAGAGTCGGGTGAGCTTCACGGGATCCGGTACCCCACTCCCGGGTCGGTGAGCACGACGGGCGGGTCGCCGAGCTTGCGGCGCAGCTTGAGGATCGTCATCCGCACCGCGTGGGTGAACGGGTCGGCATGCTCGTCCCACGCCTTCTCCAGCAGAAGCTCGGCGGAGACGGCCGCACCCTCGGCCCGCAGCAGCTCGGCCAGCACCGCGAACTCCTTGCGCGACAGCGGGACGTACCGCCCGTTCCGGTACACCTCGCGCCGGTGCAGGTCGAGCCGGATCCCGGCGCGCTGGAGCACCGGCGGGGCGGCCGGGCGGGAGCGGCGGCCGAGCGCCACGACCCGGGCGGCCAGCTCCGGGAAGGCGAACGGCTTGGGCAGGTAGTCGTCGGCGCCGAGGCTCAGCCCGGCGACCCGGTCGTCGATCTCGGCGGAGGCGGTGAGCATCAGCACCCGTACCGGGGACTCGCCGGCCACGATCGCGCGGCACACGTCGTCGCCGTGCACCACCGGCAGGTCGCGGTCGAGCACCACCACGTCGTAGTCGTTGACGTCGATCCGTTCGAGCGCGGACCCGCCGTCGTGCACGACGTCGACCGCGTGCGCGTCGCCGCGCAGCCACTCGGCCACGGCGCCGGCGAGCAGCGGCTCGTCCTCGACCACCAGGATCCGCATACCCCCATGGTGACCCACGGTGATGTCACTTCGGCGTCATCGTTTTCGGAAACGCCCGCGTGATCCCCGCCCCGCTCTACTCGGCCATGGCGGCCGGATGGCCCGGCCGCCGCCATCCAAAGACGGCCGGGGGACAAGACGGCCAGGGACAAGGACGGTCAGGGAGAGATCATGCGGATCAGGACAGGCGTCGTGCTCGGGCTGCTGGTGGCCCTGAGCGCGGCCGGCTGCGGCGGCGGGGACAGCGGCGACCAGGTGGCCACGGCCGGCGGCAAGACCCCGGAGGCCACGGCGAGCGCCGAGCCGGCCGGCGCAGACGAGAAGGACGCGATCCTCGCGTACTCGAAGTGCATGCGCGAGAACGGCGTACCGGAGTTTCCCGACCCGGAGGTGGGCGAGGGCGGCGAGTTCCGGCTGGCGCTGCCCGAGGGGGTCGACAAGGCGAAGGTCGACGCCGCCCAGGCGAAGTGCAAGAAGTACATGCCGAACGGTGGCGAACCGCAGAAGGTCGATCCGGAGCGGCTCGAGCAGATGCGCAAGTACGCCAAGTGCATGCGGGAGAACGGCGTTCCCAAGTTTCCGGACCCGCAGGAGGGCGGCGCCGGCTTCCAGATCAACGGTGACGAGGTCGGCGACCCGAACAGCGCGGCGTTCCGGGCGGCCGAGGAGAAGTGCCGCTCGGTGCTGCCGGACGGGCCGGGTGGCGGCCCGAAGACGACCACCGAACGGAAGGAGTCGTGAGCGGGCGGCGACGGCGGCGGACCGGCCGGGTGGCGGTCGCGGCGGGCGTGGTGGTGGTCGCCGGCGCGGTGGCCGCCACCGGGTTCGGCCTCGGCCTGCCGGGCGGCGACGCGCCCAGCGAGGCGAGCAGCGACCTGCCGCCGGCCACCGCCGAGGTGACCCGGCAGACGCTGGTGGACACCCAGGCCGAGAGCGGCGAGCTCGGGTACGGGGCGACGATCTCGGCGGCCGCCCGCTCGGGCGGGACGGTGACGGGCCTGCCGGCGACGGGGTCGACGGTCGAACGGGGGCAGGCCCTCTACCGGCTGGACAACGCGCCGGTCGTCCTGCTGTACGGGTCGCTGCCGGCGTACCGGGCGCTCGCGGTGGGCACGGAGGGCGCGGACGTCACCCAGTTCGAGAAAAACCTCAAGGCCCTCGGGTACGGCGGGTTCACGGTCGACGACGAATACTCCGGCGCGACCGCCGAGGCGGTGAAGGAGTGGCAGGAGGACCTCGGCCTGCCGGAGACCGGGACGGTGGAGCTGGGCCGGGTGGTCTTCGCCGCCGGCGAGGTGCGGGTCGACAGCCACGACGCCGAGGTGGGCGAGGCCGTCCAGCCCGGCACGGCCGTCGTCTCCTACACGGGTACCGCGCGCGTGGTCACCGTCGAGCTTGAGGTCGCCGACCAGCGGCTGGCCCGCAAGGGCGCGGCCGTCACGGTCACGCTGCCGGACGGCACGGAGACCCGCGGCAAGATCACGAAGACCGAGCTGGTCATCAAGCCGGCCGAGGGGCAGGAGCCGGCCTCGACCACAGTGGAGGTGACCATCGGTGTCGACGACGCCAAGGCGGTGGCCGGCCTCGACCAGGCGACCGTGGACGTGGCGTTCACCGCCTCCCAGCGGGAGAACGTGCTCACCGTCCCGGTCGCCGCGCTGCTCGCGCTCGCCGAGGGCGGTTACGGGGTACAGGTCGTGGAGGGGGCGGCCACCCGGATCGTGGCGGTGGAGACCGGCATGTTCGCCACCGGCCGGGTGGAGATCTCCGGCGACGGGATCGCCGAGGGCGTGACCGTGGGGATGCCGTCGTGACGGCGTCACATGCAGCTCGTCGGAATGGGACCAAGCAAGCGCCTTCAGTGGTCGAGCTGGACGGGGTGACGAAGGAGTACGCCGGCGGCGTGGTCGCCGTGCGCGGCGTCTCGCTGACCGTCGGGTACGGCGAGGTGGCCGCGATCGTCGGCCCCTCCGGCTCGGGCAAGTCGACGATGCTGCACCTGATCGGTACGCTCGACCGCCCCTCGGCCGGCACCGTCCGGATCGACGGGTACGACGTGGCCGCCCTCTCCGACCGCCAGCTCTCCGCGCTCCGGGCACGCCGGATCGGCTTCGTGTTCCAGCAGTTCCACCTCGCGAGTGGACAGTCCGCATTGGACAACGTCGCGGACGGGCTGCTCTACGCGGGCGTACCCCTGAAAGAGCGCAAGCGGCGCGCGGAGGCCGCGCTGGACCGGGTGGGGCTGGCGCACCGCCTGGACCACCGGCCGCACGAGCTCTCCGGCGGGGAACGGCAGCGGGTGGCGATCGCCCGCGCGGTGGCCGGCGAGCCCGCGCTGCTGCTCGCGGACGAGCCGACCGGCAACCTCGACTCCGCCGCCGGCGGCGGGGTGATGGCGCTGCTGCGCGAGCTGCACGCCTCGGGTACCACGGTGCTCGTCATCACCCACGACCGGGACATCGCGGCGAGCCTGCCCCGGCAGGTGTCCATGTTGGACGGGGCGGTGGTCTGAGTGGCCACCGTGCTCTCCCCCGCCCGGCTGCGCCCCCGCGACGTGCTCCGGGTCGGCGGCGCCGGGCTGCGCACCCGGCCGCTGCGGGCGTTCCTCTCCGCGCTCGGCATCGCGATCGGCATCGCCGCGATGACCGCCGTGGTCGGCATCTCCTCGTCCAGCCGGGCCGAGCTCGACCGCGAGCTGGCCACGCTCGGCACCAACCTGCTGACCGCCGGGCCGGGCAAGACGATCTTCGGTGGCGACGCGAAGCTGCCCACCGAGTCGGTGGCGATGGTCGCCCGGATCGGCCCGGTGAACGAGGTCGCCGCGACCGGAAAAGTACCGGATACGAAGGTCTACCGCAGCGACCGGATACCGGAGGCGGAGACCGGCGGCATGAGCGTGCAGGCGGCCCACCTCGACCTGCTCGGCACCGTCGGCGCCAAGCTCACCAGCGGCACCTGGCTGAACGCGGCCACGTCCCGCTACCCGGCGACCGTGCTGGGCGCGTCGGCGGCCCGCCGGCTCGGCATCGGCGCGGCCGGCCCGGACATCCAGGTGTCGGTGGGGGGTGTCTGGTTTACGGTCGTCGGGATCCTGGACGAGGTGCCGCTCGCGCCGGAGCTCGACAGCGCCG
The DNA here is from genome assembly GCF_031085175.1 of Phytohabitans maris. Taxonomy (GTDB): domain Bacteria; phylum Actinomycetota; class Actinomycetes; order Mycobacteriales; family Micromonosporaceae; genus Phytohabitans; species Phytohabitans maris. The sequence goes on from NZ_JAVHUY010000036.1 coordinate 41,329, forward strand.
CGCTGGTCGGCTGGGCGGCGGCGGAGGGCTACCTGGACTTCGACGGCCACCCCACGACGCTGTACACCCGCTCGGACGACGCGGCCGTGGAGGCGGTCCGGGCGGTGCTCGCCGCGACCGCCAACCCGGAGTCGCCGAGCGAGGTCGAGGTCTCCCGCCCCTCCGACGCGCTGGAGGCGCAGCGGGCGACCGACCGGGCGTTCACCGGGCTGCTGCTCGGGCTCGGCGCGGTCGCGCTGCTCGTCGGCGGCGTCGGGGTGGCCAACACGATGGTCATCTCCGTGCTGGAACGGCGGGCGGAGATCGGCCTGCGCCGCTCGCTCGGCGCCACGCGGGGGCAGATCCGGGTCCAGTTCCTGGCCGAGTCGCTGCTGCTGTCGGCGCTCGGCGGGGCGGGCGGGGTGGTGCTCGGCATCGCGGTCACGACCGTGTACGCCAGCACCCGCTCGTGGCCCTCGGTGGTACCGGCCTGGGCGATGGCCGGCGGGGTGGGCGCCACGCTCCTGATCGGGGCGGTCGCCGGCCTCTACCCGGCGATCCGGGCCGCCCGCCTCGCACCGACGGAGGCCCTGGCCACGCCCTGAGTCGCGGATGGCGCCGTGCCGCGCTCGTCAGCGGCGCGGCGCCTGGTCGAGCATGGCCCAGACGACCTTGCCGCCCTCGGTGGGCAGGCTCCCCCAGTGGCGGGAGACCGCGTCGACGAGGGCCAGGCCGCGGCCGGCGAGGGCGGTGTGCGAGACGTCCCGGCGGAGCACGGGCTCGACCGGGCTGCCGTCCCGTACGGCGATGTGCAGGTAGGGGTCACGCAGGGAGAGCCGGAGGGTCATCATCGTGTGCGCGTGCGCGACCACGTTGTTGACGAACTCGGTCACGACCGTGCACGCCGGCCCCACCAGGCCCGGCACCTCCCACTGGAAACACACCTCGGTGGCGAGCTCGCGGGCCCGACGGCCGGCGCCCACCACCGGGAGCAGCTCCTCGCTGACCGAGGGCGCCGCCGAGCCGGGCTCGAGCGAGCGCACCGCGTCGGCCAGGCTGGGCAGCACGGGCAGCTCGCAGTCGAACGCGCGGCGCTGCAGGAACTCGGCCGCGTCCGCCTGGGGCGCGCAGAGCACGAGGGGTACGGCCGGCCAGCGCTCCGCCTGCCGGGCCACGGCGAGGAAGACCGAGAGCGCACTCGGATCGGCCAGGCGCATCTCGGACAGGTCGACGAAAACCGCCTCCGGCTGCTCGGCCAGGCACTTGATCAGAGCCGACCGCACCGCGACCGCGCCCATGCCGTCCAGGACGCCCACGACGCGCGCGACCGCGTACGCCTGGCGATCGTCGATCAGACACTGGACGGCTGTCGGCATGGCACCTCGTTGTCCGCAGGGGGCCCTCAAGCGAGGTTACCCGCCGTTCGCCCAGGAAAACCGTGATCACTGTGGGTTAGCAGGGCCGCTGGCGCCAGCCACCGATCACCAAAAGGTGACGATACGCGGAGGCTCGCGGCGGGTCCTGACTCAACGGGCGTTACGGCCGAGCGGTCCTCGGGTACGGTCCCTTGCGGAGGGTTGGTCGATGACATACGACTTCGACCTCCGGGTGGAGATGCCGAGTGGGGGCACCGCACGGGTGGTGGTCAGCGGCGAGATCGACATGGCTGTCGCAGAGGCGCTTTCGGCGAGTGTGCTTGGCGTTCTCCGCGCCGACGGGGTCCGGCTTGTCGAGGTGGAGCTGTCCGCGGTGGGGTTCATCGACGCCTGCGGCGTGGGTGCCCTGGTCGCCGCGCGCAACGACGCGCGGGGACAGGGCAAGACCCTGGTGGTACGCGGCGCCCGCGGCCTGCCCCGGCGCGTCCTGGAAATGACCGGCGTCTTCGGCGTACTGGTCGGAAAGCCGGTCGGAGCCAGGTGATGCTCCAGCGCCTGCGGTGCACGACCGCCCACGAGCCGCCGCTCGCGGTGCTCCGCGCCGACGGCGCGCTCACCCTCCGCACCGCCGCCCAGCTCCGCGCCGCACTGCTCAAATGCCTTGCCGAGCAACCGATCGCGATCCTCGTCGACGCGGCCGGGCTCACCGTCGGCGAAGACCTGAGCCTCACCGCGTTCATGGCGGCGGCCCGGCACGCGGCCGCCTGGCCGGCGGTGCCGCTGCTGGTCTGCGCGCCCCCGCGCGACATGCGGGCGGCGCTGCGCCGGCTCGGCGCCGACCACCATCTGCGGCTCTGCACGGATCTCGACCACGGCCGCGCCGTCGCCACCCGCCGCGAGCCGCCCGCCCAGGTGCGCGACGAGTTTCCGGCCGCCGCCGCATCGGTACGGGCGGCCCGCTCCCTCGTCTCCGGCCTCTGCGAGCGCTGGCGGCTGCCGGTGGTCGAGCCGGCCCGCCTGGTCACCACCGAGCTTGTCGACCACGCGGTCCGCCACGCCGGTACCCCGATCGAGCTGACCGTCACGCACGGCCGGCGCCACCTTCACCTCGCCGTACGCGACTTCCGCCAGCGGCGCTCGCGGCTCCTGGGTCCAGAGGGGACAGCCGCGCCTGGTGGCCGCCGTCCACCGCTGATCGAGGCGGTCTCGGCAAGTTGGGGTTGCACTCTCTTGCCCGACGGTAAGGTCACGTGGGCAAGCCTTCATTTAACGGCACGTTCGCGTATCTGATCCGGTGGGATATTCCGCCAGCCGACTGGGTAGGAATCGCGAGTCCGCCCGCGCCCGTTCGGGGCCGTGCCATCCCAGGCTTCTGTCGTAAGGAGGCGGTGAATGCACTCGGAACAGGACACTGCCCAGCTGAACCTCGACGAGGAAGCGGCGCGGTACGGGGAACGCGCCGCGCGTGAACCGTCCGCTCGGGCGGAGTTCGTGGAGCTGTGCCTGCCGCTTGCCCATCGGCTCGCCCATCGCTACCGCGGAAGGGGTGAGCCGTTCGCGGACCTGGAGCAGGTGGCCCGTCTCGGGCTGGTCAAGGCGGTCGACCGGTACGACGCCGAACGTGGCTCGTTCACCGCGTTCGCGGTCATCACGATCCTTGGTGAGCTGCGCAAACACTTCCGCGACCGCACCTGGGGCGTACGCGCGCCACGGCGGCTGCAGGACCTCGTCGTGCAGATCCGGCACGCCGGTTCGGACCTGACCAACACGCTCTCCCGGGCGCCGAGCACCACCGAGCTCGCCGATCGCCTGCACACCACCACCGACGAGGTGGACAAGGCGATGCTCTCCGCCGCCGGCTACACGCTGCTGTCACTGAACGCGCCGGTCACCAGCCCCGGCTCCGGCGGCGGTACCGCCGAGCGGGGCGACCTGATCGGCGAGGTCGACGGTGACCTGGCCGCGATCGACGACCGGCTCACCATCCAGTCCCTGCTGGACCGGCTCCCCGAACGCGAGCGGCGGATCCTGATCCTTCGCTTCTACGGCAACCTCACGCAGGTCGAGATCGCGCAGCGGTGCGGCATCTCCCAGATGCACGTCTCCCGGCTGCTCTCCAAGACGCTGGCCTGGCTGCGCCACGCCATGCTCAGCGACACCCCGCCACACTGGGGCGAGGTCGACGAGGCGAGCCTGGAAGCACCGCGGCTGCGGGTCACCACCACGCCGGCCGGCGGCGGCACGCTGACCGTCGCGATCGGCGGCGAGGTCGACCGGGACAGCGCCGACGAGCTGCGCCAGGCCATCCTCAACGGCCTGGCCCGCCGGCCACACACCCTGCACCTCGACCTGTCCGCGGTCCCGTTCATCGACGCGGCCGGGATCGCCGCGCTGATCTCCGGGTACCAGGAGTCCCGGCGGGCCGCGGTCGAGTTTCGCCTGCGCGGCACCCAGCCGCACGTCCGGCGGGTCCTCGCGGTCGCGCGGCTGCCCTATATGTAGGAGCGAGTTCGGACCTCTCGGAGCCGTCCGGCGAGGAAGGCGCGCTTTGGGGGCGCGCGTGATCCGCACGGCCATCGTCGCCTCCTGCACCGGGTACGCCCCTGCCACCTCTGCCATGGACAGGCCGCACACCAGCCGCAGGGTCAACGCGATCTGCGCGTCCCGCCCGATCGCGGGGTGGCAGCAGGTGAAGATCAGCCGCAACCGGTCGTCGTCGAGCCCGTCCTCCGGCCCGGGCCCCGGCTCGTCGGCGACGAGCCGGGGCATCGCCCGCCGGACGGTCGACTCGCGCCGCAGCACGTCCCGCGCCCGGTGGTGACGCAGGTGGTCGCCATCGGCGCGAGCTCCAGCTCGTGCCCCCGAGTATCCGCGACCCGCCCAGATCGACAATCGGTCCCAGGCAAAGCCACCGACGGGCGACCACGGGCCGGCGGGGTCTCGCGTATTGGGGACTTTCGCCTCTGCACGGCCGGCGCGCACCCGCGACAAGATCGAGTTGTGAGTGATCGTCTCGTACGCAAGCCGGATCCCCGCTGCCCCGTGCGGCCGGGCGAGCCGTGCCTGCTGTGCCAGCCGGGCGCGACCGGGCCGCAGGACTGCGGGCTGGTGTACCTGGTGATGAGCGATCCCGAGCTGCGCGAGGCCGTACGAGCGGCGGGCGCGCGACGCTGAGATGTCGCGGAAGGAGGCGAGCCGGCGATGGCAGACATCGACCTGGTCGGCCGGATCGTGGTGGGAATCGACGGATCGGAGGCGTCGAAGGACGCGCTACGGTGGGCCGTGCGGCAGGCGAAGCTGACCGGTGCGCCGATCGAAGCCGTGATGGCGTGGGAGTTTCCCGCCTACTACGGGTGGGCCCCGGCCGATGACTTCGACCTGGCTGAGGTGAGCCGCGACGCGCTACGCGCGGCCGTCGACGACGCGCTGGGCGTGGAGCGAACGGCGCAGGTGCGGCAGGTGGTGGCGGAAGGAAACCCGGCCCGCGTGCTCATCGACGCGGCCAAGGACGCGAGCCTGCTGGTCGTGGGGAGTCGGGGCCACGGTGGGTTTGCCGGCGCGCTGCTCGGCTCGGTGAGCCAACACTGCGCACAGCACGCCCCCTGCCCCGTCGTGGTGGTGCGACACACCGCCTGACGGCGTGCGACACGCCGTCCAGGACGCCCGGGCCGGCCCTTGACGGGCCAGCCCGGACCGGCACGATCCGCGTCAGCGGGCCAGGGCCTGACCCCGCTTGTCGTCGAACTTGCCAACGATGATCATGATGAGGTCGATCAGGACCCAGATGCCGAGCCCACCGAACGTCACGATCTGCAGGATGGCGGTGCCAACCTTGCCGACGTAGAAGCGGTGCGCCCCGAGCATGCCCAGGAAGAAGCAGAGCACGAGGGCAACCACCCAGGACTTCTGCGCGGTCACGGCTGTCGTCGCGGTGCTCACAGGTTTCCCTTTCGATCGATTGTCACGACTGATCCACTGTCGAGACAGGCTTCTGTGGCAGAACCATCTGCCGCCGGTTGCCGAGGGCACGGCCACCAGATAGAGCATTGGCGGCCCGGCGGTCGGAATGGTAACCACAACCGCCGCGACCTTGCTGCCCCGTCCAGCGCCCGGATCAGGCTCCTCGGCCGCTCACGGGGTCCGATGTGGATACGCCATTTCCCGCCTGCTCGGCAGGGAGCGCCGAGCAGGCGGGACGGCGGTGCGCGTACCAGATGATGCGCGGAGATGGAGCCCGACGGCGGTGGCCTTTTCGACGCTGCCGGGCCTCGCGGGGTCAGTTGAGCCGGTAGAGGATGTTGCCGTCGATCTCCTCGCGGACGATGCCGAGCCCGTCGACGGGGCGGTCGGGGACCGCCTCCCAGGGGGTGCCGGGCACCCAGCTCCGGACGACCAGGACCGATCGGAAGCCCATCTGGCGCAGGTAGGCGACGCTCGACGCGTCCGGAAACGCGGTGCTGACCGACCGGATCTGCTCCTGCGTGGTGGGCACCCAGGTGACGATGCCGTTGGGGATCCGCGGGAAGCCATTGGTCGACCACAGCATGACCGGCATTTCCAGCACGCCCTCGCTGGGCAGCACGAGGATCGGCTCCGGGGCGCCGCGCATCGCGGACGGGTAGGGCGGGACCTCGGGGTGCGGCGTTCGGTTGATCCCCTCCACCAGCACCAGGGCGAGCGGCAGCAGCAGGGCGGCGCGGACGGCCAGCTGCCGCACGCTCCGGAGGCCCCCCGCGGGCTTTCCGCTCTCCTCCTCGGCTTCGTCGCCACCGTCGGCCTTGTCGCTCTGCCTGGCCTCGTCGCTCTCGTCGCTCGCCGCGGGCTTTTCGCTCGCCTCCGGCCTCGATGCCGGCCGGAGGACCGCCGCGACGATCGCGCTGACCGCTCCGGCGGCCAGGATGGCGAGGAGCAGGCTGATCCAGACCATCAACCGGCCGGGCGTGCGCAGCGCGTCCCACCCGGGCAGCACCTTGGAGAGCGTCAGGTAGCCGGGATCGCCGTCGCGGCCCAGCGTGGAGCCGAGCGACAGCAACGCCGTGACGACCACGCCCAGCGCGAGCAGCACCCGGTGCCGGAGCCGGAACACCGAGAAGAACAGGCCCATCCCGGCCAGTACGATCACCGCCAGGCCGGGCATCAGCGCCATCTCCGGCGGCCAGGAGAGCTGCTCGCGGGCGACCGCGTGCCGGTCGCCCCACAGCCACGACTCGGTCGGCGCGATGAACAGGCCCTGCCACGGCGGCGAGAACATGCGGGTCCAGTCCAGCGACCGCCCGGCCTGCGGGTTGAGGTCGACCACCTGGAGGTAGGCGGTGCCCATGTAGAGGGTGGCGGCGCCGAAGAACGCGCCGCCGACCAGGTCGGCCACCAGCAGCCGGCGCCCGAACCCGGGCCGCTCGCGCCGCCGCCACCAGGACCAGGCGAAGAATGCTGCGGCGGCGAGGCAGACGATCAGCACCACGTACACGAAGACCAGGCCGGTGGCGAGACCGAGCGTGATCTGCCAGGCGGCGACCAGCCAGCCGGCCAGCGCCCAGCCCGGTCTGTGCCGCTCGGGTCTATGGCCGTGCCGCAGCGACCACCCGTGGCCGCGGGCGATCATGGCCAGGCTGAGCGCGATGCCGCCGGTGGAGATGACGTTCATGTGGCCGGCATGGGCCAGCCGCCACGGCGCGTACGCCCACGCCACGCCGGCCACGGCCGCGCCGATCGGGTGCGCACCCAGCTGGCGGGTCAGGGCGTACGCACCGATGAAGGCGAGGGCGTGCAGCAGCACGTACAGCAGGTTGTAGCGCAACACCGCGGCGTCCATGCCCGAACCGATCATGCCGAACGGGGCGTAGCCGAGCAGGGTGTCGGTGAAGGCGAGGGAGTTGGGGCTGGGGTAGAAGGTGTTGGAGTCCCAGATGCCCAGCGGGTCGGTACGCAGCGCGTGCCCACCCCAGGCCACCTGCCAGGCGAAGACGGTGGGGTCGCCGATGTCGCCGGGAACGGTGTGCTTGGGGTCGCGCATCGTCGGCCAGGTGAGCACCATCGCCAGCAGCAGGCCGCCGAGGATCGCCAGGGTCCACTCGTGGCGCAGCCATCGCCAGCTCATCCCGGTGCGCACGGCACTCTCCCCGGCTGAGTCGCCCGTTGCCCGCCGGCGCAGGGGGTGCCACTTGCTCGGATCCTTCGAGGGCAACTTCGTCTGGAGAATCAGTTGTTGCTCCCGTCCGGAAACGCCATCACGAGCAGCGCACAGCACCGACACACCGATCCGAACGGCCGTGGGCCATCTGGTCGGTCACCCGCAGCTACAGTGCGGATCCAGAGGCTACCATGAATGTGCCTGGGATGGCTGGATGTGGCGTCTGGCCTGGTGACGCCGGGTGCGGGCGTTTGTCGGGGGTTTGCCGCCGCCTCCTCGCGGTGCCACCGCGTCGTCGGGCCGCATCCCCTTCGTCGGTCGGGGGGTGCCGCTTCGTCCGTCGGGGGTGCCGCTGCTTTGTCGGGGTGTTGGGGCCGTCGCCGGTCGCGCCTGCGCGCTTCGCGCGGCACGGGCGCGCTTCGCCTGGCACGGCGGGCCTGGTGCCGCGCGGGCGGGCCTGGCACGCGGCGTTGTCACGCCTGGTACGCGGGCCTAGCGCGGGGCGCGCCTCGCGCGGTACGGGCGCGCCTGGCGCGCGGCGGGCCTGGCGCGGGCGGGCCGGATGGGTTTGGCTGGAAGCGGCTTTTGTCCGTCATGGGTGGCGGGCGCATACTCGGGCCATGACCGGTACGCAGCAGCTAAGCCCCGCGTCCCGCATCGTGAGGCCGGTGGTCACCACCCGGCAGACCCAGCGAATGATCCCCTTCCTGGGCGAGTGGTACCGCGTCTGGGTCTCCGGCCAGGACACCGCCGGCACCTTCGCCGTGCTGGACACCGAAGCCACCCGCGGCCACGGCAGCCCGATGCACCTGCACCGCAACGACTGCGAGGTGTTCCTCGTCCTCGAGGGCACGCTGCGGGTGGTCGTGGACGGCCAAGAGCACGAGGCCGGCGCCGGCAGCGCCGCGGTGCTGCCCGCGGGACGCCCGCACGGCTTCGTCGTCACCAGCGAGACCGCCCGCTACCTGACCGTGCACCACGGCCCCACGTTCGAACAGTTCATAGCGGCCGCCTCCGGCGAGGACGACCAGGTTCCTGACGCGTCGCGGTTGGCGGAGATCGCCGCCGCGCACGGCATCGACATCGTCGGCCCGCCGCTCGTTCCCTGACCCGGGTATGGAAAACGCCCTCCCAGATGATCTCTGGGAGGGCGTTCCTCCTAAGGGATGTCTCGTAACTCGGTGGATGGGTTGGTCGTGTTCACCTGCTTTCCGCCGCGTGGAAGCCACATCAACGCGGGCAAGCGGCCGGCGCCGGGTCCCCGGTGGTCGGCGAAGCGGCCAGCGAAACGTCGAGCAACAGTGCGGGTCGCCATCCGCCTGGGAAGCCCGGTCCGCACGCTGACGAAGACCGTTGCTAAATCGCACAGAGCAGCTGATGCAAGACGGCATTCGTTACTGTACGAAGGTGCATACCGCCGAACTCGTAGAGCGGATCACCGAACGCGACGCCGGCGGCATCGCCCGGTGCCTAGCAGGGCTGATCCACGATCGCGCGCTGCCGGCGGGTGCCCGGCTGCCGACCGTGCGGAAGCTGGCTACGGCCCTCGGAGTCAGCCCGACCACCGTCTCCGAAGCATGGCGGGAGTTGCAGCGCCACGGCCTCATCGAGGCACGCGGCCGGGCCGGCACCACGGTCAGCTACGACCCGCGGCCAGCCGCTGAGAGCCGGTTCGGGTCGCTGCAGCCGCAGCGGCCCGGCCGGCTCGACTTGTCCACCGGAACGCCCGACCCGGCGCTGCTGCCTTCGCTGCGCCCGGCGATGACCACCGCCCCCGGCGACGCCCGCATCAGCTCGTACTTCGATCCGCCGGTGCTGCCCGAGCTCGAGGCCCTGCTGCGGGCCGACTGGCCCTACGAGGCCGGCGAGCTGATGGTGGTCGACGGTGCGATGGACGCGATGGAGCGGGTCATCGCCGAGACGGTGCGATACGGCGACACCGTGCTGGTCGAGAATCCCACGTTCCCGGCGATCCTCGACCTGCTGCAGCGGGCCGGCGCCACCGTGGTGGGCATCCCGCCCGGGCCCGACGGGCCGGACCTCGAACCGTTGCGGGAGGCGCTGGCCGGCGAACCCGCGTGCCTGATCCTGCAACCCCGCGCGCACAACCCCACCGGGCACCGCTTGACCGGTCGGCGGGCTGCCGGGATCGCCGCACTGCTGCCCGAGCGCACCATCGTGATCGAGGACGACCACAGCGCGGCACTGTGCCAGAGCCCGCTGGTGAGCCTGGGCGGCCACCGGCCGGAGCAGACGGTGCACATCCGCGGCTTCTCCAAGGCACTCGGCCCCGACCTGCGCCTCGCCGCGCTGTCGGCGCCACCGGCCGTCATGCGCCCGCTGGTCGGCCGCCGGCAGCTCGGCCCGGCCTGGTCGAGCCGACTGCTGCAGGCGATGCTGGTCAACCTGCTCACCAGTGACGTGTCGCGCGCCGAGGTGGCCGCCGCGCGAGCCGCCTACGCCGAACGCCGACTCCGGCTCACCACCGCCCTCGCGGCGTACGGCATTGCGGTCGAGGGGCATGACGGGTTCAACCTGTGGCTGCCGGTGCGCGACGAGTCGGCCGCGCTCGTCCACCTGGCCAGCCACGGGGTCACGGTCGCGCCGGGTTCGCCGTTCTGGGTCAACGGGCTACCCCGCGCGCCGCACGTCCGGATCACTGCGGCGTGCGTGACCGACGGCTTCGACGAGCTCGGCCTGCTGCTCGCCGAGGCCGCCCAGCTCGGTTCCTACGCGTTGGGCCCGGCCCGGTAGTACCGGTCGGCGACGTCGAGGGCGTCGTCCAGGATGGCCAGGCCCTCGCGTATTTCCTGCTCGCTGGCCGTGCACGGCGGCACGACGTGCGTGCGGTTGAAGTGGGTCATCGGCCAGAGCCCGCGCTGCTTACACGCCGTGGCGAACTCGTTCATCGGCTGTGCGTCGGCGCCGGTGGCGTTGTAGGGCACGAGCGGTTCCCGGGTGTCGCGGTCGCGCACCAGTTCCACCGCCCAGAACACGCCCATGCCGCGCACCTCGCCGACCGACGGGTGCCGGTCGGCCAGCTCGGCCAGTCCGGGGCCGATTACGTCGGTGCCGAGCCAGCGGGCGTGCTCGATGACGCCCTCGTCGTAAAAGATGTTGATCGAGGCGACCGCGCTCGCGCAGGCGAGCGGGTGGCCGGAGTACGTCAGTCCGCCCGGGTAGACCCGCCGCTGGAACGTTTCGTTGATCGCGTCGTTGATCAGTACTCCGCCGAGTGGGATGTAGCCGGAGTTCACACCCTTGGCGAAGGTGATCAGATCGGGTGTCACGTCCCAGCGGTCGACGGCGAACCACTCCCCGCAGCGGCCGAACCCGGCCATCACCTCGTCGGCGACCATGACGATGCCGAACTCGTCGCACAACTCCCGCACGCCCTGCAGGTAGCCGTGCGGCGGCACGAGGACGCCGTTGGTGCCCACGACCGTCTCCAGCACCATCGCGGCGACGGTGTGCGCACCTTCGACCATGAGCAGGTCGCGCAGGTGCCGCAGAGCCCGTTCGCACTCCTGCTCCGCAGTAGTGGCGTGGAATGCCGAGCGGTACAGGTACGGCCCCCAGTAGCGCACGACCCCGGCGATTCCCGGCTCGACGCCCCAGCGGCGTGGATCGCCGGTGAGGGTGAGCGAGCCGGCCGTCGCGCCGTGGTAGCTGCGGTAGGCGGCGAATACCTTGTGTCGTCCGGTGTGCAGCTTCGCCAGGCGAATCGCGTTCTCGTTGGCCTCGGCGCCGCCGTTGGTGAAGAACACCCGGTTCAGGTCGCCGGGCGCCACTTCGCAGATCAGCCGGGCGGCCTCGCTGCGCGCGTCGTTGGCGAAGGCCGGCTGGATGGTGGTCATCCGGGTGGCGTACTCCTGGATCGCGGCGACCAGCTTCGGGTGCTGGTGGCCGAGGTTGACGTTCACCAGTTGGGCGGCGAAGTCGAGGTAGCGGCGGCCGTGGTAGTCGGTGAAGTAGCTGCCCTGGGCCGAGGCGATCGGCAGCGGGTCGATGAGCGCCTGGGCAGACCAGGAGTGGAACACGTGCGCGCGGTCGAGCCGTCGCACCGTTTCGGCATCGGCCGGGATGGTGGCAAGTGGGTCCATGGAGGCCTACCGGGTCCGGGGGAAACCGAGGTCGACGGTGGAGGTGGCCGGGTCGGGCCAGCGGGAGGTGACGACCTTGCCGCGGGTGTAGAAGTTGATGCCTTCCGGGCCGTACATATGCATGTCACCGAAGAGCGACGCCTTCCAGCCTCCGAAGGAGTAGTAGGCCACTGGCACCGGGATCGGGACGTTGATGCCGACCATGCCGACCTCGACGTCGAACTGGAACTGGCGGGCCGCGCCGCCGTCGCGCGTGAAGATGGCGGTACCGTTGGCGTATTCGTGGGCATTGATAAGGTCCAGGGCATCTTCGTAGGTGTCGGCGCGCACCACCGACAGCACCGGGCCGAAGATTTCGTCGTGCCACACGCTCATGTCGGGCCGCACATGGTCTAGCAGCGTGGTGCCGAGGAAGAAGCCCTCGGCCGGCACGTCGGCGGTGCGACCGTCGACCACCACGCGGGCGCCGGACCGCTCACCGGCGGCGATGTAGCTCGCCACCCGGTCGCGGTGCTCGGCGGTGATCAGCGGGCCCATGTCGGTGTCGGGCTCGGCGCCGTCGCCGACCTTCAGCTCCGGTAGCCGGGCGGCGATCGCGTCGACCAGCCGGTCGCCGGCGTCTCCCACCGCCACGGCCACCGCCACGGCCATGCAGCGCTCACCGGCCGCGCCGTAAGCGGCCGAAACCGCGGCGTCCGCGGCGAGGTCGATGTCGGCGTCGGGCAGGACGACCATGTGGTTCTTCGCCCCGCCGAGGGCCTGCACCCGTTTGCCGTGCCGGGTGGCCGTCTCGTAGATGTACCCGGCGATCGGAGTGGAGCCGACGAAGCTCACCGCCTTGACGTCGGGGTCGGTCAGCAGTGCGTCCACGGCCTGCTTGTCGCCCTGCACCACGGTGAAAACCCCGTCGGGCAGGCCGGCCTGCCGCCACTTGCGGGCCAGCCACAGCGCCGCCGACGGATCCTTCTCGCTGGGCTTGAGCACGAACGCGTTGCCACAGGCGATCGCGTTGGCGCACATCCACAGTGGCACCATGGCCGGGAAGTTGAACGGCGTGATGCCAGCGACCACGCCGAGCGGCTGCCGGATGGAGTACACGTCCACTCCGGTGGCCGCCTGCTCGCTGAAGCCGCCCTTGAGCAACTGCGGCACGCCACAGGCAAACTCGACGTTCTCCAGCCCGCGGGCGATCTCGCCGTGCGCGTCGGCGAGCACCTTGCCGTGCTCGGCGGTGATGATCTGGGCCAGCTCGTCGGCCCCGTCGAGCAGCAGCTGGCGGAAGGCGAACAGCACCGCCGAACGCTTCGACAGCGACGCGCTGCGCCACGCCTTGAACGCCGCCTTCGCGCTCGCAACGGCTGCCGCGACCTCGCTGGCCGAGGCGAGGTCGACCTCGCCGGACTGCTTACCGCTGGCCGGATTGAACACAGGACTGGTGCGGCCGGAGGTGCCGGCGCGGACCGCGCCGTCCATCCAGTGCGGGATGCGGTTCGCCATGCCGAGGACAGTACGTTACACGCAGTGCTGGCACAATTGTCATTTTGTTACTGGTACAAAATGTCGCGGAGCGCTAGCGGCTCAGAGCTGACTGCGCGAACGCCTCCGTCACGGCGGTAACCGCAGGTGAGCTGTCTGCCGCCGCCCGGTGCGCTGTGAACACAGAACGGGACGGACGGCCCGGAAATTCAAGTCGATCGACGCGGGGCCGCTCTCTCCGAAGGAGCAACTCTGGAACGACAGCGATCGCGTGTCCGGTCTCGACCAGGCGCACCTGGACCAGCAAATCGGGGGACTCGTATTGGACACGAGGCTCGACGCCCAGGTCCCGGCACGCCGCCACCGCCCATTGCCTCGCGTCGTTGCCCTCGGGCTCCATGACCCAGGCCCGCGCGAAGATCAGCTCACCGACCGACTCGTGTCTGGTGCCGGGGGAGACGACAAGCACAAGCGGATCCTCGAACAGCGGCACCAGCGTGATCCCGGCCCGACGGGCGACCGGACGTCCGGGGTACTCCTCGCCGAGAACGATGTCGTGCTCCCGCGCCGCCAGTGCCGGCAGAGCTCGGGCCGGATCGATGTGACTGACCACGACACGCAGCTTGGGATGAGACGAGGCCAGCAGATCGAGCGCCGTCGGCAACACCGAGAGTGCCGCGGTCTGGAACACGGCGACGCGGATCGTACCGGCGGCCGTACCGCGCAGTCGCGCGAGATCCGACTCGGCCTCCTCCATCCGCGCCAGGATGTCGCGTGCGTGCTCGGCGAGCGCGCGGCCCTCGCGCGTCAGCACGAGGCCCCGCCCGACCCGTTCGACGAGAGCCACCCCGACCTCCTGCTCCAGCACCTTGAGCTGCTGCGACACCGTGGACGGGCTATAGGAGAGGGCACCGCCGACGGCGTGCACCGTCCCGGATCGCGCCAACTCATCCAGCAGCGCAAGGCGATTCGCGTTCAGCACTCGCAACACCATCCATTCGATTTCTCCGAATGATATCCGGCGTAAATGTGCGATGGACTCGGAGAGTCGCCTGGGCGAGTCTCGGAACATGCCACGCACCGAGTTCCTGTTCCTCTCCGAGCACGACATGGTCGCGGCCGGGGTCCGGGATGCCGCGCGCAGCGTGGACATCGCGGACGAGGTCTTCCGGCTGCTGCACAGCGGCGACTTCCTCATGGGCGGCCCGAACCGCAACAGCCATGGCCTCGGGCTCGTCTTCCCGCCCACGTCACCGTTCCCGAACATGCCGGTCGCCGGCCCCGACCGGCGCTTCGTCGCGATGCCCGCCTACCTCGGGGGCCGCTTCGACGTCTGCGGCATCAAGTGGTACGGCTCGAACGCCGCGAACCCCGCGTCGGGCCTGCCCCGGTCTGTGCTGACCGTGATGCTCAACGATCGCGGCACCGGCGAGCCGCTCGCCCTCCTCGCCGCCAACAGCCTGAGCGCGGTGCGAACCGGTGCCGTTCTCGGCGTCGCCGTCCGCTACCTGGTCCCGACAGTTCCCCGCAGACTGGCGGTCATCGGATGCGGGGTCGTCAACCGCGCCGCCGTCGCGGCCCTGCTGTCCCAGCTCTCATTCACCGACGTCGTCTGCCACAACCGCAGCCGCGGCAAGGCGGAGGAGTTCGCCCGCTGGCTTGGCGACGAGCACGGTCTCGCGTCGCGCGTTGCCGACTCGGCTGAGGAGGCGGTGCACGGTGCCGACGTCGTGACCGTCGCCGCATCCCGCGCCGCCCCGCTCGAGGTGCGGAGCGAGTGGTTCACGCGCGAGGCGGTGATCCTGCTGAGCGGACCGATGCAGGCCAACGACGAGCTGTGGACGCAGTCGCGCCTCGTCTACGACCACATCCCGCTCCATCACGCCTACGTCGCCGACGCCCGCGCCTCCCCCGACCTCGACGCCGCCTACGGGGCGACCATGGGCGGGCCGCTCTACCGGCTCATCGATCAGGGGCGCCTGCCGCAGCTCGACGACTCCGAGGACCTCGGAACCGTGATCGCGGCGGGCACTTCGCCACCTCGTGGACGCACCGTCTTCATCTCCTGCGGGATGGCGGTGTTCGACGTCGCGTTGGCCTACTGCGTGCTGGCCTCGGCGCGCGAGCGCGGGATCGGCACCGCCCTGGAGCTGTGGGGCGACGCGTGAAGATCCGGAATCACGACGAGCTGCGGGCGACCGGCAACGCGACGTCCCGCGCGATGGTGCTCGACATCGTCGAGGACGCGCTCGCTCGTGTGGACTCGTACGACCGCATCCGCTCCATCATGTCCCTCGACGGGGATCTGCTGCGCATCGGGCGCCGGGAGTGGGATCTGCGCACGAAGCGCAACGTCTACCTGATCGGCGCCGGCAAGGCGTGCAACGCGATGGCCATGGCCGTCGACCACGTGCTCGGCGATCGGCTCACCCGCGGGATCGCGATCGTGAAGATCGCCGAGGACTCAGATCGGTTCCATCGCACCGAGGTGCACGTGGGCGGCCACCCGATCCCCGATGGGCGGGGCCATGCGGCAGCGCTGCGCGTCCTCGACCTCGTCGACGCGTCGGGTCCCGACGATCTGTTCATCGCCGTCATCAGCGGAGGCAGCTCGGCACTGATGAACGCCCCGGTCGACGGGATCAGCGTCCGCGACGAGGCTGTCGCCACCGAACTCCTGCTCACCTCGGGTGCCGGCATCGCCGAGATCAACGCGGTGCGGAGGCACATCTCCCGGGTCAACGGAGGACGGCTCGCCGAGCGCATCCGCGCGCGCGGCGCGGAGCTGATCGGTATCGCGATCTCCGACGCCGTCGGGCGGCCCGGCACAGAGGACATCGCCGAGCCAGATCCCGGCTACCACGGCACACCGATCGGACCGGACCGCACCACGTTCGCCGACGCCCTGGCGACCATCCGCGACTACGAGCTCGCCGACCGCCTGCCGCGGAGCGTGCTGGACTTCCTGGCCACTGCCGGCCCGGAGGCGGAGACCCCGGCCGCGACATCCGGATGCACGTACTTCCTCGTCAACAGCCTGCCCGACCTCGCCGCGGCGGCCGAGGACGCGGCTCGAGCGAAAGGGCTCCCCGTCCACGTACTGACGACCGGGCTGACCGGCGAGAGCCGCGATGCGGGCGCCTTCCTCGCGGCGATCGCGGCGGAGGTGAACGCCACCGGGCGGCCGTTCGCCGCACCCTGCGTGATTGTCTGCGGCGGCGAGACCGTCACCTGGATCCGCGAGCACGACCGCATAACAGGGCGTGGCGGACCGTCGCAGGAGCTCGCACTCGGCTTCGCGCTGGCCGCGGGCGGCATTCACGGCGCCGCCCTCTACGCGATGGATTCGGAGGGGACCGACGGCACCTCGCCTGCGGCCGGAGCTCTCGTCGACTCGACGACCGCGGATCGCGCCCGCTTGCTCGGCGTCGATCTGCGAGCGCACCTGCGCGGACATTCGTCCTACGAGGCGCTCTCGAAGGTGGGTGACGCGGTGCGGACCGGCAACACCGGCACCAACCTCTGCGACCTCAACGTGCTCTACGTGCCGGGGAGCCCGCGATGACCCGGATCACCGAGGTCATCGCGCGCCAGGTACTGGACTGCAAGGCGCGCCCGATGGTGGAGGTCGACCTCGTGACGGCGTCCGGGCACCTCGGCCGGGGTGCCGCTCCGACCGGCTCGACGGTGGGCGCGCACGAAGCGGTCGTGCTGCGCGACGGCGATCCGGGCGACTACCGGGGGCTCAGCGTCCACGCCGCGGTGCGCAATGTGCTCGACGAGATCGTGCCGGCCGTCATTGGCAGGGACATCGTCGACCAGGAGGGGTTCGATCGCATCCTGATCGACCTGGATGGCACGTCCGACAAGAGCCGCCTCGGGGCCAACACCGTCTACTCCGCTTCCGTCGCGTTCCTGCGGGCGCAGGCCCACGAAGCCGGCCAGCCCGTCTACCGCCATATCGCGCGCGAACCGCTGCGCAGCATCCCGGTACCGGCGTTCAACATGATCAACGGCGGGCGCGCCGGTGACGTGGTGCAGCCGTTCAACGAGTTCCTGGTCGTGCCGGTCGGAGCCCGCGACATCGACGAGGCGGTGCAGATGGGGGTGACGCTGTTCGCCGTGCTCGGGGAAGTGCTCACCCGCTTCGCCGCCCGGCCGCCCGGTGTGGGCGGATCGTACGGGTACCTCGCACCGTCATGCGATCCCGGCGTCGTGCTCGCCCTGATGGAGGACGCGGTCGTCGAAGCCGGATACGCGGGACGGGTCGCGTTCGCCCTCGACTGCGCGTCGAGCGAGTTCTACGACCGTGAGCGGGGCACCTACCGCTACGCGGATGCCGAGGTGACCGGCGCCGAGCTCATCGAGCGCGTGCGGCGCCTGAGCCTCGACCACGACCTGCTCTTCGTGGAGGACCTGCTCGACGAGGACGACTGGGCCGGGTTCACGCTGGCCAAGCAGGTGCTGGACCGGACACTGATCCTCGGCGACGACCTCATCGTCACGAACCGCGATCGGCTCGAGCGGGCGATCGCCGAAGCAGCCATCGACGGGTTCGTTCTGAAGCCCAACCAGGTCGGCACGATCTCGGAGGCCCTGGACACTCACGAGCTGGCCCGGCGCAACGGGATTCTCTCGACCCCCTCCGGGCGCTCGGGCGGAGTCGTCGACGACATCGTCATGGATCTCTCTGTGGGACTGCAGGCGCCGTTCCAGAAGAACGGTGCGCCGCGATCCGGCGAGCGGATCGAGAAGCTGAACTTCCTCATCCGCGCCGCGCAGAAGATCGCCGGGGCAGAGCTCGCTCGCCTCGGCGATCTCGCGCGGTTCAGTCCTGGACCAGCCGCCGGGTCCGCGCCGTCAGCTCGCTGATCCGGATGCCGTCGTAGCGTTCTCCGCCACGAACCGGAGGATCTCCTGCGCAGTGCGTCCGGGCCGCTCCTGCTGGATCGAATGACCGGAGTCCTCGATCTCGACGCTCTCGCCCTGCGGGCTCAGCGCGGCGATGCGGGCTGCTTCGGCGGCCATCAGGCTGCGCAGCGGCTCCACCCGCCGCATCCCGATCAGGAATCGGATGGGCACCGACGACGGAGAGGATTCGAGGCGCGCGACCACCTCGCGGGAGCGGTAGAGCTCGCGGAGTTCGCGCCGCGCGGTGCGCAGGTCCCGCACGGTCAGCTGATCCTCCAGCGCGACGGCCAGGTCGTGCGGGGTGTACTCGGGCCACCGGCCGTCGGCGAACGGGCGGAGCAGCCGCCGTCGGAATCCCAGCTGCGACGCCCACTGCCAGCGCGCGTACATGGCGCGGACGCCGCGCATCGACCGGTCGCCGAACACCGCCGAGAACGTGGGGTCGACCAGCACCAGCCCGGTCACCCGGCCCGGCGCCCGCTCCTCGATCAGGCGGATGATGGGACCGCCCCAGCTGTGTCCGACGAGGACGACCGGCTCGTCGATCCCCGCGGCGTCGAGGACCCGCAGCGCGTCGCCGGCCATCGCGTTGATCGTGCGCGACTGCGGCGACACGTCGCTCCCGCCCAGGCCGGCCCGGTCGTACGACAGGGTGCGGCAGCTCGCCGCGAGGATCCGCTGGACGCCGATCCAGGTGCCCGCGGCATTGCCGAGCCCGCACTCGAAGAACAGCGCGGGACCCCGCGCTCCCCCCTCGACGACCCGCATGGATCGACCGTCGCGCAGGGTCAGGTACCTCTCGGTGAGACCCTCGCCGGCGTCGCGCGCTGTCATCTGCTCACCCTCCCACGTGAGTGGCGCCGGCCCGTCTCGTCTCGTGGACGGCGGCGCCGCTGCCGTACACCTGCGATCCGCCTACTTCGGCGAGATCTGCAGGATGTACGGCGTGACGTCGCTCGAGAAGGCGCTGAAGTCCTTCCACTCGAACGCGCCGGACAGGGCGACGTTGATGTTGCCGGCGTACAGCGGGACGTAGGGCACGTCCTCGCCGACGATCTTCAGCAGCTCCGAGTAGTACCCGAACCGCTTGGCGGCATCGGTGGTCGCGTCGGCCTTGTGAATCAGATCGTCGACCTTGGGGTTCACGTAGTCGGCGAAGTTGTTCTGGCCGACGGCGGTCGCCGAGCTGTGGAGCGCCAGACGAGGCATGCCGCCAGGGTCCGGGGTGCGGTTGTTGAAGTAGGTGTACGAGATCGGCACCTCGGAGTGTGGCTTGGAGAACGTGTTCTCGTATTGCGCCTCCGACTGCACGGTGACCGTGATGTCGATGCCCAGTTTCTTCAACTGCCCGGCGATCGCCTGCGCGGTCTCCACGTAGCCGCCGTACGACGGGGTCTTCAGCTCGGCGCTGAAGCCCTGCGGGTACGCCGACTGGCTCAGCTCGCCCTTCGCCTTGTCGAGATCGAAGTTGTAGGTCGGTAGCGAGCCGATCAGCGCGTCCACCTCCTGTTGACTCGCGATCGACAGCAGCTGAGCCGGCGGGATCAGGGTGGAGTCCGCCACGGCGTTGCCGCCGATGACGTTGATGATGTCGTCTTTGTTGATCGCGTAGGCGACAGCGCGACGGACGTGCACGTCGTTCCACGGGGCGACGCCGACGTTCATCCAGAATATGCCCTGACGGGTTCCGGGGACCGAGGTCACCTTGGTGCCCGCGGTCGCCTCGAACGAGCGGACGTCGCTCGGGAACACGACGTCGAGCTCGCCGGTGCGGAACGCGAGCGCCTCGCTGTTCTCGTCGGCGAAGCCCTGCAGGGTCGCCGTGGCGATCTTCGGCTGGCCGCCCCAGTAGTCCGGGTTGGCCGTGAACGTCGCCTTGCCGTTGGTCGAGTCCAGCTCGTCGAGGACGTACGGGCCGGTACCGATGACGCCGGTGCCGGGCTTGCCGAAGTCCTTCGCGTTCTTCGACTGGTGCTGTGCGTCGAAGATATAGCCGTTCAGGGCAAAGACGTACTGGAAGCTCGCGGTGGGGGCCTTCAGCGTCACGACGACGGTCTGGTCGTCGCGCGCCTTGACGTCGGCGATGTCGCTGTAGCGGAACGACTCCGAGAACTCCGGTTTGCGCTCGTAGTTGATCGACGCGACGACGTCCTCGGCCGTGAGCGCGCGACCGCTCGAGAACTTCACGTCGTCGCGCAGGTGGTACACGTAGGTGACGTCGTCGGTCTGCTCGACGGACTCCGCGAGGTTCGGCTCGACCTCGCCGGTCGGGCTGAGCTTCATCAGGGTCTCGAGCATGAACGCGTCGACCTGACGAGCGAACCCGACGCCGGGGTCGATGTTGGAGAAGTCGAGTCCGACGACGCCGACGCGGATCTTGTCGGCCGTGGACGACGGGGTAGAGCCGGCGCAGCCAGCCGCGGCGAGCGCCACCGACAGCACCGCCGCGGGCAGCAGTGCACGGGTTGTGAAACGAGTTCTCATGGTGCGGAGTCCAATTTCTGAAGGGAAAGAATCAGTTGAGCAACGGTGACATGCACCCCGGAGGGTGAGGTAGACCACTCTTCTTTGTGCAGCCACAAGCAAACCCTTGGGCTGACCGCGTGAATCGCCGATTCGCTATGACGTGGGTGCCGGCGTTCGCTCCACGGTGACGCGGACGATCGTGCCGTGGAATCCGCGTGACGGATCGAAATCGTCCCAGCGGACGCCAACCCCGCGGCCGATGTAGAGCTGCCGCACCGGCGGTACGTGGAGCTGCGGGATGGACAGTTGCGCCGCCTGTTCTCGGTCGAGGCTCACGGTCACTCGTGCGCTGTCCGCCTCGCGGCGGAACCTCACCACCAGCGTGTGCCGCCCTTCCGTCATCGGGAGCGAAGACCGGATGCGGTGCTCGCCGGTCAACCCGAACGTCAGGATGGCCACTGCGTCGACCACGTGACACGACCAGATCGGCCGGGTCGAAAAGGTGTACGGATTCGGGTGGTGTGCCCAGAGCACCCCGGACGACTCGCGGCCGGCTACCACTTCGGCGGTGAGCTCGAAGGAGCCGGCGAGCAGGTCCGACGTCGTCACCGGCTGGCTTCCGGCGAAATAGACCTCGCGCGGTCTCGTGTCGTCGCGCGGGGACCGGATCGAGTCGGGTCTCTCCCCGCTGTCGGAGATCGGGAGGACCTGATTGCGTTCGGCCTCAGCCTCCCAGCGTCCGACCATGCCGGCCAGGCGATCGGGCTCGGCGTCCGCGAGGTCGACGGCCTCGGAGAAGTCCGAGCCCAGGTCGAAAAGAGCCCAATGATCCTTCGCGAAATCGACGCTGCCCTCCATCGGAGGCTCCCACATCTGCGGGAACGGAAGGTGGTCCGTGGTCGCCTTCCAGCCGTCGTGGTAGATCGCCCGCGAACCGAGCATCTCGAAGTACTGGGTGTCCCGCGGAGCCGGGCTCGACGCGTCATCCATCGTGGAGAGCATGCTCGCCCCGTCGATGGCCTGCTGATCCACCCCGTCGACGGACGGATCGGGCGAGACGCCCGCAGCCTCCAGGATGCTCGGCATGACGTCGACGACGTGGACGAACTGCCGTCTCGCCGCATCGTCGTCCCGGCGGATCCGCGACGGCCAGTGCACGATGAGCGGAGTACGCACCCCGCCCAGCCACGAGTAGCCCTTCCAGTAGCGGAACGGAGTCGTCCCTGCCCACGTCCATCCCCGGGCGTAGTGATTGTGCGTTCCGACACCGCCGAACTCGTCGACGTGCTCAAGCATGGTCGCTACGTCGTTCGGCTGGAACTTGGCCCAGGTACCCGCTCGCGAGGGATGGTGCGCCGCCCCGTTGTCGGACGTGAGGTAGATGACCGTGTCATCGAGCTGATCGCTGAGCCGGAGGTACTCCACGATCCGGCCGATCTGCTCGTCGGTGTGGGTCAGGAAGCCGGCGTAGACCTCCATCTGCCGGGCGAACACGCGGCGCGCGTCCTCGCCCAGCTCATCCCAAGCCGGCACGGACGGCGGCCGCTCGGTGTTGACGGTTCCCGTGGGGATCACTCCGAGCTCCAGCTGCCGCTGGAACCGGCGCTCGCGCTCGACGTCCCATCCGTGATCGAAGGCGCCGCGGTAGCGCTCGATGCGGGAGGCGGGCGCCTGATGCGGCGAGTGGACCGCGCCGGGCGCGAAGTAGAGGAAGAACGGGTCGTCTCGCCGCGCGGCGCGGTGGGTCCGCATCATGGCCAGGGCCTCGGTCACGAGATCCTCGGTGAGGTGGTAGCCCTCCTCGGGCCGGTAGGGCACGTCAACCGGCGAGTTGTCGCGCACCAGGTCGGGGAACCACTGGTCGGTGAGCCCGCGCATGAACCCGTAGAACCGGTCGAACCCCAGCCGCAGGGGCCAGCGATCGAAGGGACCGCCGGGTCCCGACTCGTCACGCGGTGCGATGTGCCACTTTCCGACCGCGAACGTTCCGTAGCCGGCATCGCGGAGATGGCGGGCGACCGTGGCCGCCGACCGGGGGATCCGTCCGGTGTAGCCCGGTGCTTGCGCGGGCGCGTCGGCGAGCATGCCCATTCCGACGGCGTGATGGTTCCGGCCGGTCAGAAGGCTGGCGCGGGTCGGCGAGCACAACGGTGTCGTATGGAAGTTGGTGTACCTCAGCCCGTCGCGCGCGAGGGCGTCGATGGCGGGCGTGGCGATGCTCGACCCGAAGCACCCGAGCTCCGCGAACCCGAGATCGTCGAGCAGGATCACGACGACGTTCGGCCGCGAGCGCCACTTCTCGCCGGTCACATCGCACCCCGGACCGATCGCGCGCAGCGGAATCCGATGTGGGTGGCCGCGGAGTCCACGCTCTGCCGCGAGCGCGCGGCCGGGCGGTACCTCAGGCAGTAGTCCGGTGAGCACAGGTGCGAGCCGCCCTTGAGCACCCGGTCGCCGCTGGTCGCGTCCGGCCCGCACCCGCAGTGTCCGGAGCCGTCTGCGCTCTCGTGTGTGGACCATGTCGTGTCCGTCCACTCCCAGGTGTTGCCCGTCATCTCGAACAGCCCGTAGCCGTTCGGCGGGAACGAGCGGACCGGAGCCGTCCCGATCCAGCCGTTCGCCCCGGTGTTCAGGTATGGGAACCTGCCCTGCCAGGTGTTCGCGCGCAGGGCGTCAGGCTCCTGAGGATCGTCTCCCCAGGCGAATCGTGCGCCCACGAGGCCGCCGCGCGCCGCCCACTCCCATTCCGGCTCGGTTGGCAGTCGCTTGCCCGCCCACGCCGCGTAGGCCACGGCGTCGTCGAACGCGATCTGCACGACCGGGTGGTCGCCCATCCCCTCGATCGTGCTCCCGGGTCCACGGGGATGCCGCCACTGCGCTCCCGGAACCCACCGCCACCATTGACGCCAGTCACCGAGATCGACCGGGCCGCGAGTCGGGGTGAAGACCAGCGACCCCGCAGCCCGGCCCGCCGGCTCCGGGATGTCGAACTCGGCCGGGTCCAGAGGCCGCTCGGCGACGGTCACGTAGCCGGTCTCGGCGACGAACCGGGCGAACTCGGCGTTGGACACCGCGGTCTCGTCGATCTCGAACGCGGCGACGGCGACCTCGACGACTGGGCCCTCCTCCGGATAGAACTCCTCCGAGCCCATCAGGAGCGTTCCACCCTCGATCCGGCGCATCATGCGGTCAGCTCAGGGCGATCCGGGTCGTGCGGGCGGCCAGCTCGCTGATGCGGGATCCGTCGTATCCGAGCACGGCGCTGCGCATGCGATCGTCGAGCGGTTCCACCCAGTGACGCGGAATGCCGGATGCCCCGGTGAGCACGCCGGCGACGCATCCGGCCGTGGCTCCGTTCGAGTCGGTGTCCAGCCCGGCCTGGACGGTGAGGCCAATCGCGGTCGTGAAGTCCCCCTCCGACCAGAGCAGGCCTGCCGTGACCGCGGCGGCGTTGTTGACGGCGTGCACCCAGTGGTAGTGGCCGAGTTCGGCATCCGCCTTGTCGAGCGCGGCATCCCATCCGAGGCCCGCGTCGTACGACTTGAGGACCCCGCGCACAGCGACGGCGAGCCGGGATCGCGGAGGGATGTGACGAAGCGACTCGACGACGGCATCGCGCGGGCCATCGGCCGTGAAGGCGGCCGCGACCAGGGCCGCCGCCCACATCGCGCCGTACACGCCGTTCCCGCGGTGGGAGAGCGTCGCATCCTCGATCGCCTGCAGGGCCGCCGCGCGGGGACGCCCCGGATTCGTAAACCCGTGGATGTCGGCCCGGATCTGCGCTCCGATCCATTCGCGGTGAGGATTCCGGTAGCCGCCTGTCGCGGGCGGCCGAACGCCCTCGAGCAGGTTCGCGATCGTGATGATCTCCGCCGTGAAGGTGAGGAGAACGGGCAGGCGGGAGAGCCACTCCGCGGCGACGTCCGAGCCCGTGTACTCCCGGCCGTAGGTCTCCAGGACATGCAACCCGATGATCGTGTAGTCGAGATCGTCGTCGCGCGCCGAGCCGTGAATCCGGCCTCGTGCGGTCTCCGTCCAGCAATCGCGGAACCAGAGCTCGCCGTACCGGTCGGACTCGATCGGGACGTAGTCGCGCAGCGGGTAGGCGTCGACCGATTCCAGGTACCGCCTGATGACGGGACGTGTCCAGGTCTTGCCGCCCTCGACGGGTTTGCCGAGATTGCATCCCGCGACTCGCCCGAGCCAGCCGCCGTGCACCCGATCCTCGATCCGGGCATCCGATGACGGAGGCGGGGAGTCGTCCGCCGGCAGCGCGGCGACGATGTCGTCGTGGCTGTCCGGCTCCTCGAACGCCCAGGTCGGGTCCCGGGGCAGATCGTCGAGGGCGTCGAAGATCTCCCAGACCATCGCGGCGGGCGGGTCGGCGGGCAGCGCGGCGAATCGCGCTTCGAGGCCGGACGGGTCGTACCCCGTCTCCCGGCGTTGCGCGAACTCGTACCGCAGCCGAGCCGAGGGCGACAGCTGCGGTTCGAGGGGTTCGAGTCCCTGGTACTCCACCATGTCAGCCCTCCCCCAGCCAGCCGGCTTCCGCGGACGGGACCGAGGCGATCAGCTTCTGCGTGTACGGGTGACTCGGTGTGCCGAGCACGTCGTCGACCGGTCCGGCTTCGACCACCGAGCCGTTGTGCATGACATACACCCGCTCCACCACCTGGCGCACGATCGACAGGTCGTGGGTGATGAAGAGGTACCCGATCCCGTGCTCCTCGCGGATGCGCGAGAACAGGTTGAGCACCTGCGCCTGCACCGACACGTCGAGCGCGGCGACGGGTTCGTCGCAGATCAGCAGCTTGGGGTGCACCGCCAGCGCACGCGCGATCGCCACGCGCTGATGCTGGCCGCCGGAGAGCGCCGCGGGCTTCCGCTGCGCGTACTCGGGTTCGAGGCCCACCGAGTGCAGCAGCTCGCCCACCCGCTGCGACATGTTCCGCGCGGAGGGGTCGCGGATCGAGATCGCCTCCGCGAGCGCCGAGCCGATCGAACGGGTCGGGTTGAGCGACGAGTACGCGTCCTGGAAGATCATCTGCACCGTGCCGCGCAATTTCTTGCGGTCGCGTGCCGACAGCTTCGACCAGTCGGATGCGTCGATCCCGTCGATCTCGATCGTCCCGCCGGTGAGCGTCTCCAGGCCCGCGATCGCGCGCCCCAGGGTGGTCTTGCCCGAGCCGGACTCTCCCACCAGTCCGACCCCCTCCCCCTCTCCGAGCCGGATGGACACCGACCCGAGCGCGGTCACGGTCCGCTGACCGGAACGGAACTCCTTGTGCGCGTCGGTGACGACCACCAGCGCGGTCGCCGGCTCCGTCGCGGAGGTCTCCACCGCTTCCGCCTCGGCCGCGGAGCGCACCTCGCGCAGCTCGCCCCGGATCTCGTCGATGCGGATGCACCTGCTCAGCCGCCCCGGCTCGACCTCGCTCAGTGCTGGGCGCCCGACGAGGCACTCGGCCTTCGCCCAGGCGCACCGCGTCGAGAACGGGCAGGCGGTCGCGACCTGATCGGCCGGCGGCACGGAGCCCGGGATCGCCACGAGCTCCGCGATCCGCCGGTCGGCGGGGGGCTCAGAGAGCAGCAGACCCTGCGTGTAGGGGTGGAGCGGCTCGTGCTCAAGTTCGCTCGACGTCGCGGTCTCGACCATCACGCCCGCGTACATGACGTAGGCGCGATCGCACATCGAGAACGCGATCCGGAGGTCGTGGGTGATGAGGATCAGGCTCATCCCGCGCGCGACCTGCAGCTTCTTGATGAGCGCGAGGATATCGCGCTGGGTCGTCACGTCGAGCGCCGTCGAGGGCTCGTCCGCGATCAGCAGCTCGGGCTCGCGGGCCAGCGCCGCCGCGATCGCGACGCGCTGCCGCATCCCGCCGGAGAGCTGGAACGGGTACCGGTCGGCGACGCTCGCGTCGGTGATCCCGACCTCGGCGAGCCGCCAGACGACGTCCTGCCGCCGCTGCGCACGGGTCATGCGGGACCGGTCCTCGGGACGCAGGGAGTCCTCGATGG
Organism: Phytohabitans maris; assembly: GCF_031085175.1. Classification (GTDB taxonomy): domain Bacteria; phylum Actinomycetota; class Actinomycetes; order Mycobacteriales; family Micromonosporaceae; genus Phytohabitans; species Phytohabitans maris. Next base: position 67,791 of record NZ_JAVHUY010000036.1, read on the forward strand.
TCCGGTGCACGCGGAACACCGGGTTCAGCATCGTGAACGGGTTCTGCATGATCAGCCCGATGCGGGAGCCGCGCACCCGCTGCCACGCGTTCTCGTCCAGGGCCATGAGGTCGACCTCGGCGAAGTTCGCGTCGCCCTCGGCCCGGATCCCGCGCGGCAGCAGCCCGATCAGCGCCTTCGCGGTCATCGACTTGCCGCTGCCGGACTCGCCGACGATGGCGATCGACTCGCCCGGCGCGAGGGACAGGTCCACGTCGTCGACGATCATGCGCCCGGATGTGCCCGCGACGACGCGCAGTCCGTCGACGGTCAGCCCGGTCATCGCGACATCCCCCGGCTCGACAGCCGCTCGTAGACCCAGTCACCCGCGATGCTCACCATCGTCGCGGTGAGCACGATCATCGCGGCCGGGGCGAGCACCGCGACCGGGTTCACGAAGAGCAGGCTGCGGCCCTCGGCGACCATCAGGCCCCAGTCGGGAGTCCCGGCGGCGACGCCGAGGCCGAGGAACGAGAGCCCGGCGAGCGCGACGAGCGACCCGGCGAAATTGATGCTGGCGTTCGCGATCGCCGCCGGGGCGACGTTCGGCCAGATGTGGGTGAGCAGGATGCGCGGCTCGGAGACGCCGATCGACTTCGCCGCCTCCACGTAGGGGCGCGGCGCCTGCTCAAGCGTCGCGCCGCGGATGATGCGGGCGTCCCCTGGCGCCACCAGGATGATCAGCAACACCACCGCCAGCCAGTAGCTGCCGCCGAAGGTCCCGGCCACCACGATCACGACCAGCGTTCCCGGCAGCGAGAAGGTCAGGTCGACCCAGCGCATGATGATCGAGTCGATCCGGCCGCCCCGGTAGCCGGCGAGCAGGCCCAGGACGTTGCCGAGCACCATCGCGCCGAGGGCGATGACGAACGGGCCCACCACGGCGCTGGCCGCGCCCGCGAGGATGCGCGAGAGGATGTCGCGGCCGAGCGCATCGGTGCCGAGCCAGTGCTCGGACGACGGCGTCGAGAGTCCGAGTCCCAGGTCCTGCTGCATCGGGTCGTACGGCGAGACCAGACGGCCGAAGACGGCGAGCAGCACGATGAGCCCGAGGATCGTCAAGGTGACGACCACGAGCACGTTCGGCCGGGTCCGCGGCGCCTCGATCAGCGAGACGACCTCGGTACGGGCGCTCATGCGAGGGTCCTGTTCCGCACCCGCGGGTCGGCCGCGAGGTACGCCAGGTCGGCGAGCAGGTTGAAGCCCATGACGATTAGCGCGATGAAGATCGCGACGCCCTGGATCATCGGCAGATCCTGCGAGTTCGCGGCCTTGACCACGAGCGAGCCCATGCCGTTGATCGAGAACGTCACCTCGATGAACACGGCGCCGATCAGCAGGAAGGCGAGCACCATCGCACTGACACCCAGGATCGGGATCATCGCGTTGCGCAGCACGTACTGGAACAGCACCTTCGACCGGCTGATTCCCCGAGCCCGCGCGAACGTCACGTAGTCCTGGTCGAGCACCGCGAGCACGGCCGCCCGGACGTGCTTCACCACGAAGGCCGATCCGACGATCGCCAGCGAGAAGGCGGGCAGCGTCAGGTGCCACAGCCGGTCGAGGAAGCCCTCGCCCGCGCCGAACGCCGGAAACCAGCCCAGCGCGACCGAGAACACGTAGAGCAGGAACACGCCGCTGACGAAGGCCGGGGTGCTCAGGCCGACCACGGTCAGCGCGACGAGGCCGCGGTCGGCAACACTGCGCTGCCGGAGCGCCGCGAGCACGCCGACCCCGAGGCCGATCGCCATCTCGATGGCGAACGCGTAGATCGCCAGGAACACCGTGACGGGCAGCCGCGCGAGGATCTCGCCGGTCACGGGCAGCGTGGTCTGGATCGACTCGCCGAAGTCGAGCCGCAGCGCGCCCTGCAGCCAGATCCAGTACTGCGTGATGAACGGCTCGTCGAGGTGGTACTTGGCGGTCAGCGCCGCGACGGTCTCGGGGTTGCGCGGCACGTTCTTCAGCAGGACGTCGATCGCGCTGCCCGGCGCGAGGTAGAGCAGCGAGAACACCAGGAACGAGATGACGAACAGCAGCACGAGCATGGCGAGCAGCCGTCGCACGATGAACCGGACGATCGCCACAGTCAGCGTCCGAGTTCGACGCCGGGCCAGTCGACGGTGACGCTCTGGGCGCGCACCGGCTCCGACATCCCGTCGCGCAGGTAGACGTACTCAAGGGATGAAGCGGTCGTGAACGAGACGACCTCGCCCTCCGGCGTCATCGCGACCATGTTCATGACGGCGGAGTCCGGGAACTCCAGGGCGATCGGCAGCAGGTCCTCGATGGCGGCGCGGCCGGCGTCGACGAGCGGCTGCCCGGCGGCGAGGCGCGAGATGACGTCGCGCACGAGCCCGCCGCGCATCGACACCTCGCCGAGTCCGGTGCAACCGGCGGCGCCGTACCGGTCGTCGGCGTAGATGCCGGCGCCGACGATGGGCGAGTCGCCGATGCGGCCCGGGTACTTCCAGGCCCAGCCGCTCGTGCTGACCGCGGCGGCGAGGTGCCCGTGCACGTCGCGGGCGACGACGTTGACGGTGCCATGAACGTGCTCCGGGTCGGCGGCGAGCGCGGTGAGCTGCGCCAGCGGGCCGCGAAACATCTCCAGCTTGCCGGGCAGGATGCCGTCGACTCCCTTCTGCCATATGTCACAGGTCTCGTCGGTGAGCAGGTCCTCCGGCGTCATGCCGATCTCGGAGGCGAACCGGGCGGCACCCTCACCGACCAGGAACGTGTGGGGTAGCTTCTCCATGACCGCGCGCGCGACCGTCACAGGATGGCGGTACCCCGCGATCGCGCCGACGGCGCCCGCACGACGGTTCGCGCCATCCATGATCGCGGCGTCGAGCTGCACCTCGCCCAGGAGGTTCGGGTAGCCGGTGTAGCCCACCGAATGGTCGGCGGGGTTGTCCTCGACGAGCCGGGTCGCAGCTTCGACCGCGTCGACGGCGCTGCCGCCCGCGGCGAGGATCTCCCACGCCGCCGGAAGGCCGATCTCCGCGTTGTGGCTCCCCGCGACGACCGCGGTATTCGATGGATCCGGCTTCATCCGACTCTCTCTCCGACAGCGGTGCCACCTGACCAGGGCTTTCGTTGAGTCTGGCACGCCCCCGACTCCGGTGGTAGCTTTGTTTTCCTTCCTGAAACCCAAGGATTGCTTTTGACTCTGCGGCAGCTGCTCTACTTTCTCGGTGCGGCCGATCTGGGCTCGTTCACCGCCGTCGCGGCACGCATGCAGGTGACCCAACCGGCAGTCGCCGAGCAGATCCGCCAGCTTGAGCGCTTCCTGAAGGTCGACCTGTTCGTCCGCCTCGGGCGAGGCATCCGACTCACACAGTCCGGCGAGGAGTTCCTCCCCCACGCCCGCCGCGTGGTCGCCGCGGCCGAGGAGGCGCAGCGCAGCGTCGCGGGGATGCGGGCGCTGCTGGGCGGGACCGTGACCTTCGGCGCGTTCGGCGCTCCGGCGCACTACGGCTTCGCGGCGCTCATCCGGGACTTCGCGACCGCCCACCCGGCGGTGCGGCTCCGGCTGCGTGGGCGCAACTCCTCCGAGATCGCCGATGCCGTGCGGGCCGGTGCTCTCGAGGCCGCGTTGGTGGTGCTTCCGGTCAACGACGACGGCATCGATGTCGAGCCGATCGCGCGGGACGAGGTGCTGATCGTCAGCTCCGATCCCGACCTCACGCGGCGCCCGCTGAGCATCGAGCAGCTGGCGAAGAGCCCGCTCGTGCTCTACGAGGCGCAGTATGCGGAGCACGATCCCACCCGCCGCCAGCTGGCCGAGCGCGCGCAGACAGCCGGCATCCGCCTCGAGTTCCCGTTCGAGGTCGAGCACCTCGACACCGCCCTGCAGCTCGCGTCGGCCAGCCTCGCGACCACCTACGTGCCGAGCGCCGTCACACGATCGCCGGTGTTCCCCGCAAACCTGACGACCGGCAGCTTCGACCCGCCGATGTACGACGTCTTCGCGATCATCACCCGACGCGGAACCCGCGTCTCCCCCGCGACCGGGGAGTTCCTGCGCCGGGTCGTCCGCCACATGCGCGGCGTCGCGGAGCCCATCCGCCGCGACGCCGACGATGGCTAGTCCGGAATCACCGGGAGGGTCACGCTCGACGCCCGTGAGCCTCCGTAATGCACCGCGTTCCGGGCGACGACGCCCTCGATCTCGTCGAAGTTCGCGCCGCCGGTGTTGAGGTTGCGCTCGTACGCCGGGAAGCTGCTCGATGAGATCTCGAGCCGGATGCGGTGGCCCTCCTGGAAGCGGTTGCCGGTCACCATGTTCGGCAGGGTGATCCGGTAGACCTCGCCCTCCTCGGCGTGCTGCGCCTGGTCAAACCCGGCGCGGTAGCGCAGCCGGAAGCCGTCGTCGGCGAGGTTGATCGCCGTGCCGTCGGGGAGCACATCGACGAGTCGGACGATGAAGTCGGTGTCCCGCGCCGAGGTGGAGACATCGAGGGTCACCTCGACCGGCCCGACCACCGTGATCGCCTGCTCAAGGGGCGGCGTGCTGTAGACGAGCACATCCCGTCGCGCCGAGATCGGGCGCTGATCGAGGGCGGCGTTGAACCCGAGCACCCCGCCGAGGTTCGGGGTCGGGTTCATCGGATCGTAGACGTAGGAGTCCTCGGACTCCTCGGCAGACGGGTCGGTCCGGAGGCCGCCGGCCTCGTTCCGGCGCCAGGCCTCGGGGTCGGCGACCAGGTGGAAGGTGGTCGGCACCGCGGCCGGCGGCGGCCAGCTCTCGGCCGAGATCCAGCCCTGGTGCATCACGAAGAGCTGCACCTTCGGCATGTCCGCGACGCCGTTCTCGGTGCCGCGCACCCACTTGTCGAACCAGGCCAGGTAGAGCTTCGGGTAGCCGTGGTCCACGCCGCGGTACCGCACGTCGCCGAGCTTCAGGTCGCCGAACACGAAGTCGCGCATGTCCGGGGCCGGCATGGCGTCGATCTCGGTGGTGGTGAAGCCGGCGAACATCTCCTTCGCGGTCTTCTTGGTGAGCTCATAGGGAAGCTCCTGCCAGATCGCGCAGTGCGGCCCGCCGCCGATGATGAGGTACTGCTCCGGGGTGTCCAGACTCTGCAGGTAGCTGAACAGCCGGGTGGTCTCGCCGATGGCGAGGTCGTGCCAGGTGTTGATGTGCAGGGCGGGGACGCGCGGCTCGTCGCCCTCGCCGATCAGCTCGACCTCGTTCCACGCCGGGTCGGCGGGCGTGCGGGTCATGTAGCGATCGAACGGCGACACCGGCGCCCCGGCGTTGCTCAGCACGTCCTTGCTCGGCAGGTGGCGCAGCTGCTCCGCGGTGTCCGGCGCCCAGCCCTTGCGCGCCGAGAACTGGAAGTACTTGCGGATGCGCTGCCGCTCCTCCTGCGTGGCACCGGCCGGGATCACCGGCTTCTCGGTCGGGGCGAGGCGCCCGTACCAGTTCGCCCAGTTGGAGAGCATCGGGATGCCGCCCTTGTAGAACGCGCCGCGGGTGTCGTTGCCCGGCACGTCGCCGACCGCGGTCCCCGACGCACCCGGCACCATGGCGACGTGGCCCGGCGCGTTCGCCGAGGCCATCGGCCACTGATGCTCGCCGGAGCTGGAGCACCCGATGGTGCCCACCCGGCCGTTCGACCACGGCTGCTGGAGGATCCAGGCGACGGTGTCCGGGCCGTCGGTCCCGGCACCCGCCAGGTAGTCGACGAACACGCCCTCCGAGAAGAGGAACCCGCGCTCGTTCTGCACGACGACCGCGTATCCCTGGCGCGCGAAGTAGTCGACCCACTTCGTGCGGACCGAGCCCTCGCCGACGTCCTTGTCGTACGGGGTCTTCACCAGCACTGTCGGCAGGGGACCTTCGGCCCCGCGCGGGAGATAGACATCCGTGGAGAGACGCACGCCGTCCCGCATCGGGACCATGACCTCCATCTCGATGTCGAAGTCGTCGAAGAGCGGCCGCGGCAACGGTCCCTGCCAGTAGGCGTCGTCGAGGGTCATCCGATCCGTCCTTCCGCCAGGTGGAGCGAGGCGAGCAGCTCCGCGTCGGCGTGCTCGCTCGCCATCACGATGCCGCGGGTGTCGAGCATGCGCACCGGCTGGGGCGGGGTCGACCCGAACAGGTGCGTGACCAGGTAGTCGAGCCGCCGCCGCATCCCGTAGCCGGTGACCTCGTGACCGGCGCTGGGCAGCACGACGAGGTCGAAGTCCTTGTTCTCGTCGATGAGGGCCTGCACGAACTGGAACAGCTGCGCGGGATGCACGCCGAAGTCTTCGAGCCCGTGGATGAGCATCAGATGCCCCCGCAGCCCCGCGGCGTACGTCTTCGCCGCCGCCCTCTCGTAGCCGGCGGCGTCGAACGGGCCCTGGTAGCGCTCGCCGAACCCGTGGGAGAACAGGCGGGGATCGAAGTTGCCAGAGGCGGCGACGGCGACCGAGAAGAAGTCGCCGTGCCGCAGCGCGCCGAGCGCGGCGAGATAGCCGCCGCCGGAGAACCCGGTGATGGCGACCCGGTCGAGGTCGATCGGATGCCGGGCGGCGAGCGCCGTGATGGTCGCGCGGTGGTCGTCGAGATTCGAGACGTCCTGCAGGGCGCCGTACGAGGCCTGCCGGAAGGCACGCTCCCGGTTCGCCGTGCCACGCCCGTCGAGGACGAGGCAGAACGCCCCGAGTGCGGCGTACCCCGCGGCCTCGACGAAGGTGCACGCCGTCGGGTAGTCGACGAATGCCGCGGTGGGGACGAGCGACTCTTGCGGGCTGCCGTAGACCAGGTCGACCAGGGGATAGCTCCGTGTCGGGTCCGGGTCGGGCGGGAGGAAGAGCAGGCCGTGCAGCTCGAACGACCCGTCTGCGGCGGGGACCGTCACGCGCTCCGGCCACCGCCAGTCGTCCGGCAGGCCGTCGCCGATGGCGGTCTCGAGGACGGCGATCTCCTCGCCTGTCCTGCGGCGCAGCACCGAGCGGGGCAGCCGGTCGACGTCTCCGACCGTCTCGACGAAGTAGTCGCCGTCGGGGGAAAAGCCGCTGATCCGTCCGATGTCGGCGCCGGTGGTGCGCGAGAGCACGGCGATGTCCCAGGAGCGCGGCCGCCAGACCCGGTGGTCGCCCGGCTCGCCGGAGACGACGCGCACGCGCCCGTCGTCGAGTCCGGCGACGCAGACCTTCCGCACATAGGGGCTCTCCGCGGGGTCGATGCCCCCGGCGAGGAACGACACCTCGCGCCGCACCGGGTCCACGCGCAACAGTTCGCGCACCTGCCAGTCGCCCTGGGTCAGAGCCCGCACCAGCTCGCCGCTGGCGAGGTCGTAGAGGTAGAGGTGCCCGCGGCCGGTGCGCTCCGAGTACCAGATGACCTCGCCGGACTCCGCGAGCGGGATGATGAGCGCCGGGTCGTACAGGCTGACGCTCAGCTCGAGCGCGAACTCCGAGGTCTCGGAGAACAGCGTGGTCGTCGTGCCGGCGGCGACGTCGAACGCCCGCACGTGGGCGGCGCGCTCCCCGCGTTCCAGGTCGACGAAGTAGGCGGTCCCGCCGTCGGCTGACCACCACACCGTCTCGGCGGCGAACGGGGTGTCGCTCATCCGGCTGGCCGGTATGCGGGAGTGCTCCGGCTCGAACTGCGCACCGGTCAGCGGATCCAGCACGAACAGGCGGAACTCCGTCACGTGCGCGTCCCCCGGCATGCTGGTGCGGTTCGGGTGCACCGTCGGACGCAGCCCGTCGGCGGGGACGTACGTGGTGGCGGGCAGTTCCGGGACCTCGCGCTCGTCCGTCTGCAGCGTGAAGAACAGCCGCGAATCGGGGGACCACATCCCGTCGGGCGCGGCGCGCAGCCCGTACTTGTCGTATACCGAACGCATCCGGGACGCACCCATCCCGTACGCGTCGTCCTCGGCGCCGTCCGAGGTCAAGCGCTTCTCGGTCCCCTTCACCAGGTCGTGGACCCAGAGGTCGTGGTCGCGCACCGAGATCGCACGCCGGCCATCGGGGGAGACCGCCCAGGTCGGCGCGGGCCGCGCGGCATCCTGAGCGAGGGATGCCGTCGCCGGGTCGAAGTGCCAGCTGCGGCCGGCGTAGCCGAACCGCAGGCGCAGCGGGTCGAGGTCGACATCGAGGGATCGCAGGATGACGGCGTCCGGCGGCAGGTCCCGCCGCAGCGCTGTGCCCAGGGCGGCGACCACGGATGCGTGGGTCGCGATCAGGGTGTTTTCGCCGGACTCCGCGTCCACCAGCCGGTACTCGGCACCGGCGCGGGTCGCCCGGTCGTACCAGAACCGCGAGGGCGAGACCCAGCGCGGATGCACACTGGGATTGAGCACGAGCGTGTCGAGGTCGGCGAGGCGCTGCACCGCCCCGTAGCGCTCGGCCCACGCCGGCTCGTTCCCAGTCACTTCACTCCGTCCCGCCAGGTCTGGATCGAGTCTGTCTCATCCCGCCGCGCTGGTGTCGGTAAAGACGGTGCGGTGCCACGGCCGGCGCGCGACGCCGGAGGAGTCGATCGCGACGTGCTTGACCGTCGTGTAGTCGTCGAGCGAGTAGTCGGACATGTCCTTGCCGAAGCCCGACTGCTTCACCCCGCCGTGCGGCATGTCGCTGACGATCGTGATGTGGTCGTTGACCCAGACGCAGCCGGCCTGGATGTCGCGCGTCACCCGCATGGCGCGGCCGACATCCCGGGTCCAGGCAGATGCCGCGAGCCCGTACACGGTGTCGTTGGCGAGAGCGATCGCCTCGGCTTCGCTCTCGAAGGGCGTGACGGTCAGCACGGGACCGAATATCTCTTCGCGGAACCACTCGTCGACCGGGTCGGCGTCGGCGATGAGGGCTGGACGCAGATACGAGCCGGGGCCGTCGACGAGCTCTCCGCCGAAGACGCGGCGTTCCGCGCGGGCGCGCTCGATGAAGCCGGAAACGCGTGCGCGGTGCTCCGGCGAGATCACGGGGCCGAGGTCGGTCGCGGGGTCGTCGGTCGGGCCGATGCGGACCGTGGCGTAGAGCTCCGCGACGCCGGCGACGAAGTCCGAGTAGAGCGAGCTGTGCACGATCGCGCGGGTCGCGGCCGTGCAGTCCTGGCCCGCGTTGACCAGGCTCGCGGCGACAGCGCCGTGGATCGCGGCCTCAAGGTCGGCGTCGTTGAACACCACGAACGGCGCTTTGCCGCCCAGCTCAAGGTGCACGCGCCGGGCGCCCTCGACCGCCGCCTGCTGCACGATACGCCCCACGCTCGTGGAGCCGGTGAACGAGAGCATATCGGTTCCCGGAGCCCGCAGCAGCGCCGTCCCAGTGACCGAACCGGGCCCGGATACCACGTTGACCACACCGGCGGGCAAGCCGGCCTCGGTCAAGATCTCGGCGAGCAGTACCGTCGTAAGAGGGGTGATCTCGGCGGGTTTCAGCACGATCGCGTTGCCGGCCGCGACGGCGGGCAGGATCTTCCAGGCGGCCATCTGCAGCGGATAGTTCCACGGCGAAATGGAGCCGACTACACCGACCGGCTGGCGCCGGATGAACGACGTCATCCCCAGCACGTACTCGGCCGCCGCCTTTCCCTCCAGATGCCGTGCGGCTCCCGCGAAGAACTCGACGTTGTCGATCGTGCCCGGCACGTCGAACTCGGTCGCGAGGCGGATCGGCTTGCCGGCGTTGCGGCTCTCGACCGCGGCGACCTCGACGGCCCGGTCGGCGAGGATGCGGGACGCTCGGTTGAGCACCCCGGCGCGTTCGGCGGGCGGAACCCGGCCCCACTCGCCGGCGGCGGAACGGGCCGCGGCGATCGCATCCGTTACGTCCCGCTCGGTCGCGGGCGTGTACGTAGTGATCACCTCACCGGTGGAGGGGTCGGAGACCGGGATCGTCCGGTCGCCCGAGCCGGCACGGCGCGCGCCGGCGAGAAACTGCATCTCGGTCATCTGAGCTCCGTTCACGCGGGCCGGGGCGACCAGATGTCGCCCACCGTGAAGCCCGTGGGGAAGATGTCGGCGTCATCGACGGACCACTGCGCGCGGCCCGTCACCCACGCGCCACCGGTAATGGTGGGAAGCACCGCCGGGCGGCCCGCCAGTTCGGCGACACCGCGAAGGCGCCCGACGAACTCGCTGCCGACGATGCTGCGGTGGTGGAAGTCCTCCAGGATCGCGAGCTGGCTCCGCGCGTGGAGCGCCGCCATGCGGGCGCTCGTCCCGGTGCCGCACGGCGACCTGTCGAGGGCGCCGGTCCAGGTCGTCGGGTCGTCAGCCCGCAGTTCGCCGTTCGTGACGACGACGGTGTTGCGGTCCTCGCGGCCGGGCTGCCGGTCGCCACTGTGCAGCATGACCAGACTGATCCTATTGATCTCGGGGTTAACCGGGTGTACCACTGTGATCTGCTCCAATGCGGCGAGCTTGATGACCGCGCCCAGGCGGACCAGCTCACGGCCGTTCTCGGGCACCAGCTCGACGCCGAGGTCGGCGGCGCGCACCTGGGCGAAGAACTGGCCGCCGAAGACAATGTCGGCCGGGACGGTCCCGACGCCGGGCACCTCAAGCGGAACATCGAGGTCGACGACGAACGCGGGGACGTTGAGCACGGTGACCGCGCGGACCCGGCCGCGCTCCACGCGCGCGACCGCCTGCACGACGCCGACGGCCGTGTCGATCTGCACCTCGGTGACCGGCTCCCGCACCGGGATCATCCCGGATTCGAGCATGGCGGTGACGGCGCACATGGTGTTGCTGCCCGACATCGGGGTGAACCCGCCCTGTTCGAGCACGATGATCCCGAAGTGCGACCCCGTCTCGACCGGCGGGACGATGAAGACCCCGCACAGGCCGGGGTAGCCGCGCGGCTCACGCAGCAGCAACTTGCGCACGTCGTCGAGGTTGTCGCGGCAGTACGCGAGGCGCTCGGCCATCGTCGCCCCGACGACGAACTCCCCCGCGTTCATGACGACGCGTCCGGGCTCGCCCTCGGCGTGCACCTCAACGGTCTCCAGAACGGGGATCATGCGGAGATCGCTCCCGCCGACTTCAGGACCGCGGTGAACCGAGCGCGGTCCTCGTCGGACAGACGCTGGATGGGGCGACGGGGATCGCCGACCGGGTGGCCGACGAGCTCGAGCCCTCCCTTGATGCCGGCGACGTAGTTCACCGACTCGAGGAAGTCGCTGACCGCCCAGAGGTCCTTCCACAGCGCACGCGCCTCGTCGAGGTCCTTCCGCACGGCGAGCGCGTCCCAGAGCCGCACCGCCTGCTCGGGCAGGACCGAGGCCAGACCCCACACCGAGGCCTCGGCGCCGGACGCGATGCCGAAGAAGGTGAGCGTGTCCCATCCGTTGAACGCCTTGATGCGATCGCCGTAGCCGGCGAGCAGGCCCGCAAGCGCGACGGCGTCGCCGGAGGTGTCCTTCAGGTAGTCGATGCCGGGGATGTCGCCGAGTTCCGCGACCTCTGCGGCCGAGAGCCGGATGCCGGTCGCGCCGGGCACGTTGTAGTAGACGATCGGCAGGGCGATGCTCTCGGCGACCTCGCGCAGGAACACCTTCAGGGTCCCGAAATCGAGCGGGTCGTAGAACGGCGGCACCAGCATCACGGCCGAGGCCCCGACCCTCTCGGCGTGCTGCGCCAGCTCGATCGCCTTCCCGGTCGACATCGCGCCGACTCCGGCGATCACCGGAACGCGTCCGTCCGCCGCACGGACGTACGCCTCGATGACCTGCTTGTACTCGGCATCGGTCAGCGTCGTGAACTCGCCGGTCGTGCCGGTCGAGACGATGCCGTGGATGCCGGCCGAGATGAGACGCTCGGCGAACGCACGGATGCCGTCCTCGTTCACCACGTTGTCCGCGGTAAACGGCGTCGGGACGGCGGCCAGGATTCCATGGAGGTCGGCGCTGCGGCGGGTGGTCATGGTGGTCCTTTCGTGACTCAACGGGCGCTGCGGAAGCGGCGGGGGGTGAAGGGGGCCATACGCGGGGAGGCGGTGTCGTGCAGGATCAGCTCGGTCATCACGGCGGCGCTGCCGGGGGCGAGGGTGACGCCCAACATCCCGTGGCCGGTGGAGACGAAGCCGTTCGAGAGACGACCGAGGCGACCCATGATCGGCAGGCCGTCGGGGGTCATTGGACGCATGCCCGCGCTCGGCTTCGGCGGGGTCGCCGGGGGCTGCCAGTCGCGGAAGTAGATGGCCGGCGCCCGCAGGATCGCGTCGACGCGCACCTGGTTGATGTCCTCGTCGAGGCCGCCGAACTCCATGGTCCCCGCGAGCCGCAGGTTGCGGGTGAGCGGCGTGACCGCGACCTTCGCGTCGGACAGGTTCGTCGCGCTGCGCATGGCGAGCGGTTCGACATCGACGCTGTAGCCCTTGCCGGGGCGCACCGGCAACGGGACGCCGAACTGCCGCGACAGGGGCCCCGTCCACGCACCGGCCGCCAGCAGGTAGGCGTCGCCCGAGAACGTGCGCTCGTGCGAGCGGACCGCGGTGATGCGGTCGCCGTCGCGCTCGACCGCGGTGAGCGGTGCGTACTCGACGAGGTCGGCGCCCAGATCGACCAGCCGGCGGTGCAGCGCGCGCGCCAGGGTGCCGGGGTCGACGTGGCGCTCCTTCGGGAAGAACAGGCCGCCCTGCACCGCGTCGGAGAGCAGCGGCTCGTGCACCCGCACGTCGTCGCCTTCGAGCACGGTCGGCTCAAGGCCGTACTTCTTCACCAGGTCGAGGTGCGTGAGGTGGTGGTCGAGGTTCGCGCGCTGGGTGAACGCCATCAGCAGGCCGGTCGAGTGCATCTCGAAGTCCATGCCGTCGGCGCGGTAGTCGTCGAAGGTCTCCACGGTGCTCTCCGCGAGCGCGAGGTGCCCGGCGAACCCGGCTCGCTGGCGGCGCGCGTTCGACGCGCGCCACATCCCGAAGAGGAAGGAGAGGAACTGCGGGTGCAGCGACGGGCGGATGTAGAGCGGGCTGTCGGGCCGCAGCATCCACTTCATGGATGTCAGCACGACTCCCGGCCCCGGCACCGGTGCCGCTTCGGCCGGCACGATCCATCCGGCATTGACGTCGGAAGCTCCGTGCCCGGTCGCCCGCGCGTCGAGAACGGTGACCTGCACGCCCTCGCGAGCCAGGTGATAAGCGGTGGTCAGGCCGACTATGCCCCCGCCGATGACCACGGTTTGCATCCGCACCAACCCTGTCTCTCCGGAATCCTGATCGAGTGTTTCACCGGTCAGCCCGACAAGGTAGGTTTGCTTTCCTTTGCAACACCAAAGGAGAAGTTGTGGCATCCCCATCGCCGTGATCCCCAACTTGCTGGTGGTGACACGGCAAGACAGCGGCCCCGGCCAGTGATGTGGATCGAACGATGGCATGCGCCCGGCGCTCGGCCGCCGGCCGCATTCCCGGGCTCGCGCAACCTCGGGTACAGAGACGACAAGCGTCGCTCCTGGGTTGAAGTCACCGTACGTGTTCAGCTTGAGGACGCTGGGGCATCCACGGGCCGGTGGTGAACAACCGCTTGAGCACGGCGAGCGCGTCTTGGCCGTGTTTGGTGGCGGCATCGAGGTACGAGCCGCACGGTGCGAAGGCGGCCAGGCCGCGCAGGACGCGCCAGGTTGCGGAGATCTTCTGCTGGAGCCGGACCGGTCGTAGTGCCCGGTCAGGTAACCCCGAACTGCTTGCTTGGTGATCGCCCGGCCGAGCCCTCCGATGAAGCTGTGCTCGGCGAGCACGGTCAGCGACGCCTGCGTAGCGTGTACCAGGCACATCACCGATGTGTGCGCCGTCGGGGCATCGAGCAGATGCGGCCCCCGGAAGTCCGGTCGGTCTTGGAGATAGGGACTCCGACCTGAGCGCCTTCCTCGGCAAAGCTCAGGTCGGCGACATCGAGAGCGGCCAACTCGCTGCGCCGGGCACCGAGGACGGAGCCGGGCACGAGCAGCGCGGGTGTCTTGGACCGACCGGCGTGTCGCGGTCGAGGACACCGGTCATGGCGCACAGCGCGGATGGTGAGCCCTGCGGCAGTCCCACATCGTTACCGGCAGCCTAGCCGCCGTTGGGCAGCAAGAAGGAGGCCAACGCCGCGTGGCGGCGAGCTGAGGTCAAGCTCGCCGAGGGGCGGATCGGCGACCCACGCCGCGGACGCCAGCGTTTCCAGGACTACGTCCGCGAGACCTGGTTGCCAATCACGTCATGGAGCTGACCACACGTCAGGGCTACGCCTACCAACTCGACAAGCACATCATGGAATGGTTTGGCCCGATGCGCATGGCGGAGATTATGCCCGACCAGGTCCGGGAATGGATTGCCGAGCAGGCAGATCGCGGGATGGACCGCAAGACTCTCAGCAACGTCTTTTACATCCTAAGCGCTGTCTTCACCACAGCTTTCACAGATCAGGTGACGTTCATCCAGCCCTGCCGCGGCGTAAAGCTTCCGACCGTTCCCGAACGCAAGCGTTCTATCATTACGCCGGAGACTTTCGACGATATTTACTCGGCGCTCGAACATGAGGTTGCTCGCCTATTGGTGGAGACGGACATCGAGAGCGGCCTGCGATGGGGCGAACTGACCGAGTTGCGCGTCTCCGACATCGACTTCCGTACCGGCATTCTCACCGTCACACGGGTCGTTATCGAGGTGAATCCCAAGTTTCACCCGGAAGGCAAGCGACTCCTGGTCGTTCCCTATCCCAAAGATAAGACACCGCGCAGGCTGAAGTTGGCGCGCCATATCCTCCTCAAACTTGAAGCACACATTCAGGAACGAGATCTACAGCCAACCGACCTTCTATTCCGGGCGTGGGCTGAGCCCTCCGCTCCGAAGCGGCCAGATCCGGTCGACGGCGATTTAGGGCTCACCGATCCCAATGACCGAGGTCGACAGTATCTCCACGGTACGTTGTCGGCATATACTGCTGGAAAGTGCCGGCGTCCCTACTGCCGGGCAGCGTTCGCCGACTACCGCGCCCAACGTCGAGCGGCAGGAAAGGACTCGCCACGTCAACCGCGGAAGGCGGCCGCGGAGCACGACCACATCTCCCGCGGTTGGTTCCGCATCAACGTGTGGTACCCCGCGCTGGGACGTGCAGGGATCCGGACGTCCGTCTCCCTGAGGACCGGAAAGGGTCGCGCCCGCGCTGGCGCAGGCCGCGAGTCGGTATGGATCCAAGACCTTCGCCGGGCCCACGCCTCCTGGCTGCTTGCCGGCGGCGCGGACATCCAGGTTGTCAAGGAGCGCCTCGGACATGTCCGCCTCAGCACGACGGAGGGCTACCTGGGCACTCTGCCCGACGCCGACGAGACCGCGCTGACCGCATTGGCACGGACCCGGGCACGTTCACAGCGCGCCGCCTGATCAACTTCGGCTCGGTGGGCGCGGAAGAAGTCACTGGTTCGAGCCTCTATCGCTTGGACGCAGAACGGTCGCGGAGAAGGCGCCGACGCGATACATCTGGCCCGGCACGGGCTGCGCGGCGCGGGCCAGATTATGGGCCATCGCGGCCGGTGAGTAATCCAGGCAATAGGAAATGACCGGATCTGGCCACGGTGGCGGGCGCGCTGGGGGCGCGACCGCCACCGGTGTGAGGCGCTAGACCCGCTTGTGTACCGCGCTGCGGAGGGTGACCGGGCCGAGGAGGCCGGCTTCCAGCAGTGGCGAGTCGGCCGAGTAGTGCTTCCAGGTGGTGAACGTGATCCGGGCGCCACCCGGCTTGGGCTGGCCGGCGATGTACCAGTCCGGGATCGCCGCGATGCCGCTGCCCTGGCTGCCGGGCACGTACTGGTACTCGGGTGGGAGTTGTTCGTCGCCGATGAGCCGGTTGGGCCACAGCGTGGTCACCCGCACCTCGAGCGCGTTCGGCCCGGACCGCAGTGCGTCGGTCACGTCGACAAGGTATGGCGGCTTCCACACCTGGCCGAGGTCGCGGCCGTTGACGGATACCTCGGCGATGACCTCGACCCGGCCCAGGTCCAGGAAGACCCGCCGGTCGCCGCCGCGCGGGCCTGACGGCGGCGTGAACGTCGTGCGGTAGGCGGCCGTGCCGGAGAAGTACTTCACGCCGGCGTCCGGATGGTGGTGCAGCGAGGCAAGCTGGTCGAGCGTGACCTGGGCCGGTGCCCCGCGGTTCTCCTGGAAGGCCACCAGCCACGGCCCCGTCACCTGTCGTGCCGGCGCGATGCCGGTCACGTCGAGGGCGCCGTCGCGTCCGTGGCGCTCCACTGTGTACCGCCCGTTCCGCCACACGAGCAGGCCGCCGGTGGCCGCCTGAAGCTCGGGCGGCTCGTCGGGCGCGGGCAGGCCCGCGGCGACC
Source organism: Phytohabitans maris (assembly GCF_031085175.1). Taxonomy (GTDB): domain Bacteria; phylum Actinomycetota; class Actinomycetes; order Mycobacteriales; family Micromonosporaceae; genus Phytohabitans; species Phytohabitans maris. The sequence goes on from NZ_JAVHUY010000036.1 coordinate 84,085, forward strand.
AGGCGGCCGATCTCGGCCGCGCTGAGCGCATTCGACGTGACTTCGAGCGCCGCGACGTCACCCTCGAAGAAGGGGGTGAACGCCCGATCTGACGGCGAGCCGAGTCCGGGGTGGACGGTGCGGCCGGTCGCCAGCCCTTGCTTCACGAGGGTGCCGTTGAGATACAGGGACGGCACGCCGTTCTGGTAGACGACGGCGATGTGGTTCCAGCCGGGTACGGGCACGCGGGCGACGAGCACGGCCGGGAAGTGGTCGCGGGCATGCTCGTACACGGCGATGACGTTGCGGCCGACGGCGAGGCCGGACGCGGCGTGCCCGGCGCCGTAGAGGGTGTCGCCTTCGGGCGGGTAGTTGACGAAGCTGATCCCGCTGGCGCCGGCGGTGCCGGTGGTGCTCTCGTCGCCGACGGTCGTCTCGGTCTCCGGCTTGACCCAGGCGGTGACGGTGAAGGTGTTCCGCACGTTGCGGTACGGCTTCGGATCCGCCGCGCCGAACGGACGCGTGCTCAGCAGCCGCCGCCCGCCGCGGATGATCGCCGACGCCGCGTCGCCGCGCGTGCTGGACCGAAACAGCACGAACACCGAGCCGGACGGGTCGAGCCGCAACGGCAGCGTGGTGCGGCCGCCGCCGGTCTCGTACACGACTGCCGGGGTGATCTCGCCGGTGGCGGGGTCCAGCAGTTCGGGTCGCTTGCCGCTGACCCGGAACGTGCAGACGAGTTCCTCGACCCGCCGGTGCTGGTTGGCAACGAAGTAGATGTCGGCGCCGTCGAGTGTGCGGTGCAGGTAGCTGAGGGAAGGGTCCGGGCTGGCGGCGGTGTACGAGAAGTCCGGGCGTAGGCCGAGGGCGTCCAGCACATGCCGTAGGGACTGCCCCCAGATCACCCTGCCGCGGCCTACCCGCCGCTCGGTACGCCGCTTGCCGTCCAGGTCGCCCCATAGCTCCCGCACGAGGCCACGCAGCCGCGCCTCACGCTGCTCCTTGTCCTTGAGACCGTAGGCGTGGGCGGGTGGCGCGCCGACCAGCCACATGCCGTCGTGTACCAGGTCGCGGAGTTTCTCGGCGACCGCCAGCGACATCTGGTCGGTGCCGTCGGGGAGCACGAACGCCCGGTACTGCTGGCCGTCGGGGAGCACGATCCGGCCGCCCTCGATCCGCACCCGGGACAGCAGTGCCTCGGTGTCGCAGACGTCGTACTCGTGCCCGTCGGGCGGCCTGGGGGTGAGCAGATCGAAGCCGTCGTCCGGTACCCCCTTGACCCGGGTGACCACCGGCGAGCTCTCGCCGGTGAAGTAGAGCAGGTCGGCGGCGAACTTGCCCTGGCGCAGCAGGTGCTGGCAGCGGGCCAGGTAGGTCAGCCACGGGCCGGCCTTCTCGAACCAGGTGTTGGTGCGGTCCAGGTGGATACCCCATGGGCCCATGGTCATGCCGGGCACCACGTCCGGGTGGCCGGGCTGGTGCGCGTACCGGTGGAAGATGACCAGTTGCAGGCCGTAGGCGAACATGAGGTCGCCGATGGCCTTCATGGCGTACGGGTACTCGCTCCACTTGGCGTGTTCGGCCCGGGCGGTGAACGACTCGGCGCCCATGACCGGCTGGCCGTGGATGTGCGCGATCGAGGCGGCGAGCTTCATGTGCTCGACGTGGTTGCCGGTGCGCAGCCAGAACTCGCCCATCGTGGCGTCGACGCGGGAGCCGGCCTGGTTCTCGTCGAACGGTCCGCTGCCGTACGGCTCGGTGTAGGAGACGATGTCGTGCTGCTGGCACAGCTCGTGGAAGCGGCCCCAGTAGGCGTCCGCCATGAGGTCGGCCTGGGCGCGCCGCAGGTCCCACAGGAAGCGTTCGGTGACCTCGGCGCTGTCCACGTACCGGCCGGTCATGGCGGGCAGGTAGCACAGCAGGTCGTAGCCGCGCCGGCGGCGGAACTCGGCGGGAAACTCGCCGGTCCAGTTCTGCATGCCGACCTCGTAGCTGTCTACGAGGGCGCCGGCCATGCCCCGCTCCCGCAGTGGCTTCATGCCCTCCAGTAGGGGGCCGAAGAACCGTTCGAAGTGGAAGTCGATCGCGGCGGCGCTGAACTTGTCGATCTCCAGGCCGAGGCCGGTGTCGGTGGAGGCGTTCTGCTGGCGGCCGGTCGGGGTGTGCCCGAGGCGCAGGATGGTCCAGTCGCCGGCGGGTGCGGTCCAGGTCAGGTGCCCGTCGCGGACCTTGTCGGTGAGGTCGATGACCTTGCTGGAGTCGATGGCGCCGGCCACCGTGCGGGTGCTGAGATCCTGCGGGAGGTTGGTGCTGCGCTGCGCGTTCGACTTCTGCGGCCAGTTGGGGACGCGGTCGGCGGCGGCGATGTCGACCTCGCGGATGTCGACCGAGCCGGTGACGACCAGCCGGAAGTATCGGGCGGTGACCGGGGCGAACGTGGCGATGGCTGGGTATTCGGCGCCGCGGCCGAATGCCGCGCCGTTGGCCAGCGGTGCCACCGCGGTCCAGGTCTGGCCGTCGGGAGACGATTCGAGGGTGATGCCTGCGGCGGCGGAGACGTGCGCGGAGACCGCCCGTGCCTGGTACGGCTGGCCGAAGTCGAAGACGAGGTGGGCCGGCTGCCCGGCGGCGGGGCGCACCGGCACCGCGGTGTCGATCCTGTAGTCGGTGATCAGCGACCGGTCGACCGGCTGGCCGTCGAGGGTCACCGCGGCGAGCCGCTGGGCGAACGCGCTTGTCTCGCCGGTCAGTGACGGGAAGGCGATGACCGCGGCGTCGGCGTAGTAGTCGAGGTTGGTCAGCGGCTGCGGCAGGTCCACGTCGACGGGTCCGCCGCTGACGTACGTCTCGCTCCAGACCAGCTGCTGCATGGCGCGGTCCGGGGTGACCCACGGGCCGCCGGTGGAGGACCAGCCGGGGCAGTTGTGCAGGGTGAGCGCGAGGCCGAGCCGGTCCGCCTCGCTGGCGGCGTGGTCGACCAGGTCGAACCAGGCCGGGGTGAGGCTGGCGATCGGTCCCTTCGGGATGCCGGTGCCGACGTCGAAGATCATGGCGCCGCCGAGGCCGGCGCGGGCCATCGCCTCCAGGTCGCCGGTGATGCCGTCGGCGGTGATGTTGCCGTTCATCCAATGCCACCACGTGTACGGGCGCGCGGACGGCGGCGGGTCGCGATAGTCGTCCTTGCGGTCCTTGCCGGACGCGGATGCGGCAGGCGGTCGCAGGCCGTCGGACAGCACCAGCAACATGCCGGCCGCGCCGGCGGTTCTGAGCAGGTCTCTGCGCTGCATGACTCTCCCGTGTTTTGGCGTGGGTACGGGGCCCCGGGCACGGTGGAACGAATCACCGCGTGCTGGGGTGGGACGATCCGGTGGGGTAAGGGATCGATGTGAGCTGCCCTTTGAGCTTGCTCCGAGGTTTTTCTGATGGTCAATGTTTCTGGCCGGATCCGGCCACGCACACCGTCGTCCTTTGTAGACTTACGGCTGGTGCGGACGGGCGCCGGTTATCCAACCGACCACCGCGTCCAGGTCCGTTTCCGCGGTCGGCAGGTCGGCGACCTTACGTCCACGGTGGAGTACGGCGACCCGGTGGGTGACGGCGAAGCACAGCGGTAGGTCGTGGGTCACCACCACGACCGCGACGCCTTGGCCGGCGAGGCGGGTGATGAGCTGCCGGACCTGGCGGGACTGTTCGGGGCCGAGCGCGGCGGTCGGTTCGTCGAGCAGCAGCACGCCGTGCCCGGCGGCCATGACCCGGACGGCGGCGCGGGCCAGAGCGACAACCTGTCGCTGGCCCGCGGAGAGCAGCTCCACCGGCCGGCTGGTCGGGCCGAGGCGCACACCCAGCCGAGCGAGCGCCTGGTCGGCCTCGCGACGCATCCGCCGCTTGTCCAACACGCCCAGGTAGCGCAGCGGGCCGCCGCGCAACGGCTCGTCGCCCAGGTACAGGTTGGTCCCCACGTCCTGGGTCGGCACGAGCGCCAGGTCCTGGTACACCATGTGGATGCCGGCCGCGGCGGCGGCACGCGGTGAGCCGAACGCGACGGGCCGGCCCTGGACACACAGCTCGCCGGCGGTCGGGCGGTGCGCCCCGGAGGCGACCTGCAGCAGGGTGGACTTGCCGGCGCCGTTGTCGCCCACCAGCCCGAGGACCTCGCCGGGGTACACCTCCAGATCGACCCGGTCCAGTGCGGTCGTGGCGCCGTACCGCTTGCTGATCTGCCGCAGCCGCAACGCGGGCGCGGTCACCGGGGTACCTCCAGCGTGCGCCGGGTGAGCGCGACGGACAGGGCGCGGTCGGCGGCGATGGCGGCGATCAGCAGGGCGCCGGTGGCGACCGTGGTCCAGTACGGCGGCACGTCGCGGATCAGCAGGCCGTTGGCGATGGTGGCCACAACGAGCGCGCCGACGAGCACCCGGGGCAGGCTGCCCCGGCCGCCGCTGAGCGCCACGCCGCCGAGCGCGACGGCGGTGAGGGCGTCGAAGAGTACGCCGGTGCTGACCACGGCGTCCGCTTGGGCCACGGTGGCGGCGGTGAGGATGCCGCCCAGCGCCGCGCAGAGGCCGGCGCCGGCGAAGCCGATGACCCGGTAGCGGGAGCTGGGCACGCCGCAGCGGCGGGCCGCCTCGGCATTGCCTCCGACGGCCGTCAGCCGCAGCCCGAGCCGGGTCTGGGTCAGGCACAGCCAGCCGGTCGCGTAGACGGCGAGCATGACGTAGACCGGGGCGGGGATGTCCAGCGGCCGGCCGGTGCCCAGGAACTCCAGGTCGGTGAAGCCGGATACGGGCAGCCCGCCGGTCACGACCAGCGCCAGGCCGGAGGAGACCGACAGGGTGCCGATGGTGACCACGAGCGGGTTGAGGCCGCGCTCAGCGAGCAGGCCGTTGACGAGGCCGGCCAGGACTCCGACCGCCAGGCCCGCGGCGATCCCGGCCACCGCGCCGCGGCCGTCCACGAGCTGCCGGGCGCAGACCACGCCGGCCAGTGCCGCGGTGCCGGGGATGGACAGGTCGAGTACACCGGCGAGTGCCCCGATGGCGATGCCGGCGGCGAAGACGGCGGTGACGGCGGCGGCGTTGAGGATCAGGACGGCGTTGTCGTAGCTGGCGAAGCTGGACCCGCCGAGCGCCCACATGAGCAGGATCAGCAGGCCCCACAGCACGACGATGCCGCGGTCCCGGGCGAACAGCAGCGCGGCGGTCACGGCTTGAGCACCCGGAACGGGATGGTGCGCTGGGGGCCCGGCCGGGTCGGATCGGCGAGCAGGCCGGTGAGCACCTGGACGGTGTCGGAGCCGAAGAACTCGTGGTCGAGCACCACGTCGGCGTAGAAGGTGCCGTCGGTCAACGCTTTGCGGCCGTCCGGGGTGCCGTCGATGCCGACCACGCACATCGCCGCCGGGTCACGGCCGGCCTGGCGCAGCGCCTGCACGCCGCCGAGGATGCTGTCGTCGGACGTACCGGTGAGGGCGTTGACGTCTTTGTGGGCCTGGAGAATCGCGGCCATCTTGTCCTGGGACACCTTGCGCTGCGACTGGCCGTCGGCCTCGGCGACGATCCGCGCGCCCGGCGAACCGGCCAGGATGGCTGCCTTCTGGGCGGCGATCCGCTCGGTGACGACCGGGCCCGGCAGCGGTGGACCGCCGAGGATCGCGACCTGGGCGCGGCCGCCGAGCCGCTCGTTGATGCACTGGGAGAGCTGCTGCCCGGCGAGCCGCCCGAGCTCGGCCCAGTCGCTGCCGCTGAACCCGATGCCGGCCGGTGCCGAGGCGTAGCCCATCTCCGCCGGCGTCGAGCCGACCACCGAGGCGATACCGGCCCGCGCCGCCTGGTCCAGGACGGGCTTGAACGCCCGCGGTGCCACCGGCAGAACCAACCAGGCGTCCACCTGGCGGCGAGTGATCCAGCCCTGTGCCTGCTGGAGCTGCTTGGTCGGGTCGCCGGCGGCGTCACCGACGACGACCCGGCCGCCGGCGGCTTCGACGGCCCGGGTGAACCGGTTCATCAGCTCGATGTACACCTGGTTGCGCAGGTTCGGCGGCAGGTAGCCGACGGTCCGGCCGGCCAGCGGTCCACTCGGGTCTGGAGCGCTTGTCCGCTCGCCGCCGCAGCCGGCCGCCGCGACGAGCAGGGCCGCCATCGCCGCGCCGGAGCGCGCCACCGCCTGCCGCAAGCTCATCCGAACATGCCTTCCCTTTTCGCCGCTGGGCTGGCGGCGTATGCCCTGGTCAGGACAGTAGCCTGGACAACCGTGGACGACCTGGCCCGGCTCGATCTCAACATGCTCACCGCCCTGCGCGCGCTGCTGGAGGAGAGGAGCGTCTCGCGTGCGGCGGCCCGCCTCGGCGTCGGGCAGCCGGCGGCCAGCAGTGCGCTGCAGCGGCTGCGGACCCACTTCGACGACCCGCTGCTGGTGCGCAGCGGTAACACGTTCGAGCTGTCCGCGCTCGCCGCCAGCCTGCTCGGTGCGGTCGAGCAGGCGCTCGCCACGGCGGAGGAGATCTTCCTGCGGGAGACCCGGTTCGATCCGAAGACGTCGACCCGGACTTTCCGGATCATGGTCGCTGACGTCGCCCTGGTGGGTCTCGGCGAGCTGCTCATACCGGCGATGACCGACGCGCCGGAGGTGCGGCTGGACTTCGTGGCGCTGACCGACGCCGCCATCCGCGACATCGAGCAGACTCTACGCGCGGTCGACGCCCTCGTCGTGCCCCGGGGAATCATCGCCGGCTTCCCCGCGATGGACCTGTGGACCGAGCGGTGGGTGTTCATGGTCGGGGAGCGAGCGGCGGTCGGGAGCCGCCTGACCAAGCAGCGGCTGGAGCAGATGACCTGGATCACCACGTACCACGGCGGTACGTCGCCGGTGGCCGCGACGTTCGAGGCGTGGAATATCCGCTCGCGCATCCGCGTCACCGTTCCCAGCTATGTGGTGCTACCGATGCTGCTGGCCAGCTCGACCGAGCACGTGGCCATCGTTCAGGAGTCACTGGCGCGCCGGCTGGAGCCACTGGGCGGGGTACGCGTCTTCCCCGCACCGCCGGAGGCCGCCGACCGGATGGTGGCCTTGTGGTGGCATCCCACCCACGAGCGGGACGCCGGGCATGCCTGGCTGCGCCAGCGGATCCTGGAGGTGAGCGAGGATCGGCGGGAGGGCCGCGCCGGTCGAGGCCGGCGCGACCCTCCTTGAGGGGTTACTTCTTCGACGTGGCCTTGAACGTGTAGTCGCCGGAGCCGACGGTGAAGGTGGCGTAGCCGTCCTTGACCTTCTTCAGCTTCGCGCCGCCGCTGCCGGACACCGACTGGCCGGCGCCCACCGGCACCAGCACCTCAGCGGTGGCACCGACCGGCACCTCGACCTTCAGTGTGAACGCCTTGGCGGTACGGGTCCAGCTGGAGCTCACCGTGCCGAGCGGGCTGGTGACGTACGCGGATGCGTCGGTCAGGTCACCGACCGGGTACGGCTGGATCTGGATCTGCCGATACCCGGGCGCGGTCGACCTGATACCGGCCACGTACTCGTACAGCCAGTCGTCGATCGTGCCGCGGAAGGCGTGGTTGTGCGACCGGGACGAGTCGGTGACACAGTCGGTCGACGGGAACCAGCACCACGCCTCCCACATCGTGTCGACGATGAGGGTCTCCGGTCCGACGTCCAGCCCGTCCAGGGTCTGGAACCACCAGCCCCAGCCCGGGTAGGTGGGGTTGGTGGCCACCTTGAACGCCAACTCCTGCTGCCCGCACTGGGTCAGGATCGGCATGATGTACTTCGTGCCGACCGCACCGGTGTCCAGGTGGTCCTGCCACTCGACGTGCACGTCGTCGGCGAGGTTGGCGCAGATCGCCGCCCGGTCCGCCTCCGGCGCGAGGCCGAACGCCAGCGGCACCAGGTTGTCGGTCTGCCGGTACTCGGGCGGGTTGGCCGAGTACAGCTTCTCGGTCGGGTTGTAGAGCGCGGCGTTGTACGCCTGCTTGATCGTGCCCGCGAGGGCGTCGAAGCCGGCCGCGTCGCTGGTCTTGCCGAGCACCCGGGCGATTTCGGCCATCTGCACCGCGGTCAGGTAGATGTGCGCGGTGCCGATCGCCCGGTTGTCGGCGGTGCGCGGGAACTCGGCGTTGTCCGGGTTGTCCGGCCCACCGGCGGCCGGCTCGTGGTCGCCGTACGTGCCGCCGGTGTAGAGGTAGCCGGTGGCGGCGATGACGTCCTCGAGGTGGTCCACCCACAGCTTCATGCCGTCGTAGTGCTCGGACAGGATCCGGGTCTCGCCCCGGCTCTGGTACAGCTCGTAGTTGACCAGGATGTAGCTGGAGGTCCAGACCGGGTCGTCGGTCGGGGTGCGGGTTCCGGGCAGGGTGACCGGCAGCTGGCCGCTGGTGTTGAGGCTGTCCGCGTGGTCGCCCATCCACTTGGCCCAGAAGCTCTCCGAGTCGAAGTTGAGCAGGGTCGAGTCGGCGAACAGGTGGCCGTCCGCGGTCCAGCCGGCCTTCTCGTACATCGGTGTGTCGGTGGGGAACGAGTGCAGGTTGCTGACGATCGACTGCCGCATCGCCTTGTGGTAGCGGTTGAACAGCTCGTTTGAGCTGGTGAACCCGCCGGTGGAGGCGACGTCGTTGTTGACCGTCTTTCCCACCACCGACCGCACGGTCACGCCCTCCGGGGCGTTGACTTGCAGGTAGCGGTAGCCGTTGTAGCTGTAGCTGGGGGTGAAGGTCTCCACTCCCCCACCCTTGAGGACGTACGTGTACGCCTGCAGGGTGCTGTTGTTGTTGACGGTGCCGTCGGCCAGCAGCTTCTCGCCGTACTTCATCGTGACCGTCGCTCCGGCCGGGCCCTGGAACTGCACGGTCGCCCAGCCGGCCCGGGTGGTCTCGAAGTCGTAGATCTGCGCGCCGCTGTCGTGCTCGCGCAGCACCGGCGTGGGCAGTGTGCCGGTGACCCGGATCGGTTCCATGTCCTGGGCTTCGAGCTGTCCGGCCGGCGCGGTCCGGATGAGGGCGGCGTCCCAGCCGGCGGCGTCGAACCCGGTGTCGTTCCAGCCGGGCTGCTCCAGGCGGGCGTCGTACGTCTCACCGCGCATCACCGAGTTGGCCGTGGTGGGGCCGTCCTCTGTGGACCATGTGCCGTCGGTGACGATCCGCTCCGTGGCGCCGTTCTTGTACGTGACGTCGAGTTGCAGCTTCAGCACCGGGTAGCCGGTGTAGTAGCCGTGGCCGAGGCTGACGCCGATCGCGTTCGCCTTGCCGCGGCGCAGCAGGCTGGTGACGTCGTGGGTGACGTAGAGGATCGTCTTGTCGTAGACGGTGGAGCCGGGGTCGAGCTCGTGGTCGCCGACGCGGGTGCCGTTGAGGTAGAGCTCGTGGTAGCCCAGGCCCGCCACGTACGCCCGGGCGGAGGTGATCTCCTTGTTGGCGAGCGTGAACTCCTTGCGCAGCAGCACCTCCGGCGTGGCGGTGGCCGCCGCTGTGGACTCGCGGCCGATCCACCGACCGCCGAACTGGCTCGGCTCAAGGAACGCGGTCTCGAACGAGGCTCGGTCGCTCCACGCCGACGGGCCGCTCGACGACTCCGTCCAGACCCGCACCGACCAGTAGTACCGGGTACGCGGCTGCAGCGGCTTGCCGGCGTACTCGACGTCGAACGAGTCGGCCGACTTCACCTTGCCGGTGGACCACATGTCGCCGCTGTTGTTGTCCTTCGTGGACACCCGGATCTCGTAGGCGCGCTGCTTCGCGCCGTTGTAGTTCGCCTCGGTGATCCAGCTGAGCCGTGGCTCAGCGGTGTCGATGCCCAGCGGGTCGGCCAGATGCTCGGTGGTCAGGCCACCGACGCTGACCCGGCCGACGCCGGCCTGAGCGCTCTGCCACGGCGGCAGCGCCAGCGCGGCCACCATCGCGGCGGCCGCGGCCACCCCGACGGTGCGTCTACGTGTCTTGAGGTGCATGGGTTCCTTCCTGTCTCAGCGATTTCCCGAAGGTGCCGTTCCCGGTGTGCGCCGGGAACGGCCACCGACGTCAGTGGTTGCCGGACGAGCCGCCAAGCGGCGCGTCGGTGTAGGGCTGGAACGCCACGCTGGTCAGCCCGTACGACTGGGCGGTGCGACCGACCCGGTTGCCGAGGTTGCTGTCCACCTGGACCTGGATCGTGTTGGCGCCGGCGCGCAGGTACGGTCCGATGTCGACGGCGTTGGTGATCTGGTCGATCGTGGTGATCCGGTGCCCGTTGACCGTGACCGCCGTGATCTGGTCGCCGTTGCCGTGGCCCAACACCAGGTTGGCGCCGTCGGTCCGCTTGTCCCAGTCGCGAGGCAGCTGGAACGTGTTGGTGTAGCGGCCGATCCCGGACACCTGTCCCATCCCGGTCACGTCCAGCGCGGTGAGCTGCTCGGCGGTGGCCGGCAGCGCGCTCCAGGCGCCGAGCGCGTTGGCGGGGAAGGTGACGGTGGTCTTGAGCGGTACGGTCGGGTCGCTGGCGCCGGCCTTGGGCCCCCAGCTTTCGAGGGACAGGCGCCACCCTCCGGAGAGGTCGACAGCCGCCGGCACGTCAGCGCCCGCGGTGCGCGTGCGCCCGTTGGAGAGCTTCACCGTGTACGTGCCAGACGTGCTGGCGCGCAGGAACATGTCCTTGCCGTTGTCGCCATAGTGGACGGTGCCGCCGCTGGTCGCGGTGGCGTGGACGGCGGAGCTGCCCCCGCCGGTCCGCACGATGAGCGCTTCCTGCGAGTCGAGGGTGACGTTCACCGTGACGGTGCCGTTGCCGCCGGTGTAGTGGGCGACGGGCGTGACGTCGCCGGTGAGGGCGTCGAGCACGTACGGCTGGCCGCCGCCGCGCAGTGTGACCGCCGCGTCGATCCGCTTGGCGACCGCCTCGCCGGCGGCGTGCGCGTACTTCAGTGGTGCCGTCAGTGTGACGTTCGGGTTGGGCGCGCCGGGGTCGGGCGAGGCGACGGAGGCGATCGTGACGACCTCCTGGGTGGCGCCGCTGCCGACCACGAGCCGGTCACCGGCCCGCTCGCTGGCGGTGGAGGTGAGCCGCAGCCCGGTCGTGCCGGCGGCGGCCGCGGCCGCGACGGTGGTCGCGGTACGGCTGTTGTAGAGGTAGTAGTAGTCGTTCTTGTTGTCGCGGCGCTGGAGGGTGATGAGCCCCGGCGCGGCGTAGCTCGCATCGGGCGCCAGGCCGGCCGTGCGGAGCGTGCCGTCGAGCTGCTCCTGGGTGCCGCCGGTGATGGTGCGCACGTTCGCGGTCGCCTTGAGCGTGGCCAGGGCGGCGGCGAGCTCGGTGTCGTTGTTGCCCGGTTGGTTGGTGCCGTAGACCCGCGCGATGTCGCTGTTGTAGAGGACGACGGGCAGGCCGGACTTTGCGAGCGAGGTCAGCTTCTTGACGGCCGGGACGTTGAGCTGGGTCACGCCGTTGACCACGATCGCCTTGTACGCCGCGCCGTTCGGGTTGAGCCGGCCGTTCTTGACGGTGGCAGTCGGCAGCGCGAGCATCCGGTCGTCGATGACGTGGTAGTTCCAGCCGGCGTCGAGCAGTGTCTGCAGCGAGTACGCGGTGCGGCTGGGCGAGGAGATCTCGTTGGAGCCTCGCAACACCGCCAAGTCGGCCTTGCCGGTGCCGCCCTGCAGCACGGCCTGGGTGCGGGCCACGTAGTCGGTAAGACCCTCCACGTTGGACCAGTACGCCTGCCGCGGGTCGAAGGCGCCCCAGCCGGTCGGGCTGCCGTGCTGGAACTCCCAGCCCGGCCAGGCGCTGAACGCCCCGTTGAAGGTGACCTTGTACGGTGTGCCGTGCCACTGCGGCCGGTTGACGCCGGACGCCCACACGAGGTTGAGGCCCTTGACCACGTCCACCCACGGGTTGGTGTAGTCGCGGGTGAACGTCAGCGACTCCGCCGACACCCAGTTGCTACCGGTCATCGACGCGGCCCCGGCGACGTGTCGGCCGTTCTCGGCCGAGCCACTGTCGGCCGACGTCTCGTGCACGCCGGTGGCGATCTGCGCGTGCTGCACGCCAGTGCCGCCGATGTCCTGGACCCGGAAGTTGTAGCCGAGCGTCTTCTTCGCCCAGTTCTGCAAGGCGGCCACGTGGTTGGTGGCGAAGTCGTCGGTCAGCTGGGCGGTCCAGTCCTCGGTCACCCGGTTGGACGCCAGCTGGTCGCCGGCGACGCTGGTGTCGAATGTGGACCCGCCGGCCAGCAGCGGCGCGTACCGGCTGGCGTTGTAGCCGAGGCGGCTGGACATTTCACTGAGCACCTTTGGCGCCCAGTAGTTGCCGGTGCCGGTCGGCTTGCTGAACTCCAGCGAGTCCTCGAACAGCGAGGCGTGCGGGTAGGTCTTGGCGTGGTCGCGGATCAGGTTGACGAGCTTGGTGTTGCCCATCCGCTTGACGACGGCACCGTCCTTCCAGGTGCCGAGGATGTTGTTCTCCCAGAAGTCGATCGTCGACTCGGTACCCGCGTAGTCGTAGATGCTGGTCGCGTACTCGCGGTTGTACTGCACGGTGTTGACGCCGCCGGAGCGGGTCTGGCCGGTGCCGCCGTGCCAGGTGCCGAACAGCACGCAGTCGCCGGCGGCCAGCGCCGCGCCGGGAGCGGGCACGTTGCAGCCGAGCGCGTCGAGGCTCGCGCGGTCGATGGTGGTCCGGTAGTCGTACTGCCGGTCGGCCATGCGGCGGCGGTTGCCTTCGGTGTCCACTTTGCCGGTGAAGCGGGGGTTGCGCGGTTCGGGGCCCCAGTCCGCGTCGATGGTGTTGATGTTCCAGCGGGCCTCGACGCCGGCGCCGCTCGCGTTGGCGGCGGCGGCGTTGCTCATGACGATGGAATCGGTGCCGACGCTGACCACCTGCGTGCCGGCGGGGATGCCGGGACCGGACAGGATGGAGCCGGCCTGGCGCTGGGCGCCGTTGAGGCTGTTGACGCCGGAGATGGTCGTCGAGCCGGCGGTGAGAGTGCCGGTGAAGGTGCCGGGGTTCGCCTGGACCCACGCCTTGTCCATGATGCCGGCCGGCGTTCCGGCGCCGGTCCGGGACGTCTTGCCCGACACGTCGGTCAGCGACGCGTACGCGAAGGTGGGCGTGCCGTTCGCCGCCACGGAGGCGACCTTGACGATGGTGGCGGCGGTGTAGTGGTCGACGAAGACGAACGGCACGTTGTCCAGGTCCCACAGCCGCTGCGCCGGCCGCGGCACGGACTTGCCGCTGGCGGCTAGGTCGTCGGTGGTGATGACGCTGTACGCGGTGCGCGCGTTCTGATGCTGGCCCAGGTCGTTGGGGTCGATGTTGTTGAAGGCGACCGGCCAGTGCTGGCTGAGCGTCAGGTCGATGACGAAGCCGCCCTTGATGGAGTCGGCGGTCTGGTACATCTGGGTGAGCGTCTTCTGCCAGGCCTCGGTGCCGAAGCCGACGGTCTTGGCCTGCGCGTTGCTGAAGTCGGTGCAGCACTGCCCGGCGGCGGTCTGCGCCATGTTCTGGTCGATGCCGGGCTGGCCCAGGCGCTGCTCGGGCGGGAGCGTGGCGCTCTGCGGGATCGCGGCGACCTGGTCGGACAGGTACGCGATCTCCATCCCGCCGAAGCCGCCGGCAGCGATCGCCCGCAGGTGCTGGTCGGTCAGGGCCAGGCCGGCCTTCGAGGTACCGGCGCCGGCGTCCGGCCACCAGGAGCGGCTCATCGGCTCGGCCGCCGCCGACGGGGATCGGAACTGGGCCAGGATGCTGCCGCCCGACGGCTCCCGGTCGCCGGCCTGGGCGGCCCCTGGCGCCGCCGCGACGGCCAGGGCCAGGGCCGCGACGAGCGCACCGTGCCGCACGCGTCTCGGTCTTCTGCTGGTTCTCATCTGCTGTCTCCTCCACGTCGCGAGGTCTGCCGGCTCGGGGGTGGAGCCGGTGGGCATGGCAAGACAGACCGGCGGAGCCGGCCTTGGTCGGATAGGTGGTGACGTGTGGCCCACGGCCGCCGCCGCGCAGCGCGCGTGGCTGGGCTTCCCGAGGATCGGTGGATTATTACGTTTCAATGGCCGTGTGCTGAGCCTAGGCTGCCAGCCGAAGGGGGCCAAGAAACATGACCGGAATCGGCCAGCCACCGGTGCTTAACACACTGGTAGCCGGGGCCGTGGACGCCCCGGCCACCAGCGCGCTGGGTCAGCCGGCGAGGATCGTCTGTACGAACGGCACGAGCCGGGCGGCGGTGAGCCCGTACGTCTGGGCCCCGGAAGCCCCACCGGTGACGCCGCGGCGGTTATTGAGTGACGTGTCGAGCTGGATCCGCACGGTGTTGAGGCCGGCCCGCAGGTAGCCGCTGACGTCGACGATGTCGGTGAACTGGTCCACGGCGCCGACATCGCGCCCGTTGACGCGCACCTGCACGACCATGTCGTCGCGGTGTTCGAGGTGGAGCAGGGCGCCGGCGGTCCGGTCCCAGGTGCGAGGGAGGGTGAACGTACGGGTATAGCGACCGATGCCGGAGACGCTCGCCATGCTCGCCACGCCGAGCGTGTCCAGCTGCGCCGCGGTGGCCGGCAGCTGGTCCCAGGTGCCCAGCGGGACGCCGGCGAACGTGACCGTGGTCTTGGCCGACACGGTCGGGTCGACGGCGTTCGTGGCCGGGTCAGGTCCCCAGCTTTCCAGCCGCAGCGTCCAGCCCTCGCTCAGAGCCGGCGGCTCGGGCACCGCGCGGACCGTCACCGTCCGCCGGGTGCCGGTCGAGAGGCGGACCGTGTACGTACCGGCCGCGGTCGCGCGGTGCACCAGGCTGCCGCCGGCCAGCAAGCGCACGCCGCCCGCGCTCACGTCGACGGCATGGACCTGCTTCGCCGAGCTGCCCCGCGCCAGCGCGACGATCGCGGCGTCACGCGGCTCCAGGTCGAGGCGGAGCGTGACGGCACCGCCGGTCGCTTCGTACTCCGCGATCCTGGCGACCTCGCCGGTCCACGCGTCCAGCAGATATGGCACGCCGTCGCCGGCCAGTGTGATGCGTTGGTCGGTGAGCGAGGAAACCACGGCGCCCTTCGACACTCCCCACGGACCGCTCGCGGCGGCGGGGCCGGCGTGGCCCTGGACGAGCGGGGCGGTCAGGGTCACGTTCGGCGCCAGGGCGGCGGGTGCCGGGGAGGGGATCTGCGCGATGGTCACCCGCTCGGCCTTGGCTCCGATGTCGACGGTCAGGGTGTCGCCGGTGCTGAGTCCAGCGGTGCTCACCAGTCGCAGCCCGGTGTCGCCGGGCGCCGCGGCGGCGGCCAGCGTGGTGCCGTTGTTGTAGAGGTAGTAGTAGTCGGTGTCCTTTGTGGCCCGTCGTGTGGCCTCCAGGTTCGGCACGTGGTACCGCCCTGCGGGGGTGACCTTCCACCGTTCCAGGTGTTCCAGCAGTTCGCTCTCGGTTGCCACGGTGGCGACGTTGCGGTGGGCGGTGAGCGCGGCGAGCCGCGAGATCAGGAGAGTGTCGTTGTTGTCCGGCTTGTTGGTGCCGTACACCCGGGCGATGGCGGAGTTGAACAGGACGATGCGCAGGCCGCGGTCTGCGTATTCGAGGAGCTTCTTCGCGATCGGGGCGGACATCCGGATCGCGCCACGGACGACGAGCGCCTTGTAGGCGGGGCCGTCCGGAGCTAGGACCCCGTCGCGCACGGTGGCCTGCTTGCCGGACAGCAGGGCCTCGCTGAGCAGGTTGTAGCAGTAGCCGCGGTTGAGCAGTTCCTGCAGCGAGTTCCCGGTCTGGACGCTGTATCCGGTGTCGGTCCCGAGCAGCACCGCGAGGTCCACTTTGGCCTTGCCCGCCTGCATGACGGCCTGGCTGCGGGTAACGTAGCCGGTGAACGCGCGCACGTCCGCCCACCAGATCTGGCGGGCGTTCCAGGAGGAGAAGCCGGGGCTGGAGAAGTTCCAGCCCGGCCATTCGCTCTGGTACCGGTTGAAGGAGCGGGCGAACGCGGAGCCGTGGAAGATCGAGCGGTTGACGCCGTGGGAGAGGTCCTTGTTGACCTCCTTCGCGACGTACTTCCAGGTCGAGTTGATGTCGGCGGAGAAGGTGGTGGTTTCCATCGACAGCAGCCGCCCACCGGTCATGTTGATGGCCGCGGCGATGTTGCGCAGGCCGTCGCCGGCGGTCGAGTTGTCTCCCTCGGGGATGTCCACCGCGGCGGCCGCGCCGGCGAAGTCCAGTCCGGGCAGCCGGTACGCCTGCGCGCGGTAGCTGTAGCCGAAGGTGGCCGTCCATTCGCTGATCAGCTCGGCGTGGGCGGTCTCGTAGAGGTGCCCCAGGGTCAGGTTCTTGTCCTCGACGATCCGTTCGGCCAGCGCACTGTCGTCGAACCGGGCCGCGGCACCGAGGGCGAGCACCGGTGCGTACCGGACGGGGTCGTATCCGTTGACCGACTTGAACTCGGCCAGCATGTCACGGGTCCACAGTGGGCCCTCGTTGTGGATTTCGATGGAGTCTTCGAAGATGCTTGAACCGAGCTTGCCGTTCGTCTTCAGCAGCGACCTGAGCTCCCGGTCCAGTATGTGCGCGGTCCAGAAGTCGAACACCTGCTGCACGCCCGCCCGGTTGAAGTAGTCGGTGGCGTACGAGCGGTTGTAGATCGTCACCGACGCACCGCCAGACATGACCTGGCCGGTGCCGCGCCGGTAGGTACCGAACAGCACGTAGTCGCCGACGGCGAGCGAGTCGCCCGCGCTTGGCCCGTAGCTGTCGAGGGCGGTGACGCGGCTCAGATCGGTCTGGTACAGGTACTGCCAGTCCGCCATGCGGCGCCGGTTGCCGTCCGCGTCGATCTTGCCGGTGAAGTCGGCGTCGACGGGGTCCGGGCCGAACTTCGCCACGATGTCCGCGTAGTCGATCCCGTTCGCTTCGGCGTACGCGCGGTCGGGCACTCCGGCGGCATAGCCGGCACCGGCCTGCTGCCGGCTGGTGGCCGCAGAGACGTCGACGAGCGACCCGATGGCGAATACCGGGGTGCCGTCCGCGGCGACGCTCGCCACCCTGGCCACGGTGGCGGCGACGAACTTGTCGACGAACAGGAAGTCCGCGACGAGCGTGCCGCGCGCGTAGTCCTTCACCTTCCGCGCCGGCAACGGCAGTGCGGACGGCCCGGTGAGGTCCGCCGTCGTGATCTTGCGGTAGGCGTACGAAACCTCCTGCTGCTGGGCGTCGTCGTTGGGGTCGATCGAGTTGACGATGGGCGGCCAGTGCGACGTGATCGTGATGTCGATCTTGAATCCGTCCTTGACGGAGTTGGCCGTCGACAGGGCCTTCTTCAGCACGCGCCGCCAGTTCTCACTGCCCCACCCGATGGTCTTGGCGTCGGCGTTGGTGTAGTTGGTGTTGTCGGACAGGTACGAGATCTCCACGCCGCCGAACCCGCCCTGAGCGAGGTCTTTGATCTGTTTGGCGACCAGCGCCAGACCCTCCGCATCCGCGCCGGCCCCCGCGTCCGGAAACCACATGCGGGCCATCGGCCGAGCATCCAGCCCGGGTGCCTGGAACTCGGGTGCGATCCGTGCCGATCCGGCGTACGACGGTGTGGTTCCGACGGAGACGCCGACCAGAGCGGAGGCGCTCGTCGCCGCGCCTGCCTTGAGCAGGCTCCGTCGAGATACTGCGGCGGTCATTGACATTCTCCTTCGACGGCCTGGAGCTGTACGGGCATATGGCTATCCGAAGTGGATGCTTGAATGGTGAGCAAGGCCGCTCCACAATGGAGTTCGATTCTTCTCGCGACCTGGGATGGTGCCCAGACATTAGGTGTCCGTCCTGGGCGGGGCAAGGAAAGTGGCCGAAAGCGGCCATGAGTCGGCCGTCGGCGTGGTCAGCCGCTCAGGCGGGCCGCGGCGGCGTCCCAACGGCGGCGATCGGGGCGCGGGAGGTAGCGGGTGGTCGGTTGGGTGGCGGCCAGCAGCGACCGCATTCGCCAGCGGTCGCCGCCGATCGTGCCGAGAGCGCGTGCCTGTACCAGCACGTTGCCGAGCGCACCGGCCTCGACCGGTCCCGCCTCCACCGGCAGGCCACAGGCGTCGGCGGTGAGTTGGCACAGCAACGCGTTCCGGGCACCGCCTCCCACCAGATGTACGACCTCGATGGTGCGTCCGGAGAGCCGCTGCGCGTCGGACACCGCCTGCCGGTACGCCAGCGCGAGGCTGTCCAAGATGCAGCGCACCACCTCGGCTTGGTCCCTGGGCGGTGGCTGCCCGGTCTCGTGGCAGACCTCGGCGATGCGGGCCGGGATGTCGCCCGGCGGCAGGAACCGCTGGTCGTCGACGTCGACGACGCGGGCGAGGCGGGGTACGCGGGCGGCGGCGCGTAGCAGCGGGTCGAGCTCGGCCGGCAGACGGGCCGAACGCCAGGTACGGATCGACTCCTGCAGCAGCCACAGCCCCATCACGTTGCGCAGGTAGCGGACGGTGCCGTCGACGCCGGTCTCGTTGGTGAAGTTGGCCGCGCGGCTGGCGTCGGTGAGCACCGGCCGGTCGAGCTCGACACCGACCAGCGACCAGGTGCCGCAGGAGACATAGGCGAACCGCTCGTCCCGGGCCGGGACGCCCAGGATCGCGGAGGCGGTGTCGTGCGACCCGACCGCGGTCACCGGCACGGGTCCGGCCAGTCCGGTCATGTCGCGTACCTCGGGTCGCAGCTCGCCGGTCGGATCCCCGGGCCGGCGTAGGGGCGGAAACAGCTCGGGACGGATGCCCAGCCGCCGCATCAGGTCGGTGGCCCAGGCGCCGGTGTGCACGTCGAGCAGCGCGGTGGTCGACGCGTTAGTGACCTCCGCGCCGGCGGTGCCGGTCAGCCAGAACCCGATCAGATCAGGGATGAGCAGCAGGGTGGAGGCGGCGGCGAGTTGGCGGGTGCCGGCTGCGGCGACGAGCTGGAAGACGGTGTTGAACGGCATGTGCTGGATGCCCGTGGCCCGGTACAGGTCGGCGGCGGGCAGGTCGGCGAAGACCTTGTCGGCGACGCCTTCGGTGCGCCCGTCGCGGTAGTGGACCGGGTTGCCGAGCAGGCGGCCGTCGACGTCGAGCAGGCCGTAGTCGACGGCCCACGAGTCCACACCGATCGAGTCGAGGCGCCCGGCTGCCCGGCCCGCCGTCTGGAGCCCGTCGAGGACGCCCCGATACAGCCGCAGGATGTCCCAATGCAGGCTGCCCGACACCCGGACGGGCACGTTGTCGAAGCGGGCTATCTCGGCCAGATCCACGCTGTCCGGCCTTACGCGGGCGAGCATGACCCGGCCGCTGGAGGCACCGAGGTCGACGCCGGCGATGGTGGTCGGTCGGGTCACGTCAGAGCAGCCCGTGCCGTACCGCCCACACCACCGCGGAGATGGGCGCGGGTACGCCGAGGCGGTCGCAGATCGCTCGGGTGCGGCGTCGCACGGTCCGTTCCGACATGTCGACCCGGCGGGCGACCGACTCGATGGGCAGGCCCTCCGCGATCAGGCGCAGCAGGGTCAGATCCTCGTTGTCCAGTGCTGGGCGACGCGTAATCGGTATGGTCACGGAGGCCACTCCTTCCCTTGCCGCGGTGGTTGCCCGCTGGGTCTCCGATCTGTTTGGGACGCTCGCCGCCGCCGGCGGCAGGTCATCGCAGGAATGCGGCTGCGACGCCGGCGTCGACGGGTATGTGGAGTCCGGTGGTGTGGGTCAGGTTGCCGGCGGTGAGGGCGTAGACGGCGTTGGCGACGTGTTCGGGGAGTACTTCCCGTTTGAGGAGGGTGCGTTGGGCGTAGAAGGCGCCGAGTTGGTGTTCGGGGATGTTGTAGGTGGCGGCGCGTTGGGCGCCCCAGCCGGCGGCGAAGATGCCGGAGCCTTGGACGACGCCGTCGGGGTTGATGCCGTTGACGCGGATGCCGTGGGGGCCGAGTTCGGTGGCGAGGAGGCGTACTTGGTGGGCTTGGTCTGCTTTGGCGGCGCTGTAGGCGAGGTTGTTGGGTCCGGCGAACACCGAGTTTTTGCTGGTGATGTAGATGATGTCGCCGCCCATGTGTTGGTCGATGAGGGTGGGTGCGGCTTCGCGGGAGATCAGGAAGGAGCCGCGGGCCATGACGGAGTGTTGGGTGTCCCAGTCGGTGTCGGTGGTTTCGAGGAGGGGTTTGGAGATGGATAGGCCGGCGTTGTTGATGACGAGGTCGAGTCCGCCGTAGGTGAGCAGGGTGGTTTGGATGGCGTGTTGGATGGCGGTGGTGTCGGTGACGTCGACGGTGAGGGGTATGGCGGTGTCGGTGTCGCCGATTTCGGCGGCGACGGTGGCGGCGGTGTGGGGGTTGCGGTCGGCGACGACGACGCAGGCGCCTTCGGCGGCGAGGCGGTGCGCGATCGCTCGGCCGATGCCGGAGCCGGCGCCGGTGACCAGGGCGATGCGGGTGGTCAGGGGTTTGGGTTGGGGCATGCGCTGGAGTTTGGCTTCTTCCAGGGCCCAGTATTCGATCCGGAACTTTTCGGCTTCGCTGATCGGCTGGTAGGTGGAGATGGCTTGGGCGCCGGCCATGACGTTGATGGCGTTGAGGTAGAACTCGCCGGCCACGCGGGCGGTTTGTTTGTTGGTGCCGTAGGAGAACATGCCGATGCCGGGGATGAGCACGATCGCCGGGTCGGCGCCCCGCATCGGCGGGCTGTCGGGGGTGGCGTGCTGCTGGTAGTAGGCGGCGTAGTCGGCCCGGTACTGTTCGTGCAGGTCTTTGAGGCGCTGCTTGACCTCATCCAGGGGTGCGGTGGGGGGTAGGTCGAGCAGGAGCGGGCGGACCTTGGTGCGTAGGAAGTGGTCGGGGCAGGAGGTGCCGAGCGCGGCCAGCCGGGGGTGTTGCGTGCGGGCCAGGAAGTCCAGCACCGGGGCGGTGTCGGTGTAGTGGCCGACCTGCCGCCGGTCGGTGGACGCCAGCCCGCGCAGGAGCGGGGCGAGGGCGGCGGCCCGGGCGTGCCGCTGCGGCTGCGGTAGGGCGGTGTAGCCGTCGATGATCGGGCCGAACGGGTCGGGGCGGCCGCGTTCGTCGATGAACGCCTGCGCGGTCCGGATGATCTCCCGCGAGTTGGCCTCACACTCGGCGCTGCTGTTGCCCCAGGCGGTGATGCCGTGCCCGCCCAGGATGACCCCGATCGCCCGCGGATGAGCCTGCTTGGCGGCGGCGATGTCCAGGCCGAGTTGGAAGCCGGGACGCCGCCAGCCCAGCCACACCACCCGGTCCCCGAAACACTGTTTGGTGAGGGCTTCACCGTCGGCCGCGGTAGCGAACGCGATACCGGCGTCGGGGTGCAGATGGTCCACATGTGCCGCGTCGACCAGGCCGTGCATCGCGGTGTCGATCGAGGGTGCGGCCCCGCCCCGCCCGTGCAGGCAGTAGTCGAACGCGGCCACCATCTCGTCCTCGCGCTCCACCCCCGGATACACCTGCGCGAGGGCGCGTAGCCGGTCCAGCCGCAGCACCGCCAACCCGGCCGGTGTGAGCGTGCCCAGGTCGCCGCCCGACCCTTTGACCCACACCAGGTCGACCGGCTGCCCGGTGACCGGGTCGATGCCGGTGCCCTTGGCCGAGGTGTTACCGCCGGCGTAGTTGGTGTTGCGGCGGTCGGCGCCGAGCCGGTTCGAGCGGCCGATCAGATCCTCAACCGGCGAGTCGTCAACGGTGGACACTTTTCAGGCTCCCCATCCGGCTTGCTGGCCGCCGACCCGCTCGGCGACGATCTTGTCCCCATAACCCGACCGCTGATACGCCGCGACCGGGTCGGGGTCCAAACCCATCTCCCGCCTGACATCCGCGAGCAGGGGACGCACGTCGGTGTTGTAGGCGTCCATGAAGACCGCGTTCGCACCCAACACGTCACCGGCCCGCTGAGCTTCGGCCAGGGCGTCGTGGTCGACCAGCAACGCCTTCGCCGTCGCCTCCTGCACATTCATCACCGAACGGATCTGCGCCGGGATCTTCGGCTCGATGTTGTGACACTGATCAAGCATGAACGCGATCCCCGCCCCCGACTTGAGCGCGTCCGCCGACACGATCTCATGCATGATCCGAAACAACTGGAACGGATCCGCTGACCCCACCATCAGGTCGTCGTCGGCGTAGAACCGCGAGTTGAAATCGAACGCCCCCAACTTCTGCTCGCGTAGCAGGAACGCCACGATGAACTCGATATTCGTACCCGGCGCGTGATGCCCGGTATCGATCACCACCTGCGCCTTCTCACCCAGCCGTAGGCAGTGCGCGTAGGCGGTACCCCAATCCGGGACGTCCGTAGTGTAGAACGCCGGCTCAAACAACTTGTACTCCAACAACAGACGCTGGTCGGGATTGAGACGCGCGTAGGTTTCCCGCAACGCCTGCGCCAGCCGGTCCTGCCGGACCCGGATCGAGTCCTGACCCGGATAATTCGTGCCATCCGAGAACCACAACTTCACGTCGCGGACACCGACCTGAGCCGCGATGTCCACACACTCAAGGAGGTGGTCGATGGCCTTACGCCGCACCGCCGGATCCGGATTCGTCACCGACCCGAGCATGTAGTCGTCGTCCTGGAACACATTCGCGTTGATCGTCCCCAACCCGACCCCATGCTCCTTCGCGAACCCCGCCAGATGCGTGTAGTCATCCACCCTGTCCCACGGAATGTGCAACGCCACCGTCGGCGC
>NZ_JAVHUY010000037.1 GCF_031085175.1 Phytohabitans maris
GCGCGCTACGAGCTGTTAACCGGGAACTGGCCGGCCGGTTCGGGCTGTGCTGTTGTTCGGCTGGTCAGTTACTCCGCTGGCTGCCGTCGGACGTGCCGGCAGAAGGCTCGATCGCTGCGATTGCCGCCCCGACCGGTGCGGTCTTTCCTGCCGCGACCTTGATCTCCAGCAGGGTGCCGGAAGCTTGCGCGGGTATCTCGGTGTCGACCTTGTCGGTGGAGACCTCGACCAGCGGTTCGCCTGCCTCGACGGTGTCGCCGACATGTTTGAGCCAGCGTGTCACGGTGGCCTCGACGACGTGCTCGCCGAATGCCGGCATCGTGACAAACACGGCGAGGTCGCCGTGCCGTGCGGTGTTGGCCAGTGTGACCGCGGGGGTGGGCTGCTTCTGCCGGGTTGTAGCAGGGTCACATCGTCGCGAGCGGTAGTGCTTCCACAGGACGGTAGTGGCGGCCAGGCCGAGAAGTACTGCGGCGGCGCCCTTCCATTGCCGTTCGAATGCTGGGCGCTGATCCCCGAGTGCGGCATCGCCGGCCAGCGTGAGGCAGATGAGGGCGACGAGCCAGCCGTGGGGACGCGAGATCGGTGACGGCTCTGCTCGGGCACGAATAGCTGACACCAGCGCGAGGGCGGTGCTCGCGACAACCACAAGGGGCAACCCGACACGCCATACCGAGCCGATGAGCTGCACGCAACGCAGTATGGGGCAGACGCAGCGGCCCACCCCAACCGGCGATCGACATCTTGGGCCAGACGCGAGGCGAGGCCGTCCTCATTTGCCGCGATGAAGCGCATCGCGATTCCGGTGTTTTGGTCAGGGGTAGGGGAGGTCCCCGGCCTGCCGCATCGGCACTTGTGTGGTGATCTTCGCGGCTTGCGATGCCAGCGGAAGGGTGCTGGCGTGCGAGACTCGCAGCGGCGAGACGGTTGTGGTGAAGGGGTCGGTGGATGGTTGGTGGTGTGCCGGCGCCGATCCACCTGGCGAAGGTGTTGGATGGCCTTGCGGAGAACCCGGCGTTGCCGGTCGGGTTGGTCCGCCGGCTGGTGCGGTACCGTCGTGGCTTCGGTCATGTCGCCAAGCGAGCGGACCTGACCGCTGAGGTGATCGAGGAGATCCTCGCCTCGGGCCACCATTGGTTGTTGCACTCGCTCGCGCTCAACCGCCAGTTGCCGCACGCGGTGCGGATGCGGCTGGCGGTTCATGCCGATCCGGGCATCCGGGCCGCCTTGGTCGTGGGAGCCTGTGACGCACCGCGCGAGCTGTACGAGCAGCTCGTCGACGATGTGGACCAGCGGGTGCGGGAGTACCTTGCCGAACGCGACGACGTACCGACCGACCTGCTCGCACTGCTCGCCCGGGACCCTGAACCGACAGTTCGGGCCACGCTGGCGCGGTGGTGGACACAGGCCCCAGAAGCGGTCCGGCGGGTCCTGCTCACCGATCCGGTCGATCAGGTCCGTGCTGCCGCCTGCTCGACCTACTACGCGCGGCTGCCGCACCCGGTGCCGCCACCCGATCTCGTACCAGGTCTGCTCGACGACCCGGTCACCCGCGCGGGGGTCGTACGCCATGCGGTCCTGACGCCGCAACTGGCCTCACAGTTGGCCGCAGACCGCGACTACCGGGTCCGCCGCCAGGTCGCTGAGCACCCGCAGCTGCCCCCGGCGGTGCGGAACCTGCTCGTCGACGATCCCAGCGCGAGCGTGCGCGTGGGCGTCTTCGGCCGCCGCGACACACCCGAACCGGTACGCCGCCGGCTCTACACCGACATCCAGCAGGGCGACCGGCCGCTGACCGACCTGTTCGACGACGAACTCGACGACGACGCACTGGAGCAGCAGCTCGAAGACCAGTTGGCCATCGCCGAACTGCGCCACCTGCGGCTGGACTGGGTCACCGCCGATCCGTTGCCGTACGTGTCCTCGCCGTACATCTGCTTCCGGCGCTGCGCTGCGCACAGCCGGTCGCTGCCGGACGAGGCGGTCATCCGACTGCTTAACGATGAGGACAGCGGCGTGCGTACGACCATGGCCACGTGTGCCCCGCACCTGGTCGACCTTGTCACGGCCGAGCGTATCGACCGCGAGTTCCGCCCGGACAAGAAGACGAGCTGGCGTCCTGCCGACGTGTTCGCTTTCCCGCCGCAGACCTTGCGGCGGCTCGCCACCGACCCCGATCCGTGGATGCGCTGTCTGTCGCCCCGGGACCCGGACCTGCCCGCCGAACTGGCCGAACGCCTGGCAGCCGACCCCGACAGCGCCGTCCGCCGCGCGGTCGCCGGGCATCCGAACCTGCCAGTGCACGCACGTCGCACCCTGCTCGCGGACTCGAGCGAGCGGGTGGCACACGCCGCGGCCGCGGCAGCGACGCTGCCCGTAGCCGACATGGACCGGCTACTCACCCTCGCCGCCCTCTGACCAGCAGCGAGTCCGCATCCCCCAGACGCGCACATGACGCAACGAGCGTGTCCGCCGATCATCCACGCCGACGCCACCACCGCGCCACACCCTGCCGGCCAATCAGCAAGCCGAGCCACAGCGCGACTCTGCCGAGAACAGTGCGTTCGATCAAGGATTGGCACAAATTCACAGGTATTGGAATCCATCGACAAGCATTTGGCGAGCCAGCACTTTCATTAGAAGTACGCGGGCGGTTTTGTGCGGCGACCGGCCAAGCTGCGGCTCGCGCAGGCTATATTACTTACATACTTCAGGCGAGTCTTGTGAGTCTGGTAGACCTCCGCTGGTACATGCGGCACAATGTCAGACCGTGAGTGATCCCGCTGCCAGCGCGCCTGCGCCGCGCGTCTTCGTCTCTTACTCTTGGGACTCCGAGCCGCACAAGGCGTGGGTCCTGCAGTTGGCCGTTCGGCTTCGTCGCAACGGCATCGACGTCGTCCTCGACCGATGGAATGCTCGCCTCGGAGCCAACCTGCCGCTATTTACGGAGGAGGGTGTGGACGCGTCCGACAGGATCCTCGTCATCGTTACCGAGATGTATGCCCACAAGGCATACGAAGGTCGCGGTGGCGTCTCATACGAACGCCGATTGTTGACCGCCGACCTGATGGATGATCTCACTAACGACCGGATCCTCACGATCTTGCGCGACAACCCAGATCGCAAGATCCCGATCTTTCTCGGCCAGCCGGTATATCTCGACTTTCGCGACGACGCGGACTATGAGACCCGGTACGCCGAACTGATACACAACCTGCATGGGCGAGAGATTCTCCCCGTCCCCCTGCTCGGGCCGAACCCGTTCCTAAGCAACCCACCATCGGAGGTCGAACTTGCGTTGCGTAACGATCCTGCTCGCTACGTCAGCCCAAACGCGCGGGGATCGGTTACCTTCGACCACTCCAACAACGACGGGCGGTACGTGCTCGGATCCGGCGACATGACGTTCACCCTCAAAACCAGCAATGCTGGAAAAGGAAGTGTGTACGTTTACAACGACCCAGTCGACATCCAACTGGTTGCGCTTGCCGCCGGCATCACCGAGCCGTCGCAGATAAGCGACGCCAGCGTCCACGACAGCTCATCCCGGTCAAGGCATATTCGCCAAGGTGATGCAGTTGTATTGCGCAACTCTAATGGATACTGGGCTGTCGTCTGCGTCGACGAGGTTCACACCCGTGACAGCGCTCCATCCGGACGACCGTCGTTAAGCTTCCGGTACGCGATTCAACCAGACCGCACGGCTGACTTCTCACGCCTATGAAATATTCCTACGAACAACGGCTTCAAAATACAACGTGCATTCTTCTGCCGCCGATCGCGCATGGCCGTGCGTCGAGATGCCCGGGGCGATTTGGTCTTCGTAGCCTCGCTTGCCGGTCGGAGGCTTGAGGCTGCGGCTCAGGCTTCGTCCCAGCGCCCGGCATCGGCTCCCCACTCGGACGGCGCTGCCTGACGTGCGTCGTCTGAGCTCACCATCTGCAGGTCGGTCGCCCGGACCTTCACGACTGGGATATCGAATGTGACCTCCACGTTCGACCCGTCCGCGAACGAGACCGTCACGTGGGTGTCGGGACCTGCTGGGTGGTTGTCCATCCAATTGCACGTGGACGACCTCAGCCGTCAGGGATCCGTCCGGACGTACCAATGCGAATCCCTCAAGGTCGCCCTGGGCAACGTCCGGATGGAGCCGTCTGCGTTGCTCCGCAAGCTGCTGCTCTCGCCAGCGTCGTCGTGCCTCCGTGTTCGCCACGGAGGGAATTCTTCAACTGGGCCATGCCGGCGGCAAACCCGCGGTGTGCGCGGGCGTGGGAAAATGAACGTCCGGATCTGCCGCGTGGTCGGCCGCTACTGACCGTAAGTGTCGGCTCGACGACTGAGCGCGGAGGCAGTCCGCTGTATCCACTACCTTTGCTTAGCCGTTGCCCTACCTGCGTTGCTCACCGGGGGTTCCTGTTGTCCACGCTTGACATCGAGAGACCGGCCGTCACGGTCGCTGGCCGCCTCGTCAAGGACCCATTCCAGCGACTCGCCTGCTATGCGCAGAAATACGCGGAAAACGCTACTGAGGTACGACCTTGGTTCATCTGACGATCCGGACCGCATCACGGTCGAGGACGTCGTCCGCACTCGTGTGATCGGATCCCGAATCAGCTGGGCGGAGAGCGAACGTCTCATCCTCGCCTGTCATGAGGCGGCCGACCTTCTCGCGGCGATCCCGGCGACCGCACACCTTCGCGACGCCGATCCAGCCGTGCATGGTGGTCTCTACGATCAGGCACTCGCCGTCTTCGGCCGGCTTTTGGCCCCTGGCATCCGTTTCGCAAAAGGTATCGAAGGTTCTGCACCTTAAGCGACCGCACCTGTTTCCGATCCTCGATGCGCGCGTCCTCCGCGCTTATCACCTCACAGCGGCCGAGGCTGCCATCCGCTACCGAACGGAACGTCCCGGGTTCCGACTCTTGTACTGGGCGGCCGTCAGGAAGGACGTGATCGGCAGCGGCAACATCGCCGCCTTTGCGGCGCTGCGGGGACTCGCTGATCCCGGTCGCCTCGCGCAGGATGTGCGCGTTGCACAGCGCGTGGGTGCAGCCGGTGAAGCCGTCGTAGCCGCTGTACGCGTCGTGCACCGCTATGCCGGTGAAGCGGGGCAGGATCCCGAATGCGGTCATCGACGCGGCAGCGCGGCCGTGTTTGTCGATGTGATAGGCGGTCAGCCGGCCGGTCGCGGCGGCGTGCGGCCAGTGGTTTCGCCCGGCGACCCGGGTCACCGTCTCGTCGAAATGCGCCACCGGCGCGGCGGCGATCGCGTCCTTGATCGCCTCGTTCGCGGGTCCGACAGCCGCGGCCATCCGGGCACACGCGGTCGTCACCCACCCGACCGAGACCTCGATGCCGGCCAGGTCGGCGAGGATCTCGGTGATCCGGGCGACCGGGATGTGGTGCTGCGCAGCCAGGTACGCGGCCAGCATCGTGACCATCGGCCCGTACACCGCCGGCCCGGTCACCCCGTGCGGGGCCGCCGCACGGGTCCGGCTACCGCAACCGGCACAGGCCAGTACATGCAGCAGATGCGCGGTGACCCGCACCCGCACCTCGGGGATGTCGAACACCTGCCGCACGACCGGATCACCGGCCGGTCCGGCTACGGGATCGAGGCCGTCACCGCAGTCGCCGCACGCGGCCGGGTAATGATCGACCTGCTCATCCGGGACCCGTACCTGCGACAACGCCGTACCCGTACCGCCCGGCTGCTTACCCGGCTCGCGGCCCCTACGGCCACGCATCGAGGCCGGCGGCGGCTTGTCCAGCCCGTCCGACGACGGCGGTTTGCTGGAGTTCGTCGAGTTCAGCCCCGACCGGCGCCGCAACTCGGCGTTCTCCGCTTGCAGGACCGCGTTCTCCCGCCGCAGCTCGATATTCTCCGCGACCAGCCGAGCGTTGTCCGATTCAAGGCCAGCGACCCGTGCGGTCAACTCGTCCAGCCGTGCCGTCAACCCGACAACCAGAACGGCAAGCTCGTCATACGACGGACCCTCACCGCCCCGGCCAGGCACCACACCAAGATCATCCCATAGTGGACACCACGGCCCCGGATCAGAGGTCGACACCACGACTCAGGCGACCTGAACAGTCACCTCGGCGGGGTGTCGGCGGCGGACCGGGCGCCCATGCGTGCCCGGCTCGCCGCGATGGCCACCCCGCGGGACGGCGACAGCCCGCCCGTGGCGGCGCTGCGGGCGATCCTGCGCGACGAAGCTGATGGCCCATGTGACCGCCAACGTCGAGCAATGGCCACCGTTGACAGACAAGCAACGCGAAACGTTGAGTGCGTTGCTGCACCGCAATGTGAAGTGGCCAACGCGGCGACCGGGCAAGCGTGCGGCCTGAACGGCTTGGGCCGCACATCACGCTATGGGGCGTCCTCACCATCGGGGCGCCCCATAGCGTCCAGACGACTCGTTCGCCACGCGGCCAGCCGAGCCGGGGTCTCGCACACCACCTGGTTACGCATCGAGCGCGGTGAGATGCACCGTCCGCTACATGAGGATCAACACCCCGAAGACAACGTCAACAGAATTACGAAGCTCGGAGCAAATGATCTTTAGCGACCCATCACGCGGGATTCTCGCATGGGTTGAGGTCCAAGGAGTTGGGCTTGCGGTCTTCCGGTGACGCATTGGGCAGCTTGTCCCGGAATATATGGTCCCATTCTTCGTCGATGAACTTAGCGAGCTTCTCGCGAAGAAACTCGCACAGTTTCGGGCTGTTGTTTCGTATGCCGATTCCGTACCGCTCGCTCCCAACCCGGATATTAGGAACTACTCGAAGATCATGCTTTTGGTCGTGGGCGACAAAGCCGTCAAGAATAACCCTGTCCGATGAGATCGCGTCTACCCCTTCGTGGTTGCGGAGGCGGTCGACACAGCGTTGGAGGGTGTTCTCCGGCGACGGCTCAATTTTCATATCGAACAAGCGCTGCTGATTGGTGGACCCGTGTGTGACACAGATCGTCTTGTTCTCGATGTCCTTGCGCGCGTTGATCGGACTGCCTACGAGCGTCATGACGCCCTGCGAGTCGGTCAAGTAAGGGCCGACGAAGTCAATGGATTTTCGCCGCTCGTCTGTGATCGAGAAGTTGGCGATTACCAGCTTGATATCGCTCCGTTCGGTCAGGCGGGTCATGCGCTCGTCGGTCTTTAGGGACACGTATTGCGGCGTGAAGCCGATCTCGCGCCCGAGCCAGTTGCCCAAAGCGATGTCAAAGCCGTCCCAGATACCGTTC
The DNA here is from genome assembly GCF_031085175.1 of Phytohabitans maris. Classification (GTDB taxonomy): domain Bacteria; phylum Actinomycetota; class Actinomycetes; order Mycobacteriales; family Micromonosporaceae; genus Phytohabitans; species Phytohabitans maris. The sequence goes on from NZ_JAVHUY010000037.1 coordinate 7,247, forward strand.
GTATACGCGCTCCAACCGGGCAGGTCGGTGTTGACGCCGATGCTTACGATGCCGGACAGATACTCAGCCGGGTCCGCCTCATCGGAACTTCGGCCGCAACCCGCTATGAGCAAGGCAGACGTGCCAAGAAGCACGCTGACCCACCGCCTGAAACCTACTGTGGTCATGCGTTTCTCCAGGGTTACCACGGCATACGGTGTAGGACGATCCGAGCGAGGGTCACAGTGAGGATGCACCCCTGGTTGGGTGGCACAACGAGGGTGATTTGCAGTTTCACCGTGTCCGCGCCCTCGGGTATCGCGATTGCGGCCTCGGTACCGTGCCGTGCCTCCTTGACCGCGAGGTGCTGGCCATCGACAACGGGTGTGATCATCAGCCGCGCGGGAAGGACGCAGTCGCCTAGGGAGCCGACCGCGGTCAGCGTGGGCGTGAAGGTCAACTCGCCACGCCATCCCGATCTCGACAGCCTAGGTTCAACGGTGGCCGGCGCCTGCTCGCTGAGCTGAAACGCCTCACCCACATGTACGTTTACGTCGGTGTACCGGTCGTACCACAACCAGCCCAGCCCGGGCAGCACCGCACCAACCAGCAGCGTGACAGCGCCAACGACGACCTTCTTTCGCTGGCCTACCGGCGCATGGTGTGCCGCCGGTTCCCTTCGTGCGAAGATTGCGCTGGCCGTCCCGTAAATGGCGAACGGCAGCGCGATCACCTGTGCCAGATTCGCGCCCCATTCCCCGAGCGCCAGCAGCACGATGGTCAAGGCAATCGTTGGGACTGCCAGGGGCACCATCCAGTACGCGTGCTGCGCGAGCGTGGAGCCTGGGCTGCCTGAGAGCCGAGCCATTGTCATCCTTCATCAGTGGCAAAGAAGCAAGACCGTGACGCTATTGGTACCTGTCGCTCAATTGATCCTCATCGGCGTCGGGGCCGGCTGCTGTTCTGGCCAGCGCCGGCTGATAACAGGTCGTCATCAGTCGGTAACTCCCATCAACTGAAGTGTGCCGATCAAGGCCACCACGGTCGTAATGACACCAGCAAGCCCAGTCAAAATCCCAGGTAGCGTCGTCCGCCGGTTTTGACGAGTCGGCGTTTCCATGGCCGCCATTCAAGCACACCAGTCAAGCAGGACGATGTCCCAAGGACTCCTCTACGAAAGGTGACTTGCCAGCCTCGGTCAACATCACCAGCCACCGACCAACCAGCGGCGGCCTGTCGGCAGCAGTGAAGAGCACAGGCGCTTCGGGTCACCCACCGGCTGACCACAAACCCGCGATGGCCGGCCCAGGCAACCCGAGTCTTGACCGCGCCGGCCGGCGGGCGGCGGGACACGCCCAGCATGCGGCCGGCGTCCGCCCGGTCCTTCGGACAGCGGTAGGTTGAGCAGTCAGCGACGTGACCGGCCACCGCAAACACGGCCACGTCGCCCCAACGCACGGATTTGCCCCATGTGCGTGCATGTGATCTGGGCTGGTAAGGGCTGTCTGTCTGAATTTGACAGGGGACGCGAGCACCGGGAAGGTGTAGAGTTTGGCGGGTGCTCGTCCGGTACGTCTCCCTTGGGCGACTCCGGCGTTGCGCGGCAGCTCTTACGGCCTGAGGCGAACGTAGGAAACGGGGCCCGGCCGCCAAGAGTCTCGCTCTGGGATGCTGAACCAGCGGTCTATGTCCTTACTGCCATGCAAGGCTTGGCCAGCGGCTACCATCCGTATGGCTTCTTCGGCGACGGCGAGAAGCGCGGCCGAATCCTCTCGCTCTAGCTCGTTGATCGACATCTCCCAGTGCCCGAGGGCAAGGGCACGTGCGAGCATGCCGCGACACAGGTTCGTAGGAGCCTCGGCTGCTATTCCGGCCAACGCTTGAGCCTGGAGATCGGGTGCGGCGATCATGTCAATAGCCTTCTCGGCGCTGGCTGGGTCGCCCAGCTTGAGGTGGATCCGCGCAATCGACCGTATGGCGAACGCTTGAGCCGCGGGCATCGAAATGTGGTTGGCGGTGGTCTCGGCAGTTTTGACCAAGCCGACGGCGAGCGCCTGATCGAAGGCGGCGATGTGGGCGAGGGCGGCCAACTCGCTGACTCGATCCGATGCCGGTGCGTGGTCGTGCAGCACCGTTTCCGTCTGCCGGATCAGATGTCGGCATAGCTTCTCGTCTCCGGTGCTGGCGGCCGCTTCAATCAATGCCTTGAGAGCGGTCGTGATGTACGACGGGCCGTGAATTCGTTCGGCATGCGCTTGGGCTGTGACGAGGTCCCCCTGCGCCGCGCATTTCTTGACGAGGGCAACTATCACTTGTTCAGGTGTCTCGTCGAGGGACGCTGCTAGCCCTTCGGCCCGATCGAGATGACCCAGCTCGATCAGGAGAACGGCCAGTTCGGTGATGGTCGAATTGCGTACCACGTCATCTGCGAGACCCTTGGCAAACAATTCGGCCTCGTTCAGAAACCCGCCTCTGACCATAGCTACGGAAATCCACCTGGCCTCAAATCCCACACGCTTACCTGGAAGCTCCCGGACGATTTCCATGGCGCGAGACGCATCGACCCGGGCTATGACAGTGGCGACGTCCAGCACTGCGTCGCGGCCGGCTCCGGCAAACCGACCGGCGGCTCTTGCCATCTCGAGCGCACGATCCGGCTGATCGCGAGCGAGCGCCCGTGCGAGGTCTGCCAGAACCTCGGAGCGTTCCCGCAAGTCAGTCACCGAGGATGCCAGACCTTCGACGAAGCGGATAAAGTTCGACACGCTGGCGGGATCGGCCCGATCGGCGAGCAGCGACGCGATGCTGGCCAGATCCACCACACGGCGGGGCCCCTCGGGGAAAGCTCGAGCAACACGCTCGGCAATGTCGGCACTGCCGGTGAACGCCAGATTCCTCGCCAGATTCGCCAGAGCCTGTTGCCGCTGGGCCGGATCGGGAATCGCCTCGGCGACAGTCTGGGCTATGCCGGGGTCCACCCGCGCCAAGGTCAGTGCGAGGCGTTCGCGCGCACCGTCGCGGTGCTGGATATTCTCGATGGTTCGCGCCGTTCTCTCCGCGCGGAGGGCGATCTCGGTGGCCAGGACTGGGCTGTCGGGCGCTAGCTCGTCGGCGACGGCGGCGAGTACTCGCACGTTGGCACGTGGGGCTGCCGAGGCCACCGAAACGGCGCCGTCGTGGTTGCCTGCGGAGGCGGCCCGCCGGGCGATACGTGCGAATGCCTCGATCTGCAGCTCGAGGCGGTGTTCGAACTCGGATCGGTGGTTCGAAGATCGCCACCTCGGCGTTCTTACAGGGTCGGCGTCGGTTCTGATCATCCGTTCGGCACGAGGCAGTTGGCCGGTTGCCGCGTACACCTCGGCGAGCCGCACGATGTTCTCCGACTCGAAGTCGGAATGCATGTGGAGGTATCCGGTCTTCTCAACAGATGTCGCCACGGCGGAAGCCCTGTCCACATCGACCGCGGCGAGCTGGTCCGCGATCTCGATCACTACGCCTACCCGTCCCGGATGGATGTGAGCGTCGAGCACGAGTGAACATGCGCGATCGGCGAGGTCAGCGGCCCGCTGGCCGCCGATGGCGCGGGCGATACCTGCGTACGCCCAGGCCGCCGTGATCGGATCAGTGATCGTCTGGGCCAGCGATACGGCACCCTGCTCTTGGTTGGCACCGACCAAGGCGATCGCGACTCTGGCAGTCGCCCATTCTCGTGACCGCTCGTCCTCGATGCCTGCGATGAGGGCGTCGGCGAGGTCAGCGTCGCCGGTAGCAGCCGCCGACGCCGCCACGGTCGCTCGCGCCCAGGTCCGCTTCCAACCACTCTCGATCGCGTCAAGGTGGGCCTCGCAACCGTGCACATCGCTCGCCGAGAACGCGGCCACGGCGATGCGGGTGATCGCCGCTCGCCTGACACCTTCGTCGTTGATTGAGTCAGCGGTGAAGCGGGCGCTTGGCAGATCCCGCGCCGAGATGAGCGCTTTCACCATCCCGGACTGCAGCCATGCCGGAGCCGGTGCGGACATGTCGGTTTTGATCGTTGATCGCGCTTGCTGTACCAACTCGGCGGCGCGGTTTGGTGTCATCGTCGCGATACGGCACAGCGTCCACGCGCGGACCTGCGGCAGCGCTATTTCTGCGGCTGTGCTCTCGGCGTCCGCGGTATCGCCTGCCTCGACCAACGTTTCCGCGATCTGCGACAGTGCCCAAGCCTGCCGGTCGGGATCTGTAATCGATCGGGCCAGTGAGGCGGCACGCTGCAAGGAGCCCAACTTCACCCATACCGACGGCAACCCTGTCGGCACGTGCGCGTTGCGGCCCGCGAGCGAAGCATGGTGGACGGCGACCCTGCCCAGCACTGCAAGATCCGGACGGGGTTGGCCCACTATCACGTCCTGCACCATCTTGATCTCGGTCAGCGCTTCGTGATCGCCGTAGGTGATGTCAAGCATCCGGTCATGGCGTACGAAGTCGGTGGCCAACGCCGTCATCCGCGGCAGATCGCCGGCCGCTCGCAGCATCCGGAAATACCTGCGTAGCAGATAGTGTGGCGTCTCGGCCGGCCAGCCCCTCAAACGGTAGCTGTCCGCCCAGGCGTGGATCTTCTGCTGGTAGCGGTCCAGAGCCACCGGGCCGAGTCGGCTCAGCGCTTCGGCCCGGAGCGTCTCGTGGGTGAACAGGAGGATCGATCGGTTGCTGCTCGGGTCTGCCCGTCCGGCTACCGTCCGCCCAAACACGCTGCGTAGCAGGCCGTCCACCTCGTAGGTGGCCCGCCCGGTGAGTTCCTCCAGATCCTGGCGGTCCAGACCACCGCCGCTGGCTGCGACCAGTCCGATCACGTCTCGGCCGAGCCCGCCGTGCCGCTCTGGCTCGCCTCCGAGCACATCGTCGAGTTCGCACTGCGCCAGTTCCGCCACTCGTCGCGCATACGGCGACGGCTCCAGGTGACGCACTCTGCATCGGCGCAGCGGATGTTCGTCATCGACATCAGCCGGGATTGGCGGATCGGAGCGACCCGCCACGATGACGCGCAATCCGTCCGGCGGCCGCTTGGGCAGGCAGGACGCGATGCTGGGCATCCGCGATCCGAGCCTAGTCCCGCAGTCCTCGTCCAGCCCATCGAGGACCAGCACCAGCCGGCGACCGGCCGCGACGGCCATCTCGGTCGCCCTGCGAAGCAGGGCCGCACGATCACGGGCTCGATCGAGGGGCGCGGCAGGGATCTCCTCGCCCGTTATCGCGGCCAGTTGCTCGATGAGCTCAGTGGTGTAAGCCGAGCTGTCGTCCTGGCCGGACAAGCGGGAGGTGACGAAGAACGACACCACCCACATTCCAGGCGGTGGATGTAGGACGAACCAAGCCATGAGCGCCGACTTGCCAGCGCTGGGCGGTGCCTGCCACCACACGTACCTCTCGTCACCACGGCACCATTCGGCGAGTTCGTCGCACTCAGCGCGGCGGTCGAGCAGGTCGTGCGGCGCCATGTCGCGCAGCTGGTCGATGTATCCGGAATGTCGCCACCACACCGAGTCCGTGCTGGACCGTACCTGTGCCGGTCGGTTACGCTGCGCGGCCCCGAACAGCCGCATGCCTTGGTCGACCTCCGAGCCCACCGCACCGAGCGCATCGAGCAGAGCCCGGGCCTGATCGTCGTCAGCGGGCCAACCACGACCGCGCAATATCTCGTTGACCCTCGTCGCGGACGTCAGCCCCATCGCCCCGGCCAGCGCGCGTCGACTCGCTCGGCCGTTGTCCTGGTGCAGTCGGTCACAGAACTCCAGCCAGGCTCGATGGGGACCGGACGGCGGCCAACGTGAGCGGTCGATTGCCTCGCCCCGTCCCCTGCCCATCCGGCTCCGCCGATCTCCGCAACCTGTGCGCTGACTGTGCTGCCAGTGTGCGCTGTCGCGACTGGCAGAACCAGGTCACAGGCGAGCGGCGTACCGGGGCACTGCGGCGCACGTCGTCTGACCGGACTCGAGCCGATGCTGGCGTCATGCCACCAGCATTGGAAAGGGCAACCATGAACGACTGGGCTTCGGTCGCGGGCGATCTGCTGAGTCTCACTGCCGCGACCATCACTCTGCTCACCGTCGTCCTGCACAATCGGCGTGACCGCCGACCACGACGGCGCCGCGAGGACCGGCGCAGCACCAAGTCAACCCCTTGATCACGTTTCCGCACATGCCGCCGACCGTGCGCGGCGACCGCCGGAGATCCAGCACGCGGTGTGACAGGTTGGCGCAGGCCCCGACGCACCGCTCATGCGGAGAAGAGTTCTGCAGCGTCTCGCTTCACCCGAGTTCGGGCTCGGTGGTGAGGTAGGTACCCGGCGTCTGGCCGGTCGCCCGCTGGAAGACCGCGATGAACGCGCTCGTCTTTCGATAGCCGACTTGCCGGGCCGTCACCCCGACCGGCGTGCCCGTCGAGAGCTTCTGGATCGCCGCGCGGATCCGCACCCGGGTGCGCCACTCGGCGAAGCTCAGCCCCGTCTCCGCACGGAACAGCCGCGTCAGCGTCCGCACGCTGGCGTGTGCGAAGTCGGCCCAGTCCGCCAGTTCCCGCTGGTCGGACGGGTCGGTCAGGAGCTGCTCGGCGATCATCCGCAGCCGCTGGTCGGCCGGCATCGCGATCGCGATGTCGTGGGCCGGACACGGGGCGATCAGGCGGACCATCAGCGACTCGGCCGCCGGCCGGGCCGGATCGGCCGGGTCCGCGTCGAGCACGTACGCCAGCAACTCGCGCAGCAGCGGGCTGACCCGCACCCCCGTGACCGACGTCCAGGCGATGGGGCACTGCCCGGGGTCCATGGCCATGAGACCGCCCTGCCCGGGATGCCGGACGGCGCCCGCGTGCGGGACGTGGGCGGGGATCCAGATCCCGTATCCGGGCGGCAGCAGCCAGTCGCGGGACTCCGTTGTCACCGTCACCGTCGCGGTGGTCGTCCACAGGAACTCCGGCCCGGCGTGGGTGTGGGTCTCGCGGATGTCCGGTCGCCCGTTCTCGTACGACGATCCGCGCTCGATCGCGAGGATCGGCGATCTGGCCGGTGCGGGGTACTGGATGTCTCCTATGCGCATACGGGCCACTCTAGCGTCGAACCCATGATCACTGAGTCCCCGAAGAGAGGGATCGCCGACCGGATTCTGATGCTGCGCCATGTCACCGCGACCGAGGTCGAGCGGCTTCGGCCGAGGATCCTGCGAGTACGGCTCGGCGGCTCGGAGATCACGGAGGTCAGGCCGGGCCAGCACATCCGGGTGAAGGTCCGCGAGGACCGCATGGTGCTACGCACCTACACGGTCGCCGGCATCAACATCCGCAAGCAGTGGCTCGACCTGTGGATCTACCAACCGAGCGACGACAGCACCCCCGGCCTGGACTGGAGCCGAACCGTCGCCCCGGGCGATCCCGTGACGTTCATGGGTCCTTCCGGCCGCTTCGTGGTCCAGCCGGACGCGCCTTACCACCTCGTCGTCGGCGAGGAGACCGCACAGGTCGCTTTCGCCGCGATCCTCGGCGCGACAGAGCCTAGCGCGGGCGTGCACGGAGTCGTCGAGGTGTCCACCCCGGACGAGCGCCTCGACTTTCCCCGCGCCGACGAGCTCACCTGGACCTACCGCGGTGACGCCCCGGCGGCGGAGTCGGCCGGCCTGCTCGAAGCGGTCCGCGCGCTGCCCCTCCCGTCCGCGCCCGGCGTGGCGTACCTCGCCGGGGAGGCCAAGACCATCGCCGCCATCCGCACCCACCTGATCGCCGAGCGCCGCTGGCCCCGCCGCTCGGTGCTCACCAAACCGTTCTGGACACCCGGCCGCAAGGGCCTCGACTAATGCTGCGACGGCAGCCAGCGTGCGTAGCCTCGGCGTTCGTCATAGTCGCAGCGGCCTCGGGACCCCGCACGCGCGAGCCTCCCGACTGGAATCCGACCGGCCTCAGCCCGGTCGAGGACATCCTGAGCGGGGCCTACGGCACCGCATCGCGACCACCAACCAGCACCCTGCGAGGAGATCTCCCATGTCCGACTTTGAGCCCGCCGTAACAGCGTTCATCCTCCTCAAGACCAATCGCGCCTGGTTGGACCTGTCCGTACCGGAGCGCGTCGCCGCCTTCCAGGAAAGCGTTCTGCCCGCCATCAAGGACAAGGCCAAGGACGTACGTTGGCGCTACTATGACACCGAGTTCTACACGGCCCGCGTGACCGACATCTGGGTCTGGGAGGCACGCGACCACGAGGCTTTCCAATTGGTCATCGAGGCGTTACGCGAGACGCCGTTCTGGGACCACTACTTCGAGATCGTCGAAATCCTGGTGGGCGTCGAGAACGGCTACGCCAAGCACTACGGCGCCGACATTCCAGCAATCGTCAACGCCTGAGCAGCGCCTGGCTGTCGCCTACCGCCGCGCGTGGTAGGCGACTTCGGGCGGACCGCGATGCGACGCCGGCCGGGTGGTACTCCAGCAAGAGATCTGTGGCCTGTCCGTGGACGGCAGGCTGTCGCCGTCAAGTCTCCGTCGTGTGTAGACCACCGATCGTCCCGAAGTCCGGCGCCGGGCCCGGTTAAATCGTCAGCCGCGGAGATCAGGGGCCCGGGCATGAAGGCGGTCCAGCTCCGCCGACCAGTCAGTCACATCAACATCGACTACGACCCGACCCAATGAGCCGATCATCGATACGTAGTGTCTGCTTACTGCCGTTGCAATACTGATCCAGGAACGCAGTCGGGCCACTACCCGACGTCCGGATCTGCCGCGATCCGATCGTTACCGAGGGTGACAATGCCACGCCGCTCGTAGGCGGCCGTCACCTCGCGGACGGCATGCCCCGCGCGCTGGCCGGCCGTAGATCGCGTTAGGGTTGCCTGTGTCCCGTGCCACTCTGCTCTGTAGATGTACTGGTCAGCAGGGTCGGAGGCTGGGATGAAGCAGATACTTAGCGGGGTCTGAGTAGCGCATCCCACTCGAAACCATGCCGCTGATTGGACTGGTCAGGTTGGGTCAATGTGGTTGGGATTTAGCTGCGACTGCGGCTGAGGTTGCGTCGTCCGCTGACGTTCGACGAGGTTCGTGAAGCCGGTGTGACCGCGGGCGAGGAGCCGGCTTGTGGTCTGCTGGGCGAGTTGCTGCGTTTCGGGGTTGTCCGATTCCAGGCCTTTGCGGAGTACGGTGGCGATGGCCGTCCGGGCGCCGGTGATGAACCAGGGACGGTCAGGTGCATCTATCAGCCCTGCGATAGCGGTCACGGTGTCCTTCAGCGTGTCTGGGGCGAGCGTTGCGAGCCGTTCGGCGATGTCGTCGCTGGCTGAGAGGGTCGCCCCGGTGGCGAGGGCTTGGTTGAGCTGGGCGAGTGCCCAGTCATCGGGAAGATTCCCGGAGCTGAACCAGTAGCCGAATCCGCTGAGCTCTGCCGGCTCGCCGCCCTGGGTGGCGGCATGGAGCCGCTTGTCCCAGAGGTCCTTGAGCCGGTCGGTCTCGTCCTGCTCGAGGGGATCGGATTCATGGAGTTGCAGGCCGATGCTCTCGATGAGCTGTGCTCGCAGGTGTAGCGGTGCGTGTTCGAAGAACTGGTCGAGCCAGTCTGCTTCGGGTGGGATCACGCCGTGTCGGTAGAGCAGCGCGAGATGCTGCATAAGGTGATCCTCCGGCTGGTCTTCTCGCGAACCGCCCGTGGACGGGACGGCTTCCGGGGCCTTGGCGAGGGCGGCGGTGTGTTCTTCGTACAGTGGCAGCAGCAGGGCCGCTGTCTGGGGGGACTTTCGGCCGTACTGCACGTAGGTGTGCCAGGCAACCGAACCGATGCCCGCGTCGGTCGTGCGGGGGAAGACCTGCCTGATCGATTGGCTGGTCCATGACTCGTCCAGCTCCCTCAAAAGGTTGATCTTGTAGCCGTAGAGACTTTGGATAGCTGGACTCGGCTCGGTCGCCGGATCGAGGTGTCTGCTGAGGAGCTGTCGGACGGCAGGCGCGAGGGTGGGTGCGGCGGGATCGTGCCGACGAATGGCGTACTGCACAAGTGCGAGCCATGCGTTGCCGCGGACGCTGTTGACCGCCGTCTCCAGGGGTGAGCCGCCGGCGTATTCCGCGCTTTTGCTGTCAGCCGGATCCGGGTCGTCGAGGAGTCGCTCGATCACGGTGAACGTCTGATCGAGCAGCCTCGTCGGGATGTGGCTGTACAGGCCGTCGGTTATCAGTTCCGCCAGCTCTTGCCAGGCCCAACTCCAGCCCGGGTCCTGGTCGCTGTCGCCGATTTCCGGTCGTCCCGGCAGCAGCCGAGGCTGGGTCAGGGACGCTGCGGCGAAGGCGAGTACGGGTTCCCAGTCGAAGACCGAGTCGGTGGACCCTTCTCGATCGGGGGCAGATCGAGTGGCCTGGCGCAGGCCCGCGAGCAGGCCGCGGGCATAGGTAGGGTCCAACTCGGTGAAGCGTGGCGCTAGTGCGGCGAAGCGGCGCGGGTTTCCAATGGTGGCGGCTTCAATCCGTTGCCGGAGGTCATCTCTGCCCGGTTCGGACCCCCTGCCAGTCGGCGTCCAACTCGTCAGCACCGAGATGAGCGCGTCGTCGGCCATGTCGTCTAGGGCCGGCAACGGTATGCCCGCCAGATCTGCGCCTTTGCGGGCCGTGAACTCGAACACCTCATTGACGTCGGGTTCGCCGAGTTCCTGGACCAGCGCGTCCCGCTTAGCCGTGTACGCCTCGGGAAGGACCTCACCGAAGCGCGCGAGCTGCCGCGCCTTCCACCGTTTGATCGCGGCTGGATCGTCGGTATGGGTGGGGCCTTCGTCGATCAGTGTCGTGATGCGTGCGCGGTCCTCGGGCTGCAGGCCCGTGAAATGTGCGCGTAGGAGCTGCCCGAACTCAACGAAGCAGTCACGATCCTGAAGCAGAGTCGGATCTGTCAGCCGCTGGCTGACTAGTTCTGGCTCCGGGGCAAGTAGGAGGACGTGTAGTGCCAACCGGCGAAAGATGCCGCCTGAATGCGCTTCCAGTACGCGGATGACCTGCGCTGGTCCGGCGTCGGCGGCAACCAAGGTCGCGGCGTCACGCAGCACGGTCACCAGCCTGTCGCGTGGCCCGAAGGTCCGGTCTGACGTGATATCCGGCCACCAGATACGGGAGTGACTCTGCTCGAACCGGCTGTCGCCCTGCTGCGCGAGGCGAGCCGCGACCGCGGCCACTCCAGGGGTCCCCATCTGAGGAAACAGCCGGCGGACGAGATCGCCTGGAATGTATCCACCGCTTGCGCCTCGCCGTACGGGTGCGGGCAGCATCTCAGTCAAGATCGCGGCCGCTTCATCGAGCTGGCCATCGGCAACCAGTTTCGGGAGCAACTCGATCGCCTTCGACGGTAAGGCCCACTGCGCGGGTGATCGGAGCAGCAGGGCGATCTTCGCGGCTAAGGGACGCGCAAGCGCAGCAGGTGCAGCGAGCGCAACGTCAGCGATCGTTTCGGACGCTTCAGGGTTGTCGGTGTCCAACCGGGAGACGACCTCCACGACATGCTGCACGAGATCCGGTTCTTGCATCATCCGGACGAGGTAGCGTCCCGGCGGCCAAGGCGTGTAGACCACCACGCCGTCCTCGGTCGGCCGCAACGGCGCAGGCGACTGGAAGTAGCCCTTTTCCCGAAGCTTAGGGAACCAGGATGGCGTGGCCTGGTCGAAGAAACGGTTCAACGCCGGCACGCTGTTGGGCACCTGACTCAGCAGCCGCGAGACATCCTTCTTCGTGACCTGATCGGCAGCCGCGAGCTCGTCAATCATGGGCAGGGCTCGGATGAACGCCCCCTCGTAGGCGCGCAGTACCACCTTGAGCACTGCCCCCAGCTGCTCCCATCGTTCGATGAGATCCGCGTCGGTCGGGCGCGGGGCGAGTAGGGCGGCGCGGTGGGCGGCATCGTGCCACGTCCCGGACTTTTTCCAGAGCGAACGGATCGGGTCGCCGTCGTCGAATCCGAGCGCAGAGCAGATCGCGTTGATGACCAACGCACGCTCGGGGTCTCGTTGACCTTCAGGCTTCTCAGCCTCCAGCTTCTGCCGCAACTCGACCGGAACGAGTGACCAGAGGAGCCCACGCAGCGCCGACTCGATCTCTCGAGCCATATGGGCGAGCAGGTGCGAGCGAGTCCGCAGTGGCGGCGTCCCGCGCAGGATGCAGATCGCGTCACCGTACTGGTCGGCCGGCGCGCCACCCATCAACCCCAGCAACCGGTGGATCTCCCGTTCGCGAGGCTCGAACGGCACCAGCTCAAAGCTGCCCACCTCGGCTGCTGACATAGCTCGCATCCTTCGTTGACATAGCCGCCGGGCAGTAGCCCGCAACCCATTCTGACGCAGACCGCCGTTCCAAATGACGAGACCGGCACCGAGCCGCCAAGCCCTATCAGAGGCTGCTGGCTGAGTTCTGCCCGGCCGGAGCAGACGACGCGCGATCGCCAACCGATGTCGTCTCCGACATGACCGACCTGAGCGGCAAACTATCTCGATCATGAGGGATCCGCTATGCTGCCGCTTGGCTGCATGCGCCCGCCTGGTCCAGGCTCCGGTGACCCACACTCCCGGAACTTTGGGACAAGGGTCTCTGACTCGCGCATCATGGTATGGCTGGTTCTACGCCCTGGCGGAGTGTGGGTCTGCTGAGGGACGGGTCGTGACAAGCAACCGCAGCCAGAAGCGCGCCATCCGGGCAAGGATGGCCGTGACCGGTGAGCCGTACAGCGTCGCCGCTCGTGAATTGCGCGAGCTGATCGGCAAGTCGGACGGATTGCCGAGACGCATACCAGGGGCTTATCTCGACCAGGTTCCGATCCCCAGGCGGTCGCGGCGACCACTCCGTATAGTCCGCGACGCGCAGTCGATCGCCGTACACCTTACCGGCTACTTTCGCGGATTCCGCAGGGGCCAGGAGATCGCGCATATGGCCGCCGCGGAACTGGATCAGGGCTGATGGACGTTCATGACCATCGACGGCCGTCGAGGGTGAGTCGACGACGCTCCTGCGCTGACGACTCGGTGGAGCGCCCAGCTCCATCGAGCGGCACCCCGGACTTGATCTACCGGATATGGGTGACCTGGAACGGGGCGCCCACTGGCCGGTTCAGCGGCGCACTGCTCGGTCTCATGGTTGCCATGCTCGTGAGTGGCCTCGCTCTGGCCCTATCGCCCCTCGGATCACCGAGGGAGTACTCCGGGGGTGTGCGGCCTGGCTGTTGCTCCAGACCGAAGCCCTGGTTGCCGCAGCGGGGAGCGGCGGGAGCCCGGGGCGACCGAGTGCCCGTGGAAGCTTCGGGATCTGCCGAGGAGTCGACGGACGACCGCTCGCAGTTGCGGAAGCGAGTCGACGCCCGTGCCGCTCTGGCCGCCTTTGACGGCGCGGCCGTCCGGGTCGTCATCGCGCTCGACGCCTTGTTTGTCCGGCTGGGACCATCGGTGCCGGCTGCCGGAAGTGACCGGTGAGCGCCGAGCTGAGCACTCCGATCTCGCCGGCTGGGCTCGAGCTAGCCAGGCGATTGGCCACGGCGCTGCCGGCCGACGAGCTGCAGGCCGCGCTGCGAGCACTGGAGCCGGAACTGTGCCGCGAACACGAGTGGCGCCTGCGTTCGGCACAGCTCAAACACGAGGAGTCGCAGGCCAGGCGCGCGCACGTGCTGTACCTGGTTGGTTTGGGTGCCGGCTTCTTGGTCAGCATGACCATGCTGACCGGCGCCGTCATCGTCGGCGTGCACGGTCAGCCATGGCTCGCCGCGGCGCTGTCGGGGCCGAGCGTGATCGCGTTGACGACGCTGTTCGTCCTGCGCAGGTCCGACGCCCTGGCCACCCGTGCGGCCGCGCACCGAATGCCACCGAACCCAGGTACCCCTCCCGTCTAACGAGAGGTCACCGCGCGCTGGCGGTGGACGACCATCGACTTACTGTCATAGCCGATGTGCGGATAGTGGTTTCGATGTCCGCTGCGTGGCTTGATTCGCGACCGCGGCTCTGCGACACGGTTCTCTGCCGCTGACTGGGCGTCGCGGCGTGTGTCTGACGTGCGGAAGAGGTCGACGCGCGGTCGTCCGAATTTGGGACGGTCTACGATCACGTGGCTGCGCCTGGGCGCACTACTCGTCTACGGTCGGCGGCTCTTGGAAGGAGACCTGTGGGCGACAACGGTTCGCCGCCGCGTGTGCTGCGTGATGCTGGCGAGGATGACAGTGACGTCTACGTGGTGGGCGTCCGCGAGACCACGGATGCCGAGTCCTGGTCGTTGTTGTTCATGGAGTGCTACGACGCCGACGACGAGCAAGAGATCGAGCTTGGAATGGACACGTACTGCCTGGTGGTCGGCCCGGGCCAGGCTACCCACTATGGCGGAGTGCGCGAGTGCGAGATCAGGGGCCGCGAGTTGCGGCTCGTGCTCGCCGAAGACGCGGCAGACGGGTTGGGCCTGCCGGTCGAGCAGCGTTTCGTCTTGGACCTGCCAGCCCACCAACTGGATCTGCTTGGTCGGGGCCTGCTCAGGGTGCTGACCTCTGGCAGGCGTGATGCCGTCCCACGCCGGCTGGACGTCTGATGCTGACCGCATGTGCCGCTGCTGGGTCGCTACCGCGGCCAGACCCGGATCCATACCGAGTCCGATCTTCGGGTCTTCCTGCGCTGGTGCACCGCCATGGAACTCGGCCCGCTCACTGCGGTCCGCGCCGACATTGAGCGGTACGTGGCGCTGGTCGCAGGACGTCCGCTGCTACCAGCCCTCGACCGTTCGCGGCGGCTGTCGGTCGTGGTCGGTTTCTACCGGGTCTGCGTGGTCGACCAGATCTTGCCGCACTCACCCGCTGCCTACGTTCGCGACAGCGGTCGCTTCCTGCCGTATTTCTCCTGGACCAAGATCCGGCGGCACAAGATGGTCGCGGGAACGGCGTCTCCGGACGACCCGACCATGACCCATTACTGGGCCGACCGTCGCAGGAAGCACCAACGCACGCTGCTGAGCGCGCAAGCCTATCGGCGTCTGTGGGCTCAACGGGGCCGATGCCCCGCGTGCGGAGGAATGCTCTTGTATGCCAACGAGCCACCGGACTCGCTCCGCGAGTGGGAACGGTGGCTGCGGACAACGATGATGGGGATCGGCAGAGGTTGGATCACCACAGCGAAAGTTGGCTCGCCGCCGGAAATCCGCCTGACTCACTCGTTCTGCCGGACACGGTTCCCAAGCAATCGGCAGAACGGCCAGAACCAGTCAGCGTGACGCCTTAAGGATCTGCTTGAGCCGTGTGCCGCGATGAGTGGCACGCACGGTTCTAAGGGGGATCGGCGGGGCAACCCGCCGGTCCTACCCGACCGAACGCCGGCGGCCGAAAGGCAGCAGGAACACCCGGTGCACGGCTGACCTTCACCAGCTGCCGGGGGCCAAGTGGCCGGATACGAGCGCGTGCCCGGCCCGAAAGGGAGCTGACGTGGGCCAGGTGAGCCGGTGAAGCAACGATGGCCATGGAGCCTTAACCGAAGGGCATGTTGGACGCCACGCTGGAGCAGACGCCGACCGCGGACGCCGCGGTGGGCGATGCTGGTGTGGTGAACGGACCGGAGGGCGAGGTTGTCGACTGGCAGGCCGTGGACTGACGGGCGGTCGAGGACAGCGTACGGCGTCTGCGTCAACGGATCTTCACGGCGTCGGTCGCGGAAGAGCTCGCGGATTTCGCGAGGATCCTGATGGCCGCGAACGCTGTGGACGAACCTCGTTCCGGGTCGTACCAGTCGATCGCCTTGGCCAGGCTGAGCCGCGCAACCTGCTCCAGGTCGTCGAGCGGCTCGCCCCGGCCCCGGTACCGTGCGCGAGCCGGGATGCCAGCGGCAGGCCCTGCGCGATCAGGCGATCCCGAGGCGCACCATGAGCGGCCGCCTCGTCGAGGTTGGGTTGTGTCGTCTCCTCGTCCACCAATGTGGCTCAAGCTTCGACGACAACGGTCTGCGGAAACGTCTACCCAGGTCATGCTGCAAAGCTGTGCACAGGGTCACTCCGCGTGGTCGCTTACCACCTCTTCGGATCGACTGGGCTGGACGAGCCCACCGACCACCTGGACCTACCCGCTTCGAGCAGTTGGAGTCAGCGCTGGCCGCTTACCCCGGCACGGTCCTGCTGGTCACCCATGACCGGCGGATGCTGGACACGTTACTCACCACACGCGCCTCGTGGTTGCCGCGGGGCAGGTCACAGAACACTGACCGGTTTGCGTCGACTATCGACGGCCGACGAGGTCGCGCCCGATGATTTCCTTCATGATCTCGTTGGCGCCGCCGAAGATGCGCTGGACGCGGGCGTCCTGGTAGGCCCGGCCAACCGGGAACTCCAGCATGTAGCCGTAACCGCCGTGCAGTTGTAGGCAGCGGTCGATGACGCGGTTCTGCATCTCCGACGCGAACAGCTTGGCCTTGGCGGCGTCCACGATGGACAGCTCGCCTTCGCCGTGGGCGAGGATTGCCTGGTCGACATAGGCACGGGTCACGTCGATCTCGGTCACCATCGAGGCCAGCTCGAAGCGGGTGTTCTGGAAGTCGGCGATTGGCTGGCCGAAGGCGTGGCGCTCGTTGGTGTAGGCGACGGTGTCGGCGAGTACGGCAGTGGCGGCCGCGACCGCGTGGGCGGCGATGGACAGCCGTTCGAGCGGGAGTAGGCTGGCCAGCTGCTTGAGGCCGCCGCCGAGCTCGCCCAGGACGTTTTCGTCCGGCACGAACACGTCGTCATAGAAGAGTTCCGCCGTGTCCTGGGCGTGCAGGCCGATCTTGTCGAGCCTGCGCCCCCGGGCGAAGCCCGGCATGTCGCGCTCCACGATCAAAAGGCTGAAGCCGCGGCTGCCGCCTTCGGGCGCGGTGCGCACGACCGTGATTACCAGGTCGGCGTTGATGCCGCTGGTGATGAATGTCTTGGCGCCGTTGACGATCCAGCCGCCGTCGACCTCCCGGCCGGAGGTGCGTAGGGCGCGCAGGTCGCTGCCGGTGCCGGGCTCGGTCATCGCGATGGCGCCGATGCGCTCGCCGGACGCCATCGACGGCAGCCAGCGCTGCTTCTGTGCGGCGGTGCCCAGGGCCCTGATGTAGGGGATCGCGATGTCGTCCTGGAGTGAGAAGCTCGACGCCAGCGCGGTGGCGTGAACCTTGGCGAGCTCCTCCAGCACGATGTTGCGGTACCGGTAGTCCCCGTGCTGCCCGGCGCCGCCGTACTCCTCGGGCGTGCTGAGGCCGATGACCCCCTGCTTGCCGGCGGCCAGCCACACGTCGCGGTCGATGAGGCGGTCGCGGTCCCAGCGCTGCAGATTGCCGACCACGGCCCGGGTCACGAACTCGCGCACGACCTCGCGGAACTGCTCATGGTCGGCGGTGTAGAGGTTGCGTTTCATGAGGCATCCTTCCGGTGAGGGTGACGTCGAGGTCGAACAGGGGCGTCGTCTTGAGCTCCGAGCGGGCCACCGTGCGGGCGTGTATCTCGTCCGGGCCGTCGAAGATCCGCATCGCCCGGTGCCAACCCCACATGGCGGCGAGTGGCACGTCGTCACTGACCCCGGCGGCGCCGTGCACCTGGATGGCCCGGTCGATGACCTGGGTGACCACCCGCGGCACGATCAGCTTGACCATGGAGATCTGGGCGGCGGCCGCCTTGTTGCCGGCCAGGTCGATCGTCCTGGCCGCGGCCTGGCACAGCAGCCGGCCCTGATCGATGGCGACCCGCGACTCGGCGATGTCGCGCTGGATCGACTCGCGCTCGATGAGCGGACCGCCGAATGCGACCCGCTGCCTGGCTCGCCGGATCAGCATAGCCAGGGCACGCTCGGCCGCGCCGAGTGCTCGCATGCAGTGGTGGATCCGGCCGGGCCCGAGGCGCGCCTGGGCCATAGCGAAGCCGTCGCCCTCCCGGCCGAGCAGGTGCGTCGCCGGCACGCGGACCCGCTCGAAGCTCGCCTCGCAGCGGCCGTGCTGGTCATGCCGTCCGAAGACGGGCAGGTCGCGGTGGACGACGATGCCCGGGGTACCGGCGGGGACCAGGACCATCGACTGCTGCCGGTGGGCGGGCGCCCCCGGGTCGGTCTTGCCCATCACGACGAGGAGTTCGCAGCGGGGGTCGGCCAGGCCGCTGATCCACCACTTGCGGCCGTCGATCACATAGTCGTCGCCGTCGCGGCGGATGGCGGTGGTGATGTTGGTGGCGTCACTGCTGGCCACGTCGGGCTCGGTCATCGCGAAAGCCGACCGGATCCGCCCGTCGAGCAATGGTTCGAGCCAGCGCTCGCGCTGCTCGGGGGTGGCGAAGAGGTGCAGCAGCTCCATGTTGCCGGTGTCCGGCGCCTGGCCGTTGATCGCCTCCGGTGCCAGTTCCGGGCTCCAGCCCGACAGCTCGGCGATGGCCGCGTAGTCAAGCTGATCGATGCCAGAGGTTGCGGGCAGGAACAGGTTCCATAGGCCGCGCCGTTTGGCCTCCCGCTTGAGTTCCTCGACCACCGGCGGCACGCTGTGGTCGTGTTCGCCGTGCTCGGCCCGGTGGTCGTGGTAGGCCCGCTCGGCGGGGAAGACACAGTCGCGCATGAAGTCCACCATGGACGCACACAGCTCGGCGCCGCGCGGCGAAAGCCGGAGGTCAGTCACGCCGGGCCCCCGGCGGGGTGAAGGTCCGGCCGTCCGGCAGGACCGGCGGCAGGTGGCGGGAGACGCGGTCCGTGAAGGCCGGTTCGCGCTTGTGCAGGAACGCGGCGATGCCCTCGCCGGCATCGTCGCTTATCCCGCGCAGGTTCAGCGCGTGGGTCTCCATCTCGTGCGCGGTCATCGGGTGGTCGACGGTCAGCATCTGCCACAGCAGTCGCCGGGTCAGCGCCGCTGACACCGGCGCGGCGTGCCGTGCGATCTCGTCGGCCAGGCCCAGGGCGGCGGTCAGCACCTCGCCGGCCGGGTGCAGGCTGCGCACCAGCCCGCCGGCCAGAGCCTCGCCGGCGTCGAACACCCGACCGGTCAGCATCCACTCCATCGCCTGCCACATCGGCACCACGCGGGGCAGGAACCACGACGAGCACGACTCCGGCACCAGCCCGCGGCGGGTGAACGGGAATCCGACCTTGGCGTCTTCGGCCAGGATCCGGATGTCGCACGGCAGCGTCATGGTGATGCCGACACCGATCGCGTGCCCGTTGACGGCGGCGATCACCGGCTTGAGCGACTCGAAGATGCGCAGCACCACCCGGCCGCCGCCGTCGCGCCGTACCGGCAGTGCGTGCCCCGGCAGCTCGAACTGGGTATCGGCTGGGGCGTCGGGACTGGTCCGCCAGGTCTCGAACGTGCCGCCGCCGGACTCTCCGGGGGTGAGGTCCATGCCGGCGCAGAAGGCCCGCCCGGCGCCGGTGAGGATCACCGCCCGGACGGCGTCGTCGGCGTCCGACCGGTGGAAGCACTCGATCAGCTCCGCCTCCATCCGGTCGGTGAACGCGTTGAGCGACGCCGGCCGGTCGAGCGTGACAATCGCGACGTGGTCGGACACCTCGTAGCGAACGTGACCGTCCATCAGCTGACCCGCTCGATGACGGTGGCGTTGGCCATCCCGCCGCCCTCGCACATGGTCTGCAGGCCGTAGCGCCCGCCGGTGTCCTCGAGGTGGTGCAGCAGCGTGGTCAGCAGCCGCGTGCCGGAGCCACCGAGTGGGTGGCCGAGGGCGATCGCCCCGCCGCGGGGGTTGAGCCGTGCCTGGTCGACGTTGAACTCCTGCGCCCAGGCCAGCGGCACGGGCGCGAACGCCTCGTTGACCTCGAACGCGTCGATGTCGTCGATGGAAAGCCCGGACCGGGCGAGCACGCGGGTGGTGGCCGGAATGACACCGGTCAGCATGAGAAGGGGATCGCTGCCGGTGATTGCGAAGCCGGCGAATCGGGCCCTCGGGGTCAGCCCGAGCGCATGGGCCTTGCCGGTGCTCATGATGAGGGCGGCCGACGCCCCGTCGGTCAGCGGCGACGAGTTCCCCGGGGTGATGTGCCAACCGATCTCGGGGAATCGGCCGGCCAGCTCGTCGGTCCGGAACGACGGCCGCAGCCCGGCCAGCGCCTCGATCGTCGTCCCCGGCCGGATGGTCTCATCGACCGTGTGGCCGCCGACGGGCACCACCTCGCGCCGGAAGTCGCTCGTAGCGGCGCGCTGGTGCGAGCGGGCCGAGTATTCGTCGAGCTGTGCCCGGGAGAACTTCCAGCGGGCGGCGATGATCTCGGCGGAGACGCCCTGGTTCACCAGGCCTTCGGGAAAGCGGGCGGCGAGAGGGCCGAGCGGGTCGCCGCCGGCGTTGGCCGAGCCCATCGGCACGCGGCTCATGCTCTCCACGCCGCAGGCGATGGCCACGTCGTAGGCGCCGGCCAGCACGCCCTGCGCAGCGAAGTGCACCGCTTGCTGGCTGGAACCGCATTGTCGGTCGACGGTGGTGGCCGGCACCTCCTCGGGCAGCCCGGCGACCAGCGTGGCCGTGCGGGCGATGTTGAGCGCCTGGTCGCCGACCTGGCCGACGCAGCCGGCGATGACATCGTCGATTTCGGTCCCGGCGAGGCCGTTGCGCTCGACCAGGGTCCGGATGACCGTGGCCAGCAGCTCCGCCGGGTGTGTCCCCGACAGTGCCCCGCCGGGCTTTCCTCGCCCCGACGCCGTCCTGACGACGTCGATGATGACCGCCTCGGCCATGGCGTTCCTTCCTGTCCCGGGGGCGCCGGTCCGCATCCGTTACGGGTGCGCTGTCGCCACGTCCCAAGATCGAGTGGATTTACTTAGCGCTCGCTAAGGAGCGTAGAAGTGTGGGCGCATCGGGTCAAGGCTGGGCGCCGGTGGTCGCATCGTTCGCTGGTGGGACGCCTCCGCGTCGCCGATTTCCGGCCCGAAACACTCCCTTGACATGCATGTCAAGTCGGGCTTACGTTTCCGGTCAGTGACGCCATTCACAGGAAAGCGCACCTGGAGGGTACCAATGAAGATCACAGACCTCCGGACCCGCGTCGTCGCACCGCCCGAGTTCGTCTTCCAGTGGCGCGAGGACATCCCGCCGGTCCAGCTGACGATGACGGTATTCGAGATCGATACCGACGAGGGCATCACCGGTGTATCGACCTCGTGGCTGCCGGCCGCGCCGAACGAGATCGCCGAGTCGGCCATGCACTTCTTCAAACCGCTCCTCATCGGCGCCCATCCGTTCCAGCGGGAGAAGCTCTGGCACGAGCTGATGGCGTTCAGCCGCTACATGATCTCCCCCAAGGCGGCCAGCAACATCGACATCGCCCTGTGGGACATCGCCGGGAAGGCGGCCGGCCGCCCGGTGTACGAGCTGCTCGGGGCGTATCGCGACCGGGTTCCGGTCTACATCACGACCGAGACCCAGAAGGACGCGCAGGACTATGCGCAGATCGCGGTCAGGTGCAAGGAGCAGGGCCTGCACGGCGTCAAGCTGCACGCGGCCGCGACGCCCGACAAGGACATCGAGGCGTGTCGAGCCGCCCGGGCCGCCGTCGGCGACGAATTCACGCTCATGCTCGATGCGACGAGTGCCTACGACTGGCACGACGCGGTGCGGGTCGGGCGCGAGATCGAGCGACTCGGCTTCCACTGGTACGAGGACCCGATGCGCGACGACGACGTGGCCGGGTTCGTGCAGCTGTGCCAGGTGCTCGACGTGCCGGTGCTGATGGGGGAGTCGACGGCCCGTGGCCCATGGACCTTCGCCCACTATCTGTCCCAGGGCGCTTGTGACGGCCTGCGGGCGGTCGGCGACATCATCGGCGGCATCACCGGGCTGCGCAAGATCGGCGCGTTGGCCGAGTTGCACAACCGGCGGATGGAGCCGCACTCATACGGCTCGACGCTGGTGCAGGCCGCGCATCTGCACTACATCCTGTCCGTCCGCAACTGCGAATTCTTCGAGCTGCCCTTCCCGCGCGGACCACTGGACTTCGGCATGAAGGACGTCATCGAGGTCGGCGCGGACGGTCATGTGCGGGCGCCCACGGCGCCGGGCCTGGGCTACGAACTCGACTGGGACGTCATCGACAATGCCACCGTCAAACAGCTCAGCTGAGAGCGCGGCCGGGCGGGTGCTCGTCGTCGGCGCCGGGGCGATCGGCGGGCTCATCGCAGCCAAGCTCGCGGAGGCGCCCGGCGCCACGATACTGATCGCGGCCCAGCGGCCGATCGAGCGCTTCACCTTCACCCCGCTCGGCGGCGAGCCGGCCGAGCCGGACGTGACGGTGGTGCGCGAACCGAGCGAGCTGCCAGGGCCACCGGGGCTGTCGTGGGTGGTCGTGGCAACCAAGACCTACGACGTCGGCGGCGTCGGGCGATGGCTCGGCCGGCCCGCGGTGGCCGGCGCGACCGTAGTGGTGGCCCAGAACGGGGTCGGCCACCACGAGCGGCTGGCACCGTTCGTCGACCCGGGCCGGATCGTTCCGGCGCTGGTCACCTACGGTGCCGGCCGTACCGGGCCGGGCCAGGTGGTGCACACCCTCGACGGCGTGCTCCGGGTGCCGGCGGGTCCCGGTGGCGAAGGGTTCGCCGCGCTGGCCGCGCCCACGTCGCTCAAGGTCGAAGTCGTCACCGACTTCGCCGCCGCTCAGTGGACCAAGCTCGCCTACAACCTGGTCGGCAATTCGATCTCCACGATCACCGACCTGCCGGTCCGGGAGATCGGCCGGCGCCCGGAACTGCGACGCATCGCCACCGCCCTGGTGGACGAGGCCCGCAAGGTCGCCGCCACGCAGTCGGCCGCGCTGCCGGCCGACCTGGCCGAGCGGATGCTGGACGAGTTCGCCGCCTATCCGGACACGGTGCGGTCCTCGATGTGGCAGGACCGGCAGGCGGGGCGACCGCTCGAACACGATGCGATCAGCGGTGCGGTGGCGCGGGTTGCGCGGTCTCATAATATAGACGCACCCTTTTCGCAGATGGCAACCGACCTGCTGGAGACGCTGTCTCCGGTGCGGGCGCCGGCACCGCCGGTGCCCCGCGCTCCATCCACATAGGAGATCAGATGCCCGGTCCCACCGAGGTTCAGCAGGCACGTCGCGACAACGGTCCACTCACCGACCGTGGTGCGACGCGCAAGCGGGCGCTCCTGGACGCGGCCCGTCGAGTCTTCGAGCGCAAGGGATTCATCGAGACCCGCGTGACCGACGTGGTCAAGGAGGCGCAGGTCTCGCATGGCACCTTCTACACCTACTTCGACACCAAGGAAGCCATCTTTTCGGCGGTCGCGCACGACATGGTCGACGCGATGCTGGCGGCGATGTCGACGCCGATCCCCACGACCGGCTTCGACGAACGCATCCACGACCTCGTGCGCCGCTTCGTGCAGGCGTACCGGCCGCACGCCAAGATGATCGGCCTGATCGAGCAGGTGGGCACCTTTTCTCCGGAGATGCGGGAGCTACGCCTCGACATAAGGGACACGTTCGTCAGGCGCACGAAGCGGGGCATCCAGCGGCTGCGCGCCGGCGGCGTGCTCACCGATCCTGACATGGATGTCGAATACATTGCCGAGGTTCTCGGCGCGATGCTCGAGTACACCTGCTACCTGTGGTTCTGCCTCGACAAGAACTTCGACGAGGACCGGCTTGTCGACACGCTGGCCTTCGTCTGGCGCAAGACCCTACGCGCTGCTCGCTGATCCCGGAACGACACCCCGATAGCTCCGCCCCCTCGCATCGGCCATGGCCGTATGTGAATCCCTTGGCGCGCAAGCACAATCGAATGCCCACAATGGACAATTGTGGCCCGTGACGAAGCCGGATCGAGCCTGTCTCTTGTCCGGAGCACCCTTGACAGCTCCCGTGGCGGCGGTCACTCTTGACATGCATGTCAACAACTGATTTCGCTGCTGTTTCGGGGGACCGCTGACGTCCCGATCGACGACCTCAGGCGGTTTTGTTGGTCTTACCGCACACCCGCCCTTGTCGGCGGACCAAAGGAGTACAGATGCCGAACCCCAGGCGGATCGCGGCCACCGGCCGCTCCTCCCGCTTCCGATATGGCAAGTTCACCGCCCGCGTCACCGCCGGCGCCCTGGCACTGAGCCTGGTCGCCGCCTGCAACGGCCCGGCCGCTCCCAGCGCCGGCGGCAGTGCGGAGGTTCCCGCGTCCGCCACCAACCAGACGTTGACCGTCGGCGTCGCCACCCTGCAGCAGCAGTACGCGGACCCGGTGCTGGCCAACGAGGGTGGCAACACATACCCGATCAAGTGGTCGGTCGGCGAGCCCCTCATCCGCCAGGAGCTCGACATGCGCCAGGTTCCCGCCCTGGCCACCGAGTGGTCGGTCAGCACGGACGACCTCACCTGGGACGTCAAGCTGCGCGAGGGCGTGAAGATGCACGACGGCTCGACCTTCACGGCCAAGGACGTGCAGACCTCGATCAACCGGGTGAAGGACCCCGCCTTCACGTCGTACGCCGCCTACGTCAAGAAGATCGCGTCGGTCGAGATCGTGAACGACTACGAAATCAAGATCAAGACGACGGTGCCGTATGCGAACCTCGTCTTCGACACCCCGGCCCCGGTGGCCACCGACTACTACAACCGGGTCGGCGAGGCCGAGTTCCGCAAGAAGCCGGTCGCGGCCGGCCCGTGGAAGTTCGACTCCCAGGTCTTCAACGACTCCATGACCCTGACCCGGTTCGACGACTTCTGGGACAAGGACCGGATCGCGAACTTCTCCAAGCTCGTTCTCAAGATTATTCCGGACGAGAGCAGCCGGCTCTCCGGCATCCAGACCGGGCAGCTCGACATCGCGCAGGGCCTCACCCCCAACAGCGCGGCCCAGCTGCAGGGCAGCCCGACGATCAAGCTGGTGACCTCGAAGCAGGCCAGCGTGGCCAACGTGTTCTTCGTCGACAACTGGTTCGAGGCCGACTCGAAGCTCAAGGACGTCAACGTCCGCAAGGCGCTCATGCTGGCCATCGACCGCAAGGCGATCGCCGATTCGCTCTACCGCGGTTTCGGCACGGTGACCGTCAACGCGACGTTGCCGGTGACACTGGGCAACGACACCTCGCTGCAGGCCTGGCCGTACGACCCGAATCAGGCCAAGCAACTGCTCGCCGCGGCCGGAGCCAGCAACCTCTCCTTCACGCTGCACCTCTACAACCAGACGACGGCCATCGCCGACGTGCAGAAGTTCGCCGAGGCCGTGATCGGGTACTGGAAGGAGATCGGCGTCAACGTGACCATGGACGCGATGGATCCGGCCACGTATCTCGACAAGGCGGTGAAGCACCAGCTGACCGGCGCCGTCATCCTGGGCACCCCCGGCCTGCTGATCTCCGACCCCGAGAAGCTGTCCATCTTCTATACGTCGACCGGCGGTTACTCGGCCGTGAAGAACGCCGAACTCGACGGGATGTTCGCCCGGTTGAGCTCGACCGTGAAGCGCGACGACCAGGCCAAGATCGCCGGCGAGATCAGCCGGAAGCTCCACGAGACGCTCTACGGGCTTCCGGTCGTGTCACTCGACGCCGTCTACGCCATCGGCCCGAAGGTCGCGGCGTGGAACCTCATGGAAGGCAACCCCTACCCGGGGCCGTTCTGGCACCTCGACGCGAAGTAGATCGGGTGGGTGGTCTGGACCAGATCGGGCCGGACCACCCACCACCGTTGTTCAACCCCTCCCTGGAGAGGCAATGACCAGATACACGCTCAGCCGACTGCTGCAGGGCCTGGTCGCGATGTGGGTCATCGTCACCATCGTGTTCTTCCTGGCGCGGCTCGGCGGTGACGCCGCCGCGCTGCTGGCGCCACCCGACGCGACCCCCGAGCAGATCGCGGCGATCAGGCTCAGCTACGGCTTCGACCAGCCGCTCCACCTGCAGTACGTCGACTATCTGCGGGGCATCGTCACGCTCGACTTCGGCCAGAGCGTGAGCTATCGCCAACCGGTGGTGGATCTGGTGATCCCGGCCATGGTGAACACCGCCCGGCTGGCCCTGGCCGCCTTCGTGATCGCGCTGGTGCTGGGGGTCACCTTCGGCGCCATCGCCGGAGTGCGTGCCGGCACCCGCTACGACCAGGCGGTGCGCGGGCTGAGCGTCCTCGGCCAGTCGGTGCCGCCGTTCTGGCTGGGCATGTTGCTGGTGCTGCTGTTCTCCATCAACCTCGGCTGGTTGCCGGCCTTCGGGTCGGAGGGCTTCACCAGCCTGATCCTTCCCGCCTGCGCGCTGGCGGCCTTCCCGCTGGCGTCGATCGCCCGGCTGACCCGGTCGTCGGTGCTCGAGATCGTCGCCCGCGACCAGACGTTGTTCGAGCGCTCCAAGGGCGTCGGACCGGCCACGCTCATGTCGCACATCCTGCGTAACGCCTCACTGCCGGTCGTGACGCTGGCCGGCATCCAGCTCGGCGCCATGTTCTCCGGCACGATCGTGGTCGAGAACCTCTTCGCCTGGCCCGGCGTCGGGCAGCTGGCCATCCAGGGCATCCAGGCCCGTGACTTCGCGCTGATCCAGGGGATCGTCGTGGTGAACACGTTCGTGTTCGTGGCGCTGCTGTTCGTGGTCGACCTGTCGTACGGCTGGCTCGATCCGCGGGTCCGCGCGGTCAAGTCGGCGGTCAAGTCGAAAGTGGGGGCGAACGTGGAGGCAGCCGCATGAGCAGCGCTCTGGAATCCGCGCCGTCGTCGCCGGCGGCCGGCCGCCCGCCCCGGCCCTGGCTGAGGCTGCGCCGCCGGCCAGGTCGCCGGCCGTGGTTCAGCGGCACGGTGATGGCGATCTTCGCCTTCTGCGGTCTCTTCGGTAGCGTCGTCGCGCCGCACGATCCGGACAAGGTGAACCTCAGCCAGGCGCTCAAACCCCCGGTCTTCGCCGGCGGCACACCCACCTACCTGCTCGGCACCGACCAGCTCGGGCGCGATGTGCTGAGCCGGCTGCTGACCGGCGCCCAGGTGTCGTTCCTCGTCGCCGCCGGCGCGGTGCTCATCGGCGGCGCGATCGGGCTGCTCGTCGCCTTGCTGGCCGGCTACTCCGGCGGTCGGCTCGACGCGGTCCTGACCCGCGTCGCCGACGCGTCCATGGCGTTCCCGGTGGTGCTGTTGGCCATCGTCATCGTGGCCATCTACGGCAAGGGCGTCACGGTCGTGATCGCGGTGCTCGTGGTGGCCGCCTGGCCGCAGTACGCGCGGGTGCTGCGCAGCGAGGTGATCCGGATCCGTACCCAGGAGTTCGTCACCATGTCCCGGGTCATGGGCGGCGGCCGGTTCTGGGCCATCACCCGGCACGTCGTGCCCAACACCATCCCGACGCTGCTCGTGCTGGCCACGCTCCAGATCGGCCTGGCCATCATCGCGGAGGGCTCGCTGAGCTTCCTCGGCATCGGGGTCCCGCCGCCCGCGGCGTCCTGGGGCAACATGCTCGCCGACGGCCGCAACTTCCTGGCCACGGCGTGGTGGCTCCCCGTCGTCCCCGGCGTGGCACTCAGCCTGACCGTGCTCGCCGCCAACCTGTTCGGCGACTGGCTGCGCCAGGCGCTCGACCCCGCGACGAGGCGATAGGCATGCTCGAGATCTCCAACCTCACGACACACTACTTCCAGGGCGGCCAGGTCGCCACGGCCGTCCGCGGCGTCTCACTCACGTTGAACAAGGGCTTGGCGACGGCCATCGTCGGCGAGTCCGGCAGCGGCAAGAGCACCGTGGCGATGAGCGTGATGCGGATGATCCGCCCGCCGATCGGCGACATCGCCGAGGGCACGATCCGGGTCAACGGCACCGACGTGACCGCGGCGTCTCCCAAGCGGATGCGCGAGATCCTGCGCACGTCGATCGGTTTCGTACCGCAGGATCCGACGACGGCGCTCGACCCCCTCTACACGATCAGGTCGCAGATCGTCGAGGCGATGCCGCACGTCGAACGGAACAAGCGCACCGAGACCATCGTCGAGCTGCTCACCTCGCTCGGTATCGCGGACGCCCGGGACCGGCTGCGGGAGCATCCGCACCAGTTCTCCGGCGGCATGCGGCAGCGCGTCGCGATCGCCATCGCGCTGGCCAAGGAGCCCGACCTGCTCATCGCCGACGAGCCGACCACGGCGCTGGACGTGACCACGCAGATCGGCATCCTGCGCCTGCTCGACAGGCTGCGGCGCGAGCGCCACCTCACCACCATGTTCATCACCCACGACATCCGCGTCGCCCGCCTGGTGTGCCAGGACGTGGCCGTCATGTACGGCGGGGTAGTGGTCGAGAGCGGCCCGCTGAGCGCGGTCGTCGAGGCGCCGTCGCACCCCTACACCCAGGCGCTGCTCGACGCGAGCTCGCTCGACGTCGGGCCGCGGCAGCGACTCCGGGCCATCTCGGGCAGCCCGCCGACGCTGCTGTCGATGCCGTCCGGCTGCCCTTTCGCGCCGCGGTGCCCGAACGCGACAGACATCTGCCGCAGCGAGATGCCGGCCACCACCAGGAAGGCCGACGGCAGCTCGTTCGCCTGTTGGAACCCGGTGGCGTCATGAGCGAATACATCCTGGAAGCCGTCGACGTCAGCAAGAGCTTCCACGGCCGCCGCGGCGAGACGACCCAGGCTCTCACCGGCGTGGACTTCGGGGTGGCGGCGGGGGAGATGGTCGGTCTCGTCGGCGAGTCCGGTAGCGGCAAGACCACGCTGACGCGGATCCTGCTCGGCATCGAGCAGCCGACGAGCGGGACGGTCAGGTTCCGCGGCACCCCGAGGGACCGGTTCACCGCCGAGCACCGTCGCGACTACTTCAACTCGGTCTCGGCCGTCTTCCAGAACCCGTACAGTTCCCTGAATCCGCGCCGCCGCCTGTGGGACATCATCACCGAGCGGCGGTCGATCGAGCGGCGCGCGCCGAAGGCCGAGCGCAGGGCACGGGCCATCGAGCTGCTGTCGCTGGTGTCGCTGCCGGCCGAGTACGCCGACCGGTTCCCGCACCAGCTCTCCGGCGGCCAGCGCCAGCGCGTCGCCATCGCCCGCGGCCTGTGCGAGGACCCCGACGTCATCGTGCTCGACGAGCCGATGTCCGCACTGGATGTCTCGGTCAGCGCACAGATCGCCAACCTGCTGCTCGATCTGCAGGAGAAGTTCTCCATCGGGTACATCTTCGTGGCCCACGACATGCACATGGTGCGGCACCTGTGCCACCGGGTGGCCGTGCTGCTGAAGGGGCAGATCGTCGAGCAGGGCGCCGTCGCCGACGTGCTCGGCAACCCCCGGCACGAATACACCCGCAGGCTCGTCGCGGCTTCGGAGCTGCGTTCGCTGGAACCGGAAGAAGAAAGGGTCCATCCGTGAAGATCACCGAGGTCAGTGCCCAGGTTCTCAAGCCCACCGAGTTCGAGTTCCAGTGGAAGGACCAGCTGCCGCCCCGGCGGGTCGGCATGATCCTGCTCCGCATCCGCGACGACGAGGGCCACGAGGGGCAGTGCGTCACGTGGCTCGCCGGCCCCGGCCAGTTCGAGGACGCACTGCCGCGGGTCCGTGACACGCTGGTCGGCCGCGATCCGCACGACATCGAGAAGTTCTCGTACGAACTCACCGACAACCTCACGGCGCCCAACGCGGTCTCGTCCGGTGTGGACATCGCCCTGTGGGACCTGGTCGGAAAGATCCACGAGCAGCCGATCTACAAGCTGCTGGGCGCGGCCCGCGACCGGGTGCGCGCCTACGCCAGCACCGTTCGCTACGACACCGTGCAGGAATACGTCGACCTGGCGCTGCGGTGCCGCGACGAGGGTTTCACCGCCTACAAGCTGCACGCGTTCGGCGTGCCGGACAAGGACATCGAGGTGTGCCGCGCGGTGCGCGAGGGCGTCGGCGACACGATGGACCTGATGCTCGATCCCGTCAACGCCTACGACCGCCAGGGCGCCTTCAAGGTCGGCAAAGTGCTCGAGGAACTCGACTTCTACTGGTACGAGGCGCCGATCGAGGACGCCGACATCCAGGGCCTGACCGACCTCACCCGGCACTTCTCGATCCCGATCACCGCGGTCGAGAGCGTCGGCGGCGGCCTGAAGTTCGTCCCGCCGTACCTGGTCAATCACGCGGTCGACTCGGTGCGGTCGGTCGGCGACTGGACCGGTGGCATCACCGCGATGAAGAAGACGGCCGCGCTCTGCGAGGCGTTCGGCGTCAAGTTCGAGCCGCACAGCTACGGCTCGACCCTGATCCAGGCGGCCCATTTCCACGTGATGCTGGCGATCCACAACTGCGACCTGGTGGAGCTTCCGGTGCCGACCGGCGTGCTGGACCAGGGCATGAAGGACACGCTGCGGGTCAACGCCGAAGGCTACGTCGACGCGCCGACCAAGCCGGGCCTCGGCTACGAGATCGACGAGGACGAGATCGACAACCTGACCGTCCGGCACCTGACGATCGGCGACGCCTCCTCGGTCATCGGTCACTGAGATCTTGTCGGCATGACAGCGGATTCCGGCCGGCTCGCGGTCGAAGAGGTCGACGGCGTGCTCGTGCTGCGGCTCGACCGCCCGGTCCGGCGCAATGCGATGAACCAGGCGCTGGCCGACAGCCTGAGCACCGCGATCGACCGGCTGGAGTCCGCGCCCGGGCTGCGCGCCGGCGTGCTCACCGGCTCGGACACCGTGTTCTCGGCGGGCACCGACCTGAGCCTGCCGAGCGGCCCGCGGACGGCCGCGGGCGGGGAGTACGGCTTCGTCCGGAGGGTCCGCTCGAAGCCGCTCGTCGCCGCGGTCGAGGGCCCCGCCGTGGGTGGCGGGTTCGAGATGGTGCTGGCCTGCGACTTGGTGGTCGCGTCGAGCACCGCCTCGTTCGCCCTGCCAGAGGTGAAGCGCGGTGTCGTCGCGAACTGCGGCGCGCTGTTTCGGGCACCGGCCCGCCTGCCGGCCGCGCTGGCGATGGAGTTGCTGCTGACCGGCGATCCGATGACGGCCGAGCGGGCCCACGGGGCCGGTCTGGTCAACGTGCTGTGCGAGCCCGGGGGAGCGGTCGCCGGGGCGCTGGCCCTGGCGCGGCGGATCGCGGTGAACAGCCCGGCCGCGGTCGCCGCGACCCTCTCGGCGATGTCGAAGGCCCGGGCCGAGGCCGAGGAGCGTGCCTGGGCGTTCACCGCGATGGCCGACGAGGAGGCCCACCGGTCCGCCGACCGGGCCGAGGGGATCGCCGCCTTCTTCGAGAAGCGCGCGCCGCGTTGGGCCGTGGGCCCGGCCGGCACCGGTCCCCGTCCCGATGAAACTTGACATGTACCAAATACCAGTGGGGATGCCCATGACCATCACGAACGAGCGCGGATCGGACTTCTCGCTGCGGGACAAGTTCGAGAAGCGCTCCGGTGCGGTATACCTGACCGCGATCCAGGCGCTGGTCCGCGTCCTGGTCGACCAGCGTCGGCGGGACGAGGCCGCCGGCCTCGATACCGCCGGGCTGGTCTCGGGTTACCCCGGCTCGCCGCTGGGCGGGGTCGACATCGAGATGGGGCGGCAGCGCAAGCTCCTGACCGCCCACCACATCCGCCACCAGCCCGGCCTCAACGAGGACCTGGCCGCGACCGCGCTGTGGGGCAGCCAGACGGTCAACGAGCTGCCCGGCGCGACCGTGGACGGCGTGTTCGGCCTGTGGTTCGGCAAGGCCCCGGGCGTGGACCGGGCCGGCGACGCGCTGCGCACGGCCAACATCCGGGGCACCGCACGCCACGGCGGCGTGCTCGTGGTGGCCGGCGACGACCCCGACGCGGCGTCGACCAACTTCCCGACCGACAGCAACGGCGCGTTCATCGACTGGGGGATGCCGCTGCTCTTCCCCGGCAACGTGCAGGACATCCTGGACCTCGGTGCGCACGGCTTCGCGCTGTCGCGGGCGAGCGGGCTGTGGGTGGGCTTCAAGATGGTCACCGAACTGGCCGACGCGTCGGGCTCCGCCGACGTCTCGCCCGAGCGGCTGACGCTCGTGACGCCGCCGGCGTCGTTCACGCCGGTGCTGCGGGTGAACACGCCGGGGCCGCCGATGCGCGAGGCCGAGCGGGACCTGGTGACCGCGCGGCGGCGTATCGCCGAGGAATACATCGAGACGAACCGGCTCAACCCGCTCGTCGTCGCGCCGCCGGACGCGAAGGTCGGCATCGTCGCACCCGGCACGACCTACTACGACGTGCGGCGTGCCCTGGACCGGCTCGGCCTCGACGAGGCCGCCCTGCTGCGTGCTGGCGTCCGGGTCAAGAAGGTGACGGCGCTGTGGCCGGTGTCCACGGCGGAGTGGCGGGCCTTCGCCGCCGGCCTGGAGCAGATCTTCGTGGTCGAGGAGAAGCGACCGCTGATCGAGCGGATGCTCAAGGAGGCACTGTACGGGCAGCCGGGCGCCCCGGCGATCCTCGGCAAGACCGACCCCGACGGCCGGGAGATGCTGCCCGAGTACGGCGTGTTCAGCGCGGACCAGCTCGCCGGCGTGCTCGGTCCGCGGCTGGCCGACCGGCTGGGCGCCGTGGTCAGGCTGCCGGAGCGGCCGAGGACGCGGCCGCTGCTGCCGTTGGTCACTTCGCGTAAGCCGTTCTTCTGCTCCGGCTGCCCGCACAACAGCTCGCTCCTCGCCCCTGACGGGGCCGTGGTCGCGGCCGGCATCGGCTGCCACATCCTCGAGTTGGTGGTGCCGCGCGAGGAGTACGGCACCATGGCCGGCTACACCCAGATGGGCGGCGAAGGCGCGCAATGGGTCGGCATGGCCCCGTTCACGTCGACCCGGCACATCTTCCAGAACATCGGCGACGGGACCTTCCACCACTCCGGCAGCCTTGCCCTGCGCCAAGCGGTGGCGGCCGGCGTCAACATCACGTACAAGCTGCTCTACAACAGCGCGGTCGGTATGACCGGCGGGCAGCACGTGGAAGGTGTGCTGGACGTGCCGCAGATGGTGACGATGCTGCGCGCCGAGGGGGTCGCGCGGATCATCATCACGACCGACGACACCCGCAAGTATCGCCGGATCCGCCTGCCCCGCGGCGTGCGGGTCTGGAAGCGCGACCGGCTCATCGAGGCCCAGGAGGCGCTGGCCGCCACGCCGGGCGTCACCGTACTGCTGCACGACCAGCACTGTGCGGCCGAGAAGCGCCGGCTGCGTAAGCGCAAGCAGATGGTCCAGCCGACACAGCGGGTACTCATCAACGACCGCGTCTGCGAGGGCTGCGGCGACTGCAGCGCCAAGTCGCAGTGCCTGAGTGTGCAGCCGGTCGAGACCGAGTTCGGCCGCAAGACGGCGATCCACCAGTCGTCGTGCAACTTCGACTACTCCTGCGTCAACGGCGACTGCCCGTCGTTCATGAAGGTGGAGACCCGCAAGGCCCGGCAGCGGCGGACGAAGGCGAAGCCGGCGCCATCCGTCCCGGCCCCGGTGGCCAAGGTGCCCACCGGCGCGTTCAACGTGCACATGACCGGCATCGGGGGCACCGGCGTGGTCACCGTGAGCCAGGTGCTGGCGACCGCGGCCGTCCTCGACGGCAAGCTCGTGCGCAACCTCGACCTCACCGGCTCCAGCCAGAAGGCCGGTCCGGTGGTATCCCAGCTGCAGATCTACACCGACCCGGCCGCCGAGCCCGCGGCCCAGATCGAGGACGGCGGGGCCGATCTGCTGCTGGTCTTCGACCTGCTGGCCGCCATGAGCCCCCGGATCCTCGCCAAGGCGTCGCCGGGGCGTACCGTCGCTGTCGGCTCGCTCAGCCCGACCCCGACCGCGGACATGGCGGTCGACCCGAGCGTTGCCTACCCATCGCTCGACGCCCAGGTCGACGAGCTCGGCGCGGTGACCCGGGCCGCCGACAACGTCTTCGTCGACCCTGAGGCGATCGCCGACGCGGTGTTCGGCAACCACCTGATGACCAACAGCGTGCTAGTCGGCGCCGCGGTGCAGAGCGGTGCGCTGCCGCTGTCGCCGGCGTCCATAGAGGAGGCATTCCGGCTCAACGGCACGGCCATCGAGGCGAACGTGGAGGCGTTCCGCTGGGGCCGGGTCGCCGTGGCCGATCCGGCCGCGGTGGCAGCGCTGGTCGAGGCCCGGCAACGGCGCCTCGGCCGGTTGCCGGTGCCGCCGCCGGTGGCCGAGCGCGTGGCCGGGCTGGTCCGCCTCGCGCCCACGCTGCAACAGCTGATCGAGACCCGGGCCGGTGACCTCGTTTCCTACCAGGACGCCGCCTACGCTCACGCGTACCTGGACGTCGTCGAGCGCGTGGCTACCGCGGAGGCGTCGGCGACCGGCGTGGCCGGTCCGCTCGCGACCGCCGCCGCCACCCAGCTGCACCGGCTGATGGCGTACAAGGACGAATACGAGGTGGCCCGGCTTCACCTGCTGGACGCCAGCCGCGAGCAGGTGGTGCGCGAGTTCGGCGAGGGTGCGAAGGTGTTCTGGTACCTGCATCCGCCCATGCTCCGGGCGATCGGCATGAAGTCGAAGATCCGTCTCGGCCCGTGGTTCCGCCCGGCGTTCTCCGCTCTGGCCGTGATGAAGCGGGTCCGCCACACCAGGCTCGACATCTTCGGCTACGCACACGTCCGCCGGGTTGAGCGCGACCTCGTGACCCACTATCGAGCACTGGCCGAGGCGGCGGCCGACGCGGTTACCCCCGACAACGTGGACCGTCTGGTCCGTCTGCTCGACGCCGCCGACGCTGTCCGTGGCTACGAGCACGTCAAGCTGCGCAATGTCGCGCGCTACGTGGCCACCGTCGACCCCCAGGCCCGCGCACTCGGGCTCGGCACCAGCTTCCCGCCGTCCCTCACCAACCTCCCACCGGACGCGTAGACCGGCCGCCGTGCGGCGGTTGGCCGACCGGTGCCATCCGCTGCCCGCCGCCGGCCGCTACGCGGTCGGCGGCACGGGCCCCGTCGGTGGTCAGGATGCTGGCGTGGCGGCGGCCGTGACGGCGCGGTTGAAGCCCGATGAGCCGGACATGGCCATGCCGCCGTCAACGACGACCTGGGCGCCGTTCACGTAGGCGGCGAGCGGCGAGATGAGCACGGCGGCCATCGTCCCGATCTCCTCGGGCTCGGCGAACCGGCCGAGTGGCACCATCTCGGTCCAGACCTCCTTGGTCATGTTTTCGGCCAGGCGGCGCATGCCCTCGGTGCCGTTCACCGGGCCCGGCACGATCGAGTTGGACCGGATGCCGTAAGGGCCCCACTCCAGCGCCAGTGACCGCATCAGCTGGTCGACGCCGGCCTTGGCGGCCGCTACGTGGACCTGGTGCAGGAATGGCATCTGCGACTGTCCGCCGGACACGAACAGGATGGTGCCGCGGGTCTGGCGCAGCTGCTCGAACGCGGCGTGCGCGCAGTGGAAGCTGCCGAGCAGATCGATGTCCATGACCGCGCGGAATCCGTTGGAGCTGATGCGCTCGGCCGGGGCGAGGAAGTTGCCCGCGGCGCCGCAGACCAGCGCGTCGATCGGGCCGAAGCGGTCGGCGGCCGTGGCGAGGGCGGCGGCCACGGCACTGGCGTCACGCACGTCGGCGACGGCATAGGCGGCCTGTGCCCCGCAGCCTTCGAGCTCTTTGGTGGCCGCCTTCAGCTTCTCCTCGGTGCGCCCGCAGATGACCAGATTGGCCCCGACCGACGCGCACGCCTTGGCGATGGCCAGGTTGACGCCGCTGCCGCCGCCGCTCACGAACACGGTCCGGTCGCGGAGCAGATCCCTGGATACCAGACCGTGCATGCGTCAGCCCCCAACCGAAGACAGAGGTTCGCCGTCAGGTATCGGCGGTGGATCCCGAGTGTTCCAGCTACTTGACATAAGTGTCAAGTAGCTGGCGAATGCCGGTCTGGGCGACCAGACCCAAGCTTCCGGCCCGCGTCACCTGCGCGCGGCGCCGCGAACCCGGCGGAGCACTTCCGGTGTGGCGCCCACGGTGTGCGCGGCGATGTCGAGGTAGCGCAGCGCGACGCTTTGGGCGGAGAGCCGGCCACCGGGCTGGAACCACGTCGCCACCGCCTGGATCATGCCCAGGAGTGCGCGTGCGGTGTCGGCGGGCGCGGCGACGTCGAAGTGCCCGGCATCGACGCCGTCCTGGATCGTGCGCAGCAGCAGTCGCTCCACGTCTCGCCGTTTGCCGCTGTAGGACCTGCGGTGCTCGGGACTGAGCACGCGGAACTCGTGGTCGAGGTAGGCGATCTTCGTGCTCTTCGCCATGTAGAGCACGAGGCACTCGACGAGATTGAGGAAGCGGGCCACCGGGTCGTCGCCGGCGTCGCGCAGGGCCTCCTCGCAGAGCTGCTTGACCCGGGTGATCGACACGTCCAGCAGCGCGACGAAGATGGCTTCCTTGTTTTCGTGGTGGTAGTACAGCGCGGGCACGGTCATGCCGACCCTGCGCGCGATGTCCCGCACTGTCGTCCCGTGGTAGCCCGTCTCGCAGAACGCGTCCAGGGAGTGCGACAGGATCGGTGTCAGCGCCAGATCCGGTGGCCGTCGCCACGTCTGGACGTCGGCTGTCCGCGTGGCGACGGTGGAGCGACGGGGCATGGGCTCTCCTTGGCTGAGGGACTCAATGGTCGCACGGCGATCGGACGGCACTTGCCTTGACCGTCTCGCTCCCGACGACCTAGATTTTAGCGAGCGATAAGTAAGTAGGCGAAGCCCATGTGCCTGCGGGGCGGGCGTGCCGCACACCGGCTCCGACCCTTCGGCGGACGGGGTCACGGACGCTCGAACGAAAGGTACGACATGGAAATCGGCTCCATTACGGCCCTCATCACCGGGGGCGCCTCCGGTCTCGGGCTGGCCACCACCGAGCGACTCATCGCCGCTGGCGGGGCGGTCGTCATCCTGGACCTGCCACAGTCGGACGGCAAGGGCGTGGTGGACCGCCTCGGGCCGCTGGCCATGTTCGCCGCCGGTGACGTCACCGACCCCGAAGCCGTCGGGAGTGCCATCGCGACCGGCGCCGAGCACGGTGCCTCGATCGGCAAGCCGCTGCGCGTCGTGGTGAACTGCGCAGGCGTCGGCCCGCCGGCCAAGGTGGTCGGCCGCGACGGGCCGTTCCCCCTCGACATGTTCCGGCGGATCGTGGAGGTGAACCTCGTCGGCACGTTCAACGTCATTCGGCTGGCGGCCCAGCACCTGCTCGGGCTGCAGCTCGACGGGGAGGAGCGCGGCGTCATCGTCAACACCGCGTCGGTCGCCGCGTACGACGGCCAGATCGGCCAGGCGGCCTACTCCGCCTCGAAGGCGGGGATCGTGGGCATGGCCCTCCCCATAGCCCGGGAACTCGCCCGGAGCCAGATCAGGGTGAGCACGATCGCGCCGGGACTGTTCGCCACGCCACTGCTCGAAAGCCTGCCCGAGGCCGCGCAGGCCTCGCTCGCCCGGCAGGTGCCCCATCCCAGCCGGCTCGGCCGTCCGTCGGAGTACGCGGCGCTGGTCGAGCACATCATCGTCAATCCGATGATCAACGCGGAGACGATCCGGCTCGACGGCGGGATCCGAATGGGCGCCCGTTGACCGGCCCGATCGGCGTCGCGGCGCGGCCCGGAACCGGCGACCCGGCCACCCGCCGGCGCGACGAACCGGAGCCGGACGGTGCCCGCGATGTCTACGCCGAGGCGGTCGTGGCCTTCGAGGAGGTCGCGTTGCTGGCCACGAACGAGCGGGTGCCGCTCGACGACGTACTGCGCCGGGCCGGGCGACGCCTGTGTGAGCTGCTCGGTGTGAGCCGGTGCTCGGTGTACCTGCGCCGCGCGGACGGCCGGTTCCAGGGGCGGGTCGGCTACTGCGCCGGCCGGCGCGACATCGACGCCGGTGTGCGCCGGCTCGTCTCGGGCGGGGAGCATGACCTGTTCACGGCCGAGGTCGTCGGCTCCGCGTCGCCAGTGGTCGTGCAGGGGGCGATGACCGATCCGCGCACCATCCACCGGACGATGCGCCGCTGGGGCGTCCGCGACATGCTCGGCGTCCCGCTCGTCGTCGACGGCGAGGTCATCGGCATCATCTACATGGACAACGAGGCGCGGGAACACCTCTACACCACCCGCGACATCAGGCTCGCCCAGGCGTTCGCCGGTCTCGTCGCCATCGCGGTCCGCCAGGCCTGGGTGATCCAGCAGCTGGCCCACCACGCCCGGACCATCGAGCACCAGCGGACGATCCTGGGTGCCTCCCAGGCGCTGTACAGCCGGCTCACCCACGTGCTCCTCGACGGTGCCGAGATCGGCGAGATGCTGGGCCTGATCGCGGAGATGCTCGGCAAGCCGGTCGTCCTGTACGACCCGGCGCTGACCGTCGTCTCCTGGGCCGCCCCGCCCTCGCTCGCCCTCGCCGGCTGCCCCGGCCTGACCGCGGCCCAGCGTTGCCTGCCCCAGGTCCGCCGTGTCCTTGCCGATCTGGACGGGGGCAGTTCGAGCAGCGTGCTGCGGGCCGGTCCGGAGCTGGGCTGCCGGCGCCTGTTCGTCCGGATGGTCGTCGACGGCGCGTGCGCCGGGTACCTCGAGCTGTGCGAGCTCGGCGGCGGGTTCAGCCCGACCGACGCGAAGGCGCTCGAACAGGCGGCCATGGCGGTCGCGCTCAAACTGCTGGCAGAAGCCCGCCGCGCCGACGCACTGCGGTACGAGCGGGCGGACTACCTGTCGGACCTGCTCCACGGCCGCCGCGACCCGGCCCGGCTCGCCGACGAAGCGGCCGCCCTCGGTTTCGACGTCCAGAAGCGGCACCTTGTGCTGCGGCTGCGATACGCCGGCGCCGGGACCGGTGACGCCGCCTCAAGCAAGCGACGCGACGCCGTGGCCGACGCCGTGGGCCGCCACCTCGCCGCCGACACCCGCTGCGTCGCGCACACCGGCATCGTGGGCGAGGACCTGTTGCTCATCGAGGTCCCGGCCGCCGGTGAGGCATGGGAGGCCGGCTTCCGCGTGCGGCTCGCCACGGCGTTCGACGAGCTCGCGCGGGTGCATGGCGCCGTACACGCGGTCGCCTCCGAACCCTGCCGAGCGCTGGCCGACCTGCCGACGCAGGCGGAGCGGGCGCGCGAGCTCGCCGGCCTGCTCGGCTATGCCGGTGACGCCAGTCGGCTGGCCTTCGCACGCGACTTCGAGCTCGTCCGGCTGGTCAACCAGCGCGACGGCCTGGCCGGGGCACAGCGGCACGCCGAGAACCTGCTGGCCCCGCTCGTGGCGCACGACGCGGCGACCGGCAGCAGTCTGGTCGAGACGATCGCGGCCTACCTCGAGTGCCAGGCCCGCATCCGCTCCACGGCCGCGGCGCTCGACGTCCACGAGAACACGGTCCGGTACCGGCTCAACCGCATCCGCGAGCTGTCCGCGATCGACCCGGAGCGAGTGGACTCCCTGTTCGGCGCCTACCTGGCGGTCCAGGTGCTGCGCCTGTTCGGCGGACCCGCCGGGTTGTCGAGATCCCCAATCGCCGGCGGCGGGCCGACCGACTCCGACCGGTCCGAGTCGAAGGAGCATGACGTGATCTTCAACGAGCCAGAACAGAATCCGGGGAGCGCCGCATGACGACCGCCGTGCTCACCGAGATCCGCGGCCGGATTCTGTTCATCACGCTCAACCGGCCCGACGCCATGAACGCCATCGACAGCACGCTCGGCGAAGGGCTGCTCGCCGCCGGGCGGCTGCTGGACTCCCGCGACGACCTGACCGTCGGCGTGGTGAGCGGGGCCGGCCGCGGCTTCTGCGCGGGCATGGACCTCAAGGCGTTCACCCGTGAGGGCGACCCGCGCGGCATCGAGGAGTTCTTCCAGCAGGGAACGAAGAAGCCGCTGATCGCCGCCATCGAAGGATTCGCGGTGGCCGGCGGCCTGGAGATCGCCCTCACCTGCGACCTGCTGGTCGCCGCGCGCGGCGCGAAGCTGGGCATCCCCGAGGTGAAGGTCGGGCTGTTCGCCGGCGGCGGCGGGCTGCTGCGGCTGCCCCGCCGGCTGCCGTACGCGATGGCGATGGAGCTGGCACTCACCGGGGACCTGATTCCGGCCGAGCGCGCGTACGAGCACGGCCTCCTGGCGCGGCTGGCGGAGCCGGGCGGCGCGCTGGCCGAGGCGACCGCCCTGGCCGAGCGGATCGCGGCGAACGCACCGCTGGGCGTGCGCTGGTCCAAGCACCTGATCCGCCAGATGCAGGGCCGCACCGAGCTGGAGTTCTTCGAGCACCAGACGCCGCTGCTGCGTGCCGTGCTGGACTCCGCCGACGGCCGGGAAGGCGCGCTGGCCTTCGCCGAGAAGCGGACTCCGCAATGGACGGGTCGGTAGCGCCACCGCCGACATCCCCGCTCAGGACTGCAGGCTGCCGCCGTCGATATTGATCGCCTGGCCGGTGATCGACGCCGCCTGATCGCTGCACAGGAACGTGACCAGGGCGGCGACCTCCGCCGGCGTCACCATCCTGCCCAGCGGCTGCCCGCGCAGGAAGCGCCGCAGCGCCTCGTCCTCGCCGTAGCCGTTGGCCCTGGCCACGCTGCGCGCCTCGGCGCGGACCATTTCCGTGTCGGTCCAGCCGGGAACGACCACGTTGGCGGTGACCCCCTTGGTGGCCAGTTCCAGGGCGAGCACCCGGGTCAGGCCGAGCAGCGCGTGCTTGCTGGCAGCGTAGGCGCCGGCGAAGCGGCCGCCCATCCGGGAGTACAGCGACCCGATCGTGACGACGCGCCCCGACCCGGCGCCGACCATGGCGGGCACGCAGCCCTGCGCGAGCAGCAGCGCCGAGGTCACGTTCACCCGCATCACCGCGTCCCAGTCGTCGAGCGCGATGTCGGTCACCCGCGCCGGACGCGTGATCCCCGCGCAGTGCACGAGGATCTCTACCGGCCCGCCCAGGGCCTCGGCCGCACGCGCGGGCAGCGCCGCGACCGCGGACAGGTCGTCCATGTCGCACGGGACGCCTATCACGCCGCCGGCAGCGGTCGCCGCGACCGTGCGGGCGGAGCCGGCGACGGTGTGACCCGCCGCGGCGAGGGCCACCGCGACCGCCCGGCCGATGCCGCGGCTGGCGCCCGTGACGAGGGCGCGGCGGCCTGGTCCGGTGCTCATCGGCCCGCGAACTTCGGTGACCGTTTCGCGGTGAAGGCGGCGGTACCTTCGAGGAAGTCGGCGCTGCGCACCAGGCCGCCCTGCAGGCTCGCCTCGGTCTCCAGCGCATCGGCGAGACCGCCCAGCATGCTGCGGTTGATCGCTTCCTTGGTCGCCGCGAAAGCGCGGGTCGGACCGGTGGCCAGCCGCAATGCCAGGTCCTCCGCGGTGGCGCGCAGGTCGGCGTCCGGGATCACCCGGTCGGCCAGTCCCCAGCCGAGCGCCTCGCGCGCGGGCAGGCGCTCGGCCAGCAACGCGAGGACGAAGGCCCGGCCGAGGCCGACCCGCGCCGGCACGAGGAGGCTCGCCCCGCCGTCGGGCGTCAGCCCGATGTTGGCGAAGGCCAGCAGGAAGTACGTGGACTCGGCGGCCAGCACGAGATCGCAGGCCAGCGCCAGTGAGCAGCCGAGGCCGGCGGCCGCCCCGTTGACGGCGGCGATCACCGGCTTGGCCATCCGGCGCAGCGCCAGGATCGTCGGCGTGGTGATCTCCCGCAGCTCCGTCTCGACGACGTCGCGGGCCGACTCGTCGCCGAACTGCGTCTTGACGTCAGCACCGGCACTGAACGCACGGCCGGCGCCGGTGATCAGCACGCTGCGCACCGAGGCGTCGTCGCCGAGCCGCTGCAGCAGGTCCCGGAAGGCCTTCGCGGTCGGCGTGTCGAAGGCGTTCAGGGAGCCGGGCCGGCGCAACTCGATCCGTACGGCGCCGCCGGCCCGTGCCACCCCGAGGGAGGGCACGTATTCCTCGTCGATCCAGACCGTCATGTCCGCACCATAGGCGCGCGCGGTGCCGGCGCGGGCCCGGTCCGGCGGCGGGCCTGGAGAAACCTCCAACCATGATCACCGCGATCATGGCCGCCGACGGCCATGGCTGCTCTACTCGATGGTGACGGCCCCGGATGACCCGGCATCGAGGATGGAGCCGATGGAGTTCGACACGAGCGCGACGGCTCACCTGGCCGCGTGGTTCGCCGGCAACGGCATCGCACTGGACGGCCCGCCGCGGTTGACGCTCATCGCCGGTGGCCGGTCCAACCTCACGTACCGCGTCGCGGACGGCACCGGCGACCGCTATGTGCTGCGCCGGCCGCCGACCGGTGGGGTGCTGCAGAGCGCCCACGACGTCGGCCGGGAGTACCGCATCATCACCGGCCTCGCGACGACGGACGTCCCGGTGCCCGTCGCGCACGGCCTGTGCACCGACGAGACGGTGCTGGGCGCGCCGTTCTATGTGATGAGCCTGGTGCCGGGCACGGTCCTCGCCGGCGACGAGGACGGCGCCGGCTATCCGCTGCGCGCCCGCCGAGGGGCCTCGGCCGACCTGGTGCGGGTGCTCACCGCCATCCAGCGCGTCGACGTCGACGCCGTGGGCCTGGGCGACCTCGGCCGGCGCGACAGCTACGGCGCGCGCCAGCTGCGCCGCTGGCTGCGGCAGTTCCACCTGACGACCCGCCGCCGGCTCCCGCTCGTCGAGGAGTTGCACGACCAGCTTGAGCGGACCATCCCGCCGCAGCGGTTCACCGGTCTGGTCCATGGCGACTTCCGCCCCGGCAACGTGTTGCTCAGCCCGGACGGCCACATCAACGCGGTCCTCGACTGGGAGTTGGCCACCCTCGGCGACACCCTGGCCGACCTCGGCTGGCTCGTCGCCACCTGGCGGCAGCCGGGCGAGGCGGAGTTGTTGGAGTCGCCCACGGCGCATCCGGGGTTCGCGTCGCGCGAGGAGTTGGTGGCGGCGTATCAGGCCGGTACCGGTCGGGACGTCTCCGATCTGCCGTGGTACCAGGCGTTTGCGCTGTGGCGGCTCGCCTGCATCTTCGAGGGCATCTTCGTCCGGTACAGCACAGGCGTCATGGGCGACGACGGCGTGGACCCAGCGGCCGAGGGCGAGCGTGTGGTGCGCCTCGCGGAAGCGGCACGCGAAGCCTTCGCCCGACTGGGCTGAGCCCGCGGGTGGACCCTAGCGCCGGTGGTACACCGGGGCGCGCTTCTCCAGGAAGGCCCGCGCTGCTTCCGTCTGATCCTCCGTCATCGCGGCGACCATCTGTTGCCGGTTCTCGAACTCGACCGCGGCGCGGAAGCCCGGTGTCTCCACGGCGATCCACATGCCCACCTTGGTCAGCTCGACCGAGGCCGGCGGGTTGCGCATGATCTCCGTCGCGGTCTGCCGGGCCGACGCGAGCAGCTGATCCGGAGAAACGACCCGGGCCAGCAGTCCGCCCGACAGCGCCTCGGCCGCGTCGAACCGGCGCCCGGTGAGCATGAGCTCGTGCGCGCGGCCGGCGCCCATCAACCGGGGCAGCAGCCAGGAGACGCCGATGTCGCAGGCGGAGTAGCCGGCGCGGATGAAGGAGACCGCGAACACCGCGCCGTCCGCGGCGATCCGCACGTCGCTGGCGCAGACCAGGGCGAGGCCGCCCCCAGCCGCCGCGCCGTTGACCGCGGCGATCACCGGCTGCGGCAGCTCGTGCAGACGGTGAGCGAGGTCGGCGATCTCCCGCTGACGCTCGAACAGCCGCAGCATCTGCCCTTCGATATCCGCACCGTAGCCGCTGAGATCGAGGCCCGCGCAGAAGGCCCGGCCGCTGCCGGTCAGGATGACGACCCGGCAGCGCCGGTCGCGGCGGATGTCGTCGAGCGCCGCGGTGAGCCCGGCGACGAGCGGCTCGTTCAATGCGTTCAGCGACTGCGGGCGGTTGAGGGTGACGGTGGTGATGCCGTCATCACCGGCCTCGATCAGAACTTCGGGCTGCACCGCATTCCCCTTTCCAACTTAGCGAGCGTTCACTAATCTAGCAGTCGTGACCACTGGGGCGCTGAACAGACTGCGGGTGCTGGAGCTGGCGGGGATCGGTCCCACCCCGCACGCGGCGATGCTGCTCGGCGACATGGGCGCGTCGGTGCTGCGGGTCGAGCGGCCCGGGGCGCCGGCCGAGCAACTCCCGAGCCACGTCCTGCGAAACCGGACCATCGTCGAGGCCGACCTCAAGCGCGACCTGGACCGCGTGCTCGACCTCGTGGAGTGTGCCGACGTGCTGATCGAGGGCTTCCGTCCCGGCGTCGCCGAGCGGCTCGGGATCGGGCCGGAGGAGTGCCTGCGCCGCAATGCCCGCCTGGTGTACGGGCGGATGACCGGATGGGGACAGCAGGGCCAACGCGCCACCACCGCCGGTCATGATCTGAACTACATCTCGGTCACCGGCGCGCTCGACGCGATCGGCCCGCCCGACACGCCGGTGCCGCCCCTGAACCTCGTAGGTGACTTCGGCGGCGGCTCGCTCTTCCTCGTGGTGGGTGTCCTCGCGGCGCTCGTCGAGCGCGAGCACTCGGGCCTGGGCCAGGTCGTCGACGCGGCCATGGTCGACGGCGTGAGCGTGCTCGCCCAGCACATCCTCGAGATGCGGGCGCAGGGCAGGTGGTCCCCGGAGCGGGCCGCCAACCTGCTCGACGGTGGTGCACCGTTCTACCGGACCTATGAGTGTGCCGACGGCCGTTTCGTGGCCGTCGCCGCGCTCGAGCC
This sequence comes from Phytohabitans maris, assembly GCF_031085175.1. Lineage (GTDB taxonomy): Bacteria > Actinomycetota > Actinomycetes > Mycobacteriales > Micromonosporaceae > Phytohabitans > Phytohabitans maris. The sequence goes on from NZ_JAVHUY010000037.1 coordinate 51,738, forward strand.
GAAGTTCTACACGCTGCTGCTGCACAGGCTCGGGCTTGCCCGGTCGGCGCTGCAGGAGCAGTACGACCGGGCTGGCTGGCCCGTCCTGGCCGAACGGTTCGCGAGCGTCTTCCGCACGCGCACCCGCGACGAGTGGGCCGGAATCTTCGCGGGCACGGACGCCTGCGTGACCCCGGTGCTGACGTTCGACGAGGCCGTGCACGAGCCGCATCTGGCCGCGCGCGGAGCACTGCGGCTCGTGGACGGGCATGTTGTCGCCGGGCACGCGCCGCGCTTCGGACGATCCGTTGCGGGCGTCCCGTCCACCGGCGCGGTCCACACCGATCTGGCCACCGCGTTGGTGGATTGGCGGTCCTCGCCGTGACGGCCGAGACCCAAGGTCGATCACGCTGATCGAGTTGCCCCGCACCACCGGAGGTATGTTTCCCGGCCACCTGCCCGGTGCTCTCCTGTCGCTGGCCGACCGGCTCGACGCGCTGGTGGGATTGGCTGATGGATCGCGAGCTACCGCCCTGATGGATGCCGCCGCTCCACGTACCGCCTGGATGCGGTCAGGCCGGGGCCGCGCTGGGCTCAACGGTTTCGGCCCGGCCGGCCGGTGCGGATGAGGCTGGATGCTGGCGCTTGGAAACCGGATGAACCGGGTGTGTGGGCGTTTGGGCCGTGATCAGGCTGCCCGGAGGTGGCGCCGTTGACCGCCGGGTAGCTGGTTGGCGTGCCAGCGTTGTTGGAGGGCATCGGTGATGCGTTGCTGCATGGCTGGGGTGACGTGGCTGTAGATGCCGCGCACGCCGGTGAGGCGGTGGCCGAGGCGCTTGGCTTGGGCGACCTCGGGGATGTCGTCCTCGATCATCCAGGTCTTGTGGGTGTGCCGTAGGTCGTGGAAGTGCATGCCGGCGACGATCGGTCCGGTGCGTCGGCGGGGGTCGCCGTTCACCGCCGGCCCCCAGACGCGGCGGGACATGCTGGACCGGCGGTGGAACCCGCCCCGGGACCCGCAGAAGACGGTGTCGTGGTCGTGGCTGTCGAGTACCTCCTGTATGAGGGCGATGAGGAACGCCGGTAGGTGCACGTCCCGGGCCGACCCGGTGGTCTTGGGCGGGCCGAGGTAGAGACGTCCACCTACCTCGTGCAGCGCGCCGGTGTCCGGGTCGACGCGTAGCAGCCCGTCATCGAGGTGCGCGTTGACACGCGATAGGCCGACCAGTTCGCCCCACCGCATCCCGGTGTAGGCGGCGGTGATCACGAGGATCTGGTCCTGACGGCGGGTGATCCGGGCGGCGATCTGGTTGACCTGGATCGCGGTGGCGTCGGGTCGTTCGGGGGGTTGGCGGGTAACGCCCCTGACTCCGTAGCAGGGGTTGATCGGGATCCGCCGGTCCGCGACGGCTTCGCGCATGAGGAGGCTGAACAGGGACATGACGCTGGCCGCGCTGCTGTCCGCCAAATGGCGCTTGAGGTGCTTGACGAACGCCTTGACCGCTTGGCGGTCGATCTTGGACAGCTGGTTGTCGCCGAAGCGGGGGAGGATGTGGTTGCGCAGGTGGCTGTGGTATGCGGCCCACTTCGCCTCCCCGGCCAGGTGTCCCGGCTGCCAGATCTGCACCCACTCGGCCACCGTGATGCGGCCGCGGGCGGGGTCGAGGTAGGTGTCCTGGGCTTGGTCGATCTCGACCTGCTTGCAGCGAAGCTCGGCCGCCTTACGTGTCGGGTGGGACGAGTCGGTGCCGACCGTGCCGTCGGGCAGCCGGAGCCGGACCCGGAACCGGTCGCCACGTCGTTCTATCCATGCCATGGGCTGCTCCCATCGGAGGGGTGGTCATCGCGATGTGCATGGACGCTTCGTTGTGGCGACCGTGGCAAGTCGCGGCCGCCCTCCCTTGATGCCGGATTGCGGCGGCGTCGCCGGCCGGTAGCGGCGCGGGCGGACGCGGCGACGATCGCGGCCAGGTCCGCTTCGGAGAAGCGCAGGTGCTTGCCCAGCAGGGTGCGCGGCACCTGGCCGGCGGCCGCCTTCTTGCGCAGCCAGGACTCGCGGACGCGCAGGCGGCGGGCGGCCTCGGCAGGCGTGTAGAGCAGGACATCACCGTCATCGGCCGGCACTGCGTCGGGTCGACGCACGGGGTGGTCCTGCGAGTTGGGGTTGGTGGATCGGTTCGAGTGGTATGGCGTAGCCATCAGTGAGCTCCAAGATCGGTTCGTTGGTCGAGAGAGCCGGCGGCGCCGGCAAGAAACGGCGACGGCCGGCACCCTGCGGGCACCGGCCGATGGAATGGGCCTATGAACTTGTTGATCTTTGAACGTGGCCGCTCGGGCGTCGCGGGCGCCGACCACAGCGCGGGCGGGACCGGCGTCCGGGGTCACATCGGCGCAGATTCGCGATCACCTACAGCCGTTCTGAGCTGCGGCCGCAGACCGACAGACTTTTACTTCGTAGGTGTGCCGCTATACCATCGAAGATCATCGAGTAAAATGGGTGCTTGACCTGCGGCTTTTGATGGTCGCTTCGCGACGCCGCGTCCCATGTGGACTGGGGCGGCTCGTAGGTGCCTCGTCTGTTCGGGATACGGCGTGGCGTGCTGGGTCTGTGGGTCTCGGGTTGGGCCGAATGAGTGACGATGCATCTAGGGCGACGAGATGATTCTGGGAATGCGGTCGATGCAGCCGTTGCCGTGGTCGCCCCGGCTGTCGACCTGAGCGGCCAGGCCGGGCGGAGTGTCGGTCCGGATCAACTTGCTGGCGAAGGTGCCGGACGACCCGGTGGGCCGCCCGGCACGATCCGCTCACGTCATCGCGTACGTCGGCGCGGCGCTGTCGAAGTCCAGTTTCGGGGCCTCGTCGGGGTATGCGGTGACGTCCCACCGCAGGCGCGCTTCGACGGTGAAGCTCACCCAGGACATGTGGTCGTTCCAGTCGAACTCGAGGACCTCGAACCCGTCGTCGTCCTCGGCGGCGTAGACGTCGCTCTTGTACATGTGACCGTCGACCTCGGCCACGACCTCGACCGTGCCGATCACGGTCCCGGCGTCATCGGTCTCCTTCGGGTCCCAGTTCAGGGTGTCGAGGTCGGGGTACACGGCGGTGACGGACAATCTGTTTGTGAATCACGGCATGACGACCTACGCCGAGTTCGTCGCGGCGATCGCGCGGTTCGACCCGGTTCCGCTGCTCGGTCTCCTCGCCGGAGCCTCGGCGCGCCAGGAGGTTGAGGGGATATCTGGCGCCACCTCGCCGTGGTCGATCCCGTCGATCGCGCGGGAGAGCCTCGCGCACGGTGCCGACGGCGGCGTTGTCCCCACCGAGGCAGACCTGATCGAGCTCGGACGCATCCACCACAACCTGCACGATCCTTACGTCTCAGAATGGCAGGACGGCGACGGCTTCGACGGCTTGCTCGTCCGCGCCGTGTATGAGCAGATTCCGTTCAGGCACGCTGTCGAGCGCGAACACGCGCGCTCGATCGCCTTGTACGACCGCGACTATGAGGCCTTGCCCCGATCCTGCGCGGTGCTCAGCCAGGCGTCGTGGGAGCGGGGCCTCGGCCGGCCGATCGGAGTCGTTCTTCGGTCCGCTGCCGTCATCCGCATGATCGCGGCCAGAAACAGCGGCTGGTTCGACCCGAGTTGGCTACGCCGCGCTGTGCACGCCGGCACGCTCGAGGACGCCGCGGTGACCTCCGACGACGTCAAGTTCGTCTTCAACGAGTTCTTCGTCGCCGACTACGCCGACCACCGCCGCTGGGCGGCGGAGAAGCGCCACGAGGACGCGCGTCTACGTCGGCTGGACTTCAATCCGCTCGTCACGCATCCTTTCGTCCGCATGCCCGACGGCCACTGCATCGCGCCCAGCATGCACCTCGTCGCCAAGCGACTGGGACCGGCGTCGCTGTACGCCATCGGAAACGAGTTGTGGCCCCGGCCGGACAAGGCCACCAAGGGCGCGACACCTTTCAGTGGCGACGCCGGCGTGGTTCTGGAGGCGTACGTCGGCGAGTTGCTCGCCCGCCTCAATCCCACGCTCCTCATTCCCGAGCGCTCCTACCCGACTAGGGACGGGGAGCGGATGACGGCCGACTTCACCCTCGGGCCAGCCAGACATCACCGTCGTCTTCGAGGTCAAGTCCGCACGGGTGAACCTTCAGAACCGCCTCGGCTTCGCCGCCTATCTCAGGGACGCGTATGACGACGTGGGCCACGCCGTCAAGCAGGTCAACAGGACCGCCGGGATGATCTCCCGCGAGGACAAGATCTTCCCCGAGCGCTTTTCGCGGAACATCAGGGGCATCATCGTTGTCGCCGAGCCCCACTACATGATCAACAGCAAGCAGTACCGTCAGCTGACACTCGACGATCCCTTGTCCCAGACGATGACCACCCTGCGGCTGCCCGAAGCCGACTACCCCACCACGGTCGTGTCCCTGGAGGAGCTGGAGGAGATCGTCGAGCTGGTCTTCAAGACCGGCACGTTCGAGCTGCTCGACGTCCTCACCACGCCGGGGCAGAACGGCACCGAGGTCGGCGCAATCCTCGCCCGCTACCGAGCACAGAACGTCATTTAGCCCGCGGACGCTTCGGCGAAACAGTTCCACGCCCGGCGCGCCGAGGCACCGGCCCGGCGCTGCGGTGAAGCGGGCCTATGTCAGCCGCAGGATTGGCCCTTGACCAGGTCCTTGGCCTGGTCAAGGTGTCGTACATGCCTTGTAGCGTCTTGGTTGGACGTACTGCGGAGCCCCCCGGTGACGCTGAACGTCTCTCGGGGTCCTTCGGGCACTTGGTTGAGGTTGGCGTCGAATGATGGGAGTTGAGCAGTGGTGGCCGGTGTTCCCACTCCTCCACGGCGGGTGCCGCCGAACTTGGTGGCGAACTTCCTGCCGGTTCGGTTCCGTGGCCGTGATGCCTTCTACGCCGGAGTGGTGCCGTTTGAGTCCGGTGACCAGCTCGACGCCCTCCGTGCAGAGCTGCGGGGCTCGTACGTCGTTGCTCGCGAGGGCCACCGCGTAGTGTGCGCGCCGTTGACGGACGGCACCAACGAGATCGGCGAGCAGGAAGAGTTCGTGCTCCGCGAGCACAAGGGCTTGGCGATGCGGCTCCTGCGGGAGGCGCTGATCCGCGAGGTGATCGCGATGCGTTACCAGCTGCGCTCCGTTCGCCCACCCGACGTTCGTGTCCCGGTACTCCCAGCAGGACCTTCTCGCCCAGGCCGCGGGTGACATGCGGGGCGCGCTAGGTGGGCTGCACGTTTTTCCTCAGTTCTACCTGGACACTCGGGTCAGCGGCCCGAGCTCGAAGCCGGGCGTGATCGTCGGGGTGAAGACCCGGTACGAGATCGACCTGACCGTGGCCGAGCTACTTGAGCGGGGCCTTGAGATGCAGGGCCGGTACGTGCTGGCCAAGACCGGTGAGGTGCCGTTCAACCCGGACCTCGACGAGCACGCGTACCGGCGGCTTGTTGGTGCGGTCGATTCGGTACGCGGCGGCCGGCTGCACCTGCGTGACGCCCCGAAAGTCCAGGAGGTAGAGGCCGGCGAGGCGTGGCTCGAAGGCCGCCTCGACACGTTCAAGGACGTGGTCAAGGCCCTCACCGGCGGCCGGCACGAGGCCCTGTTGGACCGGCTGGAGGAGGCCGCGTTCGGCCTGACCGGCGCCGAAGGCCGCCTGGCCCGGACCACCGCGCTGGCGAACCGCCTCGCCGAAGGCGGCCCGCTACGGATCGCCGATGGAGTCGAGGTCGAGATCGGGCTCCCGATCGGCAGCACGTCGGCCAGCTCCCGCGCCCCGCGGGCGCAGTCGACGAAGTTCGACGAGCCGACGTTCGTCTTCGACCAGGGCGGCGACAAGACCAACCGGTCTGCGGAGAAGGGGCTGGCGGAGTACGGCCCGTTCGACTCGCAGTTCTTCACGCCTCGCCGGCCCCGGATCGTGGTGCTGACGCCGCGCGCGTTCCAGGGCGGTGTCGAGGTCTTCATGCACGCGTTCCGGCAGGGCGTACCTGACGGCAGGGTGTTCACCCAGGGCTTCGCGCGTAAGTACCGGCTCTCCGACTGCGACGTGGTTATCGAGGCGTTCGAGGCGACCGGCCCGTGCGACGTCGCCGCGTACCGCGAGGCGTGTCTGGCCGCCGCGCAACGTGCTCCCAAACCGGACCTCGCGGTGGTGATCACCAGTGAGGCTCAGGAGCACCTGCAGGGTGACCAAAGCCCGTATTTGGTGGCCAAGTCGACCTTGATGGGCCAGGGCGTCCCGGTGCAGGAGATGCAGATCGAGACGATCCGCCGCGGGGACATCGCCTACCCGCTGGACAGCATGGCCTTGCAGTGCTACGCCAAGCTCGGCGGCATCCCGTTCGTGATCGCCGCGACGCGCACGATCGCGCACGAGCTCGTGATCGGCATTGGCAGCGCGCACATCAAACCGAGCCGGTTCGGGCCGCCGGAGCGGGTCGTGGGCATCACCACGGTCTTCTCCGCTGATGGCAACTACATCTTGTCAAACACCTCGCGGGAGGCCGACTACGACCAGTACCCGCAGGAGCTGCTGCGCGCGCTGCGGGTGTGCATCGAGGAGGTGAAGCAGCGCAACGGCTGGCAGCCCGACGACGCGATCCGGCTGATCTTCCACGTTTTCAAGGCGCTCAAGGACGCCGAGGCCGAAGCCGTCAAGTCCTTGGTGACCGAGATGCTCGCCGAGTTCCGGGCAGTCGAGTTCGCCTTCGTCCACGTCGGCGACGAGCACGACTGGTGCCTGTTCGACACCACCGCCGACGGTGTCGGCAGCGCCAGGATGCCGTCCGGGAACCGCCAGCCCAAGGGCCGCTACGTGCCACGCCGCGGACACGCCGTGCTGATCAGCGACACCGAGGTCCTGCTGACCGTCTCCGGCCCATATGACATCAAACGCCCGACGCACGGGCTGCCCCGTCCGCTGCTGCTCAAGCTCCACCGCGCATCGACGTTCACCGACATCGAGTACCTGGCCGGCCAAGCGTTCCGGTTCACCGCGATGTCATGGCGCCGGTTCTACCCCTCCAGCAAACCGATCACGATCATGTATTCCGATCTGATCGCGTCCCTGCTCGGCCGCCTGCGGCATGTACGGAACTGGAACGCGGACATCCTGCGCACCGCCTTCCCCACCAGCCGGTGGTTCCTGTGAACAGCCCGACGCCTGAAGCCTCCGAGATCGTTGCTCAGCAGCTCGGCAGTCAGCTGGTCGTTTTGGAGCGGAGTCTCGCCTCCGCGAACCGGCCGGGCAACCTCGATGGGCTCTTCGCCCATCACCTGCTCCAGGGCATCGACGTGTCTTTCACCTGGGATGTCAACCCGCTCAACGGGCCGTGGCTCGACCAGCATGCCGACCGGCTCGGCGACGCCCCGGTGCTCGCCGCCCTCGGATACGCGCGGACGCACTCCACACGACACGGCAACGACGTCGCCCAGACCACGCTCGTCAACGGCCTGCGGAACCTGATGCGGCGGGACCCGCTCCCGGCCGACGGCGTCACCTTCATGCATGACCCCCGTCAACTGCTTGGGATCGCGCTCGCCGCCGCAGCCGTTGAGGCGGAGCTTCCTCAGGTGCGTGAGTGGCTACTTGAGGCGCTGGCAGACAGCCGATTCCGCGCAGACGGCGCACACCTGGAGCTGCTCCGCCGGCATGTGCGGGCGATGCTCACCGACCAGGCGTCGATACTGCCCGACCCGGCCAGCTCAGGTGACCTGGTTGACCTCGCGTTGACTCACTTGATGGTCACGGCTGGCACGGCGCGTTTCGTCGATCCGGACACCGACCTGCCTAGGGTCCAACGCCGAATCCTGACCGGCCTGCTGCGCACCGATGCGGGCGAGTTGTCGGTCGGCGAAGCGGCCCTGCTCCGTTCCGCGGCCGGGCGGATCATCGACAGCACGATGCTCAGTCGCAACCACGTCGGCGTCGTCCTGCGTCGCTTCCCCGCCGCGATGAAGCGGTGGCGGTGGGACGACCCAGCCGACATGAAGCACCCGATCCGCTGGGAGGTCAGCTCTGAGCGGGAGGTGCAGGACATCGTCTGGATCTTGCTCCGCGCCGTGTTCGACGACCTCGTCGACGAGGAGCCGCTGCCACAGCTCGGGCACAGCTCCTACCGCTCGGACTTCGGGCTGCCCCATCTCGGCGTCCTCGTCGAGATCAAGTACGTCCGATCCGCGGGCGAGTTCAAGCATATCGAGAAGCAGGTCTTCGAAGACTCCGTCGCGTACCTGCGTGACCGCACCACCTACAAGAAGATCATCGTGTTCATCTACGACGCCTCGTCCTCGGTGCAGGAGCACGACGTCACCACCTCCGCCCTCCTGGCGCTGGAAGATGTGATCGACGTCGTGATCGTGTCCCGTCCCAGCCAACTTCCCCCGCCTGGCGCCGATCTCGGTGGGACATCGCCAGCGGCGCGAAGATCCCGCACCAAGAAGGCCGCCTGACCACCACGCGCCAGTGCTGGTCACATGTTTGGGAGGATGTCAGGAGGCCAGCTTGACTAGCGGCGCGACGAGCGGCTGGGGATCATCGCCGAACAGCAGCACGACCGTCTTGTGGCGCGCGCGGCTGAGCACGACGTAGAGCAGCTTGGAACCGGTGTCGAACGGCTCCTTCTTCTCGGAGCCGTAGAAGTCGTTGCTGCGCAGGACGACGATGGTGGCGTCGGCTTCCCGGCCCTTGGTCTGGTAGAGGCCCATGAGTTGGACCGGCGTCGCCGGTTCGCCGACGGTGTGGGTGAGTAGCCCGGTGCGGTGGGTGTCGATCGCGGCGGCGAGGTGCTCGAGCGCGTCGGCCGGGTCGGGGTGGCGGCGTAGGTGGCGTGCGACCAACGGTTGCAGCAGTCGGGCAGCGCTGTGCCAGTGGCTCTGGCCACGGGTCAGGCCAAGGGTGGCGTGCGCGCCGGCGGCGTGCTCGGCGGCGTCCGCGGTGCCGTCGGCGAGCAGGGCTTCGCGGAGCTCGGTAAGGCGCCGGTCCAACGTCGCGGGCATGCCAGGGCGGCCGAGGAGCATCCACGCGAGGTCGGGCGCCTGCCGGCCGCGCACCGAGCTGGTGACGAATACCGCGAGCTGCTGCCGTACCAGGTCCCAGTCGTCAACCCCGGCAGCGAAGCGGACCATCGTGTGCTGCGCCTCAAGTGCAGCGGTCAGGCATTCGGGCAGGCCGATGATCTCGTGGTTGATGCCGCGTTGGGTGAGCTGGTCGGACAGACCGGTGGTCGCGTCGATGTGGTGGCTGAACACGCCAACGGTGTGGCCTTCCTCGCGCAGGCGTTGCACCGTCTCGGCCACGACGTCGGCCTCCTGGTTCAACGGCAGGCCGGCGCGTACCTGTAGCCGGCCGCTGTCCAGTGCGGCGGTGACCGCATCGTGCGTGAACTCGCGGCGGCGGATGGCCGCCGCCGCGGCGGGCAGGATGTTGCTCGGATCTCGGTGTGACACGTCCGGCAGGTCGAGCCGGCGGGCGCCCAGGGCCATCGCGGCGTCCAGCCGCTCGGGCCCGACGCCGACAACGCCGGGCAGGGTGCTGTAGATGCATTGGTTCGGGTCGCCGAGCAGCAGCAGCCGCGCCTCGCCGCGGATGGTGGTCAGCAGTTCGAACTGGCGGTCGTCGGTGTCCTGGAACTCGTCGCTGACGATGATCGACCACCGCGCCTGCAGGTGCTCGCGGACGGCGGGCACCGCGCACAGTTCGAGCGCGCGGGGCAGCATGTCCTGGTAGCGGACAGCGTCGTCCGCGCGGAACAGCTTGGCTTCGGTCTCTGTGCGCATCTGCGGGTCGGTCAGACCGATGACGGCTCCCCACCGGGTCAGCAGGCGCCACGCGAACGCGTGGAACGTAGTGATCTCGACACGGGACTGGTACGGACCAAGCACCTCGGCGGTGCGGTCCAGGATCTGCGCCACCGACGAGCGGGAGAACGACAAGAACAACGCCCGCGCGGCCGGCCGCCGCTCCCGACCGTGCAACTCCGCGACACGCTGTTGGTCGACACGCTCCAGGTGCGCGCGCACCGCGGCCGCCGCCGTGGTGGTCTTTCCCGTGCCGGCACCGCCACACACCAGCAGGACCGCGTCGTCGGCGTCGATGATCTCCTGCTGTTCATCGCCAGGCTTGTAGGTCATGGCAGCTCGATCTCGACCAGCACGGTCGTGGCGGGCGGGTTGGCGAGGGTGTCAAGGACCTTCTTCGCCAGCGGCGGCGTATTGCCGGGCGGCAGTGCTTCAACGAACGGCTGGTGCAGCCCACCCTTGCTCTTGAGCGCCTTCTTGATCGCCTTCTCAAGGTCAGCGTCGTCGATCGAGCTGACGTCGATCCCGGCCAACTCGTGCTCGGTCACCAGCCGTTCGAACGCGGTCCGCAAGCGCGCGGCGTCGACGCCGTGCACCAGTGCTCGCTCGACCGAGGAGCGCTCGGGCAGCTGGATCACGTGCTCGGCCAGGGCGGTCAGCTCGGCGATGAGGGCGGTGTCCCCGCCGGGCTTGTCGTTGTCGAGGACCACCTGGACGTGGAATCCGAGCGCGGCGGCCAGCCGTGCCAACTTCGGCAGCTCGTCCTTGCCGCCGTCACCGTTGGCCGGCGCGACCATCCGCACCCCATACGCCGCTGGCGGCGCGATACCCAAGCTACGCAGCCGCCGATCGGCGACCGCGGTGTAGCCCTCCAGGTCGTGTGGGCCTTCCAGAACCGCAACCGTGCGGGCCGTCATCGCGGGGAGCAGGAGCGGGTGCAGGTACCGACGGGCGGCGCGCTCCTTGCGATCGGTCGTCGCGGCCAGCTGATGCGCACGGCGCCCGCCGTGGCTGCGGGTCAACCGGATCATCTGCTCCGGCACGAAAGCACGAACCACCTCCGGCCGGCGGGTGGACAGCCACACCTGTCCGCTGTTGCGACGCAGCCGAGAGGCCAGGTACTCGGCCGAGGCGGCGTCCAGGTCGTCGCCGAAGTCGTCGCCGAGCACGATCGCCCCGGGCGCGGCCGCGGAGACCACCGCCTCGGCCGCGGTCAGCACACCGGTGGTGGTCGAGCCGTGCGCGGTCAGCGGGAGCGCGCCGGCGGCGTCCAAAGCGAGGGTGGGGCGCAAGGCGCGCAAGATCGCGCTGACAGATCCGTCGTCCGCGGCGAACCCGACTTCGTCCGCGGGTGCGCTGCTGGTCATCTCCAGCAGCTGCGCGGCACCAGCATCCAGGACCTCCTCGATGGTCTTGCGGACCGCGCTGCTAGCCGCCAACGCCTCGGTGGCGGTCTCCACGTCCGTGCCGAGCGTGGTCAACGCGGCCAGCAGGTCGGGCTCGTCGGCCTCGGCCACCAACCGGCGGAAAACCCCGTCTGGCCGCAGCTGCAGCGGCGCGCGTCGGTCCAGCACGATCGGTGCCAGCAGCTCCCGGTCGGCGCGCGGCACCCGGGTACCGGTCTTCGGGTACTCCACCCAGTGTTCGGCGGTCTCGCTCGCCGGGTCGTAACGAAGCCGGTAGCACAACCGCAGACCCAACAATGCCTCGTCGGCCTGGTCTTGGGCTGCGAGCAGGCCGGTCTCCGGGTCGGTCAGCTCCAGCCAGTCCTCAAGCTCCTGCTCGACCACCGCGCCGAGGTCCACAAGCGTCACCTCGACCTCGGTCAGCTCCTCTACGTCCTCACCGGACGCGGGGAACGGCCGGTGGACATCCAACGGATCCGGCCTGGCCATGGTGCTGCGCGGCTCGAGCACCCGCCGGAGCCCGGTGAGCAAATCGCTCCGGCCGGCACGCGGCTCGCCGACCACCACCACGTGGTCGTCCGGGCAAAACACCATGTCCGCGAAGCCGCGGAAGCGCTGCAAGCGGACCCTGACCACACGCACGGCGAGGCCCACCTCCAATCACAACTGTGACTAACTGCCGCCCGAGCTGTCGCGTACGACCCATCGGCCAGGCATTCTCAACGATTACGGGCCGCGCGGAGACGCGGCCAAGTCATGGACATCATCTCGCACACGCCAGCCACTGCGCCGCCGCTTTTCGGCCCCTCAGATCCGGCTCCGGCCACGGCCAGTCCGAAGACCTAAAGCTTCTCCTGGCGATGACCCGGGTATCTGCCTCAGGCATCTCCGACTGGAGCGCCCTACCGTCTGGTGCTGGCCGTCTGCCGCCGCTCCGGCTGTCTGCTCGGTGAGGCGGTGATGCTGGGCGGCCTCGGCACGGTGCCCGGTCGACGGGTCCTTACCGGACAGCGCGGCGGATGCGCTCGTCGACGCGGCGGTTTCGTTGAGTTCCGCGAAGTGCCGGGCAGCGTCGGGGTTTCGTCGGAGCAGGCGGGCCACCACGGCGGCCGGCTCTCCCTCCAGGGTGGCCATCCAGGCCCGGATGTGTCGTTGTGGCGTCCACTGGTCCCAGCGCGCGTCCCACGCGAGGAGCACATCGACGGTCTCCTCTAGCAGGTCGAGGTCGCCGTGGTCGGCCGCCCACACCTCGATCCAGTGCAACCACGTAGTGATCCGGGCAGCCTCCTCCCAGGACAGATCGCCCCCGAGGTGCTCCCTCATCGCGTGCACGACTTCGATGGCCCGCGGAGGGTCGGCCGTCACAGCGGCGTGCACCGCGTCGAAGTCGAGCCGGGCGAGCACGTCGCAGTAGAGGTCGGCGTCGTTGGGGCTCCGGGCGGCCAGCGCGAACAGCTTGGCGGCGGCCGCTGCGTCACCCTGGTTGGCGGCCACCATCAACTGCGCCGCGGCGTCGCCGCCACCGGGCTGGTCGTGGTCGAACTCCTGCCTGATCAGTTCGAGCAGGTCGTCGACAGTGGCCGGCCGACGGGCCGGATCGAGGAGGGTGGCCTCCTTGGCCACGTGGCGCCACGGTCCGTCCACAGGCAGCAGGGGTGTGTTCGCCTGCGGCCGCACACCCCGCAGGGCCCAACCGATGATCTGCCCGATGCTGTAAATATCGGCTTGCGGACCAGCCTGGTGCGCGTCGACCGACAGCTCGGGCGCGGCGAACCCCTCGGTGCCGAGCATGGCACCGATGCGGGTGCGGTCGGGGTTCGTCGTCTGCCCCCGCGGCCGCCGCCCGTAGCCCCAGTCGCCCACGGTCCAGACCCCGTCGCGGCGCAGCAGGTTGCCGGGCTTGAGATCCCGGTGGATCCAGCCGAGCGCGTGCGCGGGCCGCAGTGCTTCGCAGATCGCGGTCACGAGCTGCCGCAGCGCCTCCGGACGGCTCAGCTCCGCTTGGACGGTGGCCGCGCTCTCCTGCGCCAGCGGCATCACGAACCACTCGTATTTGTCGCTGTGATCCAGGACCGCCATCACGTGCGGGTTGTCCCCGAGCGCGCGGGCCACATCGATCTCTCGCTTCATCCGCGCGACCGCATCCGGCGCGGTCGAGCGAAGCCTCTTGAAGGCGACGAACACGCCCGACGGCTTGTGCCTGGCCCGGAAGACCTCGGCCTGGCCGCCGTCGTCGATCGGGCGCGGCTCGAGAGCGTAGTCCCGGCGCTCCCCTCGAGCGGCGAGCCGGACAGCGTCGTACGGGTCCATTGATCCTCCCGCTGCCACCGTCGCCTGGCTCTGCGGCGTCGCGGCTGTCGTACTGGTTGGTGGGCGCAGGCCAGGCAGGCGGATGAGCACCGGCCACGGATCTCGCGGACCGTGACGGGCGCCGTAGACGTCGCCCAGCAGGTAGCCGGTGCCGTCCGGTGCCACACACAACCCGCTCACCAAGTTGACGGTGAGGTCGGCGAGCAGCTCGTTGGAGCGGGCACGCACGTCCGTCCGCACAACTGTCACACCCAAGCCGGTCGAGTTGCCGGCCGCCGTGATCACTCGGTGGCCGTCGACCACGAGCAGGTGGGCTCTGTAGTCATGGACGGACGGGATCCAGTCGTCCCGGCTGGCGCGTGAGCTGCGGTTGAGGTCGATGACAGTGGAGTTGCTGGCCGCCGCCAGGAAGAACTTCCGCCCCGCCAGCCAACCCGCGGTGTGGATGCCGGCGTTGAACTCGATGTCGTAGCGGTGCTGGCCACCCACCCGGTCGCTGATCCGGGTCAACGCCAGCGTGCCCCGACCCGCACCGAAGGTAGGCCCGCTCCCGCTCACCACCCACGCCTCTCCGTCGGGCCCGGCCAGTACGTGCACGTTGCCGGTGAAGCCACCGGCGACCGCCTCCAACCAGTCGCCCGTCACCCGCACCACGGCGCCGTTGCACACCGCCAGAACCGACCCGTCCGGCATGACCACCGGCTCGTTGACACAACCGGCGAGCCTCATGATCCACGACGTCGAACCGCGCGCGGTGTCCAGCTCGACCAGGCCGTGCTCTGTCAACACCACGAGGCGATCCACGTCGAGTGCCGCGATACCCGAGATCGGCGGCCACCCGTCCTCCTCGCCGACCAACGCCAGCGTGGCCGGGACGCCGTTGTAGGAGTCCTTGAAGACCGGCCACGGCGGCGGCAGCAGATCCGGCGTGGCCATCCGCGGACAGGTGGACGCGTCGTCCACGGTGAGCATCCGCGCCAGCGGGGCGTACCCGACACCGTCGACGAAGGCGGCCCGCGCCGCGACCGCTAGCAGATCCGACACCGACACGAGGCCGCACAGGGCCGCTTCGACGTGCGTGCGATCCCACAACAGGACAGAGCCGTCCATCCCGGCGGGCGTCGACGACTCGTAGCCCGACATGGACAGCACCATGACGGCGCCGTCTTCCGCGCGGGAGCGGATCGATCCTATAAAGTCGGCGGTCCCCGCACCGTCCATCGCCCGTTCGCCCCAGGTCAGCCCCATCAGGTACGGACGACCGTCGAACCTGAACGCAACCGCGGGCACGTCCGGGAGCCGCAGCACCGCGTCGACGCCCGACTCCTCAAGCAGATGTACGACCATGCCGGCGAGTTGCCGCGTGCGCTCCGCCGACGGCTCCTCGGCCTGAAGCTCGCCGTACGCGGCCAGCGAAGCGAGGACCCGGTTGTCGAAGATCGCTTCCACGCCTGCCCACCCGTCGGAAATTCCCGCGGGCACCCTCCGCCGCGCGGGCCCCATTTTGCCACTGCAGGTTCGCAGGTGCCTGAACGGCTCGGGTGCGGGAACCGTATCGGCGTACGGCTTGTGTAGGACGTTGCCGGCGCAGGGTCCGATAGTTGGGGGACTATGAACATGAAAAGCAGTCGGCAGGTTCTCATGATTTAAGCCGCGAAATGAGATACCCCGGCGCTGCGGGACAAGCCGCACTGGGAAGCCGAAGGGTCGTGAGGTCAGACCATAAGGTCATCTGATCGTCGCCTGAGCAGGTCATAGTCGGCCCTTGCGTCGTCGACATGTATTGAGGAATCAAACCAGCTGAGATCTGCTGTTCGCCTCCGCCCTGTGGGTCGCCACTGATCGTGCCACGGATGATCGGTGGTGAGTATGATTGGCTCGTCCACGTCGGGGAACTGGTCCGCCGTGATGTCGAGGAGTAGTCCTCTCAGCTCCAGCCACGCGTGCGTGCGGTACGGGTCATGTCGATCGGCCTGACGGAGGTCCCAGTGACCGAGCTTTGAGTCGATTAGATATTGACCCAGCAGTTCGCAAGTGTCGCCGCATGCCCCGAGTGGGAATTTGGCAAGGGATCTCAGGCGGTAATCTCGTTGTTCGAGTGCGAGTCGAAATGCGCGTGCCGCACTCTTGACCGCGTTGACAAAGTGGCTCGGATGAGGAGTTTGCACCTCGTCAGGGTACTTGCTGGTATGCCGTTGCGGGATTACGGCTGGAAGGCCATACCATGCCGGCATTTGCCGGCGAAGTGTCCTGCGCGGCTCAGGGTGCGGGCAATCGTGTTTGTTGCTGCTGGAGTTGCCGTACCGGGTACGCCGTGAGCTGCCGGAGGTATGCGACTGAAGGATGGCCCGGTGCGGACCCGGCCGTACTGGGTGGGCGACAGCGGCGGACCTCTGATGGCCGCCGCCGGCCAAGGCTTGGAAGGCGTCGTCGCCAAACGTCTGGAGTCGCCGCCACCACCGAAGTCATCATCTGCGGGCAGGAAACCCGGCGCTGGTTGCTCCGCGCCGGCATCGCGCACTGCTGCTCGGCGCCTACGACGACGTTGCGGCCGAATGCGCGCGGCGTGAGCTCCGGGCCGGAGCGTGGGCCGCGCATCGCCTCCGAGAGTGGGTTGCTGTTCCGATCTTCTGGCGGCTACCTGTTTGTGCGATCTAGCTGGTCGATCGCGGCTTGGGTGGCGGCGGTGTCGGGATGTTGGTGGCCGAGGACTTGCTTCTGGAGGGTGTGAATTGCGCGGTACTGGGCATAGAGTTCGTCTGGCTCGCGCGTGCCACGCTGGGCCTGTGTTTGGGTAAGGCGGCACCAGGTACGGAGGGTGAATGGGTGCTCTTCGCCCAAGATTTGTCGTCGACCGGCCAGCACGGCGTGGAACTCAGTCTCGGCCTGCTCGTACTGTTCCTGTTCGGCGAGGACCTCGGCGAGGCTGCTTCGTGTGCGAAGGGTGTCTGGGTGGTCGATGCCGGGCAGGCGTTCGAGGACGGCTAGTACGCTGCGGAACTCCATTTCGGCTTCTGCGAGCGCTCCACGTCGCATGAGCACCTCGGCGAGCATGTGTCGGGTGCGCAGGCTGTGGGGATGCTCGATGCCTTCGACCTGTTCGCGGATCGGACGCAACGTGCGCAGCTCGGTCTCGGCCTGTGCGTATTTTCCTTGCAGGTACATCGTCACGGCCAGGTTGTGTCGGGTGGACAGGGTTTCCGGGTGTTGGTTGCCCAGTAGTCGTAGCCGTCCGACGAGCGCGGTGCGGTAGTTGGCCTCGGCCTGTTCGTGTAGTCCCAGCTCGAGCAGCGCCATACCGAGGTGGTGTCGGGCCTTGAAGATGATGGGATGGTCGCTGGGCAGGTGGGTGACGGCGACGTTCAACGCGGCGGTGGCCAAGGCGTGCGCGGTCTGGAAGTCGCCGGCGCGGCACAGCCCCAGCACCGTAAGGTCGGCGGCGTTGACGAGCCTCGCACGGTCTGCTCGCGGTAGGTGTGCGACGTGGTGGGACAGGGCGTGGGTCAGGTGCGGGGCCACCGTCGGCCACCAGCCGAACTGGTTCGGGTCGTGGGGATCGCGGTCCTTGGTGGCCTCGGCCAGCAGAGCAGCCACTGTCTTGCGAACCGCGCGGGCAGCTGTGGATCCCTCGGTCAGCCAGGCCGCGCTCACGTCATGAACCAGCGGATGGGTGGCAAGGCAGGCCGCCTCCGCTGCCGTCGGATTGGTTTCGATCAGGTCGATCAGGCCGAGGTCACACAATGCCGTCACCGTGCGCTGGTGCAACTCCTTGCCGTAGCGCGTAGATGGGCACAGCCTCGCTACTGCACGGGCCGTGATCGCCGCGACCGTCCTTCGACTTGGTGGACTGTCGACGGCCCAGTGGCGTAACGCTGGGCTGCCGAACAGGGCCGGCCCGTCGAGCGCGCCCACGGGTATCGGTGCGGCGGCAAACCCACCCAATAGGCGCATCAACAGGCGCGCCTGCGGCAGCCCCTGCCTGGCAAGCAGATCCAGCGATACATCCCATGTGCTGACCACAACATCTCTGCGGGCGGACGCGCACGAGCCGACCACTGCCTCCTTGAACTTGACATCGATGATGCCCAGGTAGTCGGCGAAGGTGCGTACCCGCTCCAGCCGAGCCCGCGTCGAGTCCAGATAGCGGCCCGCTGCGCGCAGCGCCAATGGCAGCCCACCAAGCCGCGCCGCCAACTTCCGGGCGTCGTCCGGCGTGCCGGCCTGCGGCGCGATGTCACGCAACACTCGCCCGCCGTCGTCGTCACTCAGGAGACCGACTCGGTGCAGGACAGTTTGTGCACCCCATACGTCTGGGGCGGCGAGCCGGGTGGTTACCAGCACCAGCCCACGCCGCGAGCCGCGCACCAGCCCGGTGCCGTCGCCGACACCGGCTGTGTCAGCAGCCAGCAGCTGCGGCTCGTCGGCGTTGTCGACGACCATCAGCCACCGATGCGGCGACACCTCCAGACGCCGCCAGATCAGATCGACAAGGCTCCCAGTCCCTGCGCCGGCCTGCCGGATTTTCGCGAGCGGGACACCGACATCCACCGCCAGAGCCACCAAGGCCGTCGCCAGCGTCGCCTCGTCCCGCGCGCTGATCCACCACACCCGGTCCAGGACGGTCGCCCGTTGCGCGACGGTCAACGCGATCGTGGTTTTACCGCAACCGCCCAGCCCGCACAGGACGTGGACTCGCCCATCCGGCGCGTCGACTAGCTCGGCCAACGCCGCGACGAGCCCGTCGCGGCCGCGGATGTGTGGCGGCAACAGCCCCACCGGAGCAGCCAGCGACCGCTGCGGCCGACGGACAACCGCAAAGCCTGCACTGTCAGACCGACCCGCGACGGCAACCGCCCGGTCATCACGGGCCCGCCATGCCTCGACGCCCACCCAGCCCCCGGCAAGGACAACCAGCCCGGCTCCCACCGGCCAGGTTATGCCGGCCGTGGCCAGGTTAGTTAAGAACCCGGCCAGGATGGCCAATACCGTCGACACCCCAGCCGCAAATCCACGTCGGGCAAACCTCGGTTCCATCGCAACCCCACCGGCGTCACTGCGAACAACCCTGACTGATACCCCGCGAAACGCAACGATATCGAACGGCACCCAACTGAGAGCGACCGCCGATGCCATCACTGCCTTCCTCAGACACACACCTGGTCCGACACGACAGAGGCGACGGTCTCTAACCTCCGCGCGAACCATAGTGGCCCCGGGCGGGGCTTCATGAGCACTGAAATGGAGTGTGATCCCCGGCAGATCAGATGCCGCAACCGAACTCTGTCGCCTCATCACAAGCAATTTCATTGTCGCCATAGGACTGCCACGCTGGGGGTTTGTCATGATCCTGTAAGCCGGGTGTAACCAACGAACCGTTACGGGGCAGACTTCGATGGCTCGACCATGTAACCTCTCACCGCAAGACAACTGATATTTGATCAAGAAATGACTGTACGCTGATGACATGGTGGGTTGCTGGCCGCAGAGGAGGAAGTCAGGGTCCTGCTCGATGGTGCTGCGACACGGCGATGGGCGTTTGATCAGCTGGTCGAGAGCCTGAAGTCAGCTGCCGCTGCTTGCCATCGCCGTAGTGCTCCCGGAGCGGATTCGAGATCCCTCTGAATCCAACTCGGCGCGGATCCGGTGTTGACCAGCGCAATTCGACTTGCTGGTCTCGGATCGAATGGTTGGGCGCTAGGCCGTGGTGGGGTTTGAATCGCCGAGCGACCGGTCTCGTCCGACATCGCAGGACCACGCGGGTTTGCCTGCCAGATGGCGAGATCAATCTTTGCGCAGTTTCCTCGGCTGGAACATCGAGCGGTCCCGGCGGGACCGTCTGGTTTCCGGCTGGCCGACAAAGAATACGAGGGATCGTGGAACTTGTCTTCGCGCATGCCGACCGGCTTTTCGCGCTGTTGGGCAGACTTGTGCGTCGCCCGAGGAAAGGCGAGTTGCCAGGTGAGGTGCGGGACCGGGACGGCATTCCCGTTCTGATTCTCATCGGCGACCATCAGGATGTGCTTGCCGAGCAGGTCGGCCAGGCGCTAAATACGGCCCAGCCGCGGCACGTCCCGTACGAGTCAATCAACATGGACGAGATGTGGAGCCAGGTAGTCACCGAACGTGCCGACCTGACGCCGGAGTGGCAGCGAGCCGAGTTGTGCCGACGAACGCTGGTGCGCCTCGCTATGGAGTTCTCCTCAGCCCATCACGGACGTGACCTGCCGGTGCGTTTCCGGCGGTTCGGACTGGTCAACTGGCTGCTTGAGATGACGCACACGGGCGAGGAACCAAACTCCCGGCACGCCCAGGACATGCTCCGTCGGCTGCGTGACCGCGAGATCCAGCGCAGACCACTGTTCGGATTCTTGCGCAGCCCGAGCACCGAGGTGACCCTTCAGGGGCAGGTGCCCTGGTGGGCGTATCTGCTCGGGCTGCACATCATACCGCTGGTGCTGTTACGGGCTTGGCGCGTGCTTGGCAGCGAGTACCGGTGGCTGTTGCGTCAGCCGCACATGGCGCCGGCCGATCCGGGAACCTTCGTCGGCTTCGCGTTGCGGCTCACCCAGCCCCGCTGGGGGCGCGAAGATCCAGCCCAGGTCAGCAAGTTGATGATCAATGCCTTTCTGGAGGATCTGCGGGTTGCCTACCTGCGTCGGCTCTGGCGTCGACGCGCCCACCGGCGTACCGCCTACTGCGTCGCGTTCCTGAAGGGCGTGAGCACGGCCAACAGCGGCCGGGCCCTGGTGCGTTCGTTTGTCGAGGTACGCAACGAGACCGGAGCCTTCGATCCTCTGCTGATCATGACAAGTTGCACGGAGGCCGAACACAAGCACGAACGGGTGCGAAGGCTGAACGATGAACTAGGCCCGTACGAGGCGTGGTGCGAGCGTCTGCGAAGCGCGGGGCACAGTCGTGGTCCTGAATTTTGGTACCTGCCGGTGCAGGTACACGCACCACTGCCGGATGAGCACCCTGACCTCGAGGCGCAGAAGGAACGCACGACCGCCGCCGGCCGGCTCACGGTGGGCCCACCGCCGGTCTGGGCAAGCCGCGGCGCCGCGGTGGCCGCCGCCGCCGTCGTTCTCGCGCTGGCCGGCGGCGGAGTCGCCTACGCGATCAACGCCGTACACAACTGGCAGGAGCGGCACTGCGGCCTGAGCCGTTCCGATCCCGACGCTGCCACGCTTCAACGACAGTCGACGGGCGAGTGCGTCGGCGTCGCCCCGCACGGGTACGCCTTCGGCAGTAGTGACGAGCGTCTGCAGATGACGCTCGAGACCATAGCCAACCAGAACGAGGAGGCTGACCGGATCCACCGCGACGCCCCCGAACGGCCCGTCGTCACGCTCATACACGTCTCGGCGCTGCTGAACACGCCCGCCGGGGAGCCCTCAAACCCGCTGTCCTACGCACGAGAGCAACTCCAGGGCGCGGCCAGCGCTCAGCACCGGCAACTTGACCGACGCGGGGACAACGACCCAGTACTACGGATCTTCCCGGCCAGCGCCGGCTTCGGCATGCGCTTCGGCGACGTCGTGGCGCGCACGATCGAAACAATGAAGCGCGACGATCCGACGATCGTCGGGGTCACTGGCCTCGACCAGAGCCGGAAAGACACGATCACCACCATCGCTGAACTCACTCGCGTCGGGCTCCCGATGGTCGCCACCACACTGTCCGCCGACACCCTCAGCGCCCACTCGCCCCTCTACTACCAAGTCTCACCGCAGAACCGCCGCGAGGCCGCGGTCGCCGCCGCATACGCCCGCCACCTGAACCGAAAAGGCAAGCTGTCGGTCCAGAGCGTACGTGTCATCTACTCGGCCGACCCCACCGACGAGTACAGCAACAACCTACGAGACGACGCCCGCGATGCCTTCAAAGGTGAAGGATTCACGGTCGAGGAGCAGAGCTTCAAGCCCGAACGCACGCTGGCCGACGTATCCGGCCACCCCGGCGCGCGAACCGTGGGCGAGAAGACCTGCGGCTACCCAGGGATTGTCTTCTTCACCGGGCGCTCCGAGGACTTCGAGGCGATCCTCGATGCCGCCAACGACACGTGCGGGACGAAGCCGCCCGTATTTCTCGCCGGTGACGACGTAGCCCGCCTCGGCGCCGACGCATCCCGGCGTAGCCGCTTCCCCAAGATCCCATACGAGTTCCTGGACTTCACACTCGGCTCGGCGTCCTGCAAAGGTCCGAGTGATCTCTACACCACGATGAAGAAGCTCTTCCCAGAAGAGTGCGCACAGATCCCGAACACCTCGCTCGACGGGCACGCCGCCCTCGCCTTCGACGCGGTAAACCTCTACCTCAAGGCAACCGGCCGTCTACGAGACGCGGCACCGCGAATGCCCCTCACCGCTGCCGCCGTGTGGAAGGCGTTGAGCGGCATCCACGGCGACGCCGTACTCGACGGAGAGAGCGGCCACATCGACTTCGGTGGCGTCGTGGACCAGCAGATCCCGCTTGACAAGCTGATCTCCATTCAGCGCGTGCATGGAGATCAACAACCGGTGCAGATGGGCTTCTGCGGGCGCGTAGGGCAGCAGACGCAGAGTCGATGGTGTCCAGCGCTAGGGGCCGGCTGACACTCGGCGCGCTGTCGAAATTCCGGTTGGCGCTAGGCAGAGAATATCGGCATGGGGTACCCGTATGAGCGCGGGCGACGGCAGGCGAGGAGCACTAGCCGCCGCAGATGCACCGTGACACAGGAATGATCACCGGTCAGGGTCGATCCTCGCGTGGTGCCGACGGCGGGCGACGCCGTCCGTACCATGCTGGTCGACGCCCACGGGCCGGCCCCGTCGAGCATCGGCATGTCCGCCACCTGGTACACGACTCCATCATGCGACCAACAGCACGCCCGGTACCGACAGACCGGAACAACAGCCAGAGGCCAAACGCCGCGGCGGCCAAGGAGCCAAGCGTGCCCTTCCGTCGGTTGACCAGCGCGAAACCGTTACGCCCGTAGCCTGCGGCAGTCAACCTCGTGGGGCTGGTCTGCGTACCGGTCGGTTAGATTCGGGCCTTCCAGTCGGTAGACGGGCCGGTCGGCTATCGCGACCAGGGTGGGTGGTACGACTGGGGTGAGGTGGCGCAGCGGTTGGCCATTAGGCGACGACAGGTGGGACGGGCTCGCGGGGGGTGTACCTGAGTTGGGTCAGCTGGGTGTCGGTGGCCCAAGCGTTGAAGGCTTTGAGGTAGAGGGTGACGTGTTCGCGGGTTTCCCGGCGGCGTAGCGGCTGTCCGGCTTGTTTGCGGGTGTGGTTGAACATCACCCGACGAAACATCAGCCGCGGGTCGCCTTTGGCAAGGCCGGTGCCCTCAACAATGCCATCGAACCAGTGCGACAGGTCACGGCTGCTGGCCTCTGTTACCAGGTAGCTGGCGGCGGCCGCCGCGCTTTTGATCATGCCCGTGGCGGTGGAGATCTGCTCGCCGATAGAGATGAAATCGCGCAGCTTCGGATGCTGCTCCAGGGTCTGCACGATCTGGTGGTTGGTCACGGCTGCGTCACCGCCGGACCAGCTCATTTCGGGTCGCTGCTCGTACAGCCATACGGTGCGGACCATGGCGGCCAGCATGACCGCCGACTTCTCCCCTTCGATGGCCAACGCATCGGCGGCATTGCGACGTTTGCCAGTGTCCAGCACGTCGAACGACCCGACCGGCACCTCGGTGAACACCGTCATCTCGACCGGGATGTCGGCCTCGATGATGGCAGCCAGCCGATGCTGGCCGTCGACCAACGCCCCGGTGGTGTCGAACGCGATGCCCTGATGCGTGACCTGCCAGTCACCGCGGCGCATCGCCTGGGCGAACTCGCGCACCGTCCGCTTCGACAGCGGCCGGTTGGCCGTGTTGCGCTCCAGATACTCGGCAGCCTTCTTTGGCGTCACACTCTGAACCCTGCTACGCACAACAACCTCTCACCGCTACGCCTGCCGGTCATGACAGGTGACCCATCATGGCAGCCATATCCTCCTGACGCGAGCGAGCCAACCATGACGGCCACGGACGCCGGACAGCCTGGTCCAGTGCCGTGAAAGGCGGCACGCATAAACCATGCCGCAGTCGGTCAGTGGCCAGGTCGAGTCGTCGCGAAACGAAAGGTCCCCTAGCCCCCTCGGCGTGGGAGCTGCAGGCACCCCCTGGCCGACATCGTCAAGATCGACGAACAACCTGCCACGGACCCCCAGACCTCGGCACACGCGACCACGACACCGCCTCCCTCCCTCCGCTCCGACGTCGGCGCCGACGCCTGAAACGACCAACACGGATGGCAGCCCACACCTGACCACCCACCCAGTAAGAAAGGCTCCCGCACACGCCCAGATCACAGGCCGCACGCCAGCGAGTCCCAACGGATGATTAGCTTCTCCGGGTACCTGAGGTGGCCGCTTCGTATTCACCCGGGCGCGCAGCCCTTACCCTTCCGATAGGAGGGTCCCGCGCGGCGTCCATCATGCATCGGCGGGCTGGTCGTCTCCGGTACGGGCGAATTCCTCGTCAATGACAGAGCACCGCCAGCCGCTGGCTTTCACGGACACGAAACAGTTCTTTCATGATCGCCGAGCTGCGATGTCCCCGTCCGGGCGGTCATGGGGCTCAGCGCCAGGTGCTTCAGGGTGTGGGCGACTACGCTGCGGCTATGAACAGCGGCCCGCAGCCCGGCCACCGGGCAAAGATCACGGCCGAGGCGATCGTGGAGATCGCCGACGAGGCCGCCGTGATCGCGGCGGCGCTCGCCCACATGGAGCGCGGTAAATTCGGCAGCGACCGGGAACGTGAAGCGCGCCAAGCGGAGGTCAAGGGCGACACCGTCGCCGCTGTGGGTGGCTCGTGGACATCTTCGGGCTGCTTCCCGATGTGCCAGGCGCTCAGATCGTCCAAGGTTCCGACCGCACCGTTGAGGTCGACGAGGCTGGCTTGGAACTGTCGACGAACCCCGACTTCGCGGCTCTGTTCCCGGTCTGTCGGTGTGGCAAGGACTCCTGTGATGCGTGCGGTGGATTCCAGCTCACCCCGCGCACCGCGGCAGTGCTGTGGGCCATGGCCCACCTTCTGTCCGACCGTGGGTATGACGACGTCGCCGAGTACGGCGACGACCCGGTCACGGACGACGACGGGTGGGCCCTGTTCGGCCAGTACCCCCGGATCACGTGGCAGCAGGACGCGGTCTGGCGCAGGCAGGCAGCCCGCGCCTTCGACGACCTCGCCGCAGACATCGAGGCAGGCCGGTGGCCGCGCCCAACCTGCCCCGGCGAGGAGATGGCACTGCACCTGATGCTGCAGAACGCGCCGGACGCGGTCCAAGACGGCTGCACCGGAATCGACGACACGTTGCCCGAGTTGCCTGAGCACCCCGACGACTACGACTGGGACATGGCAAGCGAGGTGTTCTTCCAGGACCACGACATCCTCGACCTGTTCGACATGGAAAAGGACGGCATCGAGGACCCAGAGACCGAACTGAACCGGGCAACGGGCATGGGTGACTACCGCCCACAGGCGTGGTTCCAAACCTTCCTCAACATGCCGCCGCGAGACGGACGCAGGCCATTTCGGCGCTGAACAGACCGGCAATCTCGCTGATGATCACGGTTGGCGGTGTCCGCGGCTACGTGCTCGGCCAACCCTGCTGGTTGTGCCGCCTGCGGCGTGCGCCGATGGCGCTGCTACGTCCGGTCTTGCCCGCGCCCCGCGGTGCCAGCCAGTCGGTGTTGACACCGCGTGGCTTTTAGGCTCGTGAGTCGAAGTCTGCCCAGGCTCGGCCTTCACGGACAGGGCCGAGCAACATGCGGGCGCCTTGGTTGTCCATCGGGTTGAGCCACAGCATGTTGAGCAGTATTTGTTCGGCGGCGTCGAAGCGGCTCAGCCGCCACAGCGTGAGGGCCAAGCCGTGCATGGCGCGGGAGAACGGCCTGTTGTCCAACTCGGCCCAGGGTAGGAAGCCGGTGAACGGTTCAGGCAACGCGAGTTCGGCGACACCGACGGCGGTCTGGTAGTGGCCCAGCGCGGTACGCAGCCATACCTGCCGCTGCCGAGCATCGGGCGGTGGGGTCACGGTGACCGTGCCGGTGGGGTCGGCCAGGTCCAGGTACAGGTTGCCCAGGTGGGCGTGGGCGTCGATGTCGCGGGGCTCGCGGCGGGTGATCGCCCTCAGGGTTCGTTCGTAGGCGTCGACGTCGCCGGTGGCGTCGCGTCGGTCGAGGGCGCGGTCGATCGGCAGGTACCCGTCCGGGTCGCTTCCGGGTGGGTACGGGTCGGTCAGGGCGCAGTCGTCGCGGGTGCCGGCGGCGACGACGCGCTGCCACCAGTCGGTAGCCGCATCGGGGTCGTCTTGGTCGGCCATGACCGCGCCGAGGATCTCGACCGGGTCGTAGCTGCCCCGAACGCGTACCGCGGGCACGCCTTTGGCGCGGGCACGGGCCACCCGGTCTGGGACGCCGGGCTGCATCCGGTCCCCGCAGACCTGCGCCATCCGGTAGTAGCGGGATTCCAGCGCCAACGCCGACGAGTTCGTCCCGGCCGCCCGGTCGCCGGTGCCGGCAAGAAGGTCGAGGGCGTGGCGCATGCCGGCCGCGTCGAGCGGGTCGGGCAGCAGTCCCGCCTCGGCGGCCCGGACCACCCGGGTCAGCGCCGTCTGGTAGGGGATGTCGCTGACGGCGGCCAAGGCGCGGGCCAGCCGGGTGCGGTGTGTGCGGTTGGTGCTCATGACGTGTCGATCCCTGTCCGCCGGCAAGGTTCAGCGTCCCGCCCGTACGCCGCACCCGCGGCTACCACAGTCCACGTCGTTGGGTTGGTTGCGTTCGTGGCCGAGCGGCGGCTCGGTTCGCCGGTTTCACGCAACGGGCGGGTAGCGCCACCGGCGGGCGTCCACCAGACGCCCGCCGACAAGATACCCCCTCAGCCGCCTCGCGGCGCTCAGCGACCAGCCCTACCGGCGGGCGAAGTCCGGCCGGGACCAGCACCTGGGTCAGAGCATCGCCGGCCCGGTGTGCGGCCACAGCGCTTCGATGATGACCTCGATGCCGACGCTGAGCGTCGACTCGACGTCGTCGACGTCGAGCCGGCTGCCGATCAGGCTCAGGTGCTCGGGCAGCGAGTCGAACGAGCCGAGCAGGTGCTGCAGCGGTGGCCGGTGGTCGGGACGTTCACCCGCCTGGGTGACAAAGGAGATCGCGTACGCGACGGCGGCCGGCCACACCTGCTCCACGAACCGGTCCGGGACCGGTTCGTTCTCGTCCAGCCCCGCCTCACGCCAGTTCTCGGCCTCGATGTCGCGCACGCGCTGGCGCAGGCCGGGCAACTGCGCGTCGAGTGCGTTGACGATTGCCCCCAGCCGGGCGCCGGGCCCGAACCGGTCCAGCGGGGCGGGCCGGTCCGCGGGCGGCAGCCACACCCAGATCTGCTCCGGCTGCGACCAATCCTGCGAGGGGATGAGGAATGTGCCGGCCTCGCGCCACCGCTCGTGTAGCCGGTCACCGAACCCGGCCGGCGCTGCGCAGGCCAGCAACGCCGCGGGCCCGGCCCACCCGGCCGGTATCGCCAGGTCGGTGGCGGCGAGCTGGTCAAGCTGGTAGGCCAGGTAGGCGCTGGCGTGCGAGCCGGTGACGAACACGTCGCCGTCGAACGCGTAGACCGGACACAACGGCAGCTCCTCGGTGCCGGCGGCGGCCAGCAGGTGGCCGTACGGGTAGGCGTCCCCGCACACGCTGCAGGCGGCTCGGTTGACGGCCCGCGCGAGCGCGCGGGCGCGTGCGTCGGTGAGCATCCGTGCCCAGCTCGGCGATCACCTGGCCGGTCGGACGGTCGCCGCCGATCTGGCCGTGCGCTTCGAATCCGGACGGGGTCAGCGGCGCAGCCATCTCGACCCGCGGCGGCCGGGACAGGTCCAGCCGGTCGCCGTCATCGGGGTCCGGGTCGTCGCCGCCGAAGCTGCTGACCTGGTCGGCGCGGCCCACGGTGAGCCGTGCCGGCCCGGCGTAGCCGCGGTACTCCACGTTCTCGGGGAAGGTTTCGTACTCCACCGGCCAACCCGCCACCTGCAACGCCTGCATCAGCTCGGTATGCACGCCGACAGCGCTGAGCCGACCCACTCGATGCCGGGTGGTGCGCCGCGCGGCGACCGTGTACGGCAGACCGGTCGCCTGTGCGTGAGCCCTGGCCGCTTTCTTGCGGGCATTGTTCTTGACCATCGTCTTCAACCCTTCGGGCAGCCCCACACACTGCGCCGACATGAAAGACGGTCGCAAAGTTTGGCGCGCGAGCCGGAGGCCCTTGTCCGCGAACGCCGGGACGGTGCGGGCGTCGGTCGGCACGGAGACAGGCAAGCGCGAGCTGCCTGGCCCATGGTAGCTCTCGCGCGGTCCGAACGCCTGACCGCCGGGGTCGCAGACCCGGGCGGCGTGTCATTGCGCTGCCACCGCCCAGGTGACGTTCGACGAATGGGAGTGCATGGTTCGTAGACCATTCCCACCAGCACGCTTGCGGGCGCCTTTGGCCTTGTCGGCCATGGCCGGGTCGCCGCCGGCGGTGGTCCCGTTGGGTAACGACAGCCGCTGCCCGGAGCCGACGGCCACCGTCAACCTTTCCTATGACGAGCACGACTGGCGTTGCACCGCCACCGGTGACGGCGAGGTCCGCATCCAGATCACCTCGCACCCGGTCAGCCGCGGGCGGGGTACCGCAGGCCAGTGATCTGCGATACCCCGATTCCGAGCAGACGGAACTACGGAGCTCGGCACTTTCACCGCCGGCCACGGCTCCGAGCCGGGGATGGACCTGGTCGCTCATGGTCACAGCGAGGGTCTGGCATTGGTTGCAGGCCGCGCCCAGATCCGTAGCCTGTTCGATCCCGGATTGATCGACGTCTTGCGGGCTAGTGCGTCACCGTGCCAGCGGTTCGCCGGTGGTCAGATGGGTACACCGTTGATCGTTTCCGCGGGACGTTGGTAGCCGAGCATCACTTGGAGCCGTTGGTCGTGTACCCACAGGTCGGGTCGTAGTGGGTCGGAGAGTGGGCGGATCCATCGTTCGACGAAGCTCATCAGGACCGCTGTTCGTGGCTGTCCGGAGGAGTTGAAGGCTGAGCGGTGCCAGGTCGCTGCCGCCAATACCAGCAGGGTTCCCGGCTCTGCTCGGAATGTCTGGGCCGTGGTCGGCCAGGGCGCGGAGGGTCGCCGGGGTGGTTTGTGTGACCTGGGGACGAGGCGGGTTGCTCCGTTGCGCTCGTTGAACGGGTCAAGGGCCAGGACGCACTGGAGGCCGAGTATGCCGCCGTTGACCAAGTCGGTCATTTCGTTGTACGGGTAGTCGATGTGCCAGTCGTCGATGGGTTGGCCTGGGTTGACCACGTTGAGGCTGTAGTCGGACAGCAGGTAGTGCCGGCCGAGGAGGTTGTCGAGTAGGTCGGCCAACCCAGGCTTGACGAGCATGTCAGCGAAGATCGGGTCGTGCCGGTACAGGTCCCATACCCGTGTGGATTTCGGGTATCGGTTCGCGTATTCGCCGCCAGCGAGGATGTCGGCGGCGGTCTTGAGGGCGGTGCACTGGTCGGGTGTGGCGAAGCCTGGCCAGATGGCGTAGCCGCGTTGGCGGACCTCGTCGGCGAGCAGGGTGGGGACGACGATGGTCATGTCTGGCTCCTCGGCTCGGATGTTGATACGCGAAGTTCGATCAGGTCGGCACGGTGGTCGTGCCGGGACAGGTCGACGAGGACTCCGTCGTGTTCCAGCAGTTCGATGATCGTGTCGACGAAGGTGTTGAGATCGTCGTCGTCGCGGCGCACGGCGAACGTGCGGACCGTCGTGGTTTCCGGCTCGACGGCGTCGGCGCGGAGGCGGTCGTTCATCGCAGTCCTCCCATCAGGAGCCGGTTTGCTTGCTCGGCGCGTATGGCGTCCACGCCGACCAGATGGAGCGGTTGCGATGCCAACCATTCGCCGAGCGTTGTCAGGTAGTCCGCCACCGCCGCCTCGGGTAGCGCCCGAAGGTCGAGTAGCACAACTGTGGTGGCGGTAGATCGCAGGAGCCTCGCGATCCGGCGTTGGGCGACGTCCGGACTGCCGGAGCGGGCGTTGACCAGTTCGGCCGAAGTGAGGAACAACGCCGGGAGGGGCGGCTGGTGTCGAAGCCACCGCTCGACTGCGGACGAAGGGCCGGTCTGGATGAGCAAGCGGACGCCCTGATCCACGAATCTCTGCGGTGACACGCCTGGGTCGCAGTCCACCAGCGCCGCCGCCGGCGCGCCAGGTGTAGTTGTCGTGGGCCCGCTCGTGTTGAGCGACGCGAGCCCGACCACGCCGTCGTCGTGGCGGCTGTCAAGAACCACCGCGTTCCGGAGGCTCTCGGGCAACTGGGCGCGCAGCTTGTCCGGCTCGGTAGAGCCGGGTGCGATGAGGACCAGCATCAGCACCTTGGACGGGACCTCCGGGGGACCAGTCGACTCGGCGTGGTCGTGGATGGCCCGGACCACCGCGTCAATGGCCGCCGCAGACGCGGCAGGCCTTCGGACCCGAGGGCCCCGGCTGAGAGCTTCGCGGATGAGCGGTTCGAGGCTGTCGCGGTCGGGTGTTCCGACGGCTGCGCCGATCTGGGCGGCGGTGCGGTGGGCGTGTTCGTGGAGCCCTTCCATGAACGACGTGTCCGGCACGAGGACGAGTTGGCCTGTTCCGGTCAGTGCTTCGGAGAGCGCGTTGTTTCCGGGCTTGATGACGGCGACGTCCGCGGCGGCGAGCAGGGCGGGCAGGTGCGGTTCGTACCGCCGGACGGTGACGTTGGCGGTGTCGTGGAGCGTGCGGCCGGCGTAGTAGGGGCCGGTGACGAGGACGAACTGTGCGGGGTGTCCTTCCGTGGCGAGGCGTGCCGCGATCGTCTGGCAGGTGGTGAACAGGCGGTCGCCGTACCCGTCGGGCATCTGGTCGCCGCCCGCGCCGCCGTTGACGATGACGAGTGGCGCGCCGCCGGCTGCGTAGACGGACCGGGCCGCCGCCGCTTCTTCGCGGGTTGGGGTGTGGGCGATGTTGCCGACGAAGGTGAACCGGCCGCTGGACTCCACGGCGGCCAGCGAGTCGCCGGTGTGCCCTTCCTGGTGGAAGGCGTCGCGGTCTTGGGCGATGAGGATTTGGTCGTAGTGGGCGAAGTCTCCGCGTTGGCGGATCTGGTCGAAGGAGAGCCCGTCGAGGCGTCGCATGACCAGCAGTCGGGGCCGGTCTGCTAGAGATGGCAGTTGCCGGTACCGGGCGTCGGGGTAGGTGTCCTCGATGGCCACGGCAGGGTCGAGCCGGTCGAGCAGCCGGTTCAGCAGGTCGGTGTAGAGGTCTTCGGCGATGGCCGATGGGACCCGGTGCAGCAGCGGGAAGTTGACCACCCGTACTGGCGTGTTCCGGTACAGGGCCAGGGAGCTGGCCTGGCTGATAACGATGGGTCGGAGCTGGCCAGCGTGCTGGATCGCCTCGGCGATCAGCAGGGCTCGGCGGATGTGGCCGAAGCCGATGCCGTTCTTGACCAGGAAGACCGCGTTCCTCATCGTGTCCCGGCCCTCCCGCTCGTGTCGGCGTCGGCGAGTCCGAGCAGCGTCAGTAGTGCCGTCCGGGCTCGGTCAGGGCCGTGCCGTTCTTCGATGGTCTTGCGTGCGGCTTGGCCGAGCCGATCCCGCTCGGCTGGGTCGTCGGCAAGATCGAGTAGGTTGGCGGCCATCGCGGTGACATCGTGCTCGGCCACCAGTCGCCCGTTGACTCCGTCGGCGATGGCCTCGGGGATGCCCGCGTGGTTTGTGGCGATGACCGGGAGCCCGGCGGCCATGGCTTCGAGGATCGCCAGCGGCTGCCCTTCGGTGTCCCCGTCTTGCGGCGACGTGATGGCGTGGTGCAGAAGAATGTCCGCAGTTCGGATGAGGGCGAGTGTGTCCGGGTGCGGGAGCCGGCCGTGGAGGTGAACCAGCCCGGTCAGCTCGTACCCGGCCACATAACGGCGGACCTCGCCCATCAGCGGGCCGTCACCAACCAAATCCAGGACGAGGTGTCGATGTTGGCTGGCCGCGTCGCGGAACGCTTCCAGCAGCAACAGCGGCGCCTTCTTCGGCACCAGGCGGCCGACGGCTAGGCAGCGGACCTCCGGGCCGCGGCCGCTGGCGGCGGCTGGGCGAGGCGGCGGGATTTCGACGCTGTAGCGGACGACGTGGATCTTCTCGGGCGGTAGCCCGAGGGTTCTGAGGGCGTTGGCGGCGACCTGGCTGGGGACGATGATCCCGGCCGCCTGCTCGCACCGGCGGTAGGCGTCGCGCCACCGGCGTTCGGTCAGCCTGGCCGAGACGTCGACCCCGTGTCCCCGTAGCCACACGCGGACCGGCTGCCGGAGGAGGAAGTCGAACCAGCGGTCGGCGAAGTCCAGGTACTCCACGAGAACCGCCTCGACCTGGTGCGTCGAGAGGAACTCGGCCACCGCGTCGAGACGTACGGCCGACGGTGCCGGGTCGCCGGGCAGCGGCTCGAAGGCAAGGACGGGACAGTCGCCGGCATCCCAGGCGGCGCCGTGGAGGACCGTCTCGCCTCGGGGAGGGGGGTCCGCGACGACGGCGGTCCCGCCCGGCAGCAGCTCACGGGTGTCCCAGCGGATGAAGGTCTCGCTGATCACGCCGATCTCGGGCAGGAAGACACAGAGCGGGCGCGACACGCGGAACAGTATCGGGTGCCGAGACGATTGGTCGCCAGGCCCCACAGGCGCCGGCCGGCTCGCGCCGCGACCGTAATCACTCAAGCTGCAATCGGCCGGTCGACTAGATTGATACCCCATGGCGACCCTGGAAAAGCTGCTTCATGATCGGCTCGCGTCCGCCTTCGAGGCGGTGGCCGGCCAGCCGGCCGACCCCACCCTGCGCCGATCCCAGCACGCGGACTTCCAGGCAGACGGCGCCCTCCCCCTGGCCCGCCAGCTGGGGCGCAAGCCCCGGGACATCGCCGCCGATGTGGTACGGGCGGCGCGGCTCGATGATCTGTGCGCGTCGGTGGAGATCTCCGGGCCGGGGTTCATCAACCTGACCGTGGCCAACGAGGCGCTCGCCCCCCTGCTAGCCGGGATGAGCCGGGACGAGCGGCTCGGTGTCCAGCCGGCCGCGGTCCCGGACACGGTGGTGGTCGACTACTCGGCGCCGAACGTGGCCAAGGAGATGCACGTCGGTCACCTGCGTTCCACGGTGATCGGGGATGCTGCGGTCCGGCTGCTGGATTGGCTCGGCCACCGGGTGATCAGGGCCAACCATCTCGGGGACTGGGGCACCCCGTTCGGCATGTTGATCGAGCATCTGCTCGATATTGGCGAGTCCGAGGCGGCCCATGAGCTGTCGTTGGGTGACCTCAACACCTTCTACCAGGCGGCCAGGGCCAAGTTCGACGCCGACGACACGTTCAAGGAACGTGCCAGGACCCGGGTCGTCGCGCTGCAGAGCGGGGACGAGCAGACCCGGCGGCTGTGGCGGCTGCTGGTCGACGAGTCGGAGAAGTACTTCCTGGCCGTGTACGACCGGCTGGACGTCTGCCTGACCGAGAAGGACTTCGCCGGCGAGAGCTTCTACAACGACATGCTCGTCCCGGTCGTGGAGGAACTGGACCGGCTCGGGCTGCTGCGGGACAGCGACGGCGCCAAGGTGGTCTTCCCCGAGGGGTTCACCAACCGGGAAGGCGACCCGCTGCCGATCATCGTGCAAAAGCGCGACGGCGGGTTCGGCTACGGCGCCACCGACCTCGCCGCCATCCGCTACCGGACGCAGGAACTGGACGCCACGCGCCTGCTCTACGTGGTGGGGCTGCCGCAGCGGCAGCACCTTGAGATGGTGTACGAGGCCGCTAAGGAGGCCGGCTGGTTGAAGCCGCCGGCACGCGCCGCACACATCGGGTTCGGCTCGGTGCTCGGCCCGGACGGCAAGATCTTCCGGACCCGGGCCGGCGACACGATCAAGCTCGTCGTCCTGATCGACGAGGCGGTCGCGCGGGCGGCGGCGCTGATCGAGCAGAAGAATCCCGACCTCGACGAGTCCACCCGCGTCGAGGTCGCGCGGATGGTCGGAATCGGTGCCATCAAGTACGCCGACCTGTCCAACGACCGCACCCGCGACTACGTGTTCGACTGGAAGCGGATGCTGTCCTTCGACGGCAACACCGCTCCCTACCTGCAGTATGCACGGGCCCGGATCCTGTCGATCTTCCGCCGTGGCGAGGTCACGCCGGTACGGGACCTGGCCGCGATCACCGTCGCCGAGCCGGCGGAGCGGGCACTGGCGATCGAGCTGCTTGCCTTCGAGGGCGTGGTCGTCGAGGTTGCCGAGTCGCTGGAGTTCCACCGGCTCGCCAACTACCTCTACGGCGTGTCGACAGCGTTCACCGCGTTCTACGAGAAGTGCCCGGTCCTGCGCGCCGAGGGCCAGGTACGCCAGAGCCGGCTCGCGCTCAGCGACCTGACCGCCCGGGTGCTCGGTCGCGGACTCGGCCTGCTCGGCATCGGCACCCCCGACCGCATGTGAGCTACAGGTACCCGAGGGCGCGGCACCACGGCCGCAATCCCTCGGGTATCTCGGCGTCCGACGGCAGCGCCCGGCCGGGCAGCACCCGACCGGTGCGGATCCGTTCGGTGAAGTCTCCGATGCCGGACAGGAACGGGCCGTGGTCGCCCTTGCCGTACTCGATCATGTCGGCCTCCCACGGCACATCGAGGTACGCGCACAGCTCCCGGCTCACCCGCTCCGGCTCGGCGGTGAAGTCCTCATAGCGGATGGTGATGCCGGACAGCGCCTGCCGCGCGTGGCCGAGGTGGGTCAGGAATAGCTCGACGAGTTCGGCCGACTCAGCGGGTGTCGCATGGGGCCGGGCCGCGATCGCCGACTCGACCACGTGTACCGGGTGGCGCAGCAGGAAGATGTAGCGGGCCTCGGGCCAGCATTCGGCGACGCGGCGCCAGCGCAGCAGGTTCGTCGGGGTCTTGTCGACCACCAGGTGCTTGCCGGAGCGGGTCAGCTCCCGGTGCAGCAGCCGGTCCCACAGCAGGTGCTCCAGCTTGCGCTCGTCGAGCTGCGCGACCTGCATGGCCAGCCGCGCGAACTGGCTGTCCATCCCCACCGTCAGGTCCACCAGGTGCAGCTCGTGGGGAGCGTGGATGTGGGAGTGAGTGTCGAGCACGCAGCGCAGCAGTGTCGACCCGGACCGGATCGAACTCAGGATGAACACCGGTGACGCAACCAGCCGCTCCACCCCAGCTTCATAGCCGAATCGGTGGCTCTCTATCCAGCCCGAGTGTGCGACGCAATTGTCCCGGCGCTGGGCGCCGGTTGAGCACGTCGTGCGCCAGCGTGGTGAGCAGGTCGAGCGCGGGCGCGTCCCGGACGACGATACGGTGGTCCAGGAGCGCCCGGAGCACCTCGACGTGGTCGTGTTCGGCTATCTGCGGGTCGACGTTGCCGGTTGTGGCGGCCTCGCTGAGGACCTGGTTGAGCAGGTCGCTGCCGAGCACGGCGTGGCAGGCGTCGACGGTGAACAGCTCGATCGGGTAGTCGGGATCGGATACGTAGCCCAGACCGCTCTGAAGGATCCCGAACTCGGCCTTGACCAGCTTCATCTGGGCGGTGCCGAGTGGCTTCTTGATCAGGACGAAGCAGTCGAGGTCGCTGCCCGGGCCGGCGCGACCGGCGGCGACCGAGCCGTAGATGAAGGCGGCGACCAGGTCGACACCGAGCCGTTCGTCGAGGAAGGCTGCGACTACGCGCGTGTTCACGGCGCGTCGCTCCAGCCCGCAGGTCCGGTGACGGTCCCCCGACCATCGCCGCCGGTTGGCTCGGCGCCGGTGATGGCGGCAAGCATGGCCGGCACGAGCGGCTTCGCGGTCCGTGCCAGCAGGTCCGCCGCGTCGTCGAGGTCGGCTTGGGTGATCAGCGGGTTTCCCGGACACGCGGCCATGATCGTGTAGCTGACGTCCGTGCCGGCGCCGACCCGATCAGCCAGGTCCGCCAAGGTGTGCTCGTCGAAGCAGGCCTCGCCTGACTGGTACAGCATCGTGTTCAACCGCGACGTGTACCGGCTGACGACGTGGGCCGCATGACGCCTGCGCTCCGGAGCAAGCTCCCGTATCGCCTGCCGGACCGCGGGCGGGCACAGGACGAACGCCAGGCGGTAGAAGTCGACGTCGTTGAGGGACACGAACAGGCCGGCCTCGTCGATGCGTCGTTCCAGGTAGCGCACATGGGCCTGGCGGCTCTCCACTAGGTCACCGAGGCGCCGCACACCGACGTGGCGCAGCAGCATCCAGGTTGCGAGGCTCTCGAACCCACGGGAGCCGAGGAACGGTGTGATCAGGCCGAGGTCCCAACAGTCGTCGGCCAGCACAGCGGTCTCGTGCCGGCTGAACTGGGTCAGGACGCCGCGCTCCCGGAACAGCACGTACGAGGACGGGTAGGGCGTGAACAGTCCCTTGTGCGGATCGAGGGACACAGAGTCGGCTTGTTCGATGCCGGCCAGGTGCCGTTGGCGCAGCCGTTCACTGAAGATGAGGCTGCCGCCGTGGCAGGCATCGACGTGGAACCAGACACCGTGGCGGCGGCAGATCGCGGCGAGCGTCGCGAGGTCGTCCAAGCCGGTGGTGCGGCAGTTTCCGGCGACCCCGACCACCATGAACGGGGTCGTCCCGGCCGGCGGATCCGTCAAGGCCGCTTCGACGGCCGCCGGATCCGTGGTGTACCCGGAACGAGCGCCGACGCTGACGATGCTGTCCCAGCCCAGACCCAGGTGGAACGCGGCGTCGCTGTGGGAGTAGTGGGCGATCGGACCGGCCATGACGACCGTCGGCCGGATGCCCACACCTGGCAGGCCCTGCCGACGCACCTGCGGGAACCGCCGGCTGAGCGCCACCAGCATCGCGAGGTGGTTGGACAGGTGGCCACCGGTCGCCCACAGGCCCGCCACGTCCTTGACCCCACGCAGGCTCGTCAACGGCGCGGCCTCGTACCCGACCAGATCGCGCAGCCACTCGATGACCTGGATCTCGACAAAGGTCGCCGCGGGTGCGCTGCGGTCAACCGCGATCAGATTCTGGTTGAGCAGCCGGCCGAGCAGGCCACCGGCCATCGCCGCGATGGCGTTGCCCGAGTCCGGGAACGCCAGATACCGCGGGTGGGACTGCGACACCGAGTAGCGGGCGATCTCGGCTTCCAGCTCCGCCAGGACCGTGTCCAGGTCAGCACCTTCGGATGGCAGCGGCCGATCGAGTAGAGCCATCAGGTCCGCCGGTGGGCGGTACCGCAGGTACGGCTCACCGTGGTCGGGGCGGTGGATGAAGTCCAAGCCGATGCGGGTGGCCGCGGCCAGCGACTCCGCGTGCGTCTTCCGCGCCGCGCCGCTTCCGACCAGGTAGGTGTCCAGCAGCTCGCGATCGAGCCCGCCGATCGCGGTCCCAGCGGCGTGCAACAGCTCGTCAACGAGATGGACCGGATCGGTGGTAAGGCGCTGGTACCAGTGCGCGGTCTGCATCCGGTGGGCGGCGAGGCGCTCCGTGCCGATGGCGTCAAGAACCTCGACGAGCGCGGCGGTCCGGATGGCCGACATGTCGTGTGTGCTGCTGGCTCGGTGGCGAAGGCTGCGGCAGATGTCGGCTTCCATGGCAGCCTCGAACGCCTCCAGACACGCGACGAGCTGGGCCGAGTCGGTGACCGCGGTCAGATGGCGGAAGAGTCGCGCCTCCAATTCGACGGGGACAAAGTCGCCCCAGAAGTGGCCGAGCTCGTGCCCGTACAGGACGCCACCGTCCCGATCTGGAGCAGGACGGGTGTGCCGGCCTTCCAGCGCGACGCTCGCCTCCAGCTGCTCCCTACGCTGGCGCCAGGTGACCGTCGTGACGCCGAGCAGCGCCCGTTCGAAGTCATCCGCGGGCATCGGATGGCCGTCCGGCACGTCCGGCTCACCGTCGACGAGTGTGAACAGCCGCGCGTTCTCCTCGGCGGTGAGGCAGTCGGCGAAGAAGACCCGGTGCCACAGTAGACACTCCGCCGCCCGCACGGGATCGTGCCGGGCGTCGACGGTTTCCTCGAAGTCGATCAGCACGATCTGGTCGTTACGCAGGAACATGTTTCGGGGCGCGAAGCCCTGCCACACGACGCCATGGTCGATCATCGCTGCGCGCAGCGCGGCGAGCGACATCACGAGCGCCGCACGCTCGGCACCGTCGAGGTCCCGCGAGCGCAGGCGGTCCTCCAACGTGAGCCCAAGATGGGGCGCGAAGACCCACGGATCGCCGCCGGGCACGTCGACGACCGCGTACTCGTCGTGCGCCTTGATGCTGAGCGGCGCCGCCCGCGACGCGGCGGACAGCACCGGCGCCATCCGGCTCTGATGCCGCGACCGCGCCGCGACCGTGTCGGCCGGCCACCTCAGCGCGACCAGGTCGTGGCCTGCGACGCGAACCAGGTGTGCTTGCCGCCCGGGATGGATGGGGACGTTTGTCTGCTCGAGGCGTGGCCGTCCCGTAACAAACCCGGTGACGTCAGGACAGGACGCCACGAGATCCTGGACCGGGTCGGCGCCGACGACCGTGGGGGCGCTGCCGCTGCGGTGGTCGTTTGCAGTCGGGTGTGGCATTCCCGCCAGCAGCGCCGCGGCGCCACCCGGGTTGTCCGCGACCGTTGCGCGTGCCGAGTCGACGGCCTCAGGCGGTGCGCCCGGTTCGAGCTGCGCCAGGACGACCGCGTACCGGTCGGCGAACCGCTCCGACAGCGTGCCTGATGAGGACAGCATCGCCCGCCACGCTGCGACCCGATCCGCGCGGCGCGCGGCGGCAACCTCTACCTGAGACGTCGTCAGAGTCACGCCGGCGTCCCTGTCGGTCGGTACCGCTGCTCCAGCTCGGCCAGGATCTCGGCTTTCACCGCTGGGCGCTGGGTGTGGTACATCGAACCGGAGGCGACCTTGCGGTCGCAATGGAACACGTCCAGCGGCCACGCCTCCGGAAACGCGATCTGCCGCCCACCCGTTGTACCGACGTGGGAGACGAGATCCTCCCAGTTGTAGCTCAGATCCGGACGATCGATGAACACGTCAAGGTCCCACGCCCCGAAGCGTTCCGCGACGGGAACGAACCGTGCCACGTGGTACGCGATGAAGTGCGTCGACAGCCGATTGACCGACCGCACCCCAGCTTCGACGGGCGGGCCTTCGTCCGCCAGCTTCCACGACCACTGGTCGTAGTCGTTCACCTTGGACAGCACCGGAACCTGCGGATGCCGCTCGAACAGCTCGCGGCACGCGGTCAACACGTCGAACGAGCTCTCGGTCCGGTACATGACCACGTCGTCCTCGACCACGATCAGATACGGCGCCCGCAGGCTGAAGCAGCGGCGGTGGCCGTTGTTCGACGCATCCCCGCTCGCTACATGCCGGTGACGGCGGCGTAGCTGCAGTTCGTCCACGCCCCACACGTCCAGCAGCGCCGGAAGCTGCTCGGCGACATCCGCAGGGGTTCCGTCGGCCCGTATCACGACCTCGAACGACTGGGACGTTCCGCCGGTCAGCGCTTCGAGGCATCGTGGCAGTGTCGTCTTGAGGAGGTCGAGTCCGGAGTGGAACAGGAACGCGATCTGAAACGTCGGGTTGTCCATCAGCCTCTTCCGCATGAGTAGGAGAGGTGTACGCCGCGATGCCGGCGACAACTCGGTCAAGCGAACGAGCGCAGCGGCACCTTTCCCTCCGCGCTTCCCGCGTTACTCCCACGCTGGTCCGCCCATCAGCAACCCGCTCCTGAAGATCGAGCGAAGAGTGCAGGGAGCGCCGGCCATCGGTGTAGATCCACGATCACCTCTTGATAAGGCTGAAGCCGTTCGCCGAAAGGGGGAACCTGAATACCCGTGGGCCGCCCAGGTGCCAGGCCAAGTAACCGTCAGGTTCGATTCTGCGACGCGTAGAGCAGAGCCCAAAACACTATGGTGTACTGGTCTTGTCCTCGTCTTGTACTGGCTTCACCCACGTGATCTCCACTAGTCTCACGGGCGATCCCACAAAGCTTTGGCGTGGTTTCGGGAGACGTCAGTGATCACGGTGGTGAGGTGGACCGGCCGGGAGGGTCGGGCTCTTCGTGAGGCGCGGCGCATGAGCCTCAGGGCCTTCGCGGCCCACCTTGGGGTCGCCGTCGCCTCCGTGACCAATTGGGAACGGCGCGGCCACCGAATCCGGCTCCGCGACGAGACCCAGCAGATCCTCGACCGCGACCTCAGCCGGGCCGACGAACACGTACGGCAGCGTTTCGAAGCCGCGCTCAGCGCGGCTACACCCGCGACCCCCACAAGGTTGCAGACCCAGGGCACGGCAACGCCGTTGGCGAACTTGGGCGGGTTCAGCCCGGTAGAGCCGACTCCGGTGCCGAGAAAGGTTGGTCGCAAGGAGATCGCGCAGGTTCGGCTGGCGGCTGACCTGTTCACGTCCTGGGACAACGCGCACGGTGGAGGGCTCGCCCGCGAGGCAGTCTTCGCACAGCTGAGCTGGTGCGCGAAGCTGCTGCACGTCGACAGCCCGGAGCCGGTTCGCCGTGATCTGTTCGCCGCCGTTGCCGAGCTCGGCGGGATCGCCGGGTTCATGGCCTTCGACGCTTACGCCCATACCGACGCGCGACGAGCGTTCGAGTTCAGCCTCCAGTGCGCTGAGGAGTCCCGGAACTGGCACGTACGGGCCTCGATCCTGTCGATGCGCGCGCGGCAGGCGATTTGGTGCGGTAACCCCGATGACGGACTTATCTATGTCGAGAAGGCTTTGGTCCGTAGTGACCAGCTCACGGCGACCGAGCGGGCTTCACTGCATACGCTTCGCGCCCGTGCGCTGGCAAAGATGCGCCGCCACCACGAAACCCTCACCGCTGTGGGCGTCGCGGACGAGGCGTTCGCGCATGCCAAGCCCGCCGACGATCCGCCGTGGATGGCCTTCTACGACCACGCCCAGCATCACGGCGACACCGGACACGCGCTGTGGGACCTGTCCGTCCGAGGACGGCGTACCGAGGCCGCGCCGCGCCTGGCGTACTCCGTCGCGCACCACACTCCGGAGTACGGCCGCTCCCGGACCATGTCCCGAATCAAGCTGGCCAGCCTCACCATGATCACCGGCGACCCGCGCAAGGCAGCCGCCGTCGGGCACAAGGCACTCGACGACATCGCGGACCTGCGTTCACGTCGTGCCATCGATGACGTCCGCGAACTGCGCCGACTCGCCGGCCGCCACCGCACCATGACGGAAGTGGAGAACCTGCGCGACCGGATCACCGAAGTCCTGGACGACCAGTGAACGCCACCGACGACATTCTCCGTGCCGCCTGCCAGGCAGTCGGGCTCGACCATCGTGGCGCCGAGATTATCCGATCCTCCGAGAACACGCTCTACCGGTTGCAAGGCGGCATCGTGGCCCGCGTCACCCGCCACGGGCAGCTCCCCGCGGCGGAGAAGGAGGTCCGCGTCTCCCGCTGGCTTGCTTCCCTCGGCGTGCCGGTCGTGGAGGCACTCCCCGACCTCAAACAGCCAGTAGCCGTCGATGGCCGGGCGGTGACGTTCTGGCGGGAGCTGCCCGCCCACCGCTACAGCACTCTCGGCGAACTGGCCACCGTCCTACGCCGCCTCCACCGGCTGCCGGCACCCGACTTCGATCTCCCACCCATCGCCCCGTTCGTCCGTCAACGCGAACGCATCACCGAGGCCACTGCACTCGAGCCCCATGACCGCCGTTGGCTTCTTGACCACCTCACCGACCTCGAGGCCCGCTTCGCCGACCTTCCTGCCGGGCTGCCGTGGTGCGCTGTACACGGCGACGCATGGGCCGGCAACGTTGTCGTCGCAGACCATGAACCGATCCTGCTCGACCTCGAACGTTTCGCCCTCGGCCCCCCCGAATGGGACCTGACATCCATCGCCGTCGACTACACGACCTTCGGCGACATGACCGCCGAGCAATGGGCCCAGTTCTCTGCGAGCTACGGCTACGACGTCACCACCTGGGACGGATTCCAGATCCTCCGCGACGCACGCGAACTACGAAAGGTCACCTTCGCAATCCAGATCGCCGCCGACCGGCCAGACGTTACTGCTCAAGCTCGCTACCGACTCCGATGTATACAGGGAAAACAAGGACCCCGACCATGGGGATGGGTCGGAGTCCCATGACCATCACCGGCCCGACGCCACAGGCGACTGAAACGCACCAAGGCTGCACACGCCGTCAACGACCTGCTCGAATCCACGCCGACATGGCCGCCCAATAACCCCTGCGGACCGGCCAGGAGGCCAGGGTCCTGCGCGAGACACGACGCGTTAGCATCCGCGCCTTGGACGCCCTGCGCTAGTGCGCCTTGGACGCCCTGCGCTAGTGTGCCGACCATGGCCGCGCTGCCGGTGATCAGGATCTCGCGCCGTCTCACCTCATCCGCCTCGCTAGCCAGTATTGCCTCAAACCGCTCCCGAACGTCATGGGAGGCGCGACGCAGGTCAATGTCGAGCAGCTGCTGCGTTTCGGTGTTGAGGCGAGCCCGTTCACCCCTGCTGTCCCAGTTCGAGACTGTCGCGACGGCGAGGCCAAGTTGCGCGGCGTACGCGCGGATGCTCATGCGCTGTGCCTGGCGCAGCGCGGCCGCCTCGCGGCCGGTCCATTGGCCCGCTACGACCATCGCTGCTTCGCCCCCGTGTCGTCACGGTTTTGCAGGCGGCTGGCCAGCACCGGGATTGCGGTGATCTTGCCTTCGGGGAGGTGGTCCCAGAGTATGCCGGCCGGTCGGCGGCTGCCGGGGCAGGTGATGATCGTTTCTGGTGTGATGATGGCGTCGACGCGGAAGTCGTGTGCGGTCTCTGGTATTGGTCGGTCGATGATCTGGAGGGGGTGCACGGTGGTGACGATGGTGGTGTTCGTCCCGATCTTGCCGGCGTCGGCGAGCAGGCCCAGTTCGAGGTCGGAGTAGCCGGCGCCTTTGCCGATGCGGGCCCCGGTAGCGTTGACGGCTACGCTGCCACACACGATCAGATCGATGCCTGGAACGTTTTCGACGGCGATGGTTGGGGCGAATGTCGCGGCGGCTTGGTGCGCGGCTGCCTCGGTCGGGGGGATTGGAAGCGTGGCGGGGTCGAGTAGGTAGAACGGTCTGATGGTGGCGAGGTTGGGTACGGCCATGTAGACGGTCTTTCCGCCTTGCAGCGCGAGCGCCCGTACGGGGAGTTGTGCCCGGTCGGGGTTGGCTTTGATCGTGTGGGCGGTCGACCAGGCGGTCAGGGTTGTCAGGCGGGCGGCGGCGGCGTCCGCACCGACGAAGGCGGGGATGTGGCCGGACACGCCGGGCTCGACGGCGTTGTGGCGCTCGAGTAGGGACCATGTCTGCTCGCGGATTTCCTGTTTGGCCTGCTGGCTCGACACCTCATCGCTCATGTGTGCCCCTTATCCGGTCATCAGGGTGAGTAGCCGGTCGTGGACTTGCCGGACGGCGGTGTGGTGGTGCCAGGGGGCC
Organism: Phytohabitans maris; assembly: GCF_031085175.1. Lineage (GTDB taxonomy): Bacteria > Actinomycetota > Actinomycetes > Mycobacteriales > Micromonosporaceae > Phytohabitans > Phytohabitans maris. The sequence goes on from NZ_JAVHUY010000037.1 coordinate 94,760, forward strand.
AGCGCCTTGCCGGCGCCGAACGCGACGGTCAGGCCGGCGCCGCCGCGGGTGGTTTCGATGATGTCGATGGCTTGGTGCAGGCTTGCTGTCGCCTCGTCGATCTTTCCCTGACGGGTGTGAGCCAGCGCGAGGTTGGCCGCCGCGACCGCGGCGGCTTTGGTCTGGACGCCGGTGCGGGCCAGCGTTTCGGTCAGGTAGCCCGCCGCTTTCGGTGCGTTGTCGAGGAACAGGTAGCAGGAGCCGGCCATCCGGCTCAGGTCTGTTGGGCTGTACAGGAATGCCGCGCCGTCCGTGTTGTGGATTTGGCTGAAGTGGTCCTCGGCGGCGTTGAGGGCGGCTTCGCAGGGTTGCGTGCGCCGGCGCATCGCGTGGGCCTATGCCACGTGGAGCAGCGCCTGCCCGGCGACGACGTTGCTGCCGGCCGTACGGCTGGCGTTGACGGCTTGGGTGGCCATGTCCAGCCCGGCGATTGGGTCTTTGCGGCCGTATAGCGCTATGTAGCTGCGTCGAAGCTGCGCGCGGGCGGCGGCTAGGCGGTCGCCGCATTCGTCGGCGGCTTGGGCGGCTTGGTCGAGATAGGACAGTGCGGTGGTGTGGTCGCGGCGCAGTGAGGCGTCCCATACCAGTTGGCCCATCAATGTCGCGGACTCGGCCACGGCCGCGAGCAGGTCGCGGCGTACGCGGGTGTTGGCGGCGTGAGTGCTGAGGAAGCTGATCTGGCCGTGTCGCTGTCCGGCGGTGCCGAGCAGGGACGCCGATGGCGCCCGATCGTATTCGGCGTCCAGTGCGGCCACGTGTTCCCGCAAGTAGGCGACGGTGACCAGGTCGATGCTGCGCGGGTGGGCCATCACAAACTCCAGCCGCCGTGCGCCGTCGCGGGGCAGTGGCAGGGCCGGCGGTGCGGGCAGGCCGGCGACGGCGGTCTCGAATCGGGCTCGTACGTCATCGGACGCGCGGCTGAGGTCGGTGTCCAGGATCTGCTGGGTCTCGTCGCGTAGCCGGATCACCTCGCCGCGCCGTTCCCAGTTCGTCACGGATGCGACCGCCACGCCCAGGTGCGCGGCGAACGCACGTACGCTCATGCGCCGCGCCTCTCGAAGGGCCCGCGCTTCCCGGCCGGACCACCGCACCACCGTGGTCACTGGAGCATCTCCGACAGGGCGAGGTTGCGGGGCCAGGTCACCACGTCAGCCTAATGGCGTTCGGGGGAGTGCGGGTAGCACAAGACCGGCACAAGACCGGTACGCCATCGCATTCCCGGCGCTGTTGTTCGCGTCGCAGGATCAACACCAGCAGATGTCGATGCCCCCAGCGCGATCACGGTGAACTCTGGCAGAGCGTGTGAGCAACGGCGGCGTATTGGACTGGCCCCGGCCGGACGAGACGAAGCCTCCGCCCGGCCGGGCAGCCCACCACAGCGACGTCAGTGCGAGCGGGTAGAGGGCTTTGGGGGGCGTCAGGGATCGTGAGCATTTGGCAGCACGTCGGGCTGGCACCGGTGCGGGCCCGTATACGTGTCGTCCGCAACCTGGCGGTCATCGCGGACCCGCTGAGCTCCCATCAAGCGCTCGATCCTCACGGCGCCGATGATGACCTGACGAAGGACGAGTGGTCACCTCGTGACGTCAATAGAACCACCGGCGGCTCGTACATGGTTGCGCGGCTGGTCAATCGCTGCCCAACCATCCACCCAGATCGCTTGCCCTCTCTGCGCGCCACTGCTGACGTGCCGAATGCGTCGGCGCGCTGGCCGAGCCTGAACCGGTGTGCCGGCGCCTGGGAGCAGCCGTGAGCGACGACATCGAGCTGCAGAGGCGGCCGTCATCGGCACGGGAGCTGTTCGGCGCCGAACTGCGCCGGCTACGACTGTCGCGGCAGCGTTCGCAGGAACAGTTGGCCACCGCGGTGGTGCACAGCCGAGCTTTGATCGCGGCCGTGGAGTTGGCCGAGCGGTGGCCGCCGCGGGACCTCGCGGTGCGCTGCGACAGTTCACTGCAGAGTGGGGGGACGCTGTCTCGATTGTGGCCGTTGGTCGAGGCCGAACGTCGGGCCGCCCGGGAAGTGTTGTCCGGGGTACGGCTGTCGGACTTGCGCGCGGTCGTGTTACGGCTGGCCGTGCTGACCGGCACTGACTTGACGGTGCTGACTGTTGCCGAGCCCGACGACCCGCCGCCGAGGCCACCGCTCGGTCCTGACGACCCTGGGTCCTTGGGGAGGCCGCACGATGTGTAGCGCGTCCGCAGGCCTCCGTATGGCTGTCACAACTGTTTGTGACAGCCGATGGCGTAGCGCGATAGAGGATGGGTGTGGCCAGATGGTCACGCCCGGCGCGGTCGCCGGCGGCCGTTTCGGTGGGGTGCTAGTTGGCCGAGCAGACGTGAACCAGGGTTCTCACGGTCGTTGGGGATCAAGCGGGGAAGGACGACGAAGCGCCGTGCACCTGCCGGTCGCAGTGGTTCGCCAGCAATGGGTTGGTCCGCGCCTTCAGAAGGGTTCGACGGCTATCGAAGGTGCCGCTCGCGGTTTACGGCCGCCGGTGGCATCCACCCCTCAGCCCTTGGGTAGTTCGGATTGCGGGACCGTCCCGGTCGGTATCGCACCCGACCCGGGCTGGGGTTGGGCTGTGCCGCCTCGCAGCAAGGGGCGGCACAGCCCGCTAGGACGACACCGGTCAACGGCACACCGATCCCGTGGTCGTCCTTTGTGGATGTCGGCGGCCAGGCCGTTGGCGGTCGCGGTCCTACGGGTGGGCTGTGCATGGGTTTGGTGGGAGCGGCGATGACGATGCTGTTGGGTCCGTTGGCCGACGACTTGTGGCGGATCGGGCATGAGGACACCACGGGTAACCCCTGGATCGATGCGGACAGTATGGGTTTGGGGTTGGCTGCCGGGTTGTTGGGTGAGTTGTGGTTGGGGCGGCATGTCCGGATCGGGCAGGGTCGGCTGGAGGTGGCTGTCGAGCAGCCGTCGCCGGTTGATGGGCTGGGCGAGTCGATTGTGCGGCTGTTGGCCCGGGAGGCCAGTGATTTCACGTTGGCTTCGTGGTTGTCGTTTCTGGCCCGGGACTCCTACGAGCAGGTGACCCGGCGGTTGGCCGAGGCCGGGCACGTTAGGCCGCAGCGGCGGGGCCTGACTGGTTCGGCGTGGGTGGCGACTGACACGTCGCGGGCGTTGGCGCCGGCGTTGCGTCTGCGTTTTCGGCTGGGTAAGGGTTATCCGCTGGTGAGCTACGAGTTGGCGTTGTTGGGGTTGTTGTCGGCGTGCGGGCTGGAGAAGGCGCTGCTGTATCCGGCGAACACGCCGGGCGTGTTGCGGGAGCGGCTGGCCGAGTGGCTGCGCTGGCCGGACATGCCCCCGGCATTGGCCGATCTGGTGAAACACACCCGTGCGGCGGCCGGCCGTGCGGTGCTGACGGCTCGCCACCCACAGCTAAGCCTTTGACCCCCGGCCGGCCGTTTCGATCGCTCTCACCAAGGTCTTGGAGTTGTCCGTGTCGATCAGAGAAAGTGCAGCCCGGTTCAGCGTGGCCGAGGCTTTGCGGGCTAACCGGTTGGGCACCAGTTCGCTGGTGTTCTTCGCGGTCGCCGCCGCCGCGCCGCTGACCGTGATCGCGGGTGGGGTGAGTACCGGTTACGCCGATACCGGCTTTGCGGGCATCCCAGCCGCCTATTTGGTGATGGCGGTGATTTTGCTGTTGTGGTCGGTCGGCTACACCACCCTGGCCCGGCACATCGTCACGGCGGGCTCGCTGTACGCGTACATCGGCCGCGGCCTGGGTCCGCGGGCGGGTCTGGCCGCCGGCGGGGTGGCGTTGCTGGCGTATCCGGTGATGCACGTCGGTCTGGTGGCTGGGTTCGGTGCGGTCTTCACCGACGTCATCGCGGTGGTCGCCGGGGTGGAGGTGCCGTGGTGGGCCGGTGGGTTCGCCGCGTTGGCGGCGATCGCGGTGTTGGGGACGCGGAAGGTGGACCTGTCCGGCTGGGTGCTCGGGGTGCTGCTGCTGGGCGAGGTCGCGGTGGTGCTGGTCTACGACCTGGTGATGCTGACCCACCCCGACCAGGGCCACATCGCGGTCGGGCCGTTGTCCCCGGCGCATATCGTGGCGACGGCGGGTGGGTTCGTCGCCCTGGTCGGGGTGACGGCCAGCTTCACCGGTATCGAGCTGCCGACGGTCATGTCCGAGGAGGCCAAAGACCCGCGCCGCACGGTGGCCCGGGCGACCCGGCTGGCGGTGCTGCTCACCGGCGGCCTGTACGCCGGCTCGGCGTGGGCGTTGACCGTCGCGGCCGGGCCGGACAACATCCAAACCCAAGCCCAGGCCCATGGTCCGCAGCTGATTTTCGAGCTTGTCTCGCCCCATGTGGTGGCGCCGCTGGTCCAGCTGGGCCAGCTGCTGTTTCTGACCTCGCTGTTCGCCGCCGCTTTGGCGTTCCACGCCACCGCCGCCCGCTACCTGTACGCGTTGGGCCGCGAAGGTGTCCTGCCCGCCGTGTTGGGCACTGCGGGACGGCACACCGGTGCACCCGCCCGTGCGTCCCTGGTGCATAGCCTCATCGCGGTCGTGGTGTTGGTCGGCTACCTCGCGGCCGGGTTCGACGACCCGCTGACCCACCTGCTGTTCTGGGGGACCGTGGCGGGCGGGTTCGGTGTGCTGATCCTGATGACCGCCACCAGCGTCGCGGTGATCGTCTACTTCCACCGGACCCCGTTCACCGGCGAGACCGCCTTGCACCGGCGGGTCGCCCCGACGATCTCCGGGGTGCTGCTGGCCGTCGTCCTGGTTGCCAGCCTGGACCAGTTCCCCATCCTGCTCGACGTCGATCCCGGCTCGCCGGCCCGGTGGGTGATTCCCGGCGGCTACCTGGCCGCCGCTCTGGCCGGGCTGGCGTTGGCGGCTTGGCTGCACCGTACCCGCCCCGACGTGTACGCCCGGGTCGGCAGCGGCGCCGACGCACCCACCACCGCCGCTTCGGTGAACCGCTGATGAAGACCCCCGCTTCGACCGACGACACCTGTGAGGAAACCCCTGCCGTGACCGACACACCCGCCGGCCCGCACGTCCGTATCGCCACCAGCGCGGACACCGACCAGATCACCAAGATCCTGGTCGAGGCGTTCCTGGACACCCCCGACGCCCCGTGGCTGATACCCGACCGGGACGAACGCCGCACCGTCTACCAGCGGCTGTGCCGCGCGCTGGTCGGCTTCACCCTCGCACACGGCTACATCGAAGTCACCGACCCGGTCGACGCGGCCTCGGTCTGGTTCGACTACGCCTACACCCCACCGGACCTGGCCGCCTACGACCAGCTCCGCACCACCGCCTGCGGCCCGTACGCGGACCGGTTCCGGCTCCTCGACGACACCTTCGCCGCCCACCATCCCCGCACACCGCACCACTACCTGGCCTGGCTCGGCGTCCACCCGGACCGGCAGTGCACCGGCCTGGGCAGCGCGTTGCTGCGCCACCGCAACGAGCGACTCGACACGGCGGGCCTGCCCGCCTACCTGGTCGCCACCTCGTCCGGTGCGGTCGACCTGTACGTCCGGCATGGCTACCAACCACGTCGGGGGACCCCGTTTTTCCTTCCCGATAGCGGACCGCCGATGTGGGGGATGGTGCGACGTGCTGTCGCACACGATGAGCGGACATCGCAGATTGGAGGGTCGACGGTGGTCGACGGCGTCGTTCCAGGCTAGTGCTCGAAACCTGTACCGGCGTGCGTGCATGGGTCCTGCTCACTACCCGACTGGAGGCCACGCCGACAACAACCCGTCTTGGCGCTCCACTATGGACTGTCTGCCGGCCGGATTTCCCCCCATCCGGCGGGCGGACAACCGGTCGGGGTCGAAGGGAAGCGCAGTGGCAGCACCCCGAACCACCCGCCTCCCCGGGCCGGGCGTGCCCACGCCGCGTCTGG
>NZ_JAVHUY010000038.1 GCF_031085175.1 Phytohabitans maris
GACTCTGCTGGCGAATTGGTGTTAGGCGGCGAGGTCGTATTGGAGTTGGGCGAAGCGGCTGTGGCGGGTTGGGTGGAGTGGGTGGCCGGTGATCCAGGCGTCGGCGCGGGCGATGTTGATGGCGGTGGCGGTGAGGAGGCTGTTTAGGTGGGTTTTGGGTTGTCCGGTGTAGCGGGTTCGGCGTAGTCGGTAGGCGCGGACGGCTTGGGAGATGGTGCCTTCGACGCCGGCGCGGGTGGCGTAGCGGCGCTGCCAGGTGGTGGTTTGTTGGTCGGTGCGGGCTTGGGTGAGGGCTTGTTGTTGTTCGCGGGGGGCGAGGCTGATGCTGCGCGCCCCTGAGGTGTTGCGGGTGCATTTGGGCCGGTCGGGGCAGGGCATGCAGTCGGTGCGGGAGAACAGCACGGTGGTCTTGCCGGGTTGGCTGGGGTGTTGTTTCCAGCTGATGCTGGTGGCGCCGGCTGGGCAGGTGGCCTGCTGCTGGTCCCAGTCGATGGTGAAGGTGGGCAGGGTGTGGCCGCCGTCGGTGTGGGCTTGCCAGGAGGCGTCGGGCAGGACCGGGCCGGTCAGGGTGATGCCGTGGTTACGGCGGGCGGTGATGAGTAGTTCGGCGTCGATGTAGCCGGCGTCGACCAGATGTTCGTCCGGGGTCAGGTCCCGGGCCGCCTGGGCTTGGTGGATCTGGTCGGTGACCTGCACGTCGCAGACGGTGGCGGCGGTGGTCAGCACGGCGGTGATCAGGTGCGGGTGGTCGTCGGTGCAGGTCTCGCAGAGGTGGACCTTGTAACCCTCCCAACCGTGCCCGCGTTTCATCCCGTACCGGGCGTCGGTGTCATACGCAGAGACGATCCTGTCGGCGGCGGGGGCTAACCCGTCCTCCTTCGGCTCACGCAGCCGCGCCCCGCGCTCGTCGCGGTAGAACTGCTGGATCCACACGGTCCGTAGGGTCTGCACGGCCGACAGTTCCGCCGCCCAGGCAGGCGCGTCCGGCCGGGACAACGCTCCGGCCAGCGTGTATCCATCCTCGGCGATGGTTTGTGTGAGGGTGACACGTTCGGTCTCGCTCTTGGGTAGCCGCCACTGGTCGATCCGGGGCCCGTACCGCTCATACCAATCGGTCGGCACCCAGCCCGCCAACCACGGCCCGGCCACCCCCGCGAGGGCCTCCAACGCCGCCCGCAGCGTCTCACCAACCAGTTCCAGGCGGTTCAACGACCGGACCGCGGCCAGCACATGCGTCGAGTCGCTGCGCTGACGACGGGCCCCGCCCAACATGCCCGCCTCGCGCAGGATGCCCAACACCCGATCGAAGATCAACCGTTCGGCGGCGTCCGCATCGACCAGCCGGGACCGGAACTCACTCAACACCGAGGCGTCGAACCCGGCATCGTCCAACTCCAGACCGAGCAGGTACTTCCAGTCGATCCGGCCCCGGACCATGTCAGCAGCCTGCCGATCGGTCAGGTTCTCCATGAACTGCAACACCGACACCAACGCCAGCCGCGCCGGCGACAGCCCGGGCCGACCCCGCACCGCGAACAACTCCCCAAACTCGCGATCATCAAAACGAACCCGCAGCTCATCACGCATCCGCAGGTACACATTCCCCCGCCGGAACGCAGCCCGAGCCAGCCGCGCGGTCTGCTCCGGAACCCCACGATCCTCACCAGGCCGCAGCGACACCACGCCACCATCCACAATCGACACCAGACCAGACCCGCAATCCTGGACCAGCACCAAGACCAGCACCCGCAGACACGCCACAAATTCGCCAGCAGAGTCCTACAAGGGCACCTGCGTACCACGATCTACCCGAAGCCAGCCGACGCCGACGCCGATCAAGGGCCGCCACCCGCCCCGGTGCCGCCTGCTTCCTTGCGGGGACCCGGCCAAGCGAAATCATCCGATGTGGACAAGCCTGACCCGGACTCCGAAAGGTCTCCAGATCTCAAGCTTTCCGGTCGGAGAGGGCGCCGGGTCGGGTTGTGAAGCGCGGAGGGTGAGGCCGCGGGAGCGACGGTCCTGACCACGGCGGACATCGCGGCAGCTCAGATCCTTCTCAGGAGGTCGCCCTGACGGGGCGGCGGGGGCGGGGCTGGCACCTCGGGCAGGAGAAGGAGGAGCGGTTCATGAACGCCTCGCGGCGGATCGGGGTGCCGCAGCGGTTGCAGGGCTCGCCCTCGCGGCCGTAGACGTTGAGCGAGCGGTCGAAGTAGCCGCTCTCCCCGTTCACGTTGACATAGAGGGCGTCGAAGCTGGTGCCGCCGGCGACCAGCGCCTCGGAGAGCACCTCGCGGACGTGCCCGAGCAGCCGCGCGGCCGCCGGCTTGGTGATCGCGTCCGTGGGGCGGGCACCGTGCAGTTTGGACCGCCACAGCGCCTCGTCCGCGTAGATGTTGCCGACGCCGGAGATCAGCGTCTGGTCCAGCAGCGCCCGCTTCACCTCGGTGTGCTTGCGGCGCAGGTTGGCCACGAAGTCGGCGTCGGAGAAGAGCGGGTCCATCGGGTCGCGGGCGATGTGCGCGATCTCCGCGGGCAGCTCGGCCCCGCCCGGCGAGACGGAGAGGCCGCCGAACGTGCGCTGGTCGACGAAGCGCAGCTCGGGGCCGCCGTCGGCGAAGCGGAACCGGATCCGCAGGTGTGCCTCGTCCGGCGCGTCGCCGGGCTGGAAGAGCAGCTGGCCGGACATGCCGAGGTGGCCGATGATCGCGTCACCGGAGTCGAGCGGCAGCCACAGGTACTTGCCGCGCCGGCACACGTCGATCACCGTGTGGCCGGCCAGCACCGCGGCGAAGTGGTCGGCGCCGGGCAGGTGCCGGCGGATGGCCCGCGGGTGGCGTACCTCCACCGAGGCGATCCGCCGTCCGGTCACCCACTTGGCCAGCCCCTGGCGGACCGTCTCGACCTCAGGCAGCTCCGGCATCGTGCCCTCCCGCTGGCTGCTCCCCGGCCACCTCGCCAAACTTCGTCGAGAGCGTGCGGTACGCCGCCTCGGCCGCCCGCTGCTCGGCCTCCTTCTTGCTGCGCCCCTCGGCCCCGCCGTACCGGTCGCCGGCCACCACCACCCACGCGGTGAACGTCTTCGCGTGGTCCGGCCCGGCCTCGTCGATCCGGTACTCCGGCACGCCCAGCCCCAGCGAGGCGGTCAGCTCCTGCAGGCTCGTCTTCCAGTCCAGCCCCGCGCCCCGGCCGGCCGACTCCGCCATCAGCGGGTCGAAGAGGCGATGGATCACCTCGGAGGCGATGTCCAGGCCGTACTGGAGGTAGATCGCGCCGAGCAGCGCCTCCAGCGTGTCGGCGAGGATGCTCGCCTTGTCCCGCCCGCCGGTGGTCTCCTCGCCCTTGCCCAGCAGCAGGTACGGCCCCAGCCCGGCCGGGCCCAGCCCGCGCGCCACGTCGGCCAGCGCGCGCATGTTGACCACGCTCGCGCGCAGCTTGGCGAGCTGCCCTTCGGGCAGGTCCGGGTGGTTGTGGAAGAGCGCGGTCGTGATCACCACCCCGAGCACCGAGTCGCCGAGGAACTCCAGCCGCTCGTTGGTCGGCAGCCCCCCGTTCTCGTACGCGTACGAGCGGTGGGTCAGGGCCCGTTCCAGCAGCTCCGGGTCGAGGGCGACGCCGAAGGCCGCCTCCAGGTGGTCGGCCGGCGGCCGCTTGCGCTTATCCATGGCTCACCCCTAGCAGCGTGGCGATCTCGGTAGCCGCGGCGCGGCGGTGCAGATGTGCGGCGAGCGCGATGCCCGAGGCGACGTCCGCCCCGGTCGCGGCGCCATGGCAGACGATGACGACGCCGCCGACCCCGACGAGCGCCGCGGCTCGCGGCGGCGTCCCGACGTGGTCCGGCGGGCATCGTGTGTACGTGCCCTCGATGCCCTTGAGCAGCACGTTTCCGGTGAACCCATCGGCGACGACGACGTCGGCGCGCTCACCCAGCGACACTTCGTAGCCCTCGACGAGCCCGACGTAGCGGGCCTCGGAGGGGAGGGTCTGCGCCGCGATGAACGGGTCGGCGGCGCGCCGCGCCCGGTCTCCCTTGCCCGGCTCGGTGCCGATCGACAGCAGGCCGACCCGGGGACGCTTCACCTGGTGGACGGTGGCCGCGTACGCGGCGCCGAGCGCGGCGTGGCGGGCCAGGGTCCCCGGCCGGGCCTCGAACGAGGCGCCCACGTCGAGCAGGACCACCGGGCCGGACGCGGCCGGCAGCGTGGCGACGAGCGCCGGACGGCGTACCCCGATCCAGCGCCCCAGCCCGAGCACGGCGGCGGTGACGGTCGCGCCGCTGGCCCCGGCCGAGACGAGCGCGTCGGCGGCGCCTTCCGCGACCGCCGCGACGGCCGCGCGGACGGTGGTGTCGGGGCGTTTGGCGCCGGTCGGCGCGTCGGCCATGCCGACCACGGCGCGCACCGGGCGCGTCGAGACGCGGCCCCGCTCGGCCGGTGGGAGCGCGCCAACCACCTCGCCGGCCACTTCCGGTGGGCCGACGAGCAGGAGGTGAAGGTCGGGGTCGGCGCTGCATGCCCGCAGAGCGCCGTCAACCACGACGGCGGGTGCCCCGTCCCCGCCGAGGAGGTCAACGGCGATCCGCGCGATGCCCGGTTCTACGGGAACGCCGGCCGGGCTGTGCCGACCGGCGGCTGGAACCGGAGCTTCCCGACCCGGGGTCGGGTGTTTCACGCGCGGCTCGGGTCAGACCTCGAGGACCTGACGGCCGTTGTACGTGCCGCAGACGGTGCACGCCGCGTGCGGGAGCTTCGGCGAGCGGCACTGCGGGCACGCCACCGTCGCCACCGCCGTGGCCTTCCACTGCGCCCGGCGCGACCGGGTGTTGCTGCGCGACATCTTCCGCTTCGGGACGGCCACGGTTCCTACTCCTTATTTGCCGTTCGTCTTGTTACGCGAGTGCAGTTGAGACAGGGCCGCCCACCGGGGGTCGACCTGCTCGTGGCTGTGGTCAGCCGGCAGCTCGTCCCAGTGCACCCCGCACTCGGGGCACAGCCCTGGGCAGTCGTCTCTGCACAGCGGGTTGGTCGGCAGTGCGAGCACCAACGCATCCCGCAGCGCCGGCTCCAGGTCGACCAGGTCACCCTGAAGCCGGCCGACCTCGTCCTCGTCGGTCGTCTCGTCCGTGGTGCTGTGCTCGTACGCATACAGCTCCTGGAGCGGGACGACCACCGAGTCGCTGATCGGGCGCAGGCACCGGCCGCACTCGCCCGCCAGTGGAGCGGACGCGGTGCCGGAGACGAGCACGCCCTCGGAGACCGACTCCATCCTCAGGTCGAGGGTGAGATCGGCGCCTTCGGGCACCCTGATCAGCTCCAGCCCGAGGTCTGCCGGGGCCGGCACCACCCGATTGACCGTACGCATCGCACCAGGCCGGCGCGGCAGCTCCCTCGTGTCGAGGACCAGCGGCGACCTGGGGTCGAGGTGGGTCGGCGAGTGATTGGGCATAGTCAGATCTCGGCCTGGTAGGAGGCCGACGGTCTACGGTACCTTGGCGGCTCGCAGTATCAAAATGGGAGCGGCCGCTCGTTTTCCTCCCCGGTAAAGGTGCCGATCTCGCGGAGCGCGTGCATCTTGTCGCGGCCCCGCTCGATCGAGGCGAGGGCCCGGGTGAGGAACTGCTCGAAGTTGGCCAGGGCGGTGTCGACGTAGTCGTCGACCTCTTCGCGCAGGCGCTGGGCCTCGGCGCGGGCCTCGGCGATGATCCGGGCGCCCTCGTGCTCGGCGGAGACGGTGATCTCGTTCACCGAGACGAGCCGGGCGTGCTCGGCCTCGCCCTCGCTGATGATCCGGTCAGCCTCGCGACGGCCGGCGTCGATGATCTTGTCGCGCTCGTCGAGCAGCGCCGTGGCCCGCCGCAGCTCGCTGGGGAGCTCGGCGCGGAGCTGGTCGAGGGCGTTGATCATCTCACCGCGATCGACCATGCAGTTGGTGCGCGACATGGGGACCGAGCGGGCGGCCTCCACAATGGCGATGATCTCGTCGATGCGGTCGAGCGGGTCCACTGGCGCCTCACTCCTGTCGTTCCACAGCCGACCCTCACATGATGAGGGTGCTCACCTCATGATGCGGCCCCGGGGCCGAAAGGTACGCCCACTGGCAGTCCGCCGGGCGCGTCGCCTCCGCGCCGGTCGGTGCGCCGCCCGCTCAGGTGGGGATTCGCTCGGCGAGGCGGGCGGCCACGACGTCAGGCACGTGGGCGGAGACGTCGCCGCCCCACTTCGCCACCTCCTTGACGAGGCTCGACGAGAGGAACGAGTAGAGCGGGTTGGTCGGCATGAAGAGGGTCTCGACGCCGGCCAGCCCGATGTTCATCTGCGCCATCTGCAGCTCGTAGTCGAAGTCGCTCACCGCGCGCAGGCCCTTGACCACCACGGCGGCGTCGTGCGTACGGCAGAAGTCGACCAGCAGCCCCCGGAAGGAGAGGACCCGCACGTTGTCGTACCCCTTGACGACCTCGCGCAGCATCTCGATGCGCTCGTCCTCGGTGAAGAGGCCGGTCTTGGACTGGTTGATCAACACGCCGACGATGACCTCGTCGAAGAGCCGGCTGGCCCGGCCGACGATGTCCAGGTGCCCGTTGGTGACCGGGTCGAACGAGCCGGGACACACCGCACGTCTCATGATCGGCGACCGTACCAAAGCGTTGTCTCCCCATACCGTCGGCTGTGCGCGCCGGTGATTCCTTTCACCCAGGTCAGCGCCCCTGAGCGGGTGGCACGCTCGATCACGACCACGGCGTCCGCGGCGAGCCAGCCGCCGTCGACGAGCGCGGCCTGCACGGTGGCGATCTCCTCGTCGGGTACCGCGTACGGCGGATCGGCGAAGACGACGTCGTAGCCGCCCCCCTCGGGTGCATCCACCAGCGCGGCGCTCACCTTGGCCGTCACCAGGCGGGCGGCGGAGCCGACGCCGAGCGCCGCGATGTTTTGCCGGACGACGCGGGCGACCCGCGGGTCGGACTCCACCAGCAGCACGTGGGACGCGCCGCGGGAGAGCGCCTCGAGGCCGACCGCGCCCGAGCCCGCGAACAGGTCGGCGACCCGCGCCCCGTCCAGGTCCACCATGGACTCCAGGGTGCTGAAGAGCGCCTCGCGCACCCGGTCGGAGGTGGGGCGCGTGCGGTCGCCGGCCGGCGCCGCGATCCGGCGGCCGCCGAGGGTGCCGGACACGATGCGGGTCATGGGGGTGACGCTACGCTACCCGGCCGCCGTGTCACACCAGTCACTCCACTACACACAGGTATCACCCCGTCTCGCTCCGGCCATCGAAGGTCACGAGTTCACAACGGCATGCTTAGTTCGGCTTCAATTCCTCTGCACCACTTCAGGAACCGCTAAGGTCGTGCGCTGTGCCGGCAGCGTCCTTGGCGGCACGACGACCTGGGGAGGCGTCGGGAGGGTCGCGGCTGGATATCGCCGCGACCGGCTCTTGCCATGCCTGAGCCCAGGCCGCGCCCTGAGAAGAAGCCCCCCTTTGTTCAGGAGTTCGCGTGAACCGTAGCAAGCTGCGGCGATCGATCGCCGTCGTCGGAGCGGCCGTCCTCGGCCTCATGACGGCCGTCGCCGTGTCCTCCCCAGCCAGCGCCCACCACCCCGTCGTCTCCGGCAAGGGTGGCTGCGTGATCGACGGCAAGTGGGAGGCCACTTGGACCGTCATCAACAGCGAGCAGGATCTCGAAGGCAAGATCGTCGCGGTCGAGCCGGGCCCCATCGAGGGCATCGCCGTCGACGCCACCCTGCCCAAGGCGGGCGACGGCCCGCTGACCGGCACCCAGACCGTCACCGGCGAAGACGCGGTCACCCTCAAGGTCACCGTGCGTTGGCTGCGCAACGGCCGGGTCATCGAGGCGACCAAGCAGGGCGTCGCCAAGCCGAGCAAGAAGTGCGCCGCGGCCGGCTTCGAGCCGGAGTGCGACGGCAGCGTCGTCGTCACCCTCGACAACACCAAGGGCAAGAAGGCGACCCGCCTGACCGTGGCGGCGAAGGACTTCGAGGAGACCCAAGAGGTGCCCGCCGGCGAGACCAAGACCGGCATCGTCGTGCCGGCCGGCGCCGGCGAGATCACCGTCAGCCAGGGCGAGAAGGTCGTCGCGAAGTACACCTGGGTGAGCCCGGGCGACTGCGGCGAGCCCAAGGGCGAGGTCGAGTCCACCTGTGACGAGCTGATCTTCACCTTGGAAAACCCGGAGGACGGGCGCGCCATCACCGCCACCTTCACCCCCAACACGGGCGAGGCGCAGACCGTGACCGTCGCGCCCGGTGAGACCAAGCAGGTCAAGTTCCCGGCCTCCGAGGGTCTCGAGGTGGTCGTCAGCTCCGAGGGCGCCGACGACGCGACCTTCGCCTGGGAGCAGCCCGAAGACTGCGAGACCCCGCCTCCGCCCCCGCCGGGTGCGGGCGGCGGCGGCCCCGAGCTGCCGGTGACCGGTGTCGCGGCTGGCGGCATCGCCGGCGGCGCGCTGGTGCTGCTGGCCATCGGCGCGGTGCTCTTCTTCGTGGCCCGCCGGCGGCGGACGACCTTCACCGCCTGAGCCGTATCGCGTTCCACCCCTCCGCGGCCCGCGACGACACCCCCCGGTCGTCGCGGGCCGCACCCGTCTTCAGACCGTTGGGGGCGCGCGGTCAGCCCTTCTCCAGGTACTCCGCGCGCTCCTCGTCGACCAGCGCGGCCACCGAGGCGGCCAGCGCGGGGTGGCGCTCCAGCTCCGGGTCTTCCTCCACCAGCGAGATCGCCTCGATCCGGGCCTCGTTGATGAGCTTGGTGTCGTGCAGCAGCGACAGCAGCCGCAGGTGCGAGCGGCGCCCCGACTGGGTGGCGCCGAGCACGTCGCCCTCGCGGCGCTGCTCCAGGTCGATCTCGGCCAGCCGGAAGCCGTCGGTGGTGCCCGCGACCGCGTCCAGGCGCTCGCGCGCGGGGGTGCCCTCCGGCGCCTCGGTCACCAGCAGGCAGAGTCCGGGCGCCGAGCCGCGCCCCACCCGGCCGCGGAGCTGGTGCAGCTGGGAAACGCCGAAGCGCTCGGCGTCGAGCACCACCATGACGGTCGCGTTGGGCACGTTGACCCCGACCTCGACCACCGTCGTGGCCACCAGCACGTCGATCTGGCCCCCGGCGAACGCGCGCATCACGGCGTCCTTCTCGTCGGCGGGCAGCTTGCCGTGCAGCACCCCGATCCGCAGGCCGTGCAGCGGGCCCTCGGCGAGCAGCGGAGCCACGTCGAGCACCGCGACCGGCGGCCGCTTGCCGTTGTCGTCCGTCCCCATCGGAGCGTCCTCATCGGACGCCCCGGACGAGCCGTCGCCGATCCGGGGACACACCACGTACGCCTGGTGGCCGGCCGCCGCCTCCTCGCGGATCCGCTTCCACGCCCGCTCCAGGAACGCCGGCTTTTCCGCGGCCGGCACCACGTGCGAGGCGATCGGCGAGCGGCCCTGGGGCAGCTGGGACAGCGTGGAGACCTCCAGGTCGCCGTAGACGGTCATGGCCACCGTGCGCGGGATCGGCGTCGCCGTCATCACCAGCACGTGTGGCGGCTGCTCGGCCTTGGCGCGCAGGGCGTCGCGCTGCTCCACGCCGAAGCGGTGCTGCTCGTCGACGACCACCAGGCCGAGGTCGGCGAAGTCGACGCCCTCGTACAGCAGGGCGTGCGTGCCCACCACGATGCCCGCCCGGCCGGCCGCGATCTCCTCCAGCGCCCGCCGGCGGGCCGCCGCGCCGAGCGAGCCGGTGACCAGCGTGACCCGGGTGGCGCCGTCGGCCGAGTCGAGCTCGCCGGCCCGGCCGAGCGGCCCGAGCAGCTCGGCGATCCCGCGGTAGTGCTGGGCGGCGAGCACCTCGGTGGGTGCGAGCATCGCGGCCTGGCCGCCGGCGTCGACCACCTGGAGCATCGCGCGGACGGCCACGAGCGTCTTGCCCGAACCCACCTCGCCCTGCAGCAGCCGGTGCATCGGGTGCGGGGTGGAGAGGTCGCGGGCGATCTCCTCGCCGACCGTGTGCTGGCCGTCGGTCAGCTGGTACGGCAGCGTGGCGTCGAAGGCCGCGAGCAGCCCGCCCTCCCCGCGCGGCCGGGGACAGGCCGGCCAGGCGGCGGCGCGGTGCTTGCGCTGCACCAGCGTGAGCTGCACCGCGAATGCCTCGTCCCACTTGAGCCGCCGCCGCGCCCGGTACAGGTCCTCTTTGGACGACGGCCGGTGGATCTCGCGGAGGGCGGTGGCGATGCCGACCAGGTTGCCGTGGGCGCGCACGCCGGCGGGGAGCGGGTCCTCCGGCGGGGTCACCACCTCCAGCAGTACGCGCACCGACCGGGCGATCGTCCACGTGGGCACCTTGGCGGCCGCCGGGTAGACCGGGATCAGCGCGCCGGCGAACTCCTCGATCTCCTCCGACGCCTCCCCCTCGTCGGCGAGCAGCACGTACTGCGCGCTGTTGAGCTGCCGCTTGCCCCGGAACTCGGTCACCTTGCCGGCGAACAGCCCCCACCGCCCGGGGCGCAGCTCCTTTTCCCGCCACACCTGGCGGCGCCCGAAGTACGTGAGCATGAGCTGCCCGCCGCCCCCGTCGCCGACCGTCACCTCCAGCATCTCGTCGGCGCCGCCCCGGATGCGGCGGCGGTTGGTGACGCGCACCTGGGCCATCACGGTGACGTCTTCGCCGACCTCGAGCGAGCGGATGTCGGTGTGATCGCCACGCTCGTCGTACCGCCGGGGGAAGTGGTAGAGCAGATCGCCCGCGGTGTGCAGGTCGAGGTGGGTGGCGAGGGCCTTGGCCGTATTGGCCCCGAGCACCTTGGTCAGTGGCGTGTCGATGTCTGTCATTCGATCCCTACCAGAAGTGGGTAGGTGGGTTGGCCGCCGTCGTAGACCTGCACCTCCACGAACGGCCAGCGCTGCGCGAGGTGGTCGCGCAGCTCGTCGCCGAGGCTGGGCGGGGCGTCGGCGCCGAGCAGCAGGGTGGCCAGCTCGCCGCCCCCGCCGAGCATGCGGTCGAGCAGGTCGCGGCAGGTCTGGGCGAGGTCGGTGCCGATGACGTGCACCTCGTCTTCGACGAGCGCGAGCACGTCGCCGGGGCGGCAGCGGCCGGCCATGGTGAGCGCCTCGCGGCCGGCGTAGCAGACCGCCGCGTAACGGCAGGCGCCCGCCGCCTCGGCCATCGCGATCACGTCGTCTTCGAAGCCCCGGCCGGTGTCGCGCACGGCGAGCGCGGCCAGCGCCTGCACCGGCGAGCGGGTGGGCACCACGCTCACCCGCACGCCCCCGGCCTGCGCCTCGCGCGCCGCGGCGCCGGCGACCGCCTGGGTGTCCGGGTCGTCAGGGAGCACCACCACGTGCCCGGCCCGGGTGGCGAACACGGCGTCCAGCAGCTCGGCCGTCGACGGGTTGGCCCCGATCACCCGCGCCCCCTCGGCGCTGAAGAGCCCGACCAGCCCGGCGCCGGCCGCGACCACCACCGCGCCCCGCCCGTCCGGGTCGAGGGCCGGCGGCGCGGCCTGGTCTTCGAAGCGGGTCACCGTGATCCGGTGTGGCCGCCCCGCCTCCACCCCGGCCTCGATGGCGGCGCCGACGTCGTTGACGTGGACGTGCACGTTCCACACCGGCTCCTCGCCCACCACGACGAGCGAGTCGCCCAGCCCGGCCAGGGTCGCCCGCAGGCGGGCCACGGCGGCGGAGTCGGCGTCGAGGAGGTATTGCACCTCGTACCCGTACTCGGAAGATCCTGTCTCCCGGACGGCGGTGACCGGGCCGCGGACGCTGACCGGCGCGGACGCCACCGCCTGGCCGGTCACCACCGCGACCAGCGCGTCGAGGAGGACGCAGAGGCCCCGCCCGCCGGCGTCGACGACGCCGGCGCGGGCCAGCGCGGGCAGCTGCTCGGGCGTGCGGGCCAGCGCGCGGGCGGCGGCCCCGGCGGCCGAACGCGCCACCGCGTCGAGGTCGTCGGAGCCGGTCGCCGTGGCCCCTTCGGCGGCGGCTGAGGCGACGGTCAGGATCGTCCCCTCGACCGGCTTGGCCACGGCCGCCCGCGCCGCCGCGGCCGCCTCACCGAGTGCGCCGGCGAGCGCCCGCCCGCGCACCGTGACCACGTCGGCGAGCGCGTCGGCCATGCCGCGCAGGATCTGGGAGACGATCACGCCCGAATTGCCCCGCGCGCCGAGCAGCGCGCCGCGCGACATCAGCCGCAGCACACCGCCGCTGTCCTCGCCCCCGTTGACCGCGTCGTTGGCGATCGCCTGCTGGGCCGAGGCGACGGTGAGGACAAGGTTGGTGCCGGTGTCACCGTCGGGCACGGGGTAGACGTTGAGCTGGTCGATCTCGTGCTGGTGCAGGCGCAACGACTCCAGCCCGGCCGCGCACCACCGGCGCACGGCCTCCGCGTCGAACGTGTCCAGCACGCGATGAGCCTACTGTCGCCCACCGACACCCGCCGCGCGTCAGCGCCGGTGATCGAAGCTCCGTTCAAGTCGTTAGAACGACTTCAGGGGAGCTTTGATCACCGGAGGGCGGCGGTGGCTGGGCACGCACGTAGCCGCCGGATCGAGTCGATCCGGCGGCTACGGGAAGCTGACTGTGCGGCTGCCGCGCCTCAGGCGCGGACGACCTTGCCCGCCTTGATGCACGAGGTGCAGACCTGCATCTTGCGGGTGGTGCCGCCACCGGCCGGCGTGCGGACGGTCTGGATATTGGGGTCCCAGCGCCGCTTGGTCTTCTTCTTGGACCACGGCACGTTGTGGCCGAAGCCCGGCCCCTTGCCGCAGACGTCGCACACGCTAGCCACGGAACACTCCTGGATTGT
The DNA here is from genome assembly GCF_031085175.1 of Phytohabitans maris. Taxonomy (GTDB): domain Bacteria; phylum Actinomycetota; class Actinomycetes; order Mycobacteriales; family Micromonosporaceae; genus Phytohabitans; species Phytohabitans maris. The sequence continues at coordinate 12,784 of NZ_JAVHUY010000038.1, forward strand.
CGATCACGATGTCGCCAGCGGATGTGGTCCGGGCAACCTGACCAGGGTAGCCGATACCCCGCGGGACGAGCCAATCGGGCTCAGAAGTGCTGCCAGCCGGTCGGGCCCTTGAACGGCTTGCCGTCCACGGTCACCCCGGTCCCCTCGCGCACCGCGCCCACCACCCGCCACCGCGGTGGCAGCACCACACCCTCCGGAAACGTGGCGACCAGCGCGTGGTCCTCACCGCCGGCGAGGACCCAGGTGTACGGGTCGACGCCGAGCGCGTACGCCGCGTCGCGCATCTGCCGGGGCACGTCGAAGGCGTCCCGCCGCAGGTCGACGGCGACGCCGCTGCCCTTGGCCACGTGCCCGAGGTCGGCGAGCAGCCCGTCCGACACGTCGATCATGGCGGTGGCGCCCAGCCGGGCCGCCTCCGGGCCCGCGTCGTACGGCACCTCCGGCCGCCGGTACGCGTCCACGAGCAGCTTCGGCGTACGGAAGCCGCGGGAAAGGACGGTGTAACCCGCGGCCGCGTACCCGACCCGCCCGGACATCGCGACCACGTCTCCCGGCCGTGCCCCCGTGCGCACGACGGGCGCCCGGCCTTCCAGGTCGCCGAGCGCGGTGACCGCGATGGTGAGCGTGGGGCTGCCGGACATGTCACCGCCGACCACGGCGGCCCCCACGAGCGCGGCCTCCTCGCCGAGGCCGTCGGCCAGCTCCTCGGCCCAGTGGGCGTCGAGGTTCGCCGGTACGCAGAGCGCGACCAGCAGCGCGGTCGGGGTGGCGCCCATCGCGGCGATGTCGGCGAGGTTGGCGGCGGCGGCGCGGTGACCCACGTCCTGCGCCGAGCACCAGTCCCGCCGGAAGTGCCGCCCCTCCACCAGCACGTCGGTCGAGGCGACGACCCGCCCGTCGGCGGCCCTGACCACCGCCGCGTCGTCGCCGGGGCCCAGCAGGGTGCCCGGGCTGGTCGGTAGGCGCGCGGTGACCCGGGCGATCAGTCCGAACTCACCGGCTTTCGCCACACTCACTGCGCCTCCTGAGCACCATCGACGATCCTGTTCCGCTCCGTACGGTAGTTTCACGGTCGAGCCGCTGGCTGCGGCGGAGAGGAGGCGGATCGTGGTCCAGGCATACATCCTCATCCAGACCGAGGTCGGAAGGGCGCGTGACGTGGCCGCGGCGATCAAGGATGTCTCCGGAGTGGTACGGGTCGACGCCGTCACCGGGCCGTACGACGTGGTCGTCCTCACGGAAGCCCACACCGTCGACGAGCTCGGCAAGATGATCGTCAGCAAGGTGCAGATGGTGCCCGGCATCACGCGTACGCTCACCTGCTCGGTGGTGCACTTATAGATGGACCGCACCACCCGCCAGGCGGCGCTCTGGGCCACGGCCGTGGCGGTGCCGCTGACCCTGATCGTGGCGCTGGTCGCCATCCTCGCCACCCGACCCGACGACCCCCCGGCCGCCGCCGAGCCGAGCCCCACCGCACCCCGCCCGCAGTCCACCGCGGCCGTGGCGATGCCCGCGCCGGCACTCTCCACGCGTGCCGCCACCGTCTGCCGCGCGCTGCTGTCCCGGCTGCCCGCCTCGATCCGCGACCTGAGCCAGCGGCCGGTCACCGACGGCCCCGAGCAGAACGCCGCCTACGGCGACCCGGCCATCACCGTCTCCTGCGGCGTGCCGATGCCCGCGATACCCGCAACCGACCTCGTGTACCCGCTCAGCCGCGTCTGCTGGCACTCCGCCGACCGCCCGGACGCCACCGAGTGGACCACTGTGGACCGCGAGGTGCCGGTGCGGGTCACGGTGCCCAAGCGGTACGAGCAGCCCGGCCAGTGGACGATCGCCTTCTCCGACCCGGTGGTCGCCGCGGTCCCGTCTCTGAAGCAGATCCCCACCGGCTGCGGCCCCTGACCGCCCTCCCGTCCCTCCCGCTCCCCGCTCCTGCGCGCCGCAGCCGGAACCGGGACGTGCGTGCGCGGAGCTCTCGAGCTGCACGCACAGACGGGGCACTCGACCGCGCCCGCCCGCGGGGGCGGCGGTCCGGACCCGACGCCGCCAAGCACCCGTAAGCCCTGGACGATCCGTTCCAAGGGATGGGCTACCGCGATCTCTGTCGTGGTCCGGCCCACCTCAGTTTGACCAGGGTCAGGCGGCTGTGCACTACGGGCCCCGAGCCGGTCGCCGTTCCCATGATCGACACCGATCACCGGCCGCGCACGAACCTCGACCCCGAGTTCACGGCTCGACAGCGGACCGTCCCAGCAGATCGTGGTACCAATCCGCCCGCCCGAGGGCACCTACGTACCACGATCTCGACCGCCCCATCCGTGGTGACCGCGAGACGGCCTGACGCTCCTGAGCGTGCCCAGCTCACGACCCTGACCGAATCAGCGTGAATGGCACTGGGCCCGGACCGTTGCTCCCCCGGCCTCACCCCGCGCTCGACAACCCCGCCGGCCCCGGCTCTCGGCCCCCGGGCAGATCCGCGCCGGCAGCCTCCGGGGCCTACGACCCCCTTGGAGACCGGGCATCCCCGCGAAGGGAGCGGCCCGCCATCCATCAGATGACGGGCAAAGTCCCCAACCAACATCGCCCATCGCCGCGCCGTCCGGCCACGGATGACCGCCACCGGACCGAGCAAGCTCCTGGAATAGATCGTCTGGATCGACGAGAGCGGGCGGCCGCACTGAGTGACAGCATCGGCCCCTTGATCGGCGTCAGCGTCGGGTGGCTCCGGGTAGATCGTGGTATTTGGCTGCCCCTGGAGGGACAGCTAAATACCACGATCTGGACCCCTGGGTTGATCTCAGAGCGTCGATCATGGGACGGGTGAGTCGGCCTGTCACCCGCCGCTGCGGGTTTTGTGACGCGGAGGGTGAGGCCGCGGGAGCAACGGTCTGGACCACCGCGGACGTCGCGGTAGCTCAAGTCTTTCTGAAATGGGTCCGCTAGTGCAGGCCGGTGCCGCGGTTTTGCGCGGTGCGGATGAGGCGGCTCACCAGTTTGGGGTATTCGAGGCCGGTCTCCGCCCACATGCGGGGAAACATCGAGGTCGGCGTGAAGCCGGGCATCGTGTTGATCTCGTTGAGGTAGACGTCGAGCTCGGGGGTGACGAAGAAGTCGACCCGGGCCAGCCCGGCGCAGTCGATCGCGGTGAAGGTGCGGCAGGCGTACTCCTGGACCTGCCGGGTCACCTCCGGCGGGAGGCCGGCCGGGATGTCGTACTCGCAGGAGTCGTCGAGGTACTTCGCCTCGAAGTCGTAGAACTCGTGGCCGCCGACGACCCGCACCTCCGCCAGCAGCGACGCCTCGGGCGCGCCGCCGGTCTCCGCCTCCAGCACGCCGCACTCGATCTCGCGGCCGACGATCGCCGCCTCGACCAGCACCTTGGGGTCGATCTGGCGGGCCTCGGTCACCGCCGCGTCGAGCTCGGACCAGTCGTTGACCTTGGAGATCCCGTACGACGAGCCGGCGCGGGAGGGCTTGACGAAGACGGGCAGCCCCAGCCGCTCCTTGTCCGCCTCGGAGAGGGAGACGCCGGCGCGGAGCACCGCGTACGGCCCGACGGGGATGCCCTCGGCCGCCGCGAGCTTCTTGGTGAACTCCTTGTCCATGGCGGCGGCGGAGGCGAAGACGTTCGCCCCGACGTACGGGACGCCGGCCATCTCCAGCATGCCCTGGATCGTGCCGTCCTCGCCGTACGCCCCGTGCAGTGCCGGAAACACGACATCGACGCCGGCGAAGGCCTGGGGGCCAGCGGCCGCATCGAGCACCATGAGACCATTGGCCGTGGGATCGGCGGGGAGCACCACCGCCTTGCCGACCTCGGGCGTGATCTCCGGCAGCCGGCGGTCGGCGATGGCCAGCTGTGCCGGGTCGCCGGTGGTGAGCACCCACTGGCCGGCACGGGTGATCCCTACCGGGATGACCTCGAACTCGTCCGGGTCGAGGGCGGCCATGATGCTGCCCGCGCTCACGCACGAGATGGCGTGCTCGGTGCTGCGTCCGCCGAAGACGAGGGCTACGCGGGTCTTCCGTGGGCTGCTCACGCGGGTGACCCTACTCTGAGTGGGCGGCTTTCGCGGTCAAGGAGCGAGGAGTCCATGAGACCGACACTCCACGTGATCGAATGGCACGGACCGGGGCGGTTGGCGACGATGTCGCACCCCCGCGGCGGCGACTGGCTGGCCGACGAGATGTCCGCGCTGGTCGACGCCGACGTCGACGTGCTGGTCTCCGCGCTGACCTCGGAAGAGTCGGACCGCCTCGCGCTCAGCCAGGAGCGGGAGGCGGCCAGGGCCGCCGGCATCATCTTCGTCCCCTTCCCCATCCCCGACCGGGGCGTGCCCGAGCCCGGTCCCGCGGCCATCGAGCTCGCCATCCGGCTGGCGGCGCACGTGCGCGCCGGCCGCTTCGTGGTTACCCACTGCTTCGCCGGCATCGGCCGGGCGACACTGCTCGCCGCTGCGACGCTCGTCACGCTCGGCGCCCGGCCGGCCCACGCCCTCCACCTGATCGCCACCGCCCGCGGCGTGCACGTGCCGGACACGGACGCCCAGCGGAGGTGGCTCTTCGACTTCGCGGCGGCGCACGCCTGCTACCGGGAGCGCGCCTGGCCCGGACGGCTGGTGGCGCCCCAGCCGCGGCGGCCCGCGCGCGCGAGCGCCACCGTCAGCGGGGCCGGTCACCAGTAACGGCGGCCTACCAGTAGCGGCGGCGACCCTTCCGCTTCGGGCGGTAGTGGCCGTGGTAACCGTAGTGTCCGTGTCCGCCCTTTGACCGGTAGTGCCCGTGATAGCCGTAGTGCCCGTAGCCCGGGCCGTAGCCCTGTCCCGGGCCGTAGCCGTGCCCATGGCCGTGGCCGGTGCGGCGGTGCAGCTCGTGCTCCAGGTAGCGGGCCGCGGTGGAGTGGCCGCGACGGTGGAGCATGCGGCCGAGCTTGGCGGCGAGGATCGAGAAGAACATGCCCTTCAGGTGGCGCCTCATGTGCCAAGGATAGGGAGGGCGCGCCACGCGGACGCGGAGTTCGTCAACCAGGGTTGACGGCACCGGGTTTGTCAACGTAGGTTGACGGCATGAGTGAGGCAACCGAGCTGGCCGCGGCGGCCGGCAGCACCGATCCGCGGGTCGGACTGCGCGCCGTGCTGGCCCTCCGCCGCCTGCTGGAGACCCTGGAGGTGCTCCAGGTCGACAACGCCCGGCGGCAGGGCTGGTCCTGGCAGGAGATCGCGGACGCGCTCGACGTGACCAAGCAGGCAGTCCACAAGAAGCACGCCGGCCGGCCGCCGGTGGGCGCACGGCGGGAGGCGTGATGTTCGAGCGGTTCACCGATCGGGCCCGAGACGCGGTCAAGGGCGCCCAAGTCGAGGCGCGCGCGCTGCACCACCGCTACATCGGCACCGAGCACCTCCTGCTGGCCCTGCTCGGCGAGAGCGGCGGCCTGGCCGGGACGGTCCTGCGTGACGCCGGCGTCTTCCCCGAGCAGGTCCGCGCCGACATCCTGGCCGCGCGGCGCGACCCGCTGGGCATGGCCGACGCGGAGGCGCTGCGGGCGATCGGCATCGACCTCGACGCCGTGCGGGAAAAGGTCGAGGAGACGTTCGGCGAGGGCGCGCTGGAGGCGTCACCGACCCTCCCGCTCCGGCGGCGAGGGCTGTTTCGGCGGGTACCGGCGCCGGCGGCACCGAGCCCGGGGCACATCCCGTTCAGCCCGCGCGCCAAGAAGGTGCTGGAGCTGGCACTGCGCGAGGCCCTGCACCTCAAGCACAAGCACATCGGCACCGAGCACATCCTGCTCGGCCTGATCCGCGAGGGCGAAGGGCTGGCCGCGATGGTGCTCACCAACGCCGGCCTGCGCCTGGAAGACCTGCGCCGGCATGTGCTCGACGCGCTGGCCCGAGCCGCGTGACCGTGGCCGAGGGGGTCAGGTGGCGTCGAGGGCGGCCGTGATGTCGGCGACCAGGTCGGCGGTGTCCTCGATGCCGCAGGAGATGCGGAGGAAGCCGGGCGGGGTGTCGTCGCCCCACTGGGCGCGGCGGTCGGCGCTGGTGTGCAGGCCGCCGAAGGAGGTGGCGGCGAAGACCAGCTTGGACGCCTTGAGAAACGCGGCCACCCGTTCGGCCGAGCCCAGGTCGATCGAGACGAGCCCGGGGATCCGCCGCATCTGGCGTTCGGCGACCACATAGGACGGGTCGTCCGGCAGGCCGGGCCAGCGAACCCGCTCCACATCGGACCGGGCGGCGAGGGCGACCGCGACCGCCGCCGCGTTCGCCGACTGGCGGGCCAGGCGAAGGTCCAATGTGGCCAGCGAGCGGTGGGCCAGCCACGCGTCGAACGCGCCGGGGATCCCGCCGGTCTGGTTGCGCCAGGTGGTGATCCGCTCCAGCAGCGTCGCGTCGCGGGTGGCGGCGTACCCGAGCAGCAGGTCTGAGTGGCCGGTCAGCGCCTTGGTGCCGGAGGCGACCGAGATGTCCGCGCCGAGGTCGAGCGGGCGCTGGCCGAGCGGCGTGGCGGTGGTGTTGTCCACGGCCACGAGCGCGCCCGCCGCCTTGGCCGCCGCCGAGAGCGCCGCCACGTCGCAGACGTCGAGGCCCGGGTTGGACGGGGTCTCCAGCAGCACCAGCCGTACGCCGTCGAACGAGGGATACGGGCCGGCGGTGGGCGCGTAGGCCGCCCGTACGCCGAGCCCGTCCAGTGTGGAGGCGGCGAACGAGCGGACCGCGTAGTACCCGTCGGCGGGGAGCAGCACCGTGTCGCCGGGGCGCAGCACCGTCATCAGCACCGCCGTGACGGCCGCCTGCCCGCTCGCGAAGGCCCGCGCGTCGCCCCCCTCCAGCTCACCGATCGCCGCCTCCAGCCGGCGGCGGGTCGGGTTGTCCGGGCGGCCGTACCCGTCGCGGCCGGGGCCGGTGGTCGGGTCCAGGTGGTACGGCGCCGCGAAGACCGGGCCGGGCAGAAACGGCTGCCCCGGCTCCGGCGCGGGCAGTCCAGCGTGGACGGAGCGGGTGCCGTCCCCATAGGACCCGTCGCGACTCATTCCGGCTTCGTCTCCCGGCTCATCAGCGCGATGAGCGCGCTACGCGGGTTGACGCCCTCGTGGCAGACCAGCTCGACCTGCTCGGTGATGGGCATGTCCACGTTGTGGGTACGGGCGAGGTCGCGGATCGCCAGGCAGCTCTTCACACCCTCGGCGGTCTGCCGGGTGGCGGCCTGCGCCTGCTCCAGCGTCTCGCCCCGCCCCAGGTGCTCGCCGAACGTACGGTTGCGGGACAGCGGCGACGAGCACGTGGCGACCAGGTCACCCAGCCCGGCCAGCCCGGCGAACGTGAGCGGGTCGGCCCCCAGCGCCACGCCGAGCCGGGCGGTCTCGGCCAGGCCACGGGTGATGAGCGTGGCCTTGGTGTTGTCGCCGAGGCGCATGGCGGTGGCGATGCCGTACGCCAGGGCGATCACGTTCTTCACCGCGCCGCCGAGCTCGCAGCCGATCACGTCCTCGTTCGTGTACGGCCGGAAGTAGGGCGTGGACACCGAGCGCTGCACCAGCGTCGCCCGGACCACGTCGGTGCAGGCGACCACGGTGGCGGCCGGCTGCTCGGCGGCGATCTCGGCGGCCAGGTTGGGACCGGAGACCACCGCGACCCGGTCGGCGGGCACGGCGGCGGTCTCCACGATCACCTCGCTCATCCGCTTGGTGGTGCCTAGCTCGATCCCCTTCATCAGGGAGACCAGCGTCGCGTCGGGCTCCAGGAACGCCGCCCAGTCGGCCAGGTTGCCGCGCAGCGTCTGCGACGGTACGGCCAGCACCACCAGGTCGGCGCCGGCGATCGCCTTGCCCGCGTCGGAGGTGGCCGTGACCCGCTCGGGCAGCCGCACGGCGGGCAGGTAGTCGGGGTTGGTGCCGTACTCCCGGATGGCGGCCGCCACGGGCTCGCGCCGGGCCCAGATCGTGACGTCGGTGCCGGCGTCGGCGAGGACCTTCGCGAACGCCGTACCCCAGGAACCCGCGCCGAGCACGGCGGCGGCCGTCATGGCTTCTCCCCCTTCGCCGGCGCGAACAGCGGCGGCGGCGTCTCGCCGCGGACGCCGGCGAGCAGGTCGCGGACGCGGAGCATGATCTCGTCGGTCATCTCGTCGAGCGTGGCCCGGGTGGGCTCCGCCCCCGCCCAGCGGGACAGGTCGACCGGTGGCCCGGCGGCGATCGTGATCGGCGTGCGCGGGCGAAACCGGACCTTCTTCGTCCGGGTGTCGTAGAACCCCTGGGCACCCCACTGGGCGATCGGGATCACCGGGGCGCCGGTGGCGAGCGCGAGCCGGGCCGCGCCGGTCTTGCCCCGCATCGGCCACAGGTCGGGCTCGCGGGTGGTCGTCCCCTCCGGGTAGATGATCACCGCGCCGCCGTCCTTGATCGCCGCGGTGAGCGCCTCCAGCGACTTCGCCGCGTCGACGCTGCCCCGCTCGACCGGGATCTGCTGCACCCGCAGGATCAGCTTGCCGATCACCGGCACCTTGAAGACGCTCGCCTTGCCCAGGAAGCGCGGCCACCGGTGGGCGTCGTAGACGAAGTGCGCCATCACCAGCGGGTCGGCGTGGGAGAGGTGGTTGGGCGCCAGGATCACCCCGCCGGTGGGCGGGATGTGCTCCTGCCCGGTCCAGGTGCGCTTGGTCATCGGCGTGAGCACCGACTTGACCAGGATCACCACGAACCGGCGCAATGGCCCCAGCCGCTTTACGGCCATGTGTCGCTCCCGTCCGGCACCACCGCCGGGCGCCCGCAGCGAAATCATGCCTGCTGAACCTGGGTACGGCCAGCGCGGGCTCGCGGTGCCCCCGGGACCGGTGGTCCGGCCGGGGCGCTGGCAGGATTGTCCCGTGGAGCCGACATGGGGCGTGGTGCTGCCGGTCAAGCGCCTCGGCGCGGCCAAGAGCCGGCTGCGGGGAGCGCTCGCCGGCGTGCCGCACGAACGCCTGGCGCTGGCCCTGGCCCAGGACACCGTCGCCGCGGCGCTGGCCAGCGCAGAGGTTGCCGAGGTACTCGCGGTCACCGACGACCCGGAGGTGGGTCGGGCCCTGGCCGCCCTCGGCGCGCGGGTCGTGCCGGACGTGCCCGGCGACGGGCTCAACGCCGCGTTCGCGTACGGCGCGGGGCTGCTCGCCCACGGCCCGGTCGCCGCGCTCGCCGCCGACCTGCCGGCCCTGTGCCCGGACGACCTCTCCGAGGCGCTGCGCAAGGCGGCCGGCCCGGACCGGCACTTCGTCGCGGACGCGCCCGGCACCGGTACGGTCCTGCTCACCGCGCCGGCCGGCGTGTGGCTCGACCCGCGGTTCGGGCCCGGCTCGGCGGTCGCCCACGAGCGTTCCGGTGCGGTGCCGCTGGACGGCGACTGGCCGACCCTGCGCCGCGACGTCGACACCGCCGCCGACCTCGACGCGGCGGTCCGGCTCGGGCTCGGGCCGCACTCCGCCGAGGTGGCACAGGCGCCGAGCCGTTGCTCCTCACCCTGAACAGTTCCGGATCAGCGACTAGGCTGGAGGCATGCAGGGCACTGTCGCGACCTACGACCCCGAAACCCGTTCGGGCACGCTCCTGCTCGACGACGGCACGGAGATCGGCTACCCGCCCGAGGCGTTCGCCGCGTCGGGTCTGCGATTGCTCCGGCTGGGCCAGCGGGTGCGCATCGACCGCGACGAGTCCGGCCAGGTTAGACGCATTACGTTGCCGACGTTCGCATGATCCAACCCTGGTCGAATTCACCTCGCGTTAACCGTTCCCAGGTGATGATGATTCAGTGAGTGAGACGCCTTCCGGACACCCCCCTCAGCAGCGTCGAGCCCCCGGCGCGGTGCTCGCGTCCATCCCACTCCGCGGCCCCGACGGCCGGTTCGTGAAGGCACCCGAGGCCAGCCACCCGCCGGAGCCGCCGGAGGCCGGCACCGACGACATGGACCGCCCACCGCCGGAAGACCAGCCGCAGGGGATGTCCGACCCGCTGCCCGAAGACCGGTTCCTCAACCGGGAGCTGTCCTGGTTGGACTTCAACGCCCGGGTGCTCGCCCTGGCCGAAGACCCGGACACGCCGCTGCTGGAGCGGGCGAAATTCCTGGCGATCTTCGCGAGCAACCTCGACGAGTTCTACATGGTGCGGGTCGCCGGGTTGAAGCGCCGCCTCCAGGCCGGCCTGCCGGTGCGCGGCGGCGACCAGATCCCGCTCCGCACCCAGCTGGAGCTGATCGCGGAGAAGACGAGCGAGCTGATCGCCCGCCACTCCGGCTGTTTCGCCGAGGAGGTGCAGCCCAAGCTCGCCGCCGAGGGGATCCAGCTGGTCGGCTGGTCCGAGCTCGACGGCGCGGAGCGCGACCGGCTGCGCACCTACTTCCGGGAGGTGGTCTTCCCGGTCCTGACCCCGCTCGCGGTCGACGTCGCCCACCCGTTCCCGTACATCTCGAGCCGCTCGCTCAACCTGGCCGTGACGGTGCGCGACCCGGACGGCGGGCCGGAGCTGTTCGCCCGGGTCAAGGTGCCCAACAACGTGCCGCGCTTCGTGGTGGTGGAAAACAGCGGCCGGGTGGCCCGCTTCCTCCCGCTGGAGGAGCTCATCTCCACCCAGCTCGGCCAGCTCTTCTCCGGCATGCAGGTGGTCGAGTGCCACCTGTTCCGGGTCACCCGCAACGCCGACTTCGAGGTCGACGAGGACCGCGACGAAGACCTGCTCCAAGCCCTGGAACGGGAGCTCGCGCAGCGCCGCTTCGGCCCGCCGGTGCGGCTGGAGGTCGCCTCCACCATCTCCGACGAGATGCTCGACACGCTCGTGCACGAGCTGGACATGGACACCCACGACGTCATCCGGGTGCCCGGGCTGCTCGACCTCTCCGCGCTCTGGCAGGTGTACGACGCGGTCGACCGGCCCTCGCTCAAGGACCGCCCGTTCGTGCCGGCGACCCACCCGCGCTTCGTCGAGGGCGAGGTGCCGCGGAGCGTCTTCGCCACCCTGCGCGACGGCGACGTGCTCGTGCACCACCCGTACCACTCGTTCTCGACCAGCGTCCAGCGCTTCATCGAGCAGGCCGCGGCCGACCCCAACGTGCTGGCCATCAAGCAGACGCTGTACCGCACCAGCGGTGACTCGCCGATCGTCGACGCGCTGGTCGAGGCGGCCGACGCCGGCAAGCAGGTGGTGGTGCTGGTCGAGGTCAAGGCGCGCTTCGACGAGCAGGCCAACATCGGCTGGGCGCGCACGCTGGAGCGGGCCGGCTGCCACGTGGTGTACGGCCTCGTCGGGCTCAAGACGCACTGCAAGACCGCGCTGGTGGTGCGGCAGGAGGGCAACCAGATCCGCCGGTACTGCCACATCGGCACGGGCAACTACCACCCCAAGACCGCCCGGCTGTACGAGGACTTCGGCATGCTCACCGCCGACCCCGAGGTGGGCGCCGACGTCACCGACCTGTTCAACGTGCTGACCGGCTACAGCCGCCAGACCGCGTACCGCCGGCTGCTGGTCGCCCCGCACGGCGTGCGCGCCGGCATCGTCGGCCGCATCGAGCGGGAGATCGAGCACGCCCGGCTCGGCGGCCGCGGGCTCGTCCAGATCAAGGTGAACTCGCTGGTCGACGAGGAGGTCACCGACACGCTGTACCGGGCCTCGCAGGCCGGCGTACAGGTGGATCTGATCATCCGGGGGATGTGCATGCTCCGTCCCGGCGTGCCCGGCCTGTCGGAAAACATCCGGGTCCGTTCGATCCTCGGCCGCTTCCTGGAGCACTCGCGGATCTTCCGGTTCGGCAACAACGGCTCCACCGAGTTCTGGATCGGCTCGGCCGACCTCATGCACCGCAACCTCGACCGCCGGGTGGAGGCACTGGTGCAGGTCACCGACCCGACCGCGCGCGACGAGCTCGACCAGGTCATCGCGCTGTCGATGAGCGACGAGTGCGAGGCGTTCGAGCTGCAGCCGGACGGCACGTGGATCCGCCGCCACGGCGAGACCCACCTCCAGGAGGCCCTCCTGCGCCGCGTGCTGGGGGCATCGAAGTCCCGCACTGAGTAGGCTGATCGAATGCTGGAGGAGGAACGCAAGTACGAGGTGGAGCCGCGCTTCACGCTGCCCGATCTGACCCCGTGCCTGCCCTCCGGCGGCCGGGTCGAGGAGCGGCAGCCGGTCACCCTCACCGCCACCTACTACGACGCGGCCGACCTGCGCCTGGCGCGGGCCGGTGCCTCCCTGCGGCACCGCAAGGGCGACGCCGAGCCGTGGACGGTCAAGCTGCCCGCCGACACCCCGGGCATCCGCCACGAGATCTCCCGCGGCGGCGGCCCCGGCGCTCCCCCGGCCGACCTGCTCGCGCTCGTCACGGCGTACTCGCGGGGTGCGCAGCTCGAGCCGGCCGCGGTGGTGCGCACGCTGCGCCGGGCCTACGAGCTGCGCGACGGCAACGACCGCGTGCTCGCCGAGATCGCCGACGACGCGGTGTCGGTGCTCGACGGGCGCAAGGTGAAGTCGAAGTTCCGCGAGATCGAGGTGGAGCGCAAGGGCGGCGGCCGCAAGCTGCTCGACCGGGTCGAGGAGGCGCTGCGCGACGCGGGCGCGGTCGCCGGCGGGTTCACCCCCAAGTACGTGCGCGCGCTCGGCGACGCCGCGGCCGGCCCGCCCGACCTGGTGCGCGCCGGTGAGCTGCCACGCAAGCCACGGGCCGGCGAGGTGGTCACCGCCGCCATCCGCAAGGGCATCGACCGGGTCCTCACCCACGACCCGCTGGTGCGGCTGCGCGCCCCGGTCGGCGAAAACGACACGGCGGTACACCAGATGCGGGTCGGCTGCCGGCGGCTGCGCAGCGACCTCAAGACGTTCGGCCCGCTGGTCGACAGCGGCTGGGCCAAGCCGCTCCGCGACGAGCTGGGCTGGGTGGCCGGGCTGCTCGGCGGCGCCCGCGACGCCGAGGTGCTCCGCGCGCGGCTGCGCCGCACCGCCTCCGCCGACCCGCTCAGTCCGCCCGACGAGGCGTCCGTCGCGCGGATCGACGCCGACCTCGCGGCCCGGCACGAGGAGGCGCTGGTCGCGCTCGACGAGGGGCTCCGCTCCGACCGGTACGCCAAGCTCGTCGACAACCTCGTCGCCGCCGCCCGCGAGCCGCACCTCACCCCGCTGGCCCGGGAGCGGGCGGTCGACGTGCTGCCCAAGCTGGTGTCCCGGCCGTGGCGGACGTTCGCGCTCGGCGCCAAGGGTGTCGACGGCGCGGCCGACCTCGACCCGTACGCGCCGGACACGCAGTGGCACGCGGTGCGCATCAACGGCAAGCGCGCCCGCTACGCCGTGGAGGCGGTCGCCGGCGTGCTCGGCGGCGCGGCGCCCGAGCTGGCCAAGGCGCTCGCCGGCGTGCAGGACCTGCTCGGCGAGCACCAGGACGCGGCGACCGCCGCCGAGACGTGGCTGTCCATCGCGATGTCGGACCCCGACGACCACTCGCTCGCGGTGACCGCGGGCCGCCTCTTCGAGCGTGAGCGCACCGCGATCCGCACGGTGCGCGCCGAGTTTCCCGAGGCCTGGCGAAAGGCGGCGAAGCCCCGGATGACAGATTGGCTTCCGTAGGCCCGATCCGGGCCGCCGGCGGTGTCGTCTGGCGGCCCGGCGCCCGCGGCGGTGTCGAGGTGTGCCTGGTGCACCGGCCGCGCTACGACGACTGGTCACTGCCGAAAGGCAAGCTCCACGCCCGCGAGCATCCGCTCGCCGCCGCGGTGCGCGAGGTCGAGGAGGAGACCGGGGTACGGGCCCGGCCGCAGGTCCGCCTGCCGTCGGTGCGCTACCGGCGTGAGGGCCAGCCGAAGGTGGTCGACTACTGGTCGATGCGCACCCTCTCGGCGGCCCGCTTCTCCCCCAACTCCGAGGTCGACCGGCTGCGCTGGGTCTCGCCGGAGACGGCGGCGCGCACGGTGTCGTACGAGCACGACGCGCGCGTGCTGCGCCACTTCGCCAGCCTGCCTCGCGTCACCTCGGTGGTCGCGCTGGTACGGCACGCGCTCGCCGGCAAGCGCGGCACGTGGAGCGGGCCGGACAGCGCCCGCCCGCTCGACCAGGGCGGGCGCGCCCAGGCGCGGGCACTCGCCCCGATCCTGGCCCAGGTGGCGCCGGAGCTCGTCGTCTCGGCCACCGCCCGCCGGTGTACGCAGACGGTGGAGCCGCTGGCCGCCCGGCTCGACCTGCCGGTCGAGGTGGACTCGGTGTTCGACGAGCCGAAGCCGGGGCAGGATCCGGCCGACGTCGCTGTCGCCGCCGCCCTGCGCCTCGCCGAGCTGGCCACCGAGTGCCCCGCGGTGGTCGTGTCCAGCCAGGGCAAGGTGATCCCGCCGGCCCTCGCCCGCCTGTCCGGCCTGGGCTCCGCGAAGGCATGGGCCACGCCGAAGGGGAGCGGCTGGCTGCTCGCCTTCGCCGGCACCCACCTGGCCGGCGCGGACCGCCTGGCCGGGTGAGGGGTACCGGCGCCTCGCTCCCAGGAGGGAGGCGCCGTGTCGCCGGTGCGGGTGATACTTCGAGCGTGACCTGGCTGACGGCGCTTCGCGAGCGCACCGCAGCGGTGCCCCCGCACGTGGTCGACGTCGCGATCGCGCTGCTCTGCTACGTGCTGCTGGCGATCTCGGCGACCGGTCACAGCGAGACCCACCCGCTGGCCCTGCTGCTGGCCGCCGTGGCGACCCTGCCGCTCGTCTGGCGGCGCCGCTGGCCGCTGCCGGTGACCGCGGTGTGCGGGGTCGCCACGGTCCTGCTCACTCTGCTCTACGGGCTCGACGACCCGCCCTACAGCCAGCTCGTCGCGACCTACACGCTGGCCGCGCTCAGCGGTCCGCTGGCCCGGCTGACCGGTGCCGCCGGCACGGTCGTCGGCATCGCCCTCTCGTTCGTCGGCCACGAAGACAAGCTGGTCCAGCTGCCGATCGTCGGGCTGCTCTTCATCGGGGCGTACGCGTTGGGCACCGGCGCCCGCGCCCGGCACGACCGGATCGCGCTGCTCGAGGAGCGCAACCGGCGCCACGCCGAGGAGCGGGAGGCGGCCGCGGCCCGCGAGCGGGAGCGGATCGCCCGCGACATGCACGACATCCTCGCCCACTCGATCAGCCTCATCGCCGTGCAGGCCGAGGCGGGGCCGGTGCTCGTGCACTCCGACCCGGCGCGGGCCGAGCGGGTCTTCGACACGATCGGGCAGACCGCCCGCGAGACGCTGACCCAGCTCCGCCGTACCCTCGGGATCCTGCGCGGCGAGACCGGCAGCCGCGCGCCGCAGCCCGACCTCGACGGCCTCACCGCCCTGGCCGAGCGGGCCCGCGAGGCGGGCCTCGCGGTCGCGGTCGAGGAGCGCGGCGACAAGCGACCGCTCCCACCGGAGCTGGGGCTGGCCGCCTACCGGGTGGTCCAGGAGTCGCTGACCAACGTGGTGCGGCACGCCGGCGCCACGCGGGTGTGGATCCGGCTCGACTGGTCTCCCGACGAGCTGGGCGTGGAGGTGCGCGACGACGGCCGGGGCCAGACCGGCGGCGAGGGCCACGGCATCTTGGGCATGCGGGAGCGGGTCGGTGCGGTCGGCGGCGCGCTCCGCACCGGGCCAGGTCCCGGCGGCACCGGCTTCCAGGTCACCGCGACGCTACCGGTGCAGGCGCATGGCTGATCCGATCCGCGTCCTGGTGGTCGACGACCAGGCACTGGTGCGCGACGGCTTCAGCGTGATTCTGGAGGCTCAGCCGGACATCATGGTGGCGGGAGAGGCCGGCGACGGCGAAGAGGCCGTCAGCGCGGCGCTGGCGCTCCGCCCCGACGTGGTCCTGATGGACGTCCGGATGCCCCGGCTCGACGGCATCGGCGCGACCGCGCGCATCTGCGCCGAGACCGACGCGCGGGTGCTGGTGCTCACCACGTTCGACGTCGACGAGTACGTGTACGACGCGCTGCACGCCGGCGCCAGCGGTTTCCTGCTCAAGGACATGCGCCGCGACGAGCTGGTCGCGGCGGTCCGCACGATCGCGGCCGGCGAGGCGCTGCTCGCGCCGACCGTCACCCGGCGCCTGATCGCCGAGATGGTGCACCGCGGCCGGTCCGCGCCGGCCGGCCCGCGGCCCGAGGGGCGGCTGGCCGCGCTGACCGCGCGGGAGACCGACACGCTCCGCCTCGTGGCCCGCGGCCTGTCCAACGCCGAGATCGCGGCGGAGATGTTCGTGACCGAGCACACCGTCAAGACACACGTGAGCAACCTGCTCACCAAGCTCGGGCTCCGCGACCGCGTGCAGGCGGTCGTCCTCGCCTACGAGTCGGGCCTGGTCGTGCCCGGCACGGCCGCTGGGCCGGCTCGCCCCGGCGCTGGGCGCGAGGCGACCAGCCCGGACCATCCCTCGCGGGACTGAGCCGCGACTCCACTCCTGGCGGCGATCCGCGGGGAGGGTGTGCCGGACGAGCATCGGCACCATGCTCACCTCAGTCACAGGATTCGCGATCCGGCGGCCACGCATCGTCGTGGTGGCCTGGATTCTCGCACTGGTCGCCGGCTTCGGCATCGGCATCGGCGTCTTCGAGCGCCTCACCGCAGACATCGGCTCCGGCTCCGGCACCGAGTCGGCCCGCGGCGACGACCGCATCGACGCCACCCGGCCGGAGCAGCCCGCCCTCACCGCCGTCGTGCACGGAAAGCCGGCCGGCGACCCGGCCGTGCGGTCGCAGGTCGACGCCGCGATCGCCGACGTACGCGCGATCCCCGGCGTCGTCGAGGTCAGCCCGCCCCAGCCGTCGGCGCGCACCGGCGAAGGGCTGATCGTCAGCGTCACGCTCCGGTCGGGCGACGAGACCGAGGCGGCCGAGGCGGCGGCCGAGCGGCTGCGCGAGATCTCCGCCGCGCAGGTCGCCGTCGCCGGCGGTCCGCTCACCGAGGAGGAGTACGGCACACAGGCCGAACGGGACGTACAGCGCGCCGAGATGCTGACCACACCGGTCGTACTCGTCCTGCTGCTGCTCATCTTCGGCGGGCTGATCGCGGCCGGGCTCCCGCTGCTCGTCGCGGTGGCCGGCGTGGGCGGCACGTTCGGCATCCTCTTCGCCTTCTCCGAGGTCACCGACGTCTCCGTGTACGCCATCCAGGTCACCACGATGATGGCGGTCGGCCTCGGCGTGGACTACGCGCTGCTGATGGTGAACCGCTTCCGCGAGGAGCGCGCGGTCGACCCGGACGTACGCGGCGCCGCCACCCGCACCGCGGCGAGCGCCGGCCGCACCGTGCTCTTCGCCGGGCTCACCGTCGCGCTGGCGCTGGCCGGGCTGGTGGTCTTCGCCGACCCGTTCCTGCGCTCGATGGGCTTCGCCGGCATGGCCGTCGTACTCGTCGACATGCTCGCCGCCCTCACCCTGCTGCCCGCGCTGCTGGTGCTGCTGGGCCGCCGCATCAAGCCGGCCAAGGCTCCGCGCAACGGCAGTGGCTTCTTCGCCCGCGTGGCGCGCGGGGTGCAGCGGCGCCCGGTCGCCACGGTGCTCGTGACCGCCGTCGCGCTCATCTTCGTCGCGCTGCCCGCGCTGAACCTCCGGCTCGGCCTCGGCGATCCGCGTATGCTGCCGACCGACTCGGGTACCCGGCAGCTCTACGACGTACTCACCGTTCACTACCCGGAGGGAAACGCGCCGGAGCCGATCGAGGCCGTCGCCGCCGCACCCGCGGACGACCCGGGCGTCGCCGCGCTGCGCGAGCGGATCGCCGGCGTCGACGGTATCGCGCGGGTCGAGGCGGTGCCCGCCGGTGCGGACCTGACGGTGCTCAACGCGTACCCGGTCGACATCACCCCGTCGGACCGGACGAAGGGCGCGGTGACCGTGATCCGCGACCTGCCCGCGCCGTTCGAGGTATGGGTGACCGGCGACGCCGCGCGCCTGGTGGACTACGAGTCGATGCTGGTCGAGCGGGCGCCGTGGGCGATCGGTGTGGTGGTGCTCGGCACGCTGCTGCTGTTGTTCGCCTTCACCGGATCGGTGGTGCTGCCGCTCAAGGCCGTGCTCACCAACGTGCTCAGCATCGGCGCCGCGCTCGGCGCGGTGGTGTGGGTGTTTCAGGAGGGCAATCTGGCCGGCCTCTTCGGCACCGAGGGGTTGGGCTACCTCAACCTGACCGTGCCCGTACTGGTCGCGGCGATCGCGTTCGGGCTCTCCGTGGACTACGAGGTCTTCCTGCTCTCCCGGATCCGCGAGCGGTGGCTGGCCGGCGTACCCGCCGATCGTGCGGTGGCGGAGGGGATCCAGCGCACCGGGCGCATCATCACCTCGGCGGCGCTGCTGCTCGTGGTGGTGTTCGCCGGGTTCCTGGTCGGCGGTTTCGTACCCATCAAGGGAATCGGCCTGGGGCTCGTGCTCGCCGTCGCGCTCGACGCCACCGTGGTACGGATGCTGTTGGTACCGGCCACGATGACGCTGCTCGGCCGCTACAACTTCTGGGCGCCCGGCCCGCTGCGCCGCCTGCACAAGCGGATCGAGGTGACCGAGGAGTCGCCCGTGGAAAAGGAGACCGTGCTGGTCTGAGCCGGGCACAGAGAAGGAGGGCACCCCGTTCGCGGGATGCCCTCCTTCGCCGCTTGCTCAGCGCTTCGGCGCGGCCTTGCGGGCCGGGGCCTTCTTCGCGGGGGCCTTCTTGGCCGCCGCGCTCGCGCGGGCGGTGGTGCTCTTGGTCGCGGCCTTCTTCGCCGGGGCGGCGGCGGCCTTCTTGGTCGCCGTTGCCTTGGCGGGGGCAGCGGTCTTCTTGGCGGCCGTGGTGGCCTTGGCGGTCGTGGTCTTCGTGGCGGTGGTCTTCTTGGCGGCGGCCACCTTCGGCACCTTGCCGCTCGCGACCATCTCCTTGAAGCCGGCACCGGCGCGGAAGGCCGGGACCGAGGTCTTCTTCACCTTCACCGCCTCGCCGGTGCGGGGGTTGCGAGCTGTTCGCGCGCCGCGGACCCGCTTCTCGAAGACGCCGAAACCGGTGATCGCCACCCGATCGCCCTTGGTGACAGCCTGCTGGACTTCAGCCAGCACCGCGTCGAGCGCCGCCGTCGCCGCCTTCTTGTCCCCCAAGCGGGCGGCGAGCGCCTCGATGAGCTCGGCCTTGTTCACGTTTTCCCTCCCGTACTTAACTTCGGACTCAACTCGAGCCCATTCTGCGCGCACCGTATGCCCTTTGCCCAGTCTGAGCAAACATCCGCGCGAAAAAAGCCGTTGTGTCGTAACGGATTCGCCCCTGTCGGATGATCCGGCAGGGGCGAAAACGGCCAGGTACGGGCGCTGTGGGGACTACGAAACCACTGGCAGGAACGGGAGTCGACGCTCTTCGTAGGCGCTGATGGCGTCCTCGTGCCGCAGCGTCAGTCCAATGTCGTCCAAGCCCTCCATCAGCCGCCAGCGGCTGAAGTCGTCCATCGGAAACGACCAGACGCCGTCGTCGGCCCTGACTTCCCGGGCCGTCAGATCTACCGTGACCTGCGCGGTCGGGTCGCTCTCCACCAGGTCCCACAGGGCTTCCACAGCCTTGAGTTCGAGCTCGACCGGCAACAACCCTTCCTTCAAGGCGTTGCCCCGGAAGATGTCCCCGAAGCGCGGCGAGATGACCGCGCGGAAACCGTAGTCCCGCAACGCCCACACGGCGTGCTCGCGCGACGACCCGGTGCCGAACTCGGGGCCGGCCACCAGGATCGAAGCGCCCGCGTACGCGGGGCTGTTGAGCACGAACGCCGGATCCTCGCGCCACGCGCTGAACAGCCCGTCCTCGAATCCCGTACGGGTCACCCGCTTCAGGTAGACGGCCGGGATGATCTGGTCGGTATCCACGTTGGACCGGCGCAGCGGGAGGGCGGTGCCGGTGTGCACGGTGAACTTGTCCATGAATGAACTCACGCCCTAGTTCAGGTCGGCGGGCGCGGCGAGGCGGCCCACGACGGCGGTTGCGGCGGCGACCGGCGGCGAGACGAGGTGGGTACGCCCACCGCGGCCCTGCCGGCCCTCGAAGTTGCGGTTGGAGGTGGAGGCCGAGCGCTCACCCGGCTTGAGGGTGTCCGGGTTCATGCCCAGACACATGGAGCAGCCGGCGAACCGCCACTCCGCGCCCGCGTCCGTAAACACCTTGTCCAGCCCTTCGTGCTCGGCCGCCTCGCGCACGGCGGCGGAACCGGGCACCACGAGCATGCGTACGCCGTCGGCGACCTTGTGGCCGCGCAACACGTCGGCGGCGGCGCGCAGGTCCTCCAGGCGGCCGTTGGTGCAGGAGCCGACGAAGACCACGTCCACCGGGATGTCGCGCAGGCGCGTGCCCGGCTCCAACGCCATGTACTCCAAGGCGCGGCGGGCGGCCGAACGCTCGACCTCCTCGACGAACTCCTCCGGGTCCGGCACGGCGTCGTCGAGCGCGGCGCCCTGTCCCGGGTTGGTGCCCCACGTCACGAACGGGCTTATCCGCGCGGCGTCCAGCACCACCTCGGTGTCGAACGTGGCGCCCTCGTCGGTCGCGAGGCTCCGCCAGTGCTCGACGGCGGCGTCCCACGCCTCGCCCTGCGGCGCGTTGGGGCGCCCCTTCAGGTACGCGAACGTGGTCTCGTCCGGCGCGATCATGCCGGCCTTGGCGCCCCACTCGATGGACATGTTGCAAATCGTCATGCGCCCTTCCATGGAGAGCGCGCGGATGGCCGCACCGCGGTACTCCACCACGTGGCCGCGCCCGCCGCCGGTGCCCACCTTGGCGATCAACGCCAGCACCAGATCCTTGGCCGTGACGCCGGGGCCGAGCTCGCCCTCTACGGTCACCGCCATCGTCTTGGGACGCGCCTGCGGCAGCGTCTGCGTGGCGAGCACGTGCTCGACCTCACTCGTACCGATGCCGAACGCCAGCGCGCCGAACGCGCCGTGCGTCGCGGTGTGCGAGTCGCCGCAGACGATCGTGAGACCGGGCTGGGTGAGACCGAGCTGCGGGCCGATCACGTGCACGATGCCCTGCTGCGCGTCGCCCAGCGGGTGCAGCTTCACGCCGAACTCGGCGCAGTTGCGGCGCAGCGTCTCGATCTGCGTACGCGACGTGGGGTCGGCGATGGTCAGCAGATCGCCGCGGCGGCTGTTGAAGGCCGGATCCGCGTATCCGGTCGGGGTGTTGTGGTCTTCGGTCGCTAGCGTCAGATCCGTGCGCCGGACGGTGCGTCCGGCCATCCGCAGGCCGTCGAAGGCCTGCGGGCTGGTCACCTCGTGCAGCAAGTGAAGGTCGATGAACAGCAGATCCGGCTCACCCTCGGCGGATCGCACCACATGGGCGTCCCACACCTTCTCGGCAAGGGTCCTTGGTTTCTGCGTGTCTCCCACCATCTGGACATCCTAAATTCTGGGAGGTATGTTTCGGCTTGTGGGACACAGTATGAGCGGTGTCGGCGTTCTCGACAAGGCGGTGGTCATCCTGGCCGCCTGTGTCGACGGCGCCAGCTTGGCCGAACTCGTCGAGCGCACCAAGCTGCCCCGGGCCACCGCGCACCGGCTGGCACAGGCCCTGGAAATCCACCGGA
The DNA here is from genome assembly GCF_031085175.1 of Phytohabitans maris. Classification (GTDB taxonomy): domain Bacteria; phylum Actinomycetota; class Actinomycetes; order Mycobacteriales; family Micromonosporaceae; genus Phytohabitans; species Phytohabitans maris. Next base: position 34,298 of record NZ_JAVHUY010000038.1, read on the forward strand.
TGCTGGTGCGCGACACCCAAGGCCGGTGGCGCCCGGGGCCACGCCTGGGCGAGCTCGCCAACGCCGCACCCGACGTCCTGCTGACCGCCGCCGAGCCCCTGCTGTCCGCGCTGCGCGACGCGACCGGCGAGAGCGCGCAGCTCTACCTGCGCCGCGCCGACGAGCGCATCTGCGTGGGCGCGGCCGAGCGCGCCAGCGGCCTGCGCGACACCGTCCCGGTGGGCGCGGTGCTGCCGATGACCGCCGGCTCCGCCGCACAGGTGCTGCTCGCCTGGGAGCCGCCCGAGGCCGTGATGCCGTTGCTGCCGCGGTGCAAGTTCACCGGCCGCACGCTGGCCGAGGTCCGCCGGCGCGGCTGGGCGCAGAGCGTGGCCGAGCGCGAGGCCGGCGTGGCAAGCGTTTCCGCCCCGATCCGCGACCGCACCGGCCGGGTCATCGCCGCCATCAGCGTCTCCGGCCCGATCGAGCGCCTCGGCCGCCGCCCCGGCGACCGCCACGCGATGGCGGTGGTCCGCGCCGGCCAACGCCTCAGCGGCCTTTGACCGCCCCAATCCCGCCGCCCACCACGTTCCCGTGATCAAAGCTCCCTTCATGTCGTTCTAGCGACATGGGGGGAGCTTCGATCACAGGCAGTACCGCGACATCCGGGGTGGCACGGACCGATGCTCCCGCAGCCGCACCCCACCGCGCGCAAGGCCTTCCCTCCTTGATCGGCGTCGAGATCGGCCAGCAGCCAGCAGATCGTGGTCAGTTACTGCCCCTCCAGGGGCACCCAAGTACCACGATCACTTGCGTGATCCGAGCCGCCGCGCCGATCAAGGGAAAGCGCAGCGGGACCGGCGGCAGGCCTTTCGTAGCAAGGGCTTTCGCCGGGAGGCCGGGCCCGCGCGAGGGGTGAGCGTGACCGGCGGCGGACGGTGAGGCTGCGGGAGCGACGGTCTGGACCACGGCGGACATCGCGGTAGCTCAATGTCTGGTGAATGGCTCCTGCAACCGGAACCAGACAGGGCCCGCACCTGAGGTGCGGGCCCTGTCATCTGTAGCCCCGACCGGATTCGAACCGGCGCTACCGCCTTGAGAGGGCGGCGTCCTAGGCCGCTAGACGACGGGGCCAGGACTTTCTTTTGCTCCGCTGCCGTTGGAGGACAACGGTGCTGAACTCTACCAGAGGACCAGCACCGGCGCCTTGTCGGACATCGGCTGCTGGGGTACCAGGACTCGAACCTAGACTAACGGAGCCAGAATCCGTCGGGCTGCCAATTACCCCATACCCCATCGGCACGTGCCCAAGGGGCCGCACCGAGGGGGAACTCTACCCGACCGCACGGCCGGCACCCAAATCGACCCACGGGTCAGTCGAGCGCCACGACGGGGTTGGCCAGGTCACCGATGCCCTCGACCCGCACCACCACGTTGTCGCCGGCCATGATGGGGCTCACGCCGGCCGGGGTGCCGGTCAGGATCACGTCGCCTGGCAGGAGCGTCATGACGTGCGACACGTACGAGACCAGGGTGGGCACGTCGAAGACCAGGTCCTTGGTGCGGCCCAGCTGGCGTACCTCCTCGTTGACCTCGCAGCGCACCTCGAGGTCGCCCACGTCGAGGCCGGTGGTGATCCACGGGCCCAGCGGGCAGAACGAGTCGAAGCCCTTCGCCCGGGTGAACTGCACGTCGGCCTTCTGCAGGTCGCGGGCGGTGACGTCGTTGGCGCAGGTGTAGCCGAAGATGGCGCGCTCGGCGGCCGCGCGGTCCGCCCGCCGCGCGCCGGGTGGGCCGATGACCACCGCGAGCTCGGCCTCGTGCTCGACCTGCTTGGACTGGGGTGGGAGCCGGATCGCGTCGCGCGGGCCGATCACCGAGGTCGAGGGCTTGAGAAAGAGCAGCGGCTCCTTCGGCACCTCGTTGCCCAGCTCGGCGGCGTGGTCGGCGTAGTTGCGACCGACACACACCACCTTGCTCGGCAGGATCGGCGAGAGCAGCCGCACGTCGGCGAGGGCCCAGCGCTGGGTGGTGAACGAGATCTGCCCGAACGGGTGGCCCTCGATCTCGGCGACCGTCAGCCCGTCCGGGTCGCCCTCCACGACGCCGAACGACATCCCGCCGGCATGAACGAAACGAGCGATACGCACAACCCTCAACCTACCCTGGACGGGTGCTGGTCCTGGACGCCACCGAGTGGCGCGCCCGCCGTGCGGCGCACGAGGCGCGCGTCGACGCGTGGCTGGCGCCGCACCTGGCCCGCCGCCGGGCCGGCGTCAAGCATCCGGTCGAGGACTTCCTGTTCACGTACTACTCGTATCGCCCCGCCCAGCTGCGCCGCTGGCATCCCGGCGCCGGCGTCACGCTCAGGGACGGCGAGCCGGACCGCGACTACGTCGAGACCAGCGGCGGCGTCACGCTCGACCCGACGATCGCGAAGCGCAGGTCCACCGGGTGGATCAGGGCGCTCCTCGCGAGCACCGCGGGGCGGCCGGCGAGCTTCGGGTGCTTCGGGATGCACGAGTGGGCGATGGTCTACCGGGCCGAGGGCGTACGGCACGAGCAGGTGCCGCTGCGCCTCTCCCCCGAGCAGACGGCGCGCGTGGTGGAGGAGCGCCCGGTGCGGTGCAGCCACTTCGACGCGTTCCGCTTCTTCACGCCGGCCGCCCGCCCGCTCAACCTCCTCCAGCCGACCCGCGAGGCCCAGCACGACAACGAGCAGCCGGGCTGCCTGCACGCCAACATGGACCTCTACAAGTGGGCGTACAAGCTGTCGCCGCTGGTCGAGAGCGAGCTGGTCGCGGACGCCTTCGCGCTGGCCCGTGACATCCGGGCGCTGGACATGCGGGCCAGCCCGTACGACCTGGCCGACCTCGGCTACGCGCCGGTCAAGGTGGAGACCGCCGAGGGCCGGCACGAGTACGCGCGGGCACAGCGCGCCTTCGCGGAACGGGCGGCTCCGCTGCGCGCCCGCCTCATTGCTGCCCTCGATCGACTCGACGGCTCTTCTTGAGCTCGGAGCGGCGCCGCTTTTCGTCCAGGCGCCGCTGCTTGGCCGCGCGGCTCGGCTTGGTAGGGCGGCGCGGCGGCGGTGGCGGCGCGAGCGCCGCGCGCAGCAGCTCGACCAGGCGCTCCCGCGCGGCCTCCCGGTTGGCCAGCTGCGCGCGGTGCTCGCTCGCCGCGATCGTGAGCACCCCGTCGACCAGCCGCCCCGCCAGCCGGGCCACGGCACGGGCGCGCAGGTCGGGCGGGAGGGACGGCGAGCCGGCCACGTCGAACGAGAGCTCCACCCGGCTGTCGGCCGTGTTGACGCCCTGCCCACCGGGCCCGGACGAGCGGGAGAAGCGCTCGCGCAGCTCGCCGTCGGGGATGAGCAGGCGGTCGGTCACGCGCAGGTCGTCGGGCACGCCTCTAGTTAAGCGCGTTCACCGCCCGCGCGATGACCAGGATCACGATGAGGAACGACACGCACGACTGCACCAGCATCGCCAGCTTGGCCCAGCGGGCCAGCGGCATCGTGTCCGTGGGGCTGAACGCGGTGGAGTTGGTGAAGGCCAGGTAGAGGTAGTCGACGTAGAGCGGCCGCCACTCGTTGTGGGTGAGCTCCGGCGTGGTCATCTGCGGAAAGAGGAACTCCGGCGTGATCTTGCGGGCGTTGGCCCGGGCGGCGGGGCCGCCGCGGTCGGTGAGCCAGTACCAGACGGAGAAGACGATCACGTTGGTGAACCAGATGATCCCGCCGCTGAGCAGCACCTTGCCGGGGTCCTCCGCCGGGCCCCGGACGAGCACCAGCACCAGCCGGCCGGTGGACCAGAGCAGCGCCAGGGTGGCCGCGGCGACGAGCGCGATGCCCATCATCCGCAGCGCCGCCGACTCGCGGTCGATCCGGAACGGGTTGACGACCAGCAGGCCGAGCAGCAGCCCGACCTCGACGGCGGGAAGCACCCACTTCGGGTCGAACGCCAGCTCCTGTGGCGTGAGGAACTGCAGCGCGATGGCGAGGGCGATCGCGAGCGCCACCGGCCAGCGGTGTTCACCCTGGTGCGGGCGCTTCCAGGCAGGGGGCTGATCGGTCACGCGTCCATTGTGTACGCGATGACCGATTGACAACGCTGTAACGCCTTCCTATCGTGATTGGAAAGCGCTTTCCAGTCACGAGGGTCTGCCACCTCGCCTACACCCACGAAAGGCAGACCCCGCATGCCCCGAGCCCATGTGCTCCGGCCCGCCCTCGCCGCCGCGCTCGTCGTGGCCGGCCTGACCGTCATCGCCCCGACCGGCGCCGCGCGAGCGGCGCAAGCCACCCCGACCGCGCCGGGCGCGCCCGCCCAGGCCGCGGAGAGCGCCCCGACCGGCTTCGCCGCCGTCGACGCGCTCGGGCAGAACGGCACCACCGGCGGTGCCGGCGGCCCCACGGTCACGGTCACCACGACGGCGCAGTTCCTCGACTACATCGCCCGCTCCGGCCCCTACGTCATCCAGGTCTCCGGCACCATCACGCTGCCCACCGGCACCAGCGACGGCATGCACGACGTCACCTCGGACAAGACCATCGTCGGCCTCGGCGCGAACGCCCGCCTGGTCGGTGGCGGCCTCAACATCGGCGTACCGGTGGACGACGACGTGACGAGCCCGCCGGCGAACGCCGTACACAACGTGATCATCCGGAACGTCGCCATAACCGGCGCCACCGACGACCTGATCAACGTGCAGATGTTCAGCCACCACGTGTGGATCGACCACAACGACCTCTCGAACGGCGACGACGGCGCGGTCGACATCAAGCGCGGCTCGGACTACGTCACGGTCTCCTGGAACCGCTTCTACGACCACGACAAGACCACGCTGGTCGGGCACGACGACGACAACGCCGCGCAGGACACCGGCCGGCTGCGCGTGACGTACCACCACAACTTCTTCGACGCCTCGGACCAGCGCAACCCGCGGGTGCGCTTCTCCCCGCTCGTGCACGTCTACAACAACTACTACGACGACAACAGCTACGGCATCGCGTCGACAATGGACTCCGGGCTGTGGGTCGAGGGCAACTACTTCTACAGCGTCAACAACCCCGGCCGCGTCGACTTCAGCGGCGACCTCGGCCGGATGGTGCAGCGGGACAACATCCTCGTGGACTGCAACCACGCCATCGAGGTACGGGGCAGCGTGCCCGACCCGCGCACCTACTACCCGTACACGGCGGATCCCGCCTCCACCGTCCCGACCGTCGTGCCGGCCGGCGCCGGCGTGGGAAAGATCTGAGGTGCGTGCCATGAAGCTCCGCCTGCCCGCGATAGCCGTCGCGGCCGCCACTCTCGTCGCCTTCGTCGCCCCCACCGCGCCCGCGCGGGCGGCCGACCCGGCGCCGATCGGGTTCGCCTCGCTCAACGCCCTCGGCCAGAACGGCGTGACCGGCGGGGCCGGCGGGCGCACGGTCACCGCGACCAACGCCACCGAGTTCCTGGACTACATCGACAGCACCGAGACGCTGACGATCCAGGTGGCCGGCAAGATCGACATCACCAGCAAGCAGGGGGTACGGCCCAACAAGACGATCATCGGGGTCGGCACCTCGGGGCACATCGACGGCGGTGGGCTGGACTTCTACCGCTCGTACAACGTGATCGTGCGCAACCTGCGCTTCACCAACGCCGAGGACGACGCGGTCAACGTCGGGCAGCAGTCGCACCACATCTGGATCGACCACAACTCGTTCTCCGGCGCGGTCGACGGCTCGATCGACATCGTCCGCGGCGCCGACTACGTGACCGTGTCGTGGAACCACTTCGACCACTCCGACAAGAGCATGCTGATCAGCCACTCGGACGGGGCGTCCGGAACCGACGTCGGCCACCTGAAGGTGACCATCCACCACAACTTCTTCGACAACAGCCGGCAGCGCCACCCGCGCATCCGCTTCGGCGAGCCGGTACACGTGTTCAACAACTACTTCCTGAACAACGAGCTCTACGGTGTCGCCTCGGTGCAGCAGGCCGGCGCGGTCGTGGAGAACAACTACTTCGAGAACGTGCCGTACCCGTGCTTCTCCGCGAGCGGGTACGCGGACAGCGGGCCGGGCCGGCTCGTGCACCGGGGCAACACGTTCGTCAACTCGGGCACCTGCGAGGCGGCCGGATCCGTTGTGGAGCCGCGCACCTACTACTCGTACACGATGGACAGTGCGGCCAGCGTGCCGTCGATCGTCCGCGGCGGAGCGGGATACGGGAAACCACCCAACGAAAATGCTCCGCTTCGCTCCACATTTACGCCGGGGCCCGGGAAGATCAGCTGAGCGGTGAGACCGACGGCGCGGGCGCGTCGTCGGTGCGGTCCCGGGCCGGCAGCCAGAGCACGAACGTGCTGCCGGCCCCGAGCGTCGAGAAGACCGACACGTGACCGCCGTGCGACTCGGTGATCTGCCGCACGATGGCGAGGCCGAGACCCGTACGGCGGTCGCGGGACGGGTGCGCCCCACGCCAGAAGCGGTCGAAGACCCGGGGCTGGTCGTCGTCGGAGATGCCCGGCCCCTCGTCGGCGATGGCGAGCCAGAGCCAGCCGCCCTCCTGCCCGGTCGCCACGGCCACCGTGCCGCCCTCGGGTGACAGGCGCACCGCGTTCGACAGCAGGTTGCCCGCCGCCCGGCGCAGCGCGTCGTGGTCGCCGATGAGCATCAGGTCGCCGCGCACGTCGTACCGGATGCGCACGCCGCGGTCGGCGGCGATGGCGGTGAAGTCCTCCCCGGCCTCGCGCGCGACGGCACCGAGGTCCACGTCGGTGTCGGCGAGCGCGACCGCGTTGCGCCGCGCGGTGGCCAGCAGGTCCTCGACCAGCCGCGACATGCGCGTGGTGGCCCGGTCGATGACCCGGACCGCCCGCTCCCGCTCCGGCTCGGTGGCGTCCGGCGCGTCCATCAGCGACGCGTCGAGGTTGGCCCGGATGACCGCGAGCGGGCTGCGCAGCTCGTGCGAGGCGTCGTCGATGAGCTGCCGCTGGGCGCGGAACGCCTCGTCCAGCCGGTCGAGCATCGAGTCGATCGTGTCGCCCAGGTCGCGCAGCTCGTCCCGCGGGCCGCTGAGCCGGATCCGCCGGGACAGGTCGGTGGCCTGGATCTCCCGCGCGGTACGGGCGATCGCCCCCACCGGCCGCAGCGCCCGCCCGGAGAGCACCCAGCCGATGCCGAGGCTGGCGACGAAGAGGCCGCCGAGCGCGATCAGCGAGTAGTTGCGCATCGTCTCCAGTGTGCTGAAGTTGACCGCCGACTCGATCTCGTCGACCTCGGCCACGGTCATCGTGCCGGTGCGTACGCCGTACTTGTAGACGCCCGCCTCGTACGACTTGGTGATCGGCTTGGGGTCGGTGGTGCGCTCCACCGCGATGTACGTGACGACGAGCCCCGCCCCGGCCAGCGCGAAGAGCAGCGTCGAGTAGAGCACGGTGAGCCGAAAGCGGATCGTGCGGACAAAACGCATTACGACTCCTTCAACCGGTAGCCGCGACCCACGACCGTCTCGATCGCCTCGCCGCCCAGCTTGCGCCGCAGCGTGCCCACCGTCACCCGTACCGTCTGCGTGAACGGGTCGGCGTTTTCGTCCCACACGTGCTCGAGCAGCTCCTCCGCCGAGACCACGTGCCCCGGGCGGGTCATCAGGTACTCCAGGACGCCGAACTCCTTCGGCGTCAGGTGCAGCGCCTCCCCGCCCACGCTCGCCTCGTGCCGGGCCACGTCGAGTCGGACGTCGCCGACCTCCAGCACCGCCGTGCCGCCGCCGGTGTCGCGGCGCAGCAGCGCGCGCACCCGGGCCAGCAGCTCGGCGAGCGCGAACGGCTTCACCAGGTAGTCGTCGGCCCCCTCGTCGAGCCCGCGCACCCGGTCGTGCAGCGCGCCCCGCGCGGTCAGCATCAGCACCCGCAGGTCGCTGCCGCCCTCGACGGGCACCTCGCCGCGCCGGATCGCGTGGCACACGCCGAACCCGTCGGCGTCGGGCAGGTTGATGTCGAGCAGCATCAGGTCGTACGCGTTGACGGCCAGGCGGTCGTACGCCTGCGCCGCGTCGCCGGCCACGTCCACCGCGTAGCCGGCGCGGACCAGGCCGAGGCGCACGGCCTCGGCCAGGTCTTCTTCGTCTTCCACAACGAGCAGGCGCATGGCTCGACGCTATCCGCCGCCGCTGATGATTCGCTGCGCCGCCTGCTGGGCCTGCTCGATCGGGATGGCGAAGCCGATACCGATGTTGCCGCTGCCCTCCAGTGTGGCGATCGCGGTGTTCACGCCGACCACCTCGCCCCGGGCGTTCACCAGCGGGCCGCCGGAGTTGCCGGGGTTGATCGAGGCGTCGGTCTGGATCGCGTTGCGCCGGGCGCCGGTGTTGCCGAGCCGCACCTGGCGGTCGAGCGCGCTCACGATCCCGGCGGTGACCGTGCCGGAGAGCCCGAGCGGCGAGCCGACGGCAAGCACCGGCTCGCCCACCCGGGTGGTGCCGGGCTGCGCCAGCGCGAGAGGGCGCAGCCCGGACGACGGATCCACCCGCAGCACCGCGATGTCGCTGCCCGGGTCGCGGCCGACCACCTCGGCCGGCAGCCGCCGCCCGTCCGGGCCGACCACCGTGACCGAGCCGCCCCCCTCGACCACGTGGTTGTTGGTGATGATGTGGCCCTGGTCGTCCACCGCGAAGCCCGAGCCGCCCGAGTTTCCCACCCGGACCTGCACGACCCCGGCGAGCGCGGTCGCGGCCGCGCCGACCAGGTCGTTCGGCACGCCGCCCTGAGCCGCCGGCGGCGCCGTGGTGGCCGGCGCGGGCGGCGAGGGGGTCGGCCCGGGCGCGGCCTCGTCGTCCGCCACCACTCCGCCGGCGATCGCGCCGGACGTCGCGGAGACGGCCACCACCGCGAGGCCCGCGAGCAGCAGGCGCGGCCACCGCGCCGGGTCACGCTTGACGACCTCCCCTGGTACGCCGGGTCGCGGCGCGCCCCACGAGTCCAGGTCTGGCGAGACGAAGCCGGGCCCGCGCGGTTCACCGAGTCCCTTTAGGTCAGTCACGTCACCCTCCACTATGGAATGCGTGAGAACCAGAACATCGACGCGGCCGCCGCCGCCAGCGCGAGCACCAGCCCGACGCCGATGAACCGGGCCGAGACGTCCTGCCGCTCGGTGGTGTACCCGACCGAGCTGCCGATGTCCTCGTACACCGAGCGGAGCTCGTCGGAGGTGCCGGCCTCGTGGTACGTGCCGCCGGTCTGCGCCGCCACCGCCTCGAGCGTCTCGCCGTCCACCGGCACGCTCATCCGGCGGCCGGCCCCCTCGATGGCGCCCGACTCGGTGCCGAACGCGATCGTGTCCACCGGTACCCCGGCCGTGGTCGCCTCCGCGGACGCCTCCTCCGGGTCACGGCCGGCCGTGTTGGCGCCGTCGGAGAGTACGACCACACGGGCCGGCGGCGGCTCTTCGGCGGCCTCCGCGTCGAGCGACTGGATGGAACCCAGCGCCGCGTAGATCGCCTCGCCGATCGCCGTACCCTGCTCGCCCGCGCTCCCCTCCTCCAGCCGGTCGATGCCGTTGTACATGGCCGTCCGGTCGGTCACCGGCGCCACGAACACCGACGCGTTGCCGGCGAAGCCGACCAGCCCGACGTTGAACTCCTCGGGCAGCCCTTCGACGAAGTCGCGCGCCGCGGACTTGGCCGACGACAACCGGTCCGGCGCCACGTCGGTGGCCAACATGGACAGTGACACGTCCACCGCCACGATCACCGTGGCCCGCTCGCGCGGCACCCGCACGTCGTCGCTCGGCCGGGCGAAGCCGACCACGAGCAGCGCCATCATCGCCAGGAACAGCGTGGCCGCGACGTGCCGCCGCCACCCCGGGCGCCTGGGCGCCACCCGGTCGAGCAAGCGCAGGTTGGTAAACCGCACCGCGTACCGGCTGCGGCGGCGCTGCAACACCAGGTACAGCGCGGCTATGGCGGCTACGCCGACGAGCAGCCAGAGCCGCACCGGACTTTCGAAACTCACGATGCTCCCCCCGTTCCTCTCTTCGGTGTGGCGGCCATCGCGAGGCGGCGCTGGGCGTACACATGCCGCACGATGTCGGCCACCCAGTCCCGGTCCGTCCGAAGTGGAAGATGAGCCGCGCCGGCCCGGCGCAGTGCCCGGCGCACGGTCTCCCGCTGGGCGGCCGCCGCCGCGGCGTACCGCTCCCGCAGCCGCCGGTCGCTTGTGGACACCTCGCGCCGCTGCCCGCTCTCCGGGTCGACCAGCGTGATCAGGCCCACGTCCGGCAGCTCCAGCTCCCGCGGGTCGGCCACCTCGACGGCGAGCACCTGGTGCTTCACCGCCACCCGGCGCAGCTCCTCCTCCCAGTGCGGCCGGGCCTCGGGGTCGTCCGACTCCGGCAGGCCGTCCAGGAAGTCCGAGACCACGACCACCAGACCCCGCCGCAGCGCCGACCGCCGCAGGCCCGCGATCGCCTCACCCAGCGCGGGTGGCTGGGTTCCTTCACCCCCACGGGGTACGGCGAGCAGCGTGCGCAGCAGGCCGAGCAGGTGCGTACGCCCGGTGCGGGCCGGGAAGCGCCGGATCGCGTCGACGCCGAGCAGGTGCGCGCCGAGCCGGTTGCCTGACCCGGCGGTCAGGAAGCCGACCGCCGCGGTCGCCGCCACGGCAAGCTCCCGCTTTTCGATCTCGGCGGTGCCGAAGTCCATGCTCGGCGTGGCGTCCGCGAGCAGCCAGGTGGTCAGCTCGCGGTCCGCGTCGACCTCGCGGACGTGCGGCACGGTCGTACGCGCGGTGACCGCCCAGTCCATGCGGCGCACCTCGTCCTCGCCCGGCCGGTACTCCCGGCTGCCGGCCAGCTCGCTGCCGGCTCCGGGGAGCAGGCCGAGGTACTGGCCGTGCAGCAGCCCGTCGAGCCGCCGGGTGATGGTCAGCTCCAGCCGCCGCAGCCGCCGTTCCGGGGCCAGCTCGTGGATGGACGCGTACCCCTCGTTCATGTGGCTCCGTCCCGGTGGGCGACCCCCGCGAAGGTCATGCGGCGGCTTTCTCGGCTTGGTGCGGTGCGATCCGCGGCGGTGGCACCGCCTCGACCAGCCGGCGCACGACGGTGTCCGCGCCCACCCCGTCGGCGACCGCGTCGAACGACAGCACCAGCCGGTGCGACAGCACGTCGACCGCCAGGTCGGTGATGTCGGCCGGGAGCACGTAGTCGCGCCCCCGCAGCAGCGCCAGCGCCCGTGCCGCCGCGACGAGGCCGAGGGTGGCCCGCGGGCTCGCGCCGTACGCCAGCCGCGACTTCACGTCACCGGCGCCGAACCGCTCCGGCTGCCGCGTGGAGACGACGAGCCGCACGACGTACTCGGCGAGCGCGTGGTGCACGAACACCCCCCGCGCCAGCTCCTGCAGCCCGCGCAGGCGCGCCGGGTCGAGCACGGTGCGCGGTTCCGGCCGCGTCGTGCCCATCCGGTACAGGATGCCCAGCTCCTCCTCGTCGGTCGGGTAGTCCACCACGACCTTCATCAGGAAGCGGTCCCGCTGCGCCTCCGGCAGTTGGTAGACGCCCTCGGACTCGATCGGGTTCTGGGTCGCCAGGACCAGGAACGGGTCGGGCACCGGGTAGCTCCGCCCACCGATCGAGACCTGGCGCTCGGCCATCGCCTCCAGCAGCGCGGACTGCACCTTGGCCGGCGCGCGGTTGATCTCGTCGGCGAGTACCAGGTTGGCCATCACCGGCCCCAGCTCCACGTCGAAGGTCTCCTTCGACGACCGGTAGATCCTGGTGCCGACGATGTCCGAGGGCACCAGGTCCGGCGTGAACTGGATCCGGTTGAAGCTCCCGCCCACCGCGGTCGCCAGCGTCTGCGCGGCGAGCGTCTTCGCCACGCCGGGCACCCCCTCCAGGAGGCAGTGCCCGTCCGCCAGCAGCGCGGTGAGCAGCCGCTCGACCAGCCGATCCTGCCCGACGATCACCCGCTTGACCTCAAACAAGGCCTGTTCGAGCTGGACGTGCGGTGGCGTCGCCTCGAGGTCGGCCAGGGTGAGCGCGTTCTCGGTCACAGGTTCTCCTGAGCCGACGCGCTGCCCTCGCCGCCGTTCTTCTCCGGGCAGTCCACGGCCGACCCGCCGGCCCCGCTGCCGTCCTCCACGATCTTGACCGTCGTGCCCGCGCTCCCGCTGTCGTCGGCGGCGTACGCCACCCCACCGGCCACCGCGACCGCGGCGACCGCACCGGCGAAGCTCAGACCCACGATTGTCTTGATCCGCATTGATCTCGTCCCTCCGTCGACCCGCCACTGTGTCCGCGCCGCACTGTGTGTGCCGGCCCCCCTGTGCCGCGCGCTTGCGGACGGGCGCCCGCGTTCCGTCAGCTGGGGGGCAGCACCACGGGCGCCCGCATATGCCCATGGCACCAGGAGTGCCCGAAAAACAGCCGAAGACCGCCGAGCGACTCCTCAGCAACCAGACAGCTCACCCACCGCGCACGAGCGCCCCTCGCCCCCCCCGGCGTTAGCGACGCTCCCTAAAAGCCGTTCTCCCGACTTGACGGGAGCTTCGATCACAGCCCATCGCCCGGGTGGGTGGGGCGGGGATGTAAAGGCGCGGCGGCCCGTATGGGCCGCCGCGCCGGTGGTGGGTGCGGGATGCGTTAGCCGGTCGCGCAGGTCGCGGTCGGTGTGGTGTTGTTGCCGTTCTTGTAGAGCGTGATGCCGAAGTTGTTGCCGTTGCCGTTCGGTCTGGCGGTGAGCGTGCCGCTGGTGCCGCTGATCGAGGCGTTCCAGCTGTTTTGCAGGCTCTGGCTGCCGTTGGTGCGGATGGTCACGACCCAGTTGCTGCTGCCGCTGACCGAGAACGTCGTGTTGAAGCGGTCACTCCACTCGTCGGCGCGGCTGACGCTCACCGAGCAGCCGCCACCGCCGGGGTTGCTGGTGGTGGGCCCGGGACCGGGATTGCCGCCGCCACCGCCCTCCCGGACGGTGATGTCGGAGCTGCCGCTGCTCTGGTAGCCCTCGGTGGCCATGATCTGGTAGGCCCAGCTGGAGCCGAGGTTCATCCCGGCACGGGCCCAGGCGTCGAAGTGGTTGGCGGTGGTGATGGTGCCACCGGTGCGCTTCGACTCGCGGACGCTCCAGTACTGGTAGAACGTAGCGGTGCCGTCGATCGACGGCTGGTTGACCCGCTGGCTGCGGTAGATGCCGTACGTGCTGCCGTCGGTGGTGACGGAGCCCATCCGGGTGGCGCCGCTGCTCGGGTTGTAACTGCCGAAGTTCTCCACGACGTAGTACTCGATGAGCGGGTTGCGGGTCCAGCCGTACAGGGCGAGGTAGCTGTTGCCGTTCGGGCTGTAGCTGCCGGAGTAGGTGACCGTCCGCCGGCTACCGGTGGACCAGCCTTTGCCGCCGACCCAGTTGTTGGTGCCGCTGCCCCAGTTGCTGGAGTACCGGCCGTCGGCGCGCAGCGTCATGCTGGCGTTGCCACTGTCTTTCCAGAACGAGAAGAAGAACCCGTTGTGCGTGCCGGTGGTGTTGGAGCTGACGGTCCGGTCGGCCTCGGCGTAGGCGTTGGTCGCCATCACCGTGCCACCGACGGCCAGCACCGCGGCGCAGGCGCCGCCGATGAGCATCCTGATACGGCCGCGTCTGCGGCTGCTGGGGTGGGCGGGGACGTCGTTCATGTGGGGTGTTTCCTCCTCGTGAGCGCTGGCGGGGCGGTCAGGCACCGTGATGCGCGCCGGCGGCCGGGGGAACGGCCGCGGTGCCGGCGGCGCACGACGCGGCGGGCTGGCCGGTCGACGAGCAGAGGACCAGGTCCCGTGGGGTGACCTGGATCGACAGCAACTGATGCCTGCCGATGGCACAGTATTGTTTCGGCCCCGTCACCTTGTCAACGGTTCCCGGAACATTTACGAAACCTATCCGGGGCGGTACGCCGCTGGGGTAGCTCTTGTTGCTGGTCAGCGAGGCGGTGCCGGACGATCGTCGGCCGACCAACATTGACCGAAACTTTCGGAGAGTTTCCGGACGCCGGTGGCCACCGCGCTAGGTGGCGCTCCAGTCGCGCCAGGCGTCCACGGCCACCCGGATGACCGGACCGGGCACCTCCACGGCGCGGTACTGCTCGTACTTCTCCCGCAGCAGGCCGGCCACACGCTCCACAGTGGATGGCTCGGCGGTCACCACGGCGAGGCCGTCGGCGCGTACCCACCACAGCGCCGACCAGTCCTCGTCCCAGTGGTGCGCCAGCATGGTCACCCGCGGGTTGGCGCGGATGTTGTCCAGCCGGCGCAGCGCGCGGCTCCGCTTCGGTTTGGCGTCGACCGCCGACCACACCGTGTCGCCGTCCACCGCGAACGTCACCGGCACCACGTGCGGCGCGCCGTCACTGTCCACCGTGGCCAGTGTCGCAACCCGGGCGGCGGCGAAGCGGTGGCGGGCGGCGATGTCCACAAGACCTGACGCTACTCCGCGCCGGACTCCGGCGGCGCGCTCCAGACCATCGTCACGACGCGCTCGAAGTTCAGGTACCCCGCACGCTCGAAGGCCCGCGCCATCGGCACGTTGGCGACGTCGGTGGCGGCCCGGATGCGCGGCACCCCTTGGCCCGCCAGGAAACGGGTGGCCTCGCCGAGCAGGTCGTCGATGTATCCGTTGCCGCGGTGGGCCGGGCGCACCGCGATGTATCCGATGATGGGTCCGTAGTCGTTGCGCGCCGGGCACGCGAACCCCACCGGCTCGCCGTCCGGCAGCGTGCCGACCAGCCACCACTCGCGCGGGCTGCGGTAGTGCGCGAGCTCACGGTCGAAGTGCTCGCGCGCCGCCTCGCGCGGCGGCATCGAGCGCAGATCGTCGCGGCTGTGGGCGTCGAGCGTGCCCTCCAGCACGTCGATCATCAGCCCCACCATCTCGTCGGCGTCGCGCACCGGCCGAAACGCCAGCCGCCCGCGCGGCTCCGGCAGCGGCGTGCCCGGCCGCCACTCGAACCGCAGCCGCTCCACCAGCGGCCGCGCACCGGTGCCGGCGAGGATCGCCATCCGCTCCTCGACCGGCGCCGGTCGGTCCGCCCAGTCGGACGGCACCATGCGCAGGTACTCCGGCGGCTCCCGGCCCGCCGGCACGACCGCGGCCATGGCCGCGGCGACCAGCCGCTCACCCACCGCCCGCCGGTCCGGCACCGCCTCATCAAGATCAAAAAGATCGAGCAGCAGTGGTACGGGCTCCGACTCCCTGCCCCACCAGGCGATCCGTGCCACGACACCGTCGCCTCGGGTGGCGACCCACATCCACGCGGCACGCCGCCGGCCGATCGCGAGGTCGTCGGCCAGCTCCTCGTTGAGCACGTAGGGCAACGAGTTGAACAGCCCCAGCTCTTCCGGCCCGCTGATCGGCCGGATCGTCAGTTCGTCGGTCAAGGCTCCAGTCTCCACCGAACCCACACAGTCCCGACAACCGATTTATCCGGTTCCGTTACAGCCGAGTCGATCACTGTGGCTACCGTCGAGGCATGGCGAGAGGGTTGACGTTGCTCTGCTGGGCGGTGGCCGCACCGGGCGTCCTGTGGGCGGCCGTGCGGCTGCTGGGCGTGGAGCGCGGGCCGCTCGTGCAACTGCTCGCCTTCACCCCGTACGTGGCCGGCTGGAGCCTCGTCCCCGTCGCGCTCGCCCTCGCCCTGCGGCGCTGGTGGCCGGCGGGCGTCGCGCTCGTCGCCGCGGTGGCGCTGATCGCGGTCGTGGTGCCGCGGGCGATCGGTGGCGCGTCCCACACCGAGGGCCCCACGCTCCGCGTGCTCACCGCCAACCTGCTCGCCGGCGCGGGTGACGCGGAGACACTCGTGCGGCTGGTGCGCGAGCACGAGGTGGACGTGCTGGCGGTGCAGGAGTTCACGCCTGCGGCGGCCGAGCGCCTCGACGCGCTCGGGCTGGCCGAGCTGATGCCGCACCGGCGGCTCAACCCGATCGCCGGCACCGAGGGATCCGGGCTGTACTCCCGTTTTCCGCTCACCGGCACCGGCGTACGGCAGAACGGGGGCGGCTTCACCCAGGCGTACGGGACACTCACCGCCCCCGGCGCGGCACCGACCACAGTGGAGTCGGTGCACCCGGCGGCCCCGTACTCGCTGGGCCGGCTGAGCACCTGGGAGCGAGACCTGGACGGGCAGCCGCGGGCCACGCCCGAGGGTCCGGTGCGCATCCTCGCCGGCGACTTCAACGCCACGCTCGACCACGCGCCGCTGCGCCGGCTGATCGCCTCCGGCTACCGCGACGCCGCCGACGCGGCCGGCGCGGGGCTCACCGGCACGTGGGGGCCGTACGACGGGGATCGCATCCCGCCGGTCACCATCGACCACGTGCTGGTGGACCGCCGCGTCGGCGTACGCGACGTGTCCGTGCTGCGCCTGCCGGGCAGCGACCACCGCCCGGTCTACGCCGAGCTGGCGCTACCGCGCGGCGAGGTGGGCGGGTGAGAGCCCGTACGTGAGCGCGTCGACGAGCGCGTGCCAGCTCGCCTCGACCACGTTCTCGTGTACCCCCACCGTGGTCCAGTCACGGCCGCTGCCGTCGACGGTCTCCACGAGGACCCGCGTGACCGCGCCGCTGCCGTGGCTCCCCTCGAGGATCCGCACCTTGTAGTCGGCGAGCTCGAAGTGGGCCAGCGCCGGGTAGTGCCGGCGCAGCGCCACCCGCAGCGCCTCGTCCAAGGCGTTGACCGGGCCGTTCCCCTCGGCGGTGGCGATCACCCGCTCACCCCGTACCCGGACCTTGACGGTGGCCTCGGAGACGACCGCGCCGTCTTCGCGGTGCTCGACCTGGACCCGGTAGGACTCCAGGGCGAACGGCTTCGCGGTGCTCTCGCCGGGCAGCTCGGAGCGGACGAGCAGCTCGAAGGAGGCGTCCGCCGCCTCGAACGACCACCCGCGCGCCTCCATCTCCTTCACCCGGCCGGTGACCGTCGAGAGGGCTTCCGGATGGCCGGCCAGGTCGAGCCCGAGCTCGCGGCTCTTGAGCTCGATGCTGGCCCGGCCGGCCATCTCGGTCACCAGGATCCGCATGTCATTGCCCACAATGGACGGTTCAATGTGGTTGTACAGGACGGGATCCACTTTGATCGCGCTCGCGTGCAGCCCCGCCTTGTGAGCGAATGCCGCGGCCCCGACGTAGGCCTGGTGGGTGTCGGGGGCGATGTTGGCGATCTCGGCGATGGCGTGCGAGACGCGCACCATCTGTTCCAGGCAGCCATCCGGTAGGACGGGCAGCCCGAGCTTGAGCTGGAGGTTGGCGACGACGGCGAAGAGGTCGGCGTTGCCGGGGCGCTCGCCGTACCCGTTGGCGGTGCACTGGAAGTGCTTCACCCCCGCCTCGACCGCGGCGATCGTGTTGGCGACCGCGCAGGAGGTGTCGTTCTGGCAGTGGATGCCGAGGCGCTCCGGTCCGACGCCGAGGCGCTCGACAAGCTCGCCGATCGCGCCGGTCACCCGCGACGGCAGCATGCCGCCGTTGGTGTCGCACATCACCACGACCTCGGCGCCCGCCTCGAGCGCGGCGGAGACCACCGAGGAGGTGTACCCGGGGTCGTAGCGGTAGCCGTCGAAGAAGTGCTCGCAGTCGAGGAAGACCCCCCGCCCCTCGGCCACGAAGTGGGCGACGCTGTCGCGCACCATGGCCAGGTTTTCCGCGCCGCTGGTGCGCAGCGCCCGCTCCACGTGGCGGATGTCCGACTTGGCGACGAGACAGACGGCGGGCGTCTCGGCGTCGAGCAGGGCGCGCACCTGGGGGTCGTCGGCGACGGCGAGGCCGGCCTTGCGGGTCGCGCCGAACGCCACCAGCACCGCGTGTTTAAGGGGTAGCTCGTTGCGGGCTCTGGCAAAGAACTCGGTGTCCTTGGGCATGGCACCCGGCCAGCCGCCCTCGATGAAGCCGACGCCGAACTCGTCGAGCAGCTTCGCCACGGCGAGCTTGTCCACGACGGAGTAGCTGATCCCCTCACGCTGCGCCCCGTCACGGAGCGTGGTGTCGTACACCTGGAAGGTCATGGCTTCTTCCTCTCCTGTTCCAACAAAAAGACCCCCCGCGGTCGCGGGAGGTCTGCGCGCTCGGCGTGAGGGGTGCCGGCGCGCTAGGTGCCAATAATGAGGGCGAGGTGGGTCACGAGGAAACACTCTGCCACTGTGCCGGCACGTTTGGAAAGCAAGGTCCACATCTCGGGAAGGTGTCGCCGGGGCCTGTCTCCTGGACCTCGGTGGTGCGGCCGGGTTAGGTGAGCCTCGATATGGGGTACGTCCGGGGTTGGAAGGAGTGATAGCCGTGAACAGGTTCGACCCGTGGACGTACCGTGACGACGCCGGCGTGACCGGCGCGGACCTCGTCGGCTACAAGGTGGAGGCGACCGACGGCAGCATCGGAAAGATCGACCGGTGCAGCTACGAGGTGAGCGCCAGCTACCTGGTGGTCGACACCGGGCCGTGGATCTTCGGCAAGAAGGTCATGCTGCCGGCTGGCGTCGTCAACAACGCGGACCACGAGGACCGCAGGGTGTACGTGGACCGGACGAAGGACGAGATCAAGTCCGCGCCCGAGTTCGACGAGAACACGTACACCGAGCAGGTCTACCGGGACAAGCTCGGCTCCTACTACGGCGGTCTGTACTAGCTCGTTTCCCTCCCTCTGAAGGACCGGGGCGTCCCCTCGACGGGGGGCGCCCCGGCTGTTGTGAGGGGTTACCGTGTCGAAGTGGATCGCACGCTCCCCTTCACCACCACCTTCAACTTCCGCGACGTCGGCGGCTACCTGGGCCACGACGGCCGCCCGGTCCGCTGGCGCCGCCTCTTCCGCTCCGACTCCCTGCACCGCCTGGACGGCGGCGACACCGAGGCGTTCGCCGCGCTGGGCGTCCGCACGGTGATCGACCTGCGCCGCCCGCGCGAGGTCACCCGCGACGGCCGCGTCCCCGCGTACGTGGGGCTCGGCTACCGCCACATCCACCCCGAGCACCAGGACTGGGATGAGATCCCGTTCGAGGAGGAGGTCGGCGTCGCCCGCTACCTCGCCAACCGCTACCACGACCTGGCCGAGCAGGGCGCGGCCGGCATCTGCGCCGCGGTCGGCGTGATCGCCGACGAGGGTGCCGCCCCGGTCGTCGTGCACTGCGTGGCCGGCAAGGACCGCACGGGTGTGGTGTGCGCGCTGACGCTGTCGGCGCTCGGCGTGAGCGACCAGGACATCGCCGCGGACTACGCGCTGAGCACGGCGGCGTCGGTGCGCTTCACGGAGTTCCTGCGCAGCCGCGCGGTCCGCTTGCAGGAGGTCCCCCGCCCGTACTTCTCCTCACCCGCCGAGGCGATGCTGCTGTTTCTGCGCGAGCTCCGCGAGCGGCACGGCTCGGCCGAGGGCTACCTGCTGGCCGCCGGCATCACGCCCGAGCAGCTCAGCGCC
Source organism: Phytohabitans maris (assembly GCF_031085175.1). Classification (GTDB taxonomy): domain Bacteria; phylum Actinomycetota; class Actinomycetes; order Mycobacteriales; family Micromonosporaceae; genus Phytohabitans; species Phytohabitans maris. The sequence continues at coordinate 53,688 of NZ_JAVHUY010000038.1, forward strand.
TTGCGCACCCACCTGCTGTCCTGACCGCCCGCTGTGGGACATCCCACCGCCGATTGACGGTCCTCGGCCGGGAGGCGACGGTGAGGGAATGAGTGAGGACGTGCCGGCCGAGGTGGCCCGCCTCCGCAACGCCATCTCGTGCGAGCTGTACGCGCAACTCGCCCTCCGCGGCGAGACGATCGACCAGGCGGCCGTGCCCGAGGTCGCGTACGCGGTGGCGATGCGCCTCCGCGAGGCGTTCACGATCGAGTGGGCGCCGCGCTGGGACGACGACCCGGACGACGACGGCTCGCTGGGTCTGGACGCCGCCGTCTTCCACGCCTCCGCCGTACCGGCCGCGGACCGCTACCCGATCTTCGACCACGGCTGGCCCCGCCACTGAGCGTCTCAGAGCCTCCCGCACACACACATCCGTCCGCCTAGCGGCGGCGCGACGGCGGCGGGTCAGGGGCAGGGCGCGGGCGATGACGCCGCCTGGGAAGGTCTGCTTGATCGGGCTCCGGGGACTGGTCCCCGCGCTGACCGTATACGTTCCGACGCGTGAGCCGGTTTCCTGCCTTGTCTGTGCTCGTAGCGGCCTTGTTGGCGGGTTGCTCGGCCGGGGACGCGCAGCCTGAGCCACCGTTCCCGCCCGATTCCGGCCTGCGCCCGGTGACCATGCCCTACGGCGACGGAATCGCCTACGTCCAAGAGGAAACCAGCGCGCAACTGCTGTGCCAGGCTCTCGATCCCGCGCGGTGGCGTGACGTGCTCGGCGCACCGGTGAGCCGGACGGTCCAGAACTCCCTCGGCAGGTCGCAATGCGTTCTCGACAACGCCTCCCTGGCGATGGAGGTGAGTACCGAACTGTTCTTGCTGGACGAGATCGGTCCTGGGCTGGAGACCGTTCACGGCCACCCGGCGCGTATCGGTGCCGACAGTGAAAAGGCGATGCACGGAGCAGCTGAACTGCTGCCGGCCGCGGCAGTGGGTCTGGACTCGCGAGAAGGGATGAACCTCTACGTCCGGGTCGTGGCCAAGCAGGGTGCCGAGCCGGGGCTGCCCGGCATCGTTCGCAGGACGATCGAGGCCCTGATGCCCGCGATCCTCGACGACAGGCCGAAAACGCCCGGCTGGCCGGTGCGGTTCGAACACACCGGGCCGGTAGAGGGCGTCGCACTGCTCGATCTACCCGCTCCCGTGCAGGCCAGGGTTCTGTGTTCGGCGCTGCACGACGATTCCGGGACCGGGCCGGCCGCCCACGAGGCCGACCTTGGCCGGACAAATGCCTGCTTGGTGGTGAAGTCCGGTGAGACGCGACAGGCAAGACTCGACATCGAGTACGAACTTCGCGACAGCATGGGAGGCGAATTCACGATCGCCGGCCTTCCGGCACGCGTGAACGACGACGAGGCAAGTATCGTCCTGCGTACTGTGCCGGGAGAACCGTCCGGCACCATTTACCACCTCCTCGTGTTACGGCGGCAGGGGCTTGGCGTGGCCGCGTTGCGTGTCTGGGCCGAGGCCATCGCGTCGCTGTTGCGGGTCGGTCCGGAGACCCCGATCTCGCCGGGACCCGCGGCAGCCGGCGAGGCGAAACGGGCAACGGCGTTCGCCTGCCCACCTCGCTTCGACGCCGATCCGGCCCTGCTGCGGCAGGGGCCGGTCATCCCGGTCGATGGTGGGGAGTTCACAGTCGCGACGTTGCCAACCGGGAAGATCGTGACCTGCGACACCAGCGACCGCTCGTCCGGCGAGTACGGCCCGTATCGGTTGCCAGCCGGAGCCAAGACCGCGCCCGCCGGAACGCAGAACGTCTCGGGCAGACCGGGCCACCTCGGCTGGGGCTGGGCCGCACCCGAGGTGGCAAAGGTCGAGATCGTGTTCTCCGGCGGCCAGGTCCTTCCGGCTCAGGTGGCCGGTGGCGCGTATGCCTACTACGCCCCGAACTCGGATTTCATGGCGAGACCGACCGTGCGTGCCTACGACGCGGCGGGCAACCAGATCGGTTGACCTCGTCGTCCGGCAAGGATTTTCGAAACAGGGCCTAGGCGGCCGCCGGCCACGCGGGGGCCGGGGTGAGATCGCGGGGCGCGGAGAGTGCGGCTAGAGGACGCGGTGCACCCAGCCGAAGGGGTCGTCGGCGCGGCCGCGCTGGATGGCTACCAGCTGCTCGCGCAGCGCCATCGTGACCTCGCCCGGGCCGCCGTCGCCCATCGTGAACTCGCCGTCGGGCGTGCGGACGACGCCGATCGGGGTGATGACCGCGGCCGTGCCGCAGGCGAAGACCTCGCGGAGGCGGCCGCTGGCCGCGTCGGCGCGCCAGTCGTCGAAGCTGACCGGGCGCTCCTCGACCGTGCGTCCCTCGCGGGCGGCCAGCGCCAGCACCGAGTCGCGGGTGATGCCGGGCAGGATCGTGCCGGTCAGCGGCGGGGTGGCCATGGTGCCGTCGTCGTAGACGAAGAAGACGTTCATGCCGCCGAGCTCGTCGACGTACTTGCGCTCGACCGCGTCCAGGAACACGACCTGGTCGCAGCCGTGCTCGATGGCCTCGGCCTGGGCGGCCAGCGAGGCGGCGTAGTTGCCACCGCACTTGGCCGCGCCGGTGCCGCCGGGTGCGGCCCGCGTGTACTCCTGGGAGATCCACACGGCGACCGGCTTGACGCCGCCCGAGAAGTAGGCGCCGACGGGCGAGGCGATCAGAACGTAGAGATACTCGAGCGCGGGTCGCACGCCGAGGAAGACCTCGCTGGCGTACATGAACGGGCGCAGGTAGAGGCTGCTGTCTTCGGTCGCCGGGATCCACTCGCGGTCGATCTCGACGATATGGTGCAGCGAGTCGAGGAAGACCTGCTCGGGCAGGTGTGGCATCGACATGCGCTCGGCCGAGATGTTGAACCGCCGGGCGTTGGCGTCCGGGCGAAACATCGTCACACCGCCGTCGGCCGCGTGGTACGCCTTCAGCCCTTCGAAGATCTCCTGCGCGTAGTGCAGCACCGCGGAGGCGGGATCCATCGGGATCGGGCCGCGCGCCTCGACCCGGGCGTCGTACCACCCTTTACCGTCGGCGTACCGGATCGTGACCATGTGGTCGGTGAAGATGCGACCGAAGCCCGGGTTGGCCAGCAGCGCGGCGCGCTCGGCGGCCGATACCGGCTGAGGATTCGGACGGATCTCGAAGTCGAGCTTGTCACCACCGCTCATCGCGCTGGAACCTCCGTAACTATGGGAGTGCAGGATACCCCGAACGCTCGTTAAAAGCGCGGGGGTGAAGAAGGGGGAAGAGGAGCGGCTACGCCGCGGCAGCGGCGGCGAGCCGGTCGCCGACCTCGGCGGTGCGCAGCGGGGCACCCGGGGTACGGGACGCCAGCTCGGCCGCGACCGCCTCGGATACTCGACGGGCCTCGTCCGCGTGGCCGAGGTGGTCGAGCAGGAGGGACGCCGACAGCACGGCCGCGACCGGGTCGGCCAGGCCCTTGCCGGCGATGTCCGGAGCCGAACCGTGGACCGGCTCGAACATCGAGGGGAACTCGCGCGACGGGTTGATGCATCCACTCGCGGCGAGCCCGATGCCGCCCGTGACGGCGGCGGCGATGTCGGTGAGGATGTCACCGAAGAGGTTGTCGGTGACCACCACGTCGTAGCGCTGCGGCTGGGTCACCAGGAACATGGCGGCGGCGTCGACGTGCTGGTACTCCGTCTCGACGTCCGGAAACTCGGCCTTGACCGCCTCGAAGGCGCGCGACCACAGCGAGCCCGCGTGGGTGAGGACGTTGGTCTTGTGCACCAGCGTCACCTTGCGCCGCTCGCGGCGCTGCGCCCGGCCGAACGCGTCGCGGATGACCCGCTCGACGCCGTGCCGCGTGTTGAGGCTCTCCTCGGTGGCGACCTCGGCGGGCGTGTCGCGGTGCAGCGAGCCACCGGCCCCCGCGTACAGCCCCTCGGTGCCCTCGCGCACCACCACGAAGTCGATCTCGCCGGGCTTGACCTGGGCGAGCGGGCTGGCGGTGCCCGGCCAGAGGCGGGAGGGGCGGAGGTTGACGTACTGGTCGAAGGCGAAGCGGAGCTTGAGCAGCAGGCCGCGCTCGAGCACGCCGGGCGGCACGGTCGGGTCGCCGACGGCGCCGAGCAGGATCACGTCGTGCTGGGCCAGCTCGGCGAGCACGGAGTCGGGCAGCACCTCGCCCGTGCGGTGGTAGCGGGCGGCGCCCAGGTCGTACTCCGTCGCGGTGACCCCGGGGAGCACGGCGTCGATGACCTTGCGGGCCTGCGCGACCACCTCGGTCCCGATGCCGTCACCGGCGACCACCGCGATGCGTGCCACGTCGAACCCCTCCGGCCTATGCATGCTCGTGCTGAAGGAACGTTAATCGCCCGTCTCGGTTCTCGGTACGCGAGTCCCAAGATTTGGTACACAGGTCTTTCTCAGGCAATCCCCATGATCCGGTCAACTTGAGGGCCTACCTTCTCCATCATGACGATCCAGCGGGCCCCGTTGCCGAGCCGAAGCGTCGCACGGGCGGCGCGACCCAGAGACGGGCGGGGGCGCGCCGACCTCTGGCTCGGCTACCAGGGTCAGGCCAACCGGCCGTTCGGGGCGGCCACCGCGGCCGCCACCGGCCGCCTGGTCGCCCGGCACGCGGTGCACACCTCGGCCGCCGACTTCTCGCTGATGCTCGTCGCGCCCGAGTGGATGACCCGCCGCACGGTCAGCCTGGCCATCGCCGACGCGGTCGCCGAGCTCCGCGCGATCGACGTGACCTACAGCCCGCTGCGCCGCGGCAGCCTGGTGTCGCTGCTGCGCCGGGGCGAGGTCACCGCGGAGGCATACCCGCCGCTCGCCGACATCGTGGCCCGCTGCGACGCGATGCGCGCGGCCACCGACGGGTGGTTCGACGCGTGGGCGGTGCCGGGCGGCTTCGACCCGGGCGGGCTGCTCAAGGGCTGGGCGGTGGAGCGGGCCGCGGCCCGGCTGCGGGCCGCCGGCATCAGCGACTACGCCGTGGTCAGCGAGGCGGATCTGACGGTACGGGGCAGCGCGCCGCACGGCGGGCCGTGGCGCGTCGCGATCCACGACCCGCGCGAGCCGCGCCGGGTGGCGATGGTGCTGGAGATGACCGAGGGCGCGGTCGGCACCTCCGGCATCACCGGCCACCGGGGTCACGTCGTCGACCCGCACACCGGAGCGACGGTGCGCCACGTCGGCTCGGCCGTGGTGACCGGTCCCGACCTGGCCATCGCCGACGCGTACGCCACGGCCCTCTTCGCCGCCGGGCCGGCGGGGCTGGGCTGGTTTCCCACTGTGGACGGTTACCGGATGCTCTTCGCCGACTGCCGTCCCGCCTGAGCCGGGGCGGTGACCACGTCACCGGCGCGGAGGCCGGCCCGGGATCGGGCACGAGAGCTCTACTCCAGGGGGTAAGGAAGATCAGCCTCCGCGGTCTCGGCAAGTGACCGCGGAGGCTGATCGGCAGTTCGGGTACGCGTGGCTCGCGCACACGGGAGGTGCGGAAACACACCTCGCCGGCCGCGTCACCCGAAGACCGGCCCACGCGGTGCGTAACCAAGTGAACACGCTATCGATTCGGGCCGACCTCGCGCAAGGCAAGCACCCCCCGCAGCGTGTCGCGCGGGGTGGGCACCCCCGATCGTTCACCGGATGGCAATATCTGTGCCCGTGAGTTTTGACCTCGTCGTGTGGGCCCTGGACGATGGCGCCACGCCAGCGGACGTACGGGCGGCGCATGAGCTGTGCCGCGAAGGTGAGCACGCGGAGGGCGAAGTCGACCGCCGGATCGGGGCCTTCTACGCCGAGCTGACCGCCCGGTACCCGGACAAGGAGCCGGTCCCGGACACTCCCTGGGCCGACACTCCCCTGCACGTCGCGACCGACCACGTGCTGATGTGCCTCACCGAGTCGTGCGCCGACGCCGTGCTGGAGGCGATCGAGCACTTCGCCGGCGAGTACGACCTCATGCTCCTGGACCTGCAGGACGGCACGGTCTACCCGCCGCCGAGCCGGGTCGTATGACGCCCTCGTGATCAAAGCTCCCCTCAAGTCGCTAGAACGACTTGAGGGGAGCTTTGATCACGTAAAGGTGGCTACTCGTCGCGCAGGTCGGCCGCGCTCGCCGCGGTCGCGCCGATCACGTCGGCGGACTGGGTGAGCAGCTCGGCACCGACCGAGGAGTCGACGGTGAGCGTCATCAGCGCCTCGCCGCCGGCCTCGCGCCGGGCCACCTGCATGGCCGCGATGTTGACGCCCGACTCGCCCAGGATCGAACCGATCGCGCCGACCACGCCGGGCCGGTCCACGTACCGGAAGAAGAGCAGGATGCCGTCGGCGGTGAGCTCGATGTCGAAGCCGTCGACCTCGGTGAGCTTGATGGTCTCCCGGGTGCCGCTGACGACCACCGTGCCGGAGACGCTGACCGTACGGCCGTCGGGCAGCGCGCCGCGGACGGTCACCAGCGTCGGCTCGTCGACCGAGTCGGCGAACGTGGCGAGGTCGACCTCGACGCCCCGGTCGGCCGCGAAGAGCGGCGCGTTGACGTACGTGACCTGCTCCTCGACCACCGAGGCGAAGAGGCCCTTGGTGGTGGCGAGCTTGAGCACCGAGACCTCGTTGGCCACGGCCTCGCCCCGCACCTCGACGGTCACGCTGGCGGCCACGCCACCGGCGACCGCGGTGAAGACCTTGCCGAGCTTTTCCGCGAGCGGGAGCAGCGGGCGCACGTCTTCGGCGACCACGCCGCCGGCCTGCACGTTGACCGCGTCCGGCACGAACTCGCCCTGCAGCGCCAGCTTGACGCTCTTGGCGACCGCGAGGCCGGCCTTGTCTTGCGCCTCGGCGGTGGAGGCGCCCAGGTGCGGGGTGGCCACCACGTTGTCGAACGCGAACAGGGGCGACGCGGTGCACGGCTCCTTCGCGTACACGTCGATGCCGGCACCGCCCACGCGCCCCTCGGCGATGGCGTCGGCGAGCGCCTGCTCGTCGATCAGCCCGCCACGGGCGGCGTTGACGATCCGTACGCCCGGCTTGACGATCGCCAGCTCCTTTTCGCCGATGAGGCCCACAGTCTCCGGCGTCTTGGGCAGGTGGATCGAGATGAAGTCGCTCTCCCGCAGCAGCTCCTCCAGCCCGACCAGGCGGACGCCGAGCTGGGCCGCGCGGGCCGGCTGCACGTAGGGGTCGTACGCGATCAGGCGGGTGCCGAAGGCGGCGATCCGCTGGGCGAAGAGCACGCCGATGCGCCCGAGGCCGACCACGCCCACGGTCTTACCCTGGACCTCCACCCCGGTGTACTTGGAGCGCTTCCACTCGCCGGCCTTGAGCGCGGCGCTGGCGCTGGCGGTGTTGCGCGCGACCGCGAGCAGCAGCGCGAGGGCCTGCTCGGCGGCGGAGACGATGTTGGAGGTGGGCGCGTTGACGACCATGACGCCGCGGGCGGTGGCGGCGGGCACCTCGACGTTGTCGAGGCCGACGCCGGCCCGGGCGACGACCTTGAGGCGCGGAGCCGCGGCGACCGCCTCGGCGTCGATCTGGGTGGCGGAGCGGACGATCACGGCGTCGGCCTCGGCCAGCGCGGCGAGGAGTGCTGGGCGGTCGGTGCCGTCGACGTGACGGACGTCGAAGTCGTGCGCGAGCACGTCGATGGCGGCGGGAGCGAGCTCTTCAGCGATCAGTACGACAGGAGTCAATGCGACGGGTGTCATCTGTCCTCGTAGGGTTTTGTGGGCGGGTTGGTGGCAGCGCGTCGACCTTGAGTGTGTGGCCGTGACAGCGCGCCGCTCTGCGCTCTGCGCCTCCCCGCGAGCGGACGGCTCTCGCGGTCTCCGCCCTCCGCCACACCGGCCGCCAGGACGCGACGATCGGCGCGGGGAAAGCGTGCGTGCCCTCTTCGGCGATCGTAGGCGCACGAGGACGCTCCGTCGCTCCCGCGTCGGCGTGAGCGCCCTCACAACCCTTTACAAATGCGACGTAACCGGCGCCTGACTCCGGCCTCTCCCGCCCGTCGCTCCGCCCCTCGCTCGGACCGGGCCCTGCCCGCCCCGGGGGCGCCTACCCGACCGGGTGCCGATCGATGTCGGCGAGCACCCGCCCCACCTGCCGGAACGAGGTCGCCTCCGAGCTGAGCGCGTCGAGGAACGTGCCGAAGGAGAGCGAGCCCACGGGCGGGTAGATCCGCTCGCGCGGCGGCTCCTGCCCCGGCGCCAGCGCGCCCTCGCTGACCATGAACTCGAGGATCGCCTCGCGCACGGCCGGCAGCGCGACCGGCGAGTGGTACAGCACGTTGAGAGCCTGCATGCGCATGCCCTTGACGTGGTCCTCGCCCTTGTTGTCGTGGAAGTGCGGGTTACGCGTCTCGATCTGCAACACCGGTACGGAGTGCGGCAGCACCTGCGTCGCGACGACCGGCAGCACGCCGCCGAACTGCTCGAACAGCTCGACGTACTCGAACGGCTCCACCGCGAACCCACCGGCCAGCCGCATCCGCATGCCGAGCTCGAGGCTGAGCGCGTGCTCGCCGGCGTTGCCGGTGGCGATCACCTCGGTGCCGAAGCCGGAGTACTCGGCGACGAGGCGGTTGAGGAACATGTTGGTGACCTCGGAGCTGCGGCCGCGCCGGCTGAAGAAGAGCCGGCCGTCGCGCAGCTTGGGCTTGGAGTGCCAGGAGATGCGGACCATCGAGTACGGGCTGTCGGCCGAGGCCAGGTGCAGGCCGGCCGCGTAGGCCTTGCAGTACTCGTTGACCGCGCCGGGGACGTAGTTGTCGGCGTCGACGTAGCCCAGGTAGCGGCGGCCGGTCATGGCGGCCATCGCCATGCCGATCAGCATCGCCTCGCCCTTACCGGTGCGGACCAGGCCTTCGTCGTCGATCAGCTCCGGCATGCCGGCCGCTTTGACCGCAGCGGCGAGGCCGGGGTCGCGCTGGTGTATCGCTATGGCCGGCCGTTCCGCCGAGCGGCAGAACTGCTCCAGGCTCTGCACCTCAATCTCGTACCGATCGACAGGCGTGCGAGCACTGTTACTCACGAGAATGATGAGGCAGTCGTGCGGAATTCCAGAGAGCACACCCTCAATTACTCTGCGTGTCTCATTCATGCACGGAATAACGACGACCAATTGCTCTTCGACCGCTCGCATGGCGTCGGGCGGCACCAACTGGCTATGGGATCCACCCTGGTCAGCGCCGCGTTGCGCGCCCGAGTCCAGCTCGATGACGCGCTGAAGCTCATGGATCCGGACGGCGCCGAAGCGCTCGGTTCGGTGCGGTTGCTCCAGACGCATGAATCGACGGTACCTGAGGGTTCGATTAAGTGCGCGTAAGCGAACACAGATTGGGGGGTGGGTGGGGGGCGCCGATCGTAATAGTTCCACGCGCGCAATGTGCTGGTAACGCAGTCTCGGCCAGATCGTGATCAAGGCGCCCCCCGGCGAACCGGAGAGCGCCTCGCATACAGCCGACTAGGCGGTCTCGGTGATCGGGCGGTCGACCCAGCTCATCATGGCCCGCAGCTTCTTGCCGGTGTCCTCGATCGGGTGTGCGGCGCCCTGCTCCCGATACTTGTTGAAGTTGGGGCGGCCGGCGTCGTCCTCGGCGATGAGCTCGCGGGCGAAGCTGCCGTCCTGGATCTCGCCCAGGATCCGGCGCATCTCGTCCTTGACCCGCTCGTCGATGACGCGCGGGCCGCGGGTGTAGTCGCCGTACTCGGCGGTGTCCGACACGCTGTACCGCATCCGGGCGATGCCGCCCTCGTACATGAGGTCGACGATCAGCTTGAGCTCGTGGAGGCACTCGAAGTACGCCACCTCGGGCGCGTAGCCGGCCTCGGTGAGCACCTCGAAGCCGGTCTGCACCAGCGCCGAAGCACCGCCGCAGAGCACCGCCTGCTCGCCGAAGAGGTCGGTCTCCGTCTCCTCCTTGAACGTCGTGGAGATGACGCCCGCCCGGGAGCCGCCGATCCCCTTCGCGTACGACAGGGCGAGCGCGAGCGCGTTGCCGCTGGCGTCCTGCTCGACGGCGACCAGGCACGGTACGCCCTTGCCGTCCACGTACTGGCGGCGGACCAGGTGACCCGGGCCCTTCGGCGCGACCATGGCCACGTCGACGTCGGCCGGGGGCTCGATCAGCCCGTACCGGATGTTGAGCCCGTGCCCGAAGAAGAGCGCCTTGCCCGCGGTGAGGTTGGGCGCGATGGACTCCGCGTAGATCTTCCGCTGCGCGGTGTCCGGCGCGAGCAGCATGATGACGTCGGCCCAGGCGCTGACCTCGGCGGGCGTGCCGACGGTCAGGCCCTGCTCCTGCGCCTTCGGCCGGCTCTTGGAGCCCTCCGGCAGGCCGATCCGCACCTCGACGCCGGAGTCCCGGAGGGAGAGCGCGTGGGCGTGACCCTGGCTGCCGTACCCGATGACGGCGACCTTCTTCCCCTGGATGATCCCAAGGTCGGCGTCGTCGTCGTAGAAGACCTCAGCGGCCATTTCTTCCCTTTCTTGGTTCGTTTCCGGGCGTCCGCGGTGCCCGCGGCCGCCGAACGATGTCAGGCGGCGCGCAGCGCCGGACCCGTGGTGATCGAACGCGAGCCGCGCCCGATGGCCACCATGCCAGACTGCACCATTTCCTTGATTCCGTACGGTTCGAGGTCGCGCAGCAGCGCGTCGAGCTTGTCAGCCGTGCCGGTCGCCTCGATCGTGAGCGTGTCCGGCGCCACGTCGACGACGCGCGCGCGGAAGAGGTTGACCGTCTCCAGCACCTGCGAGCGGACCGGGCGGTCGGCCCGGACCTTTACCAGGAGCAGCTCCCGCTGGACCGCCACGGTCGGGTCCAGCTCGACGATCTTCAGGACGTGCACCAGCTTGTTGAGCTGCTTGGTGACCTGCTCGAGCGGGGACTCCTCGGCGTTGACCACGATGGTCATCCGGGAGACCTCGGGGTGCTCGGTCTCCCCGACCGCGAGCGAGTCGATGTTGAACCCCCGGCGGGCGAACAGGCCGGCCACGCGGGCCAGTATCCCGGGCTTGTTCTCCACCAGAACGGAGAGCGTGTGCTTGGTCATCTATCGCTCAACCTCACAGGTCGTCATCGTCGAAGCTCGGGCGCATGTCGCGAGCGAACATGATCTCGTCGTTGCTGGTGCCGGCGGCGACCATCGGCCAGACCATCGCGTCCTTGCCGACCACGAAGTCGATCACGACGGGCGCGTCGTTGATCTCCATGGCCGCCTGGATGGTCTTGTCGACGTCGGCCGCGCTCTCGCAGCGCAGGCCGATGCAGCCGAGCGCCTCGGCCAGCTTGACGAAGTCGGGGATGCGGTGCTTGTGGGTGCCCAGGTCGGTGTTGGAGTAGCGCTCGCCGTAGAAGAGCGTCTGCCACTGCCGCACCATGCCGAGGTTGCCGTTGTTGATGATGGCGACCTTGATCGGGATGCTCTCCAGCGCGCAGGTGGCCAGCTCCTGGTTGGTCATCTGGAAGCAGCCGTCGCCGTCGATCGCCCACACCGTGGTGTCCGGCTTGCCGACCTTGGCGCCCATCGCGGCCGGGACCGCGTACCCCATCGTGCCGGCGCCGCCGGAGTTGAGCCAGGTGTGCGGCTTCTCGTACGAGATGAACTGGGAGGCCCACATCTGGTGCTGGCCGACGCCGGCGACGTAGACCGCGTCCGGCCCGGCGATCTCGCCCAGCCGCTTGATGACGTACTGCGGGGACAGCGTGCCGTCGGTCGGGTCGTCCCAGCCCAGCGGGTACCGCTTGCGCAGGTCGTCGAGCTGGGCCCACCAGTCGGTGCGGTCGCCGGTGCGGCCGGCCGCCCGCTCGGCCGAGACGGCCTGGATCAGCTCGTCGATGACGTGCCGCGCGTCGCCCACGATCGGCACGTCGGCGGTGCGGTTCTTGCCGATCTCGGCCGGGTCGATGTCGGCGTGCACGATCGCCGCGTCCGGCGCGAACGAGTCGAGCTTGCCGGTCACCCGGTCGTCGAAGCGGGCCCCGAGCGCGACCAGCAGGTCGGCCTTCTGCAGCGCGTACACCGCGGCGACCGTGCCGTGCATGCCGGGCATGCCCAGGTGCTGCGGGTGCGAGTCGGGGAACGCCCCGCGCGCCATCAGCGTGGTCACGACCGGGATGCCGGTCAGCTCGGCCAGCTTGCGCAGGCTGTCGGTGGCCTCGGCCTTGAGCACGCCACCGCCGACGTACAGCACGGGGCGGCGGGCCGAGCTCATCAGCCGGGCGGCCTCGCGGATCTGCTTGCCGTGCGGGTGCAGCGTCGGCCGGTACCCGGGCAGCTCCAGCGTGGGCGGCCAGCTGAACGTGGTCTGTGCCTGCTGCACGTCCTTGGGGATGTCGACGAGGACCGGCCCGGGGCGTCCGGTGGAGGCGAGGTGGAACGCCTCGGCCAGCACCCGCGGGATCTCGTCCGCCGTGGTCACCAGGTAGTTGTGCTTGGTGATCGGCAGCGTGATGCCCTGGATGTCCGCCTCCTGGAAGGCGTCCGTGCCGATCGCCGGCCGGGACACCTGGCCGGTGATCGCGACGATCGGCACCGAGTCCATGTACGCGTCGGCGATGGCGGTGACAAGGTTTGTCGCGCCCGGCCCGGAAGTGGCGATGCAGACGCCGACCTTGCCGGTGGCCTGCGCGTACCCGGTGGCGGCGTGCCCCGCGCCCTGCTCGTGGCGGACCAGGATGTGCCGGACGGAGGAGTCGTAGATCGGGTCGTACGCCGGCAGGATCGTGCCGCCCGGTATGCCGAACATCACCTCGACCCCGAGGGCCTCGAGCGACTTGACGAGGCTTACCGCGCCGGAGACCTTGGCGGGGGCGGGCGGTGCCGCGGAGGTGGCGGCGTTGGCCGCGGCGGCGAGCATCGCCGGCGACGGTGCGCGGTGGGCGAGGGTCTCAGGTGTTGGTCTCGTCATGGCGTTCAGCCCTCTGGCTCGTGGTGGTGGTCTCGGGGTCACATCGGCTTTTTGCAAGGCACAAAAAAGGCCCGCGTGCGAACGCACGGGGCCAGCGCACTCTCCGAGTCGGAGAGTGCGCTCAGGTAAGTACTCGAGACGACCAAGTCGGCATGCGGCTAAGCCTGACGCATCTCACGCGCTGAGTCAACTGCTCTCATATTTTGGGCGCGGCGTGACGTTGGCCCTGCATTTTGGTCTCTGTCACTCTTCTGCCCGGGCACCGGCACGACCCGAGCGGGTGACGAGACGGACTCCAGCCGGGCCTCGAAGTGCTCGGCCGGCACCGGCCAGCCGGACAGGTAGCCCTGGCCGAGCTTGCACCCCGCGTCGACCACCATCGCCATCTGTGGCTGCTCGCCGATGCCCTCGGCGATGACCTCCAGCCCGAACTGGTGACCGATGGCGACGACGACCTTGACCATCTCCTTGACCACCAGCGAGTGGTCGATCTTGAGGATGTCGACCGGGAGCCGGCGGAGCTGGCCGAGCGAGGAGTAGCCGGCGCCGAAGTCGTCGAGCGCGATCCGCACCCCGGTCTCGCGCAGGTCGCGCAGCCGCCGGATCAGCTCCTCGACGTCGGTGGAGACGGCGTGCTCGGTCACCTCCAGCACCAGCCGCTGCGGCGGCACCCGGTGCGCCCGCAGCGCGTCCTTGACCTGGTCGACGTATCCGGTGGCGTGCAGCTCGCGGGGAGAGACGTTGACCGACACCCACACGTCGTGCCCCTCGGCCAGCCAGCGGGACAGCTGGTGGCAGGCCTGGTGCAGCACCCACGCGCCGAGCCGGTTGATCATCCCGCACTCCTCGGCGAGCGGGATGAACTCGTCCGGCCCCACCTTGCCCAGCGTGGGATGCTGCCACCGCAGCAGCGCCTCGGCGCCGACCGGCCGCACGTCGGGCAGGATCACGACGGGCTGGTACTGCAGGTGCAGCTCGTCGCGGTCGATCGCGCCGCGCAGCTCGTGCTCCAGCTCGGTGCGGCGGCGCAGCTTCACGTCGTACTCGATGTCGTAGAGCTCGACCCTGTTCTTCCCGTGCGACTTGGCCCAGCGCAGCGCGATGTCGGCGTTGCGCAGCAGCGTGGTCACGTCGGGGACGGTCGCGCAGCCGGCCAGCCCGATGCTGACCGAGAGGAAGACCGTGCCGGTCTCCTGCTCGTACGGCCCGCCGAGCGCGCCGAGCAGCCGGGCCGCGGCCCGCTTGGCCTCGGCCGGCCGGGCCCACATCAGCACCGCGAACTCGTCGCCGCCGAGCCGGGCCGCCACGTCACCGGGGCGCAGGTTCATCCGGAGGCGCTGCCCGACCTCGACCAGCACCGCGTCGCCCACGTCGTGACCGCGCATGTCGTTGACGTTCTTGAAGCCGTCGAGGTCGAGCGCGAGCAGCACCGCCTCGGCGCCGGCCGCCCGCTCCTCCTCCAGCGCGGTGAGCAGGCCGCGCCGGTTGGCCAGGCCGGTGAGCGGGTCGGTGTGCGCCAGCTCGCGGAAGTACGCCTCCCGGTCGCGCAGGCGCTCCGCGTACCCCTTCACGTCGCGCAGGGCCAGGAACTGCCGCCCCACCAGGGCGAACCCCTCCAGGCTGCCGACCACGATGCCGACCATGTCGAAGGTGCCGCCGCGGACCAGGTGGATCAACGCGGAGGCGGCCATCGCGGCCATCGGCAGGAACGCGTACGCACTGCCGCGGCGGCTCAGCTCCTCGTCTTCGAAGCCCTCGTCGCCGTCCGGCCCTGGCGGGGCGGCCGGCCGATCGGTGCGGCGGGCGGCGAACGCGACGACGCCGAGCGCGGCCGGCAGCGCCACCGCGCTCGCGTCGACCAGCGCGGCCATGCCCTGGCACACCCCGCCGGCCAGGCCCATGCCGGCGACGGCGGCGAGCGTCACGCCCGCGCCCACCCAGACGATCGGGCCGCGCGGCGCGGGGGCGCGCATCGCCGTGATCGCGCCGACGCCCAGCGCCAGCGCGGCGATCGCGGCCGGGACGAGCAGGGGAACGCACCAGAGCGGCGTGTGCTCGCCCAGCACCCGCGCCGGCTTGGAGACCGCCACCCAGCCCACGAACCACACCGCGGCCGCGATCACCAGGGCGTCGAGCAGGTAGCGCAGCGTGCGGGACCGGGAGCGCGCCGAGCCGGGGAGCAGGAGCAGGCCGGCCAGCAGCAGCCCGCCACTCAGCGCGACGCCGAGCGCCAGCAGGCCACCCAGCGCGGTCCGGTCGGGCTGGCCGTGCACGACATGGTCTCGCACGGCGACGCCGGCCACGATGCCGCCGGCGGTCGTGAGGGCACCGATGGCCACGCCCGCCGCGAGCAGCCGGTGGGCACGGCGGGTCACACCAGCGCGCGCTCGCGCCGACGCGGCCAGCAACACGACACAGACCAGCGCGAACACCACGCCTGCCGTCGCGACGGCCGCCACCACCGAGGGGAGGGGCACGCGAACAATGCTGCCGGATATCGGCGCACCGTGGGGGACTGCATGTGCGACTCGCACCTTATTGGCACGAAGCGCCTAATCGGACGGGTACTCCCTTCTCCGATCCCGAATATTGAAACGTGACAGACTGGTTTCATGCCTGAGCTGCGGTCGAAGACCTCCACGCACGGTCGCACCATGGCCGGCGCCCGCGCCCTGTGGCGCGCCACCGGCATGACGGACGACGACTTCGGCAAGCCGATCGTCGCCATCGCCAACAGCTTCACCCAGTTCGTACCCGGGCATGTGCACCTCAAAGACCTCGGCGGCCTGGTCGCCGACGCGGTGGCCGAGGCGGGCGGCGTCGGGCGCGAGTTCAACACGATCGCGGTCGACGACGGCATCGCGATGGGGCACGGCGGCATGCTCTACTCGCTGCCCAGCCGCGAGCTGATCGCCGACGCCGTCGAGTACATGGTCAACGCGCACTGCGCCGACGCGCTCGTCTGCATCTCCAACTGCGACAAGATCACGCCGGGCATGCTGATCGCCGCGCTGCGGCTCAACATCCCCACGGTCTTCGTCTCCGGCGGCCCGATGGAGGCCGGCAAGACGATCGCCATCGAGGGGATCGTGCACGACAAGATCGACCTGATCGACGCGATGATCGCCTCGTCCAACGACGCGGTCACCGACGACCAGCTCGGCGGCATCGAGCGCTCCGCCTGCCCGACCTGCGGCTCCTGCTCCGGCATGTTCACCGCCAACTCGATGAACTGCCTCACCGAGGCGATCGGCCTCGCCCTCCCGGGCAACGGCTCGACCCTGGCCACCCACGCCGCGCGCCGGGCACTCTTCGAGCGGGCCGGCCGGCTGATCGTCGACATCGCCAAGCAGTGGTACGAGGGTGACGACGCCTCGGTCCTGCCCCGGTCGATCGCCTCGCGGAGCGCGTTCGAAAACGCGGTCGCGCTGGACGTGGCGATGGGCGGCTCGACCAACACTGTGCTGCACCTGCTGGCCGCGGCCCGCGAGGCGGAGCTCGACTTCAGCGTCGCGGACATCGACGCGATCTCCCGCCGGGTGCCCTGCCTGTCCAAGGTCGCGCCGAACTCCCCCAAGTACCACATGGAGGACGTGCACCGCGCCGGCGGCATCCCGGCCATCCTAGGCGAGCTCGACCGGGCCGGCCTGCTCCGCCGCGACGTCCGTTCGGTGCACGCCCCCTCGTTGGACGACTGGCTCGCCGACTGGGACGTGCGCGGCGGCACGGCGACGCCGGAGGCGATCGAGCTCTTCCACGCCGCGCCGGGCGGGGTGCGCACCACCGAGCCGTTTTCGACGAAGAACCGCTGGGACCGGCTCGACCTGGACGCGGCGCAGGGTTGCATCCGCGACCGGGCCCACGCGTACACGGCCGACGGCGGGCTCGCGATCCTGCACGGCAACCTGGCGCCGGACGGCTGCGTGGTCAAGACCGCCGGCGTACCCGAGGAGGTGTGGCGGTTCGCCGGCCCGGCGCGCGTCTTCGAGTCGCAGGAGGCGGCCGTCGACGGCATCCTCAACAAGCGGGTCCAGGCCGGCGACGTGGTCGTGATCCGGTACGAGGGGCCGAAGGGCGGGCCGGGCATGCAGGAGATGCTCTACCCGACCTCGTTCCTCAAGGGCCGCGGGCTGGGTCGCGCCTGCGCGCTGATCACCGACGGCCGCTTCTCCGGCGGCACCTCGGGCCTCTCCATCGGCCACGTCTCCCCCGAGGCGGCCGGTGGCGGCCTGATCGCCCTGGTCGAGGAGGGCGACGAGATCGTCATCGACATCCCGGCCCGGTCGCTGGAGCTCAACGTCCCGGCCGACGTGCTCGACGCCCGCAGGATCGCGCAGGAGAAGCGCGTCAAGCCGTACACGCCGGTCGACCGCGACCGCCCGGTCTCGGCCGCGCTCCGCGCGTACGCCTCGATGGCCACCTCGGCCAGCGACGGCGCCTACCGCCTGGTCCCCTGACCGACTCCCCGTTGATCAGGGACCTGGTGGGCGTGTCGCGCGGCGCGTCGCTCCACCAGCTCCCTGATCAACGCGCGGGGACGTCGTTGACGCAGCGGAGGACGGGGTGGCGCGTCAGCGCCGGCCCGTCCAGAGTGGTGGCCGACGTGACGAGGAAGGTCGCGGACTCCCCCGGCAGCAGGGTGACCAGCGACTCGTCTACCGAGGCGGCCGGGTCGAGGCGGTCCGGAAAGAGGGACAGGTCGCGCAGGATCGTGCCGGCGTGCACCGTGACCCGCCAGCCGTCCGGGACCGGCTCGGCGGTGGCCTCGTACTCGGGGGCGGGGTAGGCGACGTCCTTGTCCTCGGCGAAGAACCACCACGCCCGCCGCCCGTCGCTCTCGGCCAGGAGCAGCTCGGCCGGGGGCAGCTCGGCCGGGGGCAGCTCGGCCGGGGGCAGCTCGGCCGGGGGCAGCTCGGCCGGGGGCAGCTCGGCCGGGGGCAGCTCGGCCGGGGGCAGCTCGGCCGGGGGCAGCTCGGCCGGGGGCAGCTCGCGGCGCGGGTCTTCGCCGCCGGTCAGCTCGCCGGGCAGCGGGAGCGTGACGGCGGAGCGCGGCGGCACGTCCAGGTCGACGGCGGTCTTGGCGCGGGGTTCGCCGGAGATGGCCAGGCGGGTGACGCTGGCCGGGCCCCGCCACGGGTCGGCGCTGTCGTTGACCGCCACGAGCACCAGGTCGCCGTCGCGCGGCTGGATCGTGAGCAGCCGGTCGGCGTACGCGCGGCGCAGCGCGTACCAGAGGGGCTTGCGCCGGCCGTCGCCGTCGATCGCCGCCCACGAGGTGACCGGCCAGCAGTCGTTGAGCTGCCACACGACCGTACCCATGCACAGTGGACGGAGCGACCGGAAGTGCTCGATGCCGAGCGCGACCGCACGGGCCTGGTTGACCTGGGTGAGGTAGTGCCAGTCGGCGAAGTCGCGGGGCGGGGGCAGGTGCGCGTCGAGTCCACGTTGGAGCTTGGCGTCGCCGTCGATCGCCTTCTGGTGGTGGAGCATGCCGGGTGAGTCGTGGCTCAGCGGTTCGTCGCTGATCGAGCGCCGCAGCGTGGCGTACGCGGGCGGGGCCTGGTAGCCGAACTCGGCGACGAACCGGGGGCGGTAGTCGCGGTAGTGGGTGTAGTCCTTCTGGTTCCACACGTCCCAGATGTGCATGCTGCCGTGCGCCGGCTCGTTGGGGTGCAGATCGGGGCGGCCGGAGTACGGGCTGCTCGGCCAGTACGGGCGCGTCGGGTCGAGCTCGGCGACGATCGCCGGCAGCACCCGCAGGTAGTAGCCCTCGCCCCAGCTGCGACCGGCCAGCCGCTCCGGCCAGCCCCAGTCGTGAAAGCCCCAGATGTTTTCGTTGTTGCCGAACCAGGCGACCAGGCTGGGATGGCTGGCGAGGCGGGTGACCTGCTCGCGCGCCTCGGCCGCCACCTCGGCCGCGATCGGCTCCTCCTCCGGGTAGGCGGCGCAGGCGAAGAGGAAGTCCTGTACGGCGAGGAGCCCCAGCTCGTCGGCGAGGTCGTAGAAGTCCTCGGACTCGTACCGGCCACCGCCCCAGACCCGGAGCAGGTTGACGTTGGCGTCGCAGGCCTGGGCGAGCCGTTCCGCGTACCGCTCGCGGGTGACGCGGGTGACGAACGTGTCGTCGGGGATCCAGTTGACGCCCCGGGCGAAGACCGGCACGCCGTTGACCACCAGGGTGAACGGGGTGCCATGCGCGTCCGGCGCGGTGTCGAGCCGCACCGAGCGGAAGCCGATCCGCCGCTGCCACGTGTCGACCGCGTCCCCGGCCGCCGAGCGCAGGGTGACGTCGAGCGGGTGGCGCGCCTGCTCCCCGTACCCCCTGGGCCACCAGAGCTCGGGATCGCGGACCTCGACCGTCACGACGGCCGTGCGCTCCCCCGGCGCGATGGTGGTTTCCGCCCGGACACCCGCCACCGCCGCGCTCAGCGCGAGCGGTTCGTCGCTGTCCCGCTCGACCTCCACGTGTACGGCGACCCGCCCGACCCCGTCCTCGACCGTCACCAGTGGACGGACGCCGGCGAGCCGGGCGGTACCCCAGCTGTGCAGCCCGATCGGCTGCCAGATGCCGGCGGTGACCACGTTGGGTCCCCAGTCCCAGCCGAAGTTGCAGGCCATCTTGCGGATGAAGTTGAACGGTTCGGGGTACGCGTTGGGGCGCTCGCCGAGCCGCGCCTGGACCTCCTCGGCGTAGCGGTACGCGGATCCGAAGTGGACCCGCAGCCGGTTTTCCCCCGGGCGCAGGTGCGGGCGGGCGTCGAACCGGTAGGAGCGGTGCATGTTGGCGGTGGTGCCGAGCGCGGTGCCGTTGAGGGTCACCGTGGCAACGGTGTCGAGGCCGGCGCAGGCGAGGTCCACACGGGACTCCTCGGTGCCGTTCCAGTGGAACGCCGTCTCGTACACCCAGTCGGTGTGCCCGATCCAGCGCAGGGCGGTCTCGTTGTCGTCGAGGTGCGGATCGGGGATGCGGCCGGCAGCCAGCAGGTCGGTGTGGACGCAGCCGGGAACGGCCGCCGGCACCGGGCCGACCGACGAGTCGGCCGATGCCACCGTCCAACCGTCGTGCAGCGGTCGAAGGACGCTCATGTTTGGTTACCCCTTGATCCCGGACAGCGCGATGCCCCTGGTGAAGTGCTTCTGGAAGATGAGGAAAACGATGACGGTGGGCAGGGAGGTGAGCAAGGACGCGGCCATGATGACCGCGAAGTGTTGCGGGTTGTACGCGTTCGACGCGTTCAGCCGGGAGAGGGCGACGGGCAGGTTGGCCATGCTGTCGCTCTGCACGATGATGAGCGGCCAGAGGAAGTTGTTCCACTCGGCCAGCACCACGAAAATGGCCATCGCGGCGAGCGCGGGCCGCATCAGCGGCATCACCACCCGCCACCAGATCCGCCACTCGCCCGCACCGTCGACCCGGGCGGCGTGCACGAGGTCGTCCGGGATCGAGCGCATGTACTGCACGAGGAAGAAGACGACGAACGCCTTGGCGAGCGCCGGGACGATGTACCCCTCGTAGCTGTTGAGCCAGCCGAGGTTGCGCACGATGAGGTAGTTGGGGATGAGGCTGACCTGCCACGGCACCATCATCGAGGCCACGATGACCACGAAGATGACCCGCTTTCCGGGCAGGTCGATCTTCGTGAGGGCGTACGCGGCGAGCGAGGCGAGCAGCAGCGACAGCACGGTGATGGCGGTGGCGACGAAGAGGCTGTTGAACATGAACCGCCCGAAGCCGCCCGGCACGTCGCCGAAGCGCTGGAAGAGCCCGGCGACCACCTGCTGGCCACGCTGCTCCGAGGTGTAGCTCGGGTCGTAGAAGGCGTCCAGCGACGGGTCGTTCGGCACGAAGCTGGGCGGGTTCCTGGTCAGCTCCGGCACCGGCTTGAACGCCGCGGTGAGCATCCAGTAGAAGGGCACCAGCATGGTGAGGCCGAAGAGGTACAGGGGGATCCGGCCGAGCGTGGGCCAGAGGCTCCGTCGCATCACAGCTCCCTCAGCGCGCGGGTGACCCTGAGCTGGATCATGCTCACCACGAAGATCACGACGAACAGCGACCAGGCGATCGCCGAGGCGTAGCCGAGCTGAAACTTCGTGAAGCCCATGTCGTAGAGGTACGGCACCAGCATGAGGCCGCTGTCCTGCACGCCGCCCACGCTGCTGACGCCCCGGAAGACGATGTAGACCGCCTCGAAGACCTGGAACGCGGAGATGAGGCTGGTGATGACGACGTACGTGGTGACCGGCTTGAGCTGCGGCAGCGTGATGTACCAGAACTGCTGCCACGCGCTCGCGCCGTCCAGCCGCGCCGACTCGTAGTGCTCCTCCGGGATCGCGTTGAGCCCGGCCACGAAAATCACCATGCCGTACCCGCAGCCGCCCCAGACCGCCATCACCACGAGGATCGGGATGGTGAGGCTGGGCGTGGCGAGCCACTGCACCGGCTCCACGCCGACCCACCCGATGACCGTGTTGGCGAGCCCGAAGTCCTCGACCGTGAAGATCCACCGCCAGATCAGCGCGACCGCGATGGTGGAGGTGACCGCGGGCAGGAAGAAGAGGGTACGCATGATCCGGTCACGCCAGCTCGTGCCGCGGAAGGCGACCGCGAGGGCCAGCGCGAGCCCGGTGGTGAGCGTGACGGCGGCGGCGACGTAGACGAACGAGTTGACGAGCGCCTTTCCGAAGCGCTCGTCCTCGAACCACAGTCGCCGAAAGTTGTCTATGCCCACAAAGGACGGTGGCTTGACCCCGTTGTAGTTGGTGAACGCGAAGTACAGGGAGTTGGCCAGCGGCCACACGAGAAACCCGACGAACAGCGCGGCGAACGGGAGCAGCATCAGGTAACCGGGAAGCGCCCGCCGCAGCCGCATGCGCCGCAGCTCGGGCGAGCGCTTCCCCGGGCGTACCCGATGGGAAACCTGGACCACCGCGGAGGGTGAGGTCGTGGTCGTCGCCATGGGGTCTATTTGAGGTTGGTGTTCATGATGGTCGCGGCCTCGGAGAGGGCCTTCTTCGGGTCGACGTTGTCGTTGACGACCGACTGGAGCTTCTTGGTGACCTCGGCCTGGCTCACCTCCCAGCCCTTGCAGTTGGGCGGGCCGCTGACCGTCTCCATCGTGGTCTTCAGCGTCTGCTTGACGTTGTCCGTGGTGTTGAGGGTGTCGATCTGGTCCGCCCGCGGCGAGAGCCACAGCTCGCCCGACTTGTTGTAGACCTCCTTCTGCAGCAGCTGGATGGCCTCGTCGGTGTAGAGCCACTTGATGAACTCGGTGGCCGCCTTCGGGTACTTCGTGTACGACATCACGCCGATGATCCGGCCGCCCACGAACGTGCCGGCGCCGGCCGGTCCGGTCGGCAGCGCGGCCACCTGCCACTTCCCCTTGAGCTGCGGGTGGGTGCTGTCGATCGCGTTGGCCACCCAGGAACCGTCGATCGCCATCGCGACCTCGCCGTTGGCCAGGCCGGCGGCGGAGTCGGTGGCCGCCTTCGGCACGCCGTACCTGCGGAACTGGTCGGCCCAGGTGGCGGTGGCGAGCACGGCCTGGTCGCTGTCGATGGTGGCCTTGGAGCAGTCGTCGGCGTAGAGGGCGCCGCCGGCCTGCTTGAGCCAGTTGAACCAGGGCAGCCACTCGAAGGTGTTCCAGTTTTCCACCAGCGGGGTCTTCACGCCGGCGGCCTTGAGCTTGGTGACCGCGGCGGTGAGCTCCTCCCAGGTCTTCGGCGGGCCGCTCAGCCCTGCCTTCTGGAGCAGGTCGGGACGGTAGAAGAGGAGGTAGAAGGCGTTGTCGAAGGAGACGCCGTACACCTCGCCGCCCGGCGACGTGATCGCCTTGAGCACCTCGGGCCGGGTCTGCGCCTTGATGTCGCCGATCTCCTGCGCGTTGAGGTCGATCATGCCGCCCAGCTCACCGAACTCGATGCCCCACGACATGCCGCCGGAGACGATGTCCGGCCCGGTCCTGGCGGTGGCGGCGGTGAGCACCTTGGCGTGGCCGTCGTCCCAGGAGAGTGCCTGGACCTTGATCGTGACGTCCGGGTGGGACTGCTTGTAGGTGTCCGCGACGGCCTGGAGCGCCGCCGCGTGCTCGTCGGATCCGGTGTTCCAGAACGTGAGGCTCGCGGGGCCCTCGGCCTCCTGGGCCGGCTCGTCGCCGCCGCCGGAGGTGGTGCAGCCGGCCACGAGAGCGGTTATCGCGGCCGCGGCCACCGCCAATCGCGTACGCATGGGTGCCTCCTATGACTCGCGCCACATCATCGATAGATTTCGACTGAACCGGTTTAGTAGGCACACGGTACGACCGGCCATCGGGAGACGTCAATGACATGGTGGGCCTGGTCGCGCGGTAGCGTAGGACGGCTTGTGGCTAAGGAGCGTGGCGTGAAGCGACCCACCATCGCAGACATCGCGCGGCGTGCCGGAGTCTCGAAAGGCGCCGTGTCGTATGCCCTCAACGGGCAGCCCGGCGTCTCCGAGGCGACCCGGCAGCGCATCATCGCGATCGCGCAGGAGATCGGGTTCAACCCCAACAGCGCCGCCCGCGCGCTCTCCGGGGCCACCGCCAACGCGGTCGGGCTCGCCCTCTGCCGCCCGGCCCGCATCCTCGGCATCGAGCCGTTCTTCATGGAGCTGATCAGCGGCGTGGAGGGCGAGCTCTCGGCCCGCTCGTACGCGCTGACCCTCCAGGTCGTCGCCGACCCGGACGCCGAGATCGCCGTGTACCGGCGCTGGTGGGGCGAGCGGCGGGTGGACGGTGTCTTCGTCTGCGACCTGCGGGTCGACGACCGGCGCGTGCCCGTGCTGGAGGAGCTCCAGCTCCCCGCGGTGGTCATCGGCGGGCCGGGCCACACCGGCACGCTGGCCAGCGTGTGGGCGGACGACGCGGCGGCACTGGTGGAGACGATGGAGTACCTGGTCGCGCTCGGCCACCGCCGGATCGCGCGGGTCGGCGGCCTGCCCGGGCTGCTGCACACGGAGATCCGCGGCAAGGCGTTCGTCGAGGCGGGCGAGCGGCTCGGGCTGGAGCAGTCGCTGACCGTCCCGTCCGACTACACCGGCGAGGAAGGCGCCCGGGCCACCCGCCGCCTGCTTGGCGCGGCCGGCCGCCCGACGGCGATCATCTACGACAACGACGTGATGGCGATCGCCGGCCTGGCGGTGGCCCAGGAGATGGGGCTGGCGGTCCCCGGCGACCTGTCGATCGTGGCCTGGGACGACTCCGCGCTCTGCCAGCTGACCCACCCGCCGCTGACCGCGCTGGGCCGCGACATCCCCGCGTACGGCGCGCACGCCGCCCGCCAGCTGCTCGCCGCGATCGAGGGGCGCGAGATCGGCGCCTACCAGGACGAGACCGCCCATCTCACCCCACGAGGCAGCACCGCCGCGCCAAGTCCCGCCTAGATAAAGCCCTGTCTGTGCGTGCGCCGCGGTGGGCTTGCCCCGCGGAGCCGGCAGCGGAGGCCGGGGAAGTCGGCGAGCGCCAGCTCGCCGCCGGCCGCAGCGGTGCCCGCGGGAAGGCCAGCCCGCCCCTGACGTCTTCTGGTGTCCGCGCCGCGGCGGGATGGGCGTTCGCTAAGCTCGTCGGGTACTCGCGACTGGCGCATTGAGGTGGAACCGACCACCGGGGAGCGACCACGATCGCGGCACCGCGCGCCTGGGTGCCGGTCATCGTTGACATGCCAGGAGGTCGCTGTGCACGTACCACCGATTCCACACCTGACCGCCGCCGACCCGGAGCTGGCCCGCCTCGTCGAGGGTGAGGCCCAGCGCCAGCACGACAAGCTTCGGATGATCGCCTCGGAAAACTACGTCTCCGAGGCGGTGCTCGAGGCGAGCGGCACGGTGCTGACCAACAAGTACTCCGAGGGGTACGCGGGCAAGCGGTACTACGAGGGCCAGCAGTTCGTCGACCAGATCGAGACGCTCGCGATCGAGCGGGCCAGGTCACTTTTCGGCGTCGACCACGCGAACGTCCAGCCGTACTCCGGGTCTCCCGCCAACCTCGCCGTCTACCTGGCGTTTCTCGACCCGGGTGACACGGTCATGGGCATGTCGCTGCCGATGGGCGGCCACCTGACCCACGGCTGGTCGGTCTCCGCGACCGGCAAGTGGTTCAACTCCGTCTCGTACGGAGTGTCGCGCGAGACCGGCCTGATCGACTTCGACGAGGTCCGCGACCTCGCCCGGCGCGAGCGGCCGAAGGTCATCTTCGCCGGTGGCACCGCGATCCCGCGGACGATCGACTTCGCCGCGTTCGCCGAGATCGCCCGCGAGGTCGGCGCAGTCCTCGCCGCCGACATCGCCCACATCGCCGGCCTCGTCGCCGGTGGCGCCCACCCGACGCCGGTCGGCCACGCGGACGTCATCACCACCACGACCCACAAGACCCTGCGCGGCCCCCGCGGCGCCATGATCCTGTCGACCGAGGAGCACGCCAAGGCGGTCGACCGCGCGGTCTTCCCGGGCCTGCAGGGCGGCCCGCACAACCACACCACGGCCGGCATCGCGGTGGCGCTGCGCGAGGCTGCCACGCCGGCTTTCCGGGACTACGCCGCGCAGGTGGTGGCGAACGCGAAGGCGCTGGCCACCGCCCTGATCGAGCGGGGCTTCGACCTCATCTCCGGCGGCACCGACAACCACCTGATCCTCGCCGACCTGACCGGCAAGGGCATCGGCGGCAAGCCCGCGGCCAAGGCCCTGGACCGGGCGGGCATCGAACTCAACTACAACACCGTGCCGTACGACACCCGCAAGCCCTTCGACCCGTCCGGCATCCGGCTGGGCACGCCGGCGCTGACCACGCGGGGTCTCACCGAGGCGCAGATGCCGCAGGTGGCCGCGTGGATGGACGAGGCCGTGACGGCGGCGGTGAAGGAGGACGACGGGACGCTGGACCGGATCGCGGGCGAGGTCCGCGACCTGCTCGCGGCGTACCCGATGCCGGGCTACAAGGCGGCCTGACCTCTCGCGCGGAAGGCGCCGCGGCCACCCTGCGGGCCGCGGCGCTTTCCCGTCACAGCATCGACTGGTACCGGTCACCGGCCTCGCTGATCGGGCGGTAGGCCTCGTCGGCGGCCAGGCGGTGGAGCGCTTCGAGCAGCCCGTCGGCCGCCGGCAGGTCCAGTGCCTCGCGCAGCCGCACCCGGTTGGCGTCGAGGTCGGGCCAGTCCTCCCGGACCTCTTCGTCCGCCTCGGCGAGCCAGGAACGCAGGGCCGCACCCCCGTCGTCGCCCAGCGGGCGGGCGGTCGCGTCGTGGATGCTGGAGACGCTCCCGATCAGCGCCAGCGCGTCGCGCAGGCTGGTCGCGATGAGGCCGCCTTCGCCCTCGGAGCCGACGTACACGACGGGGCGCTCGTCGCCACCGCCCACGAGCATGAAGGCGCCGCCGGAGGCGTCACCGGCGACCATCTCGAGGGGCTCGCCGCTGGCGAGGTGGACCTCCTCGACCGGCCCGTTGGCGACCCGCTCGATGTCGAAGTCGAAGTCGGTCAGCAGCTTGGCGATCGACGGCGTGCTGCGGATCCGGTCCAGGATGGCAGCGTCAGTGGTGAAGGGCTCGGACACGCGCGCGACTGTAGCGGTCCACCGCACGCCGGATCTCCGGCCCGAACTTGATCAAAACCAGGGTGAGTGGCATCGGGGTCCGGACCGCTCCCGCCGCCTCACCCTCCACGGTCGGCGTCCGGGGCGGGCCCGCACACGCCGAGCCTGACCAGCGGTACCCCAGATACCTTATGGAGTCGCCATAACGTACTTCCGGTACCGCTGGTGCTCAGATCCTCCAGGGCGGCACCCCAGCGACCGTTGCCGGCTTCGCCGGCCCGCTAACCGGTCAAGGCCGCCCGGCTGTGATCTCTTGGCATTGATCGCCGGGGTCAGTTGGAGGGGGCGCGGCGCTCTTCGAGGAAGGCCTCGACGCGTTCGGCCGGCGCGGGGCGCACCAGTGCGAACCCCTGGCCCAGCCCGCAACCCGCCTCCTGGGCCTGCCGGATCTGGGCGACCGACTCCAGCCCCTCGGCGATGATCTCCACGCCGAGCCGGCGGCCCAGGTCGGCGACGACGTCGATCAGCGGGCGGCTGTGGCCCTGGAGGTCGGCGGGGAGCTGGTCCGACGGGGCGGCGATGATGGTGCCGTCGATCTTCAGCAGGTCGACGGGGAGGCGGCGGAGCTGCTGCAGCGAGGCCTGGCCCGCCCCGAAGTCGTCCAGGGCGGTGCGGACGCCGAGCGACCTCAACGCCGCCAGCTGGGTGACCACCGGGGCGACGTCGGCGGGCAGGCGGGACTCGGCGACCTCGACCACGAACAGCTCCGGCGGCACCGAGCGTTCGGCGAGGGCGGCCTTGACGCGCGTGACGTAGTCGTTGGCGGCCAGCTCGCGCGGGGCGACGTTGATGGACATCCACAGCTCCCGGCCGGGGACCGTCCACATCGCCAGCTGCCGGACGGCCGTGGTCAGCACCCACTGGCCGATCTCGTCGATCAGCGCGAGGTCTTCGGCCACGGGCAGCAGCTCGCTGGGGAGGACCGTGCCGAGCGTGGCGTTGCGCCAGCGCAGCAGCGCCTCCACGCCGACCGGCTGGCGGTCCGGGAGGGAGAGGACCGGCTGGTACACCAGGTCGAGCTCGCCGCGCGCGGCGGCGCCGGGCAGCTCCCGCTCCAGGTCCATCCGGCGGACCAGCTGCTCTTCGAGGTACGCGTCGTACCACTCGATGCGGTCGCGGCCGAGCTGGCGGGCGCGCCGGCGGGCCAGGTCGGCGCGGCGGAGTACGTCGTCAACGTTGTCACCGCCGGAAAGCTCCGCCAGGCCGATGCTGACCTTGAGGTGCACGATCGCGCCCGGAAGCTGGTACGGCTCGGTGAGGATCGTGAGCAGCCGGGTGCCCAGCGCGTACGCGAGGACCGGCCCCTCGACCGTGACCACCGCGAACTCGTCACCGGCCAGGCGGGCCGGCAGGTCGTCGGAGCCGACGGCGGTACGCAGGCGGCGGCCGACCTCGATGAGCACCGCGTCGCCGATCTCGCGCCCCCGCACCTCGTTGACGTCGGCCATGCCGTGCAGGTCGATCACGAGCAGCGCGCCGGTGTGGCCGGCCACCTCACGCTGGCTGACGATCGTGCGCATCAGCTCGCGGCGGTTGGCGAGGCCGGTCAACTGGTCGGTGAAGGCCAGCTGGTGCAGCGTGCGCTCCAGGTGGCGGCGCTCGCCAACGTCCCGTACGTGCACGACGAGCGCGGCCACCTCCGGCACGGAGCGCTGGTCGCCCACAGTGGACTCGGTGTCGCGCCAGGCGCCGTACCCGTCGCGGAGGCGGGCCTCGACGAGCGGCGGGCGGCTGGGCGCCTGGCGCTCGGCCAGGACGGCGGTGAGCAGCGCGGTGACGTCGGAGGCGTCGTCCGGGTGCATCAGGGCGGGGAACGGCCGGCCGACCACGTCGGCGTCGGAGAGGCCGAAGAGGCGGGCGGCGGCGGGCGACTGCCAGCGCACCACGAGGTCTTCACTGACGATCATGATGAGGTCGTTGGCGCCGGCGACCAGCGAGCGGAAGTGGGCCTCCTGCTCGACGAGGCGGCGGGCGTAGCGGCGTACGTCGGCGGCGGCCATGATCTCGCGGACCACGACGGTGGGGATGACCATGAGGCCGATCAGGATCGCCGTGTGGTCGAACTCACCCACCGTGATCAGGTGGTAGAGCGCGGCGAGCATGGCGAGCAGCGCGGGCACGGTCAGCAGCGGGTAGCCGGAGAGCCGGGTCTCGGGCTCGTCGGGCGGCGGGAGTTCGCCGTCGGCGTCCGCGCGGTACGCGCCGAGCAGCACCAGCGCCGGTCCGACCACCACCAGGGCGGCCGGGTAGAGCAGGGCGCGGTCGCTCACGCCGTACGCGATCATCATGGTCAGGATCGCGAGGCCGAGCACGGCGGCGCCGGCGCCCGCACCGCAGAGGATGGCGGCCTGGCGGTAGCGGGCGGCGCGCAGCGCCGTCACGGTGACGATCGAGAGGCCGCCGACCGCGAAGAGCATGCCGGCCAGCGCGGCGGGCGGCATGCCACCGGGCGGCGGCAGCAGCCAGCCGGCGAACGCGAGGCTGACGCCGATGCTGACCCCGTCGCACGCGCGGCGCAGGCGCATGCCGAGGGTGGTGGCGGCGCCGGGCAGCAGGAGGATCCCGAGCACGTACGCGGCGACGGCCCCGCCCAGCCCCACGGCGCTCACGGCGGCCTGGTGCGCGCCCTCGACCTGGGTGAGCGCGACCGCGGTGAGACCGCCGAACAGCGAGCCCATGCCGAGGAAGCCGGCACCGCGGCACGGGCCGTAGCTGTGCCGCGTGGCGTGGATCTGCAGCGCGAGGCGCCACAGCCGGTACGTCACCAGCGCGGCGATCCCGCCGACGCCGGTCACGAAGCCGAACGCCGGCGGGGTGAGGCCGGCGAGCGAGCCGGCGAAACACACCGAAGCCGCGGCGGCCACGGCGATGTCCACTGTGGGGACGGCACCGAACCGGGTGCTGGCGTCGGGGTTGTACGGCATTGTCACTGCCGGGTCCTCTTCACGAGGGGGTGAGGGGATGGCACGGCCTCGCTTGCGGCGACACCGCACCTATGACCGGTAACGAAACGCCGGCCGTACGGGTTACGGGTCAGTATCGAGCCAGATGATCAGTCTCCATCCACCGAGGGGATGATCCGGAGGGATAGTACGACGTCAGCGGCCTCCGGAACGGCCCGGCTCGCGGCCCGCCGGCCGGCGCCGAGCGGGCCGTGACAGTATCGTTCGGGTGAGTACCGACCAGCCAAGCCGGATCCGCTTCCGGCCGCACGGCGCGATCGCGATCGCGGCCCTCGTCGCCCTGATCGGCGCGGTCCCGCTGGCCAGCGCTGGGTGGTACTACCTGCCCATCCTGCTCGTGCCGATCGCCGTGGTGGCGTGGGCGCTACGCGCCGGCACCGAGGTCGGCCCGGACGGGCTGCGGGTGCGCGCCCTCCTCGGCGAGCGCCGCATCGGCTGGTCCGAGATCAGCGAGCTCGGCTCCGACCGCCGCGGCCGGGTGCTGGCCCGCCTGACCGACGGCCAGGTGGTGCCGCTCACCTCGGTCCGCGACCGCGACCTCCCCCGCCTCGTCAAGCTCGGCGAGGCGAAGTAAACGTACGTCCGTGATCGAAGCTCCCCTCACGTCGCTAGAACGACTTGAGGGGAGCTTCGATCACGGCCCATCAACCCCTAGTAGCCGTCGGTGACCTGGTTGATCAGGGGCTGGCCGGCGGTGAAGCGGCGCAGCTGCTCGCCCACCAGCTTGTAGGCGCGCGGCAGCAGCCCGCGGACCGAGCCGCCCACGTGCGGGGTCAGCAGGAAGTTGGGCATGCTCCAGAGTGGATGGCCGGCGGGCAGCGGCTCGGGCTCGGTGACGTCCGCGGCGGCGGCGATGCGGCCGGTGGCCAGCTCGGCGACGAGCGCGTCGGTGTCGACGACCGGGCCGCGGGCACCGTTCACGAGCAGCGCGCCGTCCGGCATCGCGGCCAGGAACCCGGCGTCGACCAGGCCCCGGGTCTGGTCGGTGAGCGGCACGATGAGCACCACCACGTCGTGCCGCGGGAGCAGGCCGGGCAGCTCCTCGACGGCGTGTACGCCCTCGTCCGGCCGGGCGGTGCGGGCCACCTTCGTCACCGACACCTCGAACGGCGCGAGCCGGGCCGCCAGCGCCGCCCCGATCGAGCCGGCCCCCACGATCAGCACCCGCTTGCCGGCGAGCTCGTCGGTCGGGGTGTGCTCGGCGTACGACCACTCGCCGCGCGCCTGGGCCCGCACGAACGCCGGGAACGCCCGCACGTACGCCAGGATGGCCGTCATCACCCACTCGGCGGTCGGCGAGTCGTGCACGCCCCGCGCGTCGCAGAGCACCATGCCCTCGGGCAGCTTGCCCACCCACACGTCCGCGCCCGCCGAGAGCAGCTGCACGACCCGCAGGTCGGGCATCTTGCCGGCCAGGCTCGCCGACTCGGTCTGGGCGAGGAAGGGCGGCACCCAGAACCCGACGCCGGCCGGGTCGGAGGGGAGCGCGTCGGGCCGGGCCGCCACCTCCAGCGTCACCCCGGACGGCACCTCGCCGATCAAGTGGACGCCCTGCTCGTGCGGAATCCAGACCTTCACAGGTCACGACAGTAGCCCACAGCCGGGACACAGCCACGGGACAAGGACCGGTCAGCTTCGGCCCCCAACCTCGACCGCATGACCTCGACACTGCCCCATGCCGTGCTGGCCACACCGACGCCGGCGCCTGCCCGGCGTACCAACGTCGCCTCCCGCCTGCTGCGCGGACCCGCCGGCGACCCGGCCTGGACGCGCCCGGCGCTGCTGGTCCTGCTCGTCGCGACGGCCCTGCTCTACCTGTGGGGGCTCGGCGCCTCCGGCTGGGCCAACTCGTTCTACTCGGCGGCCGCCCAGGCCGGCTCGGCGAGCTGGAAGGCGTTCTTCTTCGGCTCCTCCGACGCCTCGAACGCGATCACCGTCGACAAGCCGCCCGCCTCGCTCTGGGTGATGGCGCTCTCGGTACGGGTCTTCGGGCTCAGCTCGTGGAGCATCCTGGTGCCCCAGGCGCTGATGGGCGTCGGGTCGGTGGCCCTGCTGTACGCGGCGGTGCGCCGCTGGTCCGGGCCGGTCGCCGGGCTGCTGGCCGGGGCGATCCTGGCGACGACGCCGGTGGCGGTGCTGATGTTCCGGTTCAACAACCCGGACGCGCTGCTGGTGCTGCTGATGGTGGCCGGCGGGTACGCCACCGTGCGGGCGATCGAGACGGCCAGTACGCGCTGGCTCGTGCTCACCGGCGCGCTGGTCGGCTTCGGCTTCCTCACCAAGATGCTGCAGGCGCTGCTGGTGGTGCCGGCGTTCGCGCTGGCGTACCTGGTCGCCGCCCCCACTTCGCTGCGCCGCCGGATCGTACAGGTGCTGTGGGGCGGGCTGGCGATGCTCGTCGCGGCCGGTTGGTGGGTGGCGATCGTCGAGCTCGTCCCGGCGCGCTACCGGCCGTACGTCGGCGGCTCGCAGGACAACAGCATCCTGGAGCTCACGCTCGGCTACAACGGGCTCGGCCGGCTCAACGGCGACGAGACCGGCAGCGTCGGCGGCGGGCCGGGCGGCGGCTGGGGGCAGACCGGCCTCACCCGCCTCTTCGACGCCGAGAACGGCGGCCAGATCGCCTGGCTGCTGCCCGCCGCGTTGATGCTGCTGGTCACCGCGTTCGCGCTGCTGCGCCGCGCCCCGCGTGCCGGGGCCGGCAACGTCCGGCCCGAGGAGCGAAGCGACGAGGACGGACGGCGCCGGCAGCCGGTACGCAGCGCGAGCGAAGCGAGCGCCGACAAGCTCAGCACGGACCGGAGCCGGGCGAGCCTGATCCTGTGGGGCG
The DNA here is from genome assembly GCF_031085175.1 of Phytohabitans maris. Classification (GTDB taxonomy): domain Bacteria; phylum Actinomycetota; class Actinomycetes; order Mycobacteriales; family Micromonosporaceae; genus Phytohabitans; species Phytohabitans maris. The sequence goes on from NZ_JAVHUY010000038.1 coordinate 85,977, forward strand.
GCTGGCTGCTGGTCACCGGCCTGACCTTCAGCCTGATGCGGGGGATCTTCCACGCCTACTACGACGTGGCGCTCGCACCCGCCGTCGGCGCGGTCGTGGCGGTCGGCGCGGCCGTGCTGTGGCGGGAGCGGACCAACCCCGCGGTCGCCGCGATCCTCGCCGGCACCACCGCGATCACCGCGCTGTGGGCCTGGGTGCTGCTCGGCCGCAGCGCCGACTGGCACCCGTGGCTGCGCGCCGCCGTGCTCGTGCTCGGCCTCGCCGCCGCCGGCGCGCTGCTGCTGGCCGGGCGCCTGGCCCGGTGGGCGGTCGCCCTGGTCGCGGCCGCCGCGGTCGGTGCCGGGCTGCTCGGACCCACCGGGTACGCGGTGAGCACCGCCAGCACGCCGCACGGTGGCTCCATCCCCACCGCGGGTCCGGCGGTGGCCGGCGGCCGGGGATTCGGCCCGGGCGGCGGTGGCGGTCCCGGTGGCGGCGGCTTCCGGGGCGGGTTCCCGGGCGGCGGCGCCAACGGCGGTGGCCAGGCGCCCGGCGGCGGCCAGGGCTTCCCCGGCTTCCAGGGCGGCGGCCAGGCACCCGGCGGCGGCCCTGGCGGCGGCACGAACGGCGGTGGCATGGGCGGGCTGCTCGACGCCACCACACCGAGCGCCGAGCTGGCCGCCGCGCTGGCCGAGGACGCCGGCTCGTACACCTGGGTCGCCGCGGCCATCGGCGCCAACAACGCGGCCGGGTACCAGCTCGCGACCGAGTTGCCGGTGATGGCGATCGGCGGCTTCAACGGCAGCGACCCGTCGCCGACGCTGGAGCAGTTCCAGCGGTACGTGGCCGAGGGGAAGATCCACTACTTCATCGGCAGCGGACTTGGGCGCAGCAACGGCGGCAGCGACGCGGCGCAGCGGATCGCGGCCTGGGTGGCGGAGAACTTCACCGCCACGACGGTCGGCGGCACGACCCTCTACGACCTGTCATGACGGCCACCGCTTCGATCACCGGGCCGGCGCCCGCGGCCGCGGACCGCACGGACGCCGTACTCGACGTGGTGATCCCGGTCCACAACGAGGAACGCGACCTGGAGCCCTGCGTGCGCCGGCTGCACGCCCACCTGAGCGGGACGTTCCCGTACCCCTTTCGGATCACCGTCGCCGACAACGCCAGCACCGACGGCACCCTCTCCGTCGCCGAGGAGCTGGCCCGGGATCTGCCCGGCGTGGCGGCGTTCCACCTGCCGGCGAAGGGGCGCGGGCGGGCGCTGGCGGCGGCCTGGTCGGCGTCGGACGCGCCGGTGCTGGCGTACATGGACGTGGACCTCTCCACCGACCTCGCCGCCCTCCTGCCGCTGGTGGCGCCGCTCCTGTCCGGCCACTCCGACCTCGCGATCGGCACCCGCCTGTCGCGCGGTTCGCGGGTGGTGCGGGGCGCCAAGCGGGAGCTCATCTCGCGCGGGTACAACCTGCTGCTGCGCGGGGCGCTCGCGGCCCGGTTCTCCGACGCGCAGTGCGGGTTCAAGGCGATCCGCAAGGACGTGGCCGAGCGGCTCCTCCCGCTGGTACGGGACACCGGCTGGTTCTTCGACACCGAGTTGCTGGTGCTCGCCGAGCGGGCTGGGCTGCGCATCCACGAGGTACCGGTGGACTGGGTGGACGACCCGGACAGCCGGGTGGACATCGTGGCCACCGCGGTCGCCGACCTCAAGGGGATCTGGCGGCTCGGGCGGGCGCTGGCCACCGGCCGCCTCCCGCTGGGCGACCTGGCACGTCAGCTCGGCCGGGAGCCCGCCGCACCGCCGGCCGGCGTACCCCATGGGCTCACCGGCCAGGTGATCCGCTTCGCCGGGGTGGGCGCGGCGAGCACGCTCGCGTACCTGATGATCTTTTGGGTCCTGCGCGGCACGACCGGCGCGCAGGCCGCGAACCTCCTCGCCCTCCTGGTCACCGCCGTCGGCAACACGGCGGCCAACCGGCGGCTCACGTTTCGGGTCACCGGGCGGCGCGGCGCGGTCCGGCACCAGGCGCAGGGGTTGGCGGTCTTCGCGCTGGGGCTGGCGCTGACCAGCGGCTCGCTCGCCGCGCTGGCGGCCGCGGCACCCGGCGCGGGGCGGGTGGTCGAGCTGACCGTGCTGGTCGCGGCGAACCTCGGGGCGACGCTGCTGCGGTTCCTGCTGATGCGGGGGTGGGTGTTCGCCCGCTCCCCCACCTGAGCCCGCCGGGGGTGGGAGAAGGGCGGAACCTGGCGGGTGGCGTCCGCCTCGTCCTGCGCGTGGACGCCTCTCATCACAGCGGGCGCGGCTACCCTGGCCGGGTGGACGCCCGCCCCCCGTACCGTGCCACCGTCGCCGCCCTGGCCTTGACCCTGGCGGTCGGCGGGTGCACCTTCGGCCCGCCCCAGCCCGACGAGGCGGGTGAGCCGCCATCGTTCCCCACGCCCTCGGCGACCGCCACCGCGCCCGCCGGCAACAGCCAGGAGGTGGCCGCGACGGTGCTGGCCACGAGGCTGCGGGTGCCGTGGGGCGTCGCGTTCCTGCCGGACCGCGGCGCGCTCGTCACCGAGCGCGACACCGCCAAGATTCTCAAGGTCGGGCCGGAGTCCGGCACCGAGGGGCTCAAGGTCACCACCGTCCAGACGCTCGCCGAGGTCGATGCCGAGGGCGAGGGCGGGCTGATGGGCATCGCCGTCTCCCCGGAGTACGACACCGACAAGACCGTCTTCGTGTACTACTCGACCGCCACCGACAACCGCATCGCCAAGCTCGTCCTGGGGCAGCGGCCGGAACCGATCCTGACCGGCATCCCCCGGTCCGGCATCCACAACGGCGGGCGGCTGGCGTTCGGGCCGGACGGCTTCCTCTACGCCACGACCGGTGACGCGTCCCAGCGCGGGTTCGCCCAGGACACCCGCAGCCTCGGCGGCAAGATCCTGCGCATGCGGCCGGACGGCAAGCCGGCACCCGGAAACCCGATCCCCAACTCGCTGGTCTGGTCGTACGGTCACCGCAACGTGCAGGGCATCGCCTGGGACGAGAGCAAGCGGATGTACGCGACCGAGTTCGGCCAGAGCACCTGGGACGAGATCAACCAGATCCAGCCGGGCAAGAACTACGGCTGGCCCACCGTCGAGGGGCGGGCGAGCGACCCCAAGTTCGTCAACCCGCTCGTCGCGTGGTCGCCGGCCGAGGCGTCCTGCTCGGGACTGGCCGCGGTGGAGCGGCTGCTGGTCACCGCCTGCCTGCGCGGCGAGCGGCTGTGGTCGGTCGAGCTCACCCAGAGCGGCACCGTCTTCGGGCAGCCCCGCGCCCTGCTCGACGGGGAGTTCGGCCGCCTCCGCACGGCCGTCACGGCACCGGATGGTTCACTCTGGGTAACCACGTCAAACCATGACGGCCGGGGCGAGCCAAAGCCCGAAGACGACCGGATCATCCGGCTCGTCTTCTCCGGTGGCGGGGCCGGAAAGAGCTAGTTTCGGCTGAGGATGCCTGGGCACGACAGAACACGGTGATGGAAGAGCACACAGAAGGCGACCGGCGTACCGCTTGGGCGGTGCGTCGCGTCATGGGTCGAATCGGGTCGAGTTTCCGCGGAATCGGGTCGATTTTCCGCAGCCGCGCGTCCCGCCGCGCCGGCCTCGGACTGCTGGTCTTCGCCGTCGCGCTGGCCGGTGTGGTGATCGGCGTCCTGCTCGGCGCCCGCACCGAGACCGACGTGGGACCGTTCCGGGCGGAGATGTCGGTCGCTCCCTCGTTCGTCGGCGACACCGAGGTGGCCATCCCGCCGCTCGGCTCGCTCCACCTGGACAGCCACGACGGCCCCACCCACCTCAACGTGAGCCTCGGCGCGCTCGACCAGGGCCGCACCGAGGCGCTGATCGACGACCCGGCGGGCATCACGCGGGCCAGCCAGACCGCCGTCGACGACGTCAAGAAGGGGCTCATCCAGCTCGGCATGCGTACGGTCGCGGTGTCGGTGCTCTTCGCCATGGCGCTGGCCGCACTGGTCTTCCGCAACGTACGGCGGGTGGCCTGGTCGGGCGCGCTGGCGCTGGTCATCGTCGGGGCGAGCCTGGGCAGCGCGTTCGCCACCCTGCACCCCGACTCGATCGAGGAGCCGCGCTACGAGGGGCTGCTGGTCAACGCGCCGGCGGTGGTCGGCGACGCGCGGCGGATCGCGGACGACTACGGCAAGTACGCCGAGCAGCTCCAGCAGCTCGTCGCGAACGTGAGCCGCATCTACACCACGGTCTCCACCCTGCCGGTGTACCAGCCGGAGGAGGGCACCACCCGCGTCCTGCACGTCTCCGACCTGCACCTCAACCCGAGCGCGTGGCCGCTGATGCGCACGATCGTGGAGCAGTTCGGCATCAACGCGGTGATCGACACCGGCGACATCACCGACTGGGGCAGCGAGCCGGAGGCGTCGTACGTGGCCTCGATCGGCCTGCTCAAGGTCCCGTACGTCTTCATCCGCGGCAACCACGACTCGGCCGCGACCGGCACCGCCGTGGCCCGCCAGTCCAACGCGATCGTGCTCGACAACTCGATCACCGATGTGGCCGGCCTGCGGATCGCCGGCATCGGCGACCCGCGCTTCACCCCGGACAAGGAGACCTCACCGAGCGGCTCCGGCACCTCCAAGCAGACCGTGGAGCAGGTGATCGGCGCCGGCGAGCGGCTGGCCGCGACGATCCGCGGGTCCAAGGAGCCGGTCGACATCGCCCTGGTACACGACCCGGCCTCGGCCGGCGCCCTCTCCGGCAACTGCCCGCTGGTCCTGGCCGGGCACACCCACCAGCGCGACGTGCGCATGCTCGACCAGGTACCCGGACAGATGGCGACGCGGCTGATGGTGGAGGGCTCCACGGGCGGTGCCGGCCTGCGCGGGCTGGAGCACGAGGAGCCGCTGCCGCTGGCGATGTCGGTGCTCTACTTCGACAGCGAGACCCGGGCGCTGCAGGCCTACGACGACATCAAGGTGGGCGGCACCGGCCAGTCCCAGGTCACGCTGGAGCGCAAGGTGATCGAAGACGTGCACCCCGCGCCCGCCGAGGGCCAGCGCCCCGCCCCGACGCCCACGCGCTGAGCCGCGCCCACGGGCACGCGGGCGCGGCTGCGGCGGGCGTCAGTCAGCTCAGGCGGGCGATGATCAGCTCGCGGACGGTCTTGGCGTCGGCCTGGCCGCGGGTGGCCTTCATGACCGCGCCGACCAGCACGCCGGCCGCCGCCACCTTGCCCTCGCGGATCTTGGCGGCCACGTCCGGGTTGGCGGCGATGGCGTCGTCGACGGCGGCGGTCAGGGCACCGGTGTCCGAGACGACCTCCAGGCCGCGGGCGGTCATGATCTCGGTCGGCGTACCCTCGCCGGCGATCACGCCCTCCAGCACGGTGCGGGCCAGCTTGTCGTTGAGCTTGCCCCCGTCGACCAGGCCCTGCAGCTCGGCCACGTGCGCCGGCGTCGCGCCCACCTCGACGAGCTCGACGCCGGCCTCGTTGGCGCGGCGGGCCAGCTCGCCCAGCCACCACTTGCGGGCGCCCTCGGGGGAAGCGCCGGCCGCCACCGTCTCCTCGATCAGCTCGACGGCGCCGGCGTTGACCACCGACTGCATGTCGAGGTCGGACAGGCCCCAGTCGGTCTGCAGCCGCTTGCGGTGCACGCGCGGCAGCTCGGGCAGCGACTCCTTCAGCGTGGCGACCCAGGCGGGGTCCGGCGCGAGCGGCACCAGGTCGGGCTCCGGGAAGTACCGGTAGTCGGTCGCCGTCTCCTTGGACCGGCCGGCCGTGGTCTCGCCGGTGTCCTCGTGGAAGTGGCGGGTCTCCTGCTTGATCTTTCCGCCGGCGTCGAGGATGGGGGCCTGGCGGAGGATCTCGGAGCGCACTGCCCGCTCGACCGAGCGGAGCGAGTTGACGTTCTTGGTCTCGGTGCGGGTGCCCCACTCGGCGCCGGGCAGGCTGAGTGAGGTGTTGACGTCGCAGCGCAGCGAGCCCTGCTCCATCCGTACGTCGGAGACGCCCAGCGAGCGGATCACGTCGCGCAGCTCGGTCACGTACGCCCGGGCGACGATCGGGGCCAGCGCGCCGGTGCCCGGGACCGGCTTGGTGACGATCTCGACCAGCGGGATGCCGGCCCGGTTGTAGTCGACCAGCGACTCGGTCGCGCCGTGGATGCGCCCGGTCGCGCCGCCGACGTGCAGCGTCTTGCCGGTGTCTTCCTCCAGGTGGACGCGCTCGATCCCGACGCGCACGATCTCGCCCTCGACCTCGACGTCCAGCCAGCCGTCGACGCAGAGCGGCTCGTCGTACTGGCTGATCTGGTAGTTCTTGGGCATGTCCGGGTAGAAGTAGTTCTTCCGGGCGAAGCGCGACCAGGTGGCGATCGTGCAGTTGAGCGCCAGGCCGATCCGGATGGTGGCCTCGATCGCGGCCTTGTTGGCCACCGGCAGCGAGCCGGGCAGCCCCAGGCAGACCGGGCAGATCCGGGTGTTGGGCTGGCCACCGAAGTCGATCGGGCAGCCGCAGAACATCTTCGTCCTCGTGCCCAGCTCGACGTGCGTCTCCAGGCCGATCACCGGCTCGTAGCGGGCGACGACGTCGTCGTAAGGCGGAAGGGTGACGGTCATGACAGCTCCCCGGGGGTCAGCGTGCCGACGGCGGACTCGAGCGCGGCCGCCACCCGGTACATCCGGTCGTCGGCGAGGGTCGGCGCCATGATCTGGAAGCCGACCGGCAGCCCCTCCGACAGTCCACAGGGGACGGAGATGGCCGGGCCGCCGTACAGGTTGACCGGGATCGTGTAGAGGTCGGCCAGGTACATCTGGTACGGGTCGGAGGTGCGCGAGCCCAGCGGAAACGCCACGAACGGCGTGGTCGGCGACACCAGCACGTCGACCCGCTCGAAGGCGGCGGTGAAGTCGCGGGTGATGAGCGTGCGCACCTTTTGCGCCTGCCCGTAGTAGGCGTCGTAGTAGCCGCTGGAGAGCGCGTACGTGCCGATGATGACCCGCCGCTTCACCTCCGGGCCGAAGCCGGCCTCGCGGGTCAGCGACATGACCTCCTCCAGCGCCCGGTTGCCGTCGTCGCCGACCCGCAGGCCGTAGCGGACGCCGTCGAAGCGGGCCAGGTTGGAGGAGCACTCGCTGGGCGCGATCAGGTAGTAGGCGGGCAGCGCGTACTGGAAGTTGGGGCAGGAGACCTCGACCACTTCGGCGCCGAGCTTGGTGAGCGCGTCGAGGCCGTCACGGAACGCGGCCGTCACGCCCGCCTCGGCGCCCTCGCCGCCAAACTCGCGCACCAGCCCCAGCCGCACGCCGGTCAGGTCGCCGGTCGCCCCCTGCCGGGCAGCGCCGACCACGTCGGGCACCGGCTGCGGGATGGAGGTGGAGTCACGCGGGTCGTGGCCGGCCAGCACCGCGTGGAGCAGGGCGGCGTCCTCGACGGTACGGGCGCAGGGCCCGGGAGTGTCCAAAGAGGAGGAGAACGCGACGAGCCCGTACCGGGAGGTGCCGCCGTACGTGGGCTTCGCCCCGACGGTACCCGTGACGGCTCCTGGCTGGCGGATGGAGCCGCCGGTGTCGGTGCCGACGGTGAGTGGCGCCTCGTAGGCGGCGAGTGCCGCGGCGCTGCCGCCGCCGGAGCCGCCCGGGATGCGGCCGAGGTCCCAGGGGTTGTAGGTGGGGCCGTACGCGGAATATTCGGTGGAGGAGCCCATCGCGAACTCGTCCAGGTTGGTCTTGCCGAGCATCACCAGCCCGGCGGCGCGCATGCGCTCCACGATCGTGGCGTCGTACGGCGGGCGCCAGCCTTCGAGGATCTTGGAGCCGGCGGTGGTCGGCACCCCGCGGGTGACCACGATGTCCTTGACCCCCACCGGCACGCCGGCCAGCGGCCCGAGCGGCTCGCCCGCGGAGCGGCGCTCGTCGACGTCGAGCGCGGCGGCCCGGGCACCCTCCGCGTCGACGTGCAGGAACGCGTGCACCCGGTCGTCGACCGCGGCGATGCGCTCGAGGTGCGCGTTGGTGACCTCGGTGGCGGAGGCCTCGCCGCTGGCGATCGCGGCCGCGAGCTGCGCCGCGCTCATCCTGGTCAGGTCACTCACGGCTCAGACCTCCTCTTCCAGGATCCGCGGCACGCGGAAGCGGCCCTCTTCCACGTCGGGCGCGCCGGCGAGCGCTTCGTCCGCGGTGAGGCAGGGCACCTCGATGTCGTCGCGCAGCACGTTGGTGAGCGGCACGGAGTGTGAGGTCGGCGGGATGTCCTCGGCCACGACCTCACCCACCCGGGCGACCGCCTGGAGGATCACGTCGAGCTGGCCGGCGAAGAGGTCGAGCTCCTCCTCGGTTACGGCGAGCCGCGACAGGCGCGCGAGATGCGCGACCTCCTCGCGGGAGATGGCGGCCATGACTGCCCCCTTCGAAACGTCTGCCTGTGGACCGAGCGTGGCACGCGCCCGGTGACCCGAGCGAGTCTATTTGTCACCCTCCGCCGTCCACAGAGCGACCCCACGGAAGCCGACCACGGGGCGACCTCCCGGAAAACGAAGGCATAGACCGAACTCCTCACGGTCGCGGTCCGTATAAGTCGGTATGCCCATACGGCGCGAGGTGATCCTGCCTGCCGCCGATCCTCTCGTCGCATGGCGTCGGATCGCACTGGACAAGCAACTGCCGGCACCGAGGTTTCCGAGCGGCATCCGCGCACCCTCTGTGGCGCTGCTCTGCGCGCTGCTCGTTCTCGCGGTGGTGTGCGCCGTCTACCTGGGCATGTTTCACGGGCGGGTGATTCCGCAGGCGGTGGTCGACTCGCAGGACCGGCTGGTCACCAGCCTGGCCCGGGGTCTCAACGCGACGGTGACCAGCGGCGTGGCGGAGATGGAGGCGGCCGCCGAGCAGGTACCGCCCGGTGGCGACCCGGCCGCGGTGCTGGCCACGGCCGCCGGCGGGGGTACGGCGTGGGCCGGCGCCGCGGTGCTCGACGCGGCCAGCCGGCGCCCGGTCGCCGCGCGCGGTGAGCCGGTCCCGGTCGCGAACGTCCCGCAGGAGGTACCCCGCACCACCGTCACCCCGCTGATCCAGGGCGCCGAGCCGCGCGCGTTGATCGTCGCGCCGCTGCCCGACGGGCGGCTGCTGGCCGGCATGACCTCGCTGCGCGTACGCCCGCTGCGGCTGGCCCCCAACGCCCAGCAGTCCGTGCTCGTGGGGCTGCCCAGCGGGGAGAGCAGGGTCGTGCAGGGCGCGCCGCCCACCGGCGGGCCGGCCGGCGACGTGATCAAGCAGACGCTCGCCGAGACCCGCGCGGGGCGGGCGGTGCGTTCGACCGGCGGGCCGCCCGGGAGCGCGCTGCTGGTGGTGGCCGCGCCGGTCGGTTCGCTGGGCATCGCGGTCGCCTCGACCGTCTCCGCGCCGGTGATCGACGTCGGCTCGCCGTGGAAGGGGCTGGCGCCCGCCGGCGGGCTGATCGTGGCCGCGTTGCTGGCGTACCTGGTGGCGCGCCGCGCGCTGGTCCGTCCGGTCCGCCGGCTGCTGGCCCGCGCGAAGGCGGACGCCTGCGGCGATCCAGGTCCGCGCCCCAAGATCAAAGGCCCAGCCGAGGTACGCCGCATCGGCGCCGCCCTCGAAGACCGTGCCCGCCCCCGCGGCGTACCCGCGGTCGTGCTGCTGCTCGGCGTCCCGGCGGTCGTCTTCGGCTGGTCCGGCGCGCTCGGGTACGCGTTCGCCGGCGGCCCGGTGCCGGTACCCGCGCAGGTGGTCCTGGACAGCGAAAACCAGGTGACCGCCGCGACGGTGGCGCTCGGCGAGTCGCTCGACGGCGGGCTGCGGCAGGCCACGGTCACCGCCGCGCAGAGCGCCCAGACGGCTCCCGCCCAGCTCACGCCGGTGCTGGACCAGCTCGTGGGCAGCGACGACCGGTACCGCGGCGCGTACGTGACCGACCCGGAGGGGCGCGTGGTGAGCACCGCTGGGCGGGACCCGCTGCGCCAGGAGGAGAAGCTGCCCCGCGAGAGCGGCGTGCGGCTGGCCAACACGGGTGGGCGGCTGCCGGTCATCTACGCGTACGCGCACCGGCCGGACGGGCACAGCGTGGTGGTCGAGTTCGACGTGGCCCGCCTCGCCGACCTGCTGCGCCGCGCCGACGGCCGGGTACGCGTGGTCGACACCGAGCTGCGCACGATCCTCGACACCGAGGGCTTCCGGGCGTTCCAGCCGCTGGCCGGTGGCGAGGCGCGCGAGGCGGCACGGGGCGCGCTCGAGGGGCGCACCGGGGCGAAGGTCGCGGGGCAGGCGCTGGTCGCCGGTACCCCGCTCGCCGAGCCCGGCTCCGCCGCGGGCCTGCGCTGGTCGGTGGTGGCCGAGCAGGCCGTCGGTGACCTCGCCCTGCCGGTCAACAGCCTGCGCCGGGCGAGCCTGGTCCTCGGCGGCGCCGCGGCGTTCCTCGCCGTGATCGCGCTCGGCTGGCACTACTTCGTGCTGGTCCTCCCGCTGCGCCGGGTCGCCGCCGCGGCCGACCGCATGGCCGACGGCGACACCGAGACGGTGATCTCGCCGCACCGCCCCGACGAGATCGGCGCGATCGCGAGCTGCCTGGAGATCTGCCGCCAGGTACGGGTGCACGGCCCGAACCGCCTCGGCGGCGCCGAGCGCCTGCGCGGCACCGGCGCGCCGCCCACGGTCGTCGTGCGCCGCCCGCCCAACCGCCGCAAGACCGGCGCCCGCCGGGTGGGGAGGCGCTGAGGTGCTCTTCCTGTACGGCGTCTTCGCCGCCAGCTGCCTCGTGCTGCTGGTCGCCGGCATCATCGAGCAGCGCGGTCACTACGCCAACCTCCGCAAGATCCCCACTCGCATCCTGGTCAACGGCATCCGCGGCAAGAGCTCGATCACCCGCCTCTGTGCGGGCGCGCTGCGCGGCGGCGGGCTCGCCGTGGTCGCCAAGACCACCGGTACCGCCGCCCGGTTCATCTTCACCGACGGCAGCGAGGAGCCGATCTACCGCAAGTTCGGCATCGCGAACGTGGTCGAGCAGATCGGCATCGTCCGCCGCGCCGCGATGTTCCACCCGGACGCGCTGGTCATGGAGTGCATGGCGGTGATGCCGGCGCTGCAGGAGGTCAACCAGCAGAAGCTGATCCGCTCGACGATCGGCGTGCTCTGCAACGTACGCGAGGACCACCTGGCCGAGATGGGGCCGACGCTCGACGACGTGGCCCGCTCGCTGAGCCGCTCGATGCCGCTGGGCGGGATCTGCGTGACGGCCGAACGGGACCGGCTGCACATCCTCCAGGAGGAGGCGGACAAGCGGCGCTGCCGGCTCGTCGCGGTCGACCCGGAGTCGGTCACCGACGAGGAGATGCGCGGGTTCGGCTGGATCACGTTCAAGGAGAACGTGGCGATCGCGCTCGCCGTCGCCCGGCTCGTCGGCATCGAGCGGCGGGCCGCCCTGGCCGGCATGTACGGCGCGCCGCCCGACCCGGGTGTGCTGACCGTCGAGACGTACGAGGCGAACGGGCGGCGGCTGCGCTTCGCCAACGTCTTCGCCGCCAACGACCCGGAGTCCACATTGCTCAACGTGCGCCAGCTCGCCCAGCAGGGGCTGATCCGCCGGCCGGTGCACCTGGTCATCAACTGCCGACCCGACCGGGTCGAGCGCAACGGGCAGATGGGAGCGCTGGTGCCGCGGCTGGACCCGGACCGCGTACTGCTGATCGGCGAGCCGACCCGCAGCGCGCTGTCGAAGATCCCGGAACGGTGGCAGGGTCGGGTACTCGACCTGGGCGGACGGCAGCGCCCCGGCGCGCTGCTCGACGCGCTGCTGGGCCAGGTGCGGGGTACCGCCTCGGTGGTCGCGGTCGGCAACATCCACGGCCAGGGCGAGGTGCTGCTGGAGGAGCTGGCCCGGCTGCGCCGGCCCGCACTGGCGGGGAGCGTGCGGTGACGTTCCTGCCCGGCGGCGAACTGAGCCCGCAACTGGCCACCATGTGCCTCGGCGTGGGGCTGATCTTCGCGCTGATCTGCTACCTCACCACCAACCTCTCCCCCGGCGGCATGATCACGCCGGGCTGGATGGCGCTCGCCATGGTGGAGGACCGCCTCCAGGCGGCGGTGATGGTGGTCATGACGGTGGTGACCTTCGCGCTCATGAAGGTGCTGCAGCGGATCGTCATCCTGTACGGCAAGCGCCTCTTCGCCGCCGTCGTGCTGCTGAGCGTGCTGCTGCAGGTGACCGCGTTCCTGGTCATCCAGCGCGACGTACCGCTGCTCTTCGCCCACCAGACGCTCGGCTTCGTGGCGCCGGGCCTCATCGCGTACCAGCTGATCCGCCAACCGAAGGGCGCGACCATCCTCGCGACCGCGGTCGTCTCGGCCGCCACCTACGGCGTGGTGATCAGCGGAATCCTGACCGGCCTGGTGCCGGTGACGTAGCCGTCGTGTCGTTCGTGGAGGGAGTGTGTCGATGCATCGGGGTCTGACAGGCGTGGCGGTTTTCGCGCTGCTCGCGGGTGGCACCGCCGCCTGCCAGAGCGGCGAGGGCGCGGCGGCACCCGCGGCCGCGCCCGACTACGTGTCCGCCCCGCCGGTGGAGGAGCTGCGGTTCGAGCGGGCGAGCGAACCGGCACGCACGCTCGTCGTGGACGCCGAGGGGAGGACGCTCGCGGTCTTCACCGACAAGGCCCGCACGGTACGGCTGACCGGCCCGTCGCGCACCTTCGCCGAGGCGTCGCACACCGCCGCGACGGTCACCACCGACGCCTGGGTACGCCTGGCGCCGCGGGCCTGGCAGAAGGACTCCACCGACGAGACCTGGGTCCGCCCCTGGCTGGAGAAGGCACTGGCCGACCGGAGTCCCGACGCCCTCGCGATCGCCATGGAGTACGTCGACGGCGGCAAGCGCGACGCCTCGTTCGGCCCGCTCTCCGACACCGACCCGGACGGCCGCGCGGAACGCTCCGACTTCTACGACTACCTCGGCGTCGACTGGGAGTTTCCGGACGGCAAGACGGAACGGCCCGACCCCGACCACATCCGCAGCCTCGACTGCTCCGGCTTCCTGCGCATGGTGTACGGCTACCGGATGGGCTACCCCCTGCGCGGCACCAACACGCCCGGCACCGGCCTGCCCCGCCGCGCCTACGCCATCGCCGAGTTCGGCCCGGGCGCGCAGCTGATGCCCAACCGCGGCACCCAGGCCCGCGAGTACGAACGCCTCAACGCCGGCGACCTGGTCTTCTTCAACGGCGGCCCGGTCCTCAACGACCACATCGAGCACATGGGCATGTACCTCGGCGTCGACAGCGACGGCCGGCACCGCTTCATCTCCAGCCGCACCAAGGCCGACGGCCCCACCCTGGGCGACACCGGCGGCGACTCCCTCCTGGACGGCTCCGGCCACTACGGCATCCGCTTCCGCACCGCCCGCCGTATCTGACCCGCCAGGGGCCCCTCTGCCACCAGACCACCGCCGAAGACCGCGGGGGCGCGGCGCGCACGGGCCGCTGTCCCCGACACCGCCACCGGGCGGAGGCCGATGTCACGCGCAGCTCTCGAGCTGCCCCGTCCGTGCGCCCAACTCAAACACCCTCCCGCACCCACACCACCACCCGCCCCGCGATCGACGGTGCCGGCCGACGTCAGCTCGGGCCGGAAGCGCGGACCTGCCGGCAATGCCACTCAGCTCACGTTAATCAAGGCTGCGACGTGCGCTCCCGGTGTCCGACCCGCGTGCAGATTTAGATGATCTATTCCAAGGGTGGGCTCGCTCAGCGGTACTGGAAGTACGTTATGAGGCCGCCATAACGTACTTCCAGTACCGCTGAGCAGAGACTCGGTCCTTGACCGACGGCCAGTGCCACCTGACGCCTCGGGCGGGCCTGTCGGGGCCGGGTGGGTTGCGGTCGCCTAGCGCGGAGGCTGAGGTCGCGGGAGCAACGGTCCGGACCCAACGCCAGTCAGCTTGAGTTGATCAAGGTCGGCCGACGGTGCATCCCGGGCGACCGCGACGATCCCATGATCGACACTTCGATCGGGATCGTCCCAGTAGATCGTGGTACGGATCGGCCCGCCTGAGGGCAGCTGCGTACCACGATCTCGACGCCCGCCCGGTG
>NZ_JAVHUY010000039.1 GCF_031085175.1 Phytohabitans maris
AGGCGGGCGGCGACCTCGTCCAGGTCATACACCGTCACCGCGATGTCGGCGGCGGCCGGCCCGGTCGCCTGCCGGATCTTCGCGTGCAGCACCTTCGACAGCGCCCGCTGCCGCCGCTCCGTACGCACCGCGGCCTCAGCGGCGGCGAGACTGCCGTACAGGCCCAGCGTCGGGTCGACGAGGGCGAGGTGCCGCGCACGCCGGGTCAGCCACGGGTGCCGCAGCCAGTGCACCAGGCCGTAGACCGGCGGGGTCGGCGGCAGCTTCCCGGCCGCGCGCAGAGCATCCCGGCGACGGGCCGCAGAGTCGATCAGCCAGACCGAGTACCCCAGGGCGGACATGCCGGCGAAGAACGCTGCCTGGCCCGGTTCTTCCCAGTGTCCGAGGAGGTTCACCAGCACCGCCCCGACTGCCACTGCGGCGGACAGCAGCCGGGACCACATCGCCCGCTCGCCGAGCTGCCGGCGGCGGTCGGCGTGCATCGACAAGACGGCTCCGCCGAACTCGACCGCGCCGACGGCCAGGAACGCGAACGGCGCCCACCAGTTCAGCCAGCCGGTAGCGGCCTGCCCGGAGCCGACCAGCGCGACGCCGAACACGACCACGTAGAACAGCCGCAGCGCGGTGCGGGTGTCGCTCATCGGGTGATCTCCTTGAGCTTGCCGGTGGCGATCGCGTGCTGCGTGGCCTTGGCATGGTGTGCGGCGAGGTAGCCGGTCGCCGCGAGGACACCGCCCACCGTGGCGACGTAGCCGATGCCGGCCATCGCGAGGACCCACGCGGCGACCGGCCCGGCGGCGACCCGGATGACGAACCAGCCGGTGACGTACGCGGTCGTGGTCGCGAAGAGGGTGAGGCGGGCCCGATACGACGCGCGCTGCCACCAGCGAACGAGCGTGACGGTCAGCCACGCGTGGTTGCCGACCAGGCCCAGGACGATCAGGGCCGTGCCCCAGCCGCCGCCGACGCAGATGCCAGCGGTGATCAGCGCGGTCGCTGCCGCGCACAGGGCGATCACCCGGCACCACCGAGGCGGGACAGGTCGGACCAGGCGGCCAGCCCAGCGAGGGCCACAGCGACGGCGACGGTGCGGTAGACGAGGCGGTTCACGAACGCGGTCACAGGTCCCTCACCGCCCGCTGGCCGTCGCGGACGACGTGGACGAGGAGCGGGTAGGTGGGCCCGTCGTGCCACGGCTTGATCTCGCGCCGGGTCAGGACCCGCCGTAGCCGGAACCCGGTGAGCGGGTCGGTGGGCACGTCGGTGCGGATCTCCACCTCGTCGCGGGTGACGCGGACGTCGAACACGGTCCGCCAGCCGACGTGGAGCAGGACCAGGTCGCCGACCTGGAGGGTGGCGACGTCCTCGGCGGCTGCGAGGTACACGCCGCCCTCGGCGTGGATGAACGTCCGTGCACAGCGGCGGCACGACCAGGACATGCCGCCCTTCGCCGGCCCGTGCTGGTCGAGGATGTACGGAAGCTTGCACCACGGGCAGCGCGGAGCGGTCGGGTCCGGATCCGCAGCTTCGCCGTACAGGTCGAAGGTGACGTAGCGGCGGACCCAGTCGCGGTGGGCGGCGTCCCGGGCCGCGTCGGGCCCGGCCGCCGACCGCCCGGTCACGCTGGGGCGAAGCAGGTCGGCGAAGGCGGCGACCTCGGCGGCCATGCCATAGACGCGGAGCTTCACCACTCACCGACCTCACGGTCGGCGTCGGACTCGGCGCGCAGCTTGGTGAGGTACTCGATCAGCGCCTCGCCCTCCAGTGGCTTCACCGGGGCCGACCGCCACGCCTCCGCCGTATCGTCGGCTCCGCCGAGGGCCAGCCGAGCACCGGACGCGAACGCCTTCCACAGCCCCTCGATGTCCTCCTCCTCGGTGAGGACCCGGAATGCCACCGATCCGTCCTGCCCGTCGTAGGGGGCGAGGTGGGCCAGTGCCTCCCTCCGCTGCTCGTCGGTGAGGTTCTGGTCGGCGACCACGGCCGCCTTGATCTGGTCGTGGGTGCGGGCGAGGAACGCCACGTCCTCCGCGATCTTGATCATGCGTTGGATGCCGGAGCGGATCTCCGCCTTGCTGTCCGGGTTGCTGCCCGGGTCCTGCAGGAACGCCGACAACTGGTGGGCGATCGCGACGTCCTCCGGGTCGATGCCGGCGGCGCGGGTCAGGTGTTCGACCGCCCGTTCGGCGGACTCGCCCTCGAACGGCACCGAGGGGGAGAGGCGCGCCATCTTCTCCTGGGCAGTCAGTACCGGGTCGACGAGCAGGGCGGTCGCCGTGGCGGCGTCGAACACGGGCAGGGTCAGGGTGTCGGCCCGGTCGATGCGCGAGTGCGCGGGGACCGGCGCGGTTGCGATGATGCTCACGGGTTCGTCCTCCTGGTGTTGGCAGGTATGGGCGGATCAAGGGCTCCGGCTGGTCTCCACACCGGTCGGGGCCCGTCTTGCTAGACGAGGGCCAGCTGCTCGGCCCTCGCCATCCGGTCGCGCTGCACGGCCGCGAGGTGCGCGGCCCGGATCTCGGCGAAGGTCCGGGGGCGCCGCCCCTCGGCGGTCGCCTTGAGCCCGGCCTCGATCTCGCGGATCGTCTTCTCCTCGGCCTTGACCTCGGCCGGGGTGAGGAGCGCGTCGGCGAGCTTGTTCAGGCGGCGCAGGCCGACCTGGTCCCGGCGGCGCATGACCTCGTGGATGTCCTCCTGCACGACCGCCTTGACGCGGTGTGCGCAGCGGAGGCAGAGGGCCGGGGTGTTGTCGGCGGTGAGCTCGCGGGCCGGGCCGATGATCCGGCCGTTGCCGCTGCCGCAGTGGGCGAGGCCGTTGAGGGAGAGGTGGAGCTTGGCGCCCTTGCGGGTGCTGACCTGGCCGACCATCACGTTCTGCATGGTATTCAGTCTAGAGGCAGAATGCATTGTAGTCAAGGTCAGACTGCATTCTGCCTCTATGGTGGAGGCATCCCGGTCCATGCGAGAATGGCGTCCATGCCAGAGACTGACGCCGTCAAGATCGAAGCCGCGAAGCGCGCCGTGGCCGATGCCGCTGCCGCGTATCAGGCCGCGGTCGAGGAGGAAAAGGCCGCCCTCACCGCCCTCGCCGAAGTCAAGGCGCGGCGAGATGCGGCGGGCGAGGCGGTGGCGAAGGCGCGGGTCCCGCTGCACGACGCGATCGTGGCGGCGGCGGCGCTGGACATCCGGCAGGTCGACCTGGTCAAGCTGAGCGGGTACACCCGCGACCGCATCTACAAGATCGTGCAGTCGTCCACTGTGGAGTGACTGCCTGCCCGTGGGCACATCCTGGACACAACAGCGCCGGATGCGACGTGATCCCGCGTGATGTGACGTGATGCTTGCGATGCAGGTCACAGGGCATGTCGATCTATCCCCCCAGGACCCGCTTTTGGGCGCTCTATTCGAAGAGCGAGTAGTGGTGGTTCGGGTCCTGGCGGTGGCGGATGCGGATGCGGCGGCTGACGACGACGATGTCGATCACCGCGACCGCCGCCAGCGCGGCGGCGATGACCGTCAGGACCGGGTGGTCGGCGAGGGCGAGCAGGACCGCCAGCGCCACCATGATCACGAGGCCCATCGAGGCGAGGAGAAGCCGCAGGTTGAGCGCGCTGTAGGCGTGTCCGACCGTCCCGCGCCGGCCACGGGGCTGCCCGGGTTGTGTGGTCATGCGATTCGGATACCCGATCCTGCGACTTCCACACTTGATAAAAGATTCTGCACGGCCGCTACCTGCGAATATGCAGAAGATCGCGGCGAGGGATTGACAGCGGTAAGGCACTCGCCGAGAATCTTGAGGGACTGCAGCGCCGCTGTCCGAATGGCATTTGAGTTTGGCCTGCGTCGTCCAATTCTCGTCGCCTGAAACCTTCTCGGAAGGGCGGGGACGCCGTGCATGGTGGCCTATTGTGCTTGCCTTATCCTGCGCTATTACCGACGACAAGAGAGCAGGTCGCGGGCGTTACACGCGACCTGTCTTATTCAGGGGTAATTGAGACCCTCTTCGATCCCGGTCTATGGGATGGAGAGTGGTCGGACAATGTGTCCACCCAAGATGGCGACCCCGAGTATGTCGAGCATGACCGTTATTTCCGGGTCACCCGAGTGAAACACAGGCCGGCCTTCGCGTTTGTGCGAGGCCTCCTCCAAACCCATTCTTGGGTACACGAAAACGGCCTGGCCATGGGTGTTTCGATTCTCGATCCGGTGGAGTGGCAGGAGATGTTCGCCGGGCTGGACGCGCTCCTGCGGTACGCGGCCGGCGACCGTCTCAAGGAGGGCGTGCCGGTCGTCCTGCGCCCCGCGCCGCGGCACGTCCGCGCCGGGTACGACCCGGAGCGGCGCTGGCTGGTCGGCCACCAGTTCATCTTCGCGCTGCTCCAAGGCGTGATCGTCGGCCTCAACTGCTACCTCGAGGCGGGCGGCGACGACCCGGACGGCGAGGCGGCGGCCGACGCCAACGCCGCGGTGCTGGTGGCGGCCGCGTTCATGCGCAGCTCGGCGGCGGCCATCAAGTTCACCGCCGACTTCGGCCCGGTCGACTACGACGCGCGCATCCGGCCGGCGATGAGCCCGCCCAGCGTGCGCGAGGGCTTCAGCGGCCTGCAGACCCGCGACCACGCCTACCTGGTCAGCCTCTTCACCCGGCTGCGGGAGACCGCCGCGGCGCACGGGGAGGGGGTGGCGGGCGAGGCGTTCGAGCAGTTCGTCGAGGCGACCGTGACGGCGTACGAGGCGCACAAGTTCATCTGTTCCCGCTTCGGCGGCGACATCCTGCCCAGCCTGCGCATGGCGGCCGCCTCCCGGGGCCGCTCGACCCAGTCCGGTGTCACCGCGCTCCGCCAGCTGATGCGGGCCCGCCTGTTTGCGCTGACCCCCGAGGGCACGCCGGCCCGCGCGGCCGTACCGGCCTCGATGCTCGGCTCGGTGCTCTCGGCTCCCGCCTCGACGCCGGCTTCGGGGTGCGCCTCCGCCGAAGGGAACGAGGTCCGATGACAACCACACAGGTCGGCATCGTCGGCGCGGGACCGGCCGGGATGCTCGTCGCCACCCTCCTGCGCCGGGCCGGCGTCGACTGCGTCGTGGTCGAGCAGCGCGACCGGGCGTACGTGGAGCAGCGCTCGCGCGGCGGCACCGTCGAGCACCGGGTGGTCGACCTGCTGCGCCGGCACGACCTGGCCGGCGGGCTGCTCGCCACCGGGCAGGTGGAAAACAAGATCGAGTTTCGGATGGCGGGTCGCCGCTACCCCCTGCGGTACGACCCGGTCGCGCAGGGGCGCAGCCACTACATCTACCCCCAGCAGTTCCTGGTGCGCGACCTGGTCGAGGCGTACCTGGCCGACGGTGGCGACCTCCGCTTCGAGACGCCGGCCCGGGTGATCACCGGTATCGAGGGCGACCGCCCGCGGATCGAGGTGGAGAGCCCGTCCGGCGGCTCCGAGGTGATCGAGTGTGACGTCGTGGTCGGCGCCGACGGCGAGTACGGCGTGGCCCGCCGCACGGTGCCCGCCGGCGCCCTGCACGCCTACGAACACCAGTACGGGTACGCGTGGCTGGCCGTGCTCGCCCAGGCCCCGCCCTCCAGCGACTGCGTCATCAACTCCATCCACGAGTCCGGCTCCTGCGTGCACGTGCGGCGTACCCCGGAGGTGAGCCGCTTCTACCTCCAGTGCGCGCGCGACGACACGACCGAGGACTGGCCGGAGGAGCGGATCTGGAAGGAGATCCGGCTGCGGCTGGCGCTGGACGAGCCGTGGACCCTCCACGAAGGACCGATCCTCTCCACCGGTACGGTGCGCATGCGCAGCCTGGTCTGCGCGCCGATGCGGCACGGCTCGCTCTTCCTGGCCGGCGACGCCGCGCACGTCGTACCGCCGGTCGGGGGCAAGGGCTTCAACGTGGCGCTGGCCGACGCCGAGGAGCTCGCGCTCGGGCTGATGGACCGCTTCCTGCGGCACGACCACGAACGGCTCGACGCGTACTCGCCGACCCGGCTGGCCCGCATCTGGCGCGTACAGGAGTTCGTGCACTGGATGATGGACCTGGTCAACACGCCAGGGCTGGGCACGCCGGCCGCACCGTTCCTGCACCGGGTGCAGATGGCCCGGCTGGAGCGGATCGTCGCCTCACCGCCGTACGGCGCGGCCTTCCTGGAGGACTACATCGGCTACTGGTGAGCCGGCACGCGGGTGGCGCGCCCGGCTACTGGTGAAGCACGTTGGTGGCGCGCCACTCGTCGCCGGTGGCGAGGGTGACCTCGTCGCCGGCCGTCACCGCCCGGGGAGTCGCCAGTGGACTGTACGCCTCGGCGGTCCACACCGACCGCCCGCCGCAGAGCAGCTCCTGCGTCCAGATCACCCCGCTCAGCCGCCCGGGTGTGGCGATCGTCAGCCGCAGCTCGGGCGGAAAGCCGGTGAACGCCGGCCCGGTGTAGTCGAACGTCGCGAAGTCGTGGCTCGCGGTCAGCACCCGCACGTCCTCGCGCGGGAAGCGGAGCGAGCCCATCGTCGTGGGGGAGCGCCACTGTGGACGCACGGCGCTCTCCGGCCGGCTCGCCGAACGTGCCACGCCCTGCTTGGCCGCGTCGACCAGCGGCTGGAAGTCGAGCCCGTACGCCCCGCGGAGGGCGCCGGCCGCGTCGTCGAGGTCGGCGAGCTCGGTCGGCAGGTCCCAGTCGAGCCGGTCGCAGCCCACCGCCCGGTAGCGCACCGCCTCGGGCAGCACCGTGCAGCCCTCGGCGCAGAAGCGGTCGCGCACCTCGTGGACCGTGCGGGCGCGCTCCTCGTCGACCAGCGGGTTGTTGACGTGGATGAACGCCAGCAGCAGGTCGAAGCGGCGGCTCAGGTCGACGCCGGAGAGCTCCAGCTGGGACAGGTCACCCTCGACCACCGTCATCCGGTCGGTGAACCCGTTGTGCGCGGCCAGCGTGCGCGCCATCGCCACGTGGTGCCGGTCGACCGCGACCGCCTCGCCCGCGCCGGCCGCCAGGGCCACAAAGGACAGCAGCCCGCTGCCGGTGCCCGCGTCTAGCACCCGCATGCCCGGCCGCACTGCGGCGGCGACCGCCCGCTGCACGGCGTGGCCGCGGTCGAGGCTGAGCAGCAGTCGCATGTGGAGGTCGACGGTGAACGGGATGTCGCCCGGCTTGGCCACAGATCCTCCACGATGGACGGTCAGGCGGGGTCGCAGGGGTCGGCGCGTGTCAATGCTAGCCTAAGGCCGGTGCGAGTGCTCTTCGCGGTTTCTCCGGGGATCGGCCACCTCTTCCCGACCATCCCGCTGGCCTGGGCACTGCGCGCCGCCGGCCACGAGGTGCTGGTGGCGACGGCGGCCGAGGGTGTCGAGGCGGCCGTCCACGCCGGGCTGCCAGCCGTCGAGACCGCGCCGGCCAGCGCGATCGCCGCCATCTTCGGCGCCGCGACCGGCCCACCCGACGAGCGGGCCCGGCGGATGAGCGAGCGCGGCCGGCGGATCGCCGAGGCCGGCCACGCGGTGCACGATCTGCTGCTGCGCACGTTCGGCGAGGTGTCCGCGGTGACCGCCGGCGTGACCGCGGAGGTGGCCCGCCGCTGGCGCCCCGACCTGGTGGTCCACTCCCGGCTGCAGGGCGCCGGCCTGGCGGTGGCGAGCGCGCTCGGCGTGCCCGCGGTCGAGCACGGCTTCAACTTCCAGAGCGAGCCCGACCTCGCCGCCCGCTTCCTGCCCCACCTGGCGGCGGCGTACGAGCGGGTGGGCGCACCACTCGCCCTGCCACCCCGCCGGGTGGTCGTCCACGTCGCGCCACCGGAGATGATGCTCGGCCCGGCCGGTGGCGAGGCCTGGTCGATGCGATACGTGCCGTACAACGCCGGCGGCGACCTGCCGCGGTGGCTGTGGGAGCCACCCGAGCGCCCGCGCGTGCTCATCACGATGGGCACGGTCGTGCCGCGCCTGCAGGGCGTGGGTGGCCTGTCCCGGATGCTGGCCGCCGCGCCCGACGTCGACGCCGAGTTCGTGCTCGCCCTGGGCGGCGACGCCGACCTGGCCCCGCTGGGCCCGCTGCCCCCCAACGTCCGCCCGGTCGGCTGGGTCCCGCTCCACCACCTGCTCACCGGCAGCGCCGCCGTCGTCCACCACGGCGGCTCCGGCACCACGATGGCCGCCCTGGCCGCCGGCGTCCCGCAGCTGGTCCTCCCGCACGGCGCCGACCAGTTCGTCAACGGGGGACAGGTAGCCGCCCTGGGCCTGGGCCTCTGGTGCCCACCCGCCGAGGTCGACGCCGCCACGGTCACGAAGCTCCTGGCCGACGAGACGATCGCCCGCTCCGCGCGGTCCGCGGCCACGCGCATGGCCGGACTCCCCGCGCCCGCCGACCTCGTCACCCCCCTGACGACCCTCACCCACCCCTGACGGCCCGACCAAGAGCCTTGGGCTACCGCAACGGACGTCGCGGTAGCCCAGATGTCCGGAATGGACCTGCTACGGCTCGCGGTCGTAGTCGCGGAGGATGCTCTCGAGCAGCGCCAGCGTGCGGTCGGGGGGCTCGGCCTCGACGCAGAGGCGCTCCATCGCGGCCGCGTACTGGTCGACGTCGTCGCGCTTGTCGAGGTAGAGCGCGCTGGTGAGCTGCTCCATGTAGACCACGTCGGGCAGCTCGGCGTCGGGGAAGCGGAGGATCGAGAACGCTCCACCCGCCGCCGCGTGGCCGCCCGCGCTGAACGGGACGATCTGGATGGTCACGTTGGAGAGCTTGGTGGCGTCGATCAGCGCGGCGATCTGGGTGCGCATCACGGTGTGGCCGCCGATCGGGCGGCGCAGGACGGCCTCGTCGAGCACGGCCCACAGGTGCGGCGCGCCCGGGCGGGTGAGCAGCTGCTGGCGGGCCATGCGCACGTCGACGCGGCGGTCGATCTCGTCGAGGCCGGCGGCGCCGTGGCTGATCATCACGACCGCCCGCGCGTAGTCGCGGCTCTGCAGCAGGCCGGGGACGAACTGCACCTCGTACGTCCGGATCATCCCGGCGTTGGACTCCAGGCCGAGGTAGGCCTGGAACCAGCTGGGCAGCACGTCGCCGAAGCGGTGCCACCACCCCTGCGTGTTGGCCTGGCGGGCCAGGGCGAGCAGGGCCTCGCGCTCGGTCTTGTCGTTTACCCCGTACAGCGTCAGGAGGTCGGCCACATCCCGCTCCTTGAACCCGACCCGGCCGAGCTCCATCCGGCTGATCTTGGACTCGGATGCCCGGATCTCCCACCCGGCGGCTTCGCGGGTCACGCCGTTGGCCTCGCGGAGCTTACGCAGCTGTGAGCCGAGCATGATCCGCAGCACGGTCGGCCCGCCGGCTCCGGCCTCCGGCCCTGTCGTCACGCTGCCCTCCCGGCTCGCTCGCTAGCTGCCGGGGGTAAGCATGCCATGACCGTCTGGAGAGGAGGATCCCCGTTTCGTTCATCCTTGGCGCGAAACGCCAAAGGGCCAGTTGGCGCGGGGTGTCAAAGTGGCCCCAGCAGCGCGGGATGCCCGAGGAGACCGGCGGTGCGGGGGTGCCAAAGGGGCTGGCCGTGGCGCCGGCCACCCCCTACTTCCGGGTAACCACTGCCCTCAGGTCAGGAGGTGGTCGAAGTCCCCGTCTCTGGCGCCCAGGATGAACGCGGCTATCTCCTCCGTGGTGTAGATCAGCGCGGGCCCCTCGGGGTCCCGCGAGTTGCGGATCGCGATCCCGGCCCCGCCGGGCAGCTCTGCCACCTCGACACAGTTTCCGCTGGGGTTGCTGCGGCGGCTCTTGCGCCACGCGACCGCCGGCAGCTGGCCGGCGGGCGTGCCGTTGACAATCTGGCTCATCGACGTCTTTCTCATCGGCCTGCGTACGGGCTTGGGGCACGGACGCTAGGGTTCGATCAGATCATCTGCACGTGCATCAGCCCTTGCGTCTGCAAGGGCCAGCTAGCATGATAACTCTGTGCTACTAGTGCAAGGTCGTTCACGTTTTGTGACGGAAACGCGGGCCAACGGCGACCCGCGGGGCACCCCCCTCTGTCCCCATTGCCATCACGAAGCCAAAACCACCTGCTGGGAGTAGAAGCATGCCTGCCCCAACCATCGAACCGACCCAGCGCGACCCCCAGGCCGTGGCCCCTACGGACAGTTACAGTCCGGCGGACCGCGTGTGGGTCTACCGTGGCGGCACGTGGCGTGCCGGTGTCGTCGAGGCGGTCTCCCCCCGGGCCGCCACGGTGACCTACCGGCCGAACAGTGCGCGCGGCACCGGCGTCGACACGCTGACCGCGCCGTACATGTTTCCGCGTGCGGACATCGACCCGCTCCTGGATCGCGCGCCACAACGCCGGTGAGCGCCTTGTCCGGCCCTGACCCACGACAGGACCGGACAAGGCCAGCACTCGTTACGGCGCACTAACGCGATCGAAACACATCGCTGCGAGTGTTTCCTGGCTGATCTTGAGATCCTTCGATACGAAGGGCCTCCGATCGAGAGGAGACATGGTGGCGATACCACAAACCCGCCGGCAGTTCCTCCAAGCGGTCGGTGTGACCGGCGGAGCGGGTGTCCTCTACAGCACGATGGGCGCGCTCGGCCTGGCGCCGGCCGCACAGGCGGCACCGCCGTTCCGCGCGCCGCGCGAGTCCGACTTCACGCTGACCGGCCGATCGCACCGGTCGGTGCTGGTCCTCGGCGCCGGCATCGCGGGCCTGGCCACGGCGTACGAGCTGCGCAAGGCGGGCTACCAGGTGCGCGTCCTGGAGGCGCGCAAGCGGCCCGGCGGTCGCAACTGGACAGTGCGCGGCGGCACGGTCGAGACCGACCTCGACGGCCACACCCAGCGCGCCGCGTACGCCAAGGGGCAGTACCTCAACGCCGGGCCGGCCCGCATCGCCCAGCACATGGTCACGCTGGACTACTGCCGCGAGCTGGGCGTGCCGATCGAGATGTTCGGCAACCAGAACGCGGACGGCTACTACTACAACGAGGGCGTCGGCGTCCTCTCCGGCACCCCGATCCGGCACCGCACCGCCAAGGCCGACGTCTACGGGTACGTCTCGGAGCTGCTCGCCAAGGCAACCGACCAGGGCGCGCTGGACGGCCAGCTCACGGCGGAGGACAAGGAGCGGCTGCTCACGTTCCTGCGCAACTTCGGCTCGATCGGTGGGCGCGCGGACGGCTGGAAGTACACCGGCAGCACGCGGCGCGGGTACCTCGTCGACCCGGGGGCCGGCAACGAGGCGGGCACGCCGAACCTGCCCCCGTACGCCCTCTCCGACGTGCTCGCCAGCGGCGTGGGGCAGTACTTCTCGTTCGAGTTCGGCTGGGACCAGGCGATGCTGATGTTCCAACCGGTGGGTGGCATGGACCGGATCGCGTACGCGCTGGAGGACGCGGTCGGCGCCCACCACATCACGTACGGGGCGGAGGTCCGCTCGCTCACCGACAAGGGCTCGGGCGTGGAGGTCGTCTACACCGGACCCGGCGGGCGGCCCAGCCTCGCCAAGGCCGACTTCTGCGTGTGCACGATCCCGCCCCAGGTGCTCGTGAAGATCCCTACCAACCTCAGCCAGCCGGTCAAGGAGGCGCTCGCCTACGCGCAGCCGGTGAGCACCGGCAAGATCGGGCTCCAGTACGGCCGGCGGTGGTGGGAGGAGGACGAGAGGATCTACTCCGGCATCACCAACACCAACCTCGACCTCGGCACGATCTGGTACCCCTCGTACGGCTACCACGGCGCCAAGGGCATCCTCGTCGGCTACTACAACTTCGGTGCCAGCGCCGACCTGTACGCCTCGCTCACCCCCGCCGAGCGGCAGGCGCGGGCCGTCGAGCAGGGCGTGAAGATACACGGCGAGAGGTACCGCACCGAGCTGGAGACCGCGTTCTCGGTGGCGTGGCCGCGCACGAGGTACAGCGAGGGCGGCTGGGTCTCCTGGCCCTCCCGCACGAGCGGCCACTATGGACGGTTGCTGGAGCCGGACGGCAACGTCTACTTCGCCGGCGACCACCTCAGCTACTACATCGCCTGGCAGGCCGGAGCGTTCGAGTCCGCCCGCAAGGTCGTCACCGACCTGCACACCCGCGTGCTGTCGAGCTAGCCACCTGGCGGCCTCACCCTCCACGCTTGGCCCGCCCCGTAGGCGGTGCCTGCTCTCGATGGTTGTGAATCTAGAACGCTTAGGGCGGATATAGAGCCCTAAACGTTCTAGATCGGCTTTGGATCCGCTCCCGCCCGAGGCAAACGGTGGGTCAGGTGACGGGCACCAGCTCCACGCAGGAGATCGACGGCATCGGCAGGTCGAAGGCGATCGCCGCGGCGCCGTCGCGGACCTCCAGCAGCCGGGACGGCTCCGCCTCCGCCACGCGGTCGGCGTCGCGTAGCGCCGCCCACTGGCGCTCGTCGGGCCAGTCGCGCCCCTCGGCGATCGTGTGCCACCGCGCCGCGACGTTCGAGTGCGTCGCGTCGACCCGCCAGCGGGTCATGCGGTACGACGGCGCGGGCAGCCCGGTCAGGTCGACGGTGACCGCCCGATCGAGCTCGGCGTCGCCGTCGGCCTTGGCGTGATCGAGCGTGGTGTTCCAGAGCAGCACTGTGACCGTGCCGTCGCCGGAGCGCGCCGCCCACGCCTCGACCAGCCCGCCGGCGCCGTCGCCGGTGAGCGTGACCGGCAGCTCGGTGTCGCCGAGCCGCTGGGCGAGCGCCAGCGCCCAGTACTTCGGCTTGGCCAGGTTGCCGACGGTCAGCAGCCCGAACCCGCCGTGCGTGAGCCGCGGCGGGCGTCCCAGCTCCTCGAAGTGGTCCGAGGCGACCCACGGCGCGAGCGCCTCGACCCGCCCGGCCGCCGAGCGCATGCCGCGGAGCAGGAACGCCGCCGCGAACACCGTGTCGTTGACCTCGCTGCCGTGCGTGGCGGTCACGCCCCACTCGGTCCACAGTAGAGGCCGGTCGCCGGCGAGCGGGCGCAGGTCGAGCGGTGGACTGCCGTACGTGTGGGTGGAGACGAAGTCCACAGGGGACTTCCGGGCGAGCTGGTCGTCGATCCACCCGACGGCGGCCGAGGCGGGACCGCCCACCCGCAGCCCCGGGTCGACGGCCTTCACCGCGCGGGCGGTCTCGTCGTACAGCCGCCAGAACTCCTCCGGCGTGCCGGACCAGAAGACCGACAGGTTCGCCTCGTTCCACACCTCGAACCACCAGTTGTCGCGCACCTCCGCCAGCCCGTACCGGCCGACGAGGTGGGCGGTCAGCTCGCGCACCAGCCACGACCACCGGTCCCAGTCGCGCGGTGGCGAGACGATCGCCTGGTACGCGAAGACCGTCCGCGAAGGGTCGCTGGCCAGGTCGCGCGGCATGTACGACAGCTCGACGACCGGGCGCATGCCGAGCTCCAGCACGGTGTCGTAGACCCGGTCGACGCCGCTGAAGTCGAGCCGCGGCTCCCCGTCGACCAGCTTGTACACGCCGAGGTCGTCGCAGAGGATCGCGTGCGCCCGTACCTGCTGGACGCCCAACTCGTCGCGGACCCGGCGCAGCGCCGCGGTGAGCTCGGCGCCGATCGGCCGGCCGCCGCTCGTGTCGGTGCTGAGCAGGTGGCTCAGGTGCTCGGAGCCGACCACGGCCCGCCACGGCCGGTGCAGGAGCCCGGCGTCCCCGTCCGCCGCCACCGTCACGCCGACCTCCGCCGGACCGCCGGAGTGGGCGGCCGCCGCCACGGGCACGCTGAGCGGCCCCATCGAGGTCACGGTGCCGAGCGGCGCGACCGCGTACCAGTACTCGCGGAACGGCTCGCCGGTGGTGTCCGCGTACGGGCCGTGCGGCACCGCGAGCACGTCACCGCCGCCGTGGTCGACCGGCTCGTACGGCCCCGAGGGGCTGGTCGCGCGGTGCACCGCGTACCCGATGGCGCCCGGCACCGGTGCCCAGTCGACGGTGACGTGACCGCGCCCGCCGTTCGCGACCAGCTCCCCGGGTGCCGGCAGGTCGGCCGGCACGATCTCGCCGGGCGCCCGGTCCTGGGCGCCACCCGCGCCCATGAGCTGTGCCCACCGTTCGCGGGCGACGTCTTCGACGGTCACTGTGCCTCCTGGTTCGCTCGCTCGGCTGCGCCCAGAGCCGCCGCGCCAACTCGCTCGCTCACCGCGCCCTCACGTTGAACGTCTCCATCGCCAGCAGCGGGCGCAGCGCCCGCTCGATCCGCGGGGTCACGAACGCCCGGTGGATCGAGTCGTGGCCCAGCTCGTTGCCGAGCGCGCCCAGGATCATGGCCTGGTCGAGCGCCAGGTACCGCTTGGCCACCGTGCCGCTGCGCACCGCGACCGCGTCGTAGAAGCCGCCCGGCCCGTACGCGCCGAGGTTGGCCTTCATCTTCGCCAGGTTGTCCAGGACCGCGCGCTTGGCGTACGGCAGCGCGAGGAAGGCCGCGTGCGGCGTCACCACACCGTCCCCATAGGTCGGTGCCGGGCCGGCGGGGCGGCAGTCGCCGAAGCCGCCGTCGTAGTTGGACGACTCCACATCGGACGGGTAGCCGCCCGGGTCCATGCCCATCGCGTCGACGCCCCAGACGCGGTAGCCGCCGAACGGGTCGGAGGCGGGGGAGAAGCCCCAGTAGCCGTACTTCGCGTCGCGCAGGCCGTGCTCGATCTGCCCCGCCACGGTCGCCGGGTGGTTGCGGCCCCAGCTGCGCGGGCCCCACTTCGCCTCGGGTACGAACAGGTCCGGCATCAGCGCCTCGAACATGTCCCCGCCCCAGCTCGGTACGAACTGGATGCCCCGGTACGTGTACGAGCCCTCGAAGACCGGCACGCCAAGGTGGGTGGCCTGGAAGCCGGTGGGCTGCTGCTCCAGCCAGTCCCAGTCGCAGGTGGCCGGGAACGTGCGCTGGGTCGCGAAGTAGTGCGCCGGCGGGATCTGGCCGAACGCGATGCCGAGGTAGCTGGCGATCCGCGGCTCGGTCACCGCGATGTCGTAGTGGTTGCAGGTGTACCAGACGTCCGGCCCGCGGTCGCGGTAGTTGTCCACGACGAAGCACTCGGTCGGCTCGGTGTCCCAGAAGCCACCCCGGATCAGCCCGGCCGGGAAGTCGGGTCCGCGCGCCTCGGGGTTGTAGTAGAAGCCGAAGTCCATCGGCGCCAGCAGGCGGCTGGCGAGCGCCCGGTGCTCCGGAAACGCGTTGCTGACCACGACGAGCGCGGCGGCCAGCCAGCCGTTGTCCACGCTGGACAGGAACGGGGTGCGCGGCGTGCCGTCCTCCGGCCAGGTGGTGATCACCGTTCCGGTGTGCGGGTCGTACCAGTTGTAGAACATGCCCGAGTCGTCGTGCCGGTCCAGATCGGACAGCCCGTCGAGTGCGGCACCGACCACCTTGGACGCCTCGCGACCGGAGACGATGCCGATGTCGCGGGCGGCGACGGCCGACCACATGAGACCGCCGATGTTCGTCGGCGACGTGTACGCCGAGCGGCTGGCCGGTGCGAGGTCACCGCCGATGTTGTCGGACGGCAGGCCGGTGGCCGGGTCCACCATGGCGACCATCGAGCGCCAGGTGTCGCGCGCGTACGTGGTCAACGCGTCGGGCGCGGCGGTCGCGGGGGCCGGGGCGGTCGCGGGGGCCGCGGGTAGGAGGACAAGAGCCAGACCGACGGAGAGGAGACGTCTCATGGAAACCCTCACTTGAGTCCGGTCGTCGCGATGCCCCGCAGGAAGTGCCGCTGGAGCAGGACGAACACGATGACCACGGGCAGCAGGACGGCGACCGCACCGGCGAGCACGAGCCCGTAGTCGATGCGGTTCTGGCCCACGCTGTAGAGCGCGAGCGCGACGGGGAGCGTGTACCTGTCCTCGGTGGTGGCCACGACCAGCGGCCACAGGAAGTTGTTCCAGGAGGCGAGGAACGTGAGGATGGTGAGCGTGGCCAGTGCCGGCCCGCAGAGCGGCAGCACGACCCGGGCGAAGATGCGCAGCTCGCCGGCACCGTCCACTCTGGCCGCCTCGATGAGCTCGTCCGGGACGGACAGCAGGTACTGCCGCATCAGGAAGACACCGAAGGGCGTGGCGAGGAACGGCAGGATTAGGCCGCCGTACGAGTTGACCAGCCCGAGGTTGCTGACCATCACGAACTGCGGCACGAATGTCACCATGCTCGGCACCATCAGCGTGCCGAGCACGACCAGGAACAGCGCCCGCTTGCCGGGGAAGCGCAGCTTGGCCAGCGCGTAGCCGAGCAGCGAGCAGAAGGCGAGGTTGCCCAGGGTGGTGAGCACCGCGACGATCGCCGAGTTGGCGAACGCCTGCGGAAAGTCCAACCTGGACAGCAGTTCGCGGTAGTTGTCGAGGGTGAAGACCTCCGGCCACCAGGTCGCCGGGATGCGGCGGATCTCCGCCTCCGGCTTCACCGACGACAGCACCGCCCACAGGAACGGGCCGACGACCACCAGCAGCCCCGCGCCGAGCACCACGTACAGCCCGACGCGCGCGACGAGATCCCTGCGCCGCATGTCAGTCCCTCGATCCCAGGAGGCGGAACTGGAGGATGGACAGGCCCACGATGACGGCGAAGAGCACGTAGCTGACCGCCGCGGCGTAGCCGTAGTTGCCGAAGCCGAACTGGTTGTAGATGTGGTACGAGACGGAGAGCGTGGAGTCGAGCGGGCCGCCCCGGGTCATCACCAGCGGCTCCTCGAAGAGCTGCAGGTAGCCGATGCTGGTGACCACACCGCCGAACAGGAGCGTGGGGCGCAGCAACGGCACGGTGATGTGGCGAAACTGGGCCCACCGCCCGGCACCGTCCAGAGTGGACGACTCGTACAGGTCGGCCGGGATCGCCTGGAGTCCGGCCAGGAAGATCACCATCAGAAAGCCGAAGTTGCGCCAGACCGCCATCACGATGATCGACGGCAGCGCCAGGTCGGCGTCACCCAGCCAGTTCGGCCCGTCGACGCCGACCAGGCGCAGCGCGTTGTTGACCAGCCCGGCCTCCGGGTCGAGCAGAAAGCGCCACACCACGGCGAGCGCCACGATGCTGGTCACCACCGGCAGGTAGAAGCCGACCCGGAAGAGCGTGCGAAACCTGACCAGGGCGGAGTTGAGCGCGCTCGCCGCGGCCAGCCCGACCGCCATCGTCAGCGGTACGCCGACGACCACGAAGATCGCGGTGTTCAGCGCGGCCCGGCGAAACTGCGCGTCGTCCAGCAGCCGGGTGTAGTTGTCCACCCCGACGAACTCCACCGCGAACGGAGTGCGCAGGTCGGTGGAGCGCAGGTCGGTCACGCTCATCACCAGCGAGGCCACCACCGGCACCGCCATGAAGAGCAGGAAGAGCAGGGTGAACGGGGTGGCGAAGAGCCAACCGGCGAGCCGTTGCCGGATCCGGTACGGCCGGCGGGGACCGGCCGTACCGGATGTCGCCTTGGCCGGTGCCGTGGCCGTCGTGGCGGCCATGGCTCAGGCCCCGGTGCCGATGCCGCTCGCGCGCTGCTGCATCGCCTTCGCGGCCGCCGCCGGGTCCGTACCCGACTTGGCCACCTTCTCGACCTCGCCGTCGATGACCGCGGCCACCTGCTCCCAGGTGGGTATCGCCGGCGGCGACTTGGCGTCCTTGAGCTGCTCGCCGAAGGTGGCGAGGATCGGGTCGCCGGAGAGCGTCGGGTCGCTCCACGCGCCCTGCACCGCGGGCAGGTCGGAGACCGTCTGGTACCACTTGATCTGCACCTCGGGCCGGCT
The DNA here is from genome assembly GCF_031085175.1 of Phytohabitans maris. GTDB lineage: Bacteria > Actinomycetota > Actinomycetes > Mycobacteriales > Micromonosporaceae > Phytohabitans > Phytohabitans maris. Next base: position 17,694 of record NZ_JAVHUY010000039.1, read on the forward strand.
CAGCCAGGAGACGAACTTCCAGGCGCCGTCGCGGTTCTTGGCGTCCTTGAAGACGGCCAGGTCGCTGCCGCCGACGAACGACGTCGCGGACTGCTTGCGCGGCATCGCCGTCACCGCGAACTTCTCCTTGAACGCGGCGCCGCCCTGATCGGTCAGCAGGCTCACGTGCCACGGTCCGGAGATGAACGCGGCGAGCGAGCCGTTGATGAAGCTCTGCTCCAGCGCGCCCTGCAGGGACAGGTCGGTCGGCGGCGAGAGCTTTTCGGTGAAGAAGGACTGGTAGTACGCCAGCGCCTCGGTCATCTGTGGACTGTCCAGAGTGAACGCGTCGCCGTCGGCCAGGCCGGCCCCGTTGGACCAGGCGAACGGCATGAAGCTCTGCCAGCTGCCGGTGCCGCCGGGCTGGAGGTTCATGCCCCACTTCGTGCCGCCCTTGTCCCGCATCGCGGTGGCGAACGACTTCAGCTCGTCCCATGTGGTCGGTGCGCTCACGCCGGCCTTGGCGGCCAGGTCCTTGCGGTAGTAGATGAGCCGGGTCTCGACGTACCACGGCACGCCGTACGAGGTGCCGTCGACGACGGTGGTGTCCCACGCGCCGGGGAAGAAGTCGCCGCGCGCGACGGTGCCTTCGGGGGTCGGGTCGAGCGCGCCGGTCTTGGCGAACTCGCCCATCCAGGTCGTGCCGAGCATCGACACGTCCGGGGTCTGCTTGCCGGCGATCGCGCTGGCGATCTTCTGGTGCGCGGCGTCCCACGGTACGGCGGTCACGTTGACCTTCGCGTCCGGGTTTTCCGCCATGAACTCCTGGGCGAACGCGCCGAGCTTTTCTCCCTCGGTGCCCATGGCCCATACCGTGATCTCGCCGGTGGCCTTGCCCTCGGCCACCGGCTGCGCGGCGTCGCCACCGCCGCCGGAGTCGCGGCCGCAGGCGCCGAGCACCAGCGCCGCGACGAGCATCGCGGCGGTGCCCAACCGCCGATGCGTTGTCATGTCTGTACCTCCCGGGGTGGTGGGCCGGTCCGGTGGGTGCCGCAGCTGCGGCGGACCGTGAGCTGCGTGGGGAGGACCTGGCTGCGCACCGCGCTCGGCGGGCGCGACCGGTCCGAGCCTCGTTCGGTGATGCGGTCGTGCAGCCAGTGCGCCGCGGTGGCGCCCAGCTCCCGCATCGGTTGGCGCACGGTGGTCAGCCCGGCGAACCGGGCCGCCATCACGTCGTCCCAGCCGGTGACCGCGAGGTCGTCCGGCACGGTCAGGCCGGCCTCGGTCGCCGCCGTGTGCACGCCGAGGGCCACCTCGTCGTTGGCGCACACCACGGCCTGCGGCCGGGAGCGCCGCCGCAGCAGCGCCTCGGCCGCCGCACGGCCGGCCTCGATGTCGAAAGAGCAACGCACAGGAGCCGGCACGGGTACGCCGCCGGCGCGCAGCCCGGCGGCGAAGCCCGCGTACCGCCCGGCGACGTCGGGGGAGTCGTCCGGGTCGCCGACGAAGGCGAACCGCCGGTGGCCGTGCGCCAGCAGGTGCTCGGCCAGCTCGCGAGCGCTGCGCTCGTTGTCGGTGCGGATAGTGTCCACTGTGGAGATCGGGTCGCGGGCGACCAGCACGAGCGGCGGCCCGCTCGCGGCGATGCGCTCCACGACCTCGTCGCCGACGGTACGGCCCATGACGACCATGCCGTCGACCCGGTTGGCGAGCTCGAGCACCTGTGCCGCCGCGTCCCGCCGGCCGTGCGTGGCCAGGATCAGCACGCTCCGGCCGAGGTCGGCGGCGACCTCCTCGTAGCCGAGGACCACCTCGGCGTAGTACGGCCCGATGAGGTCCGGAAACACGATGCCGTTGGCCGCGTGCTGGCCCTCGGCCAGCGAACGCCCGAGCCGGCTCGGCGTGAACCCGAGCTCCTCGACGGCGGCGAGCACCCGCGCCCGGGTCTCGGGCGTCACGAGATCGGAGTCCCGCATCGTCCGCGACACGGTCGCGATGGAGACACCGGCGCGCTGCGCGACCTGGTAGATGGTGACTCCGGCGCGCCGCTTTGAAAGCGCTTTCATCGCCACGACGGCAGTCTATACCCGAGCGGTTGTCGAGCTAAACCTCAGCCGAGAAGACTGATTCGATCCAGTCTCGGCGCCCAGCCGTCAGGGTTGCTGAAAGTCAGGTTGTTCCGGCCGCCGACCAGCACGATCGTGAAGGTCCGGGAGCCGACGACGTCCCAGTCGCCGCTCGACGGGAACGACAGCCGCAGGTGGGTCTCGCTGTTGATCGTGAGGATCGCGGTCCGGTCCTCGCCGCTGACGTAGTCGACGGTCAGCGCGTACCGGTTGGTCGCCGGCACCTCCACCTCAGTGAAGGAGACGAGACCGGGCCGCCGGTCCGACCCGGTGCCGATGCCCTGCACGATGCGGCCGCCCCCGGCCTGGCGCAGCGAGAGCACCTCGGCGCCCCCGATGAGCGCGGCGTCCTCCGCCTCGTACGTGCGGGTGAACGGCCCGGCGTCCGATGAGGCGGGCGCGGCCTTGGCGCGGGACGGGGTCGGCGAGGCCTCGGCCGGACCGATCTCCTGGTCGGCGCTGGGTGCCGGCGCCCTGGGCGGGCCGGTGGGCAGGGCGAGCCCCCGCCCGGCGTCCGGTGACTTTTCGCCGTCGGGGGAGAGCGTGGCCACCGCCACGATCGCCAGCGCCAGTACCGCCACCCCGGCCAGCCCGAGGCGGATCCGCTGGCGGTGCGGTCCGGGCGCGGCGATCTCGCGGAGGCCGCGCCGGCCCAGGCGGACGTACCGGCCGGCCGTGGCCGCCGCCCCCGGATCGGCGCCGGACGGCGGGGGCACGGGAGCGGAGACCGGCGCGTCCAGGTCGAACGGCGGGGCCGCGTAGGGCGTGGGCGGCCGCAGGTGCTCCGGTTCCTCGTCGTCCGGTACCGCGTGCGCGCCCCTTCGGGCCGGCGCGGTGGGCGACGGCGCCGCAGGCAGCGCGAGTCGCGCCATGCCACGCTGGTCTGTGCCGCGTGGCGGCGGCAGCCAGCCGCCGACCCGCAGCCGGTCCATACCCTTGCGATCCGCAGTCGTCACATCCGCACCTCGCCTGGTCCCCAACGGTCCAATACGGGGCGCGGAGATTATCGGATCAATCCTCGTCAGGTATAAATTCCGGGCGGCGGGTCCCAGCCCGACAGCACGTTCGCGCCGATCTCGATGTGCTTCCAGTCCACCGGGTCGTGCAGGGCCAGCGTGCGGGCGTCCCGCCAGTACCGGTCGAAGCCGGTGCCGGTGCGGGTCGCACTCGTCCCCATCAGCGCGAACGCGTCCGTCGTCGCGGCCAGCGCGGCCTTCGTGGCGGCCGACTTCGCCGCGAAGATCGGCACGGCCAGCTCGGTGCGGCTCAGCTCGCCCCGCTCGAACGCGTCCAGCAGGTCACCGGTCGCCATCGTCAGCGCGTACGCCCCGGCCAGCCCCGCGGTCAGCTCGCCGGCCAGCCGCTTCACGACCGGGTCGTCGGCGGCACTGTCCACACCGGCGGACGGCCACGGGCGGGCCCGCGACGACACGAACGGCACCGCCGCGCTCAGCGCACCGATCCCGATCCCGACGAGTACGGCGGCGAAGCCGGCCTGGTAGCGCAGCGAGTTCTGCGGGAGCGGGGCGCGGCCGGGCAGGCTCGCCCGCAGCGCCGGGTCGGTGCGCACCTGGCGGAACGTCACCGTCCCCGAGTCGGTGGCGCGCTGGCCGAGCATGTCCCAGTCGCGGTGGACCGTGACCCCCTCGGCGTCCCGGGGCACGAGGTTGAGCTGGAGCCCGAGGAGGAAGTTGTCCGCCGCCCCCTCGGCCGCCGGGTTGAACGCCCACACCGCGATCAGGTCCGCCTCGGCCGCGCCGGTCGTGTAGATCTTCTCGCCGTCCACAGTGAACCCGCCGTCGGGATGGGGCGTCGCGACGGTACGCCACGGGTCGTCCACCTTGCGCCCCGACTCGGCCACGGCCAGCCCGAGGATCGCGCCGTCCCGGATCCGCGCGGAGAGCGGCGGGCGCAGCTCGTCCGGGCAGTACACGAAGATCTCCCGGGTCAGCTCGTCGTGCACCTTGAATATCTGCGCCACGGACGAGTCGGCGGCCGCGATGCGCACCTGCGCCTCCAGCGAGACGCGGTGGGAGGCGCCGAGGCCGCCCCACTCCGCTGGGAGTCCACTCTGGAGGATGCCGCTCCGCTTCAGCGCGGCCACCGAGGCGGTGGGGTAGCGGCCTGCGGCGTCGGCCGCCGCGGCGGCGGGCGCGATGTCGGTGTCGAGTACATCTTGGAGGGTGGCCAGCGCCGCCAGCTCGTCGGGGCGGAAGCGGGCGGCCGACGGTGCGGGGACCGCCGCGCCGAGCAGCGCGCGGGGCGTCGGGGCAGTCACGCCCACCAACCCTACCGGCGCCGGGCCCGCCCCGCCGCCACCCGGCTACCGCGGGAGTCCGTGGCGGCCGAACTCGACGGAGCGGATCAGCGCCCGGCTGACCTGACCGAACTCCTGCTCGTCACCGGTCTCGAAAAGCAATGTGGGCCGACTCCGGTAGTCGGCCCACATCTGGAAGCTCGCCGGCCAGCGCCGGCCGCAGAACATGATGCCCCCTAAGGCGGCCGCCGCGGTGAGCGCGGCGATGGCCCAGGCCGCCGGCGTGCTGAACACCGCCGCCACCGGCGCCACGACGGACAGCTCGGCGAGGCCGACCAGGAGGGCGGCGCGTGCGGGGGACGACATCGGCCCGCGCGCCCGCTCGATCTGGCGCAGCTCGGCGATCGGGAACCGCTTGCCGTAGACGACCAGCAACTGGTCGGTGACGGCGACGCCGCGCTGGTTGTAGAAGGTGGTGAACCCGGGCGACCGGCCGGGAGGGCTGAGGTGGTCGATGCTCATGCCCGTCCTCGCTTCGCTGCGGGCGGGCATGAGGCTGCACACGCGCTGAGTTCGATGATTCGCTCGCTGCGCTCGCTCATGGCGGCCTCCTTCGCTACCTCTCACTATCGGTTGCCAGGCGTCGGATGGCAATAGCGCAATCTGCTAGGTGGCAGATAGCGCCATGGCTGGCACGCCACGCGGCCGTGGTCTGCTACAGGCTGTCCATTGCGCGGTATATGCGCTGTTCCGAGATGGGGTACGCGGTGCCGAGCGCCTGCGCGAACAGGTTGATCCGCAGCTCCTCGATCATCCAGCGGATCTCGTGCAGTGCGTCGCTCGGCGGCACCTCCTGCCGCAGCTGGGCGTACTCCCGCTGGATCTCCTCGACCACACGGGTCTGCTGCAGGTCGCGCTGCGGGTTCTGGGGCAGCCGGTCCAGCCGCCGCTCGATCGCGGTGAGGTAGCGGACCAGGTCGGGCAGGCGGCGCTGTCCGGTCGCGGTCACGAAGCCGCGGTAGACCAGCGCGGAGAGCTGGGCCCGGGCGTCCGCGAGGGAGGGCATGAGGTCGAGGCGCACTCCGGGCCCGCCGCGGTCAGGGGAGTAGGACAGCGCCTTCAGCCGCTGTTCCACCTGGTACGCGGCCGCGAGCACCCGCCGCACCTGGCCGACCACCGCGGCGAGCCCGTCCACGTACCCGGTGCGGACCGCGTCCCGCAGCTTGGCGAACCCCTCCTCGTCCCACGCCGGGCCGCCGGCCTGCGCCATCAGCTGGTCGACCACCGCGCCCGCCGCGTCCTCCAGCAGGTCGGCGACGCCTTTGTGCGGGTTGCGGCTCAGCGCCAGCTTGTCCTCGTTGGAGAGCCGGCCCTGCATGACCTTCGCGGGGGACGCCAGGCCGAGGAGCAGCAGCCGGCGGGTGCCGGCCCACATCGCATACCGCTGCTCGGCCTCCGTCTCGAAGACGCCGACTCCGACCGACTCACCCTCGTCGACGAGCGCCGGGTACGCGTTGACGGAGTACCCGGCGCGTTCCTGCCGGACCGTCCGGGGCAGCGTGCCGAGGTCCCAGGCGCGCAGGCCGTGCCGGCTGATCCCGGGCGCCGCCGCGGCGACCGTCTCCCGGACGGTGGCCCGGAGCTGGGTCTGTAGCGCGGCGAGGTCTTTGCCCTCGGCGAGCGCGGCCCTGCCCTCGTCCTCCACCCGGAACGTCATCCGCAGGTGGTCCGGCACCTTCGACAGGTCCCAGGCGGCGCGCGGCACCGGGGTACCGGTCATCCGGCGCAGCTCCCGCTCCAGCGCGTCGAGCAGCGGCCCGTCCGGCGCCATCCGGTCCAGCGCGGCGCGGGCGTAGTCGGGCACCGGTACGAAGTTGCGCCGCACCGGCTTGGGCAGCGACCGGATCAGCGCCACGACGAGGTCTTCGCGCAGCCCCGGTACCTGGCGGTCGAAGCCCTCGGGGCGTACCCGGGACAGCAGCGGGAGTGGAATGTGGACGGTCACGCCGTCGGCCCCGGTACCCGGCTCGAACTGGTAGGTCAGCTTCAGCGCCAGCTCGCCCTGGCGCCACTCGTCCGGGTAGTCGGTGGCCTCCACCGCGCCGGCCCGCTCGTTGATGAGCATGGCCTTTTCGAACGTGAGCAGGTCGGGCTGCCGCTGCCGGGTCTTCTTCCACCAGCTGTCGAAGTGCCGGGCCGACACCACGTCGGCGGGGAGTCGCTGGTCGTAGAAGGCGAAGAGCGTCTCGTCGTCGACCAGGATGTCGCGCCGCCGGGCCCGGTGCTCCAGCTCCTCCACCTCGGCGAGCAGCTCCCGGTTGTCCCGGAAGAACGCGTGGTGGGTCTCCCAGTCGCCCTCCACCAGCGCGTGCCGGATGAAGAGCTCGCGAGCCAGCGGCGGGTCGATCCGGCCGAAGTTCACCTTGCGGCCGGTGACCAGCGGCACGCCGTACAGCGTGACCCGCTCGACCGCCATCACGGCGCCCTGCTTCTTCTCCCAGTGCGGCTCGCTGTAGCTCCGCTTGACCAGGTGGCCGGCGAGCCGTTCGACCCACTCCGGCTCCACTTTGGCCACGATGCGGGCCCAGAGCCGGGACGTCTCCACCAGCTCGGCGGCCATCACCCACTGCGGCTGCTTCTTGAACAGCGCCGAGCCCGGGAAGATGCCGAACTTGGCGCCGCGCGCTCCGAGGTACTCGTGGCGTTGGGTGTTTTTGAGGCCGACGTGCGAGAGCAGTCCACTGAGGAGTGACTGGTGGATCCGCTGCCCGTCGGCGGGCGCTGCCTTTGGCGGCTTGACCGCCTGGCGCAGCTGCCCGTAGAGGTCCTGCCACTCGCGCACCCGCAGGTAGTTGAGGAACTCGTTGCGGCACATCCGCCGGAACTGGCTCGACGACAGCGCCTTCTGCTGCTCCTCCACGTACTTCCACAGGTTGAGGTACGCGAGGAAGTCCGACTCCTTGTCGACGAAGCGGGCGTGCTTTTCGTCGGCGGCCTGCTGCTGGTCGGTCGGGCGCTCGCGTGGGTCCTGGATGGACAGTGCGGCGGCGATGACGAGCACCTCGTGCACGCAGCCGTTGCGCTCGGCCTCCAGCACCATCCGCCCCAGCCGCGGGTCGACCGGCAGCTGGGCGAGGCGGCGGCCGAGGTTGGTGAGCCGTTCGCCGTCGAGCGCGCCGAGCTCGTGGAGCAGGTCGACGCCGTCCTTGACGTTGCGGCGGTCCGGCGGCTCCACGAACGGGAACGCGGCCATGTCGCCCAGCCCCAGCGCGCGCATCTGGAGGATGACCGAGGCGAGGTTGGTGCGCAGGATCTCCGGGTCGGTGAACTCCGGGCGCGCGAGGAAGTCGTCCTCCGAGTAGAGCCGGATGCAGATGCCGTCGGAGGTGCGGCCGGAACGGCCCTTGCGCTGGTTGGCCGAGGCCTGCGAGACCGGCTCGATCGGCAGCCGCTGCACCTTGAGCCGGTGGCTGTACCGGGAGATGCGCGCGGTGCCGGGATCCACCACGTACTTGATGCCGGGCACGGTGAGCGAGGTCTCGGCGACGTTGGTGGCGAGCACGACGCGGCGCCCGGTGTGCGACTGGAAGACCCGGTGCTGCTCGGCCGTGGAGAGCCGCGCGTAGAGCGGGAGGATCTCGGTGTGCCGCAGGTCGCGGCGGCGGAGGGCGTCGGCGGTGTCCCGGATCTCCCGCTCGCCGGAGAGGAAGACCAGGATGTCGCCGGGCCCCTCGGCGCACAGCTCGTCGACCGCGTCGAGGATCGCCTGCGTCTGGTCCTGCTCCTCGTCTTCGCCGACGGGGCGGTAGCGCACCTCGACCGGGTACGTGCGGCCGGAGACCTCCACGATCGGGGCGTCGCCGAAGTGCTTGGAGAAGCGCTCGGGATCGATCGTGGCCGATGTGATGATCACCTTGAGGTCGGGGCGGCGGGGGAGGAGCCGCTTGACGTACCCGAGGATGAAGTCGATGTTGAGGCTGCGCTCGTGCGCCTCGTCGATGATCAGCGTGTCGTACTGCCGCAGCATCCGGTCGTGCTGGATCTCGGCGAGCAGGATGCCGTCCGTCATCAGCTTGACCAGCGTGCCGTCGCTGACCTTGTCGGAGAAGCGCACCTTGTATCCGACGGCGCTGCCCAGCGGCGTCCCCAGCTCCTCGGCGATCCGGTCGGCCACCGTCCGCGCCGCGATCCGCCGCGGCTGGGTGTGGCCGATCAACCCCTCGACGCCCCGCCCCAGCTCAAGGCAGATCTTGGGCAGCTGGGTGGTCTTGCCCGAGCCGGTCTCGCCGGCCACGATCACGACCTGGTGGTCGCGGATGGCGGCGAGGATGTCGCCTTTCTTCTGGCTGACCGGGAGCGCCTCGGGGTAGCTGATTTCCGGCACGCTCTCCCGGCTCTCGCGGCGAGCGGCCAGCCGCAACTCCCGATCCATGGCCCACCAAGCTTATCCTGCCTGGCCAGCGCATTTTTCGCGCCGGCCAGGCGGGGGTTCGGGTCCGGTCGGTCAGCCTCCCGGCTCGGCGCGGTCGCGGTCCCCGGCGGCGAGGGCGGTCAGCTGATGTCGAAGAGCGGCCCGGTGATGGTCAGGCCGAGGTCGTCGCCGGCGAAGGAGAAGAACGCGAACAGCATCAGCGCCGCCCCGGCCAGCGCCGCGTCCTTCTGGAACTGGACCAGCTCCATCTGCCGCACCTGCGGCTCGCTCTCCTTCCAGAACGGGTGCATGAGCAGCGCCGTCGGCACCAGGAAGACGACCAGCAGCAGCGCGCCGAGGTCCGCCCAGATGCCGAGCAGCACGAGCAGCCCGCCGACCGCGATGAGCAGCCCGCTGACGAGAGTCGCGGCGTACGCCTGCGGCACGCCCTTGCTGGACGCGTAGCCGGCCATCGCCTTGGTCTGGGTGAGGTGGCCCACGGCGGAGCCGAGAAAGAGAGCGGCGAAGAGGATGCGTCCGATCAAAACCAGGATGTCCATGCCTACCTCCACGAACGGAGACGACTGCGACGAATACCCTTGACGTCTCAAGTATCCGCTCGTCAAGTACCCGGTTCAAGTGATGGTCATCGTTGGACCGCGGTTTGGGGCACCTGGCACGTTAGAGACATGTCGCGTTTGCGCAGGCGCGCAGCTAGTGACCTGGGCGGCAGCGGGTTGCAGACTTCCGTCTGGCGCCCCCACAAAGGAGCAGCGGCCCTGTGCCGAAGGCAAAGCGGGTGGTCCTCGCGGTTACCGCCGCGGGGGCTTCCTGGCCCGGCCCGCCGCCTCCCGCGCGCCCGAGCCTCCTAGCGATCCCGGCCGCCGGCGGTGTAGGTCCGCCGGTCGCCCGATCCGAGACATCCGAGCTATCGCGGCAGCCGCCGCGGTCCGGATCCCGTGGGGGGCGGTATCCCATTGCCGTTGTGCCGCAAGCCTTCCTTGACCGGCGCGGGAAGGTGGGGTTCGCGGGCGTCCCTGGCGAAAACCGCCCCTCCGCGGGCAGCAATTCGCCACGGACAGCTTGGCACCCCGTCAACCGGGCGGCGAACGGGCCGGGATCTGGTCGTCGTCGCGCGGAGCGTGGGCCGGGCGGGCGCTGGCGGGGCGCGGGGCTTTTGTTGGGAGTCTGGCTCAACATCACGCAGTTGTAACGTTTTAGGGCCGGGATTGACGTCGATGTAACGGAACCATAACCTGGGCCAGGCAAGCGCTTACCTGTGGCGCACCTCACTTGGGCCTCGGAGGTCTCACATGGGCGTTATGAAACGGTTCACCACTGTTCTCGCCGCCGTGTCGCTCGTCTTTGCCGGTGCGGCCTGTGGCGGAGACGATGAGGCGGAGTCGGGGCCGGTCACGCTGCGTTACTCGTGGTGGGGAAACGCCGACCGCGCCGCGCTGGTGCAGAAGGCGATCGACCTGTTTCAGACGAAGAATCCGAACATCAAGGTCACCCCGAGCTTCCAGGAGTTCGAGGCGTACTGGCAGAAGATGGCCACCGATACGGCCGGCGGCAACGCGCCGGACGTGCTCCAGATGGACTTCGCCTACCTGCGGGAGTACGCGGAGCGCGGCGTGCTCTACGACCTCAAGAAGCAGGAGGGCGAAAACCTCAACACCGGCGACCTGCTCGAAGGGCTCAAGGGCGCCGGCGAGGTCGACGGTGGGCTCTACGCCGTACCGGTCGCCGGCAACACGTGGGGCTACGTCTACAGCCCGGCCGCGTACAGCAAGGCGGGCGTGCCGGAGCCGAAGCTCGGCTGGACGTGGAACGACTACCGGGCCGCGATGGAGAAGATCACCAAGAGCACCGGCGGCAAGATGTACGGCGGCGGCAACTACATCGGCACCTATTACAACCTGGAGGTGCAGCTCCGCCAGGAGGGCAAGCTGCTCTACACCGAGGACGGCAAGCTCGGCTTCGACAAGCCGCGGCTGGCGAAGTTCTTCAACGAGGGCAAGCAGCTCGCCGACGCCAAGATCGTGCTGCCGGTCGAGAAGGGCGTGCAGATCAAGCCCAAGTTCGCGCTGGAGATGGACCTGATCGCCGGCGACCTGGGCTGGGACAACTTCATGACCCGGTACGCGGCGGCGACCAAGACGGAGCTCAAGCTCGGTCCGGTGCCCAGCGACAACCCGGCGCAGCTGGGGCAGTACCTCAAGCCCTCGATGCTGATGAGCGTCTCGGCGAAGTCGAAGCACCCGGAGGAGAGCGCCAAGCTCATCGACTTCTTCATCAACGACCCCGGGGCGGGCGAGATCCTCGGCGCCAACCGCGGCATACCGGCCACCAACGGCCAGCGCGCGGCGGTCAAACTGGAGGGGCCGTTCGCGGCGGTGGCGGCGTACGAGGAGAGCATCAAGACCCAGCTGGAGAAGGCGCCACCCGCCCCGCCGAAGGGCGCCGGCACGATCGAGCAGGCGTTCATCCGGATCTCCGAGGAGCTCCAGTACGGCCGGATCAGCGTGGACCAGGCGGTGGACCAGTTCTTCACCGAGGCGAACGAGACGCTCGAATCCTGATGGCGACAGTCGCACCGACCCGCCGGGCGGAAGCCCCGGGACAACCGGCGGGCCCGCGCACACGGGTCCGCCGGTCGGGTGACGGGGTGGCGGGGTACCTGTTTCTCTCCCCGTGGATCCTCGGCATCCTGCTGCTGACGATCGGCCCGATGCTCACCTCGCTGTACCTCTCCTTCACCGACTACAGCCTCTTCACCGCTCCCGAGTGGGTCGGCCTCGACAACTACAAGCGGATGTTCGAGGACGCGCGGTGGCTCAAGTCGGTGCAGGTGACCACCATCTACGTGGCGGTGGCCGTGCCAGTGAAGCTGGCCGCCGCGCTCGCCGTCGCGCTGCTGCTCAACAACAAGCGCAAGGGGCAGGGCTTCTACCGGGCGGCGTTCTACGGGCCGTCGCTCATCGGGGCGAGCGTGAGCCTGGCCATCGTGTGGAAGGCGCTCTTCACCGACGACGCGGTCGTCGACCGGGCGCTGCGGGTGGTCGGCATCCACACTGGAGGGTGGGCCGGCAACCCGGACTTCTCGCTGCTGATGCTGGTGCTGCTCGGCGCCTGGCAGCTCGGCGCGCCGATGGTCATCTTCCTGGCCGGGCTCAAGCAGGTGCCGGTGGAGCTGCACGAGGCGGCGCATGTGGACGGTGCCGGGCGGTGGCGCCGCTTTCGCTCCATCACGCTGCCGATGATCTCGCCGGTGGTCTTCTTCAACCTGCTGCTGGAGACCATCAACAGCTTCCAGGTCTTCACCTCCGCGTACATCGTGGGCGGACCCAACGGCTCGCCCGCGGGCACCACGCTCTTCTACACCATCTACCTGTACGACCGGGGCTTCTCCGACTTCCGCATGGGCTACGCCTCGGCGATGGCGTGGATGCTGCTGCTCGGCGTCGGCCTCATCACGCTGTTTCTCTTCCGCACCGCCCGCGGGTGGGTCTACTACTCAGGGGACAAGCGATGAAACTGTCCACTGTGGCCTGGCATGCCGGTGTGCTCGCGGTGCTGGCGATCGTGCTGTACCCCATCGTGTGGGTCGTGGCGGCGACCTTCAAGCCGTCGGCGGACATCATCGGCAGCCTCAGCCTGCTGCCCAGCGCGCCGACGACCGCCAACTACGAGCGGGCGGTCGAGGGCATCGCGAGCATCAGCATCGGCCGCTTCTTCTGGAACTCGACCATCCTGGCGGTACTGTCCGTCGTGGGCACCGTCGCCTCGTCCGCGCTCGCCGGCTACGCGTTCGCGCGGCTGCGGTTTCGGGGGCGGGGCGCGATGTTCGCCTTGATGATCTCGACGCTCCTGCTCCCGTTTCACGTGCTGATCATCCCGCAGTACGCGGTCTTCCAGCGGCTCGGCCTCATCGACACGTACGTGCCGCTGCTGATCGGCAAGTTTCTGGCCGCCGAGGCGTTCTTCGTCTTCCTGATGGTGCAGTTCATGCGAACCATCCCGCAGGAGCTCGACGAGTCGGCCAAGATGGACGGTGCCGGGCACTGGGGCATCTTCTGGCACATCATCCTGCCGCTGGCCCGACCGGCGCTCATCACGACCGCCATCTTCACGTTCATCTGGAGCTGGAACGACTTCTTCGGCCCGCTCGTCTACCTCAGCACCCCGGACAAGTACCCGCTGCCGCTCGCCCTCCAGCTCTTCGTGGACGAGGCGTCCGGCTCCGACTTCGGCGCGCTGATGGCGATGTCGATGCTGGCGCTGGTGCCGGTCATCCTCTTCTTCCTGTTCTTCCAGCGCTTTCTGGTCGAGGGAGTCTCCACGTCGGGGCTGAAGGGATGAAGCGCCTGGTCCTCTTCGGAGAGTGCCTGCTCGCCGGCCTCCTCACCGCCCTGCTCGCACTCCCGCTCGTCACGCTCCTGCCCGCCCTGGCGGCCGGCTGCGCGCACATCCGGGCCCATGTGGACGGTGAGACCACGGCGGTCCGCGCCTACTTCGCCCGCTTCCGCGCCGCGTTCCCGGGGAGCCTCAAGCTCTCGCTCGCGGTGGTCGCGGCGTTCGCGGTGGCCATTGTGGACGGTCTTTTCCTGCGCGCCGCCGTGCCCGGCGGCGCCTTCGTCGCCGCCTTCGCCGGCCTGGCGGCGGTGACCCTGTCGGTGGTCCTGCTCCGCGCGGCGGCCACCTGGTCGCCCGGTCGCTCCTGGCCTGATCTGGTACGCCAGGCCGCTGCCCGCGCCGCCACGAGCGATCCGTCGGGGTCCCTGCTCCTGGTGATGGCGCTTGCCCTGCTCGTGCTCGTCACCTGGCAGCTGCTGCCGCTGGCGCTGCCCATGCTCGGCTGCGTGCTGATGGCCGCCGTGGCGGTCGAGCGCCGCTACGCGGTGATCCTGGCCCGCCCGTGATCGAAGCTCCTCCCATGTCGTTCTAGCGACGTGAGGGGAGCTTTGATCACGGCTGGTCCTGGTCGGCCGCGAGCGCCTGCAGGATCTGCTGGCCGAACTTGGCCAGCTTGGCCTCGCCGACCCCGCTGACCGTGCTCAGCGCGGCGAGCGTGCGCGGCGACTCGACGGCGATCTGGCGGAGGGTCGCGTCGTGGAAGATCACGTACGCCGGGACGCCCTGCTCCTTGGCGGTCGCGGCCCGCCACGCGCGGAGCCGCTCGAAGACCGGCGCGGCCGCCGGTGGCAGCTCGGCGGCGGCCGCGGCACCCCCGCGCGACCTGGCGGTCTTGGCGGTCGCCACCCGCTCCGGCTCGCGGCGGAGCTTGACCTCGCGCTGCTTGCTCAGCACGCCCTTGCTGCCCTCGGTGAGCGCGAGCGTGCCGTACTCACCCTCGACCGCGAGCAGTCCCTGGGCTAGGAGCTGGCGCACCACCGCTCGCCACTCGCTCTCGCTCAGCTCGGTGCCGATGCCGAAGACGCTGAGCTGGTCGTGCCGGTGCTGGGTGACCTTTTCGGTGCGCTTGCCGAGCAGGATGTCGATCGACTGGGTGGCGCCGAAGCGCTGATTGCGCTCGCGGTGCAGCCGCAGCACCGTGGAGAGCAGCTTTTGCGCCGCTATCGTGCCGTCCCACGACTCCGGCGGCGCGAGGCAGGTGTCGCAGTTGCCGCAGGGCCTGCTCTCCTGCCCGAAGTACGCGAGAAGCTGCACCCGCCGGCACTCCACCGTCTCGCAGAGGGCGAGCATCGCGTCGAGGTGGGCGGCGAGGTTGCGCCGGTGGGCCAGGTCGCCCTCGGAGCCGTCGATCAGCTTGCGCTGCTGCACGACGTCCTGCAGCCCGTACGCCAGCCAGGCGGTCGAGGGGAGCCCGTCGCGGCCGGCGCGGCCGGTCTCCTGGTAGTACCCCTCCACCGACTTCGGCAGGTCGAGGTGGGCGACGAAGCGCACGTCGGGCTTGTCGATGCCCATGCCGAACGCGATCGTGGCGACCATGACCAGCCCGTCCTCGCGCAGGAAGCGGGACTGGTTGGCGGCGCGGGTGCGCGCGTCGAGCCCGGCGTGGTACGGCAGCGCGGTGACGCCGTTGTCGACGAGGAACTCGGCGATCTTTTCCACCGAGGCGCGGGAGAGGCAGTAGACGATGCCGGCGTCGCCCGCGTGCTCGGTGCGCAGCAGGTGGAGCAGCTGCTTGCGGGGCTCGTTCTTGGGCACGATCCGGTACTGGATGTTGGGCCGGTCGAAGCTCGCCACGAAGTGGCGGGCCCCCTCGAGCTGGAGGCGCTTGGCGATCTCGGCGTGGGTGGCGGTCGTGGCGGTCGCGGTGAGCGCGATCCGCGGCACGTCCGGCCACCGCTCGTGCAGCATCGACAGCGCCAGGTAGTCGGGGCGGAAGTCGTGACCCCACTGCGACACGCAGTGTGCCTCGTCGATCGCGAAGAGCGCGATGTTTCCGCGCTCGAGCAGCCGCTGCACCCCGGGCGTGCCGAGCGCCTCGGGCGCCAAATAGAGCAGGTCGAGGTCGCCGGCGAGGAAGGTGGCCTCGACCGCCCGGCGGGTGTCGAAGTCGAGCGTCGAGTTGAGGAAGTCGGCCCGCGTGCCGAGCGCCCGCAGCGCGTCGACCTGGTCCTGCATCAGCGCGATGAGCGGGGAGATCACCACGGCGGTGCCCTCGCGGACCAGGGCGGGGATCTGGTAGCAGAGCGACTTGCCACCGCCGGTGGGCATGAGCACGAGCGCGTCGCCGCCCCCGCTCACGTGCTCGATGATCTCGCGCTGGTCGCCCCGGAAGGAGTCGTACCCGAAGACCCGGCGCAGGACGCGGAGCGCCTCGGTCTCAAGATCTACAGCGGGAGCCACCCGCCGATTCTACGGGGTCGGCCGCTCCGGCCAACCCGCCCGTGTCACCCGTTTCGGGCTCACTCCGGAATCACGCGAATGGTGACCATGCCGGCGTGTACAACGCCCAAAGTGGACAGAAAACGGGCTCGACGGAGTTGACTTGATCGCGCCAGGGCCGAAGGGGCGATTGACAGCTACCAGGTGTGACAGGAGGCTCGCGCGTGGACGACCTTCAACATAGAGGAGGCGCAATGAGGACAGCACGGTTGGCGACCGCCTGCGTGCTCACTCTGGTGGGTGCGTTGACACCCGCCATACCGGCGGGAGCGCAGGCGCCGTCGAGACCCGGCGGCGGCCAGGACAAGCTGGAGGTGTACGTCGGGACGCTGACCCCCCAACAGCTGGAGACCACCCGGTCCGCCGGCGTGGACCTCGCGGAGGCGGCGGTCTCCACCGACAAGTCCGGCAACTCCGCGGTCGAGCTCGTACTGAGCGGGTACCAGGCGGCGAAGCTCGCGACCAAGGGCGTGCAGCTGTCGCCGAAGCAGGTGGAGGGCAAGGCCGCCTCGCAGGCGCTGCGCGAGCAGTCGGCGCAGGGCTGGTCCGCCTTCCGGTCGTACAGCGAGCCGGGCGGCATCCGCGACGAGCTCACGGCGACCGCGGCCCGCTTCCCCAAGATCGCTAAGCTCGTGTCGATCGGCAAGACGCTCAACGGCCAGCCGATCCTCGCCGTCAAGGTCACCAAGGCCGCCCGCAACGTGCCGGACGGGCAGCGCCCCTCGACCCTGTACCTCGGCACGCAGCACGCCCGTGAGTGGATCACGCCCGAGATGGTCCGCCGGCTGATGCACCACGTGCTCGACTCGTACGGCACGGACGCCGAGATCACCAAGCTGGTCGACAGCACCGAGCTGTGGTTCCTCCCCGTGGCCAACCCGGACGGGTACGACTACACGTTCACCCCGGACAACCGCCTGTGGCGCAAGAACCTGCGCGACAACGACGGCGACGGCCAGATCACCACGCTCGACGGCGTCGACCTCAACCGCAACTTCGCGTACAAGTGGGGCTACGACAACGAGGGCTCCTCGACCGACCTCGCGAGCGACACGTTCCGCGGCACCGGGCCCAACTCCGAGCCCGAGACGCAGGCGCTCGACCGGTTCTTCCGCCGGGTCGGCTTCGAGTTCTTCATCAACTACCACTCCGCCGCCGAGCTGCTGCTCTACGGCGTCGGCTGGCAGCAGGCCACGCCCACCCCGGACGACGAGATCTACAAGGCGCTGGTCGGCGACGACGCCAACCCGGCGGTGCCCGGCTACGACCCGGACCTCTCGGCCGAGCTCTACATCACCAACGGCGACACCGACAGCCATGCCACCGTCAACTACGGCACGCTGGGCTTCACGCCGGAGATGTCGACCTGCGCGACCGCGTCCGCGTCGGTGCCCGACGACGAGTGGGAGCCGGAGGACTGCGTCAGCGACTTCATCTTCCCGGACGACGAGGACCTGATCGCCGCCGAGGTCGCGAAGAACATCCCGTTCGCGCTGGCGGTCGGCAAGTCGGCGCTCGACCCGGACGACCCGGTCTCGGTCGTCGGCCGCACCACCCCGGACTTCGTGATCGACCCGTTCGACGTGTCGTACGGGCGCACCCAGCCGGTCGCCACGATCGCCCGGCGGGCGCTCAAGGACGTCCACATGCACTACGTGATCAACGGCGCCCGCCCCAAGACGGTGGACGTCAGGGAGTGGAAGGGCGGCGAGAAGTACGGCGGCAGCCACGACGACTACTACGCCGAGCTGCGCGGCAAGGTGACCGGCGCCAAACCGGGGGACCGGGTCGAGGTGTGGTTCACCGGCCGCAAGCCGAAGGTCGGCGTCGTGGCCAGCGACCACTTCACGTACACGGTCAACAGCGACATCGGCGGTGAGGTCCTCGTGCTCGCGGCGGAGGACGTGACCGGCCTCAGCCCGGCGCAGGAGGGCACCTCGGCCAAGTACGCCGACGAGCACGTCGCGGCCATCAACGCGGCGGGCTACACGACCGACGTGTACGACTTCGACACCCAGGGCCGCGAGGCGCCGCACCACCTCGGCGTGCTCTCGCACTACAAGGCGGTGGTCTGGGAGACCGGCGACGACGTGATCCTGCGGTCGCCGGGGCAGGTGCCGGGCACGACGACCAAGTCCGCGCTCGACACCGAGCTGGCGGTACGCGACTACCTGAACGAGGGCGGCAAGGCCCTCATCGGCGGGCAGAACGCGTTGATGGCCCAGGGTGCGAACGGCGCCTACTACTACAACCCCGCCGCACCGCCGGAGTGCACCGACCCCGACGACGTGGCCTGCCTGCCGCTGCTGAACGACTTCCCGCAGTACTGGCTCGGCGCGCACACGTACGTCAGCGGCGGTGGCACGGCGGGGGACGGCGCGCACTACCCGGTCGAGGGCACCGGGCCGCTGGCCGGGTGGGACGGGGCGCTCAACGCCGAGGGCTCGGCGGGCAACCAGACGCACACCGCCTCGTTCCTGCCGACCTCCAGCTTCCTGCCGGCGGACGAGTTCCCGCAGTTCACCAGCGAGATCGCGGGTGACTGGATGCGGCCGGGCGCGGCGCCGTTCGACCCGCTGACCGGCGCCTGGTACGTCTACAGTGGCCAGTCCGACCAGTCGTACAAGCGGCTGAGCCGGACGGTCGACCTGACCGGCGCCACCAGCGGCGAGCTGCGCTTCTGGAGCTCGTACGACACCGAGGCGGAGTGGGACTTCTTCTTCGTCGAGGCGCACGAGGTGGGCACCGACACGTGGACCACGCTGCCGGACGCCAACGGGCACACCGGCACCGGGACCGGCGAGAGCTGCGCCTCGGGCTGGGTGCCGCAGCTGCACCCGTTCCTCGGCCACTACCAGGGCGCGGACTGCTCGCCGACCGGCACGACCGGTACCTGGAACGCGGCCACCGGCCCGTCCGGCGGCTGGGTGGAGTGGTCGGTCGACCTGTCCGCGTACGCGGGCAAGCAGGTCGAGCTCTCCATCTCGTACGCGTCCGACTGGGCGACCCAGGGGCTGGGCGTCTTCCTCGACGACGTACGCGTGCTGGCGAACGGGGCGCCGGTCGCGGAGACCTCCTTCGAAGGGGACCTGGGCGGCTGGACGGTGGCCGGCCCGCCGGCGGGCTCCGACCCGAACAGCGGCGACTGGGCCCGCAGCCAGAGCGCGTTCGAGGAGGGTGGCGTCGTCGTCACCCCGGACACCGTCTACACCGGATTCGGGTTGGAGGGCCTCACGCCGGCCGCCCGGGACCAGTTCGTGGCGAAGTCGCTCGGCCACCTGCTCGGCTGACCGTCGTTCCACTGTGAAGGGGCCCGCGCCGCACGACGCGGGCCCCTTCCACCGTTCAGCCAGCGTCATTTGACGCCGTCCAAAATATCCGGACACTTCTGCAATTTGTCTGATTAATCCGGATAGGCTGACCTAGCCTGGGCCAGGTAGGACGGCAGCCCAGAGTGAAAGGTGAACCATGAGGCGTCTACGTAGGCCACTCCTCCCCATCGCCGGGGCCGCGCTGGCACTCGGTCTCTTCGCGGCGCCCGCCGCGGCGGCACCGACCGGAGACACGACGGCGAGCTTCACCGTGGCGGCGGGCACGCTCGACGTCGTGGTGCCGGCGACCGCCACCATCGGCTCGGGCGGCGCGCCGGGCACCAGCATCAGCGGCTCGCTCGGCTCGGTCAGCGTCGACGACACGCGGGCCGCGGCCGACGCGAGCTGGACCGTGACCGTCACCACCACCGCGTTCACCACCGGGGGCGGCACCGCCTCCGAGACCGTGGCGGCGACCGACGTCGACTACGCCTCGGGGCCGGCCACGGCCACGACGGGCACCGGCACCTTCACACCGACCGGCGCCGCCGCCCCGATCGGCACCGGGATCACCGCCTTCTCCCACACCGGCGGCACCGGCAACAACTCCGCCGCCTGGAACCCGACCCTCAACGTGAACGTGCCGCTCGCCAACGTCGCCGGCACGTACACGGGGACGGTGACCCATTCGGTGGCATAGTCACCGCGGCCGGTGGGTGCGGGCGGCGCTGCTGGCCATGCTGGGGTTGGGCGCCGCGGGCTATCCGGCCGCGGGCGCGCAGGCCGCGCCGGAAGGCGACGGCAGCTTCGGCATCCAGCTGCTCGACGCACCCACCGACCGCCGCGACGATCCGCGGGCGCACCGGTACATCGTGGACCACCTGGCGCCCGGCTCGGTGATCCACCGGCGGGTGCGGGTGGTCAACAACGCGCGGGACACGCTCCACATCGAGCTGTACCCGGCCGCGGCCACGGTGAACAAGTCGGGGTTCCACTTCCTCCCCGACCGGGCGACCAACGAGCTGACCTCGTGGATGTCGGTCAAGCCGGCCAGCCTGACCGTCGACGCGGGACAGGCGGTGACGCCGACCGTGACCATCACCGTGCCGCCCCGGGCCAGCGCCGGCGAACGGTACGCGGTGGTCTGGGCCGCGGTCAGCTCCGCGCCGGGCGGTGCGGTGCGCCAGGTCTCCCGGGCGGGCGTCCGCGTCTACCTCAACGTCGGCCCCGGCGGCGACCCGCCGTCCGGCTTCGACATGGGCGAGCTGACACCCGGGCGGGGCAAGGACGGCACCCCCTGGGCGGACGTGACCGTGCAGAACACCGGCCAGCGCGCGCTCGACATCACCGGCGAGATGCTGCTCTCCGACGGGCCCGCCGGCGCGCGGGCCGGACCGTTCAAGGTGGCCGGCGGCACCACCGTCGGGGTGGGCCAGTCCGGCAAGGTGACCGTGCCGCTGCCGCGAAACCTCCCCAACGGACCGTGGACGGCGCGGGTTGACCTGCGCAGCGGGCCGGTGAGCCGGAGCGCCTCCGCGCGCGTCGCCTTCCCCGACCCCGGCGAGACCGGGCTGATCGCGCTCTTCACCGGGGCGAACACCACGCGTACGGTGGTCGCCGTCTCGGTGCTGGTGCCGCTCGTGCTGCTGACCGGCCTGGCTGCGGTGGCCCGCCGCTCGCGGCGCAGAGCAGCCTCGCAGGCGGCCTGAGGCGCTACGCGCCGACCGAGAGCACGCGGACCGCGGCGGCGCCCAGCTCGTCGGACTCGGCCAGGTCGACGTCCGCGGTGACGGCCCAGTCGTGGTGGCCGGCGGGGTCGTCGAGGATCTGGCGAACCGTCCAGCGGTCGCGGCCCTGGTCGATCATCAGCAGGGCCGGGCCGCGGGCGTCCGGTCCGGTGCCGATGTCGGCGTGCTCGGCGAAGTACGGCTCCAGGGCCGCCTCCCACGCCTCGGCGTCCCAGCCGGCCTCGCCGTCGAGCGCGCCCAGCTCGTCCCAGCGGCGCAGCGCGGCCAGCTCGACCCTGCGAAACAGGGCGTTGCGGACCAGGACGCGGAAGGCGCGGGCGTTGCGGGTGACCGCGGGCGGGCCCTCGTCGACCCGCACCTCGGCGTCCGGGCCGTCGGTGCCGCCGCGCAGCCGCTCCCACTCGTCCAGGAGGCTGGAGTCGACCTGGCGGACCAGCTCGCCGAGCCACTCGACCAGGTCGACCAGCTCCTCGGTCTTGGCCTCGTCGGGCACGGTCTGGCGCAGCGTCTTGTACGCGTCCGCGAGGTAGCGCAGCACCAGCCCTTCCGAGCGGGACAGGCCGTAGAAGGCCACGTACTCGGTGAAGGTCATGGCCCGCTCGTACATGTCGCGGGCCACCGACTTCGGCGAGAGCTCGTAGTCGCCGACCCAGGGGTGGCCCTTGCGGTACGCCTCGTAGCCCACATCGAGCAGCTCGGCCAGCGGCTTGGGGTGGGTCACCTCCTCGAGCAGCTCCAGCCGCGCCTCGTACTCGATGCCCTCGGCCTTCATCGCGGCGACCGCCTCGCCGCGGGCCTTGAACTGCTGCGCGGAGAGCACCTGCCGGGGATCGTCCAAGATGGACTCGATGACCGAGAGCACATCGAGCGGGTAGGTGACGGCGTCGCGGTCGAGCAGCTCGATGGCGGCCAGCGCGAACGGCGACAGCGGCTGGTTGAGCGCGAAGTCGAACCGCAGGTCGACGGCGAGCCGGATCGGGTCGCGGGTCACCACGCCGGCGGCGAGCAGCGCCCGGTACATGGCGATGGCCCGGCGGATGTGGCGGCGCTGGGTGGTCCGGTCGTCGTGGTTGTCGGTGAGCAGGTGGCGCATCGCGGCGAACGCGTCGCCGCCCCGGCCGATCACGTTGAGCAGCATCGAGTGGCTGACCACGAAGCTCGACGTGAGCGGCTCCGGCTCGGCCTCGACCAGCCGGTCGAAGGTCGGCTTGCCCCACCCGATCGAGCCCTCCGGCGGCTTCTTGCGCACCACCTTGCGGCGCTTCTTCGGGTCGTCACCGGCCTTGGCGAGCGCCTTCTCGTTTTCGATGACGTGCTCGGGGGCCTGCACGACCACGTTGCCCACCGTGTCGTACCCGGCCCGCCCGGCCCGGCCGGCGATCTGGTGGAACTCGCGCGCCTTGAGCAGCCGGGTCTTCGTGCCGTCGTACTTGCTCAGCGCGGTGAACAGCACCGTCCTGATCGGAACGTTGATGCCCACGCCGAGCGTGTCGGTGCCGCAGATCACCTTGAGCAGGCCGGCCTGGGCCAGCGTCTCCACCAGCCGCCGGTAGCGCGGGAGCATGCCGGCGTGGTGCACGCCGACGCCGTGGCGCACCAGGCGGGAGAGCGTCTTGCCGAAGCCGGCGGTGAAGCGGAAGTTGCCGATGGCCGAGGCGATGGCGTCCTTCTCCGCGCGGGTGGCGAGGTTGATGCTCATCAGCGCCTGCGCCCGCTCCAGCGCGGCCGCCTGGGTGAAGTGCACGATGTAGATCGGCGCCTGGTGGGTGGTGAGCAGCTCCTCGATCGTCTCGTGCAGCGGCGTCGTCACGTACGAGAAGAAGAGCGGAACCGGCCGGGCGGCCGAGCGGACGACGGCGGTGGGCCGGCCGGTGCGCCGGGTCAGGTCCTTTTCGAAGAAGGAGACGTCGCCGAGTGTCGCGGACATCAGCACGAACTGGGCCTGCGGCAGCTCCAGCAACGGCACCTGCCACGCCCAGCCCCGGTCCGGCTCGGCGTAGAAGTGGAACTCGTCCATCACCACCACGCCG
Source organism: Phytohabitans maris (assembly GCF_031085175.1). Taxonomy (GTDB): domain Bacteria; phylum Actinomycetota; class Actinomycetes; order Mycobacteriales; family Micromonosporaceae; genus Phytohabitans; species Phytohabitans maris. The sequence continues at coordinate 40,411 of NZ_JAVHUY010000039.1, forward strand.
ACGTCCGCCTCGGCGCCCTCGCGGAGCGCGATGTTGGCGAGGATCTCGGCGGTGCAGCAGATGATCGGGGCGTCCTCGTTGACGCTGGCGTCGCCGGTGAGCATGCCGACGTTGTCCGCGCCGAAGGCCGCGCAGAGGGCGAAGAACTTCTCCGACACCAGTGCCTTGATCGGCGCGGTGTAGAAGGTGGTGCGGCCGGTGGCCAGCGCGGCGAAGTGCGCGCCGAGCGCGACCAGGCTCTTGCCGGAGCCGGTCGGCGTGCTGAGGATCACGTTGGCGCCCGACACGATCTCGATCAGCGCCTCTTCCTGGTGGGGGTAGAGGGCGAGCCCCTGGTCGGCGGCCCAGGCCGCGAACGCGTCGAAGGTCGCGTCGGGCCCCGGGTCGTCACGGGGGATATCCGCACGGGGGATGAGGTCGGTGAGCGTCATGGCCCACCAATGGTGCCAGGTCTACAACCACCCGCGCTCGCGCGCCTGCCACCCGAGCTGGAGCCGGGAGCGGGAGTGGGTCAGCTCCATCAGATGCTGCACCCGGCGTACGACCGTGCGCCGGCTCACGCCCAGCCGGGCGGCTGCCGCCTCGTCGGTGAGGCCGGCCACGAGCAGCGACAGCAGCTGGCGGTCGGCCGCGGTGACGCCGGTGTCGGCGGTCGGCTGGTCGTCGGCGCCGAGCGCGAGCGGGGTGGCGACCGCCCAGATGGTCTCGAACAGGGCGATCAGCGCGTCCAGCAGCCCGCACGGGTGCACCAGCAGGGCCGCGTCGTGCGCCGACGTGGCGTACGCGAGGGGCAGCAGGGCCAGTTCCCGGTCGGCGATCGCCAGCTTGGTCGGCAGCGTCTCGACCAGCCGGGCCTGCTCGCCCGCGCGCAGGTGGGTGGCGGCGGCCGCGGCCATGTCCGGGTCGGCGAGGGCGTTCGCGTCGTACACGGCCCGGTAGCTGACGCCGGCGGCCTCCCGGTCGAGCTGGGTGCGGTTGACCCCGGTGCCCTTGGCGTACGGCGGCGCGGTCAGCACCCGCATCTCCTTGCGGGCGGTGCGCTGCACCCGGTCGAACGCGCGTCCCACCGCCGCCCGGCCGGAGACGATCTCGATCAGCTCCTCGGTACGCCGGTTGGCCACCAGGTGCTCGACCTCGTCGGCGAGGCGGAGCGCGGCTTCCCGGGTCCGCTCCAGCTCCTCCATGCGGCGCCGGACCAGCTGCTCCACCGCCAGGTCGGGCGGGACGGGTACGACCCGCTCGTGCGGTGGCGGGGTGCGGTGCACGAGGCCCTTGCGCTGGAGCCCGGCGACCGCCCGGCGGGTGCCCGCGGCGGTGAGGCCGATCCGGTCGGCGAGCTGGGGGAGCGGGGCGCTGCCCTGGCGCACCAGTGACAGGTACGTCGACTCCTCCGCGGCGCTCAGCCCGGCGGCCTGGAGCACGGTGCACATCCCTCGTTGACGCATCTGCGACATGGCGCAGCTGCGCTGACCGTAGATCCTTTACCGCCCTGATGACAAGTGTGAGAGTGATCGCGGCCACCGCACGGACAGGCCGGGGCCGAGCCCCCCTCTGGCACACGCCATCCTCGGCCCCAGCCACCGGCCGCGCCGCTCCCGCCTCGGGGTGAGGCTCGGGCTTGAATCGCGGGTCCGCGGCTGACGCGGGCCGGGGCACATCAAAGGTCTCTAACGGCGCCGGAACGCCAGGTCGAAGATCTCCCGGCCGGCCTCGACGCCGCGCTGCTCGAACTTGGTGACCGGGCGGGCGGCCAGCCGCGGCGCGTAGCCGTCGTGCTCGTTGGCCAGGCCTGAGTCGGCGCTCAGCGTCTCGAGCATGACCTCGGCGTACTCGGCCCAGTCGGTCGCGCACCGCAGCAGGCCGCCGGGGGCGAGCCGGGAGCGGAGCAGCGCCACGTGGTCGGGCTGGAAGAGGCGGCGCTTGTGGTGGCGCGACTTGGGCCACGGGTCGGGAAAGAAGGCGTGCACCGCGGCGAGGCTCTCCGGCACGAGCATGTGGCGCAGCAGCGTGATCGCGTCGCCGAGTCCGACCCGTACGTTGGTCAGGCCGCGCTCCTCGACGACCGCGAGCAGGCTGGCCACGCCGGGCGTGTGCACGTCGACGGCGAGGTAGTCACGGGCGGGGTCGGCGCTGGCCATCGCGATCGTCGCCTCGCCCATCCCGGAGCCGATCTCCAGCACCACCGGCGCCCGCCGCCCGAAGAGGCCGGCGAGGTCGAGCCGCGCGGTGGGCACCTCGGGAATCGCGACGCCCCAGCGGGGCCAGAGCCGGGCGAGCGCGTCCGCGTGCCGCCCGTTCATCCGCCCGCGCCGCGGGTGGAAGGTGCGGACGCGCGCGAGATGGGTGCCGGTAGACATGATCCGCCAAGGATACGGCGGCGCCGGCCGCGCCCCCTCGACCGGCGCCGCCCAGTCGGGTCAGGCCACGGCGGTCCACATGGCGGCGAAGGCGGCCGCCTCGCCGGTCAGCCACCGCTCTATCTCCTGCGGGTTTGTCGACGGGTCGGGGCGGTGGACCGTCGCGCGCCGCACGTCGACCACCACGGGCTCGGCGTGCGGGAGGACCTGGGGCATGTGGCGGGACATCAGGTGGAGTGTGGCCAGGAGCGCCTCGTCGGCCGGCGGCTCGGGGTCGAAGTGCAGCCGGACCGCCTCGGCGCGGCCGTCGTCGTAGCGCAGGCCGAGGTGCGGGTTGACCTTGATGGAGAGGCCGCCGAGCACGCCGAGCGCGTCGCGGGTCTGCGCCAGGCCGACCGCGGCCGGGTCGCCGAGGGTGCCCAGGTAGGCCAGGGCGCCGGGGGTGAGCGCCTCGTACAGCGGGCGCCAGCGTGGTCGGACCAGGTCGATGGAGGCTTGGAGGTGGGCGCCGCCGGTGCGGAACTGTATGTCGGCCTTGAGCGCCTTGACCAGCGTGCCGTGCGGGTTGAAGCCGGAGCCGGACTCGCGCTGGCGGCGCAGGCCGGAGACGAAGGTGGCCTTGCGAGGGCCGGTGCGCCCGACATAGCGGGTGAAAGCGAGCAGTGTGGCGTACGGGGGAGGGGCGCCGGTCACAGCAGTCTCCTAACCGAAAGTGACGAGCCGTGTTCGTACACACATGCTAATCCGCCGGTACGACAAACTTAGTCCCTGAACCGGTTGAGCTTCGATGTATCCACATGCTTCAATGCGGTGCATGTGGAGAAGGTCCCTGCTCGCCGGCCTGCTGGCCGCCGTCGCGTTCATCGCCGCCCAGCAGGTCGTGGTCGCCCCGGAGGCCAGCGCGGCCGCCCCGGTGCGGGTCATGCCGCTCGGCGACTCGATCACCGGCTCGCCCGGCTGCTGGCGCGCCACCCTCTGGAACCGGCTGCAGAGCAGCGGCCTCACCGACGTCGACTTCGTCGGCACACTCCCGCCCCAGGGGTGCGGCGTGGCGTACGACGGGGACAACGAGGGGCACGGCGGCTTTCTGGCCACCAACGTCGCCGACCAGAACCAGCTGGTGGGCTGGCTCGCCGCCACCCGCCCGGACGTCGTGATGATGCACTTCGGCACCAACGACGTGTGGAGCAACCGGTCGAACGACGTCATCCTGGCGGCGTTCGCCAAGCTCGTCGACCAGATGCGGGCCAGCAACCCGAGCATGCGCATCCTGGTCGCGAAGATCATCCCGATGGGCACGAGCCAGTGCCCGGAGTGCGGGCAGCGCGTGGTGTCGTTCAACAACGCGATCCCGGCCTGGGCGGCCGGCAAGACCACGAGCCAGTCGCCGATCACCGTGGTCGACCAGTGGACCGGCTTCGACACCGCCACCGACACGTACGACGGCGTCCACCCCAACGCGGCCGGCGACCAGAAGATGTCGGACAAGTGGTACCCGGCGCTCGCCGCCGCGCTCGGTGGCGTGACCCCGACGACCGGCCCGCCCACGACCGCCCCGCCGACCACGGCGCCCCCGACCACGGCGCCCCCCACGACCGCGCCGCCGACCACCACACCGCCCCGCGCCGGGTGCGTCGCGACGTACCGCGCTGTCGGGCAGTGGCCGGGCGGCTTCCAGGGCGAGGTCACCGTGCGCAACGCCGGTAGCGCGACGACGAACGGCTGGACGGTGCGGCTGACCTTCGCGAACGGGCAGGCGGTCAGCCAGATGTGGGGCGGCTCGTACACCCAGAGCGGGTCCACTGTGACCGTCACCAACGCCGGCTACAACGGCGCGATCGGCCCGAACGCCTCGGCCACCTTCGGCTTCATCGCGAGCTGGACCGGCACCAACACGGCACCCACGCTCACCTGCACCGCGACGTAGCTCCCACCCCTCCCCACGATCAAAGCTCCCGCCATGTCGTTAGAGCGACTTGAGGGGAGCTTTGATCACAAGCACGTGCGGGTGACTTGAAGGTCTCCTCGATCACGGGGAGAATCCGACCATGGGAGGACGCGGCGCCATCGCAGCGGCCGCCGCCGTCGTGGCCGTGGTCCTGTCCACCGCGGCGCCCGCCCGCGCCGCGGCGACCTATGTCGAGCTCAATCCCGCGACCGTCCAGGCTGGATACCTGGTGGGCATCCGCGCGAGCTGCGACGACAACACCAAACCGGCCACTGTGGAGTCGGAGGCGTTCGGCGAGGTCAAGGTCTACCCGCAGTTCGACGTGCTGACCGCGGCCGTGACCGTGCCCGCCGACAAGGTCCCCCGCCGCTACGACGTGCGGCTGACCTGCGACGGCGGCGGTTCCGCCACGGCCCGGCTCAACGTGCTCGAGGGTGGGCGGCCGAGCGAGGGGCCGGCCACCGGGTTCGGCGGGATGGCCGGCGGCGGTTCGGGTGGCCTGCTGGTCGGCGGCGGCCTGGCCGCGATCGCGGTCGGTGCGCTGCTCGGGGTGTATACGCTGCGCCGCCGGCGCGCCGAGACCGCCTGACCGATGGCCGCCACGCGGTTCACCGGCCCGGTCGCCATCGTCGTGGCGCTCGCCGGGGTGCTCGCGGTCGGCGCCGGGCTGACCGAGGAGACCGGCCTCTGGGCGGCGATCTCCCGTGAGTCCACGCCGCCGCCGCGCGAGTTTCCGGTGCTGGAGCCGAGCCGCCCGATCCGCATCGAGATCCCCTCGATCGACGTCGAGGCGCCGGTGCACGGGGTCGGCCTCGCCGACGACGGCTCGATCTCGGTCCCCTCGGTGCACCGGCACAACGAGGCCGGCTGGTACGACCGCGGCCCGACCCCCGGCGAGTTCGGCCCGGCGGTCCTCGTCGGGCACGCCGACACCAGGGACGGCCCGTCCATCTTCTTCGCGCTGCCCAAGCTCAAGCCCGGCGACAAGGTCGAGATCACCCGGCGGGACCGCTCGATCGCGATCTTCGAGGTCAACTCGGTCGAGCGCTTCGGCAAGTCCAAGGTCCCCGCCGACCGGGTCTACGGCGACTACACCCGTCCCGGCCTCCGCCTGATCACCTGCGGTGGCCGGTGGCTCGGCGGGAGCATCGGGTACCAGGACAACATCGTCGCGTTCGCGTCGCTCGTGGAGACCAAGAACGCGTGATACATTGACGGCGATCGCTGCATGTGCAGAGGAGACCGCCGTGCGTACCCGAATCGTCGTCGCCCTTGCCGCCCTCGTGGCGACCGCCGGCGGTGCCGGCGTGGCCGTCGCGGCCAGCGCCGCCGCCGACGCTCCGATAACCACCCTGGCCAACGGCAACTTCAACTGGTCCGCCCCGCAGACCGCGGCGAGCGGGCTGACCGTGCCGTGGGGGCTGGCCTTCCTGCCCGACGGCAGCGCTCTGGTCAGCGAGCGCAACAGCGGCCGCGTGCTGCGCATCCCGCCCGGCGGCGGCTCGGCGCAGCAGGTCGCCACGATCAGCGGCGTCTCGGCGACCGGCGAGGCCGGCCTGCTGGGGCTCGCGGTCTCGCCGACGTACGCGCAGGACGGCTTCGTCTACGCGTACTTCACCTCGGCCTCGGACAATCGCATCGTCCGCTTCACGCTCGCCAACCCGACCACCCAGACGCCGATCCTGACCGGGCTGGCCCGGGCCAGCATCCACGACGGCGGGCGGATCGCGTTCGGGCCCGACGGCATGCTGTACGCGGGCGTCGGCGACGCCGGCAACACCGCGAACGCCCAGAACGCGCAGAGCCGCAACGGCAAGATCCTGCGGATGCGGCCGGACGGCAGCACCCCGCCGGACAACCCCACCGCCGGCTCACTTGTATACAGCCTCGGCCACCGCAATGTGCAGGGGCTGGCCTGGGACTCGTCCGGGCGGCTCTACGCCAGCGAGTTCGGGCAAAACACCTGGGACGAGGTCAACCACATCGTGCCGGGCGGCAACTACGGCTGGCCGACGGTCGAGGGGCGGGCCGGTGACCCGCGCTTCCGCGACCCGATCGTGCAGTGGACCACCGCCGAGGCCTCGCCCAGCGGCGCGGCCATCGACGGCAACGCGCTCTTCGTCGCCGCGCTGCGCGGCACCCGGCTGTGGCAGGTCACGCTGGACGGCAGCGGCGGCGTCACGGGCAACCCGGTCGCGCAGCTCCAGGGGCAGTACGGGCGGCTGCGCACGGTCGCGGTCGGCCCGGACGGCTGGCTCTGGGTCGCCACCAGCAACCGGGACGGCCGCGGTACGCCCGCCGCCAACGACGACCGGGTGCTGCGCTTCCCGCCGGTGGGTACGGTGACCACCCCGCCGACCACGCCTCCCACGACGCCGCCGACCACGCCACCCACCACCCCGCCGACGACGCCGCCGGTCACCGGCAGTTGCGCGGTGGCGTACCAGGTGAACCAGTGGAGCAACGGCTTCACCGCGAACGTGACGATCACCAACCGCGGCGCGGCGATCAACGGCTGGACGCTCACCTGGACGTTCGGCGGCAACCAGCAGGTCACCAACTCCTGGAACACCCAGCTGACCCAGAGCGGCACCGGCGTGACCGCGCGAAACGTCGGCTGGAACGGCGCGATCCCGACCAACGGCAGCCAGACCTTCGGCTTCCAGGCCAGCTACGGCGGCACCAACAACCGCCCGGCGGAGTTCCGCCTCAACGGCACCGCCTGCGCGAACGCCTGATCCGGAAGCGCTCCGGCCGGTCACCGGGCCGGCCGGGGCGGTGGCGGGCACACTGACGTGGTGACTACCACGCTGGCGATCGACTGTGGCGGGGGCGGCATCAAGGCGTCCGTGCTGGACGAGGCGGGCACCATGCGGGCCCACCCGGTGCGGGTGCCCACGCCGTACCCGCTGCCGCCCGCCCTGTTCGTGCAGACCCTCGGCGACCTGGCGGGCAAGCTCCCCACCGCCGACCGCGCCACCGTGGGGATGCCGGGCATGATCCGGCACGGGGTCGTGGTGGCGACGCCGCACTACGTGACCCGCAACGGGCCGCGTACCAAGGTCGACCCGGACCTCGTCGGGCAGTGGGCGGGGTTCGACGCCCGTACCGCCCTCACCGACACGTTCGGCCTGCCGACCCTGGTGCTCAACGACGCCGAGGTGCACGGCGCGGGCGTGGTCGCCGGCACCGGGCTGGAGCTGGTGCTCACGCTCGGCACCGGGCTCGGCTGCGCGCTCTTCGACGGCGGCATCCTCGCGCCGCACCTGGAGTTCTCCCAGGCGCCGGTGCGGTGGGGGATGAGCTACGACACGTACATCGGCGAGCACGAGCGGCGCCGCCTCGGCGACGCGTTCTGGTCGCGGCGGATCCGGGCGATCGTCGACGGCCTGCGCCCGGTCTTCATGTGGGACCGGCTCTACATCGGCGGCGGCAACGCCCGGCGGATCCGGCCCGAGCAGCTCACGAAGATGGGCGACGACGTCGTCGTGGTGCCGAACACCGCCGGGATCATCGGCGGGGTGCGGGCCTGGTCACTGACCCGTCCGTGACCTCCGGGCCGCCGCTACTGGCCCGGCCCCGAGTCGCCCGACTTGCCCTGCTCGGCGAGGAACCGCTCCAGCTCGGCGCCGAGCTCCTCGGCCGTCGGCAGCGGGCCGGTGTCGGCCAGCAGGTTGGCACCGCGCTGGCGGCCGCGGGTGAACGCGTCGTACTGCTCTTCCAGCGCCCGCACCAGCTCGGCCGCCTCGGCGGTCTGCGCGATCTGCTGGTCGATGTCGGCGCGCACGGCCTCGGACGACTGGCGCAGCCCCTCGGTCGGCAGCAGCAGGCCGGTCGACTTGGAGACCGAGGTCAGCAGCTGCTCGGCGGCCGCGGGGTATTCGGCCTGGGCGAGGTAGTGCGGCACGTGGGCGGCGAAGCCCATCGCGTCGTGTCCCTTTTCGCCGAGGCGGAACTCCAGCAGGTGGCCGGCGCTGCCCGGCACCTGGACCCGCTGCAGCCACGGCTCGTAGCCGGCGACCAGCTCGCGGCGGGTGCCGTGGGCGGTGATGCCGGTCGGGCGGGTGTGCGGCACGGCCATCGGGATCGCGTTGAGCCCGACGGTGAGGCGCACGCCGAGCCGCCCGACCACCTCGGTCAGCGCGGCCACGAGCCGCTCCCACTGCAGGTCGGGCTCGGGGCCGGTGAGCACCAGGAACGGGGTGCCGGCGTCGTCGTGCAGCAGGTGCAGCTCCAGCTTGGGCGCCTCGTACGACTCCCAGTGGTCCTCGATGAAGATCATCGGTGGGCGGCGGGAGCGGTAGTCGAGCAGCTGGTCGATGTCGAAGGTGGCCACCGGCCGCGACCCGAGGGTCTCCACGAGGTGCTCACGGGCCAGGCGCACGGCGTTGCCCGCGTCGACGAAGCCGCTCAGCGCCTGCACCAGCACCGGCCGGCCCAGCTCGGGCAGGTCGTCGGCCAGCTCATACAGGCCATGCGGATCGAGCACCAGTCCTCCTCGGGAGAATGCCTACCCGTAATTAAACCCCGGCGACCCAGGCATCGATTCCCGCCGTGAGCCGCCGCCGTACCTCCGCCGGCGCGGCCGAGGCCTCCACCGAGTGGCGGGCCAGCGTGGCCAGGTCGGCGTCGGCGCAGCCCAGCTCGTGCCGGGCGATCTCGTACTGGCCGTGCAGGCCGCCCGGGAACAGCAGCGGGTCGTCGCTGCCGAGGGCCACCCGGACGCCGGCGTCGAGCAGGGTACGCAGGGGGAGGGCGGTGTAGTCGGCGATGACCCCGAGCGGCGGGTATGACGTGGGGCACACCTCGAGCGCGACGCCCTTCGCGGCGAGCAGGTCGAGGGTGCCCGGGTCGGCGCTCGCGGTCAGGCCGTGGCCGATCCGGTGCGCGCCGAGCAGGTTGACGCAGTCGCGTACGTGCCAGGCCGGCTCGTAGAAGCCCGCGTGCGGTACGGCCAGCAGTCCGGCCTCCGCCGCGATCCGGAACGCCGGCGCGAAGTCGGCCACCCGCCCGCGCCGCTCGTCGTTGGAGAGTCCGAACCCGATCACGCCGGCGCCGGCGTACCGGGCGGCCAGCCGGGCCACCTCCTGGGCCACGTCCGGCGGGCGGGCCCAGCTCGCGGCCAGCACGACGCCCATCGGGTGGGCGCGGGCGCCGGCGAGCACCGCCTCCACCACGGCCTCCTGGCCGCCGGCGCGCTCGGCGTAGGAGGTGGGGTCGACCTGGAGCTCCACCCACCCCGCGCCGTCGGCCGCGTCGTCCGCGGCGGCCTCCGCCACGACCCGGGCGATGTCATCGGGGGTACGCAGGGCGGCGCGCGCGGCGTCGTAACGCGTCTGGAAAGCGGCCCAGCCGTGCGCCATGCCGGGGCCGAGCGGCGGCGGCACGGGTACGCCGTAGCGGTCGGCGAGCTCGGCCAGCGTCTCCGGGCGCATCGAGCCGGTCAGGTGGAGGTGGAGGTTGGCCTTCGGCAGGTGGCGGAGGTCACGCACCCGCCCGACCCTAGTCCCGGTGGCTGCGACTACGCTGCGTCCACATCCGACTACGAGGCGTTGAATCCGTTCCTCCGTACGGGTTGCGGGGCGTCGAGGGGTCCTCGGCCGAACGGAGGAGGTCGAGGCATGTCGCTCTTTGATCATCGAACACGGAGGATATCTACCCTCATGTCAGGACTCTCTGGGCATACCCGACTTGCCGGTCTGGCGAGGTTGTGGACCTCGCGACGCCTAGTGACGCTGAGTGACTGATTTGCTTGGCTAACAAAGTGGTGGGCGTCACAAAATCACTCTATGTAAGCGCAAGGAGTGCTGTCTAACCTCGCTGGATGCGTGACGACGACAGCAAGTTCCCCCAGTACGCCGCCGCAGCCAGCAGTAACCGTTCGGCTGATGGCGGATCCACCGGACGGCATCGGGCAGCTCGTGATCTTCACGTTCCGTCATGGGCTCAGGCGGCGTCCTGGGCCCGGACGTTGCCCTCGGTAGTCGAGGAGCGAGCGAGGCGATGGGCGACCGACCTGCCCGCCTGGCTCCGCGCCCGCGACTGGTCGCAGGTCCGCGGCCACCTGGACACCGGCAAGGTGCGGCTAACCGTGGCGACCGGGATCATCGGCGTCCTCGGCTTCGCCGCCTTCGCCGAGACCGGTGCCGCCAGCAGCGGCCCGGTGACCACGGTCTCCCCGGTGACCGCCGCACAGGCCGAGGCGCAGCGGGCGGAGGCGGCCGGCGCCCCGGCGTCCCGCGCCGAGCGGGCCGAGGCCGGGGCCAAGGCGGCCGCCGACCAGAAGAAGTCCACGAAGGACAGTGCCGCCGCACAGAAGCCTGCGGCCCAGGCCCCCGCCACCACGAAGGCCGCCCCGAAGGCACCGGCCAAGCTCACGCCGGTCGCCGGCCTCTCGCAGGTACAGACCGAGAACGCCGCCGCGATCGTCCGGGCCGGCGCCAAGAACGGCGTCCCCGAGCGCGGCATGATCATCGCGGTGGCCACCGCGATGCAGGAGAGCACCCTGCTCAACCGGGCCAGCGAGGTGCTGCCCGAGTCCAAGAACTACCCGCACCAGGGCACCGGCTGGGACCACGACTCGGTCGGCCTCTTCCAGCAGCGCACCAGCTCCGGCTGGGGCCCGGTGGCGAGCCTGATGCAGCCCGAGTACGCCGCGACGAAGTTCTACCAGGGCCTGCTGCAGGTGCCCGGCTGGGACCGGATGCCGCTCACCTACGCCGCGCAGGCGGTGCAGGTCTCGGCGTTCCCCGAGGCGTACGCGCGGCACGAGGGCGCGGCGACCGCCGTCGTGCGCGGGCTGCTCCAGCAGGGCGCCGCCAACGGCTGACCTCCGGGATGGGCGAGGGGTGGTCGCGTCCGGGCACTATGGAACGACCCCCTCGCCCCCCGGAGGCACCCGTGACCGAACCTCAGCCGCCAGCGGCGGCGTCCGAGGAGCCCGCCGCGGAAGGTGGACCCGCCGAGCCGCCCGCCGGCTTGTGGGACCGCATGAAGAGCGACCCGCAGTACGCGCCGGAGCACCTCGCCCTGGAGGCGGTCCGGCGGCTCGGCCCCGAGGCGAAACGCTGGGTCGAGCTCTCCCGGGCCCGGCAGCCCGGCGTACCCCCGGACGAGCTGGCCCGCCGCGTCACCCGCCGCTTCGTCAACCTGGCCCGCCTCTCCGGCGCGGTCTCCGGCGCCGCCGGCCTGCCCGGCGCGGTGGTCGACGTGGGCGTGCTCGCCTGGACCCAGGCCCGGATGGTGCTGCACGTCGCCGCCGCGTACGGGATCGAGCCCACGCACAACGACCGGGCCACCGACCTGCTCGTCCTGCAGAAGGTGCACAAGGCCGCCGAGACCGCGCGCCTGGCGCTGGGCGTGGCGGCGGGTCGCGAGCGGGCCGGTGCGCTCTTCGGCCAGCCGGTCGCGGCCGGGCGGACGTTTCTGCGGCTCGGCGTCAAGCTGGCCCAGATGGCCGGCGTCGGCGCCGCGAAGCGGATGGTCGCCAAGGTCGTGCCGGGCGCCGGCGTCGTCTTCGGCACCTGGGCCAACTCGGCCGCGACGAAGGACCTGGCCCGGCGCACCCAGGCGCTCTACCGCCAGCCGCGGCTGCCTAGGCCGCGAAACGGCGAGGGTACGTGACCTCGGAAAGCTTTCGCTGACCGTCCGAGTCCGGGTGAAACCAGTCGACCCGGTTGATCATGTCGAGGTTGAACCGCACCCGGTGGGCGGCGCCGCCGTCGTAGACGCACTGCCGGCCGTACGCCTTGCAGGCGGCCGCGAGCTGCGCGTTGTACGCGTCGACCCGGGCGGCCACGGTGGCGCGGCGGGCGGCGTCCGGTCCCGCGTTCGACGTCGGGTTGGCCAGGAGCGCCGGGCAGATGCCGCGCGCCCAGGCCTTCACCGCGCGGGCCTCGGTGTGCCCGACCTCCCAGAGGCGGTTGAGGTCGGGGATGCTCACCACCAGTACGCGTGCCTTGGGCAGCCCGCTCTTGAGGCGGCCCAGAGTGTCGTCGAGGTCTCGCCGGAAGTCGGCGACCGGCGTCATCTCCTCGACCCGGGCGCGGCAGATGTCGTTGGCGCCGATCAGCACCGTCACGTACTCGACCCTGGCGTCGACCGCCTTGTCGGCCTGGGGCGGCAGGTCGGCCGCTCGGGCGCCCGGCTCGGCGAAGTTGTGCGCGTTGCCCTTGATCGCCTTGTTGTCCCCGCGCAGCCGGCGGTAGTGGCTGTTGACCAGGCCGCTCTCGCCCGTCGACCACGAGTGCCGGCCGCACCGGTGGAAAGTGATGCAGGAGCCGAGGCCGGTGGTGATCGAGTCGCCGAGGGCGGCCATCGACGACGGAAGACCGCTCTTGGACGGCGTGGTCGTGGCACCGGGCCGGCCGCCGCCGCTGCCCTCCTCGCAGGCCAGGGCCACGATCGCCGCCAAGGCGAACAGGATGGTGGTCCAGCGTCGGCGCATCGCGGCATCCCCCGATGTCTCGGTGGCGGACAGCAACGGCCTGACTACTCTAACGAAGCATCTTGGTGCGGCGCCCCCCGCTTCCGCGGAACGCCCGCGCGGCGGGCACGACACGCGGGCGGCACCTTAAGCTTCAGCGCATGGATGGGCTGGGCGAGATCGTCGCGCTGGTGGCGATCGCGATGATCGGCACGGCGTTCGCCCGCAAGCTGGGGCTGCTGGCGCCGATCGTGCTGGTGGTCGCCGGGCTCGGCTTGTCGTTCCTGCCGTTCGTGCCCGAGGTGCACCTCGAGCCGGAGCTGGTGCTGGTCGGCATCCTGCCGCCGCTGCTGTACGTGGCGGCGATCGAGATGTCGGTGCCGGCCTTCCGGTTCAACCTCCGGCCGATCCTGCTGCTCGCGGTGGGGCTGGTCGTCTTCACCGCGTTCGTGGTCGGCACCGTGCTGCACCTGCTGCTGCCCGACGTGCCGTACCCGCTGTGTGTGGCCTTCGGCGCGGTGGTCGCGCCGCCCGACGCGGTCGCCGCCACCGCGGTGGCCCGGCGGATCGGGCTGCCCCGCCGGCTGGTCACGATCCTCGAAGGCGAGAGCCTGATCAACGACGCCACCGCGCTGGTGACGCTGCGCGTGTCGGTGGCGGCCGCCACCGGCGCCGCGGTCGGCTTCCTCGACGTGGCCGCCGACGTGGCGCTCGCGGCGGGCGGCGGCATCGCGATCGGCGGGGCCGGCGCGCTGGTGCTCGCCTTCCTCCACAAGCGGATCAAGGACCCGCTGATCGACACCGCGCTCTCGCTGCTCACGCCGTTCCTCATCGTGCTGCCCGCCGAGGCCGTGCACTCCTCGGGCGTCGTGGCCGTGGTGGTCGCCGGGCTGTACATCGGCCACCGGATGCCCACGCTGATGTCGGCGGCCTCCCGGCTGCAGACCGACGGGTTCTGGCGGATGGTCCGGTTTCTGCTGGAGGGCATGGTCTTCCTGCTCGTCGGCCTCCAGCTCCGCGAGATCCTGCGCGACCTGGACACCCCGTTGAGCGAGGTCGTCTGGGTCACCGCCGTGGTCGTGCTGACGCTGATCCTGGCGCGGTTCGTCTGGGTCTTCCCGGCCACGTACGCCGCCCGGCTCGTGCCGAGGGCGCGCCACCGGGACCCGGCCACCTCGGCCAGCTACCCGGCGGTGATCGGCTGGGCCGGGATGCGCGGCGTGGTGACGCTGGCCGCCGCGCTCGCCCTGCCCGAGACGAGCGAGGTCGCGTACCCGCGGGAGCTCTTCGTCTGGCTCGCGTTCGCGGTGATCGTCGTGACGCTGGTGCTGCAGGGCGCGACGCTACCCTGGTACGCGCGCCGCCTGCGGGTGCCGCCGGACGACCCGACCCAGGACACGCTCGCCGAGGCCGCGATCCAGAACGCGGCCAGCCGCGCCGCCCGCGACCGGCTGGAGGCGCTCGCCGACGGCGCCCCGGCGATCACGGTCGAGCGGCTGCGCGAGCTCGCCGAGCACCGAAACAACAAGGCGTGGGAACGGCTGGGCGGCGGCGCGGAAACGCCGTCCCGGGCGTACGGTCGGCTCCGCCGCGAGATGATCGACGCGGAGCGCGAGGTGTTTCGGAGCGCCCGCGACGAGGGACGCATCCCCGAGGAGGTGCTCCGCCGGGCCCAGCGCGACCTGGACCTGGAGGAGTCCTTGCTGCAACGGACAGAGGAGTAGGGAGTAACAGGCATGGCGTGTACGCATCTCGCCGAGGCCGGCACGGTGGAGCCGCAGAGCACGGAGGGCTGCCAGGACTGCCTGGCCGCCGGCCACCGCGACTGGGTGCACCTGCGGCTCTGCCTCAGCTGCGGCCGGGTCGGCTGCTGCGACTCGTCACCGGCCAAGCACGCGAGCGCCCACTACCGCGCCACCGAGCACCCGGTGATCAAGTCCTTTCAGCCCGGCGAGGACTGGCGCTGGTGCTACGCGGACGAGCAGCTCGGCTGAGTCCACCCCGTGGAGGCTCACGGAACCAGGGGGCGGACCTCCTGCGCGACGAAGCGGACGAAGCCCTCCAGGTCGGGCTCGTCGGGCGTGGGCTGGAGGACCACGGTGTCGGCGCCGGCCTCCACCCAGCGCTGGATGGCCTCGGCGAACTGCTCGGCGCCGCCGGCGATGCTCCGGCCCTCGATCGTGTCGTAGCCCCACTTTCTGCGCTCCCCGTCGAGGCGCTCGGCCGCGCTCGGGCCGGTCGCGGCGTGCACGTAGACGACGGTGGTGTGCGGGTCGCCGGCGCCGGTGGAGCGGCGCGCCCGCCCCTCGTCGACCAGCGCGCGGGCCGCACGCAGCTCGTCCGGGCTGTTGCCGCCGGTGACGATCGTCCCGTCGGCGATCTCGCCGCAGAGCCGCAGCGACCTCGGCCCGGTCGCGCCGGCGAAGATCGGCGGCGGTGCGGCCGGCGGCCAGTCGAGCCGGACACCGTCGAGCGACACATAGCGCCCCTTGGTGGTGACCCGCTCGCCGGAAAGCAGGGCGCGCAGCGCGTCCGCGTACTCACGCAGGAGGGTGACCGGCGACTCGACCCGCGCCCCGACCTGGCCCATCCAGGACTGCACGCCGTGGCCGATGCCCACCACCGCGCGGCCGGGGAAGAAGCGGTTGAGCGCGGCCATCTCCATCGCGGTCAGCGCCACGTTGCGCAACGGCACGGGCAGCAGACCCACGCCGACCCTGAGCCGCTCGGTCCAGCCCAGCGTGGCGGCCATGCTGGCGATGCCGCCCTGGAGAAAGCAGTCTTCCCAGAGCCACAGCTCCTCGAGCCCCGCCTCGTCGGCGGCCCTGGCCACGGAGCGCAGCCGCTCCGGCGGAAACTGGGGCAGGTAAACGGCGCCGAGTGTCGTCATGCCCGCGATACTGCCTCACGCCCCTGACAAAGCGGCGATCAGCTCGCGCTCACGCTCGGGGCTCAGGCCGGCGGCCCGCTTGCGGTCCAGGCCCCGCTCCCGTTCCCAGGCGAGGGTGTCGGCGAGGACCTGCTCGCGCGGGCGGTGCCGCAGCCCGGCGCGGACCGCGGCGGAGCCGTCCCGGGCCATGAACGACTCCCAGCCCGGCGTGCCCACCCACATGGCCAGCGATTCTTCGCCCATGAACTCGGCGACCTCCCGCGACCGCAGCCACGCCGGCTCGGCCGGGACCACCGGGCCCTCGTGCCCGCCGACCGCGCGGGACAGCGCGATCCACTCGCCGAGCGGCAGCACCGGGCCGACCGCGTCGTACGTGCCGGTGGTGCCCGCCTCGGCGGCGCCGATCAGCCAGGCGACCAGGTCGCGCACGTCGACCACCTGCGTGGCCTGGTCGGGCACGTCCGGTACCAGCAGCGGCGCCTGGCGGTCGCGGGCGGCGCGGGCCACCCAGTAGCCGGTGCGGTCGGTGTGGTCGCCCGGCCCGCCGATCAGTCCTGAGCGGGCGATCAGCAGCCGGTCGCCGGCCGCCGCCCGGCAGGCCCGCTCGCTGGCCACCTTCGCCTCGCCGTAGAGCTCGCGGTCGACGGTGTCGAGGTCGGTCGGCGGGAGCAGCGGGGCCGACTCGTCGGCGCCGGGCGTGCCGTAGCCGGCGTAGACGTTGCCGGAGGAGACGTACGTCCAGTGCCGGGCCCGCGGGGCGAGGGCCGCCAGCGCGCCGCGCACGAAGCCCGGCTGCCACGACACGTCGACGACCGCGTCCCAGTCGCGGTCGACCACCCCGCCGTACGCGTCCGGCGCGCTCCGGTCGGCGGCGACCAGCGTCGCGCCGCCGGCCACCGCGCCGCTCTCACCCCGCGCGAGGCAGGTCACCGCGTGCCCGCGGGACAGCGCCTCCCGGGCCAGCTCGCGACCCAACCATGCCGTGCCACCCAGGACCAGGACCTCCATGGGACCAGACAACCAGCCGGGTACGCGGCGGCCCAGACCTGTTCACCCAGAGCGCAAGCCCGGGGCCTACAGGCGTGCGATCAGCAGGGCGGCGACGAGCAGCGAGAACCAGTGCAGGGCCTGGTCGGCGACGTACATGCCGCAGACCGGCGAGGTCTGCTCGGCGAAGACCGGGGATCGGGTCAGCCGCAGCAGCTGGCGCACCGGGGTGCGGCGGTCCAGGATCGCGTGGCTGACGACGGAGAAGCCGAAGCCGGCGACCACGCCGGTCGCCGATAGCGGCAGCTCCAGCGTGAACGCGGTACCGGCGAGCACCACGCCGGCGGTCAGGTGGTACGTCAACAGGTGGCCGACCATCGCCCGCAGCCCGGCCTGTCCCTTGGCGGCCTTGTTGTCGGCCTGCTTGTCGGTCTGCGCGATGTGGTCGCCGAGCTGGTGCCCGATCAGTAACGCGAGAAGGGCCACCCCGAATGTGGCCTGGATGGTCAGTTGCTCGGCGTTCATCATGGCATCCTGCGCGACGGCTCAACTTCGATCAGCGTGCTACCTGACAGTTCCCTGGATTGTGGTAAAGGTCGCGCAGGTTTGAAGTATCGGGCCGGTGGGGACAGGGCCGCATGACACAGACGGCTGCCGATCGATTTCCCACCCGGCACCTGCCCCGGGTGACCGTACGAGAGCTGCCCGACCCGCCCCGGTCGCCGTGGCGGATCATCGGACCCGGGGTGGTGGCGGCCGGCGTGGGGCTGGCTTCCGGCGAGTTCGTGCTCTTCCCGTACATCGCCTCGCAGGTCGGGCTCGTCTTCCTCTGGGCGGCCGCGGTCGGCATCATCACCCAGTACTTCCTCAACATGGAGATCGAGCGGTACACGCTCGCGACCGGGGAGACCGCGCTGACCGGCTTCTCCCGGTTCTGGCGGCACTGGGGTCTGGTCTTCGCGATCATGGTGTACTTCGCGAACCTGTGGCCCGGCTGGTCCACCAGCTCGGCCACCATGGTCACGTACCTCTTCGGCGGCGACGCCACCTGGATCGCGGTCGGCATGCTGCTGGTCATCGGCGCCACGCTGACGCTCGCGCCGGTCGTCTACAACGCGCTGGAACGGGTCGAGTTCGTCAAGGTCGCGCTCGTCGTGGTCTTCATGGTGGTGGCGATCGGGTTCGCCATCTCGGCGAGCGCGTGGGGCGACCTGCCGGACTCGGTCACCGCGCCGGAGTTCCCGACCGAGCTCGGCTTCGCGCTCATGCTCTCCGCGCTCGTCTTCGCCGGTGCCGGCGGCGGCCAGAACCTCTGCCAGAGCAACTGGATCCGGGACAAGCGGTACGGCATGGGCGCCTACGTCCCGCGCCTGACCAGCCCGGTCACCGGCCACGAGGAGGCGGCCGCCGGCGGTGGCGGGTACGTCTTCGAGCCGAGCGAGGACAACCTGGGCCGCTGGCGCCGGTGGTGGAAGCTGGCCAACCAGGAGCAGCTCGCCACGTTCGTGCTGATCTCGTTCGTGACGATCGTGCTGATGTCGCTGCTGGCCTACTCCACCGTGTACGGCGTACCGGGCCTTTCGAACAGCGTCTCGTTTCTGGAGGTGGAGGGGGAGCGGCTCAAGCAGATCGTGGGCGGCTGGTTCGGCGTACTCTTCTGGGTGGTCGGCGCGCTGTCGCTCTTCGCCGCCGCGATGGGCATCGTCGACTACACCAGCCGGCTCGCGGCCGACGTGCTGAAGACCTCGTACCTGCCCCGGGTGTCGGAGAGCAAGCTCTACTTCGGACTCGTCTGGGGCCTGGTGGCGATCGGGTGCGGCATCCTCGTCGCCGGTTTCGACCAGCCGCTGCCGCTGCTCGTCATCTCCGCCTGCGTCGGCGGGCTGATGATGTTCTTCTACTCGATCCTGTTGCTGGTGCTCAACCGCAAGGTGCTGCCCAGCCAGATCCGGCCGCGTGCCTACCGGGTCGCGGCTCTGATGTGGTCGGTGGCCCTCTTCGGCGTCTTCTCCGCGCTCACCGTCTGGCAGCAGGGGGACAAGCTGCTCGACTGGCTGCGCTGACGCTCCGCGTTCGTGATCGAAGCTCCCGCCACGTCGTTAGAACGACATGAGGGGAGCTTTGATCACGAGCTAGACGATCTCTTCGGGCCGGGGCTTACGCACCACGTCCCGGTACTTGGGATGGCTGGCACCGTAGAGCGCGAAGTTGAGCTTGGCCTCGCTCAGCGTCAGATCGCCGTTTGGCCCGCCCACCGCGACGAACGCCCCCGGATCCGCCTGCGCGGGGTCGGTCCAGAAGCAGACCGGGCATGTCACGCACCCGGTCCGGTAACCACAACATGGACAGCGGCTTACCACCGCAGCCTGACCCTTACCACCCACGCGCTCTAGCCTTTCACGCCACCCGCCCCCGGCGTAACCCGGGGACGGGTGATCGTATGGCCGATCTTTCAGCTACAGGTGGCGCCGTTCAGGGTGAACAGGCCGGGTCGCGGGTTGGGTCCGCTGGTCGTGGCATTGAAGCCGAACGTTTTCGACACGCCCGGTTCGATGCGGCGGTTGTGCGACTGGTTCCGCGCGGTGACCACGGCGCCGGACTGGGTGGTGTCGGCCAGCCACGACTGGGTGACCTTCTGTCCACCTAGGAACGCCCAGCGCAACGACCACCCGTCGATCGCGGTCGTGCCGGCGTTGGCGACCGTGACCTGCGCGGTGAAGCCACCGGTCCAGGTGCCGTGCACGACGTAGCTCACCCGGCAGCGGGTCGCCGGGGTCGAGCCGGCCGCGCCCTGGTCGGCCAGGAACGAGGCGACCCAGGCCAGGGCCGAGTTCCAGTTGATCGCCACCTCGTTCGTCGCGTACGACTCGATGTGGTCGACGTAGCAGAACATCGGCGCGCAGCCGTCCAGCAGCTGCTTGGCGTACGGGTCGTCGAGGCTGGCGTTCGCCCCGCCCGCGATCGAGCCGGCCGGCGGGTGCGGCAGTGCGGCGTCCGCCTGGTTGGCGAAGATCCGGCTGTGCTGGTTCTGCGACGCCTTCTCGCCCCAGCCGGTCACATAGGACTGGTTGAGCGCGTTGCGGCCCAGGACGTAGTCGATGCCCTGGATCGTGCCGTCCCGGTACTTCGCCGCGCCGGAGAGGTCGTACGCGGTGGCGAGCACCACCATGTTGTTGAGGATGTTGCTGTTGGCGCCCCAGAAGTAGGCGCCGCGGTGGCCCGGCATCGGCAGGCCGTACGCCTGGCCGGCCTGGGTGGCGAGGTAGGCGTCCGCGGCGGCGAGCACCGAGGCGCGCAGCCGGTCCCGCTCGGCGGCTGGCAGTCCACTCGGGACGGTGGCCAGGTCGAGCCGGCCGAGCGCGGCGGTGCTGCCCCAGCCGAAGCCGGTCAGGCCGAACACCTCGTCGCTGGTGTGGTGCGGTGAGGCGGTGACGTCCGCCAGGTACCCGGCCTCGCCGGTGGTGAGGTACAGCTCGGCGGCCGCCCAGTAGAACTCGTCGGTCACGTCACCGTCGCTGTACGTGCCGCCGCCGTTGCCGTCCTGCGGGTCGGCGTACACGGCCGGGTTGGCCTCGGCCGCCGCGTACGCGGTCTTCGCCGCCGCCAGCGCCCTGTCCGCGAACGCCGCGTCGTACGGCGCGAAGAGGCGGGCGCCCTGCGCGGCGGTGGCGGCGAGGTTGAGCGTGGCTGCGGTGGACGGCGCGTGCAGCTCGCGCTGCTGCGGGTCGTCCTGCGGGGCCATCGGGATGCCGGTCCAGTTGGCGTCGTGCATCTTGTGGTGCGCCATCCCGGCGAGCGGCTCGCCGGCCGGCACCTGCATCCGGAGCAGGAACTCCAGCTCCCACCGCGCCTCGTCCAGCACGTCCGGCACGCCGTTGCCCCGCTCGGGTACCCGCAGGGTGCCGTCGGCCAGACCCGCGCCACCGCCGGCGCTCGGGGCGGTCTTGGTCCGCTCGAACGTGCTCAGCAACTGGGCGGTGGCGATGCCGCCGTTGACCACGTACTTGCCGTGGTCGCCCGCGTCGTACCAGCCGCCGCGCACGTCCAGCCGGTAGTCGCAGACGCCGGCCTGGCAGGGTACGTCGGTGTCGCCCTTGTTGGGGGCCACGCCGAGGTGGCCGGCGGGGCGGGCGTACTCCGCGCCGATCAGGCCACCGTCGATCTCGATGCCGCTGCGCTGGGCGTAGAAGAACTGGAGCGAGTCGGACCGGAGCTGCTTGAAGACGTCAGACGATATGTCGAACGGGTGGCTGGTCTCGCCGTCGGCGGTCAGCGTGTACCCCGTTCCCGCGGTCGTGAAGGAGCCGAAGTCGACGGTGTGGACGTTCTGCGCGGAGGCCTGGTCGGTGCCGCGCGGCGTGGTCTGGCCGCTGGCCACGACGGTGCCGGCGCTGTCCTTCAGCTGCCAGGGCAGCGCCTCGGTGGCGGTGGTGACGAGCGTCGCGCCCTTCGGGCCGGACGGGAGGTAGCCGACCTGGTTGACCCGGACGCGTGGCCCGGTCTCCGGCACGTACGGCGGCTCCTCCTCGCCGCCGAGCAGGGAGACGTTGTCGAGGCAGAAGGTGTACGCGGTGGCGTTGGCGCCGACCTGGAACGCGACCTGCGCCTGGTCGGTGTCGACCGGTGCGGTGAAGGTGAACTCCAGGCGCTGGCTCTCGGCGGTCAGCTGCACGTCCCGGCTCAGGTACGAAGTGAACGGGTCCACGCCGAGCTGCACGGCGGCCCGGACGGTGGCGCCCGGCGTCGCGCTGGCGTCGAAGGCGAACGTGTACGCCGCGCCGGCGATCAGCGGTACGTCGTTCTGGCCGACGCCCGCGTCCCACGGGTTGGCCAGGCCGCCGGGCACCTCGGAGCAGAGCTTGCCGTCGACCACCGCCGTGGAGGTGGTGCCGTACGAGTACCAGCCGCTCGTGCCGTCGTCGAAGTCGCCG
The DNA here is from genome assembly GCF_031085175.1 of Phytohabitans maris. Classification (GTDB taxonomy): domain Bacteria; phylum Actinomycetota; class Actinomycetes; order Mycobacteriales; family Micromonosporaceae; genus Phytohabitans; species Phytohabitans maris. The sequence goes on from NZ_JAVHUY010000039.1 coordinate 61,949, forward strand.
TTCTCCACCTGCTCCGGCGCGCCCCCGTTGCCGCCGCCGGACTCGCTGGTCAGCGAGACGTCGTCCAGGCAGAACGTGAACGGGTCGGCCGAGCCGCCGAGCTGGAACGTGAAGACGCCGTTCGCGGAGTCGAGGGAGCCGGTGAAGTCGTACCCGAAGGTCTGGGGTGTGGTGGTGAGGGCGACGTCGCGGGACAGGACGGTGGTGTAGGGGACCTCGTCGAGCTGGACGTTCGCGCGGACGGTGACCGGCGCGGTGGCCCAGGCGGTGAAGGTCAGCCGGTATGCGTCGCCGTCGACCAGCGGGATGTCGCCGTGGCCGAGGCTGGCGTCCCAGGGGTTGGCCTGGCCGCCCGGCACCTCGGCGCAGAGGCGGTCGCCGGCGGCGGAGATCGGGGTGTTTTCGGTGCTCCACCAGGGCACGGTGCTGCCTTCGAAGGTGCCGTTGTCTATGTGCTCGACCTCTTCGGCGTAGGCCGTGGCGGTGAGTCCGGTGGCGGTGAGGAGGGCGGCGGCGAGGACCGCGAGGAGGCGTCGGGGCACGGCGGATCCCTTCCAGATGTGGGAGCGCTCCCATTGGGCATCGATGTTGCCAGCGCGTTTCGGTGATGTCAATCGATGTCTTGGCCCGCCCTGGCGTCCAGCGCGTGACTGCCCGGCCGGCCCCGGAACAAAAAGGAATTTAACCCCGTAGCGGGCGGGAGCGGTGATCTACTAGAGACATCCAAACGTCGCCCTGGCAGGCTCCCAGCCATGACCCTGAAGCTGCGCTACGCGGCGGTGAGTGATACCGGCCTGGTTCGGCCCGCGAACCAGGACTCGGTGCACGCCGGGCCGCGCCTGCTCGCCGTCGCCGACGGCATGGGCGGGATGGCCGCCGGTGACCTCGCCAGCCGCATCGTCATCGAGTCCGTGGCGCCGCTGGACCGGGAGATACCGGATGACGGGTTGATCGACGCGTTGCGCGAGGCGCTCGCCACCGCCAACGGCCGCATCCGCGAGGCGGTCGCCGAGGATCCGAGCCGCGACGGCATGGGTACCACGCTCACCGCCGTGCTGTTCACCGGCACCGCCCTGGCCCTCGGGCACGTCGGAGACTCCCGCGCGTACCTGCTGCGCGAGGGGGAACTGCAGCAGATGACCAGGGACGACACGTTCGTGCAGATGCTCGTGGACGAGGGCGTGATCACCCCGGAGCAGGCCAGCCACCACCCGCGGCGGGCGGTGGTCACCCAGGCGCTGCAGGGCGGGGACGCCACCCCGGCGTACACGTTCATGCGCCCCACCGCCGGTGACCGGTGGCTGCTGTGCAGCGACGGCCTGTCCAATGTGGTCACCGCGGAGACGATCGGGGAGACGCTCGGCGGGTACCCGGATCCGGGCGAATGCGCGCGGCGCCTGGTCGACCTCGCACTGCGGGCCGGCGGGCCGGACAACATCACCGTCGTGATCGCCGACGTGGTCGAGGAGGGCTGATCCTCCGGCGTCGCCGACGCTTCTCCTTTGGCTTGGCCCGACGGTGCTTCTTGCGGCGCAGCCGATGCGCGGCCCTCGCGCCGTGGCCCGATGCGGCGCGGACGGGATACGGTTCCGTCCATGCATCCCGGCTCGCCGCCGCCACCCCCGCCCAACAACCAGGTGGGCGCCACCCTGCCGATCCTGGTCGGCGGGCTCGCGCTGCTGCTGCTCGCCGGCATCATCGCCGGCGCGATGATCATTTCTTCCGACCTGGAGAACGGTGGCCCGGGGCTCTCGGCCGCCTCTTCGTCACCGTCCTCCGTGCCCTCCGCCACGTCTTCACCTTCCGCTCCGGCTGCGCCCGCCTCGGCGTCGCCGTCCCCGACACCGTCCACTTCGGAGGACCCGCTGCACGACTCGTGCCTGATCGGCACCTGGCAGGAGACCTCGCACGACACCGACACGACGATCGACGGGGTGAAGATGCGCCTGCACAGCTGGGGAGCCGTCCAGCACTTCCGGGCCGACGGCACGCTCGAGGTCAGGTACGGCGACCGCGGCATCAACGCCCGCGCCAAGGTCAACAATCGCACGTACGAGGTGATCACGACCGGCCGGATGACGTACAACTGGCAGACCAACGGCGGCCAGATCCTGTACAGCAACTCGAAGGCGACCGGCACCGTGATCTGGCGGCAGAGCGGCAAGGAGACCGGCCGCGCGCCGCTGAGCGGCAGCATCGACCCCGAGCGCTACACGTGCGGCGGCGACTCGCTGCGCCAGTTCGGCCCGACCTGGACCATCGAACTCCGCCGCATCAACACCGCCCCCCTGTGAAGCTCCACCGGCGGGGCGGCGGGGCGGCGGGGCCGCGGGGCCGCGGGGCCGCGGGACGCGACGGGCCGCGGGGCCGCGGGACGCGACGGGCCGCGGGGCCGCGGGGCGCGACGAGGCGCGATCTATTCCAAGAAGAGGTGAGCTACCGCGACGTCCGCGGTGGTCCACACCCAATGCCACTCAGCCCAAGCCCGATCACGGGCCAGCCCGTCCTGGCCGGAACGGCTTGACACCCCAAACCCGGCGGACACGCGGCGATCGTGGTATTCCGGTGCCTCCCCGAGGGCACCTGGATACCACGATCTCGACGACCGCCCGGTGCTCGTCGGCCAGGCCGATCGGGAGGAGGGTGAGGCGGCTTGTGCACCACGCACGACCGGGACGGTCGCCTGCTCGATCGACAGTGCCGGATACGCACGCGCCGATCCCGCCGAGCCAGCCCACCCCGACGGCGTTCAAAGGGCGGACGGAACCTCGACCCCGAGAGTTCAGGGCTCAACAGCGGAGCGTCCCGGCAGATCGTGGTACGGATCCGCCCGCCCGAGGGCACCTGCGTACCACGATCTCGACCACCCGCCCGGTGGTGACCGCGGGCCGCCGGGCCGGGCGACGGCCTGACGCTCCCGAGCGTGCCCAGCTCACAGCCTTGATCGGATTGGCGTGAGTGGCATGGGTCAGGACCGCCTCACCCTCCGCGTGACAAGGCGGCCGGTCCGCCGCTGAGCGGATGGGCAGACCCCGCCCTGGACCGGCGGCCGGCGGCCGGGTACCTCGGCGGTCGGGCCCCACCACGACCCGAGGTTGCCAACCGCGGAGGGTGAGGCCGCGGGAACGCACCCCAGGAAACGCTCCACGTTTCCCCGGGACCCCGCGCAACTACCGCGGACATCGCGGTAGCTCATGTCCTTGGAATGGGTCCTTTGGATCAGCGGGCGCCGCAGGGGGCGCGGCGCCCGGGATGTGTCAGCGGTCGAAGCGGCAGCAGGCGATCACCGCGGCCGACTCGCCGGGCAGGTCGGCCGCGTCGTGGACCAGGACCAGGCCGGGCTCGGTCGCGGCCAGCACCGAGCGGGCGGTGCCGCGCAGGTTGATGCGCTGGGTGGTGCGGCCCAGGTTGGCCACCACCACGCACGAGCCGCGGCGGATGGCGAGGAAGCTGCCGCCGTGCCACACCTCGCTGCGCCGAAGCACCGGCGCGGCCAGGTCGGGGTGGCTGCCGCGCAGCATGATCAGGCGGCGGTGCAGGTCGAGCATGTCGCGGTGCTCGGCCTTGTCGAGCTCGGACCAGTCCAGGGCGCCGAGCGTCGGCACCCCGTCGGGCACGAACGGCACCCGCGCCGCCCACTCCTCGCCCATCTGCAACACCGGCGTGGAGGGGGCGGTGAGCAGCAGCGTCGCCCCGATCCGGAGCAGGCCGGGGGAGAGGGCGGCGGTGGGGCGGTCGGTGGTGAGCACGGTCGAGAAGCCGGCGCGGAGGATGCCGAAGAGCTGCTCCAGCGACCCGAACTCGGCCCGGTAGTCGCGGTCGAGCGCCGGGATGCCGGCCGCGCCGCCGGTGGAGGGGGCGAGCAGTTCGGCGAGGTCGGCGCCGGGTCCGGGGATGAACCGCGCGCCGGCGAGGCCCGAGCCGGCGATCAGCGCCAGCGGCCGGCCGAGGCTGATCGAGAGCGCGGAGACGGCGGTGGAGAGCTCGTCGAGCAGCAGCATCGCGTCGCGGTCGATGAGCGTGTGCGCGGCGTCCAGCCGTACCCCGTCGGCGTGGTAGTCGCGCAGCCACATCAGCACGTTGTCGGTGATGAAGCTGCGCATGCCGGCGCCGTGCGGGCCGTCGAGCGCGAGCGTGTGGCCCCAGGTGTTGGCCACCTCGGCCAGGTACGGCCCGATGCGGTGGGCGCCGGCGCCGGGCTGGAGATGGTCGTACGCCAGGTCGAGCACCACCGCGATGCCGCGCTCGTGGCAGGCGTCGACGAAGCGCTTCAACCCGTCCGGCCCGCCGTACGACGGGTGCGGCGTGTACCAGCAGGCGCTGTGGTGGGTCGAGCCGCGCTCGACGTTGACCGGGTGCAGCTCGACCGCGCTGACGCCGAGCTCGGCGAGGTGGTCGAGGCGGGCGATCGCCGCGTCGAACGTGCCGTCCGGGGTGAAAGCGCCCACCCGTACCGAGTAGATGACACCGCCGGACAGATCGCGCCCGGTCCACTGGTCGTCGGTCCACGGGAAGGCGGCGTGGTCGTAGGTGCGGCTGGGGCCGTGCACACCGTACGGCTGCCAGCGCGAGCGCGGGTCGGGCAGCGGCTCGTCGGAGTCGTCCAGCAGGTACATGTAGTCGGTGCCGTGCGCGGCGCACTCCACGTGGGTGCGCCACCACCCGCCGGCGTCGAGCGCCATGGAGTGGTCGATCCCGCCGATGCGCACGCGAAGCCGCGAGGCCTCCGGCGCCCACACACTGAATCGAGTCATCATGTGGCAGCCACCAAGAGAGCTACTGGATAGGCGGACAGCACTTCGGACAGCGGCACCCGCCGGGCCTGCCACGTGCGCCCTGTCAACGCGTCGGTCCAGCGCCCCGGAGCCAACGCCAGCTTAGTGCCGCCCCAGCCCCCACGAAATGCCAACTTCGCTGGCAATCTGGTGGCTACCGCCACGACACCATCCCGGTCGAACGCCACCGCGTGCTCGGCCGCGGACCCCTCCACCGACACCGGTGAATAGCCGGTGAACGGGCGGTCGCGCCGGGCCCGCAGCACCCGGCTCGTCACGAGCAGCTTGGCCGCGCCGGTCTCGTCCACCGGCGGCAGCCACCCCGCGTCCAGGCGGGCGAGCAGGTCGCGCCGCGCGCCGAAGTCGACCGGCCGGCGGTTGTCCGGGTCGACCAGCGAGTTGTCCCACAGCTCCGTGCCCTGGTACGTGTCCGGCACGCCCGGCATCGCGAGCTGCACCAGCTTCTGGCCGAGCGAGTTGGACCAGCCGTACCCCGTGATGCTCACGACGAACGCCGTGATGTCCGCGCGCAGCGCCTCGTCGTCGTAGGCCCGGTCGACGGCGCCGTGCATCGCCGCCTCGAAGTCGCGGTCCGGGTCGCTCCAGCTGGTGGAGACGGAGGCCTCGCGCGCCGCCTTCTCCAGGTAGGCGTGCAGCCGCTCGCGCTCGATCGGCCACGCGCCGGCCACGGTCTGCCAGAGCAGAAGGGCAAGAGCCCCACGGTTTGAATCGGGCCCAGCTGGGAGCGGCGCGGCCTTCGTCCACCGGCGCAGCGCCGCCGCCCATTCAGCCGGCATTTCCGTGAGTACGGCGAGCCGGGCCCGCACGTCCTCCGAGCGCTTGGTGTCGTGTGTGGACAGCGTGGTCATCGAGTGTGGACAGTCCCGCTCGCGCATGGCGGCCGCCCGGTGGAACGCCTCCGGCGTCACGCCGAAGCGACCCGGGTCGCCACCCACCTCGTTGAGCGCGACGAAGCGGGTGTACCGGTAGTAGGCGGTGTCCTCCACGCCCTTGGCCATCACCGCGCCGGTGTACTGCTGGAAGCGCGCCGCCAGCTCGTCCTCCGGGTCGCCGAGCCGGGTCGTGACCGCGTCCAGCGCCTCGGTCAGGTCGGGGCGGCGGTGGCCGGCCTCGACGCGAGCGGCCGCGAGGTGGCGGGCGCCGCTGGGCAGGTACGAGCGGTAGACCTCGAAGCAGGCGGCCAGCTCGGCGAGGGCCTCCGCGGCGCGCGGGATCTCCGGCGCGAGCCGGGCCAGCCGGTCGCGCTCGGTGGCCAGCAGCGTGGTGGCGGCCTCCACTTTGGACTGGTACGCGACGTCGGGCCACCTGGCGGTCCCGGCGAGCCGGCTGAACGTCTCCTCCCCATCCGGGTCGACGAAGAGGCCGCACACCTCACCCAGCGCGTCGTACCCGGTGGTGCCGTCCACCGGCCAGGAACGGGGGAGCCGTTCGCCCGGCCGCAGGATCTTCTCCACCAGCAGCCACGCGGAGGGCGCCGTCCCGCGCAGCCGGGCCAGGTATGCGCCCGGGTCGCGGAGCCCGTCCGGGTGGTCGACCCGGATGCCGTCGGCGTCCCAGCGCAGGATCTCCGCGTGTGTCGCGTCGAACACGTCCGGGTCCTCGACGCGCAGTCCGGCCAATGTGGACACCGCGAAGAAGCGGCGGTAGCTCGGCCCCTTGCGCCACGAGACGAGCCGGTAGTGCTGGCGGTCGTGCACCTCGCGCGGCTCGCCGCCGCCGGTGCCGTCCGCGATCGGGAAGCACTGCTCCTGGTACACCAGCTCGTCGCCGACCACCTTGAGGTCGTCGAGCGCGGCGGGGTCGTCGGCGAGCACCGGCAGCCGGATCCGCCCGCGCGCCCAGTCGATGTCGAACCACGGCGCGTACGGCGAGCCCTGCCCCCGGCGCAGCACGTCCCACCAGGCCGGGTTGGCCGAGGGCACCGCGACGCCGGCGTGGTTGGGCACGATGTCGACCACCAGGCCGAGGCCGGCCTCGCGGAGCGCCTCGCGCAGCCGGTCGAACGCGGCCGGCCCGCCCAGCTCCGGGTTGACGCGGGAGTGGTCCACGACGTCGTACCCGTGGGCGGAGCCGGGCGCGGCGGCGAGCAGCGGCGCGCTGTAGAGGTGGCCGACGCCGAGCGCCGCGAGGTAGTCCACCTGCTCGGCGGTCGCGAGCAGGTCGAAGTCCGGCCGCACCTGGATGCGGTAGGTGGGGCGCGGCCGGCCGCGCTCGTCGCTTCGCTCCTCGGACCGGACCTCGCCGGCCTCGGGGCGCGGCCCGGTCATTAGAGCGCCCGGTCCAGCACGAGCAGCGATCTCTCCAGCACGCGCACCCGCGCACCCGCGCCCACCGTCTCCGGGCTGACCGGTCCGGCCTCGGCGGTGTCGATGACCGCCTGCCACTTCTCGCCGTACTCCTCCGGTGGCAGCACGAACTCGACCGGCTCGTGGTGGCCGTTGAAGCAGAGCAGGAACGAGTTGTCCGACTGGCGCTCGCCGTACCGGCCGCGCTCGCGGATCCCCTCGCCGTTGACGAAGACCGCCAGCGCGCCGACGTCGCTGTCCCAGTCGGTGCCCTGCATCTGCCGCCCGTCCGGCGTGAACCACTCCATGTCGGCCACCGGCGTCGACGCGCTGCGCGTCTTGACCGGGTCGCCGGTGAAGAAGCGCCGCCGCCGGAACACCTTGTGGCGGGCCCGGAACGCGGTCAGGTGACGGACGAAGTCGAGCAGCCGCTCGTCGACGTCCTCCCAGTCCACCCAGGAGAACTCGTTGTCCTGGCAGTACACGTTGTTGTTGCCGCGCTGGGTGCGGCCCAGCTCGTCGCCGTGGCTGAGCATCGGCACGCCCTGGGAGAGCAGCAGCGTGGCGAGGAAGTTGCGGCGCTGCCGGGCGCGGAGCGCGAGCACGTCGGCGTCGTCGGTGGCGCCTTCCACACCGCAGTTCCACGAGCGGTTGTAGCTCTCGCCGTCGCGGTTGTCCTCGCCGTTCGCCTCGTTGTGCTTGTCGTTGTACGACACCAGGTCGGTGAGGGTGAAGCCGTCGTGGCAGGTGACGAAGTTGATGCTGTGGAACGGCCGCCGCCCGTCGTCCTGGTAGAGGTCGGCCGAACCGCTGATCCGGCTGGCGAACTCGGCGAGCACCGGCTGCGAACGCCAGAAGTCGCGGGTGGTGTCGCGAAACTTGCCGTTCCACTCCGTCCACAAGGGAGGGAAGTTGCCCACCTGGTAGCCGCCGGGCCCGATGTCCCACGGCTCGGCGATGAGCTTGACCCGGCTCACCACCGGATCCTGCTGCACCACCTCGAAGAACGTGGAGAGGCGGTCGACCTCGTAGAACTCCCGGGCCAGCGCGGCGGCCAGGTCGAACCGGAAGCCGTCGACGTGCATCTCCTGCACCCAGTACCGCAGCGAGTCCATGATGAGCTGGAGCGTCTGCGGGCCGCGCATGTTGAGGCTGTTGCCGCAGCCGGTGTAGTCCAGGTAGGACTGTGGCGCGTTGTCGGCGAGCCGGTAGTACGCGGCGTTGTCGATGCCCTTGAAGCCGAGCGTCGGTCCGAGGTGGTTGCCCTCGGCGGTGTGGTTGTAGACCACGTCGAGGATGACCTCGATGCCGGCGGCGTGCAGCGCCCGCACCATCCCGCGAAACTCCTGCACCTGCTGCCCCAGCGGGCCCATCGCCGAATACCCGTGGTAGGGCGCGAAGTAGCCGATGGTGTTGTAGCCCCAGTAGTTGCGCAGGCCACGCTGGTCAAGGTGGTGGTCGTGGATGAACTGGTGCACCGGCATCAGCTCGATCGCGGTCACGCCCAGCCGCGTGAGGTGTTCGATCATCACCGGGTGGGCGATGCCCGCGTACGTGCCGCGCAGCTGCTCGGGGATGTCCGGGTGGCGCCAGGTGAGCCCCTTGACGTGCGCCTCGTAGATGAGCGTGTCGTGGTACGGCCGGCGGGGCGGGCGGTCGTTGCCCCAGTCGAAGTACGGGTTGACCACGACCGCCTTCGGCATGAACGGCGCCGAGTCCACTTCGGACATCCGCTCGGGGTGCTCCAGGTCGTACCCGTAGAGGGCCGGATCCCAGCGCACGTCGCTGTCGACGGCCTTCGCGTACGGGTCGAGGAGCAGCTTGTTGGGGTTGCAGCGGAGCCCGCGCCCCGGGTCGTACGGCCCGTGCACCCGGAAGCCGTAGCGCTGGCCGGGCTCGACGCCGGTCAGGAAGACGTGCCAGACGAACGCGTCGACCTCGGGCAGCTCGATCCGCCGCTCGGTGCCGTCGGAGTCGAAGAGGCAGAGCTCGACGGCCTCGGCCACCTCGGAGTAGATGGCGAAGTTGGTGCCCACACCGTCGTACGTCGCGCCCAAGGGGTATCGGCGCCCAGGCCACACCAGCATAGCCACACAGTACGGCGTGACCTGGGCGTTTAGTCGTGCTTTAGCGGTATCCCGTGACGTCGGCGGGTCGGCCCGCGTCCTCGGTCACGCCGAAGATGCCGAGCATGATCTCGGAGCGCAGCCACCCCGGCGTCAGCGAGACCGCGGTGCCGCCGACGGCCGCAGCTCCTCGGCGAGCGTGAAGCCCATCCGGTTGACCGCCACCTTCGCCAGGTCGTAGAAGAACGACACCCGGTAGTGGGCGTCGTTGTACGCCTTCGTCCCATCGGTCACCTCGATCACCAGCCCGCCCGGCCGCCGGGTCAGCAGCGGCAGCGCGGCGTGGCTGGTGACGATGTGGGTCTCGATCGCCAGCCGGAGCATGCGCAGCCCCTTGTCGAGGTCCTGCTCCCACATCCGGCGCTCCCAGGTCACCAGGTTTTCGGCGCCCCAGATGTCGTTGACCAGGATGTCGAGCCGCCCCTGCTCGCGCTCGACCCGCCCGACCAGCTCCCGCACCTGGTCCGGCTCCAGGTGGTCGACCCGCACCGGGATCGCCACCCCGCCGGCCCGCTCCACCAGCTCCGCGGTCTCTTCGATCGTCTCCGGCCGGTCGTACTCCGAGCGCCGCTCCCGGGTCGAGCGCCCGGTCACGTACACCGTCGCGCCGGCCGCGCCCAGCTCCGTCGCGATGCCCCGCCCCGCGCCCCGCGTGGCGCCCGCGACCAGGGCGACCTGGTCCGTCAAGCTCCTGGCAGTCATGCCGCGATGCTCACACGAACCTCCGACAGAACCAGCGGCGAACCGTGATCAGGGGGCGAGGAGCTCGACAACGACCTTGGCGGTGTCGCCCTCCGCCAGTGACTCGGCCTTGCGGATGGCGCGCTTGATGGGCAGCACGTATGCGCCACGGCCGGCGTCCGGGAAGATCGAGGTGGTCCAGGTGCTGGTGCCGATCGTGACCCGGACGCGGACCGAGCCGAAGCCGCGCCGAGGACCGGTCGCGACCGCGCTGTCGCGGATCTCGTCGGAGACGTCGGTGGGCAGCGTGACGAAGGTCCAGCTTTCGTCTCGCCGCGCGTCCCAGATCCACAGCTCGGCATCGAACTCCACCAGCATGTGCCGAGCATCGCATCCGGGTCCGACAGGAATCGGGCCGCGTGTAGCGGGGAGTCGCTCGTCACGTCCTGCGGTGATAGAGATTGCGGCGGGGTCGTCGCCCCGGGTCCACATGGGCGGGTGGGACGAACTCGGGCAGCCCGCCGGCGCCGAGCCGGACCGCCCAGTGCCCGCGATGGATGACGCCGTGGTGGTAGCCGCAGAGCAGGACGCTATTGTCCAAAGTGGTCGGCCCACCGTCAGCCCAGGCGCGGATGTGGTGGCCGTGGCACCAGCGTGGCGGCCGGTCACACCCGGGAAAGGCGCATCCGCGGTCGCGGACCTCCAGCGCTCGCCGCAGCGGCCCGGTGATGAGTCGACGGCCGCGGCCCAGGTCGAGGACCTGGCCGTCGCCGCCGAGCACCGCCGGGATCAGGTGGGCGTCGCAGGCCAACTGGCGCACCTGCGGCGGACTGAGCCGCCCACCCGTGTCCAGCATGCCGGCGCCGAGCTGTCGGTCGAGCAGGTCGAACGGGACGGTAACCACTACATGCGGCCGCTGCCCGCCGCCGCTGTCGGGCAGGTGGTCGCCGCGGGTCGCGAGGTCGCAGACCTCGACAAGCGCGTCGGCCCGGCGCTGGGCAGGAGTACGGGGCTCGTCGTTGTCGTGGCGGGGCGCGCACAGCGGGTCGATGGCGGCGTCGACGGTGGCGGCGCCGGCCTCGTCCAGCCAGCCCGTCACGCGAACCCGGCCGTCACCTTGACGAGTCAGCTGGAACGCTCGGCCCTGCCAGGCCCGGGCCTCCAGGCGCCGCAAGGCCGCAGCGTCAGCGGCGTCGGCCAGCTCTGGTGCGACGTGGGCGAGGATCCGCTCCCCGGCCTTGCGCAGGATAGCCGGCTCGAACTCGGTGGCCTGGCCGATCAGCACGGCTTCCGCCTTGTCGACCAGCTCGGGGCCGAGGTCGGTGGGAAGGCCCTGGGTCGCGGCGGCAACCACCGTCGCCTGCTCCACGTTTAGCGTGCCGGCGACCAGCGCCGCGTCGAGGGCGGGACGGTGGTCGACCGCCTGGGCCAGAGCGACGGACCGCTTCGCGGTGTGAATGCTGATCCGTAGGCGCTCTCGGAGCCACACGGCGGTGCTGGAGGAGCCGTGCGCGACGGAAAGGCCGCGACCGTCGATTTCCCGGATAAGGTGCAACTCAGTCGCGTGATGGTTTGTGTGATCTGGTGAATCGCGTCCAGACAATCGACGAGCGCGTCGTCCGCAAGAGGCCAGGTCGGTGCGTCAGCGCATTTAGCGGCGAGGGACCTGAGCTCGGCTAACGCATCCGCCAACACCCTCTAATTGTCGCGCGCAAAAACCAAGACCACCAGTTATCTTCGTCGATCTAGGAATCTTTCGGAGTCGCGGTGATTTATTTGTGATCAAAGCTCCCTTCAGGTCGCTAGAACGACGTGAGGGGAGCTTTGATCTTGTTCCACTGACCCGGGGAGGCGGGATGGGTTACGGCGTTGAGAGGGACCCGAAGAAGGCGGCGATGTCGGCGGCCAGCAGCGCCGGCGCCTCGGCGGCGGCGAAGTGCCCGCCCCGGGGCATGGGTGTCCAGCGGCGGATGGCGAAGAGGCGTTCGAGCCACTCGCGGGGGATGTCGCCCTCGTCGGCCAGGTGGTGGTCGAACTTGGCGAAGCCGGTGGGGACGTCCACGAAGTCGTCCGGCCCCAGCGGCTCGCGAAACCAGCGGTTGTCGAAGTAGTCGCGCATCGAAGACGTGATCGTGCCGGTGACCCAGTAGAGCGTGACGGTGGTGAGCAGCAGGTCGCGGTCGATCGCGCGGGCCGGGTCGGACCAGGCGCGCCACTTCTCCAGGATCCAGGCGGCCAGGCCGGCGGGGGAGTCGGCGAGGCCGTACCCGAGCGTCTGCGGCCTGGTCGACTGGATCTGCTGGTAGCCGCGTTCGGTGAGCGACCACCGCGCGAAGCCCTCGCGGTAGGCGCGTTCGGCGTCGGAGAGCGGGCGGGAGCCGGGGCCGGTGTAGGGCGGGATCTCGGGCGTGCTGAGGTGCAGGCCGATGAGCGGGGCGGGGTCGTCGAGCCCCATGTACGTGGCGACGCCGGCGCCGAAGTCGCTGCCGCCCGCGGCGTAGCGCTCGTACCCCAGCTCGCGCATCAGGCGGTGCCACAGCCCGGCGACATAACGGTACGTGATGCCGGTGCGGGGCGGGCGCGGCGAGAAGCCGTAGCCGGGCAGCGAGGGGAGCACCAGGTCGAACGCCGGGCCGTCGATGCCGTGCGCGGCCGGGTCGGTGAGCAGCGGTACCAGCGGGAGCAGCTCGGCGAAGGTGCTCGGCCAGCCGCTCGTGAGGACCAGCGGGATGCCGCCGCCACCCTCGGCGCGGGCGTGCACGAAGTGGACTTGCGTGTCGTCGAGCGTGGTGCGGAAATGGGCGAATCGGTTGAGGTCGCGCTCCTGGGCCCGCCAGTCGTAGCCGTCCGCCCAGTAGGCGAGCAGCTCGCGCAGGTACGCCTCGTCGGTGCCCTGGGACCATGGCTCGCCGGGCGCGGGCTCGGGCCACCGGGTGCGGCGCAGGCGGTCGCGCAGGTCGGTGAGGACGGCTTCGTCGACGTCGATCTCGAACTCCTCCACGGGAATACAGTAGGGCGATGACCGTCGCCGGACTGCTGCTTGCCGCGGGTGCCGGCCGGCGGTACGGCATGCCGAAGGCCCTCGTCCGGATGGGTGGGCACCTGCTCGTGGAGCGGGGCGCGCAGACGCTGCGCGAGGGCGGGTGCGATCCGGTGGTCGTGGTGCTGGGTGCGGCCGCCGACCGGGTGCGCGCCGAGGCGAGGCTGGGCACGGCGATCGTGGTCGAAAATCCGGAGTGGCCGACGGGCATGGGTTCCTCGCTGGGGAGGGGGCTGCGGGCAACTCTGGAGCTTGGCGTGCAGGCGATTCTCGTACTCCTTGTTGATCTTCCTGGAGTGACGCCCGCGGCGGTCCGGCGGGTCGCGGCGCTGGCCTCGCCCGACGCGCTGGTCATGGCGGGTTATGGCCCCCGCAGGGGGCATCCGGTGCTGCTCGGCCGCGAGCATTGGGCGGGCGTCGCGGCGGCCGCGACGGGCGATGTCGGCGCGCGGCCCTACCTCGCCGCCCACGCCGCGGCCGTGCGGGTCGTCCCGTGCGACGACGTGGCCGACGACCGTGACGTCGACACACCCGAGGAGCACACTGGTTCTCATGCGTGACGTCCTTGACGACCTGTTGCGCTGGTGGCAGGAAGACCAGCCGGTGGGGATGGCGACGGTCGTCGCCACGTGGAAGAGCGCGCCGCGTCCGCCGGGCGCGACCATGCTGGTCGGCCCGGACGGCACGGCGGTCGGCAGCGTCTCCGGCGGCTGCGTCGAGGGCGCGGTCTACGACCTCTCCAAGGAGGCCATCGCCGACGGGGTGCCGCGCCTCCAGCGGTACGGGGTGAGCGACGACGACGCCTTCTCGGTGGGTCTGACCTGCGGCGGCACGATCGAGCTATTCGTGGAGCGGGTCGACCGGGAGAGCTTCCCGTGGCTGGCGCGGGTGGCCGAGTCGATCGACAAGGGCGTGCCGGTCGCGGTGCTCACCTGCATCGAGGGGCCGCCCGACCGGATCGGCCGCCACCTGGTGATCGGGGCGTCCGGGGCCACCGGCGAGCGAGGCGAGCAGAGCAAGCACGGCCCCGGCGAGCGGGAGGGGACGCTCGGCTCCGCGCGGCTGGACGACGCGGCCACCGACGACGGGCGCGGGCTGCTCGCCGCCGGCCGCACCGGGGTGCTCCACTATGGACCCGACGGGCAGCGCCGGGGCAGCGGGCTGAGCGTGCTGGTGCGGGCGTACGCGCCGCGGCCCCGCATGATCGTCTTCGGCGCGATCGACTTCGCGGCGGCGGTGGCCCGGGTCGGCACCTTCCTCGGCTACCGGGTGACGGTGTGCGACGCGCGGCCGGTGTTCGCGACGGCCAAGCGCTTTCCGGAGGCCGACGAGGTGATCGTCGACTGGCCGCACCGCTACCTGGCCGCCGAGGCCGAGGGTGGGCGGCTCGACGAGCGCACGGTGGTGTGCGTGCTGACCCACGACCCGAAGTTCGACGTGCCGGTGCTGCGGGCCGCGCTCGACCTGCCCCTGGCGTACGTGGGCGCGATGGGCTCCCGCCGCACCCACGACGACCGGCTGGCGCGGCTGCGCGAGGCCGGCGTGGGCGAGGAGGCGCTGGCCCGGCTCTCTTCGCCGATCGGGCTCGACCTGGGCGCGCGTACCCCCGAGGAGACCGCGGTCAGCATCGCCGCCGAGATCGTCGCGCGCAAGTGGGGTGGCCGCGGGGCCCGGCTCTCGGAGACGAGCGGGCGGATCCACGGGTAACCCGCCGCCCTGGTTCGCTGCCTTTCGTGACGTGCGTTTCCGCTGCTGACGGGGCGTCGGAGCCTACCGACACTTTTCCGGAAACTGTTGACTCTGTTTCGGTCCCGGTGTGATACTCGCTATCCACCGGCGTCGATCGCGCCGGTGCCCGGGCACTCCTCGATGGGAGAGTGGCGTGGCGACTTTCGGCGGTCGCCACGCCACGCCTGCCCTTCCAGCGCAGGCGCGCGCCCTCAAGGTCCGCGCAGAAACCTAGTTTCTGCTCTTGAACCCAAGGGCGTCCGTAGCAGCAGAAACCTGGTTTCTGCTGTATCCCGACCCCACCGCCGAAGGCGAAACGATCATCGCCCCGTCCGGGACCCGGCAACGCTCCCGGTGTGTGGTCCGCGGCTGGGGTGTGCGGGCCGAGCCGCCGGGGGCCCGCCGCGGCGCCGGCCGAGGTCTCAGGGTGACCGCCGCTGGAGGCCTGGGGTCGCGGGGACGGGCCAAGGCGACGGTGAGCTGAGGCGCGGGCGGAGGGTATGGAGCGCGGAGGGTGAGGCCCCGGGAGCAACGGGCTGGACCCTATGCCACTCACGTTAAGTCGATCATGGGGCTGGGTCCGTGCCTAGGGGCCGCGCCGTCCGAGCTTGTCCACGGCTGTTGGGCCGCAAACCTTGATCGACGCGGGAAGGCGGGGGTTCGTACGGCTTGCCCTGCGTCAAATCCGGTCGGCGCACGGTGATCGTGGTATTCCAGTGCCCCCTGCGGGGCACCTGAGTACCACGATCTCGGCGAACGGCCCATTGTCCGCGCGGACCGCGGGCCGCGGGCCGCGGGCCGAACGGACGGGCTGGTGAATGTGGACGGTAGAGCCCGGCAAAGGTCAGGGGCCGCCGTGCTAGCGGGACAGGCGGAGGGCGAGGAAGAAGTCGACGCGGTCCTCGAAGCGGCCCAGGTCGCGGCCGGTCAGGGCCTCGACCCGGCTGATCCGGTAGCGGAGGGTGTTGACGTGCACGTGGAGGCGTTCGGCGCACCGGCTCCACGAGCCGCCGCACTCCAGAAACTCGGCGAGCGTGCGCACCAGGTCGGCGTCGTGGGCCTGGTCGTACGCCACCAGCGGGCCCAACAGCCGCTCCCGGAACGCCTCGCGCGCGTCCGCCGGCACCCGCGCGAGCAGGAGCTGGTGGGAGGCGAGCTCGGTCGAGCAGACCACCGCCGTACGGCCGTGGGCGGAGCGGTGGGCGTGCCGGGCCTCCGCGACCGCGCCCGGCAGCGTCGCCACGCCGACCGCCGGCGCGCTCACGCCGATCGCCAGGCGGCCGGTGCCGAGGCCGGGGGTCAGCGCGTCGACCGCGGCGCGGAGCGCGGCCGGCACGTCGACCCCGGGCGGAGCCGTCACCAGGCCGAGCACGGCCTGGTCGGGGAGGGGGGTGACGGCCGCGTGTGCGGACACCGCGCGCAGGGCCTCCTCCAGCACCGCGACGGTCAGGTCGGGCGGCGTGCGCAGGCCGGTCAGGGCGGCCACCACCGCCACGAACGTCGACTCCGGCTCCAGCCCGCACGACAGCGCGCCGGCCCGCAGGTCGGCCGCGCCGGCGCCGGTGGCGAGCTGGCGGCCCAGGCTGTCGGCGAGGCGCCGCTCCACGCGCACCACCTCGTCCAGCTGCGCGCGCTCCAGCGCGACCAGGCTGACCAGCTCCTCCGCCCCGTCCGGCAGCCCGGACGGGGCCTCCGGGTCCGCCTCGAACGCCACGAACCACGACGCCAGCCGGTGCTCCGGCCGCCCGGGCACCCCCACCAGCGCGTACCGCCCGTCGCCCGCCGTCCTGGGCAGCCGGGTGGCCGCCAGGAAGGCGCGGGCCAGCTCGCCGCCGGGCGGCGCGGCCTCCGTGCCGGCGATGGGGCGGCCGGTCGGCGAAAACACCCAGCAGGCCAGGCCGAGGTCGGCAGCCACAGGTGGGAGCAGGTCGGCCAGCCGGGCCCCCGCGGCCATCGCCGCCACAAGACCTCTTTGACGCCCGAGTACGGTGGCCAGTCCGCTCGCCCGCTGCGCCCAGAGTGACGGGTTGACCGCGTCGACGATCTCCCGGAACGACACCTCGACCGGTACCTCGAAGAGCGGGATCCCGTGGCGGGCGCACGCCTCGACAAGGTCGGCCGGGATGCTGCCGAAGACCGCGTCGCCCGCGCCGATGGCGGTGACCTTGCCGGCCGCGCACGCCGCCACGAACACCTCGGAGTCTTCCGGGCCGCGCCGCCACATCAGGCCGGTCAGCACGACCTCGCCGCCGGCCAGGTAGCGGCTGGGGTCGGGCAGGTCGGTGACGTAGACCCGGGTGACCGGGGCTTCGCGCCCTTCCACGCCGGTGAGCAGGGCAAGCTTCAGCCGAGGCTGGTCGAGCACCTCGCGCAGCAGCATCGCGTACGTCTCCCGGTGGCGGTTGTAGGAACCTACGAAAACCCTACGGCGCTCATGTTGCGGTTTCGGTGTCGACACCGCTTCATGGCCGGTTGGCGGACTGGTCTACTGACCGAATGGCAGACAGCCTCGCCGAGTTCAACGCGCTCCCGCCCGCCGAGGCCGAGCACGAGCTCCTCGCGTGCTGCGCCGCCCCAGCCTGGGCGGAGGCGGTCGCGGGCGGCCGGCCGTACCCGGACCGGATGGCGCTCAAGGCGGCGGGTGACGCCGCCGCACGGGCCCTGACCTGGGCGGACGTCGTGCTGGCCCTGTCCGCGCACCCCCGGATCGGGGAGCGCCCGGCCGGCGCGGGGCGGGAGGCGGCCTGGTCGCGGCGGGAGCAGGCGGGCGCGGACGACCCGTCGGTCGCGGCGGCGCTGGTGGCGGCCAACCGGGAGTACGAGGAGCGGTTCGGGCACGTGTTCCTGATCTTCGCGACCGGCAAGAGCGCGCCGGAGATGCTGGCGGCGGCGCGGGCGCGGCTGGCGCACGACGAGGCGACCGAGCGCCCGGTCGTCCAGGAGGAGCTTCGCAAGATCGCGCTGCTGCGGCTGGAGAGGCTGGTTTCGGCATGAGCCTCTCCACCCATGTGCTCGACAACGCGACGGGGGAGCCCGCGCGGGGGGTGCCGGTGCGGCTGGAACGGCGGGACGGTGACGGCTGGACGCCCGTCGCCGACGGCCGCACCGACACTGACGGGCGGCTGCGCGACTGGGTGCCGGCGGGCGCATGGGGTGCGGGTGTGTACCGCCTGGTGTTCGACACGG
Organism: Phytohabitans maris; assembly: GCF_031085175.1. Classification (GTDB taxonomy): domain Bacteria; phylum Actinomycetota; class Actinomycetes; order Mycobacteriales; family Micromonosporaceae; genus Phytohabitans; species Phytohabitans maris. The sequence goes on from NZ_JAVHUY010000039.1 coordinate 79,791, forward strand.
CCGCCCACAGCGCCTTCTTTCCCGAGGTGGCGGTGGCCTTCCGGGTGGCCGACGCCGCCCGTCACCACCACGTGCCGCTGCTGTTGAGCCCGTATGGCTACACGACTTATCGGGGGAGCTGAGCCCATGGGAATCGTGCTGGGACCCAACCGGTACGGCAAGGCGGAGACCCGCGTCGTCCGGGTGGTGCGCGACGGCGAGCGGCACGAGCTGCGCGACCTCAACGTGAGCGTGGCGCTCTCCGGCGACCTCGACGCCACCCACGTCTCCGGCGACAACGCGGGCGTACTCCCCACCGACACCCAGAAGAACACCGTGTACGCCTTCGCCAAGGAGCACGGCATCGACCAGCCGGAAGACTTCGGGCTGCGGCTGGCCCGCCACTTCGTCGCGACGCAGCCCACCGTCCACAGTGCCCGCGTCCACATCGAACAGTACGGGTGGCACCGGCTCGGGCCGCACTCGTTTCAGCGCGACGGCGCCGAGACCCGTACCGCCACGGTCACCGTGGACGGTGCCGGCGAGTGGGTGGTGGCCGGCCTCGCCGACCTGGTGCTGCTCAACTCGACCGACTCGGAGTTCTGGGGGTACGTGAAGGACCCGTACACGACGCTGCCGGAGACGAAGGACCGGGTCCTGGCGACGGCGGTGTCGGCCCGGTGGCGCTTCGCGTCGACCACAGTGGACTGGGCCGCCTCGTACGCGGGGGTGCGGGCGGCGCTGGTCGCGGCGTTCGTGGAGACCTACAGCTACTCGCTGCAGCAGACGCTCTACACGATGGGGCGGCGCGCGCTGGAGGAGCGCCCCGAGGTGGTCGAGGTGCGGCTGGCGCTACCCAACAAGCACCACCTGCTGGTCGACCTGTCGCCGTTCGGGCTGGACAACCCCAACGAGGTCTTCGTCGCGGCCGACCGTCCATACGGGCTGATCGAAGGCACAGTCCGCAGGTCCGACGCGCCCTCGTACGACGGAGCGTTCTGATGGACTTCCTGCGACCCTCCACATGGGAGGAGGCGCTGGCCGCCAAGGCCGCGCACCCCGAGGCCGTGCCGATCGCCGGCGGCACCGACGTGATGGTCGAGCTCAACTTCGACCGCCGCCGCCCGCCCGCGCTGCTCGACCTGACCCGGGTCGCGGCGCTCACCGAGTGGGGCGGCGACGGCGACCTGCTGCGGGTGGGCGCCGGCGTGCCGTACCGGCGGATCATCGAGGAGCTCGGCGGCCGGCTGCCCGGGCTCGCGATGGCGGCGCGCACGGTTGGCTCGCCGCAGATCCGCAACCGCGGCACGGTCGGCGGCAACCTAGGTTCGGCGTCCCCGGCCGGCGACGCGCACCCGCCGCTGCTGGCGGCCGGCGCCGAGATCGAGCTCGCCTCGGTGCGCGGCGTGCGGCGGGTACCGGTCGACGAGTTCTTCACCGGCCCCAAGCGGAGCGTGCTGGCGCCGGACGAGCTGATCGCCGCGTTCTGGATGCGCCCCGCCCGGACCGGAGACCAGTTCGCGAAGATCGGCACCCGAAACGCGATGGTCATCGCGGTGTGCTCGTTCGCGCTGACCCTGGACCGGGAGCGGCGGACGGTCGGCACCGGCATCGGCTCGGCGGCCCCGACCCCGGTGCGCGCGCCGGCGGCCGAGGCGTTCCTGGCCGCGTCGCTGGACTGGGACTCGCCCGGGGCCGTGCCGCCGGCGGTGGCCGCCGAGTTCGGGCGCCTGGTCGCGGCCGCCGCCGCACCGATCGACGACGTACGGGGCACGGCGGCGTACCGGCGGCATGCGCTGTCGGTGCTCGCCCGCCGCACGCTCACCTGGGCCTGGGAGGGGTCGCGATGAGGCTCAACTGCACGGTCAACGGCGAAAAGCGCCAGGCCGACGACGTATGGCCGGGGGAGAGCCTGCTCTACGTGCTGCGCGAGCGGCTCGGCCTGCCCGGCTCCAAGAACGCCTGCGAGCAGGGGGAGTGCGGCTCGTGCACGGTGTACCTCGACGGCACGCCGGTCTGCTCCTGCCTCGTCGCCGCGGGGCAGGCCGAGGGGCGTGCCGTGGTGACGGTGGAAGGGCTGGAGTTCGGCCGGGTGCAGGAGGCGTTCCTGGCGGCCGGTGCCGTCCAGTGTGGATTCTGCACGCCCGGGCTCGTGGTGGCGGTGCACGACCTGCTGGCCCGCGCCGACAAGCCCAGCGACCCGGACATCCGCGAGGCGCTGGCCGGCAACCTCTGCCGGTGCACCGGGTACGAGAAGATCCTCGACGCGGTGCGGCTGGCGGCCCAATGATCGTGATCGAGGGGTGTGCGGTCGCGACGGTGGACGCGGACGGCACGGAGTTCGCCACCGGGTACGTCGCCGTCGACGGGGACCGGATCGTCGCGGTGGGCCCGGGCCGCTACCCGGGCGCGGGGGAGCGGGTCGACGGCACCGGCTGCCTCGCCACTCCCGGCCTGGTCAACACCCACCACCACCTGTACCAGTGGGCCACCCGCGGCCTCGCCCAGCAGGAAAACCTCTTCGGCTGGCTGACGGAGCTCTACCCGGTCTGGGCCCGCCTCGACGAGGAGGTGGTGGCGGCGACGTCCGCGGCCGGGCTCGGCTGGCTGGCGCTCTCCGGCTGCACGACCAGCACGGACCACCACTACGTGTACCCCTCGGGGGTGGGCGACATCATGGCGGCGCAGGTGGCCGCGGCGGGCGAGATCGGGCTGCGCTTCCACCCGTGCCGCGGCTCGATGGACCTCGGCGCCTCCGCCGGCGGGCTCCCGCCGGACGAGGTCGTGGAGGAGACCGAGGCCGCGCTCGCCGCCACCGAGGAGGCGATCGACCGCTTCCACGACCCGTCGCCGGGCGCGATGGTGCGGATCGCGGTGGCGCCCTGCTCGCCGTTCTCGGTCACCGCGGAGCTGATGAGCGAGTCGGCCGCGCTGGCCCGCCGCCGCGGCGTACGGCTGCACACCCACCTCGCCGAGACGGCCGAGGAGGAGGAGTACTGCCGGGAGAAGTTCGGCTGCACCCCGGTCGAGTACGCGGACCGGCTCGGCTGGCTCGGCGGCGACGTGTGGCTCGCGCACGCGGTGCACCTCGACGCCGAGGCGGTCGCCCGCTTCGGCGCCACGGGTACCGGCGTGGCGCACTGCCCCAGCTCCAACGCGCGGCTGGGCGCGGGCGTCGCACCCGTACCCGACCTGCTGGCCGCCGGCGCCCCGGTCGGGCTCGGCGTCGACGGCGCCGCCTCGCAGGAGGGCGGGCAGCTCGGCGCGGAGCTGCGCATGGCCCTGTACGCGGCGCGCCTGCGCGGTGGCCACGAGGCGCTCACCGCCCGCCAGGCCCTGTCGCTCGGCACGATGGGCGGGGCGCGCTGCCTGGGGCGGGCCGGCGAGCTGGGTTCGCTGGAGCCCGGCAAGCTCGCCGACGTGGCGCTGTGGCGGATCGACGACCTCGGCCACGCCGGCATCGACGATCCGGTGGCCGCGCTGGTGTTCGGCCCACCCGCCACTGTGGAGCTGTTGCTGGTCGGCGGGCGGCCGGTGGTCGAGCGGGGCGAGCTGCGCACCGCCGACACCCGGGAGCTGGCCCGCCGCGGCGTCCGCGCGCACGAAAGGCTCGTCAAATGACCACTGTGGACGTCTCGGTGCTGGACGGCGTCGGCACCAGCCCGCGCCGCCCGGACGGCACGCTGAAGGTGCGGGGCGAGTTCGCCTTCTCCTCCGACCTGTGGCACGAGGACATGCTGTGGGGTGCGACGCTGCGCAGCCCGTATCCCCACGCGGAGATCCGCGGCATCGACCTGACCGCGGCGCTCGCCCTGCCCGGGGTCTACGCCATCCTCACGTACCAGGACGTGCCGGGCGCCAAGCGGTACGGCCTGGAGATCGCCGACCAGCCGGTGCTCGCCATGGACGAGGTGCGCTACCAGGGTGAGCCGGTCGCGATCGTCGCCGCCGACCACCCGGAGACCGCCCGCCGCGCCGCCGGGCACATCGCCGTCGACTACCTGGAGCTGCCGCCGGTCACCGACCCGGAGGAGGGCGATCTGCTGCGCCGCGTACCGGTGCGCACCGGCGATCCACACCCGACGGCTGACGTGGTGGTCACCGGCGAGTACCAGGTCGGCATGCAGGACCAGGCGTTCCTCGGCCCCGAGTCGGGGCTCGCGGTGCCGGCCGAGGACGGCGGCGTCGACCTGTACGTCGCGACGCAGTGGCTGCACGTCGACCGCAAGCAGGTCGCCGCCTGCCTCGGGCTCCCCGAGGAGAAGGTGCGGCTCAGCCTGGCCGGGGTGGGTGGCGCGTTCGGCGCCCGCGAAGACCTGTCGATGCAGGTGCACGCCAGCCTCCTCGCGCTGCACACCCGCAAGCCGGTCAAGATGGTGTACGGGCGCGAGGAGTCGTTCTACGGCCATGTGCACCGGCACCCGGCCACCCTGCGGTACGAGCACGGCGCCACCCGGGACGGCGACCTGGTGTACGTGCGGGCGCGCATCGTGCTCGACGGTGGCGCCTACGCCTCCAGCTCCACCGCCGTGGCGGCCAACGCGGCCACGCTCGGCATCGGCCCGTACGAGGTGCCCAATGTGGACATGGTCGCGGATGTGTACTACACCAACAACCCTCCGTGTGGGGCGATGCGCGGCTTCGGGGCGGTGCAGGCCTGCTTCGGGTACGAGTCGCAGATGGACAAGCTCGCAGCCGCGCTCGGCATGAGCCCGGTCGAGCTGCGCATCCGCAACGCGCTGACCACCGGCTCCCGCATGCCCACCGGCCAGGTGGTGGAGGGCCCGGCGCCGGTCGCCTCGCTGCTCGCCCGGGTCCGGTCCCGCCCAGCGCCGCCACCGTCCACGCCGGACCTGCGCGAGCTGCCCGGTGGCGTCTCCAACACCACCCACGGCGAGGGCGTGGTGCGCGGCGTCGGCTACGCGATCGGCATCAAGAACGTCGGCTTCTCCGAGGGCTTCGACGACTACTCCACGGCCCGCGTGCGGCTGGAGCTGGTCGGCGGCGAGCCGGCCGCGCTGGTGCACACCGCGGCCGCCGAGGTGGGGCAGGGCCTGGTGACGGTACAGGCGCAGATCGCCCGCACCGAGCTCGGCGTCGAGCGGGTCACGGTCGCTACGGCCGACACGAGCGTGGGGAGCGCCGGCTCCTCGTCCGCCTCCCGCCAGACGTACGTGACCGGTGGCGCGGTGCGGGCGGCGTGCCAGGCCGTCCGCGCCACGCTGCTGTCCCGGGTGGCGGGCGCCACCGACGTGGTGGGCGGCAAGCTCGTCAACGCGGCCGGCGTCGTCGTGGCCGACCTGGCCGAGGCGATCGGCGACGAGCCGGTCGAGGAGACGGTGGAGTGGCGGCACCGCCCGACGTACCCGATCGACCCGAAGACCGGGCAGGGCGATGCCCACGTGCAGTACGCGTTCGCCGCCCACCGGGCCACCGTCGACGTCGACGTGGAGCTGGGCCTGGTCAAGGTCGTGGAGATCGCCACCGCGCAGGACGTGGGCAAAGCGGTCAACCCGCTCGCCGTCGTGGGCCAGATCCACGGGGGTACGGCGCAGGGGCTGGGGCTGGCGCTGATGGAGGAGATCCAGATCGTCGACGGCGTGGTCCGCAACCCGTCCTTCACCGACTACCTGATCCCGACGATTCTGGACATGCCCCCGATGTCGGTGGATGTCCTGGAGCTGGCCGACCCGCACTCCCCGTACGGCCTGCGTGGCGTCGGCGAGCCCCCGACGATCTCCTCCACGCCCGCGATCGTGGCAGCGGTACGGGCCGCGACCGGCAAGGCCCTGGCCAGGGTCCCCATCCGCCCCGAACACATCACCACCTGACGCCGACCCGCGTTGGATCTAGAACGTTTAGGGCTGATATGGCGCCCTAAACGTTCTAGATCCGTATCTACGTTTGGTGGGAACGGCGGCCGGGAGATGTACCGGCGGTTTCGGACCGCAGCGCCCGGTTAGCGCCCCCTTATGCGTCCCTTAAGACACGCAGGATCTCCAAACTCGGTTCAACCAAGCACGACCCCCGGTACGTACACGTGGGGCGGAGACGTCTGCGTGGAGCGAGGTGAGCACCCGATGCAGTGAGCGCGATCGGACCGGGTGAAGGGCAAGTCACTAGGTTGCGGAAGGTCGGTAAGTCTTGCTGAAGCGGAAGTACGAAGAGCGCTCCGTGGAACGCGACGAAGACACGGGAACGGTGGAGACGACGAGTAGCACGACCGGCACGAAACGGAAGCTTCCGCGGCTCCCGCTGCTCGGTGGTGTCATCTTCGTCGCGCTGGCCATGTGGGCCGCGAGCAGCACGTTCGGCGGGGCGCTGGCCTCGGTGTACGTGTACGCGTTCCTCAACTTCTTCGCCGGCGTGGTCACGTTGGTGTCGCTCTCGCTGACGGTCATGTGCGGCCTGGTCGCCACCGACCGCTTCTTCCTGAAGATCGGTCATCGGGTCTTCTTCCAGGGCCTGCACCGGGCGACGGCGATCATCGCGATGGTCTTCCTCGGGCTGCACATCGCGATGAAGGTGCTGTCCGGGTCGGCGACGGTGATCGACCCGTTCGTGCCGTTCGCCAACCCGCTCGACCCGATCTACGTCGGGCTGGGCACGGTGGCCAGCTACCTGATGATCACGACGTTCTGGACCGGCCTGATTCGGGCGCGCTTCGCCGGCAGCGGCAAGCCGTGGATGTGGCGCACCCTGCACGCCACCTCCTACGTCGCCTGGCCGGCCGCCCTCGGCCACGGCCTCAACGCCGGCCGGCCGGCCGCCACCTGGGTGATCCTGAGCTACGCCGCCTGCGTGGTCGGCGTGCTGATCGCGCTGCTGGTCCGGGTGTACGTGAGCCTCGGCCGCCGCACCACCGGCAAGACCGGGCCGTCCGCGGTCGGCGTCAACGTCGAGACCGCGATCATCCCGCGGGTCACCGACGGCGGGTTCCGGGAGGGGCTGATGAGCTCGACCCGCGAGCAGCGCGCGATCCGCGACGACGAGCTGGAGAACACCGCCACCCGGATGATGACCACCGCCCGCCCGCCGCGCGAGCGCGACGAGCAGGAAACCCGCGTCGGGTACGCGATGCCGCCCGAGCCGCGCCGCCCCCGCGAGGAGGAGCGGGCACCGGACGAGCTGGTCTCGCCGGGCGAGCGGCGGGCGTCCCGGTCGGGGCGGTCCGAGCGGGAAGAGGCGCGGCGTTCCCGGCTGGAGCAGATGGACGAGCGGGCCGAGGAGCGGCGCGTCCTGGAGCGGGCGCCGGCCCGCCGGGAGCGCGTCGACGTGGGCGAGCGCCTCGACGACCTGCGCCAGCAGGAGCGGCGGGCGTCCCGGTCGGGTTCGCGCTCGGAGGACAAGCGGAGCGCGACGCAGTGGCGCCGCCGTTCCAAGAGCGGGAAGAAGGACGAGGCCGAGGCGACCGAGCGCGAGTGGTACGAGAGCCTGCGCGGCGACGAGCCGGTCTCCGGGTACGGCCCGGTCTCCGGTGCCTACGCGCCCTCGTCGCCGGCGCCCGCCCCGCAGCCGGAGCGCGAGCGGTACGGCCGCGGCGAACCGAGCGGCGGCCGGCGCCGGGCGGAGGCGCGCGACGAGCGGTGGACCTCGCCGGCCGACGAGCGGTACGCGGACATCGACCCCGTGTCGGCCCCGGTCGGCCGGTACGACCAGGGCCGCGAGCCGGTCTCCGGTCCGGCACCTCGCTACGACCAGAGCCGTGAACCGGTCTCCGGTCCGGCGCCGCGCTACGACCAGAGCCGCGAGCCGGTCTCCGGTCCGGCGCCGCGCTACGACCAGAGCCGGTACGACGAGCCCCGGTACGAGGACGAGCGTCCCCGCCGGGCCGCGCTCCGCCTGGTCACCGACGAGGACTCGCCCCGCCGTTCGCGCCGCTCGCGCTCGTCGCGTGCGGAGGAGTCGCGGCACAGCCGCCGCGAGGACGGCCGGCACAGCCTCGGCGAAGACGACGAGGGCCCGATCCAGTACGCCTCGGAGCCCGGGTACGACCGCCCCGGCCCGTACCCACCGGCGGTGGACCCGGTGCCGTCGCAGCGGTCCCGGTCCCGCCGTGGCCGCCGCGCCGCGGGCGGTGAGGACATGGACAACGGTGCCTACTGGACTCGACCGAGGGAAGGGTATGGGAGGTGAGTGGAGGGATGGTTCCGGCCGTCGGTCGCGCCGGCCCGGCCCGGCTGACCGCGGGCTTTGAACAGTTCGGGCGCTTGGACCTGTGGGACCACCAGCAGATGCACGGTGACCTGCGCCCGATGTCGAGCGCGGAGCTCATCTCCCTCGCCGAACAGATCAAGCTCACCGGGCGGGGCGGGGCGGCGTTCCCGTTCGCCCGCAAGGTCAAGGCGGTCATCGACTCGGCGATGCGGCAGGAGAAGCCGATCGTCGTGGTCGTCAACGCCACCGAGGGCGAGCCGGCCGCGTGGAAGGACAAGGTGCTGCTCGCCCGCGCGCCGCACCTCATCCTCGACGGCGCCTCGCTCGCCGCTTGGGCGCTCGAGGCCGACGAGATCGTGATCGGCGTGGAGAAGGACCACGTCGGGCACGAGTCGCTGCGGCGGGCGCTCGCCGAGCGGCGGATGCCGGCGCCGACCCGGATCGTCGGCGTACCCCACCGGTTCATCTCCGGCGAGGGCGGCGCGCTGGTCCGCGGCATCAACGGCGAGGCGCACATCCCGCCCGGCCGCAAGATCCGGTCCAGCGACTCCGGCGTCGACGGGCTCCCCACGCTGCTCTCCAACGCCGAGACGTACGCCCAGCTCGCGTTCGCGGCGAGCATCGGGCCGCGCGAGTACGCCGCGGTCGGGACCAGCAAGGAGCCGGGCACCGTCCTGCTCACCATCACCGCCAACGGCAAGCCGAGCGTGGTGGAGGCGCCGACCGGCGTACCGCTGAAGGAGGTCCTGCGGATGTGCGGGACCACCCCCGGCCAGGGGCTGCTCCTCGGCGGGTACCACGGCAAGTGGATCACTGCGGAGGCGGCGTCGCGGGCGGAGATCTCCCGGGAGAGCCTCACCGAGGTCGGCGGCACGCTCGGCGCGGGCATCATGGTCCCGCTGCCCGAAGACACCTGCCCGCTCGGCGAGGTGGAGCGGGTCATGCACTACATGGCGGCCGAGTCCGCCGGCCAGTGCGGCCCCTGCCGCCTCGGCCTGCCCGACCTCGCGCGTACCGTCTCCAAGCTGGTCCAGGGCGGTGGCGGCGCGGCTGCCGTGCGCGCGGCGGCCAGCGTGGTGAAGGGTCGCGGGGCGTGCAGCCACCCCGACGGCACCTCGCGCTTCGCGCTCTCCGCGCTGGAGGTCTTCGCCGAAGACATCGCCACCCACGCGTACAGCGAGGGTTGCGGGCGCCGGGTCAAGGGCGTGCTCCCGCTCTCCAGCTCGCCGGAGACCGAGGGTACGGCCGGCGGCGTCGGCAAGCTCGTCGTGGACTGGACCCGCTGCGACGGGCACGGGCTCTGCGCCCACCTGGTGCCCGAGCTGATCCGGCTGGACGGCAACGGGTACCCGGCGATCGCCGACACCCCCGTCCCGGCCTGGCTGGAGGCGGACGCCCGGCGGGCCGTCGACATGTGCCCGGGCCTCGCGCTGCGGCTCACCGGCGTCACGCCGGGCGGCAAGCGCGGCAAGACGAAGGAACCCAAGCGGAGGCCGTCCAAACCGCTGCGGTAGAGGTTACCGTGCTTACGTGACCGAGATACCCAGCGAGCCGCTCGCCCGCTTGGCGGTGCCGGCGTATGAGCTGATCGACTAGTGCATCCCGACTCCTTTCTGGACTCCGTCTTCGCCGAGCTGGACGACCTGCTCGGCCGGGTCGACGCGGCGCTGGCGGAGCGCTACCCGGGCGACCCGGGCGGCCGGCAGCCGGTGCACACCGTGTACGTGCCGGCCGACCGGATGCACCCCGCCCTGCTCCACGAGTGGGGGGCGGCCGCGCGGGAGGCGTTGACGGCACACCCGCCGCTGCCGTTCGGGGAGGAGCTGCGCGAGCGGGTGCTGTCCAAACTGGAGCGCGAGCCGATCGAAGACCTGCGGATCGACTTCGAGGACGGGTACGGCATCCGCGACGACGCCACCGAGGACGCCGACGCGGTCGCCGCCGCCGCGGCACTGCGCGACGGTCCGGCACCGCCGTTCGTGGGGCTGCGGGTCAAGAGCCTGGAGGCGCCCACCCGAAAGCGCGCGGTCCGCACGCTGGCCGTCTTCCTCTTCTGGTACGGCGGCCTGCCGCCCGGCTTCGTCGTGACACTGCCCAAGGTGAGCGCACCCGAGCAGGTCGCCGCGATGGCGGTCCTGTGTGGACGGCTTGAGGAGGCGTACGGGCTGCCGGCCCGGGCGCTCCGCTTCGAGGCGCAGGTGGAGACGGCACCGGCGGTGCTCGGCGCGGACGGGCGGGCCACGGTCGCGCGGCTGATCGGGGCGGCCGAGGGGCGGCTGACCGGGCTGCACTACGGCACGTACGACTACAGCGCCGGCCTCGGCATCGCCGCCGCGCAGCAGAGCCTCGAGCATCCGGCGGCCGACCACGCCAAGGCGGTCATGCAGGTGGCGGCGGCCGGCACCGGCGTACGCCTCTCCGACGGCTCCACCAACGTGCTCCCGGTCGGCGACACCGCGGCCGTGCAGGCGGCCTGGGCGCTCCACTCCCGCCTGGTGCGCCGCTCGCTGGAGCGCGGCTTCTACCAGGGCTGGGACCTGCACCCGGCGCAGCTGCCCACCCGCTTCGCGGCGACGTACGCGTTCTTCCGCGACGGGGCACCCGCCGCCCGCGCCCGCCTCGCGGCGTACCGGGAGCGCCGCTCCGGCGGGATCCTGGACGAGCCGGCGACCGCCCGGGCGCTGGAGGGCTTCCTGGCGCGCGGTGTCCACTGTGGTGCGCTCGACCCCTCGGAGGCGGACGTTGAGCTTTGATCTGATCGTGCGGTCGCGGCGGACGGTCCTGCCCGACGGGGAGCGGCCGGCCTCGGTCTGCGTGTCGGACGGGCGCATCGCGGCGATCGGGCCCTACGAGGGGGTCGACGGAGTCGACCTCGGCGACGTGGCGCTCCTGCCCGGGCTCGTCGACACCCACGTGCACGTCAACGAGCCGGGGCGCACCGAGTGGGAGGGCTTCGCCACCGCCACCCGCGCCGCCGCGGCCGGTGGCGTGACGACCATCGTGGACATGCCGCTCAACTCACTGCCTCCCACCGTCGACGTGGAGGCGCTGGCGGTCAAGCGGGCCGCCGCGACCGGGCAGTGCCATGTGGACACCGGCTTCTGGGGCGGTGCGATTCCGGGCAACGCGGCCGACCTGCCGGCGCTGCACGAGGCCGGGGTCTTCGGTTTCAAGGCGTTCCTGGTCGACTCGGGCGTGCCGGAGTTTCCGCCGCTCTCGCCGGCCCAGCTGCGCAAGGCGCTCTCCGCCGTGGACGCGCTCTTCGTCGTACACGCCGAGGACCCGGACGCCATCGCACCGGCCGCCGCCTCGCCGCACTACGCCGACTTCGTCGCCTCGCGGCCGCCGAGCGCGGAGACCGGTGCGGTCGGCACGGTGGTGGCCGCGGCCCGCGAGACCGGCCGGCGGCTGCACGTGCTGCACCTCTCCGCCGCCGCGGCCCTGCCCTCCATCGTGGACACTCCGAACGTCACGGTGGAGACCTGCCCGCACTACCTGACGCTGAGCGCGGAGGAGGTGCCGGAGGGTGCTACCGAGTACAAGTGCTGCCCGCCGATCCGGGACGCGGCCAACCGCGACGCGCTGTGGCAGGGGCTGGCGAGCGGCGCGATCGACTGCGTCGTCTCCGACCACTCACCCTGTACCCCGGAGTTGAAGCGCGCCGACACCGGCGACTTCGCGGCCGCGTGGGGTGGCATCGCCTCGCTCCAGCTCGGCCTGCCGGTGGTCTGGACCCAGGCGGCCGTGCGCGGCTTCGGCCTGTCTGACGTGGTGCGCTGGATGGCCGCCCGTCCAGCCGAGATCGCCGGCCTGACCCGCAAGGGGCGCATCGCGCTGGGGTGCGACGCAGACCTGGTCGCCTTCGAGCCGGACACGGCGTTCGTGGTCGACGCGGGGCGGCTGCGGCACCGGCACGCGGTCACCCCGTACCACGGCCGCGCCCTGCTGGGCAAGGTCCGCACCACCTGGTTGCGCGGCACCATTGTGGACGGTGTGACCCCGCGTGGCCGCCTGCTGTCCCGGGGCGAGGCATGAGCTGGCGGCTGCTGCCCGACCTCGCGGCCCGGTCGCTGGGCGGCGGCGTGCCGTACGTCTCGGACGAGCTCTTCGCCGCCGGCGACAACCTGGTCACCGACGCGCCGCCGAGCTTCCAGGCGCAGACGTTCGGGCCAAAGGGCCAGGTCTACGACGGCTGGGAGACCCGCCGGCGCCGCGAGCCCGGGCACGACCACGCGATCGTCCGGCTCGGCGCGCCCGGCATCGTACGCGGCGTCGTGGTCGACACCGCGTTCTTCACCGGTAACTACCCGCCCCACGCGTCGGTCGAGGGCGTGGCGGTCGACGGCTACCCCGGCCCGGCCGAGCTGGCGTCCGCGCCGTGGGCCCCGCTGGTGCCGAGGTCACCGCTCGCCGGGGACACGCGCAACGAGTTCGAGGTGACCGAACCGTACCGCTGCACCCACGTACGCCTCACCATCTACCCGGACGGGGGCGTGGCCCGCCTGCGCGTACACGGGGAGGTGGTGCCCGACCCGGCCCTGCTGCCGGGCGTGCTCGACCTGGCCGCGATGGAGCACGGCGGGCAGGTGGTCGAGTGCAGCAACATGTTCTACGGCCCGCCGCACCGCCTGATCGCACCCGGCCTCGCGCGGGTGATGGGGGAGGGCTGGGAGACCGCCCGCCGCCGCGACGGCGGCAACGACTGGGTGCTGGTCAAGCTGGCCGCGCCGGGCGTCGTGCGCATCGCCGAGCTGGACACCAGCCACTTCAAGGGCAACGCGCCGGGCGCCGCCAGCCTGCGCGGCGTGGACGCCCGCACGTCCGATATAGACGATCCGGCCGCCTGGTTTGATATTTTGCCCCGCACCCGGCTCCAGCCCGACACCCGTCATCGTTTCCCGGTCTCGCCGGTGCCACAGGCCGCCACCCACGTACGCCTGGACGTCTTCCCGGACGGCGGCATGGCCCGGCTCCGCCTGTACGGTGAGCTCACCGAAGATGCCCGGGCCGCGCTGTCCGCCCGTTGGCGAGCCACGACCACATCTTCCAGGAGAGGTGACATCCAGTAATGTCCACATTGACTATCCGTCAGGTGACCGAGCGCGTCGTCGAGCTCGGCCTCGTGGACGCCGAGGCGGCGGCGGCCCTCGGCCGGGAGGTCCCGCTGGACCAGACGTTGGACTACTTCGCCGAGTCCGACGGCCAGGCGGTGCTCAGGGTGCTCGACGCCCTCGAGATCTGGTACGACATCGGCTACAAGACCTTCCGCGGCGTGTGTGAGTTCGAGGACCAGCTGTACCGGGAACAGCTGGACCGGATCGCCGCCCGCACGCGCGGCCTGCTCACTGTCACCGACGTGGAGTTGGTCGACGACGAGGACGGCGACCACCTGCTGCGGTTTCGCTGCAACGGGGAGCCGCGCGAGTGGCGGATCCCGCACGACGACGAAGAGGAGGAGGAGTTCAGCGCGACGATGGAGTTCACCATGGGCATCTCCAAACTCGTGCCGGCCGGCTCACCCGCGCGATGGTGCGGCGTCGACATCGACGATGCCGACTTCGGGCCGCAGTTCGTCTTTGGGGATCCCGTGGCGCTGCGGCAGCTCGGGTCGGAGTTCGGCCTGAAATTCAGGGCCTGATCCGAGGGAGGACGTCGAGTGCGGATCGTCGACGCCCGGGTGATCGTGAGCTGCCCCGGCCGCAACTTCGTCACGTTGAAGCTGGTCACCGACGAGGGCGTGACGGGCGTCGGCGACGCCACGCTCAACGGGCGCGAGCTGGCCGTCGCGAGCTACCTGAGCGAGCACGTCGTGCCGCTGCTGATCGGGCGGGACGCGGCCCGCATCGAAGACACCTGGCAGTACCTCTACAAAGGAGCCTACTGGCGGCGCGGGCCGGTCACGATGAGCGCGATCGCCGCGGTCGACACCGCCTTGTGGGACATCAAGGGCAAGGTGGCCGGCCTTCCCGTCTACCAACTGCTTGGTGGGCGGTCGCGCGAGGGCGTCACGGTGTACGGGCACGCGAGCGCGGACACAGTGGACAGTGTGCTGGAGCGGGTGGCCGACTTCGTGCGGCGGGGCTACAAGGCGGTGCGGGTGCAGAGTGGCATTCCCGGACTCTCCGATGTGTACGGCGTGCACACCGGCCCGGGCGTCTACGAGCCGGCCAGCGCCGCCGTCCCCGCCGAGACGGTCTGGTCCACTGAGCGCTACCTCGACCACGTGCCGGGGGTGTTCGCGCGGGTGCGGCAGGAGTTCGGGCCGCACCTCAAGCTCCTGCACGACGTGCACCACCGGCTCACGCCGATCGAGGCGGCGCGGCTGGGCAGGAGCCTTGAGCCGTACGCGCTGACCTGGATGGAGGACCCGGTGCCGGCCGAGCTCCAGGAGGGGTTCCGGCTGATCCGGCGGCACACCACCACGCCGATCGCGGTGGGCGAGGTCTTCAACAGCGTGTGGGACTGCCAGCAGCTGGTGAGCGAGCAGCTCGTCGACTACGTACGGGCGACGGTGGTGCACGCGGGCGGCATCACCCACCTGCGGCGGATCTTCGACCTCGCCGCCCTCTACCACGTGCGCAGCGGCTCGCACGGCGCCACCGACCTGTCGCCGGTCTGCCTCGCGGCGGCGCTGCACCTCGACATCAGCATCCCCAACTTCGGGCTCCAGGAGTACATGCCGCACGCGGACGTGACCGACGAGGTCTTCCCGCACACGTACCGGTTCGAGGGCGGCTACCTGCACCCCTCCGAGGAGCCCGGGCTCGGCGTCGACATCGACGAGGAGCTGGCGGCGCGCTACCCGTACAAGCCGGCGGCCCTGCCGGTGAGCCGCCTCGAGGACGGCACGCTGCACAGCTGGTGACCGGCGCGGGCCTACCGGGCGTGGGCCCGCGCCCCAGCTGCGTTAAAGATACTTGACATGATGTCTGGTCCGCTTTACCTTTGTCGGCATGTCCTTCGAGGAGAAGCGGGCGTGGATCTACGCGGCGATCGCGGTCGTCGTGCCGGTGGTCTACGTGGTAGTGGTCCTGCGGCGGCTCGCCGACGCCGACGTCGCCGACGTGGCGTACGTGCGGCCCCTGATCACCGCGATCGTCGCCGCGATGGTGCTCAACATCGTGGCCAACATCGTCGCCGGCATGTTCTCCCGCCGCGGAGACGTGGACAAGAAGGACGAGCGCGACCACCAGATCCACCGTATCGGCGAGTGGGTCGGCTTTCACGTCATGAGCCTCGCCGCGCTGGTGCCGCTGGTGCTCGCGATCACCGAGGTCGACTACTTCTGGATCGCCAACGCCCTCTACCTCGCATTCTGCCTGGCCGCCTTCGGCTCGTCGGTCGCCAAGATCGTCGCATACCGGCGGGGCTTCTGATGGTCAAGCCCACCCGGGTCACCAACTCGATCCGCACCCTGCGCTTCAACCACGGCGAGATGACCCAGGCCGACCTCGCCGACCGCATCGGCGTCACCCGCCAGACCGTCATCGCGATCGAGCAGGGACGTTACTCGCCGTCGCTGGAGATGGCCTTCCGCATCGCCCGCGTCTTCAAGGTCTCGCTCGACGAGGTCTTCCAATACCCGGACGAGACCGAGTAGACAGTCCACTCCATTCAGCTGAGTCGATCGCGGGAGAGTCTCGGTGAGCGGGGAGGATCCGTGCGTCCGTGAACCCCTGCCAAACCTGTCGGCACACGGTGGCGGTCGGCCCTCACCCTACGCGTCCACGACCTGCGGGGCCGCCTGCCCAAGTAGCTTGGGCTACCGCGACGTCCGTCGTGGCCCAGACCGGTGCGCGGGGTTCCCGCGTCTCACCCTGCGCGGTCGGCGATCTCACCCCGGCCCCTGTGGGCAGGGCGGCCCGTCCGGGGTCTGTGTGTCCACCACCCTTTCACCACCGCGCCGGCGGGCGGGCGGATGTGTGTGCGGGAAGCTCTGGAGCTGCCCCGTCTGTGCTCCCACTGGGGTGGGCTTGTGTCGCGGGGCCGGCAGCGGAGGCCGGGGTTTCGGCGAGCGCCAGCTCGTCGCCGGCCGTAGCGGTGCCCGCGGGAGAGCAGCCCAAGAAGACGTTTCCCCGGGGACCCCGCGGAGCCGGACACGCGAAAACCGGGCGGTGCGGGTGATCGTGGTATTTCAGTGCCCCTCTGGGGGCACCTAGTTACCACGATCTGACTCCGCGACCCGATGTCGATCGCCAGCCAGGTATCGGCGTGCCGGTTTGCTATGTCATCACAGCCCATCACCCCGACTCCGGAAGCTCTGTATGGCCGGCCCGGCCCGGACGCGTCCGGGCCGGACAAGCTCACCCGGACCCGCCGCGGCGCGAGGTTGCCGGCACGATCACCCATGCCGCCCGGGCCGGGCTCGCGCCGCTAGCGGGCGGCGACGAAGGCGCGGCCTACCGCGGTCGGGGTGGTGCCGGTGCGGAAGAGGCCGGACTGGTCCTTGTCGGTCGCGGGCAGGCCGAACCAGGCGTACCGGTGCAGGAAGGAGAGGCCGCCGAGCATCTTGGCCGCCGCCGTCACGAACGCCGCCTGCTGCGCCTGGCTGGGGAAGCGGGCGCCACCGCCGGAGAAGTCGATGAGCGCGAACTCGGTCAGCCAGATCGGCTTGCCGTACCGGTCGTACACCGCCCGCAGGTAGCGGCGGAGCTGGTCGACCGCGTTGGAGGTGTCGAAGTCGCCGCCGTACCAGTGCAGGGCGACGAAGTCGACCCGGTAGCCGCGGGACTTGGCGCCGGACATGAAGCGGTCGAGCCAGCCGCCCGGGTCGGCCCCGCCGAACGCGACCGCCGGGCTGCTCAGCTTGCTGCCGGTGGCCTGGAGCCGGGGCCACAGGTCGAGCGCCTGCTCCACGCTCATGTCGGCCTGGCCACCCATGTCGGGCTCGTTGAAGGCGAGCAGGTACGGCCCGGCCGCCTTGGCCGCCGCGAGCGCCGAGTCGTTGACGTCCTTGGTGCCCCAGATCATCGGCACGAACTGCGCGCCGCGCGGGGTGGTGACGCCCTCGTGGCGCGGGTTCCAGGTGTAGTACCAGCTCGCCGTGGAACTGGCGAGGGCCTGGCTGACGCCGTTGAAGTTCCACACCGCGACCCCCTTCTTCGGCGACGTGGCGGCCGGGGGCGCGGCGGGCGCCCTGGTGGTGCTGCGGGCCTTGGGCGTCGGTGTGGGTGTGGCGGGCGGTCTGGTGGTCGCTGGCGCCGGCGTGGGCGAGGCAGCCGGTGCCACCGCCGCGGGCAGGGGATTGGCCGCCGGTTCGGGCGAGGGGGAGCGGTTGAGCTTCACCCCGATGAGGGTCGCGGTCACCAGCACGACGACGGTGGCCGCGGCGGTGACCGGCACGGCGAGCCCGCTGCCGGTACCGGCGGCCGCCGCGACCTTCGCCGTCGCCGCACCCGCCTTGGCCGCTAACGCCGCGGGGCCGGACAGCTTGCCGGCGAGCGCGGCCGGCACCGGCAGCATCGAGATGCCGGCGAGCAGGCGGTCGATCGGCACCAGGTCGCCGGAGGTAGGCGCGCAGGTGCCGCAGTCGCGCACGTGCCGGGCCAGCCGCTTGCGCCAGAGCGAGTCCGGCTTGCCGTTCCACGATGCGGCGACCGAGCGGAGGGCGGTGCAGGCGGGCCGCGCGCGGAGGGCGCGCACGACGGTGCGGGCGGTCTGGATCTGCTCCTTCATGCGGTGGATGCGCACGCCGGCGTGGTTCGGGGAGAGGCCGAGCGCGCCGGCGAGGTCGGAGCGCTCCAGCTCGCCCGCCTCCTCCAGCCACCAGAGCGCGATCAGCTCCTGGTCGTCGGCGTCCAGCCAGCGGGTCGCCTCGGCCACCTCGCGCCGCTGGTCGGTCAGGCCGAGCCGGGCGATGGTGAGGTCGGCGAAGTCGGGGCCGGGATCGGGTACGTCGTGCATCGCCTCGACGCCCACCGGCCGGGCGGGTGTGGTGCGCCGGTGCAGCTCCCAGTCGCGCACCTGCCGGATCGTGATCGCCACCAGCCAGGGGCGGTAGGCGCCCGGGTCACGCAGGTCGGGCAGGTGGCGCACCACCCGTACCAGCGTCTCCTGGACCACGTCGTCGACGTCCGCGTGACCGCGCAGCGCGCGCCCGACGATGTTGTAGACCAGCGGGAGCGAGGCGGCGACCAGCGCGTCGAGCGCCTGCGCGCCGCCCTGCTGCGCCGCGCTGACCAGCGCGGCGTCCGGTGTGGCCCGACCGGTACGGGACATCCGCCTGCCTCCCTCTCCGCGGCACGCCACGCGTGCCGGTGCCGACCCTTCCTTAGAGGGCATCTGATCTCAATACGGGATAATTTGGTATAGGCGCGACGATGTATTCGAAAACAACATCCCACACGTAGTCCATCTGGTCTGGTACAGCACGTGGGTGACCGCTTCCCGACGCCCGTACCGAACCGACCTGTCCGACGCGCGCTGGGCGTTGATCGAGCCGATCCTGACGCGGTGGCGGGCGGACCGGGTCGGGTTGGGGATAGCGCCGATACAACATGACCTACGCGAGATCGTGAACGCGGTCCTGTACATCAACCGGACCGGGATTCCATGGGAGTACCTGCCGCACGACTTCCCTCCACATAAGACGGTTTACCACTACTATGCGTTGTGGGAAAAGGACGGCACGACTGAAGCGATCCACGAGGCGCTGCGCCGCAGGGTGCGGCGGGCCGCCGGGCGGGCCGAGGAGCCCAGCGCGGCGATCATCGACGCGCAGACGGTCAAGACCTCCAACAATGTTCCAGAGTCATCGCAAGGAATCGACGCCGGCAAGCGGATCAAGGGCCGGAAACGGCACATCGCCACAGACGTGCTCGGCCTGCTGCTGGTCGTGTTGGTCACTGCGGCGAGTGTGCACGACACGGCCGGCGGCCGATACGTGGTCGACGAGCTCGCCGCCCACCGACCAGATGTGGTCAGGGTGTGGGTGGATGCCGGCTACAAGCAGAGCGTCATCGACCAGGGCGCGGCACACGGCATCGATGTCGTGGTGGTGACCAAGGATCCCGACCAGCGCGGGTTCAAACCGCAACCCAAGCGGTGGGCGATCGAGCGGACCTTGGGCTGGCTGATGCTTCATCGCCGGCTGGTCCGGGACTACGAGGCCGACCCGGCCCGATCCCGGACGATGATTCTCTGGGCAATGATCGACAACATGTCCCGGCGGTTAACCGGAGAATCAACATCGACGTGGCGCACCACCCCAACAAATACGGACATTATCTGTCAGTTATAGATCAGATGCCCTCT
>NZ_JAVHUY010000004.1 GCF_031085175.1 Phytohabitans maris
CGCCTCTTCTGGGGTTCCGACCTCTCCCGCCTGCCCTGCTCCTACCGCGAGCTCGTCGACGTATTCACCGCACACCTACCCCGGCTCGACGACGGCGAGCGGCGGCTGGTGCTCGGCGGAGCGCTCGCGACCTGGCTGGACTGGCCCGACCACCCCTAGCACCCGCGGAGATCCAGTTGACCGAGAGCATTCCCGGAAGCCTGACCGGCGTCCGCGTCATCGAGTTCGGCGACCAGAAGGGCGAGTACTGCGGGCTCGTGCTGGCCGGCCTCGGCGCCGAGGTGGTCAAGGTCGAACCGCCCGGCGGCAGCGAGACCCGCAGGTTCGGCCCGTACGCCGGCGACGGCGGCGACCCGGACCGATCGCTGCACTTCTGGGCCTACAACCGGGGCAAGCGGTCGGTCGTCCTCGACCTGGACGACGACGCGGGGGCAGCCGACTTCGCCACGCTCGCGGCCGGCGCCGACGTCGTGCTGGACGCGGGACCGGCCGGCTACCTCACCGACCGGGGGCTCGGCCCGGACCAGCTGCGCGCCCGGCACCCACACCTGGTCTACGCGCGGATCACGCCGTTCGGCGACACCGGGCCGTACCGCGACTGGAAGGCCTCCGACCTGGTGCACCTCGCGCTCGGCGGGGTCGTCATGAACAACGGCTACGACCCGGACCCGTCCGGCCGCTACGACCTGCCACCGGTCGCCCCGCAGCTCGGCCACGCGTACGCCATCGCCGGCGAGCAGATGGCGTTCACGATCATCGCCGCTCTCGTCAGCCGGGACCGCACCGGCAAGGGCCAGTACCTGTCCTGCGCCATCCACGAGGCGGTCGCCAAGAACACCGAGGGCGACCTGATGTCGTGGGTCTGCCTGCGCACCCCGTTCCTGCGCCAGACCTGCCGGCACTCGGCCCCGGCCGTGTCCCGGCACCGCTCCATCTTCGCCACCAAGGACGGCCGGTGGATGCTCACCACCACCCGCAACGCCAACCTGCTCAAGCCGTTCCTGGACGAGTACGGCCTGGGCGGCGACATCAGCGACGGCAGCGACGAGCAGAGCAAGGACTCCCGCGTGCTGCCCGGGATGGAGGGGGGAGCGGCGCGCAACATGGACGCCGTCGAGCACACCGTGCGGCGCTACCTCTTCGACGAGCTGCCGTGGCGGCAGGCGCAGGAGGCCGGCCTCATGTGGGTACCGGTGCGCAAGCCGCACGAGAGCGCGCGCGACGAGCACTGGCTCCAGCGCGGCACGTACGCCGAGGTCGACCACCCGGAGCTGGGGCGGGCGGTGCGCTACCCGGCCAGCAAGTGGATCTCCACCGGGCCGGGCTGGGTCCCCGGCCGCCGCGCGCCCCGGCTGGACGAGGACCGCGCGGAGGTGCTCGCCGTCCGTCCCCGTACGGCGCCCCGCCCCGGCCCGGCGACGCCCGAGCAGGTTTCCGTGCACGGCAAGCCGTTCGCGCTGCAGGGCGTACGGATCCTGGACTTCACCTGGATGCTCGCCTCGGCCGGCGCGACCCGGTTCCTCGCCTCGCTGGGCGCAGAGGTGATCAAGGTGGAATGGCACAAGAACCTCGACCCGCGGCGCGGCGGCGCCCCGGTGGGTGGCCGCGCCGCCCGGGAACGCGCGACCGGTCCGGTGCCCTCCCGCTGGCCGGCCGACCTCGGCGGCCCGGTGGGTGCCCAGTACAACAACAAGAACCCCGGCAAGCGGGCCATCTCGCTGAACGTCCGGCACCCGGAGGGGCTGGCGATCGCCAAGCGGCTGGTCGCCCGGAGCACGGTCGTGGCCGAGGGCTTCTCGCCCGGCGTCATGGAGAGCTGGGGCCTCGGATACGACGTGTTGCGGGCGGTCAAGCCGGACATCATCTACGCCAAGCAGTCCGGGATGGGCTCGCGCGGCGTGTACGGGCGGTTTCGCACCATCGGGCCGATCGCCGCGGCCTTCGCCGGCACCTCGGAGATGAGCGGCCTGCCCGAACCGTTCCCACCGGCCGGCTGGGGCTACTCGTACCTGGACTGGTTCGGCGCGTACAGCTTCGCGCTGGCCATCCTGAGCGCGGTCTACCACCACCAGCGGACCGGGGAAGGGCAGGCGATCGACGCCTCGCAGACCGAGGTCGGCCTGTTCATGACCGCGGTGCCGCTGCTCGACCACCAGATCAACGGCCGGGTGTGGCAGCGGGCCGGCAACCGCTCGCCGTACGCCACCGCGGCCCCCGAGGGCATCTACCGGTGCCGTGGCGAGGACCGCTGGATCGCGGTCACCTGCGCCACCGAGGAGGAGTGGGTGGCCCTGGCGAAGGAGGCCGGGCACCCGGAGTGGATCGAGCAGGAGGAGTTCCGCACGCTCGACGCGCGGCAGGCGAACCGGGCCGCGCTGGACAAGCTGGTCGAGTCGTGGACCGTCACCGAAGAGCCGTTCTCGCTGATGGAGAGGCTGCAGGCGGCCGGTGTCGCGGCCGGTGTCGCGCAGACGGCGCAGGACCGGGTGGAGCGCGACCCGCAGCTGGCCGCGCTCGACTGGCTCACCGAACTCGACGCCACCGAGTTCGGCCGGTGGCCGGTGGCCGCCCCGTCGGTCAAGCTGAGCGGCACCCCGCAGCACGCCGGCGGGCTCGTCGACCGCGCGGCACCGACCTACGGCGAGCACAACCACGAGGTGTACGGCCGGCTGCTCGGCCTCTCGTCCGACGAGGTCGATGCGTTGCGGGCGGAGGGTGCGATCTGAGATGGGTGGCTCATTGCCCGGGGCGATCCGCGGCCGTTCGGCGATCGTGGCGGTGGGCAACACGGCACAGGGCACCGTGCCGGGGATCTCCGCGGACGAGCTGGCCGTCGAGGCGCTGCGGGTCACCCTCGCCGGCGCCGGCATCGCCAAGTCCGCTGTGGACGGTCTGATCACCTGCAAGTCGTACGGTGGCTTCGGCATCGACACCGAGATCGGCCGGCTGGCCGGGCTCAACCCCGCCTACAGCGCCACGCTCGACTACGGCACCTGCAACTTCTCGCTGCACCTGGCCTGCGCGGCCATCGACGCCGGCCTGGCCAGCACGGTGGCGATCGTGTACGGCACCACGCAGCGCAGCGACGGCAACCGGTTCTCGCACCCGCTGGGCCGGCAGGACGAGGCCTCGGTATACGGCTTCCTCAACGTCGCCGGCCCGGCCGCGATGGCGTTCCGGCGGCACCAGCACCTCTACGGCACCACGGAGGCCGACCTCGGCCGGATCGCCGTCTCCCAGCGGCGGTACGCCGAGCAGAACCCGCTGGCCGTCTTCCGGGAGCCGCTGAGCCTCGACGACTACCTGGCCCAGCCCTACCTGGTGGCCCCGCTGCGCCGCGCGGACCTGTGCATGATCTCCGACGGCGGCGCCTGCCTGGTGGTGGCGAGCGCCGACCGGGCGGCGGAGCTGACCGACCGCCCGGTGCACGTCATGGGCATCGCCCAGCAGACCGGACTGCGCGACCGGCAGAACGCCGACCAGTGGCTGCGCCCCTGGATCCGGCAGGTCGCCGACCGGGTCTACGCGGGGGCCGGCATCGGGCGGGACGCGATCGACGCGCTCTACATCCAGGACCCCACCAGCGTGTGGGTCATGCAGATGCTGGAGCTGTACGGGTTCGTCGAGCCCGGCGGGGTGGGGGAGGCGTTCGCCAAGGGCGAGGTCGGCTACGGCGGGCGGCTGCCGCTGAACACCAACGGCGGGCAGCTTTCCGAGGCGTACATGTGGGGCTTCCTGCACCTGGTCGAGGCCGTGCGCCAGCTCCGCGGCGAGGCCGGCGCGCGGCAGCTGCCCGGCCTGCGCGCCGCCCAGTACTGCTCGACGTTCGGCTTCATGAAGGCGGCCAGCACGATCCTGAGCCGGGAGCGGTGATGACGACGGCGGACGACACCACGTTCTGGGCGCAGGCGCGGGCCGGCCGCCTGGTCTTCCAGCACTGCGCCGGCTGCGGCTACGTCCGGTGGCCGGCGGCCGGCGTCTGCCCGGAGTGCCTGGGGCGCGAGTACGAGTGGAAGCCGGTCGAGCCGGTCGGGACCGTGTGGAGCTACGCGGTCTACCACCGCGCCTACTCGGCCGCGCTCAAGGGCGCGGTCCCCTACAACGTGGCCCTGGTCGAGCTCGCCTGCGGCGTCCGGCTGCTCACCCGGCTGGTCGGCGAACCGGCCGTGGGCAGCCCGGTGCGGGCCCGGTTCGAGGAGGTCGGCGAGCACGGCGTGGTGCCGGTGTTCGCCCCGCTGCCCACGGCGGCGTGACGTGGGCGGGGCGCTGGAGGGCCTGCTCGTCGTCGACCTGTCCCGGATCCTGGCCGGACCGTACTGCACCCAGATGCTCGGCGACCACGGCGCCGAGGTGGTCAAGGTCGAGCCGCCGGAGGGCGACGGCACCCGGGAGTGGGCGGAGTCGTACGGCGACGGCGTGAGCGCCTACTACGCGGGCCTCAACCGCAACAAGCGCCACGTCACCGTCGACCTCTCCACCGCGGCCGGCCGCACGCTGGTGTTGCGGATGCTGGAGAACGCCGACGTCCTGGTGGAGAACTTCAAAACCGGCACGATGGAACGCTGGGGCATCGGCGCCGAGACGCTCCTGGCCCGGTTTCCGCGCCTGGTCTACTGCCGGATCAGCGCCTTCGGGGCCGACGGACCGATGGGCGGGCTCCCCGGCTACGACGCGGTCATCCAGGCGTACTCCGGCATCATGCACATGAACGGCGAGCCGGGGAGCCGACCCCTGCGGATACCGATGCCGATCACCGACCTCACGACCGGCATGCTGGCGTTCAGCGGCGTCCTGCTGGCGCTCCAGGAACGCACGCGCTCGGGACGCGGTCAGCTCGTCGACCTCAGCCTGCTCGACGGCGCGCTCAGCCTCCTGCACCCGGCCGCGGCCAACTACTTCCGCACCGGCGAACGTCCGGAACGGCTCGGCAGCGCGCATCCGAACATCGCGCCCTGCGACACGTTCACCTCGCCGATGGGGGAGATCTACGTGGCGGCGGGCACCGACCGGCAGTTCGCGATCCTCTGCGAGTATCTCGGCGCGCCCGAGGTCGCGCGGGACGAACGGTTTCGCACCAACGCCGCCCGGCTGGCGCACCGGGCGGAGCTCACCGCGATCCTCGCCGACCTGGTGGCGCGGATGGAGTACGACGCCGACGCCGCCCGGACGATGATCGCCAAGGGGATACCGGCCAGCCTGGTTCGCCCTCTCGACGAGGTGCTCGGCGACCCCGAGGTGCACCGGCGCCGGATGGTCCAGACCGTGGACGGCCGGCGGGTGCTCGGCATCCCGGTCAAGCTCGGCCGGACGCCCGGGACGATCCGCACGCCGCCCCGCCCGGCCGGCGCCGACACCCGGGACGTGCTGGCCCGCTTCGGCCTGGCGGCGCGGGAGATCGAGAGGCTGATCGCGGATGGCGTCGTGACGCAGCACCGGCCCAGCCGGGGGTGAGCGCGCCGGGCACTGGTGGTCTGAACACGCGAAGGGCTTGCCTAACCCGGGCCAGGCAGCAATGATGAAGCGATCCTCTAATGATGGAGAAATTGTGGGCATCGAGGTGACCCTCCCGCAGGGGACGTACCGCGGCCGCGCGAGCGACGGTGTCCTCAGCTTCAAGGGCGTGCCGTACGCGGCGGCGCCGGTCGGTGACCTGCGCTTCGCACCGCCGCAGCCGCCCCCGCCCGTCGCCGGCGTCGTCGACGCGAGCCGGTACGGGCCGACGGTGTCCGGGCCGCCGCAGCGCTCGGCGGTCATGGCCGAGCTCGTGCCGGACCCGACGATCCCCGGCGAGAACGGCCTCAACCTCAGCGTCTGGACGCCGGACACCGGCGCGAGCCTGCCGGTGTTCGTCTGGATCCACGGCGGCGGCTTCGTCACCGGCACCGGCGCGGTGACCGCGTTCGACGGCAGCGCGTTCGCCCGCGACGGCGTGGTGGCCGTGGTGATCAACTACCGGCTGGCCGTCGAGGGGTTCCTCCAGATCGCCGGCACCGTCGCCAACCGCGGCCTGCTCGACCAGGTCGCGGCGCTGAAGTGGGTCCGCGACAACATCGCCGCGTTCGGCGGCGACCCGGCCCGGGTGACGATCGCCGGCGAGTCGGCCGGCGGGATGAGCGTCCTGACGCTGCTGGCGACGCCCGGGGCGCGCGGGCTCTTCCACCGGGCGATCTCCCAGAGCGGCGACGGGCACCACGTGCACACGCCGGACCAGGCCGCGCGGGTCACCGCCCAGCTCTGCGCCGACCTGGGCGTCGCGGAGAGCCCGGAGGCGCTCGGTGCCGTGCCCGGCGACCTGCTCCACCGCACGCTCAACGAGGTCATCGGCGCCGTGCAGGCGGGCCGGGACCCGAAGTGGCGGGCGCTCAACCGGCTCGTCGTACAGCCGGTCGTCGACGGCGACGTGCTGCCCCGGCACCCGGTCGAGGCGTACGCCGACGGAGCCGGTGCCGACGCCGCCCTGCTGGTCGGCACCAACGCCAACGAGTACGGCCTCTTCACGATCCCTACCGGCCTCGCCGACGCCCTGGACGAGCCCATGCTCGAGGCCCTCGTCGGCCGGCTGGGCGTGGACCCACGCGAGATGATCGCCACCTACCGCGACCTGATGCCCTCCGCCGACCACGCCGACCTGTTCATGGCGATCCAGAGCGACTGGTTCGCCGGCGTGCCGATCGTCCGGGCCGTCGAGGCGCGCGAGAAGGCCGGCGCCGCGTCGTACGCCTACGAGTTCGCGTGGGACCCGCCCACCTTCGGCGGCCGGCTGGGCGCCTGCCACACCCTGGAGGTGCCGTTCGTCTTCGACACCCTCGCCGACCCGTGGGGAGCCCGGCTGCGCGGCGACGCCCCGCCGCAGCCGCTCGCCGACGAGATGCACGGCGCCTGGGTGGCCTTCGTGTCCGGCACGGTCGACTGGCCCGCGTACGGGCGCGACCGGCTGGTCCAGCGGTTCGACATCGAAAGCACGGTCGTCCGGGACCCGTACCCGGGGCGGCACGGTGCGTGGGACGGCATCATCTGACGACGGAAGGCGGTACCCCATGACCACGACCGAAACGGTCGCCGACAAGATCGCCCTCAACGAGCTCGTCGCGCGGCTCTCCCGGGCGGTCGACCGGACCGACCGGGAGGCGATCATCGCCTGCTACACCGAGAAGTCCTTCGACGACCACGGTCGCTTCCGGGGCAGCGGGGTCGAGTTCGCCGAGTTCATCTGCAACTCCGACTTCACCAACGCCTCGCCGTTCCTCTACCACCTGCTCGGCCAGTCCATCTGGGACGTCGAGGGCGACGAGGCGTTCGGCGAGACGTACTTCGACTTCTACATGCAGACCGACGACTCGTCGCTGGCCCATTCGTTCGGCCGCTACCTCGACTACTGCCAGCGGGTGGACGGGCAGTGGCTGGTCACCTACCGGCGGGTGGTCATGGACTACCGGGGTACGCACCCGGCCACCCACGTCACGACCGCGTCGGCCGGCCACTTCGCCGGGACCCGGGACCGCGACGACCCGGTCTACAAGCGGCTGCGCTGGCCCGAGGACCACTGACAGCCGGCTGTCTCCGAGGGCCTACCGGTGCGCGCCGGTAGGCCCTCGGCTCCCTCAGCCGAAGACGAAGCCGGTGTAGCCCGCCTCGACCGCCTCCGCGCACCGGGCGCGGTACTGCGGGATGCCGCCGGCGTACAGCTGGTACACCCGGGGCTTGCCCGGCACGTTCGAGCCGAACGCCCACGAGGTCGCGTCCTCCAGGACCGTGCCGCGCACCGTCGATTCCACGTGCGCCAGCCACGCTTCCTCGGCCGCCGGGGTGGTTTCCACGTACCGGTGGCCGTGGTCCGCCATGTGGCGCAGGCAGTCCATGACCCAGTCCACCTGGATCTCGGTGGCGCGCGGGATGTTGCCGGTGGTGCTCTGCGGCCCGCCGACGAAGAACAGGTTGGGGAACCCGGCACTCTGCAGCCCCAGATGCGTACGCGGGCCGGCCTCCCAGTGGCGGTCGAGGCGGACCCCGTCCCGCCCGCGGATGTCGATGCGCCGGATCGCCCCGGTGACGGCGTCGAATCCGGTGGCGAGGACGGCGACGTCGATCTCGTAGTGCCGGGCCGCGGTCTGGATGCCCGCCGGCGTGAACCGCAGGATCGGCTCCTCGGCCAGCGACACCAGCGACACGTGCTCCTGCGCGAACACTTCGTAGAAGCCGTCCTCCAGCGGCGGCCGCTTCATCCCGAACGTGTGGTCGGTCGGGATGAGCCGCTCCGCCACCTCCGGATCCTTGACCCGTTCCCGGATCTTGCCGCGCAGGAAGTCGGTGACCGCGGCGTTGGCCGCCCGGTCGGTGGTGATGTCCCGGTAGTTCGCCAGGACCATCGTCAGGCCCGGAGCGTCGTACAGCCGCTGGAACCGCTCGCGGCGCTCCTCCTCGCCGACCTCCAGCGCCGAGACCGAGAGCGGCCGGTGCACGAACCCGCCCGGCGTCTCCTGGCACGTGCGGTGGATGGTCCGCGCCGTGCGGCGGATCTCCCGCATCCGCTCCGGCGTGATCGGCCGGTTGTTGATGGGCGTGCACCAGTTCGCGGTCCGCTGGAACACGACCAGCTCAGCGGCCTCGGCCGCGATGTGCGGGATCACCTGTACGCCGCTGGAGCCGGTGCCGATCACCGCGACCCGCTTGCCGCGCAGGTCCACCGGTTCGCGCGGCCAGCGGGCGGTGTGGTGCCAGACGCCGGCGAAGCCGGCCAGCCCGGGGATCGCCGGCACGTACGGCTCCGACAGCGGCCCCACGGCGGTGACGAGGAACCGCGCCCGCAGCCGCTCGCCGTTCTCGACGGTCACCGTCCAGGCGGCGGCCGCGTCGTCGTACACCGCGGCGCTGACCCGGGCGCCGAGGCGGATGTCGCGGCGCAGGTCGAACCGGTCGACGACGTGGTTGAGGTAGCGCTCGGTCTCGGGCTGGCCGGCGAACTCCTCGCTCCAGCTCCACTCGTCGAGCAGCTCGCGGGAGAAGAAGTAGCCGTACGTGTAGCTCTCCGAGTCGAAGCGGGCACCCGGGTACCGGTTCCAGAACCAGGTGCCGCCGACGCCGTCGCCGGCCTCGCAGAGCTGGACGGAGAGGCCCGCCTGCCGCAGCCGGTAGAGCTGGTAGATACCGCTGATGCCCGCGCCGACCACGACGGCGTCCAACATGGGAAGGCTCCCTCTCAGAGCGGGGGCGGCTTGCCGTCCTACCTCGGCCGCGGCACCGCCGTATAGTGTTCATAATAGTGGAAGTCCATTACTTGTTGGGCGGGTCGATGAGAGAGTTACATCATTGGGTGCACGGGGAGCCGCGTAGCGGCGGCACGCCCCTGACCGTGTACGGCCCCTTCGACAGGTCGGCCCTGGCCGCCGTACCGCTGGCCGGTGCGGACGTCGTGGCGGCGGCGGTGGAGTCCGCCAAAGCGGCGTTCGCCGGCTGGCGCCAGTGGTCCCCGGCCGACCGCGGCCGGCTGCTGGTCGAGCTGTCGCGCCAGATGCGCGAGCGGGCCGACGCCTTCGTCGACGCCGAGGTCGCCGAGACCGGCAAGCTCGCCGCCGAGATGCGCGGCCTGCTCGGCATGAGCGCCGACTACTTCGAGTACTACGGCGGGGTCGTCCGCGCCCTGTTCGGCGAGACGATCGCGCTCGGCCCCGACGACCACGCGTTCACCACCCGGGAGCCCTTCGGGCCGGTCGGCATGATCACGCCGTGGAACGGTCCGCTGAGCCAGGCGTCGCGGGGGATCGCCGCCGCGGTCGCCGCCGGCAACACGGTGGTGATCAAGCCTTCGGAGTTCACCCCCGGCACGACGCTCATGCTGGCCCGCCTCGCCTCGGAGGTGGGCTTCCCGCCGGGGGTCGTCAACGTCGTGCTGGGGGACGGCCCCGGCGCCGGGGCGGCACTCGTCGGCCACCCCGACATCCGGCTGGTCGCCTTCACCGGCTCCGTGACGACCGGACGGAGCATCGCGCGGGCCGCGGCCGACCGGCTCGTACCGGCGATCCTTGAGCTCGGCGGCAAGTCACCCAACCTGGTCTTCGAAGACGCCGACCTGGACGCCGCCCGCGCGAGCGCGCTGAGCGTCTGCGTCGGCGCCGGCCAGCAGTGCTCGGCCCTGTCCCGGCTGATCGTCCAGTCCAGCGTCTACGACAGCTTCGTCGCGCGGGTCGGCAAGGAGATGGCCGGACTCGTACCCGGTCCACAGCTGGCGCCGATGACGACCGAGGCGCAGTACGAGAAGGTGCTGGCCTACTTCGAGATCGCCCAGCGGGACGGCGCCCGGCTGGTGACCGGCGGCGGCACACCCGGGGGCGACCTCGCCGCGGGCCGCTACGTCCAGCCGACCGTCTACGCGGACGTCACGCCCGGCATGCGGATCTTCCAGGAGGAGATCTTCGGGCCGGTGCTCGCGGTGTCGTCGTTCGCCGACGAGGACGAGGCCGTGGCGCTCGCCAACGACTCCGAGTACGGCCTCGTCGCCAGCGTGTGGACCAGCGACTCGGCCCGGGCCCTGCGCGTGGCGTCGCGCCTGGAAGCCGGCCAGGTGATCGTCAACGGCGGCCGGACCGGCATCGAGACGCCATTCGGCGGATACAAGGCCAGCGGCCTCGGCCGGGAGAAGGGCTTCGAGTCGCTGTACCACTACACCCAGGTGAAGACCACCGTCGTGTCGACCCGCCGGTGACGGCTGCGCGTCAGTCCTCGAACGGTCCGAGCGGCCGGGCGTAGGAGGAGTCGGTGCGGTCCCGCGCGACCACACCGCCGGGACGGCGCTCGACCGGCGGCAGATCCGGCTCGGCGACCCCGCCGACCCACTCGAGCAGCGAGACCCGGTAGGCGATCGCCCACCGCCCGGCACGCCGCTCGAACCGGTCGAGGTAGCGACCGCCGTGCAGCGTCACCGGCGTGCCGGCCCGGTTCTGCCCGACGAAGATGTAGTACGTCTCGGTGTGCGCCACGTCGCCGTCGAGGTCGCAGGTGTGGTTCATGACGTAGTGGTGGTGGCCACGATGGTTGGCCCGGTGCCCGGCGAACGCCCAGTCGGCGAACTCCTCGACCGTGCCGCGGAAGATGCCGTGGTCGTCGATCGCGCCAGGATGGTACGCGGAGAGCAGCAGATCACGGTCGAGCCGGTCGACGCCGCGGCAGCACCGGTAGACGCAGTCGAGGATCTCCTGGCGGTCGAGCAGCCGCCGCAGCCGCCCGGACTCCGCATCGGTCATTCCTTTAAACACCATTAGAACACAATAATACTGGGCGGCCTGGATCCGCCATGACCACGCATGGAGAGTGGTGACGGCGAGACCGGGGCGTGCGGCGCTTCGGCGGGCGGGGCGGTCGGTGCGAAGAGGCTCTCGAGCTGCCCCGCCTGTGCGCCCAAGTACTCCCGTCCGTCCGGGCCGGTCTGGCCGACGACGTGGTCCGCAGACCCTGGCCCCGTCGCGTGGCCGGCCCGCCCGGGCGCACAGGCGGGGCAGCTCGAGAGCTCCGCGCGAGAGCCCGTGGGGCGCGGTCTGTGGCGCCCGCTGTGGCCGCGTGAGGGCAACCCGTGGGCCGCCCCGGTCTGTGGCGGCCCGCCGTGGACAGCGCGAGGGGACCCGACCCAGGGCGCTGGTCTGCGGCCGCCCGCCGCGCCGGCGGGTAGCCCCGAGCCGGCGGAGGCCGCTGGGGCTCGGGTCGTGGTGAGGCCGCCGGGAGCGACGCGATCGCTGCGGGCGGCCGTCGAGATCGTGGTACATAGGTGCCCTCAGGCGGGCGGATCCGTACCACGATCTGGTGGGACGGGCTCGCTGTCGAGGTCACCACCCCGGCTCCGCGCACCCGCGTCCCGGGCCTTGAGCCGACCCGCGGGAGTGGGATCGCGCGACAGGACGCTGCCGCCCGCCCGGCCGCACGCACGGAACGGGGCGCCGAGCGTCGATCAATGACCCGGCACCGTCCATCCTGTGGGCACGCGGGCGGAGGAGGCAGGGATGAGCGCGACCGAACGCGTGGGGTGAGGCCGCGGGAGCAACGGTCCGGACCACGACGGGCGTCGCGGTAGCTCAAAATCTCTGTCAACTGACCGCGGAGCGCAACTGACCGCGGAGCGCAACTAACAGCGGAGCGCAACTGGCCGCGGAGCGCGCAACCAAGCACGGAGCGCGGCCTAGACGGTGTCGGTGAGGAGCCGGTCGAAGTCCAGCGCGGCCGCGACGTGGCGTTTGATGATCTTTCCGCTGGGCGTGCGGGGGATGGGGATCGGTGAGATCGCCAGTTTTGCCGGCACCTTGAACGCCGCGAGCCGCTCGGCGGCGTAGGCGCGCAGCGACGCCGCGTCGGTCGTGCTGCCGGTCCGCAGCCGGACGATGGCGCCGAGCTCCTCGCCGAGCGTCGGGTGGGGGAGCCCGAAGACGACCGCTTCGACGACGTCGGGATGGGTGGCCAGGCAGGCCTCGACCTCGGCGCAGTTGATGTTTTCGCCGCCGCGGATGACCACGTCCTTGAGCCGCCCGACGAGGTAGAGGTAGCCGTCGGCGTCCAGCCGGCCCAGGTCGCCGGTGCGGAACCAGCCGTCGAGGAAGTTGTCCTCGCTGGCCGTCCGGTAGTAGCCGGCCACCACCTGCGGTCCGCGCAGCGCCACCTCGCCCTCCGCGCCGGCCGGCACGGCGTGTCCGGTGCCGTCCTCGATGCGTACCTCGACGGTGGGCAGCGGCCGGCCGACGCTGTCCGGGTGGGCCACGAAGTCGGCGCCGGAGATCGCGAAGACCCCGGACGTGGTCTCGGTCAGGCCGTAGCCGGTGCGCGGGCTCACCCGCCCGCCGAAGATCTCGTGGATCTCCTGGATGAGCGCCTTCGGCGCCGGCGCGCCACCCATGCCGAGGCTGCGCAGGCTCGACAGGTCACGCTCCGACGTCGCGGCCGCGGCCAGGAACGTCTGCACGACGAACGGCGGGCCGGACATCTCGCCGACCCGCTCCGCCTCGACCAGCCGCAGCGCCTCGGGCGCGTCCCACTTGTACATCAGCACGGTGCGGTGGCCGGAGTACGCGTTGGAGTAGAGGTTGTTGATGCCGGCGATGTGGAAGAAGGGGAACGTCAGCAGCTTCACCGACGGCGCGGGCGGCAGCGGCTTCCCGCCCGGGCGGTCCGGCGGCGACACGGCGCGGATCAGCTTGTTGAGCAGCGAGGCGGCGTGGTTGAGGTGGGTGCCGGGGGCGCCCTTGGGGCGGCCGGTCGTGCCCGAGGTGTAGAGGATGGTCGCGACGTCGTCCGGGTCGACGTCGCAGGCCGGCGGCGTGTCCAGGGGGTGGTCGAGGTCGAGCAGGTCGGTGTAGTCGAGGGGTGCCTCGGTGCAGCGCACCCCGACGAGCGCGCCGACCCCGTCGACACCGCGCAGCTGCTCGACCCGTTCCCGGTCGGCGAAGAGCGCCTTCGGCGCCGTCTCGCGGATCAGGTCGGTCATCTCGGCCGCCTTGAGCCAGGCGTTCAGCGGCACCGCGACCGCCCCGAGGAGCTGGGCCGCCCAGAAGGTGAAGGCGAACTCCGGGTAGTTGCGCATGGCGATGGCGACCCGGTCGCCCTTGACGACCCCGAGCTTGTCGCGGAGCCGGTGTGCCAGCGTGACGACGATCGACCACTGGTCGGCGTACGTGTACCGGTCGTCGCGGTAGACGATCGCCTCGCGGTCTGCGTGGCGGCGGGTCGCGAGGAACGCCTCGCGCAGCGTCCGCGGGTCGCGGTCGAACACCTCGAGCGCCACACCGCCGACGGAACGCCGCACGAGCGGGAAGCCGCCGCCGGGCGCGGTGAGCAGCGCGAGTCGCTCCCGGTCGTCCATCGTCACCGGACCATCCTCTCCATCGTGTGCATCGTCCTGGCAAGGGATCAGTAGCCGAGTGCGCCGAGCCGTTCGTCCGAGGAAAGGTCCTTCTTGGTGTCCGAGGGAGGCTCGGTGCGGTTGGGGTCGAAGTCGAAGCCGGGCGTCTCGATCAGCTCCGGGCCGATCCTCGGCTTCTCGCCGGGCCCGTAGTGCTTGCCGTCGACGGGCCAGTCGTACCCTTCGAGGTCGTCGGTGCCCTTGCCGAGGATGCGCCCGGTCGCCTCGAACTCGGCCAGTACGGCGGGCAGCCCGAACCGCTGGACCGGGCAGACCTTCATGCACACCGAGCAGCCGGCGGTCTTGCCCATGACGGGCAGGCACCGCTTGGTGTTCAGCTTCGCTTTCATCACCCCGCGGCTGTCCTTGCGGGCGGCGGGGATGGCCCCCGGCGGGCAGCGCCGCACGCAGATCTGGCAGTTGTCGCAGATGCCCTCGATCCCGTAGTCGACCGGCTCGTCGTGCACGAACGGCGCGTCGGTCGACATCACGTGCAGCCGGGCCCGCGAGCCGGCGTGCGGCGAGAGGAGCTGGCCGTTGAGGCCGAGCTGGCCGAGGCCGGCCTGCACCGCGTACGGGATGTTCATCGACTCGCCGACGAACCCCTCGGGGCGCGCCTTGTAGCCTTGCGCGTGGATCCAGGTGGCCAGCAGGCGCATGCGGTCCTCGAGCTCGGCGTACGTGGTGAGCGCCGCCTTCTCCGCGCGGATGCTCGGCGCCGTCTGGGTGGAGTCGTAGTTCTGTTCCAGGATCCCGACGATGATCGTGTCGCCGACGTTGAGCCCGTAGTACTCGGCGAAGTTGTACTTCTTGTCGTAGTGGGTGACGCCGATCGCGCTCAGCCCGAGCCGGGCCGCCTCGGCGCGCAGGGCCGCGGTCAGCGCGGCGGGGTCCGCGGCGGCCTCCTTCTTCGCCGGCTTGGCGGTGCGGGCGAAGAAGGCCCGCCGGCGGGCGGCCCGCTGCACGCGGGGCGACGTCGACAGCAGCGAGACCCACATCCGGCCGGTCGGGCTGTGCACGCCGCGCATCTCGGGGTTGAGGCGGATGAAGTCGTGCAGCGGCGCCTCCTCCATCGCCTTCTGCTGCGCGACCGGGTCCAGCTTTATCCCCGGTACGGTCCTGAGCTCCTCGGGCGGCGGGCCGACCGGCTGGGTCCAGGGCCGCGCCGGCGACCTGCGCCGGCGGTGCAGCGCGACGGGAAGCGTCGGGATCCACCACATCTTGGGCCGGTACGGCAGGGTGTGGCGCATCAGCGGGTACAGCAGGTCGGAAAGGCGGTGTCCGGTGTGGTGCGCCCACCGTTGGATCGCGTTACGCGCGTACCTGTTACCTGGCATCGATGTCGACCTCCGCTGAGCCCTAGTGGTGTCGAAGTCGTGTTAATAGTACGCTTGCAATCATGGTAGTTGCGAGCGGGCCGGTATGAGAGCCGCCTCCCACATCGCCATCGGCGTCACGGACCTCGAACGCTCACTGGTGTTCTACCGCGATCTGCTCGGCCTGACCGTCATCCGCGACGCGGTGAACGAACCCCCCTCCGACACGGGCCTCTACCACCCCGTCCCGCCGACGACCCGCCGCCGCGAGGTCTTCCTCCGCTTCGGCGATCCAGGCGACGTGGAGAGCGTCTTCATCGCCCTCTCGCAGCCCGACGCGCCGGACGACAGCCGTCCGATCGGGCTCGGGCAGGTCGGCATCCACCACGTGGGCTTCTGGGCCGACGACGTCGCCGCGCGCGCGGAGAGGCTGCGGGCCGCCGGTGTCGAGGTGGTCTCGGTGACCGACACCACCGGCGTCGGGTACGGCGAGGACGCGCGGACGAGGATGCGGGCGATGTTCGTCAAGGACCCGGACGGCACGATCCTGCAGTTCGACGAGCGGCTCGGCTGAGCCGTCGCGGATGGCGACGGCACAGGGGCGGATGGCGGTCCGGCGCCCGCCGGCGGCCCGGTGGCTGGCGCTGCTCGGCCCCGCGTTCGTCGCCGCGATGGCGTACGTGGACCCCGGCAACGTCGCCACCAACGTGACCGCCGGCGCCCGGTTCGGCTACGCCCTGGTCTGGGTCGTGGTGCTGGCCAACGCCATGGCGGTGCTGGTGCAGTACCTGTCGGCGAAGCTCGGCATCGTCACCGAGCGCTCCCTCGCCGAGCACCTCGGCCGGCGGTTGCCGGCGCGGATCCGGGTCGGCTACTGGCTGCAGGCCGAGGCGGTGGCCATCGCCACCGACCTGGCCGAGGTGGTGGGCGGCGCGATCGCGCTGCGCATGCTGTTCGACCTGCCGCTGGTCGTGGGCGCGGTCATCACCGCGGCGGTCGCGATGGCGGTGCTCAGGATCGGCGACATGTTTGGGCAGAGCGCCCTCGAACGCCTCGTCATCGGCTTCCTCGCGCTGATCGCCGTCGGCTTCGCGGCCGGCCTGGTCGCCGCCCCGCCCGAGGCCGGGGCGCTCGCGGCCGGCCTGGTTCCCGGCTTCGACGGCCCGGAGAGCGTGCTGCTGGCGTCGGGCATCATCGGGGCGACCGTCATGCCACACGTGATCTACCTACACTCCGGCCTGACCGCCCGGCGCCTCGACGCCCGCGGGGAGGGGCGGACCGTACGGCAGTTGCTGGCCGTGACCCGTACGGACGTCGTCGCCGCGCTGGTCGTCGCCGGGCTCCTCAACCTCTGCCTGCTGCTCGTCGCGGCGGCCAGCCTGACCGGACACCCCGGCACCGACAAGCTGGAGGGCGTACACGCGGTGGTCACCTCCGAACTCGGGGCCGGCATCGCGCTGCTGTTCGCGGTCGGGCTCCTCAGCTCGGGCCTGGGATCGACATCGGTCGGCAGTGCCGCCGGAGCGGAGATCATGAACGGGCTGCTGGGTATCCGCGTCCCCGTGCTGGTCCGACGGCTGGTGACGCTGGCGCCGGCTCTGCTCCTCTTGGGCGCGGGCGCCGATCCGACCCGGAGCCTCGTGCTCTCGCAGGTCGCCCTCTCGCTCGGCATCCCGTTCGCGCTCGTCCCGCTGGTCGTCCTGACCGCGAGCCGCTCGGTGATGGGCGAGCACCGCAACAGCCCGGCGACGACGGTGGCGGCTTCCGTCGCGGCCGCACTGGTGATCGGGCTCAACGCCGTCCTGCTCTGGCTCACGTTCACGGGGTGACGACGATGGAAGCTGACACGCGCTCGCGGGTGCTGGTCGAGCGGCAGGGGCCGGTACTCCTGGTCGTCCTCGACCGCCCGGAGAAGCGGAACGCGGTCGACGAGGCGATGACCCGCGGCCTCGACGCCGCCTTCGCCCGCCTCGAAAGCGAGCCTGCCCTGCGGGTCGGGATCCTCGCCGCCAACGGCCCGGCGTTCTGCGCGGGCAGTGACCTGCTCGGCGGGCCCGGCGACCCGACCCCGGACGGCGGCCCCTACGGCCTGGCCCGGCGGGTACGGCGCAAGCCGCTCGTCGCGGCGGTCGACGGCCCGGCGCTCGGCGGCGGCTTCGAGCTCGTCCTGGCCTGCGATCTCGTCGTAGCCTCCACCCGTGCGACGTTCTCCCTGCCCGAGGCGCGGCGCGGCCGCGTGGCCAACGCGGGCGGGCTGTTTCGCGCGCCCCACCGCCTGCCGCGCAACCTCGCGCTGGAGCTGCTGCTCACCGGCGGCCAGCTCGACGCGACCCGGGCACACCGGGTCGGGCTCGTGAACCGGCTGACCGGCCCCGGCGGCGCCCTCGCCGGCGCGGTTGACCTCGCCATCGAGATCTGCCGCTCCGCGCCGAGCGCGGTCGCGCAGGTGCTCGGCGCGCGCCGGGCGGTCGAGGCCGCGGCCGAGGAGGCCGGATGGCGGGCCACCGGGACGGCGGTCGCCGACCTGCGGGGTTCCGCCGACTGGGTGGAGGGCACCGCGGCGTTCCGGGAGAAGCGGCCGGCCCGATGGGAGCCGGGCGAATGAACGGCCGGCAGCAGCGCCGCGGGCGTTCCGAACCAGATAGCCCATGGCGCTTCCTCGACCAGGTCAGAGTTCGAGGACCAGGCGGGGGCCGACCGACCGCGAGACGCAGATCATCATGGTCTCGTTGGCGGCCCGTTCCTCGTCCGACAGCACGGAGTCGCGGTGGTCCGGGATGCCTTCGACGACCACGGTCTCGCAGGTCCCG
Organism: Phytohabitans maris; assembly: GCF_031085175.1. GTDB lineage: Bacteria > Actinomycetota > Actinomycetes > Mycobacteriales > Micromonosporaceae > Phytohabitans > Phytohabitans maris. Next base: position 18,000 of record NZ_JAVHUY010000004.1, read on the forward strand.
CAGGTCCCCTCCTGGCAGGACGAGTACACCGGCGCCCCGGCCTCTTCCAGGACGTCGAGGATGGACCGGTCGGGCGGTACGACCACGGTCGTGCCCGTGACCGTCAGCTCCACCTCGAACGACCCGGCGCGGGCGGGCGCGTCCACCGGGCGGGGCGCGAAGCGCTCGACGTGCAGCGAGCCGGCCGGCCAGGAGGCGCAGCGCGCCTCCACGGCGCGTAGCAGCGGTTCGGGCCCGCAGCAGTAGACGCTGGTGCCGGCGCGGGGCGTGCCGATCGCGGCGTCGAGGTCCAGCAGCCCGAACTCGTCCTGGGGATGGATCGTGACCCGGTCGCCGTGTGCGGCGGCGAGGTCGCCGGCGAAGGCCATCGTGTCCCGCGACCGGCCTCCGTAGTAGAGGTGCCAGTCGACGCCGCCCGCGCCCGCGGCGGCGACCATGGGTACCAGTGGCGTGATGCCGACACCGCCGGCGATGAACACGACGGCCCGCCCCGGTGCGAAGGCGAAGTGGTTGCGCGGGCCGCGGACCGCGACGGAGTCGCCCTCGGCCAGCCGGTCGTGGACGAAGGCGGAGCCGCCGCGCCCGTCGGGCTCGCGGAGCACCGCCACCTGCCAGCGTGCCCGGTCGGCCGGATCGCCGCAGAGCGAGTACTGGCGGACCAGGTCCGGCCCCAACAGCAGGTCGACGTGCGCCCCCGGCGCCCACGCCGGAAGCGCGGAGCCGTCGGCGGCGACCAGGTCGAGGAGGACCACGTCGCGGGCCACCGCGGTGCGCCGGGCCACCAGGAGGGTGCACTCGAACTCGGGCTCGGGCAACGGTTCCTCCTGCCGACCATGAGTATAACAAGCTAGGAACACGATAGCGGCCGGGTTCGGGAACGGCCAGCGCGGGAGTGAGCCCTGCCGGGCCGGAACCCGCCGCGGTCCTGGCGTGCCGGCCGGATCGCCAGCTCCTCGTCCTTGACACGTGACCTGGGTCATCCCTACGTTGATACGAACACGATAGCAGCACTAATTAGGCACAACTGTGAGGCGCTGACATAGTGAAGACCAGGTCGGCCACGCTGTGGCACGTCGGGCAACGCTGGGCGGTCGAGGAGCTCGACCTGGCCGAGCCCGGACCGGGCCAGGTGCTGGTCAGGATCCGGGCGACCGGCCTGTGCCACTCCGACGACCACGCGGTCACCGGCGACAGCCGCCCGCCCCTGCCGCTCGTCGGAGGCCACGAGGGCGCGGGGGTCGTCGAGGCGATCGGGCCCGGGGTCACCAGGGCGAGCGTCGGCGACCACGTCGTGCTGGCGTTCAACTCACCCTGCGGGCACTGCCGGTACTGCGCCGGCGGCCTCTCCAACCTCTGCGCGATCGCCCGGCGCCGGGTCGGTGGCGAGCCGGCGGCGAGCCCGTTCAGCAGGGCGGGGGAGACCGTCTGGGCGATGGGCGGGCTCGGCACGTTCAGCGAGCGGACGGTCGTACCCGAGGACAGCGTGATCGTCATCGACAAGGACGTGCCGTTCGCGGTCGCGGCGCTGCTGGGCTGCGCCGTCACGACCGGCTGGGGCGCCGCCGTGTACCTCGCGGACGTGCGCCGGGGCGAGACCGTGGTCGTCGTCGGCTGCGGTGGCGTCGGCGTCAACTCGCTGCAGGGGGCCCGGAACGCGGGAGCGGACATCATCGTCGCGGTCGACCCCAGCGAGTTCAAACGCGAGCAGGCCGTGCGGTTCGGCGCCACCCACGCGGTCGCCGACCTGGCCCGCGCGCGGGAGGTGCTGGCCGAGCTGACCGGCGGCCACATGGCCGACGTCGCGATCCTCTCGGTCGGGGTCGCCGACAGCGACATCCTCGGCGACATGATGTCGACGCTCGGCCTCAACGGCCGCGGCATCATCACCGCCGTGTCGCCCGCCGCGGCCACCACGGTCAACCTCTCGCTGGTCGACTTCACCCTGTCGCAGCAGACCATCCGGGGCAACGTGTACGGCGGCACGAACATGCACCGGGACATTCCGCTGCTGCTCGGGCTCTACCGGCGCGGCAAGCTCCAGCTCGACGAGCTCATCTCCCGGACGTACCCACTGGACGAGATCAACCAGGGATACGCCGACATGCACGCCGGCCGGAACCTGCGCGGGGTCGTCCTGCCGTGATCGACGTGACCACCGAGGAGAAACATGATCACGACCAGCCCCAACCTTCTCGACCCCGCCCTCTACCTGGACGGCGTGCCGTACGACCAGCTGCGGTGGCTGCGCGAGAACGATCCCGTCCACTGGCACGAGGAGCCGGACGGCGGCCCGGGTTTCTGGGCGCTGACCCGGCACCGGGACGTGAAGGCGGTGGAGGCGGACTCGGAGACGTTCTCGTCCGAGCCCTCCACCGTCATCGTCGACACGGTCTCGATGTCGGACACCGGGACGGCCAAGCACCTGATCATGTCCGACCCGCCGCACCACACCGCCCACCGCAGGACGCTGGGGGTGGAGCTCAACCCGATCCCCGTACGGAGCATGCGTGAGCAGCTCCAGGTCGTCGTGGACGAGATCGTCGACGACGTCGTCGAGTCCGGCGCCTGCGACGTCACCCCCGACCTCGGGCAGAAGCTCGCCTCGTACGTGACCGCCGACCTGCTGGGCCTGTCCCGCCCGGAGGCCATCGAGCTCTGCGAGGCTGCGGACGTCCTCACCCGCGGCGGGAGCAAGGAGGAGGGGCCGGGGCTCGCCGCGGTCCAGGTCATGTTCCGGCACGCCTCGACCGCGTGGCAGCAGCGGCGGGCCGCGCCCGGCGACGGCCTGCTCGGCCGGCTCGCGTACGCCAGCGTCGGCGACATCCCGATGGACTTGACCCAGTTCTCGATGGATTTCCTACTGCTGGTCACCGCGGGCAGCGACACCACGCGCAACGTGGTCGGCGCGGGCATGGCGGCGTTCTTCGAGTTTCCGGAGCAGCACCGGCTGCTGCTCGACGACCCCGGCCTCATCTCCGGCGCGGTCGAGGAGATCCTGCGCTGGTCGACCCCGATCGTGTACCAGCGCCGCACCGCGACCAGGGACACCGAGGTCGCCGGTCAGAAGATCAGGCGGGGGCAGAAGGTCGTCTCGTACTACACCGCGGCCAACCGTGACCCCGAGGTCTTCGCCGACCCGGACGTCTTCGACATCCGCCGCTCACCGAACCCGCATCTGGCATTCGGCGTCGGCCGGCACTTCTGCCTCGGCTCACACCTCGCCCGCCTCGAGCTCACCCTGATCTTCCAGGCGATCATGCGGCGGATGCCGGACATCAGGCCGGCGGGCCCGGTGCGCTACCGGCGCTCCCCGATCGCGCCGTCCGTGCTGGGGCCGGTGTCCGTGCCCGCGACGTTCACGCCCGGGGCGCGCCTGCGCTCGTAGGCGGGGCCACCGGATCGTACTCAAATTATGGTTGATCATAATTATAAGACCATTTAGGCTATCCGGTACCCATGAAGCGTTGAGACAAGGGGCACCATGTCCAGACATAGGAAGACAGCAGCGGCCGCCGGTTCGGCGGTGCTCGCGCTGGCGCTCGCCGCGTGCGGCGGCTCCGACGCGGAGGGCTCCGGCTCGGAGCAGAGCCTGGAGTCGATGAAGCCGGTCACCCTCAGCTTCAACGAGTCGGTCGCCCCGGGCAGCGGGATGGCCACCGCCCTGAACGAGTTCCTCGACACGGTCACCGAGAAGTCCGGCGGGAAGATCACCTTCGAGAAGTTCTACTCCAGCTCGCTGCTGGCGCCGACCGAGACCCTCACCGGAGTCTCCGACGGTGTCGGCTCCATCTCCCAGGTCACGCCCGCTTTCTTCCAGGAGAAGCTGCCGGTCACCGCCTGGTTGGCCCGTGCGGCGCCGGCGCTGGAGCCGGGATTTCCGCTCACCACGATCCAGGGACCGCTCGCCGGCTCCGACTTCGCGCTGGGCAGCGAGGAGCTGACGCGGGAGTACGCCGACAACAACGTCGTCATCCTCCGCTCGTACACCAGTGGCTACGGCAACGCGATCTGTACCAAGAGGATCGAGACGCTCGCCGACGCCAAGGGCGTGCGGATCCGGGTCGCCGGCGAGCCGTTCGCCTCGGAGGCGAAGGCGATCGGCATGGAGCCGGTCGTCATCCCGGGCACCGAGATGTTCGAGGCGCTGCAGCGCGGCGTGGTCGACTGCGTGACCGCCGCGGACGGTGGCGAGATCTACTCCACGTTCGGGCTGACCGAGGTGGGCAAGTACCTCGTGCCGATCCAGTTCTCCCCGACCACGTTCATCAGCTTCATGATGAACAAGGACCAGTGGGACGAGCTGCCCGAGGCCGGGCAGAAGATCATCCTGGAGACCTGGGCGGACTACGAGGTCAAGCGCCTGCGGGAGACCCTCACCGGGTTCGGCCGGTTCCTCGACGACGCCGAGGAGAAGCGCATCGAGTTCACCGACCCGCGCGAGATCAACGTCAAGCTCGCCGCCCACCAGAAGGCCGCGGTCGCCGACCTGGCCACGTCGGCGCCACCGGGCGTCGCGGACCCCGAGGGCGTGCTGAAGGCGTACCTGGACAAGCTCGCCGAGTACCTGCCGGTCGCCCAGGGGCTGGTCAAGGGGGGAGCCGCTCCGCCCGGCATCGAGCTGAAGGCGGCTTACCGGACCGCCATCGACCAGGTCGACTTCGACGGCCTGCACGAGGCGTACGTGAAGATGTACACGAGCCATGCCGGGTAGCCGCGCCGGCGTCGTGAGCCGGCCGCCCGACAAGCTGCTCCTCACCCGCGTCGTGGAGCTGGCCAACCGGGCGGCCGTGGCGCTCTGCGGCGTCGGGATCGCCCTCATGGGCCTGCACATCGTCGTCGACGTGGCGGCCCGCAACGCTCTCGAGCACGGCCTCGAGGACACCATCGCGTTCGTCGGATACCTCTGGATGCCGGTGGTCTGCTTCCTCGCCCTCGGCGCGGTCCAGCTCAAGGGCGAGCACATCTACGTGGGGCTGATGGCCGACCACGCCGGCCCGCGCACCCGCCGGGTCGTCGAGGTCGTCTCGGACCTGCTCGTGGCCGGCCTGATGGCCTGGATGGCGGTGCTCGCCTTCCGCGCGGCCGACGAGGCGTGGGCGCTCGACGAGCGGGTCGGCGTCAACCGCTGGCTCGTGCTCTGGCCGGTCAAGCTCGTGGTCGCGCTCGGCATGAGCCTCTACGTGCTGTCGCTGGTGGCGACCGCGGCCGAGCGCGTCCTCAACAGAACCAGGTACGCGAAGGAACTGGAGCGGCACGATGACATCCCAGACCCAGGCGCCTGACCTCGTACTCGACGAGGCCCCGCCGGCTGCGGACGGCGCGCCGCCCCGGCGGTCCGAGCGGGCCGGTGCGATCGTCTACGGCGCGATCTGGGTCTCGACCCTCGTCGTGGCCGGCATCATCCTCTGGGGCGACCTGGAACGGGCGACCGTCGGCGTCCTGGTGCTCGTGCTCATGCTGCAGCTGCTGGCGGTGAACGTACCCATCGGGCTGGCGATGGTCATGGCCTCGGTGGTCGGGTTCTACGCGCTGGGCGGCACCCGGGTCGTCGTCTCGTCGCTGACGTCGCAGCCGTTCGACGCGGTGGCGTCGTGGAGCCTCAGCGTGGTCCCGCTGTTCATCTTCCTCGGCATGGTGATCTGGCGTGGCGGCCTCGCCGACTCGGCGTACGAGGCGACCCGGCAGTGGTTCGGGAAGGTGCCCGGCGGCCTCGCCGTCGCCTCCAACCTCGCCGGCGCGGGCCTGTCGGCGGGCACCGGCAGCACCATCGGCACCGCGTACGCCCTGGGCCGGATGGCGCTGCCGCAGATGTTCCGGGCCGGCTACGACGTCCGGCTGGCGACCGGCGTGATCGCCATGGCCGGCACGCTCGGGCAGATCATCCCGCCCAGCATCCTGCTCGTGGTCTACGCCGGGATCGCCGAGACGCCGGTGGGCCCGCAGCTGCTGGCCGGCATCGTCCCCGGCCTCCTGCTGGCTCTGGCCTACGCGCTGCTGGTCGTCGTACGGGCGACGCTGAAGCCCGGCCTCGCGCCCCGCCCCGACCTCTCGGACGTCACCTGGGGGAGCCGGCTGCGGTCGCTCGGGATGCTCGTGCCGCTCGGCGCGGTCGTCTTCGTCGTCATCGGCGGCATGTACTTCGGCTTCTTCACCGCCACCGAGTCCGCCGCCTTCGGCGTGGTGGCGGCGCTCGTGGTCAGCTGGAAGCCGTGGAGCCGGAAACGGCTCAAGCCGCGCGAGATGGGCGCGCTGGTGAAGACCGCGGCGACCGAGTCGAGCCTTTCGGTCGGCGGCATCGTGTTCATGATCATCGGCGCCGTCGCGCTCACCCGCGTGCTCGCCATGAGCGGAGTCACCCGGCAGCTGACCGATGTACTGATCGACCTCAACCTGAGCCGCGTCTGGTTTCTGATCCTGCTCATCGCGTTCTACATGCTGCTCGGCACGTTCATCGAGCCGCTGCCGATGATGCTGCTCACCGTCCCCATCCTGCACGCGCCGCTGGAATCCATGGGCGTCGACATGGTGTGGTTCGGCGTCTTCATCGTGATCCTGGCCGAGATGGGCATCGTCACCCCACCGGTCGGCATCCTGGCGAACGTCGTACACCGGATCGCCCAGCGCCCCGAGGTCAACCAGGGCCGCGAGGTGAAGGCGGCCGACGTCTTCAAGGGCGTGCTCCCGTTCCTCGTGGTCGTCTGCCTGGTCCTGGTCGCGCTCATCCTCGAGCCCGCCATCGTCACCTGGCTCCCCGGGAGCGCGTCAACCAGGTAACCCCGGTCCCCGCGTGTTGATCAGGGAGTTCGTGGGCGGGTCGGCCGGCGCGCCACCGCACGAGGTCCCTGATCAACCGCGACGGGGGAGGCGGTACCAGTGGCGGGCGTTCTCGGACATGGTCTTGGCGCGCATGGTCTCCGGCATCGCCGCCAGCAGCCGGGTCAGGTCGTCGTCGTGGGCGTGGGGGTAGTCGGTCGCGAACATCAGCGCTTCTTCGGTGCGCAGCCAGCCGAGCGACCTTTCCAGCGTGCTCGCCGGCCCGGCCTCGGTCGGGGCGGTGGAGAAGCGGAAGTGGCGGCGCACGACGTCGAAGGGCGGCTCGTCGAGCCACGGCACCTCGCGGCGCAGCCCCTTCCAGTCCTTGTTCATGCGCCAGCCCCAGGCGGGCAGCCAGAGGAACCCGCCTTCGAGGACCGCGACCCGCAGGTCGGGTACGGCCTGGAAGAGCCCCTCGGCGACCATGCTGGTGATCTGGCTGCCGAACGCCTGCCACTCGGCGGCGTACTCCTCGATGAAGTACGACGGGTAGCCGGTGGTCGACGGTACGCCGTCGTTGGTGCCGCCGTAGTGCAGGCCGGCCACCAGGTCGTGTTCGGCCATGGCCGCGAAGACCGGGAAGAACATGCGGCGGCCCCAGAGGGCGTCGGTCCGCACCGGGAGCAGGACCTGGACGAACCCGGGGTGGGAGCCGACGCGCCGGATCTCCTTGACCATCGACTCCGGGTCGCGGGCCGGCAGGACGAGCGACGCGCGGAGCCGGGAGTCCTTCTCCAGCCAGTGTTCGACGAGCCAGTCGTTGACCGCGCTGGCCATCGCGTTGTGCCAGTCGGGTTGCCGGATGCTGTCGACGCCGTAGTAGCAGTTGACGATCGCGTGGTCGACGCCCCAGGGGTCGAGGACGTGCGCCCGGAGCAGGTCCACATCGGACGACGGCACGCGGCCGTCGGCCGGGCGCCACTCGGGGCGGCAGGCGCGGGGCGAGTTCGGCGGGTAGTGGACGGTGGGCCCCTGGGGCGCCTTCCAGTTTCGCTCGGTGCACCAGTCGACCCACTGCCGGGCGAGGTAGGGGAAGAGCGCCTCGGCGGAGGGGACGTTGGCGTGCACGTCGACGTCGATGACGGGCCCGGTCCAGGCCGGTGCCGCGGTGGTGGTCGTCATGCGGTGGGCTGCCTCTCGGTGCGGTCGGACCGGGGTGCCGGGCGGGGCGGCCGGAGGTCGACGACCAGGTAGTCGTCCTCCACGCAGACGGCAACGGTCTCGGCGGTGTACGGGCCGGGGACCCGCTCGCCGGCCCGGCCGGAAGCCGCGGTCGCCTGGGCGTACTGCGCGGGTGTCAGGTCCAGCGAGCCGCGGCGCAGTTCCTCGGCGACGAGCGCGCCGTTCTCCACCTCGACCGTGTACGGGCGGCCCCGGGTGCCCGCCGGGTCGAAGTACGACTGTCCGGTGGTGACGTCGAACTCCCAGCCGTGCCAGGGGCAGGCGAGCAGCGGGCGGCCGGTGTCGTACGTGTACTGGCCGGGCATCGTCGATGTCACGAGCGGCAGGAACCGGCCGCGGCACAGGTCGGCGCCGCGGTGCGGGCAGCTGTTGAGCAGCCCGTAGTAGCGACCGTCCACATTGAACACCGCGATCGACCGCCCGTTGACCTCGACGGCCATCTTCTCTCCGGGGGCCAGGTCGGACGCCCGCCCCACGACGAACCTCCGACCGCTCACAGCGGGTAGCCCTGGCCGGGCAGGAGCGGGATGCCGTACAGCTCGCTGGCGACGCCGCCGAGCACCGCGGCGCGCCGCCGCGGGGAGAGGTTTCTCGGCAGGGCGGCCGGCTCGTCGAAGTCCCAATGTGGATAGTCGGAGGAGTACATCAGCTTCTCGCCCATGCCGGACTCGTAGAAGGCCTCGAAGACCTCGTCGAGGTGCCGGTTCTCCTCCGGCTCCTCCATCGGCTGGGTGGTGAAGTAGAAGTTGTCCCGCAGGTACTGCGACGGGCGCTTGCGCAGGTCCGGTACCTCGGCGCCGAGCACCCGCTGGGCCGCGTCGAGGCGCCAGGCCAGCGGCAGCGCCCAGGACCAGCCCAGCTCGACCAGGACGATCTTCAAGCTGGGGAACCGGTCGAGCGTCCCCTCGAAGACGTAGCTCGCCACGAGCGGGAAGTTGAACGCCGCGTAGTCCGTGTGCTCTTCGAAGTAGTAGTTGGGGCCGCCGGACGGGGTGACCCGGTTGGCCGTCATCACGTGGAAGGTGACCGGGATGTCGTAGTGCTCGCAGGCCTCGTAGATCGGCCAGTAGCTGGGGTGGCCCGGCGGGCGCAGGTTGTCGGGGGCCAGCATGATCTGTTTGAAGCGGCCGTTGTACTCGCCCATCTCCTCCATGCAGAACTCGATCTCCCGCACCGCGAGCTCGGGCAGCTCGTACGGCAGGTTGATCGAGGCGTACCAGCGCGGGTCCTGGGCCAGCCAGTTGTCGCGGCGGTGCTCGTTGAGGGCGCGGCAGTAGGCGGCCGCGAAACCGGCCGGCTGGCCCTTCATCCCCGCCGAGCTGAACGCGCCGAGGTCGTTGAGGAGCGCGCCGCTGATCTCGTACCGGTCCAGCAGCTGCTCCGCCGCGAAGGCCGGGTCGCTGCCGGGCGGGCCGCCGCTCGGCGTCTCGGTGTCCCAGCGCTGCCCGAACTCGCGCGGGCGCGGGCGGTCGCCGCCGGCGAAGCCGCCCCGGGCGACGCCCACCTCCAGCGCGTGGCGGCGCCACCTCTCGGGCAGGTACGACAGCACGCCGGCGCCCCGCTGGTGGTGCTCGCGCAGCTTCAGCGGGTGTACGTCGCAGTCGATGATGCCGAGTTTCGCCGGCTCCCCGGCCTGGTCGTTCGGGCGCGCGTCGAGGTCTGGAAGTGTCGTGGTCATCGGCCCGGGATCCCCTCGCCCTTTGTTGTCCTGTAATGATGACTGTAACGCTGGTCAGGTATCCTGGCCAGGCTCCTTCTGGGGACAGCATGCGTGTTGCTATCGTGTTGATGTGAGCACGGAGCAGGCACTCGAGGACGCCGTCGGCCGGATCGCCGCGCTGGAGAGCCGGCTGGCCGCGCTGGAGGACGACAAGGCGATCCGCGAGCTTCTGGCCCGGTACGGCCACTACGCCGACGCCTGCCTGGACGACGACTACCTCGCCCTCTTCACCGCGGACTGCGTCATGGACGTCTCGTCCGGCGCCGAGCCGGAGCCGTACGAGGTGATCCGCTGGGAGGGCATCGACACGATGCGGGAGTTCCTCGCCGTACGCACGGCCGCGCACGGGGACGGCTTCTACGGGCGCAGCATGCACGCGCAGGGAAACAACCTCGCGATCCGGGTCGACGGTGCGACCGCCGTCGCGACCGGGTACTCGTTCATCCTCCACCAGGACGGTCCCCGGATCAGACTGGTGAGCGCGTCGATCAACGAGTGGCACGTCGTCAAGGTCGACGGCGCCTGGCGGATCAAGGAGCGCCGGCGCCGGATGCTGGGCGCGCCGGACACGGCCGCGATCGTCCGGGCGAGCGAGTGATCGTCGGGCGAGGCGAGCGAGCGATCGTCGGGCCAGCGGGCGAGGCGAGCGAGTGAGAGGAACCCGAGTGGAGTTCGAGAACATCCTGTACGCGGTGGAGGAGCGGATCGCCACCATCACGCTCAACCGGCCGGAGAAGCGCAACGCGCTCAGCCCCGGCCTGCGCAACGACGTCGTGGCCGCCCTCAAGCGGGCCGAGGCCGACGACGACGTGACGGTCGTCCTCATCCAGGGGGCGGGCGAGGCGTTCTGCGCCGGGTACGACATGAACAGCTACGCCGGCGGGGACGAGCACCCGGAGCGCCCGGCGGGGTGGAACCACTCGCCGCTGTTCGAGTCGTGGACCGGCCAGTTCCCGCGCAGCTGCCTGCGCGACTGGCTGACGATCTGGGACCTGCTCAAGCCGGTGGTGGCCAAGGTGCACGGCTACTGCCTCGCGGGCGGTTCCGAGCTGATGTCGATGTGCGACATCGTCTTCGCCGCCGAGGACGCGATCATCGGGTACCCGCCCACCCGGGCCCAGGCCACCCCCGACATCGAGTACTTCCCGTGGAAGATGTCGATGGCCCAGGCCAAGTACCTGCAGCTGACCGGAAACTCGATCACCGGCGCGCGGGCCGAGCAGATCGGGTGGATCGCGAAGAGCTTTCCCGCCGGCGAACTGGACGAGCAGGTCATGCGCGAGCTGCGCCCGATGGCGAAGATCCACCCGGCGATGCTCGCGGCCAACAAGGCGACCCTGAACCAGTCGTACGAGGCGATGGGCTTCCGTGCCGCCCTGCAAGGCAGCGTGCCCTGGTACGTGCTGAGCCGCGGCTTCCGTCCGGGCGGCGGCGAGTTTCAGCGGATGGCCGCGGCCGAGGGTCTCAAGACCGCCCTGAACTGGCGGGACGGCGCGTTCAAGGCCGAGGGTTTTCCGCTCTGAACCGCTCTTGGCCGCTCTGCTTCGCGCGACGGCGGCCGCCGACCAGCACAACGACGACGAGCACAAACGACGACGAGCACAAACGACGACGAGCACAAACGACGACCAGCACAAACGACGACCAGCACAAACGACGACCGGAACGGGAGACCCGAGTGAGTGAAGCAGCGGTCAAGGAGCTCAACCACGTCGCCATCGGGGTGCGCGACCTCGACGCGTCCCTCCGCTTCTACGTCGACGGGCTGGGGATGCGCAAGACGCTGGAAAAGCCGGTGAGCGACCTGACCTGGCGGCTGATGCGGCTGCCGGAGGGGACGACGGGGCTGTCGGTATTCGTCCAGGGACCGTCGCGCGTGGGGCAGATCGAGCTGGTCAAGTGGGACCTGCCCGAGTCGGACGCGGGAAAGCCGAAGCGTCCCGGCGACATCGGTATCGGCGTGCTGTCGTTCCCGGTGGCCCCGGAGCACATCGGTGCGATCCACCGGCGGTTGGTCGACCTCGGCGCCGAGGTCTACTCCGAGCCGACGACGACCATCGTGAAGAACTACGGGCCGGTCACGCTCTTCCTCTGCGAGGATCCGGACGGCAACCAGGTCGAGCTCATCGCGCTGCCGACCGCCGACCAGGTCCGCGAGTTTCGGGCGTCGGTCGGAGCGGAGTCGATCGGGGCGGAGTCGGTGGGGGCGGATCAGCGGTAGCCGGTGCCCGCCACCGAGTGCAGCGGCTCGCCCTGGAAGACGACGCCGGCCGCGATCAGGTCGTCGACGGTCGCGCTCGCCAGGCCCGCCTCGGCGAGGACCTGGCGGCTGTGCTCGCCGAGGCCCGGAGTGGTCAGGACCGGGCGCTCCGGGTGCCGGCTGAAGACCGCGTAGCGATGCGGCAGGTAGCTCTGGTTTCCGTCCGGCCAGACGTACCTCGTCACGTGTCCGTCCGCCAGGACGGCGGGGTCGAAGAGCAGCCCCTTGTTGTCCCGGGCCGGGGCGGCGGTGCCGCCCGCGGCCTCGACGAGCTCGACGATCTTTTCGCTCGGCAGGTCCGCGAGGGCCGCGCCGACAGCCTGGGCCAGGCCGTCGTGGCCGGTGCCGGCGCTGGCGAGGCCGGCGCGCACCGCGACGCCGGCGGAGGGCAGGTGGAGGCGGACCCAGCCGTCGGCGCAGGCGTAGTACCGGGACAGCGCCGACGGTCCCGGGTGGTCGCGGCCGCCGGTCTCCGCGGGTACCCGGCCTTCGTACCGGACCAGCTCGTTGCTCTGCATGAACGTGGCCGAGACGGCAAGCGACGCGTGCACGCTCTGACCGCCGCGCCCCGTGGCCCGCTGGTACAGGGCGGCGCAGGTGCCCAGCGCGGCGAGGCAGGCGACGGTCACGTCGTTGACCGCCACCGTCGAGAACACCGGCTCCGCGTCTCCGCCCTGCGCTTTCATGATCCCTGACATCGCCTGGACCACCGGGTCGTATCCGGGATGGTCGCCGAGCGGACCGGTGCCGCCGTAGCCGGTGATCGAGGTGGAGACGAGGTCCGGGTTGTCGGCGCGGAGCGTCTCGTGGTCGATGCCCAGCCGCCCGCGCACTCCGGGCCGGAAGTTGTCGAGTACGACGTCGCTGGCCGAGACGAGTCGGCGGAACGCGGCCAGCCCGCCAGGGTTGCGCAGGTCGATGGAGAGTCCGCGCTGACCCCGGTTGATCATGTAGCCGCGGACCCGGAACTCGTCGCCCTTGAGCGTCTCGACCTTGACCACGTCCGCGCCGAGGGCGGCCAGCAGCATGCCGGCGTAGGGCCCGGCGAGGACGGTGCCGAGGTCGAGCACGCGGACACCGGCGAGCGGACCGCCGCCCGCCCGCGGCTGGCCGGCGGTCGCCGCGGCGGCGTGCGCCGGCCGGTCGTCCGCCCAACCCGCGGTGCCGGCGAAGCGGCGGGGCGACAGTGCCGGGCGGGGATCGCCGGAGAGCTCGACCGGTACGCCGCCCATGACCGCCGGGCCGACCACGGGGTCGTCCAGCTCGACGCGTTGGCCGAGCGCGGCGACCTGCGGGTGGTCGAGCCACGCGTCCCGGTCGGCCACCGCGCTCGCCGGGCAGCCGGCCGCGGCGAACTCCGCGAGCCACTCGGCGCGGGCCTTGCGCCGGAACCCCTCGGCGATCCGGGCCCGGACCCGGTCCCGCCGGTCCGGCGCGTAGATCAGCTCCCGGTTGGCGGCGATCTCCGGGTCCGCGGTGATGTCGGTCGTGCCGAGCAGTTCGAAGGCGATGTCCTGGTACTTGATCCCGAGCGCGCCGAGGAAGAGCCAGGCGCCGTCGGCGCAGCGGTAGGTGCCGAACGCCGGGTTGGGCCCGCCCGGCCCGACCGTGGTGGAGGGGAGCGTGACCGCCGGGTCGGCGAACATCGTCGTGGTCGCGGCGACCATCGCGCCGTGGAGGGCGTCGACGGTCACGGTCTGGCCGAGGCCGGTGCGGACCCGTTCGGTCAGGGCGGCGATCGCCGCCGTCGCCCCCCAGGCGCCCTGCAGGTAGCTGCAGAACGGGTAGATGCCGTCGACCGGCCCGCCGCTGAACGAGGTCTGCCGGCGGGCGATGCCGTACTCCGCCTGGGCCAGCCGGTCCTGGGCCAGTGGGTCGAGCGTGGCGTCGGGGCGAAGCGGTGGCAGGTGCAGGTGGACGAGGCCGGCGGGCGGCTCGCGGTCGACCGGTACGCCGAGCGCGGCGGCCACCTCCGGGTGGCTGGTGACCACGAGGTCCGCGGTGGCGACGAGCCCTTGCGCCGCCGGCACGATCGTCTTGTTGCGGTGCCACATCACCGCCCCCGGCAGGTGCGTGCCGCTGTCCGGCCAGCCGCCCTCGACGCGGATCACCTGGCCGCCGAGGTCGCCCAGGAGCATCGTGGCGACCGGACCGGCGATCCCGGTCGTGGCGTCGAGCACGCGAAGACCTGACAGGGCCGGGGTCGTCTCGGTCACGGGTTCTCCTCGTCGCCGCCGTCCAATGTGGTCACCAGGTGCTCGATCGCCCGTACTGTCGCCGCCGGCGCGTCGAGCGGTACGTGATGGTGGGCGCCGGGGATCTCCACCCGCGCCACCGGGCGGCCCACCACGTCCGCGAGGCGGTCGGCGGCGGCCGCGCTGGCCAGCTCGCTGCGGCCGCCGTACAGCAGACCGATCGGCGCCTTGACCCGCCGGGCCGCGTCCTCGATCCCCTCGCGGGTGAAGCGCCGGAAGGTCCGCGGGTCGAACTTCCAGCGCCAGCCGGCCGGGGTCTGGCGCAGGCCGGCCCGCGCGACGGCCGCGAGCGTGGCGGCGTCGGCGAGCGTCGCCCGCGGCCGCAACCGGAAGTTGGCCAGCCCTTCCTCCAGGCTGGCGTAGTACCTCACCTCGGTGCTGGGCGGGGGTGGCGGCGCGCCGCGCCTGATCACGCTGTCGACGAGCAGCAACCGCCGGGTCAGCTCCGGTGCCAGCGCCGCGGCGTAGAACCCGACCAGGCCGCCCATGCTGTGCCCGGCGACCGTGGCGGCGCGCCCGCCGGCGGCTTCGAGCACGGCGGTCACCTCCCGCGCCCAGAGCTCGGGCCGGTACGCGTCGCGGTGGCCGGAGTCGCCGTGCCCGGACAGCTCGACCACGACGACCTCGTGCCGGCGGGCCAGCGCCGGCGCGACGTGCAGCCACCAGCCGGCGTGCGCGGCCCCGCCGTGGATCAGCAGGATCGGCTCGCCGGCCGGAGGGCCGATCCGCCGGTAGTGGATCTCGCAGCCCTCGACGAGGACGGTCTGCGCCGGCGCGTCGAGCCAGGCGGCGGCCGGGCCGCCGGTCGCCGGGGGAAGCATCACGCCAACGATGCTACTACTGTCTTCCAATACTGATAGTCGGTACCCTTGTGCGACCACTAGGAGGGCGTGCATGGCCACGATGAACTACCGCCTGCTGGGCCGTAGCGGGCTGCGGGTCTCCGACTTCGGCCTGGGGACCATGACGTTCGGGGCGACCAGCGGGTGGGGCGTCACCGCCCGGGTCGCCCGCGAGCTCTACGAGGTATACCGGGCGGCCGGCGGCAACTACCTGGACACCGCCAACCAGTACGCCGGCGGGGAGAGCGAACGGATCGTCGGCCAGCTCGTCGCCGGTCACCGCGAGCAGGTGGTGATCGCCACGAAGTACACCAACTCCGCCCCGCGCGACGGCGACGCCAACGCCGGCGGCAACCAGCGCAAGAACATGGCGCAGTCCGTCGAAGCGAGCCTGCGCCGCCTCGGCACCGACTACGTCGACCTGTACGTCGTCCACTCCTGGGACCTGCTGACCCCGGTGGACGAGGTCATGCGCGGCCTCGATGACCTGGTCCGCGCCGGCAAGGTGCTCTACGCCGGCGTCTCCAACACCCCGGCCTGGGTGGTCGCCAAGTCCAACACGATCGCCGAGCTGCGCGGCTGGAGCCGCTACGTCGGCCTGCAGATCGAGTACAACCTGCTCGGGCGCAGCGCCGAGGCCGAGTACCTGCCGATGGCCCAGGACCAGGGCCTTTCCATCCTGGCCTGGTCGCCGCTGAAGAACGGCCTGCTGACCGGCAAGTACGCCGGCGGCGGAGGCCGGGGCTCGCGGCTGACCACCGAGATGTGGAACTCGCCGCGGCTCGCCTGGGCCGACCCGCACGGCACCAGATCCGGGCCGGCCGTCGAGGAGCTCGTCCGGCTGGCCAGGACGCTCGACGTGAGCGCCGCGCGGCTGGCACTGGCCTGGCTGCGCCACCGCCCCGTCCACGTCGTACCCATCCTCGGCGCGACGAACGCGACCCAGCTGGCCGAGAACATCGCCGCGGTCGACCTCCAGCTGACACCGGAGCAGGTGGCCCGGCTCGACGAGGCGAGTGAGGTGCCGCTCCCGTACCCGCACCACTACCTCGCCAGCGCGATGGCGCGTTCGTTCCGGTCGGCGGGCATGTTCGAGCGGATCTCCCGCTGATGTCGCGGCGGGACCAGATCCGGATGCCGGACGACCAGGTGTACGCGTTCCTGGAGTCGCAGCGCCTCGGTGTGCTCGGCACGGTCGGACCGGACGGCACACCGCACCTGGTGAACGTCGGGTACCTCGTGGCCGGTCGCCGGATCGTCTTCACCTCGTTCGCGGCGGCGCAGAAGGTCCGCAACATCGAGCGCGCCGCAAGCGCGACCCTGCTGGTCGAGATCCCGTGGCCCTACAACGAGATCCAGGGCGTGATGGTCACCGGCGGCACCGAGATCGTCCGCGACACCGCCACGGTGATCGACATAACGACGCGGATGCGGGCCAGGCACGCCGCGATGAGCGGGTCACGCGACGGCACGCCGGAGATCGACATCGCGCGGCACGCCGCCAAGCGGGTCGCGGTCTTCATCGAACCCACGCGGCTGCGCAGCTGGGACCACCGCCGGCTCGGCGGGACGTACTGACCGCATGACCGCCACGGTGGATCATCGGTCCTGGTACCGGGACGGCCCGGAGGAGGTCGGCGACGGTGTCGTCCGGCTCCCCATGCCGGTCGGGGGTCCGGGAGCTGCACGCGGTCAACGTGTACGTGCTGAGCGACCGGGACGGCGCGGTCGATCTGGTCGACGCCGGCGACGCGAGCGAGGTCGGCGTCGACACGCTGGACGAGGCCCTGCGCGGGATCGGCGGCGGTGTGGACGCGGTGCGCCGCGTCCTGGTCACGCACGTCCATCCCGACCACTACACGCTGGCCCACCCACCTCGTCTTCCACGACCGGGAGCGGGGCCTGTACTTCACCGGCGACCACGTACTCCCGCACGTCACCCCGTCGATCGGGTTCGAGTCCGCCCCCGTGCGCTCGGCCCTCGCCGGCTACCTCGACTCCCTGCGGCGCCTCCTCGACCGAGACCGCCGCCCACCTGGAGATGCTGGTCGACCGGCGGCTGCTGGAGCGCGCCCCGGCCCGCGGGGCCGCGGCCGTGTACCGACCCGCTGGAGGCTGCCGTGTGGCTCGACCCTGACCGCGCCGTGCTCCGTACCGTCATCGAGGCGAACGCGGTCGAACACCCCGACCGTCCCGCCGTCGAGTTCGAGGACGGCGAGACCTGGACCGGCGCGAGGGTGCGCGAGGAGGCGTACCGGGCCGCGAACGTCCTGGCCGCGCACGGAGTGCGCCAGGGCGACCGCGTGGGCGTCATGCTCGCCAACGGGCCCGACTTCCTCCGGGCCTGGTGGGGCACGCGCTGCCTGGGCGCCGCCGTCATGCCGATCAACCCGGCGCTCAAAGGGCGGATGCTCACCCATCCGCTGAGCGTGGCGGAGCCGAACCTCGTCGTCTCGACGCCCGACCAGGTCGCCGCCGTGGCGGACGAGCTCGCTCCACATCGGACGCTCGACCCGGCCGCCCTGCGCGAGGGGCCGGCCGACGAGCCGCCCCTGCGGCGCGCGATCGCGCTCTCCGACCCGGAGGTGGTCCTGATGACCTCCGGTACGACCGGCCCGTCCAAGCTGTGGTCGTCCACGGTCCTGCAGGCCTCCACCACCGGCGCGTACGTCCGCGACGGCAACCTCACCGCGGACGACCGGTTCCTGGTCGACCTCCCGCTGTTTCACACCGCCGGCCTCGGCGTGACGGCCGGGTGCCTGCGCTCCGGTACGGTCGCCGTCCTGCGCCGCCGCCCGTCCCTGTCCCGCTACTTCGCGATCGCACGCGAGCTCGGCGTGACGGCCGGCTTCCTGGTCGGCTCGATGGCGGCGAAGCTGCTCGCCACGCCGGAGACGCCGGACGACCGCGACCACCGCCTGCGGGTCATGGTCGCCGCGCCGCTCCCACCGGACCTGGACCGGTTCCTGGCGCGGTTCGGCGTCGCGCGGATCCTGACCTCGTTCGGCAGCACCGAGACCGGCGGCCCGATCGGCACCGGTGACCACAGTGGACTCCCCACGCCCGGCTCCGCCGGCCGGGAGCGACCCGGGTACGGCGAGTACAAGCTCGTGGACGGCGACGGCGTGGAGGTCCCCGCGGGCGAGGTCGGGGAGTTGCTGATCCGCCCCGCGCACCCGGCCATGCGGCACGGCCACTACCTGAAGGACCCGGAGGCGAACGCCAAGGCGTGGGCGGGAGGCTGGTTTCACACCGGCGACCTGTTTCGCCGCGACGCCGGCGGCGAGTACTTCTGGGTCGGCCGGGACCGCGACACGATCCGGCGCCGGGGTGAGAACATCTCCAGCTTCGAGGTCGAACGCGAGGTCCTGCTCGAACCCGGGGTGGCGTCGGCGGCCTGCGTCGGCGTCGAGGCCCACGACGACGTCGGCGTCGAGGTGAAGGTGTACGTCGTCGCCGCGCCGGGCGCCGGCGGCATCGACTTCGAGACGATGGCGCGAAACCTCGCCGCGCGGATGCCGGCCTACATGGTGCCGCGGTACTTCGAGCTGATCGACGAGATGCCCATGACCGCGACGCAGCGGGTCACCAAGTACCTGCTCCAGCGGCGCGGGAACGGCCCTCGGACGTGGGACCGGAAGCGGTTGTCGTCGTGAGCGTCCCGCTCAGGTCAGGCGCCCGGCGCGGTCGAGGATCCGGCGGGCGCGGGCCAGGACCGGCTCGTCGACCATCTCGCCGTCCATCCGGAACGCGTGGTGGTCGCGGCGGGTGGCCGCGTTGGCGAGCAGGGTGCGCGCCCACTCGACGTCCGTACGGCTCGGTGTGAACGCGGCGTTGACCGCCTCGATCTGGGCGGGGTGGACGCAGAGTTTGCCGCCGAAGCCGAGGCCGCGGGCGCGCGCCGCGGCGTCCCGGACGGCGGCGGTGTCCGTGGTCCGCACCGTCACGCCGTCGATCGGGGCCGGCAGGCCCGCCGCGCGGGAGGCGACGACGAGGGCGCCGCGGGCGTACAGCAGGGCCTGGTCGGTCTCGTCCGCGTCGATGTCCAGGGCGTAGTCGATGGACCCGAACGCCAGGACCGTGACCGCGGGACAGGCGGCGATCGCGGCGGCGTTGTGGACGCCGAGCGCGGTCTCCACGAGCGGGACGATCCCGATGTGGCGGGGCAGGCTGTCGGCGACCCGGGTGAGCGTGGCCGGGCCCTGGCTCTTGGGCACCATGACGCCGCGCAGCCCCGGGCAGGCCGCGAGAGCGGCGAGGTCGGCGTCGTGCCAGGGGCTGCCGACCGGGTTGACCCGTACCCAACCGGTGCAGCCGCTGGTGAGCCAGGTCGCGGCGTGGTCGCGAGCGATCCGTTTGCGCTCGGGCCCGACGCTGTCTTCGAGGTCGATGATGATCTCGTGTGCGCCGCTGCACGCGGCCTTGTCGAACCGCTCCGGCCGGTCGCCGGGGACGAAGAGCCAGGAGGCGGAGGGGCGGTAGGTGGTCACGAGCGCACCGGGTATCGCTTGATCAGTTCCCGGGTGATCACGTTGCGCTGGATCTCGTTGGTGCCTTCGCCGACGATCATGAGTGGTGCGTCGCGGAAGTACCGTTCGACGTCGAACTCGGTGGAGTAGCCGTAGCCGCCGTGGATCCGTACCGCGTCGAGGGCGATCTTCATCGCGGTCTCCGAGGCGAACAGCTTGGCCATGCCGGCCTCGAGGTCGCAGCGTCGGCCCGACTCGTAGCGGCGGGCGGCGTGGATGACCAACTGCCGGGCGGCGCTGAGGCTGGTCGCCATGTCGGCGAGGTAGTTGCTGATGGACTGGTGTTTCCAGATCGGCTGGCCGAAGCTCTCCCGTTCCTGGGCGTAGCGCAGCGAGTCCTCCAGCGCGGCCCGGCCGACGCCGAGCGCGCGGCTGGCGACCTGGATGCGGCCGATCTCCAGGCCGCGCATCATCTGGGCGAAGCCGCGCCCTTCCTGCCGTCCGAGCAGCGCGGTGGCGGGGACCCGGAAGTCGTCGAAGGACAGCTCGCAGCTCTCCACGCCCTTGTACCCGAGCTTGGGCAGGTCGCGGGAGACGGCGAAGCCGGGCCCCGGCTCGACGAGCAGGATGCTGATGCCGCGGTGCGCGGGCCGGGCCGCCGGATCGGTGCGGCACAGCAGCGCGACCAGGCGCGAGTGGCGGGCGTTGGTGATCCAGGTCTTCGAGCCGTTGACGACGTAGTCGTCGCCGTCGCGGCGTGCGGTGGTGCGCATCGCCTGCAGGTCGGAGCCCCCGCCGGGCTCGGTCAACGCCATCGTGGCCCGGATCTCGCCGGTGGCCATCCTGGGCAGGTAGCGGTCTTTCTGTTCGTCGGTGCCGTGCTCCAGCAGCAGCTTGGCCACGACGGTGTGGCCGCCCATCGCCCCGGCCAGGCTCATCCAGCCGCGGGCCAGCTCTTCGGTGACGGCGGCGTAGCAGGGCACGGAGACCCGCGCGTCGCCCCAGGGCCCGGGTATGGCCAGGCCGAAGATCCCCAGGTGCTTCATCTGGTCGATGAGCTTCTCCGGGTAGGTGTTGGCGTGTTCGAGGTCCCGCGCGACCGGCCTCACCGCCTGGTCGACGAAGTCCTTGACGACGTCGACGATCGCGGCCTCGTCCGGGTCCAGCTCATACATGCCTACATCATGAAATCTGATGGGCTCGCCAGGGAACTAACATTTCGTGATGGGGGTATCCGGGGTTGAGATGGTGAGGAGCGGGCGGCGACGGAGCCGAAGCGGCTCAGGACGCGGCGCGCTTGCCCAAGGAGCGGGGCGGGCGCTACGAGCGGGAGCGGGCGGGGCGGCGCGACGCCTGGAGGTAGTCGCGGTTGAGCTGGCCGATCGTCTCCAGCGGGATGCCCTTCGGGCAGACCGCGGTGCACTCGCCGGTGTTGGTGCAGCCGCCGAAGCCGGCCTCGTCCTGCGCGGCCACCATGTCCAGGACGCGCGACTGGCGTTCCGGCTGGCCTTGGGGGAGCAGGCCGAGGTGCGTCACCTTCGCGGCGGTGAAGAGCATCGCGGAGCCGTTGGGGCAGGCGGCCACGCACGCGCCGCAGCCGATGCAGGTCGCGGCCTCGAAGGCGGCGTCGGCGTCCGCCTTGGGGACGGGGAGCGCGTGGGCGTCGGGGGCGCTGCCGGTCGGGGCGCTCACGTAGCCGCCGGCCTGGATCACCCGGTCCAGCGCGCCGCGGTCGACGACCAGGTCCTTCACGACCGGAAACGCCCGGGCGCGCCACGGCTCGACGTCGATCGTGTCGCCGTCGCGAAAGTGTCGCATGTGGAGCTGGCAGGTGGTGGTCGCCTTCTGCGGGCCGTGCGGGACGCCGTTGACGACCACGCCGCAGGCGCCGCAGATGCCCTCGCGGCAGTCGTGGTCGAACGCGACCGGGTCGGCGCCCTCCAGCGTGAGGCGCTCGTTCAGCATGTCGAGCACCTCCAGGAAGGACATGTCCGGGGAGACGCCGGTGACCTGGTACGCGACCATGCGGCCGCGGACGTCGGGACCGGCCTGCCGCCAGATGCGCAGGGTCAGGTTCACTTGTAGCTCCGCTGGCTGGGCGTGACGTACTCGAACTCCAGGGGCTCGCGGTGCAGCACCGGCACCCCGCCGGTCCACTCCCAGGCGGCGACGTAGGAGAACCGCTCGTCGTCGCGGAGCGCCTCGCCGTCCGGGGTCTGGCTCTCCGCGCGGAAGTGGCCGCCGCACGACTCGGTGCGGTGCAGCGCGTCCACGCACATCAGCTCGGCCAGCTCGAGGAAGTCGGCCACCCGCCCCGCGCGTTCCAGGGACTGGTTGAGGCCGGCGCCCGACGACGGCACCCGTACCCGGGACCAGAACTCCTCCCGCAGCGACCGGATCTCGCCGACGGCCTTGCGGAGGCCGGCGTCGGTGCGTTCCATTCCGCAGTGTTCCCACATGATCCGGCCCAGCTCGCGGTGGAAGGAGTCGACGGTGCGGTCGCCGTCCACCGAGAGCAACCGGGAGATGCGGCCGGTGACGTCGGAGAGCGCCGAGGAGACGGCCGGGTTGGCGGCGTCGAGCGCGGGGAACGGCCCGCCCGCGAGGTAGTCGTTGATCGTGTTGGGGAGCACGAAGTAGCCGTCCGCCAGGCCCTGCATGAGCGCGGAGGCACCGAGGCGGTTGGCGCCGTGGTCGGAGAAGTTCGCCTCGCCGATCACGAAGAGGCCGGGGATCGTCGACCGCAGGTCGTAGTCGACCCAGAGGCCACCCATCGTGTAGTGCACGGCGGGGTAGATCCGCATCGGCACCTCGTACGGGTCCTCGCCGGTGATCCGCTGGTACATCTCGAACAGGTTCCCGTACCGCTCCTCGACCGCCGGCCGCCCGAGCCGGGCGATCGCGTCCGCGAAGTCCAGGTACACCCCGAGCCCGCCGGGCCCCACGCCGCGGCCCTCGTCGCAGACGTTCTTGGCGGCGCGGGAGGCGATGTCGCGGGGGACCAGGTTGCCGAAGGCCGGGTACACGCGCTCGAGGTAGTAGTCGCGTTCCGCCTCGGGGATGTCGCCCGGCGCGCGGCCGTCGCCGGCCCGCAGCGGCACCCAGACCCGGCCGTCGTTGCGCAGCGACTCGCTCATCAGCGTGAGCTTCGACTGGTGCGGACCGGACTGCGGGATACACGTGGGGTGGATCTGGGTGAAGCAGGGGTTGGCGAAGAGCGCGCCCCGGCGGTGCGCGCGCCAGGTGGCGGTGACGTTGCAGCCCTTGGCGTTGGTGGAGAGGAAGAAGACGTTGCCGTAGCCGCCGGTGGCGAGCACCACCGCGTCCGCGGTCTCGACGCTGACCTCGCCGGTGACCAGGTCGCGCACCACGATGCCGCGGGCCCGCCCGTCCGCCACGACGAGGTCGAGCATCTCGTGCCGGGTGAACGCCTGTACCGTGCCGGCGGCGACCTGCCGTTCGAGCGCCTGGTACGCGCCGAGCAGCAGCTGCTGCCCGGTCTGCCCGCGGGCGTAGAACGTGCGGGAGACCTGCGCGCCGCCGAAGGAGCGGTTGTCGAGCAGCCCGCCGTACTCCCGCGCGAACGGCACCCCCTGCGCGACGCACTGGTCGATGATCTCGACGGAGACCTGGGCGAGACGGTGCACATTGGACTCGCGGGAGCGGAAGTCGCCGCCCTTGACGGTGTCGTAGAAGAGGCGGTGCACCGAGTCGCCGTCGTTGCGGTAGTTCTTGGCCGCGTTGATGCCGCCCTGCGCGGCGATCGAGTGGGCGCGGCGCGGGCTGTCCTGGAAGCAGTACGACTTCACCCGGTACCCGGCCTCGCCGAGCGTCGCCGCGGCCGACGCGCCGGCCAGTCCGGTGCCCACGACGATGACCGTGAGGCGGCGGCGGTTGGCCGGGTTGACCAGCCGCGCCTCGAACCGCCGCCGGTCCCACCGGGTCTCGATCGGGCCGCCCGGCGCCCGGATGTCCGCGATCGGCGCGCCGACCGCCCACGCCACGCCGGCACCGGAGCCGTCCGCGCCCGACGCGGCGTCCGCGCCGGGCACGGCCACCTGCGCGGAGAGGACAGCCGCGCCGCCCACCTCCGCCGGGCGTGCGGCCGCGCGGCGCGCGGCCTCCGGAGACGACGACATCAACCCACCAACCCCGACATCACCGCGAACGGAACGGACAGGTAACCGGCGCACAACCCCACCGCGACCGCCGACGCCGCCAGCCGCGCCCGCCGCTCGCCCACGGCCGTGCGCTGCCCCAGCGTGCGAACCGCGCTGAACACCCCGTGCCACAGATGCAGCCCCACGGCGAGCACGGCCAGCGTGTAGAAGAGCGTCACGTACCACCGTTCCGGCGCGAAGTCGGCCACCACGTTCGCGTAGGGGTGCGCGCGGTCGCCGACCGGGTTGAGGTGGCCGGTGGTGAGGTCCAGCACGTGGAAGACGGCGAAGAGCAGGATGATCACGCCGCCCCACCGCATGGTCCGCGCGGCGTAGCTGCCCTGGACCGGGCGGCGGTGCGCGTACCGCACCGGGCGCGCGGCGCGGGCCCGCAGCGCGAGGGAGGTCGCCGCCCAGACGTGGGCGACCAGCGCCGCGGTGAGCACGGTCCGCTGGATCCACAGGTATCCCGAGTCGGGCAGCAGCGGCGCGCCGATCGTGCGCAGCCAGTGCGCGTAGTGGTCGAACGACTCGGCGCCCACGAACACCTTGAGGTTGCCGGCCATGTGCGCCACCAGGAACAGCACCAGCACGATGCCGCTCACCGCCATGAGCATCTTCTGCCCGACGGTCGACCGGACCGCACTAGCTGTGACCACGGCACCGACGCTAGGGCCGGAAGACCTATTCGTCCAATGCATCGTCGATACAGTCTCGATAGCTGTAGACTATGGCGAGTGCGGCTCCAGCAGCTCAGGTACTTCGTGGCCGTCGCCGATGAGCGCCACTTCACACGCGCGGCGGCCGGCCTCGGCGTGGCGCAGCCCACGCTGAGCAAGCAGATCCACAGCCTGGAGCGGGACATCGGCGCCCCGCTGCTCGACCGCGCCCGCGGCACCGTCACGCTCACCCCGGCCGGCGCCGCGCTGCTGCCGATCGCGCGGCGCGTCCTGGCCGACATCGAGACCGCCCGCCGCGAGGTGCAGGAGCTCGTCGGGCTGCGCCGCGGCCGGGTGCGGCTCGGCGCCACGCCCAGCCTCTCCACCAGCCTCGTCGCGCGGGTGCTGCCCCGCTTCCGCGCCGCCCACCCCGGCATCGACCTGCACGTGGAGGAGAGCGGCTCGCAGGACCTGGTCCGCCACCTCACCGAGGGCAACCTCGACCTCGCGCTGGTCATCCTGCCGCCGCACGGCATCGACCCGGCCCTGCGGGCCGAGCCGATCCTCCGCGAAGACCTCGTCGTCGCCTCGGCCTCACCCCTCCCGGCCTATGCCGGGGGCATGCCGATCACGGAGCTGCGGGACCGACCCCTGGTGATGTTCCGCAGGGGGTACGACGTTCGCGACGCGACCCTCCACGCCTGTCACGCCGCGGGCTTCGAGCCGGCGTTCGCGGTCGAGGGCGGTGAGATGGACGCGGTGCTCAGCTTCGTGGCGGCGGGGCTGGGCGTGGCGGTGGTGCCGAGCATGGTGGTCGCGGGGCGGCCCGGGCTGCACTCCACGCCGCTCGCCCCGCCCGGCATCCAGCGCACCGTCGCCGTCGCCGAGCGCCGCGAGTCCACCCCCACCCACGCGGCCGCCGCGTTGCGCGGCACGATCCTGGCGTTCCTGCGAGGATGAGGGCGTGGACCGATCTGACGTGCTGAGCTGGGTCGACGCGTACGAGCGGGCGTGGCACTCGCCCGGCACCGCGGCGCTCGCCGAGATCTTCACCGACGACGCCAGCTACCTCCAGGGGCCCTACCGCGAGCCGGTCGTCGGCCTGCCCGCGATCGCGCGGATGTGGGAGGCGGAGCGGGCCGGGCCGGACGAGGCGTTCGACATGAGCCGCGACGTCGTGGCCGTCGACGGCGACACGGCCGTGGTACGGGTCGAGGTGCGCTACGGGCCGCCGCTCGACGAGCAGTGGCGTGACCTGTGGATCGTGCGCTTCGCGGCCGGCGGCCGGTGCGCCTGGTTCGAGGAGTGGCCGATCGCGCCGGGTCATTGACCTGTCGTCCAGGCGATTGACGCCTGGCGATCAACCCGGGGCTCTTGGGAGGATATGGACCGTCTCCTGGGGAGGTGGTCCGTCATGTCCACGTCGCTGTCCGACACTCCCACCCGCACCGGCCGCGCCACCGCGCCGGCCACGCCGCGCGAAGACCTGGTCACCGTGCTCCTCGGTGCCTGCCTGGTCGGCGGCGCGATGTCCGACGGGTGGGCGCACAGCAACATCCTCGACACGATCGAGGGGTTCTTCACGCCGTGGCACGCGCTGCTCTACTTCGGGTTCGCCGCCACCGGCGCCTGGATCTTCTTCCTCGCGTACCGGCGGCGGGCCGACCACCCGTACTGGTGGCGCGACGCCTGGCCCAGCGGCTACCGGGTGGGCGCCGCCGGCGTGCTGCTCTTCCTCTTCGGCGGCCTCGCCGACATGGTGTGGCACGAGACGCTCGGCGTGGAGGTGGGGCTCAACGCGGCGTTCAGCCCCAGCCACATGCTCCTCGACATCGGCGCGCTGCTGATGCTGAGCAGCCCGCTGCGCTCCTGGTGGGCGGCGGGCGCGGGTGGCGGCCTGCGCGCCGGCACGGGCGTCGCCTCGCTGGCGCTGACCGCGATGGGCGCGACGATCCTGCTGAGCCACTCGATCGCGTTCACGATGTCCCGCCCCACGATGCCGTACGAGGCGATGGACGGGCGCAACCTCGGCCGGATCGAGCACGTGCTCGCCGTGCAGGGCGTCGACGCGTACCTGGTGACGACGCTGCTGGTCGGGATACCCGTGCTGATGGCTCACCGGCGGCGGGCGACGCCCGGCGCGGCGGCCGCGGTGGTCGGTGGCGTGGCGCTCTTCACGCTGGTCATGCTGGAGTTTCCGAGCGTGCTGGTCGCGGGGGCGCTCGGCGCGCTGGCCGGTGCCGCCGTCGCCGACCTCGTCCTGGAACGGCTCGACGCCACCCGCGGCACCGCCGCCCCGCTGCGCATGCCGATCGCCGGCGCGGTCTTCGCCGCCACCGTCTGGAGCGGCCACCTGCTGGGGCTGCACCTGGCCGAGGGGGTCCGCTGGCCGGTCGAGATGTGGACCGGGCTCGTCGTGCTCTGCGCCGCGCTGGGCGCGCTCCTCGGCGGGCTGCTGGCGCGCCCCGCCACGCATCTGCACAGCTGACTTTCAGTCGCCTTTCAGCCCGCGGCGCTACCGTCGCGGCATGGACGAGAGCAGGGCCCAGCGGGTCGTCGACGCGCTCCGCGACCGCGGCGTGCCGGCGCACCTGGAGCGGGCGGGCGTCGCGCAGTACGGCGTACGCGTCGCGCTGCGCGACGGCCGCCAGGCGATGTGGGACACGGACGGCACCGCGGGGCTGGAGGCACAGGTCATGCGCAACGGCGTGCTGGTCGGCTTCGTGCCGCACATCGAGGGCTCGGAAAACTTCGACGAGCACGAGGTGGTCGACGCGATCGCCCGCACCGACTACGACCAGCCGATCGCGCGGCAGCGCGCCACCGCCCCGCCCGCCACGGCGCCGTTGCCCCGCGAGGGTGGCTTCTTCCGCCGGTTCCGGCAGGGCTTTCGCGAGTAGCCCGCTCGTGGCCGGCGCCACCGTATTGTCGGCCCGCCCCATGATTGTCGGATCATCCAACTATCGGATCGAGTTCGTCGAATTGGCGTGGTCGCGGGCTTTCCGTCGCTGATTGAAAAGGCCGCCGGAAGACCGATCTCTATGCTCTCTATGGCGGCTCTCTATGGCGCCGACGAGTTCGAGAACGAGATCGAGAGCGTCGTGACGCCGATGCGGGAAAGCCGCGACCTTACGCCCGTGAATCCGCCGTCCTGTTCACCCGACCGCTTTTCCAAAAAGTCATCCCAACCGGGGAATGCGATATCGTCAATGCCTTGATATCGTGCGGTGACCGTACGACAGCGGAGGGCGACACGGGCCTGATGACCAGCACGCCGGCAGTCCGAGCAGCGGTACGCGCAGTGCTGCTCGGCACCACGGCGGTCGCCGCCTACCTGCTGCTCTCACTCCTGGACGACCCCGCGCACGCCGACGACGGCGGCCTCGACCTCGGCCTGGGCCTGAGCCCTCCGCCAGCGGCGGCCGAGCCGTCACCCGGCCTGCCGCTGATCTCCGGCCTCCTCGCCACGCTCACCACCGGCGACGCCACCCCCGCCCCGGCCGCCCCGCCCCCTGGCCCGGCCGCCCTGCCCCCTGGTCCGGCCGCCCTGCCCCCTGGTCCGGCCGGCCCTCCCGCTGCTCCGGGCAGTGCTCCTGCCCGCCCGGGCGGCCCTCCCGCTGGTCCGGTCACTGTCCCCGCTGGCCCGGGTGGCGCTCCCGCTGCCCGGGGTGGCGCTCCTGCCCGGCCGGGCGGCCCTCCCGCTGGCCCAGCCGCGACCCCGGCCGGTCGGGACGGCGCTCGTGACGGTGGGCCTCGCGGGGGCGCCAGGCCCGGCGGTGCCGGCACGGCCCGGGACGGCGCCCGCGACAACCGGCCGGCCGGTGGCTCGGCGGGCACGCCCGACCCCGCCGGCGGCGCCGGGCCGTCCGGCGGTCCGGACCGCACCTCCGAGCCGGCGCACGACCCCGAGCCGGCTGCGGTCGGGGATCCGGGTGCGGGCGGGGATCCGGCTGCGGTTGGGGATCCGGCTGCGGTTGGGGATCCGGGCGCGGTTGGGGATCCGGCTGCGGGCGGGGATCCGGGCGCGGGCGGGGAGTCGGCTGCGGGCGGAGAGCCAGGCGCGGGCGGAGAGTCGGCTGCGGGCGAGGAGTCGGGCGCGAGTGGGTCGGGCGTGGGCGGGTCGGGCGCGGAGTCGGGTGCGGGCGGGTCCGCGGAGTCGGGTGCCGGCGGCGATGGCGCGGCCGATCGCCCCGGTGCTTCGCCGGAAAGCGGAGCCGATGCGGACCACCCACCCCTGAAGCCCGGACAGCCGGCGGACGGCAGCCAGCCGGCCGCCGGCACCGGCACGGTGGTCGTCGGATCGGCTCCGGACAGCGGCGCCGCTCCGGACCCAGCGGCTGGAGACCGCCAAACCACCGGCGGCAGGACAGCCCCGGTCGGGCCCGCCGCCACCGAGGCGCCGCCCTCGACCGGCCTGGGAGGGTTCGCCACCGAGGCGTCGCCGCCGGTCGGCCTGGGAGGGCTTGCCACCACCGGGACGTCACCGCTGGCCGGCCCGGAAAGGCCCGCCGCCACCGAGGCGTCGCCGCCGGCCGGGCCGCTCGGGCTTGTGACCGGCACCCTCGCCGCCGTGACGCGGCCCCTGTCCGGCGTCCTGCAGACGGCCGTCGTCGGGGTGCTCGAGCCGGTCCTGCGGGTCGTCCAGGTGACCGTGACCGCCGTCCTTGAGCCGATCGAGCCGATCCTGGGCGGCCTGCTGCCCGGCCAGCCCGGTCCGGCGGAGCCGGATGGGCAGGGCATCCCGCCCGAGGAGGCGCCCGGTGCCGAGCCTCCGGCCGCCGCGCCGCAGGGTGCCGGCACACCCGCGCCGAGCAAGGCGGCCGCCGGCACGCCGAAGCCGGCCGGCGTGCCGCGATGGACCACGGCCGGCGCGGGGCCGTGGATCGGCGGCGGCCGCGTCACCGCGGCGCCGGAGAAGACCACCGCCGCCCCGGACGCCGCCGGCGCGGGCACGGTGCCCACGCCCTCCGGGGCCGGGTTCGCCGGATGCGCGCTGGGTGGGTGCGCGCACACCAGCGACGCGATCAACGCCGGCGGACAGCCCCTCGTCCTGCCCGCCGCCCTCGCCGTGCGGCCGGACGTGCGCGGTCGCCTCGTGACCCCGCCCACCGACCCGACCTTCACCGGCCGGCTCCCCGGGGTCGCCCCCGCTCCCGGCTGATCTCCGCCCGCGCAGGCGTCGGACCCGGCGCTGTGCCCGGCCATCGGGTCGCGGCGGCGTCCGGGGAAGGCCTGACCGCAGCGCTGTGCCCGGTCACCGGGTCGCGGCGGCGTCCGGGGAAGGCCTGACCGCAGCGCCGTGCCCGGCCATCCGGGTCGCGGTGGCCCCCGGAAAGGCCTGACCACGGCGCTGTGCCCGGTCACCGGGTCGCAGCAGCGTCCGCGGAAGGGCCTGGCCAGGGCGGCGTGTCCGGTAGCCGGGTCGCGGTGGCGCTCAGGGAGGGCCTGACCACGGCGCCGTGCCCGGCCGTCGGGGTCGCAGGGGTGCCCGGGGAAGGCCTGACCACGGCGGCGCATCCGGCCCTCGGGTCGCGCCAGCGTCGGCGAAAGGCCTGACCACGGGGCCGTGCGCGTCCCCGGAGAAAGGCCGGCCACCGCGTCGCCGGAGAGGGTGGCCACGTCGTCGGCCCGACCCGGGACCCGGTCCGCCGCCTGCGGAAACCCCAGTCACCAGGCCGACCGCGCCGGCCCGGACGCAGTCCTGAGCCCACCGCACCGGAGCGACCACTCGGCGGAAGGCCGCCGCCGTGGCGGACCCGCCGGGACCGGCGCCGCCGCGGGTGGGCGGGGCCGCCGGGCAAGGCGCAACCACTCCACCGGGTGAATGGCGAAACCGGCCGCCCGCGTTCGCGCGGGTCACCCCTGATGGGGGGCCGCGGCCCCTTGGATCGCGCGGGATGGGTGTTGCGGTGCGTGGGTCGCGAGCGATGACCCATAGAGCGACGCGGAACTACCCGGCGGTCCACAAAGGACCGGATTAGCGCTACGGGGTACCAGAGATCGGAGAACTCCCTCGTGATCCGCATCATGGTCGTCGAGGAGATGGGGCTGCTGCGGAGCGCCCTGCGCACCGTGCTGTCGAGCGAGCACGACCTGGAGGTGGTCGCCGAGATCGGGGAGCGGACGCAGATCCTGCCCGCCGCCGGGCGGGAGCGGCCGGACGTGGTCGTGGTGGACGTGGACCTGACGGCCGCGGACACCCGTGGCGTACTGGCGCGCCTGCGGGAGCAGTTGCCGCAGGTGGCCCTCCTGGCGCTGAGCGGGCGCTGGACCGCCGACTCGCTGCGGCGGGCGCTCGCGGCGGGCACGCTCGGGTTCGCCGGGACGGATGTGGCGCCGGCGCAGTTCGTGCGGATCGTGCGGTCGGTCGCCGGGGGCAACCGCGTGATCGACCCGGCGGTCGCGGCTGCCGTGCTGAACCCGCCGCCGAACCCGCTGACCACCCGCGAGCGGGAGATCCTCCGCGCCGCCGCGGAGGGCCTCCCGCCCAAGGAGATCGCCGTCCGCCTCTACCTGGCGCACGGCACCGTCCGTAACCGGATGTCCGCGATCCTCCGCAAGACCGGCGCCCGCAACCGGCTGGAGGCGATCCGCCGGGCTCAGGAGAGGGGGTGGCTCTGACCGCGCCCCGGGCACGCCGACCCCGCCGCCGCGAGCCACGGCGACGGGGCGAAGAGGCCCAGCGGGAACGGTGGCTACGACGCCAGGCGGGCCAGGGCAGCGGCCACCGACTCGGTGAGCGGCGTCGTGGGGCGGCCGATCAAGCGGCTCAGGTCACCGGTCTCGACCAGCAGCTTCCCCTCCTTCAGCGACACGTCGGAGCCGGCCAGCACGTGGGCATACCCGTCGGGCAGCCCCGCCGCGACCAGCGCCCGCGCGTACTCCTCCTGGGACAGGTCGCGGTAGACGACCTCGGTGCCGCTCTGCCGGGACACCTCGGCGGCCAGCTCGGTGAGGGTGAACGGCTGGTCGCCGCCGAGCTCGTACACCTTGTTGTCGTGCCCCTCGCCGACCAGGACGGCGGCCGCCGCGGCGGCGAAGTCGGCGCGGGTCGCGGCCGAGACCTTGCCGTCGCCGGCCGCGCCCAGGATGGCGCCGTGCCGCAACGCGGCGGCGAGGTTGGCGGTGTAGTTCTCGACGTACCAGCAGTTGCGCAGGAACGTGAACGGCACCCCGCTGGCGAGGATGACCTCCTCGGTGGCCTTGTGCTCGGGCGCGACGGGCAGGTCGCTGGTGTCCGCGTAGGAGGCGCTCGTGTACGCGATCAGGGACACACCCGCCGCCACCGCCGCGTTGACCGCGTTGGTGTGGCCCGGGACGCGCGTGCCCACCGCGTTGCCCGAGATCAGCAGGAGCCGGTCGACCCCGGCGAACGCCCCGGCGAGCGTCTCGGGCCGGTCGTAGTCGGCCTCGCGCACCAGCACGCCCAGCGCGGCCAGGTCGGCGATCTTCTCCGGGCTGCGCGCGCCGGCGACGATGTCACCGGCCGGGACGCCCCGGTCGAGCAGGGCGCGGACGGTGAGCCGGCCCAGGTGGCCACTGGCGGCGGTGACGGCAACGGTCATGGGGGAGACTCCACTAACTCTCGGAGAGCACTAACCATGAGAGAGTACCCCACCATCGGGTAGTCTGGTGGTCATGCAAGAGGAGGCCATGGAGGATCTCGTCGCCGACGTGTTCGCGCGTGCCTGCACCTCCCGCCCCGTGCTGGAAAACGTCGCCGGCAAGTGGGGCATCCTCGCCCTCGCCGCGCTCTCCGGGGACACCTACCGGTTCAACGCGCTGCGCCGCCGGGTCGACGGGATCAGCGAGAAGATGCTTGCCCAGACCCTCCAGGCGCTCGAGCGCGACGGCCTGGTCCGGCGCGACGTGCGGGCGACGATCCCGCCCCGCGTGGAGTATTCGCTGACCGAGGTCGGCAAGCGGATCGCCGCCAAGCTCCTGGAGCTGATCGAGCTGGTCGAGGACGCGATGCCCGCCGTCCGCGAGGCCCAGTCGGCGTACGACGGCGGCCGCTAGCGGCGCTCGATCAGCGCGGCCACCCCGTCCAGCAGCCGCTCCAGACCGAACTCGAACGCGCGAGCCGGGTCGACCGGCGCGTTGTACTCCTCGCCGGCCGCCGCGCCGACCCGCGTCGCCAGCGGAAACCGTGCGGCGTCGTAGACCTGCTCCAGCAGCGGGGAGAGCTCCTCCCACCACTCGTCGTCGCTCTTGCCGGTGTCCCGGGGGAGCGCGGCGGCGGCCAGCGCGCCCCGTACGGCGCCGTGCACGTAGTCGCCGACCATCGTCACGACCAGGTCCATCTCGATGTCGGTGAGGCCGGTGCCCTCCACCGCGCGCAGCTCGTAGTCGTACCGGGCGATGAGGTTGGGGCCGAGCACCGGGCGGTTCGTCGCGACGTGCAGTAGCCACGGGTGGCGCAGGTAGAGCGCCCAGGCCTCGCGGGCCACCAGTGCCAGCCGGGCCCGCCAGCCACCCGGTACGTCGTCGGGCTTGGCGGTCTCCGCGCAGGCCCGGTCGAGCATGAGGTCGAGCAGCTCCGCCTTGCCCGGCACATACGTGTACAGCGACATCGCCGTCACCCCGAGCCGCTCGGCGACCCGGCGCATGGAGAGCGCGGCCAGCCCTTCGGCGTCGGCGAGCGCGGTGGCCGCCGCCACGATCTGGTCGACGGAGAGGCGGGGCTTGGGGCCGCGGCGGGTCCGCTCCGGGGCGCCCCAGAGCAGCTCCATGATCCGCTTCGGGTCGCTCCCGCCGCTGTACTCGGTGGTCACTCTGTACAGCGTAGAGCTATACTCCGCGAGCGCCTATTCTGTACGGCGTAGAGAGTATGGGGGTGTCATGGCTTCTGACCTCGCGGTCCAGGTGGAGGGGCTGCACAAGCGGTACGGCGAGAAGCCCGCGCTGGACGGCTTCGACCTCGACGTGCGGGCCGGCACGGTGCACGGCCTGCTCGGCCCCAACGGGGCCGGCAAGACCACCGCGGTGCGCGTTCTCGCGACGCTGCTGCGGGCCGACGGGGGCCGGGCTCTCGTCGCCGGGTACGACGTGTCGCGCCAGCCGGCCCACGTCCGGGAACGGATCGGGCTGGTCGGCCAGCACGCGGCGGTCGACGAGGTGCTCGGCGGGCGGGACAACCTGGTGATGTTCGGCCGCCTCTTCCACCTCGGCAAGCGGGAGGCCGGCCGCCGCGCCGACCACCTGCTCGAACGCTTCGGGCTCGCCGACGCGGCGGGCAAGCCGGTCAAGCGGTACTCGGGTGGCATGCGCCGCCGCCTCGACCTGGCCGCCAGCCTCATCCTGCGGCCGGCGGTGCTCTTCCTCGACGAGCCGACCACCGGCCTCGACCCGCGCGGGCGCAACGAGGTGTGGGCGGCGGTCCGGGCGCTGGTCGCCGACGGTACGACCGTGCTGCTCACCACGCAGTACCTGGACGAGGCCGACCAGCTGGCGAGCCGGATCTCGGTGCTCGACCACGGGCGGGTCGTCGCCGGCGGTACCCCGGACGAGCTGAAATCCCGGATCGGGGGTGACCGTCTCGACGTGGTCGTGCGCGCGGACGCCGACCTGGCCGGTGCGGCGGCGGTGCTGAAGGGTCTCGCGGACGCCGAGCCGGAGGTCGACCCGGACAGCCGGCGCGTCTCCGCGCCGGTGCGCGACCGGGTCGCGGCGCTCACCGAGGCGGTGCGGATCCTCGCCGCGCGCGGCATCGCGGTCGAGGACATCGCGCTGCGCCGCCCCACGCTCGACGAGGTCTTCCTGCGTACGACGGAGGTGGCGGGATGAGATTGCGCTGGGCACTGGCTGATGGGTGGACGATCACGCTGCGCGACCTGAAGCACTGGGCCGCCCAGCCGTGGCAGATCGTGTTCGGGCTGCTGTTCTCGGTGATGCTCGTGCTGATGTTCGGGTACCTCTTCGGCGGCGCGATCGAGGTGCCCGGCGGCGGCGACTACCGGGAGTTCCTGCTGCCCGGGATGTTCGCGACGACGATGCTCTTCGGGCTGGAGGCGACCTACACCGCGGTCACCACGGACGCCGACCGCGGCGTGACCGACCGCTTCCGGGCGATGCCGATCGCCGGCTCGGCCGTCGTGGTGGGGCGGGCCACCGCCGACATGCTCAACTCGCTGCTCACCCTCGCCGCCATGGTCGCCTGCGGCCTCGCCGTCGGCTGGCGCTGGCACGAGGGGATCGGGGCGGCGCTGGGGGCGTTCGGGCTGTTGCTGCTGCTGCGGTTCGCGCTGCTGTGGCTCGGCATCTGGCTCGCGCTGGTGCTGCGCAGCCCAGAGGCGCTGATGGCGTTGCAGGTGCTGGTGTGGCCGCTCGGCTTTCTGTCCAATGTGTACGTCTCGCCCGAGACGATGCCCGGCTGGCTCGGCGCGCTCGCCGAGTGGAACCCGCTCTCCGCCACCGTCGGCGCCGCCCGCGAGCTGTTCGGCAACCCCGGCTGGGGCGGCGACTCCTGGGTGGCCCAGCACACCACGCTCATGGCCGTCGCGTGGCCGGCGCTGCTGGTCGCGATCTTCTTCCCCCTGTCGGTCCGCGCCTACCAGCGCCTCAGCCGCTGACACCCGCACCCGCTACGAACCGTCCCGGGGCCGCCGCGCCGCTGCCGGCGCGGCGGCCCCGCCGGCGTGGTCCACGCCATACGAGCCCGCCGCGGCGGGCGGGAGTGTCAGGCCGCAGGGGGGATCTCTTCCAGGTCCGCGTCGGGGTGCGCGGCTACGAGCTGGACATCCAGGGCCACCTCAACCAGGCCGTCTACCTGCAGTACGCGGAGCACGCCCGCTGGGAGTACCTGCGCGCCGCCGGCATCACGCCCGCCAAGCTGCAGGCCAGCCGCTCCGGCCCGGTGGTCCTGGAGACCACGATCCGGTACCTGTCCGAGCTGCGCGCCGGCGACGAGGTGGACGTGTCCTGCGCATTCGAGTGGGGCGGCGGCAAGACGTTCAAGCTGCGGCAGGAGCTCCGCAAGCCCGACGGCACGCTGGCCGCGGACGTGGTCGCGGTGGGCGGCATCCTCGACCTGGACGCCCGCAGGCTGGTGGCCGACCCGGGCGCCCACCTGCGGAAGATCGCCGACAACCCCGACCTCTTCGACCCGCCCACCCCCTGACCGAGCCCGCCCACGATCTCTGGTGAGCGCGCCAGTGCGGTGGCACTAACCTTTGCCGGCTTCGCCGGCCCGGGTGACCAGCGGCCGAAGGCCGCCGGTCACCCGGTGAACGTTGGTGGCCAGCGCACTGACTAGCGGGTGCTGCTCATGTGGCCGCCGCGGCGTCCTTCGTGCGTCCGACCCTGGCGTTGTCCCGCTCGACTTGATCGGTGGCCGCGCTTTCGGGGGATGCTGCCCGCTGTGGCGGGGGACGAGCCGGTCGATCCCGCCGCAGTCACGGAGTTGGCCGTGCGGCGGCTTCGGACGCGGACATCGACTGGTCGGGTGAGCGACACACGGTCGAGGACGCCGTGGTGGAACTGCGCATGGACTTGGCACAGGCGCTGGCCAGCGTGGTCGGGTCCAGACCGGATGCTGGATGGCGTGCCGGGCGTGGCGATCCCTCGGCCCGGTTCAACCCGGCTTCGTCGAGCGGGGGAGCGAAAGGGCGAGCCGCGCACGCCCTGCTCGTCACGTCCGGTGGTGGTAGAGGTTGCGGCGGGGACGTTGTCGCGGGTCGACGTAGGTGGGCGGGACGAACTCGGGCCGTCCGTCGGTGGCGAGGCGGACGGCCCAATGTCCACGGTGGACGATGCGGTGGTGGTGTCCGCACAGCAGGACGCTGTTGTCGAGGGTGGTCGCCCCACCCTCGGCCCAGGCGCGGATGTGGTGTGCGTGGCACCAGCGCGGCGGCCGGTCGCAGCCGGGAAACGCACAGCCGCGGTCGCGTAGCTCCAGGGCCCGGCGCAGTGGTCCGGTAATGAGTCGGCGGGTGCGGCCCAGGTCGAGGACCTGCCCATCCCCGCCGAGGACGGCGGGGAGGATGCGGGCGTCGCAGGCGAGCCGACGGACCTGTTCGGCGCTGAGCCGGCCGCCGGTGTCCAGCGTCCCGATGCCGAGTTGTTGGTGCAGTAGGTCGTAGGGGACGGTGACGACGACGTGCGGCCGCTGTCCGCCGTTGTCGGGCAGTCGCTCGGTGTGGGTGGCCAGGTCGCAGACCTCGACCAGGGCGTCGGCTCGGCGTTGGGCGGGGGTGCGGGGTTCGTCATGGTCGTGGCGGGGTGCGCACAACGGATCCAGGGCGGCGTCGACTACGGCGGCGCCGGCTTCGTCGAGCCAGCCGGTCACCCGGACCCGACCGTCACCCTGCCGGGTCAGGTGGAACGCGCGGGACTGCGCGGCGCGCGTCTCCATGCGCTGCAGGGCGGCGGCATCCGCGGCGTCGGCCACCTCGGGTGCGACGTGGGTGAGGATCCGCTGCCCGGCCTTACGCAGGATGCTCGGCTCGAACTGGCTGGCCTGCCCGATCAGCACCGTCTCGGCTTCGCCGACCAGCTCCTGGCCGAGGTCGGCGGGCAGGTCTCGGACGGCGGCGGCCACGACCGCGGCCTGCTCGGCGTTGACGGCGCCGCCGACGAGGGCGGCGTCGAGCGCGGGCCGCTCGTCGAGGGCCTGTGCCAGGTCGATCAACCGTTTCGCGGAATGGATGCTGATCCGCAGGTGCTCGCGAAGCCAGACGGCGGTCGCGGACGCGTGCCGCGTAACGGATAGATTGCGGCCGTCGATTTCTCGGACCAGATGCAACTCCGTGGCGGTGACGGCCTGCATAACCTGGTGGATGGCGTCCAGAGAATCGACGAGCGCGTCATCGTCAAGCGGCCAGGTCGGAGCGTCGGCACACTTACCAGCAAGCCCTCTGAGCTCGGCAAACGCATCCGCCAACACCCCATAATTGTCTCCCGCCGCCGCCAAGAGCACCAGCTATTTTCGTCGATCAAGGGAAATTCGCCACGAATTATCAAGTCGCAAAAATGAGCCATAGGGATTCGAATGAGCGGAAGAACAAGGGGAGTGGGAGCCGGCGGATGCGCGCGGCGCGAAGCTGCGGTTGGTCGTCAGGTCAGCGGGCGGCGCGGTGCAGCGGCCGGGTGCGGTGGCCGCTCGCCCGGTGCCGCGCGCCCGCCGCCTCGGCGAGGATCGCGGCCAGGTCCTCGAAGCCGTCCCGGACCAGGCCGACCGTGACTCGGATGTGGTCGCCGCCGACCGGGCGTACCTCGAACGGCGCGCCCGGCGCCGCGCCGATCCCGTGCGCGGCGAGGGTGACCAGGGCGACCTGCTGGTCGCGTACCGCGATCCACATGTTGATGCCGTCCGCGGCGGTCGCCTCCACGCCGTGGACGGCGAGCGCGGTCAGGAGCAGGTCGCGGCGGCGGGCGTACTCGCGGCGGGCGCCGGCCACCACGCGAACCGTCGCGGGGTCGGTGAGCAGGTCCAGCAGCACCGCCTGGAGCACGCGGCTGGACCACCCCGGGCCGAGCAGGCGGCGGTCGGCGATCGCGGCGACCAGCGCGGCCGGGCCGCCCACCGCGGCCAGGCGCAGGTCGGGGCCGTGGCTCTTGGAGAAGCTGCGCACGTGCAGCACCCGGTCGGGCAGGTGCACGCCGAGTGAAACCGCCGGAGCTGTGGCGATATCGCCCACATGGTCGTCCTCGACCACGATGATCGACTCATGGGCGGCGAGGAGGGCGGCGAGGTCCGCGGCGCGTTCCGGGGTCATCGAGACGCCGGTCGGGTTGTGCGCGCGCGGCTGGAGGAAGACCGCGGTGGGCGCGGACTCCAGGGCGGCCGCCAGCGCGGCCGGCGAGATGCCCGCGCCGTCGAGCGTGACCGGTACCGGCACCGCGCCGACCGACTCGAGCAGGTCGAGCAGGGGCGGGAAGGTCGGGTTCTCCACCACCACCCGCGCGCCGAACCGGATCACCGCCCCGACCACGCGGTCGAGCGCGTCCAGCGCGCCGTCGACGACGGTGAGCTGCTGCGGCGGGTACGGCCAGCGCTCGCGCAGCACCACCTCCAGCCGGGGCAGCACCGGGTCCTCCAGGTACGAGGTGGTGAGCCGGGTGTCGCCGATCCGCCGCAGTGCCGGCGCCAGGTCGGGGAGCAGGTCGTGGTCGGGTACCCCGGTGGAGAAGTCGTGCGGCAGCGTCGACGGGTTGGCGACGAGGCGGGAGAAGCGCATCTTCTGCCGGGGCCGGCTCGGCGTGAGCACGAACGTGCCGGAGCGCCCGCGGGTCTGGATCGCCCCCGCGCTGGCCAGGGAACGCCACGCCTCGCTGACCGTCGTCGGGCTGATCCCGAGCGCCTGCGCGACCGAGCGCACGGTCGGCAGCCGGGTGCCGGCGGGGAGCTCGCCGGTGTGCACGAGACGGCTCACCGCCGCGGCGACCCCGCGGGCGGTGCGATCGTCGACCGCACCGGCGATGAGCTGGAGCATGTTACTCCTACGCAATATCCTGTAACAATCTCGCCATTGTCCGCCCGCACCTGTGTCACTAAAGTCCTACGCCATACCGCCAGAAGAGGGCAAGCGGAGACCAGAAGAGGGCAAGCGGAGTAAAGAGCAGAGGGGACCCCCTATGGCAGACCTCATCCGCGCGGCGCTCGTCCAGACCACCTGGACCGGCGACAAAGAATCGATGATCAAGGCTCACGAGGAGTACGCGCGCCAGGCGGCCGCCCAGGGCGCGAAGGTGACCTGCTTCCAGGAGCTCTTCTACGGGCCGTACTTCTGCCAGGTCCAGGACAGCGCCTACTACTCGTACGCCGAGTCGATCCCCGGGCCGACCACCGAGCGGTTCCAGGCGCTCGCCGCCGAGCTCGGCATGGTGATGGTCCTGCCGATGTACGAGCAGGAGCAGCCCGGCGTCCTCTACAACACGGCCGCGGTGGTCGACGCCGACGGCACCTACCTCGGCAAGTACCGCAAGACGCACATCCCGCAGGTCAAGGGCTTCTGGGAGAAGTTCTACTTCCGCCCCGGCAACCTCGGCTACCCCACGTTCGACACCGCCGTGGGCCGGATCGGCGTGTACATCTGCTACGACCGCCACTTCCCGGAGGGCTGGCGGGCGCTCGGCCTCGCCGGCGCGACCGTCGTCTTCAACCCGAGCGCCACCCACCGCGGCCTCTCGTCGTACCTGTGGAAGCTGGAGCAGCCGGCCAGCGCGGTCGCCAACGAGTACTTCGTCGGCGCGATCAACCGCGTGGGCGTCGAGCCGCTCGGCGAGAACGACTTCTACGGCACGTCGTACTTCGTCGACCCGGAGGGGAAGTTCGTCGGCGAGACCGGCGACCCGCACCAGGCCGAGCT
Source organism: Phytohabitans maris (assembly GCF_031085175.1). Classification (GTDB taxonomy): domain Bacteria; phylum Actinomycetota; class Actinomycetes; order Mycobacteriales; family Micromonosporaceae; genus Phytohabitans; species Phytohabitans maris. The sequence continues at coordinate 57,668 of NZ_JAVHUY010000004.1, forward strand.
GATCGTCCGCGACCTCGACCTGGCCCTGCTGGCCGAGGTGCGCGACCGGTGGGCCTTCTACCGCGACCGCCGCCCGGACGCCTACGGCCCGCTGGTCCAGCCATAACCGAAAGCCCGGAGGGGAAAACATGACTCTGCTGATCACCGGGGGCACCGTGATCGGCCCCACCGGCGCGGCCCCGGCCGACGTCCTGGTCGACGGTGAGACCATCGCCGCGATCTACACGCCCGGCGCCGGACCCGCCGACACCGAGACCATGGACGCCACCGGCAAGTACGTGATCCCGGGCGGCATCGACGCGCACACGCACATGGAGCTGCCGTTCGGCGGCACGTTCGCGTCGGACACGTTCGAGACGGGTACGAAGGCCGCGGCGTTCGGCGGCACCACCACGATCATCGACTTCGCCGTGCAGCGCACCGGCGAGGTGGTGCAGGACGGGCTCGCCGCCTGGCACGCCAAGGCCGACGGCAACTGCCACGTCGACTACGCGTTCCACATGATCCTCGGCGGGGTCGACGACGACTCGCTCAAGGCCATGGACCAGCTCGTCGCCGACGAGGGGATCACGAGCTTCAAGCTCTTCATGGCGTACCCGGGCGTCTTCTACTCCAACGACGGCCAGATCCTGCGCGCGATGCAGAAGGCCCGCGACAACGGCGCGGTCATCATGATGCACGCGGAGAACGGCATCGCGATCGACGTCCTCGTCCAGCAGGCCCTGGCCCGCGGCGAGACCGACCCGATCCACCACGGCCTGACCCGCCCCGAGGCCCTCGAAGCCGAGGCGACCAACCGGGCGATCATGCTGGCCGAGGTGGCCCAGGACTGCCCGCTGTACATCGTGCACCTCTCCGCGAGCCGCGCCCTCGCCGCGGTGGCCGCCGCCCGCGACGCCGGCCGCAACGTCTTCGCCGAGACCTGCCCGCAGTACCTCTACCTGACGCTGGAGGACCAGCTCGGCGCGCCCGGCTTCGAGGGCGCCAAGTGGGTCTGCTCCACGCCGCTGCGCAGCAAGCACGAGTCGCACCAGAAGGACCTGTGGCAGGGGCTGCGCACCAACGACCTCGCCGTGGTCTCGACCGACCACTGCCCGTTCTGCTTCAAGGACCAGAAGGAGCTGGGCATCGGCGACTTCTCCAAGATCCCGAACGGCATCGGCGGCGTCGAGCACCGCGTCGACCTGCTGTACCAGGGCGTGGTCGACGGCAAGCTCTCACTGCGGCGCTGGGTGGAGACGATCGCCACGACCCCGGCCCGGATGTTCGGCCTGTACCCGCGCAAGGGCGTCATCGCGCCCGGCTCGGACGCCGACATCGTGGTGTACGACCCGAACGGCCGCACCCGGATCAGCGTCGAGACCCACCACATGAACATGGACCACTCCGCGTACGAGGGTTACGAGATCGCCGGAAAGGTCGACACCGTCATCTCCCGCGGCGAGGTCATCGTGCGCGAGGGCGCCTACCACGGGGCGAAGGGGCGCGGTAAGTACCTGCCCCGTGGACTCTCGAGCTACCTGGTGTGATGGCCATGCGAATCGTTCCACATTGGATCAACGGCGGCCGGGTCGAGGGCGCGGGCGAGCGCCGCCTCCCGGTCTGGGACCCGGCCACCGGCGAGCAGCAGGCCGCCGTCGTCGCGGCCACCGACGCGGAGGTACGCGCGGCGGTCCAGGCCGCCCTCGACGCCCAGCCGAAGTGGCGGGCGGCCTCGCTGTCCCGCCGCGCCGAGGTGATGTTCCGCTTCCGCGACCTGGTCGACTCGGGCCGCAAGGAGATCGCCACCCTGCTCTCCGCCGAGCACGGCAAGACCGTCGCCGACGCGGCCGGCGAGGTGGCCCGCGGCCTGGAGAACGCCGAGTTCGCGGCCGGCGCGCCGCACCTGCTCAAGGGCGGGTACAGCGAGCAGGCCGCCACCGGTGTCGACGTGTACTCGATCAGGCAGCCGCTCGGCGTCGTCGCCGGCATCACGCCGTTCAACTTCCCGGCGATGGTGCCGATGTGGATGTTCTGCAACGCGCTCGTCGCCGGCAACGCGTTCGTGCTCAAGCCGAGCGAAAAGGACCCGTCGGTCTCCCTGCTCCTGGCCGACCTGCTGCGCCGCGCCGGGCTGCCGGACGGCGCGTTCAACGTGGTCCAGGGCGACAAGAGCGCGGTCGACGCGCTGATCGCCGACCCGGACGTGCGGGCGCTCTCGTTCGTCGGCTCGACCCCGGTGGCGCGGGCGATCTACGAGGCGGGCACCCGGGCCGGCAAGCGGGTCCAGGCGCTCGGCGGCGCCAAGAACCACATGGTCGTGCTCCCCGACGCGGACGTGGACGCGGCCGCCGACGCGGCGGTCTCGGCCGGCTACGGCTCGGCGGGGGAGCGGTGCATGGCCGTCTCCGTCGTGGTCGCGGTCGGCTCGGCCGGCGACGCGCTCGTCCCGGCGATCGCTTCGCGCCTCGGCAAGATCCGTGTCGGGCCCGCGTCCGACCCGGACGCGGAGATGGGCCCGCTCATCACCCGCGAGCACCGCGACCGGGTGGCCAGCTACCTCTCCGCGGGCGAGCTCGTCGTCGACGGCAGGGACCACCCGGCGACGGACGGACCCGGCTTCTTCCTCGGCCCGTCCCTTGTGGACAACGTCGATGTCGGGTCCACTCTGTACACCGACGAGATCTTCGGTCCGGTGCTCTCCGTGGTGCGGGTGGAGACGTACGACGAGGCGCTCAAGCTCGTCAACGACAACCCGTACGGCAACGGCACCGCCATCTTCACCCGCGACGGCGGGGCGGCCCGCCGCTTCCAGTACGACGCGGTCTGTGGCATGGTCGGCGTCAACGTGCCGATCCCGGTGCCGGTGGCGTACTACAGCTTCGGCGGCTGGAAGGCCTCCCTCTTCGGCGACCTGCACATGTACGGCCCGGAGGGGTTGCAGTTCTACACGCGTACCAAGGTGGTCACCTCCCGGTGGCCCACGGAGCCGCCGAAAATCAAGAGCGAGACGACGTCCGAAGTGGACCTCGGCTTCCCGAAAGTACGGTGACATATGGACATCGGCGTCGTGTTCCAGTGCGACCCACCCGCGTCCACTGTGGTCGACCTCGCCGTGGAGGCCGAGGCGGCGGGGTTCAGTCACGTGTGGACGTTCGACTCGCACCTGCTGTGGCAGGAGCCGTTCGTCATCTACTCGCGGATCCTCGCCCGTACGTCCACGGTGGTCGTCGGCCCGATGGTGACCAATCCGGGCACCCGCGACTGGACCGTGACGGCGTCGCTGTTCGCCACGCTCAACGAGATGTACGGCGACCGCACCATCTGCGGCATCGGCCGCGGCGACTCGGCGCTGCGCACGCTCGGCTATCCGCCCACCACGCTCAAGGAGCTGGGCGAGTGCGTACACGTGATCCGCGAGCTGGTCGCCGGCCGGCCGGTCGCGTACCGGGGCAACGAGGTACGCCTGCCGTGGGTCGAACCCGGCACCGAGCTGCCCATGTGGGTCGCCGCGTACGGCCCGAAGGCGCTCGCGCTCACCGGTGAGGTCGGCGACGGGTACATCCTGCAGCTCGCCGACCCGGACATCGCCGCCTGGATGATCAGCACCGTACGGCTGGCGGCGGAGAAGGCGGGGCGCGACCCGGCGGCCATCAAGTTTTGCGTGGCCGCCCCGGCGTACGTCGGCGACGACCTGGCCCACCAGCGCGAGCAGACCCGCTGGTTCGGCGGCATGGTCGGCAACCACGTGGCCGACATCGTCGCCAGGTACGGCGCGAGCGGCGCGGTGCCGCAGGCGCTGACCGACTACATCGAGGGGCGCCGGGGCTACGACTACTCGCAGCACGGCAAGGCGGGCAACACGCACACCGCGTTCGTGCCGGACGAGATCGTCGACCGGTTCTGCGTGCTCGGCCCGGTGGAGTCCCACCTGGCCAAGCTGCGGGCGCTGCGCGACCTGGGCGTGGACCAGTTCGCGGTGTACCTGCAGCACGACGACAAGGAGCACACCCTCGCCGCGTACGGGGAGCGGATCATCCCCGCGCTGCGCGCCGAGCACGCCGCCACGCGATGAGAAGGGCGCGGGCGCTCGCCACGGGGATCGGCGCGGTCCTCGTGGCGGTGCTGCTGTGGGAGGCGTACAAGGCGGTCGGCGGCGACGACGGCACCAGCCTCTTCGGGGTGCGCCTGCTGCCCCGGGCCGACGACGCGGCCATGCCGCACGTGTACGACGTGCTGCGCCGCTTCGGCGAGCCGGAGCTGCCCGGCGGCGACCCCATCGGCCTCGTCGTGCTGAAGGCGTGCCTGTTCACGCTCCGCGGCGTCGCGGTCGGCTTCGGCGTCGGGGCGCTCGTCGGGCTGCTGCTGGCGGTCCTGATGCAGCGGTTCCGGGTGGTCGAGCGGGGCCTGCTGCCGTACGTGATCCTCTCCCAGACCGTGCCGCTCATCGCCCTCGCGCCGGCCATCGCCGGGTGGGGCGGCCGGCTGTCGCTCGGCTCCTACCCGTGGCAGCCCTGGATGTCCGTCGCGACGATCGCGGCCTACCTGGCGTTCTTCCCGGTCGCGGTCGGCATGCTGCGCGGCCTCCAGTCGCCGCCGCGGGTGGCCGAGGAGCTGATGCGGACCTACGCCGCCGGGTGGTGGCACACGCTGGTCAAGCTCCGCCTGCCGGCGTCGACCCCCTATCTCTTCCCGGCGTTGCGGCTCGCGGGGGCCGCGGCCGTCGTCGGGGCCGTGGTCGGAGAGATCTCCACGGGTACGCGGGGCGGCATCGGCCGCCTCGTCATCGAGTACTCCCGGGAGGCGACCGCCGACCCGGCCAAGGTCTACACCGCGATGGTCGGCGCGGCACTGCTCGGCCTGGCGGTGGCCGCGGTGGTGGGGATCGCCGAGTTCGCACTCAACCGCCGGAGGGCGGCATGACCGCGGGCGTCAGGGAGCGCGGCGAGCGAGCCGCCGGGGTCCTGGCGGGAAGGGTGGGCGCAGCATGACCGCCGCTGTGGAGCTGACCGGCGTCGGCAAGGTCTTCAACCCGGGGCGCGCCGGCCAGGTCGTCGCGCTCACCGGCGTCGACCTGACCGTCGAGAGTGGACAGTTCGTGTCGCTGATCGGCCCCTCCGGCTGCGGCAAGTCCACGCTGCTGCGGCTCGTCGCCGACCTGGTGCCGCCGACCGAGGGCACCGTCACGGTCGCCGGCAAGCCGGCCCGCAGGGCCCGGCTGGACCAGGAGTACGGGATCGCGTTCCAGCAGGCCGGCCTCTTCGACTGGCGCACCGTGCGGCGCAACGTGGAGCTCCCCCTCGAACTGCGCGGCGCCTCCCGCACCGAGCGGCGGGAGCGGGCGGGGGAGATGCTCGACCTGGTCGGGCTCGCCGAGTTCGCCGGCCACTACCCGGCGCAGCTCTCCGGCGGCATGCAGCAGCGGGTCGCGATCGCGCGGGCGCTCGCGGTACACCCGCCGCTGCTGCTGATGGACGAGCCGTTCGGCGCCCTCGACGAGATGACCCGCGAGCGGCTGCAGGACGAGCTGCTGCGGATCTGCGCGCGGACCGGCACCAGCACGATCTTCGTGACCCACTCGATCCCCGAGGCGGTCTACCTCTCCGACCGGGTCGTCGTCATGTCCCCGCGCCCGGGGCGGATCACCGACGTGATCGAGATCGACCTCGGCGACCGCACCGAGGCCACCCGGCAGTCGGCCGGCTTCTTCGCCGGCATCACCAAGGTGCGCAAGGCGCTGCGCGGTACGCCCGCGCCCGCTTCGACCGAGGTCGCGGCCTCATGAGCGGCAGTCGCGAGGCTACCGGCGTCAGCCACGACGGCGGACCGGCGCCGAGCGGAGGAGTGTGGCAGGCCGGGAGCGCGACCGCCGACCCGGTGGTCGCGGCCGACCCGACCGCGCCGGTCACGCTCGGCCGCCGCCGGCGCGCCCGCGGGCTCTCCGGCCTGCTACGCGCGCTGCTGCCGCCGCTGGCCGTCGGGGTCGGCGGGCTGGCGCTGTGGGAGCTGGTCGTCAAGGCCGGCCGGGTGGCGCCGTTCATCCTGCCGGCGCCGTCGGCGATCGGGGAGCAGTTCTGGCTCAGCCGCGAGATCATCTGGCAGACCGGGAAGGCGAGCGGGGCCAACGCGCTCGTCGGCCTGGTCGCCGGCGCGCTGCTCGGCATCCTCGCGGCGATGGCGGCCAGCCGCTTCCGGCTGCTCGGTGAGGCGTCGATCCCGGTGGCCGCGGCCCTCAACGCGCTGCCGATCATCGCGCTCGCGCCGATCCTCAACAACATGTTCGAGTCGACCAGCAGCATCCCCCGCCGCATGGTCGTCGCGATCGTGGTCTTCTTCCCCGTCTTCGTCAACACCCTGCGCGGGCTGCGCCAGGTCGACCCCACCCACCGGGAGCTGATGGACAGCTACGCCGCCGGCGGCTGGACGTTCACCCGGCTGGTACGGCTGCCCGGCGCCCTCCCGTTCGTCTTCACCGGTCTGCGCCAGGCGTCCTCCCTGGCGGTGATCGCGGCGGTGGTCGCGGAGTACTTCGGCGGTCTGCAGGACGGCCTGGGCTCCCGCATCACCTCGGCGGCGGCGAACACCGCGTACCCGCGTGCCTGGGCCTTCGTGGTCGGCGCGTGCGTGCTCGGTCTGCTCTTCTACGCCGCCGCGCTCGGCCTGGAACGGCTCGCCACGCCGTGGCGCCGTTCCGGATAACTCACCCCCCCTTGGAGGATGCGATGAGAAAGATGATTGGCGGCGCGCTCGCGGGTGTCCTCGCGCTCGCCGCCTGCGGCACCGCGGACGAGCCGGCGACCCCGAGCGGCGACACCGGCGGCACCAGGACCGTCAAGCTACAGCTCCAGTGGTTCGTCCAGGCCCAGTTCGCCGGGTACATCGCCGCGGTCGACAAGGGCTTCTACTCCGAGCAGGGCCTGGACGTGCAGATCCTGGAGGGCGGCGTCGACATCGTTCCGCAGACGGTGCTCGCCCAGGGCCAGGCCGACTTCGCGGTCGCCTGGGTGCCCAAGGCGCTCGCCTCGCGCGAGCAGGGCGCCGCGATCACCGAGATCGCCCAGGTGTTCCAGCGCTCCGGCACATACCAGGTGTCGTTCGCGGACAGCGGCATCAAGGCGCCCGCCGACCTGAAGGGCAAGAAGGTCGGCAACTGGGGCTTCGGCAACGAGTTCGAGCTCTTCGCCGCGATGACCAAGGCCGGGCTCGACCCGGGCAAGGACGTCACGCTGGTGCAGCAGCAGTTCGACATGCAGGCGCTGCTGCGCCGGGACATCGACGCCGCGCAGGCGATGAGCTACAACGAGTACGCCCAGCTGCTGGAGGCGAAGAACCCGAAGACCGGCGCGCTCTACCAGCCGTCCGACTTCACGGTCCTCAACTGGAACGACGTCGGCACCGCCATGCTGCAGGACGCGGTCTGGGCCAACAGCGAGAAGCTCGCGGGCGACAGCGCGTACCAGGAGACGGCGGTGAAGTTCCTCACCGGCTCGCTCAAGGGCTGGGCGTACTGCCGGGACAACGCCGCCGAGTGCCGCGACCTGGTGGTCAAGCGCGGCTCCAAGCTCGGCGCCAGCCACCAGCTCTGGCAGATGAACGAGGTCAACAAGCTCGTCTGGCCGTCGCCGAACGGGGTCGGCCTGCTCGACGAGACCGCCTGGAAGCAGACCGTCGACCTCTCGCTGACCACCAAGAACCAGGACGGGCAGACGGTCATCACCAAGCAGCCGGAGGGGACGGCCTACACCAACGAGTACGTCCAGAAGGCGATCGACGCGCTCAAGGGCGCCGGCGTGGACGTGAACGGGACCTCGTTCCAGCCCACCACGGTGGAGCTGAAGGAAGGCGGCGCGTAGGAAATTCCGGCCATCCCTACTAGACCGATGGGGTTTATAGGGTAGGGTGTGTGCCATGACGTTCTTCTCGGATCTGCTCGCCGCGGCGCGGCGGTGGGCGGCGGACCCCGACTCATGGCCGATCCAGCCCCGGTACGACCCGGTCGAGCGGTGGTACGCGCGGCTCTCCGAGACGCCGGAGCACGAGGTCTGGCTCCTGACCTGGCTGCCCGGCCAGCACACCGACTGGCACGACCACGGCGGCTCGGCCGGGGCGTTCACGGTGGTCTCCGGTGCCCTGGTCGAGCGGACGGCGATAACCACCCCACAAAAACGCTCCGCTTCGCTCCACGTTTCCGCGGGGGCCCCGGGCGGCGGGCGGGTGCGCAAGATGGACCTGCCCGCCGGTTCCGGCCGCCGCTTCGGCAGCCACCACGTGCACGGCGTCGCCAACGAGGGCACCGTGCCCGCGGTCAGCATCCACGTGTACGCGCCGGCGCTGCGCTCGATGACCCGCTACCGGCTGGTCGACGGCAAGCTCCGGGTGGCCGAGGTCGAGCGCGCGGGGGTGTCCTGGTGAGCGCGAGGACGAGCGTTCCGAGTCCGCCCGGCGAAAGGTTGGCCCAGTGAGAACGGCACTTTCCTGTCCGGGGCAGCACACCGACCGGGCGCCTGGCGGGTCGAAGGGGATCGACCAGATCCTGGCCGAGGCGCGGGCCCGGCTGCGCCGGCTGGAGCCGGAGGAGGCGCACCTCGCGTACCGGCGCGGGGCGCACCTGGTCGACATCCGCCCGGCCGCCCAGCGGGCCGCCAGCGGCGAGATCCCCGGCGCACTGGTCGTCGAGCGCAACGTCCTGGAGTGGCGCTTCGACCCGCGCAGCGCCGCGCGGCTCCCGATCGCCGGCCGGTACGACCTGCCCGTGATCGTCTTCTGTCAGGAGGGCTACACCTCCTCCCTCGCCGCGGCCGCCCTGCAGGACCTGGGGCTGCACCGCGCCACCGACCTCGTGGGCGGCTTCGCCGCCTGGCGCCTGGCCGGGCTGCCCGCCTTCGGCCCGGCGGACGTCTACCGATACCTCCAGCAGGCCGTCGCACCGGGCGACCCCCGGTTACGGCCGACCACCTGAGGAGCCCCGTCATGAGCGTCATCGCGATCCCGCAGCGCCGCCACCCGCAGCAGCTCACCGGCCCCGGCCGGGCGCCCAGACGCCCCGCGGGCACGCCCGGCCCGGCGCTCACCGTGACGTTCACGGTGCCGCTGGCCGGCGAGTCGATGAGCCCGCACGCGTTCCGCCTCCTGGAGGTGGTCCGCGACCTGGTGGACCGCGGGGAGGGCACGGTGACGATCACGCCGACCCCGGTCGCGCCCGCCGAGCCGCTCGCGCTGCCCGCGGCGCAGGAGCCCGGCCAGATCCGGCTCTCCCGCGCCTCCCGCACCGTGACGCTCGGCGGTGCGCCGGTCGACCTGACCCGGCTGGAGTTCGACCTGCTGGTCTTCCTCGCCGAAAACCCGCGCCGGGTCTTCACCCGCCTCCAGCTGCTCGGCGCGGTCTGGGGCTACGAGCACGCGGTGGCCCGCACCGTCGACGTCCACGTGCGCCGGCTGCGCGCGAAGATCGGCGACGGCGTCCCCCTGGTCACCACCGTGTACGGCATCGGCTACCGCCTCGCCGACGACGCCCGCGTCGAGCTCGTCGACGCCTGACCACCGCGGCGGCGCGGACCGCCGGCGCGTGGGGCACCATGGAGGGTATGGACCGACCGACCTTCGTGTACGACGGTGACTGCGCCTTCTGCACCTCGTGCGCGGAGTTCGCCCGGCGCCGCGTCCCGACGCCGGCCCGGATCGTGCCGTGGCAGTTCGCCGACCTCGACGCGCTCGGGCTGACCGCGGAGCGGTGCGCGGAGGCCGTGCAGTGGGTCGACCCCGGCACCGGCGCGACCGCCGCCGGCCCGGACGCGATCGCCCTGCTGCTGCGCTCCAGCCGCCCCTGGTGGCGCCCGGCCGGCGCGGTCCTGCGCCTGCCGCCGGTCCGCGCGCTGGCCTGGCCGGCGTACCGCTGGGTGGCCCGCAACCGGCACCGCATGCCGGGCGGCACGGCCGCCTGCGCGGTGCCCCGGCACGACGCTCAGGTCTGAGCGATCCCGCTGCCGGCTCGGGGGCGGAGCGACCGCGCGCGCAGCCAGGAGACCGGCCGCACCTTCTCCAGCGGCAGGAACGACGCCATCGCCACCAGGTGCGGCGCGAACGAGATCGTGATCGTCGCGTACGTGAACAGGTGGAACGTGTAGAAGAACGCGATCCCCGCGTACCGCCAGCGGCCGCGCAGCACGAAGATGAGCGGGCTGAGCAGCTCGAACGCCACGATCCCGACCTGCGCGGCGATCAGCAGGTAGGGCACCTGGGCGATCAGGTCGGCGAAGTCGGTGCCCCGGCGGATGATCGCGCGGGCCAGCACCGAGCTCCACAGCCAGTCGACGCCGCCGAAGCGGAGCTTGGCGAACGCGGCCAGGAAGTACGTGCACACGACCGCGATCTGGGTGACCCGCAGCGCCCACCCGCCGGCCTCGGTGGGCGTGGCGTCGCCGTGCCGGGCCCGCCCCACCGTGGGGAGCACCGCGAGCGCCACCAGGAAGCCGAACCGGTCGTGGTCCACCTTCCCGTAGCTCATCGCGATGATCATCCACTCGAAGTAGAGCGCGAAGACCGTCCAGCCCAGGGCCCGCGGCGCGCGTCCGGTCGCCGCCGCCACGCTCGCCACGAGCAGGGCCCAGAAGATCCCGTGTACGAGCAGGGGAGTGGGCGTGGGCAGCGGCAGCAGCCGGCCGACCAGCAGCGGCTGGTACAGGTCGCCGGGCACGTGGGCGTGGGTACGCACCCACGGCGTGATCACGGTCAGGTCGGCGACGACGAAGAGGTAGACGAGCGTGCGGAAGGCGGCGATCCGGCCGCGCGGCACCGGCTCGAAGAGCCAGCGTCTCACGGTCTCCACGAGGCCACCGTCTCGTCCGTATGGGTACGGGTGGGGCGGCTGTCCCGGACACCCTCGTAGCGGATCACGATGCGCACCTCGACCAGCCTCGGCGCGGACGGGTTGCGGGTCGCGTACGCGTCGGCGACCTGGCGCAGGCGGGACGGGTCCGCCTCGTACGCGGCCAGCTGCCCCTCGATCTCGGCCCGCCGGATGCCGGTGCTCCGCTCGGTCAGCGACACGACCGCGCCGGTGGTGTCGACCCCCTCCACCCGGGTGTCGGGGGCCGGCTCGTCGGCGCCGGGCGCCGTCGAGTACATCCGGAAGGGGCCGAAGGGGAAGTCGTCGTCGACGCCCCAGAAGGTGCCGAGCAGCAGCAGCGCTCCGGCGGCCACCGTGGCCAGCAGGCGCGCTGTGCGCCCCGGGGCCGACAACGTCCGATCCGAGGGGCGAGGCGACGAGGAGGGACGGCGTCGGCGCCCAAGGCGCAGCGTGAGCGCGGCGAGCGCCGACCGGCGCTGCCCCGGGGTCGTCAGCATGTCCACAGCAGGGAGACGATACCCGACCGTTTCACGCAGCGTGGCCGGCCCTTTCAGCGTGCAATGGCTAAATCGAGTGAGAGATATCGATTCCCGCAAAGGTTGTCGATTGTCACATTTCTGCAACGCCCGCGCCTATTGACCGGAGACCCGGCGGGCCGGGACGATCGTGCCATGCGGTCTGTTGGGGAAACTCGTGTGCCTTCTGCGCCTCTATTCGTCCTACCTTACGGGTGGGTCTCTCCCTGATCGGAAACCGTTTGACGGGTGGAATGTCGCCGGGAAATTGGCCCGGTGACACCGCTGCAAAAACTCGAGTTTCCTGGGGATTCGTCTCGCCGTACTAGCACCGGCCCAATTGGCGTGCCGGACGCGCGGGCGATATCCGATCGTTGAGGAGGACCCATGTCGGTCGTCGCCACGTCCACCCGCACCGGATGGCACCTGTCGCAGCCACCCGGGCCGGGCCGGACTCCCGGCGGTCGCCGCCCGGCGGGCGGCTCGCCCACACTCACCGTGACGTTCTCTATCCCGCTCGCCAGCGACGACGGGCTGACCCCGCAGGCCTTCCGCCTCCTCGAAGTGGCGCGCGAGCTCGTCGAGCGCGGCGAGGGCACCGTGAGCCTCTCGCCGCCGGCGGCCGAGCCGCTGGCCGAGGAGGAGAGCGACGAGCCGGACACCGCCACCGCCGCCGTGCCGGCCGGCGAGGGCACGCTGCGCGTCCTGGCCGCCTCCCGCACGGTCCTGCTCGGCGACCAGCAGCTGCGGCTCACCCGGCTGGAGTTCGACCTGCTGCTCTTCCTGGCCGAAAACCCGCGCCGCGTGTTCAGCCGCCTCCAGCTGCTGACCGGCGTCTGGGGCTACGAGCACGCCGGCGCCCGTACGGTCGACGTGCACATCCGCCGGCTCCGCTCCAAGATCGGCATGCACGTGCCGCTGGTGACCACCGTGTACGGGGTGGGTTACCGCCTGGCCGACGACGCCCGGGTGGTCGTCGACCGCGACGCCTGAGCCGCCGCCCGGCCCTCGTGGCGCCTGAGGGAGGCTGGTGGGGTGCGCGTGCGTCCCATCACCCCGGACCTGCTGGTCGAGGAGCTGGCCGACCGGCTCGCCGCCGACCGCGCCGGGCAGTGGCTGCGGGTCGCCGTCGACGGGCCGCCCCCGGCCGACCCGGACCGCCTCGCCGCCGCGCTGGTCGACCCGCTCCGGGCCCGCGGGAGGGCCGCCGTCCACGTCCCGGCCGCCGGGTTCCTGCGGCCGGCGTCGCTGCGCTTCGAGTACGGGCGGGACAACCCGGACGCCTTCTACCTGGGCTGGCTGGACGAGGCCGGGCTGCGCCGCGAGGTGCTCGACCCGCTCGCCCCGGGCGGCACGGGACGGTTGCTGCCGAGCCTCTGGGACCCGGCGACCGACCGGGCCACCCGCGCGCCCTACGTGACCGCGCCACCCGGAGCGGCGGTGCTCGTCAGCGGCCAGTTTCTGCTCGGCGGCGGCCTCCCGTTCGACGTGGCCCTGCACCTGGTCCTGTCGCCCGCGGCGCTGGACCGGCGGATGCCGGCCGACCAGCGGTGGACCTTGCCGGCCTACGCCCGGTACGCGGACGAGGTCGATCCGGCGGCCTTCGCCGACCTGGTGGTGCGGATGGACGACCCCCGGCACCCCGCGCTGGGCGAGCGGAGCGAGCGCGGCTAGCGCGGACAGCGAGCGGAGCGAGCGCGGGTGGCACAGCTCTGGTGCAGACTGGTTGACGTGGGTGAGATCAAGGTCGGCACCGCCTCCTGGACCGACCGCACCCTGCTGGAGTCCGGCTGGTACCCGAAGAGCGCCGACACGCCCGAAAAGCGGCTCGGCTACTACGCGGAGAAGTTCCCGCTGGTCGAGGTCGACGCCACGTACTACTCGCCGCCGGCCGAGCAGACCGCCGCGCTCTGGGCGGCCCGCACCCCGCCCGGCTTCACGTTCAACGTCAAGGCGTTCAGCCTGCTGACCGGCCACCCGACCAAGGTCTCGGCGATCTACAAGGACCTGCGGCCGGAGACCGAGAAGAAGAACGTCTATCCCGGCGACCTCGACCCGGCCGCGTACGAGCAGGTGTGGGAGCGCTTCCTCGCCGCCCTCCAGCCGCTGGTCGACGCGGGCAAGCTGGGCGCGCTGCTGTTCCAGTTCCCGCCCTGGTTCACCATCCGCCGGGCCAACAAGCAGTACCTGCTGGAGGTGCAGCGCCGGGTGCGGCCGCTACGCGCCGTGTACGAGTTTCGGCACGCCTCCTGGTTCGAGGGCGCCAACCGCGACGAGACGCTGGAGTTCCTGCGCGAGCACAAGCTGCCGTACGTCTCGGTGGACATGCCGCAGGGGTACAAGTCGTCGGTTCCGCCGGTGCTCGCCGCCACCGCCGACCTGGCCGTCGTGCGTTTCCACGGCCACAGCGAGAAGTGGACCAGCAAGAACATCTACGAGAAGTTCGGTTACCTCTACAGTGACGGCGAGCTGAAAGAGTGGGCGCCGAAACTGAAGAAGCTGGCCGGTGAGACGGAGCAGATGCACGTTCTCACCAACAACTGCTACAGCGACTACGCGCAGCGAAACGCCGGCCGCCTCATCGACCTGCTCTCCTGAGCGCGTGACACGCCGGATGATGCTGTCCGCAATACGACCGCACGGGTGGGTGACGCACCCGTAGACGAGCATTTCCGGCCGCACCACAATCGCGGTCATGGCACGTCTACTGTGGCTCGCGCAGGTGCTCCGGGACGCCGGCCTCACCGTGCACGAGGTCCCGGGCTGGAAGACCCGCGGCGGCTCGCTGGGCACGATCCGCGGCATCACCTGCCACGCCACCGCCGGTTCGGCGGACTCCACCGACAGCGGCGAGATACACACCCTCCTGCACGGGTCGGCGACGGCACCGCCGCCGATCGCCCAGCTCTACCTGTCGCGCACCGGCGACTGGCACGTGGTCGCCTCCGGCAAGTGCAACCACAACAAGGTCGGCTGGGCCGGCCCCAACCGGGGCTTCGGCAACTCCGTCCTGCTCGGCATCGAAGCACAGCACTCCAACCGGGACGGTGAGGAGTGGACGGAACGGCAGTACGCGTCGTACGTGCGCGGCGTCGCCGCCCTCGCCCGCCGGCTGGACATCCCGGTCAGCCGGATCGCCGGCCACAAGGAGCACCAGCCGAAGCCGGCACCGAAGGGGGAGAAGTCGACCAAGACCGACCCCACGTTCAGCATGCGCAGGTTCCGCGACGACGTGACGAAGGCGCTCGCCGGCGCGAAAATCGGAGAGGACGTTGAGGACATGACCCCGGAGCAGGCCAGGCAGCTCAGGGACTCGCACTTCGTGCTGGCCCAGGGCGTCCCGAGCCCCACCGGCGCGGGCCGCGTGCCGCTGCACGTGTGGGCCGGCTGGATGACCGGCGCGGTCAAGGCGCTCGCCGGCGCCGTCAGCCACATCGACGACGAGACCAGGAAGCAGCTGCAGAAGGACCTCGACGCGATCGGCGCCCAGATCGAGGGCGTACCCGGCGAGGTGCTGGCCGCGGTCGGCGCGGGGGAGACCCCGGAGCAGATCGCCGCCCGCCTCCGCGAGGTGCTCGGCGACCGCGCCGCCGAGGTGGGCGCGCTGCTCGTCGACGGCTGACCACCCCCGACCGCCGTACCCGTGAGCGGCCGGGCGCCCACGCGCCCGGCCGCACCGGACCGTCAGTCGACCACGCGTGGCGCGGTCTTCGCCGCCTCCTTCAGCGCGGCGGCCGCACCGGTGTACGGGTTGTAGGTGTACGAGCGGGAGACGCCGCCGGGGATCGTGAAGTACTCGGCGGAGAGCTTGGCCGGGTCGGTCGCGATCTCGCCGCGCCCGGGCAGGTCGTCGCCGTCGTCCCAGCCCCACGGCGCGTTCGCGGAGTTGGTGCCGCAGCCGAACGTGCCCGAGCCGCACCCGCCCGACGTGTCGCCGGCGAACGTGCCCAGGTTGGCGAAGAGGCTCGGGTTGTTTCGCTGCGCCCACAGCCCGCCGGCCGCGAAGATGTCGATGAGCTGGTAGCGCACGTCGCGGTCGTTGCCGTCGCTGGGCGTCTCGCCGGCCGTCGACGGGTAGTAGACGATGCCGTCGCCGTTGATGGCGTACTGCGGGTGGGCCTTGAGGCCGTGCCCCTGCGCCTCCTGCGCGGTCACCGGGTGCGAGAACGAGTCGTGCGGCGACGCGGCGAAGTTGAGCGTGCCGTCGACGTTCTCCCGGCCGCCGGTCCAGGCGCTGCCCGACGGCGTGTACGAGTAGAAGTTGGTGTGCGCGACGGAGACCGCGCCGCGCAGCACGCCGTACTCCGAGCCGTCCCGCTCGATGGCGAACATGACGCCCTCGCCGTCGTTCTCGTGCTCGGTCTCGAAGAACGGGTGGTCGACCCAGTCGCGGGGGTGGAAGAAGAGGTACGTGATGTACCAGTGGGTGCTGGTCTCGGCGACCGAGTAGTACGCGGCCGCGGCGAGCGAGGTGCCGGACTGGCCGGCGCGGTCCCAGTTGTTGCGCCCGTCGAGGTCGCCGTCGAAGTCGACGCGGGTGATGTAGTCGGCGCGCCCGCCCAGCGCGTGGCTGCCGGTGGCGTCCACGTCCTGGTGGTGGATCGGCGCCCAGCGCAGCGCGAGCTGTGCCCGGCTGGGCGCGGCGGCGGCCGGCGACGGCACCGCGAGCCCCGCGGCCACGAGCGTCGCGGCGGCGACGGCGGCCACAGTGGACCTTTTGAACATGCTTCCTCCCCACAATCCGGATGGATCGATCGTGAGGAATCTTCGTGGTTGCTGTCGCCGCGCGTGTGACCGGGGGGCGAAGAGTGGATAGATGCCCGTCGACCGGGAGTGTCCAGCGCCGGTGCGCGAGCGGTGGACCCGGAGGATCTCGAACCGCTGGCTCGTGGA
The DNA here is from genome assembly GCF_031085175.1 of Phytohabitans maris. Taxonomy (GTDB): domain Bacteria; phylum Actinomycetota; class Actinomycetes; order Mycobacteriales; family Micromonosporaceae; genus Phytohabitans; species Phytohabitans maris. The sequence goes on from NZ_JAVHUY010000004.1 coordinate 73,901, forward strand.
GCGCGTGCGGTTCTGATGGCCGTTTGTGGGTTTCTCAGTGGGCGTAGGCGGTCAGGAAGCGGTCCCGGAAGCTGTCCATCCGCCACACCGGGCTCTGCGGGCCGGGCTTGATCCCCTCCTGCCAGCCCCACGACGAGATCCGGTCGAGCACCGCCGGGTCGCGGGCGACGATCGAGATGGGTACGTCGCGGGAGGCGTCCGCGCCGGTCACGATCCGCGCCGGCTGGTGGTCGCCGAGGAAGATCATCACCAGGTTGTCGTCGCCGAACCTCTCCACGTACGAGACGAGGGTGTTGAGCGAGTACTCGATGGAGAGGCGGTACTGGGTGCGCACCCGCTCCGGGTCCTTCCACACCTCCTCGGGCGTATCGCCCTCCCGCGCCTCGTTGATGTAGATCGAGCCGTCGCCGACCTGGTCCCACTCGAGCCACTTGGGCAGCGGGGTCCACGGGCCGTGGCTGGAGACCAGCGGGATCACCGACATCAGCGGCGGGTGGCCGGGCTTGGCGTTCTCCAGCCGCTCGAAGGCGAGCATCGTGTACTGGTCGGGCATGGTCGCCCAGCTGAAGCCGAGGCCGCGGTAGCCGAGCGTGTGCAGGTCGTACACCCGGTCGAAGCCGTAGAAGCGCCCCTCCGGCCAGGCCCGCGTGATGCCCGGCATGACGCCGACGGTGTCCCAGTTCGCCCGGCCGAACGCGCCGCTCAGCGTCAGCCGGTCGCTGGAGGTCACCGTGCGGAACCGCTGCTGGTTGTTGATCCACAGACCGGACAGGAGGGTGGACTGGGCGAGCCAGCTGCCGCCGCCCGAGGTGGGCGAGGTGAGCCAGCCGCTGCGTGAGCCGTACCCGGCGGCGGCGAGCCGGCGGGTCCCCTCGTCGAGCAGCCCGCCGACCCGCGTCGCGAACTCGGGGTCCTCCACCGCGGACCGCCCGTAGCTCTCCACGAACGCGAGCACGACGTCCTTGCCCCGCAAGCCGGCGAGCAGCTGCTCCGGCGGGACGTCCCGGAACGCGTCGACCGCCGCCTCGTCCGCGAACTCCTGCCGGTCCTGAAAGCTGGTGACCACCTGCTTCCCGTGGTCGTACGCGAGCGCGGCCGTGTCCCGGGCGGCGACCGGCTCGCCCGGCACGACCTCCACCCCGGCGACCGCGCAGGCCACCCACGCGGCGGCGAGCGCGCCCGCGACCCGCGCGGCGGCGGTGCGGTGCATGGCGGCCACAGTGGAGAGTCGCAGCACCGAGAAGGCCAGGAGCACCGGCACCGCGACGGCCAGCACCACCGCGCCGACGACCGCGCCGACCGCGCCCGCCTGCCCTACCGAGTCGCGGAGCACGACCAGCGCGTCGTCGAAGAGCACCCAGTCGAGCACGAGGTCGAACGGGCGGTCGAGCACCGAGAGGAAGCCCATGTCGAGGAGGCGGACCACGGCCAGGACCCCGAGGAGCGCGCCCGCGGCGGCGGCCACCGCCTTGCGCGGTGTCGCCGGGAGCAGGAGCAGGAGCGCGCAGCCGACGAGGGCTTCCAGGGGTATCCGGGCGAAGGCGCCGGGGCGCAGCAGCTCCAGGTCGTCGGGGGCGACGAGGGCGGCGAGCACGAGGGCGGCGGCGAGGACGGTGAACCCGATGGAGAGGCCGCGCCGCCAGGCCGGTCGTCTGCGCTCCTCCGGTGCCTGCGCCTGCGGCGTTGGTGCGACCTGCTCGTCCGGTACCTGTACTCCTGGCAACCCGAAGTTCCTTCTGCTTCGCCCGGTCAGGCAGACGATCGTACGCCCCGCGGCTCAGCCCGAGGCGCGGTGCCCGCCCCGCGGCACGCGTCAACGGGCCGCCCGCCGCGGCGAGCCTCATCCCGTCCGGTCGAACTCGCCCAGCTTCACCCCCGCGATGAAGCCGTGCCACGACCCCCGGACGAACGAGAGGGTCGCGGCGTCCGGGTGCTTCGAGTCGCGTAGCTGCACGACCTGCCCGGAGGCCCGTACCTCGACGCACTCGTTTCCCATGGCGCTGCGCGTGCTCTTGTACCAGGGTGTTCTGATCGTCCTAGGCATGGAGCAACCTTTCCCCCGTCGATGTGGCAGACGTGCCGATTGTCAAGCTAACCGGGACGGCCCTATCCGTTGACCATTTCCGCAAAGGCGATATTGGTGCTCGGGAGTTGCGCATTATAGCGGTTCCACTTCTCGGGTGCGTCGGGCAGAGATCGAAATCGTTGGAGAAATTGATGGCTGGTGTAACAATGACAATGCCCTGTGAGGGGCCCAGCTAGCGTGGCTCAAGGAGGTCGTTGTGCTGCGCCGTCGAGATGGCTGGCCGTCGTGGCCGGCGGTATTCGTGATCGCTTTTGGCGTGGCGTTGTTGATCCTGATGCTCCGGGCGCCGGTCCTTCTCGGTCGGCTCGGTGGGAGCCGTCAAGACTGGGACTTCCTCGCCAATGTCGGCGACGCGTATGCCGGTGTTTCCGCGATCTTGTCCAGCCTGGCCTTTTGTGGCGTGGCCGCGTCCCTCCTGCTGCAGTGGCGGCAGAACCGCATGACGCAGCTCTATTCGTTTAAGGCGCAGCACCTTGAGCTGGCTAAACTGGCGCTTCAAGATCCAAAGTTCCTCTACGTCGACGGCGTCGACCCCACTGTGGACGGTGACGCGACCCTGAAGGTCTACGCCAACCTCATCGTCAGCCACTGGGCCATGGCGTGGGATCTGCGGATGATGTCGGTGCGTACGCTGCGGACAAACGCTTCGCGTCTTTTCAACGAGCGGATAGCCCGGGAGTGGTGGGACGCCTGGCGCTTCTCCTATCTCAGTTCCAGGTCTCGCAAGCGCTTCGTCAAGATTCTCGATGAGGAACACCAAAATGCTCTTGGCGTGAATGTGTCGACGCTTGGGATTGATCGCGATTCGCGCGGTCGCATCCCATCGCAGAGATCAACGCATTCGTCGTTGTCGCAGCAAGACAGTAGCGCCGATGCGCTCTCTGCACAAGCGACCAAAACGGATGAGTCGGGCACGTGACTGTCCTTTGTGGCGGCATCACCTGAGAGTGTTCGTGCGGCCGCGGAGTGATGCCGCGACGTCTGGCTACGGAATAGAGCCGATCGGGTACGTGGAGTCGCCGACCCGGTCGACGGGGCCCGGTCGGGTGGTGCTAGCCCTCGCGGGTGTACGTGATGGCGAAGTCCACGTCCCACGTCTCGCCGTCGCGGGAGATCTCCCACTGGCCGTCGATCGTGCGGCCGTCGTCGCTGAGCGTGCCGGTGAAACGCTGGCCGAAGCCGGGCGCCTCGCGCCACACCGTCCACACCCGACCGTCGAACGCCATCTGGTAGACGCGGTGCACGCCCCGGCGGTCGGCGTACAGCATGGTGAACCCGCCGGTGGCGTCGTCGAGCCCGATCATCCCGGTGGTGGGGAGGGGGTTGTTCTCCCGCCAGGCGGCCGGCGCGGTCTCCGGCAGCGGGTCGGCGTCGGAGACCTGCCGCAGAAACCTGCCCTCCTCCACCCAGGCGAACTCGCTCCACCCCGCGCCGAGCCCCTCCACCCGCGGCCGCACGGTCCACCGCCCGACCAGGGCGTCGAGGCGGGCCAGGGCCGGATGCCGGTCGTCCATGCGCTCACCGTACCGCCGCGAGCCGCGCGGGCGGAGAAACCCGCGGGCGGCGGGAGCGGATCTGGCCTTAAGGTCGTGCGGTGAACGAAGCGCTCTACGCCGGCAGCGCCCGCTACTACGCTGCCGGTCGCCTGCCGTACCCGCCGGAGGTCGCCACCGTGCTCCGGGACGGGCTGGGGCTCGACGGGCGGGGGCGGCTGCTCGACGTGGGGTGTGGGCCCGGCTCGGTGACCCGGCTGCTGGCCCCGCTCTTCGAGAGCGCCGTCGGGGTGGACGCCGACCGCGACATGGTGGAGGAGGCGCGGCGGTCGAGTGTGGACGGTGTGGAGTGGCGGCACCTGCGGGCCGAGGAGCTGCCCGCCGGGCTGGGGACGTTCCGGGTGGCGACGTTCGCGCAGTCGTTCCACTGGATGGACCGGCCGCTCGTGGCCCGGCTGGTCCGCGGGATGCTGGAGCCCGGCGGCGCCTGGGTGCACGTCGACGGGATCACCCACCGCGGCGAGTCCGGCACCGACCCGCTGCCCCATCCCCAGCCGCCGCACGAGGCGATCGGCGCGCTGGTGCGGCGGTACCTGGGGCCGGTGCGCCGGGCCGGCACCGCGCTGCTGCCGCAGGGCACGCCCTCCGGCGAGGCGGAGGTGATGCTGGCCGCGGGCTACACCGGCCCGGAGCGGCTGCCGGTGGTTGGCGGCACGGTCCACGAGCGCTCGGCCGACCAGGTGGTGGCGTCGGTGTTCTCGCTGTCGTGGTCGGCGCCGCACCTGTTCGGTGAACGCCTCGCGGAGTTCGAGCGCGACCTGCGGTCGGTGCTGCGGTCCGCGTCGCCGTCGGGGTGGTTCGCGGAGCGCGCGGGGGACGTCGCGCTGGTCGTGTGGCGGCCCGGCGAGGCGCGGTTGTAGGTTCGGCCCATGGGACAGCCGGTCGTACACTTCGAGATCATCGGGGCCGATCCCGAGCGGCTCCGCGGCTACTACGGCGACCTGTTCGGCTGGGGGTTCGACACCGGCGGCCCGGTCGCCCCGTCGGTCTCCGAGCCCGGCCGGTACGGCTTCACCCAGCCCGAGAGCGGCATCCCGGGCGGCGTCGGCGGCGGTGCCGGCCACCCGCCGCACACCGTGTTCTACGTCGGTGTGCCCGACGTCGAGGCGGCGCTGGCCAGAGCGGAGAGCCTGGGCGGCAAGCGGGTGATGGGCCCCGAGCGGGCGCCCGGCCGCGACCTGGTGGTCGCCCACTTCACCGACCCGGAGGGCAACCTGGTCGGCCTCGCCGGCCCGGCCTGACCCGAAGGACGCAAAGACAGCGCGAATCCCCGGTCCGCCTCAGCCGCGGACCGTTCCCCCGGGGTGCGTTCCCGCGGGCACCGCCGCGGCCGGCGGCTCGCTGGCGCTCGCCGGCTTCCCCGGCCTCCGCCGCAGCCGGGATCGGCGGGTGCGTGCGCGGAGCTCTCGAGCCGCACGCAGAGACGGGGCGCTCGACAGCTCCGCGACTCGTCGCCCCGGCACTGCCGTGCCCGACCGGGCGCGGCGGCCGTCGAGTCGCGGACGCACGGACGGGGCAGCTCGAGAGCTCCGCGAACACATCGCCCGGGCGCCGCGCGAGGCCCGGGCCGCGCGCGGCGCCCGGCGCTGTCGTGGTGGAACCGCGACCAAGCGCGGAGGGTGAGGCCGCGGGAGCGACGGTCGGGACCACGACGGAGATCGCGGTAGCGCACCTCGTGCCGGGTGGCCCGGGCCAGGTGCGGCCGCCGGGGTGCGTCGCCGGTCGTCTTCCGATGCTGGCCCCACGCTACGACGCCGCGCCGGCCCCCTACGACCCGCGGCGGGTGCGGGTGGCGCCGACGCGCAGGTGGGCCCGCTCGCCCTGCGGGCCGAAGAGGCTGAGCACCTCGACCGGCTCGCCGTCGGCGGTGCCGAACCAGTGCGGCACCCGCGTGTCGAACTCGGCCGCCTCGCCCGGCCCCAGCACCAGCTCCTGGCCGGCGAGGACGACCCGCAGGCGTCCATTGAGGACGTACATCCACTCGTACCCGTCGTGGGTCTTCAGGTCCGGTGTGGACCGTCCACTCCCGAAGATCAGCTTGTAGGCCTGCACGCCGCCGGCCCGGCGGGTCAGCGGCACCATCGTCATGCCGTTGCGGCGGATCGGGCGCAGGTGGAGGCGGGGGTCGCCGGTGGGTGGCGCGCCGACCAGCTCGTCGATCTGCACGCCGTGCGCGCGGGCCAGCGGCAGCAGCAGCTCCAGCGTCGGGCGGCGCTGGCCGGACTCCAGCCGGGAGAGCGTGGAGACCGAGATGCCGGTCGCGGCGGCGAGGTCGGTCAGCGTGGTGCGGCGCCGCCGCCGCAGCTCCCGCAGGCGGGGGCCGACCGCGGCGAGCACTCCCTCCAGGTCGCCGTCCATCGGCCCAGTTTGCCATAACAGCAAGAATCTTTGCCGGGTACGCCGGGACGGGGGACCGTCGAGCGCATGGAACAGTTCGACGTGATCGTGATCGGTGGTGGCGCGGCCGGGCTGAGCGGGGCGCTGGCCCTGGCCCGGGCCCGGCGGGCGGTGGCCGTGGTGGACGCGGGCGCGCCGCGCAACGCCCCCGCCGCCGGTGTGCACAACTTCCTGACCCGGGACGGGATGAGCCCGGCCGAGCTGGTCGCGCGGGGGCGGGCCGAGGTGACCCGCTACGGCGGGACCATAGTGGACGGTACGGCGCGCGGCGCCCGGCGCACCGGGGACGGCTTCGAGGTCGACCTCCACGGCGGTGGCCGGCTCGCGGCCCGGCGGCTGCTGGTCGCCAGCGGCCTGGTGGACGAGCTGCCCGACGTCGCCGGCCTGCGCGAGCGGTGGGGACGGGACGTGGTGCACTGCCCGTACTGCCACGGCTGGGAGGTCCGCGACCGGGCCATCGGCGTGCTCGGCGCGGGGTCGGTGTCGGCCGAGCGGGCGCTGCTGTTTCGCCAGTGGTCGCCGGACGTGGTGCTCTTCACCCACACCGCCGCGCCGCTCACCGGGGAGCAGGCCGAGCGCCTCGCGGCCCGGGGCGTCCGGGTGGTCGAGGGGCCGGTGGCGGCCGTCGAGGTCGCTGGCGACCAGGTCAGCGGGGTGCGGCTCGAGGACGGGACGGTCGTGGCCCGCGAGGTGGTCGCGGTGACGACCCGGATGGTCGCCTCCTCGCCGGTCCTGGCCGATCTGGGGCTGAAGCCGGTGGAGCACCCGACGGGGTTCGGCGCGGCGTACCCGGCGGCGGACCCGACCGGGCGGACTGACGTGCCCGGTGTCTGGGTCGCCGGCAACGCGACCGACCTGATGGCCCAGGTGGTGTCGGCGGCCGCGCAGGGCCTGATGGCGGGTGCCGCGATCAACCACGACCTGGTCGGCGAGGACGCGGACCGCGCGGTGTCCGCTTTGCGGGATGGCAATGACGTGGCAACAATTCCTTGACATTCGACAGCGACACCCGCCACTCTGATCCCGCTGGGAGAGCGCTCTCACGTCGGTGGGTCGGAGCGTGCCCCGGCTTCCCACTGTCTCGACCTGAAGGGGTCAGCGATGAGAGCCGGACCGACGACAACGACTCGACGACCCCGAAGGCGGCAGCGGCTCCGCCTGGCGGCGACCGGCGCGGTGGTGATCCTCGCCAGCGGGCTCCTCGCGGTCGCCGCCGGGCGGGCCGCCGACGCGGCGCCGGTCGGGGCGGGCAGCTACACCGAGACGCTCCCACCCGGCGCGGCGCTCCCGTCCGGGTGCGGGAGCATCTCCAGCGACCCGCGCCAGTTCCTCACCGCGAACGCGCCGGCCGGCGCCGTGCCGACCAACGACTGGTGGTCGTCGCTGGTGTTCAAGCGCACGGACTGCGCGTACAGCGAGCCGCTGCACGCGCACCCGATCTCGTACGACACGTTCGGCAACGGGCTCGGCCTCTCGTACACCACGACGGCGGCGATCAGCGGCACCGCGACCGGCGTCGGCGAGTACCACTACCCGTACACGCAGGACATCCTCGTCGGGGTCGCCGGGCTGAACGCGCCGGTGGTACGGGTCGACGGCTGGAGCGACTGGACCGTCTCGCCGTACTGGACGGACGGCACCCGCACGCTGCGCGCGACGATCGGGCACGGGCTGCCGTTCGCGTACTTCCAGGCGACCGGCGGCAACGCCCAGATCACCACCGCCGGCACGCCGACCGTGTGGCTCGACGGCGGGGCCACGCTCGGCTTCACGGCCGGCGGCAGCGACTACGTGGCGTACGCGCCGAGCGGTGCGACGTGGACGGTCAGCGGCGGCACCATCGTGTCCACACTGGCCGGTCGCGGGTACTTCTCCGTGGCGCTGCTGCCCGACACCGGCTCCCGGGTCGACCTCGCCAACCGGTACGGCCAGTACGCCCACGCGCACGTCACCGGCACCCGGGTGGCCTACTCGTACAACCCGGCCAACAACGGGCTCACCACCACGTACGCGTTCACCACCACGGCCCGCGAGGGGAGCGCCACCGGTGCCGTCGTGAGCCTCTACCCGCACCAGTGGCGCTACCTGAGCGGCGGCTCGCCCATCCCGGAGACGTACACGTCGGCCCGGGGCGCGCTGCGCACGCTGGTCGGCGTGCCCAGCTTCCAGACCGCGATGACGTTCCGCGGGGTGCTGCCCGAGGTGCCGGCGGTCGCGGACAGCTCCGGCGCCGACCTGAACACGCTCAACTCGTACCTCGCCGCCGTGCAGGGCAGCCCCGAGGGCCCGTCGGGCGGCGACACGTACTGGGCCGGCAAGGGGCTGGGCCGCGCGGCCCGGATCGCCGAGATCGCCGACCAGGTGGGCAACACCGCCGTGCGGGACAGCGCGCTGACCGCGATCCGCAACCGGCTCACCAACTGGCTCACCGCCTCCTCCGGCGAGGCCGGCCAGCTGTTCTACTACAACGCCAACTGGGGCACGCTCATCGGCTACCCGGCGTCGTACGGCTCGGACCAGGAGCTCAACGACCACCACTTCCACTATGGATACTTCATCGCGGCGGCCGCGACGCTCGCCAAGTTCGACCCGGCGTGGGCCGCGAGCGGGCAGTACGGCGGCATGGTCGACCTGCTGGTCCGGGACGCCAACAACTACGACCGCGGCGACGCCCGCTTCCCGTACCTGCGCGACTTCGACATCTACGCCGGCCACGACTGGGCCTCCGGGCACGGCTCGTTCGGCGCCGGCAACAACCAGGAGTCCTCTTCGGAGGGTCAGAACTTCGCCAGCGCGCTCATCCAGTGGGGCCAGGCGACCGGCAACGCGGCGGTCCGGGACGCCGGCGTCTTCCTCTACACCACGCAGGCGGCGGCGATCCAGGAGTACTGGTTCGACTCGGCCGACCAGAACTTCCCCGCCGCGTTCGGCCACTCCACGGTCGGCATGGTGTGGGGCGACGGGGCCGCGTACGCCACCTGGTTCAGCGCCGAGCCGGAGATGATCCAGGGCATCAACATGCTGCCCGTCACCGGCGGACACCTCTACCTCGGCTACAACCCGTCCTATGTGAACACCAACTACGCCGAGCTGGTCCGCAACAACGGCGGGCCGCCGACGGTGTGGCAGGACATCCTGTGGGAGTTCCAGGCGCTCGGCGACGGCGACGCGGCGCTGGCCAACTTCCGGGCCAACAGCGGCTTCACCTCCGAGGAGGGGGAGAGCAAGGCGCACACGTTCCACTGGATCCGCAACCTGGCCGCGCTGGGCACGGTGGACACGTCCGTCTCGGCCAACCATCCGCTCTCGGCCACGTTCGTCAAGAACGGCGCCCGCACGTACGTGGCGTCGAACATCGGCAACGCGCCGATCACCGTGACGTTCTCCACCGGTACCACGCTGAGCGTGCCGGCCGGGCGGACGGTGACCACCGGCGCCCACACCTGGAGCGGCGGCAGCGCCGGCGGGGGCACGAACCCGACGAACCCGCCCACGACGCCGCCTACCACGACCCCGCCGCCGACGACCCCGCCACCCACGACGCCGCCTCCCACCACCGCACCGCCCACGACGCCGCCTCCCACCGGATCGCCGACCCGCTACCTGCTGGGCGGCGGCGGGCTGGCCGGGGCGAGCGGCTCGGCGGGCACGGTCGCGGTGCCGCCGGCGGGCGGGACCAACCACGACGGGACGCCGGCCAACCCGGTCACCTTCACCGCGACCGGCCTCACCATGGCGTACAACGGCGGGGCGACCGCGTTCGACCTCTTCCTGGACGCCGGCGGCTCGGTCGGCAACGGCACCCAGGTCCGGGTCTCGTACGACCTGACCGGCAACGGCGGCTTCGAGCGGGTGGAGACGTACCGCTACTTCGCCACCGACCCGGTCACCGGCTACGAGCACTACACCCAGGCGGCCGGCCTCGCCTCGGCCAGCGGCGCGCTCGGCAACCTGAGCGGCGGCACGGTACGGGTCGAGGTGTGGAGCGCGATCGGCAACGCCCCCACCACGCTCGGGGTCGGCAACCAGTCGGTGATCCGGCTGCCGTACACCTGAGCCGCCGCGCCACGGGGTAGATTCCGCCCGTGGCACAGGTGCGGACCGGCGCGATCGGGTTCGCCCTGGTGCTCGGTGGGCTGGCTGGCGCCGCCCTGGCCGGGCACCGGGGCGGCGCCGCCGCGCTGGCCGGGGCGGTCGCCGGCGCCGCCGCGCTCGGTGCCGGCGAGGCGCTGGCCCGGGCCCGGCAGCGTCCCGGCGAGATCCCGGCACTGTGGGCGCGGATCGCGGCGAGCGTGGCGCTCGCCGCGCCGCTCGGCTGGGTCGCCGGCCGGCTCGGCGCCGGGCCGCTGCTCGTCGGCATCGGCACCGGCGTGGTGGTCGGGCTGCTCGGCGTGCGGCCGCAGAAGGTGCTCCTCGGCCCGGTCGCCGGCGTGCTCGTGGGGCTGGCCCTCTCGCTGTGGTGGGCGGCGCCGGGCGCGGTGGTGGCGGCCGCGACCGTGCTCGCGTACCGGACCTGCGCCGCCCTGATCTTCCGCGACCCGCAGGTGAGCCTCCTGGCCGAGCGGGTGGCCGCCACGGACCTGCCGTTCGTGGTGCCGCTCGCCGCCCGTACCCGCTATGTCGGCACCGGATACGTGCGCGACCTCGCCGCGGTCGTCGGCGGCGACTTCCGCGCGGACGCCCCGGACGTCGGCATCGTGGCCTCCTTCGACGATCTGGCCGGGCCGGGCTTCGACCCGGCCTCGGTGGACCCGCGGGTGCGGGAGTTCTACGAGCACACGACCCGCTTCACGCTCGACATCGTGCCGAAGTGGCGGCTCTGGGTGCGCCCCGGCTACCTGCTCTACCGCGGCCTGGTGGCGCGCCCGCTCGGGCAGGCCAACGTGCCGATGAACCAGCGCGAGACGCAGCGCGGCATCCGCAGCCGGATCGACACGATCAGCCCTGCGGGCGACGGTGTGATCGGCATCCGCGGCTGGATCCGCTCCTTCGCCGACACGGACGAGCCGATCTACGTCGGCATCTACACCACGTACCGGCACGGCGGCCGGGGGTACGTGAGCGTCGGCTTCCCCCTGCCGCAGGCCAGCTTCACCGCCACGCTCGCGCCGCGGCCCCGCCCCGACGGGGGTCTGGTGCTGACCAGCCGCGGCGACCTCGACCACCCCGGCCACTACCTCACCCACATCGACCCGGAGTCGGGGGAGCTGACCACCCTCGCCGTGCACGGCTTCGCCGAGCGGCTGGACGTGTACGTCCGGGACGGCGCGCTCCGGGCGGAGCACGAGTTCTGGGTCTTCGGCCTGCCCTTCCTGGTGCTCCACTACGGCATCGCCAGGAAGCCCTGAGGTGTCTACCGTGGACGGTACGGCGCGGCCGCCTCGGCAAAGCCGGCGAGCACCTCGGCGGTGAAGGGCACGCCGGCGATCGCGGTGAGGCACCCGGTCCACCCGGCCACGAAGTAGTCCCAGCCGTCCATCGTCCGCGCGCCCCGCGCCGCCGCCTGCCGCAGGAAGTCCAGCCCGCCGCGGTAGTTGAAGTCCCAGGCCAGTGTGGCCGGTCCGAACGGCGCCGCGCCGGTCACCGGGCTGCCCGGCGCGTCCTTGCCGAGCCCGGTGGCGTTCACGACGAGGGCCGGCGCGGGCGGGCCGGCGACCAGCGCGTCGCACTCCCGCGGCCCCTTCACCGGCACGTACGCGAGCCGTACCCGGCCGGCGCCGGCCCGCTCCGCGACGCCCCGCAGGTCGTCCAGCGCCGCCGGCGAGACGTCGGCGAACGTCGCGCTCGCCGCCGCCCCACCCTCGCGGAGCGCGAGCAGCAGCGCCGTACCCGCCCCGCCCGCGCCGAGGCAGAGCACGTCCGCCGCCGGCGGGAGCACGTGCGAGAGGGCGAGCGCGTCCCGGGCGTACCCGCGGACCTGCCCGTCGCCGGCGGCGAGCGTGTTGACCTCCCGGGTGACCTCCACGAGCTCGTCACCGGGGACGATGTCGCCGGCGGCGGCCCGGTACAGGCGGAGCTTGTGCGCCGTGACGACGGCGCCCTCGACGGCCGCGTTGCCGCGCACCGCGCAGAGCAGCCGCCGGTACGTCGCCGGTGGCGTGTCCACGGGCAGGTCCAGCCCGCGCAGCCGCCACGGCCGGCCCAGCGCGGCCGCCCACCGGTCGAAGGCGGCGTGCGCCACCGAGCCGCCCGTGCTGACCCCGACGAACACCACGAGCGGGTCGCCGGCCCACCCCTCGAGCTCGTCCAGCGTGATCGTGTGCATGCTCCCTGCCTACGTCCCGCGCGCCGCGTCCGCCAGCTTGACCCGCGCTGGCATGGTGAGATCCATGCGACTTCGCCCACCGCTGAGGGCCACCCTCCGCCGCTGGCTGTGCCGCGGCGTGAAGGTCGCGGCCGCCGGCGCGCTGGCCCTCACGGCCGCCGTCGCGGGCAGCGTGATCTGGGTGCGCACGGCCGCGGGTGGGCACATCTTCACCGCCGAGGAGGTACCGCCGGCGCCCGTCGCGCTCGTGCTGGGCGCCCAGGTGTACCCGGACGGGACGCCCTCGCCGTTCCTGGCCGCGCGGCTGGACGTGGCACGGCGGCTGCTGGAGACCGGCAAGGTGCGGGCGATCCTGGTCTCCGGCGACCACATGCACGTGGTCGACGTGGCCTCCGGCCGCGACCCGGTCCACCTCGGCCGCCGCGAGACCGGCGTCGACGACGCCCTCCGCACCCCCTGACCGCCCGCCCGCGCGACCCATCGCCCGGGGCTGCCCGCCTAGGCTGGGACGATGATCGCGCGCATGTGGCAGGGGGCCGTGGGCCGTGCGACCGTCCGGGATTTACGCGTCCACGGCACCCCACCACCGCGCGCGCACCCATCTGTCTTCGCCGGCTGACCCGTGGCCGCGCGGCCTAGACGAAGCGGTACCGCGTCTGGGCGTACACGCCGCCCTTCGCGAAGGCGAACGCCACCTCCGGCCGCACCCGGTAGAGCTGCACGCCGCCCTCCCGGATCGTGTCGCCCAGGCCCGCCCATGTGCCGTCCGGGCTGGTCAGGTGCGCGCCGTACTTCGCCTCGAAGGCGCTCGCCGCGCCGGCCCGCTCCGCCGCCTCCGCGACCAGGGTCGCCGCGCCGTCGAGGGTGACGTCGAGGCCGCGCAGGGCGTTGGCGCCGGTGGTCACCGCGACGCGGTCGTTGCCACGCAGGTTGGCGGCCTTGCGCTCGCCCGCGCCGGTCGTGAAGTACAGCGCGTCGCCGTGCCAGGCCGCGAGCAGCGGCGTCACGTGCGGCCGCCGGTCCGGGCGGACCGTGGTCAGCCAGAAGACCTCGGCCCGCGCGATCTCCTCCAGCACGTCCGCCCAGGGCGTCGCCGCCGCGCCCGGGCTGCTGTACCGCGCGTCGAACTCCACCACCGGTTTCACCTAACGGTCCCCTTCCGCCACGATCCGTCCCACCCCCTCGACCACCGTGAGGTCACCCGCCGCGAACCGGTTGCGCATCACCGCGACCGCCACGCCGGTGTCGATGTCCGCCCACGCGGCCGAGCCGTTCACCCCGATCATCCCGAACGTCGAGCCCTCCCGCCCCGCGATCCCGCCCGGCCGGTAGGGGCTGTAGCCGTACGCCCACGTGGTCGGGAAGCCCATCACCTGGTCGACGCCGGAGAACGCCGGCGCCGCCATCAGCGCCAGCCGCTCGGGTGACACGAGCGTCACGCCGGGCACGTGGCCGAGCAGCGCCGCGTACATCCGGGCCACGCCACGCGCGCTCATCGTGCCGGCCGAGGGGATGTCGGAGGTGAGCACGTCGCGCCGGTTCGCGTAGGCCGCGTCGGGCATGACCGCCGCCGGCGTCGCACGCGCCGCCGGTGACCCGGGCGGTGGTCGCTCCGGCGGCGGGCCGGCCACCTGCGTCGCCACGCGCGGCAGCAGACTTTCTGGTACGCCGAAGCACACCTCGCCCTCGACCGCCAGTGGCCGGGTGACGAGCTCCCGGAGCAATGTGGACAGAGGTCGTCCGGATGCCCGGCGCAGCGTCTCGCCCAGCAGGTAACCGAAGGTCTGCGCGTGATAGCCGGTCGCGGTGCCCGGCGGCCACCACGGCTCGGCATCGGCGACCAGCGCGCACATCCGGTCCCAGTCGCACATGTCCGCCACGGTGACGCCGGCCGGCAGGCCGGGCACGCCGGCCGTGTGCAGCAGCACGTCCCGCAGCGTCACGCCACCCTTGCCGTGCGCGGCGAACTCGGGCCAGACCTCGGCCACCCGTGTCTCGTACCCGATGATCTCCCGCTCGACCGCGACGTGCGCGAGCGTGGCCGCGACGCCCTTGCCGGTGGAGGCCGCGTAGAAGAGCGTGCCGGGCGCGACCGGCGGCCCGTCCGGGCCGGCGCGGCCCGCGACGGCGTCCACTGTGGTCTCGCCGTCCTGGATGACGCAGACCTGCAGTCCTATCTCGCTTCCGCCGGCGACGAGGCCGTCAACGGTCCGCTGGATCCGCTCCCGCATGCCCCACCCCCTCCATCTCGTCCACGAGGTCCAGCAGGAATCCGGTCCAGCCCGTGCGCCGGACGATGTCGGCATACCGCGCGACGAGCTGTTTGCGCTCCTCCGGCGTCCTGTCGTGGACCCGCAGCAGGAACACCTCCAGCAGCACGTGGGCGACCGACCGCAGCGGCTCGCCGGGCAGGTCGGCCATCGTGCGGCTGGCGTTGGGCAGGGTCGCCTCGATCGGCTCCAGGCTGTGGACGACGGCGTCGTCGCTGGTGCGGCAGAGCAGGTGGGTGCGGCGCCGCAGGTACTCGGTGTCCCGCGACGCCATCATCTCGATCCGGCCGCGGCGCGGGTCGCCGGGCGGGATGTCGTACGTCCAGTGCAGGTCGATCGGGGGCGTCTGGAACGTGCCGTCGTCCGCGCCCACCACGACGTCGCGGGCGTCGCCGTCCCAGATCCGCTCCAGCGTCAGTACGTCCACGAGGCTCTGCCACTCGTCCCACAGCAGCTGGGAGCGCCACAGCATGGCCTGCCGCTTCCAGCCGGAGACCGGCTCGCCGTCCACGAACTCGCTGGCCCGCAGCGGGCCGGCGGCGTGCACGGCGAGCAGCAGCAGGTTGGCGCTGTACGCGGCGTACCGGCCGGGCACCGGCAGCACCCGCGGCTGGTACCCGGCCAGCCGGCGCGGCGGCCGTGCGTGGTGCACGGTCCGCAGGAGCCGTACCAGCAGGGCGCCCAGCGCCGCCCGCCCGGCACCGTCCAGCTGGGACAGCAGGCCGCGCAGGAAGCCGACGACCGGGGTGCGCACGCTCAGCACCGAAAACGACAGCAGCGCGTGCAGCAGGTCGTCGTCGACCGGCGCGGTGCCGAACGACAGCGTGGCCGCGGCGTCCCGGGCGGCCAGGTCGCGCAGCGCCTGGAACGTCATCCGGGCGACCAGGAACTCGCCGAACGTGGCGTGCAGGAACTCGTACGTGCCCAGCCGGGCGCCGTCCCGGATCGCGCGGGCCCGGTGCACGAAGAAGAACCGCCCCAGCACGATCTCGGCCCGTCCCAGCGGCGCGCGCAGGTCGCTCGCGGCCGGTGGCGCCTCGCCCATCACGGCGGCCAGGTCCGCGGCGAGGTCGGCCTCCGTGACCCACTGGGTGTTGCGGTTGAACATGGCGAACGCGACCAGCGACAGCCGCCGCAGCTCCTCCTCGACCGCGCGCGCGGTGTCCGGTTCGGACAGTCCGGGGCGGTGCTTGGCGACCTCGCGCCGGGCGAAGCTGTGCAGCAGCCGCTCGTACAGCTCGTGCTGCCCGAGCCCGTCCGCTGCCGGGAGCCGGCGCAGGGCGTTGCCGTCGGCGTCGTACAGGGCGAGCATGAGCAGCAGCAGCGGCTGCCCGGCGAGCTGGCGGTGCGGGAGTACGGCGGCGAGCGTGAGCGGGGTGAGGCCGCGGGCGGCGAGGTGGGTGGCGTTGGCCCGGTTCCACACCTCCAGCCACGCCTCGATCCGCGGCTCGTCGAACGGTTCCAGCCGCACCGCCACCGTCCCCTCCGGGGCCCGCGCCCGGTCGGCGACGCTGGTGCGGCTGGTCACGACCACCACGACCGGGCGCCCCTGCTCGGCCTCGCGGCGTTGGAACGCGGCGACCCGGGCGAGGTAGTCGGACTGGCTCACCCCGGTCGCCTGGAGCAGCTCGTCGAAGCCGTCGAGCATCACCACCGGCAGCGCGTCGCCGGCCGAACGGGCCAGGGCCGGCCACTCGACGCGTTCGCCGGTCCCGGCGCGGATCGCGTACTCGATCTGGTCCTGCAGGTCGGCGCTGACCGGTACGTCGCGGAGGGCGACCCGCACGGGCAGGAAGTCGGCCGCCGGCAGGCGGGCGGCGAGCACCTTGGTGAGCACGGACTTGCCGGAACCGGGCTGGCCGAGCACGAGCAGCGGCGCCTCGACCGCCCGCGGCGAGGTGAGGAACCCGGCGAGGAACTCCTGCAGGTCGTCGCGGACCTCCACATCGGACCACCAGGCCTCGTCGCTGGTACGGCCACCGGCGGTGGCGACCCGGTAGAGCGGTGTCACGTACGCCTCGCCGAGCGCCGGCACCCGCAGCCCGGGCGGCACGTCGCCGGCCTCGACGACCGGCCGGTCGAGCGCTGCTTCGTTGGCCCGGGCCAGGGCGGCCCGCCGCGCGTCCGGCACCCGCCCGGTGGAGATGCCGTCGAGCACCCGCCCGAGCCCGGTGAGCGCCACGCCGAGCCCGCGCAGCTCGTCCCGGGTGGCGGAGTGCTCGCGCAGGCCGGACCAGAACGCGACCTCCGGGAAGTCGGCGCCGAGCTGGCGGAAGAGCTCCTCGTACCGGGCCACGGCGGCCGGCGGCAGCGCGTCGAGGGTCCGGCGGAAGGCGGCCCGGTCGCTCTCCGGCAGCCCTTCCCAGACCGCGAGCCCGCCGAGGAACCGGGCGAGGGCGCCGGAGACCTCGGCGTAGTAGCCGTGCAGTGTGCTCAGCAGACGGTCGTGCGGGTCGTGCGGTCCGGGCAGCCGCGGCCCGGGCTCGAAGATGAGCCGGGGGAGCGCGGCACCGCCGCCGGCGACCGCGAGCTGCTCCTGCTTGGTCAGCTCCAGCTTCGCGAACGCGATCGGCGGCTCGGACTCGGCGAGCGCCTCGAAGTACGCGGTGACGACGATGACCGCGTGCGCCGCCTCCAGCCGCTGGGTGCGCCCGTACCGGGACAGCCCGCTGCGCCGCTCGGCGAGCCCGCGCACGACCTGGTGCCCGAGCCGCACCAGCTCCGCCGGCAGCGGCACGGCGGCACTGAGGACCGCGCCGCTGGTCAGGGCCTCCAGGGCATCGACGACCTTGCTGTCCCGGCCGCCGAGCAGGCGTACCGCGTCCGCGTAGCTGAGAACCTGGGGCATGCGCCGACGCTAGCGAAGCCCCGCGACGCACACGACGCCGTCCTAGGCGCCGGCGGCCGCGAGGAGCGCGTGAGCTAGCCGGCGAGCAGGGACATGATGTTCTTCTCGGTGATGTCGGGGCCGGTGAGCTGGCTGACGATGGCGCCGTCGCGCAGGACGACCACGCGGTCGCAGGTGCTCACGATCTCGTCCAGGTCGGAGGAGATGAGCATGACCGCGAGCCCGTCCACGGCCAGGTCGTCGATGAGCGACTGCACCTCGGCCTTGCTGCCCACGTCGATGCCGCGGGTCGGCTCGTCCAGCATGAGCACCCGGGGGTGGGTGGCCAGCCAGCGGGCCAGCAGCACCTTCTGCTGAGTGCCGCCGGAGAGCTCGGCCGCCGGCTGGTGCGGGCTGGTCGCCTTGATCCGCAGCCGGCTCATCAGCGCGCCGACCACCTTGTCCAGCCGCGCCTCCGAGACGATGCCGGCGCGGGTGAGGCGGGGGAGGGCGGCGAGCGCGATGTTGTCGCGGACCGAGAGGGTGCCGACGATCCCCTCGGCCTTGCGGTTGTCCGGCAGCAGCCCGACGCCGGCCCGGATCGCCCCGGCGATCGAACGCTTGCGCAGGCTCGCACCGGAGACCGTCACCTGCCCGGAGTCGAGCGGCAGCGCGCCGGCGATCGCCCGCGCGGTCTCGGTGCGGCCGGCGCCGAGCAGCCCGCTGAGCCCGACCACCTCGCCGGGGCGCAGGTTGATCGAGACGTCGGTCAGCACGTGCCGGCGGGTCAGGCCGGTCGCCCGCAGGATCGGCTCGTCGGCCGGCTCGTCCGCCGGGGCGCCGAGCACCGCGGTCGGGCCGTGCGTGACCCGGCGGCCGAGCATCAGCGACACCAGCCGCAGCCGGTCGAGGCCGGCGACCGGTCCGGTGTGGACGATCCGGCCGTCGCGCAGCACGGTCACCCGGTCGCAGACGGCCTCCACTTCGGAGAGCTTGTGGGTCACGTAGACCACCGAGCGGCCCTCGTCCCGGGCCGCGGCGACGGCGGCGAAGAGGCGGTCGGCCTCCGCGGCTTCCAGCCCGGCCGTGGGTTCGTCCAGGACCACGACCGGGGTACCGGCGGAGAGCGCCCGGGCCACGGCCACCATCTGCCGTACCCCCGGCTCGTAGGCGCCGAGCGGGCGCCGCACGTCGACGCGGAGGCCGAGCCCGGCGGTGATCTCGGCGGCGAGCGCGTTCATCCGGGCGATGTTGATGAGGCCGTGGCGGCGGCGCGGCTCGCGGCCGAGGAAGAGGTTGCGGGCGACGCTCATCTGCGGCACGAGGTTGGCGTCCTGGTGCACGGCGCTGATCCCGGCCCGCTCGGCGTCGCGCGGCGAGGCGAAGCGGACCCGCTCGCCGCGCACCCGCAGGATCCCGGCGTCCGGCCGCTGGATGCCGGCGAGGACCTTGACCAATGTGGACTTGCCGGCACCGTTTTCACCGACGACGGCGTGCACCTCGGCCGGGCCGAGGCTGAACGAGACGTGGTCGAGTGCGCGGGTGCCGGGGAAGTCCCGGACCACACCCGCCAGGTCGAGAATCGCGTCCACCACGGGTGCCCCCTCGCAGCGACTGATCGCGATGATTCCGTACGGATCCGGAATCGTAAAGAGCCCGTTACACTCTCGCGACGTGCAGGCGGACCGCGCGGTTGGCCAGCTCGTCGAGCACGTCACGGGGTGCGCCGTCGTCGGTGACCAGATGGTCGATCTCGTCGGTGGGTACCGTCTGCACCATCGTGTCGACGCCGATCTTGGTGTGGTCGGCGAGGACGACGATCTCCTCGGCCGCGGCCGCCAGGGCCCGGTCGACGCTGGCGACCTGCATGTTGGGCGTGGAGACGCCGCGCTCGGGGGTGAGCCCGTTGCCGGAGATGAACGCCCGCCGCACCCGCAGCCCGGCCACCGACCGCTCGGCCGCGCTGCCGACCAGCGCGTGGATCGACCCGCGCAGCGTGCCGCCGGTGAGCACCACCTCGATCCGGGGCGCGGCGGCGAGGGCCTGGGCGACCAGCAGCGAGTTGGTCACCACGGCGAGCTCGTTGTGCCGGGCCAGGTGCTGGGCGAAGACCTGGGTGGTGGTGCCGGCGCCGATCACGATCGCGTCGCCATCCTCGACCAGCGACGCGGCGAGCTCGCCGATCGCCGCCTTCTCGGCGGAGGCGACGTGGGCCTTCTGCGCGTACGTCGGCTCGCGGGAGAGCGCCCCGGGCAGCGTCGCGCCGCCGTGGTGCCGGTTGAGCAGCCCGTCGGCCTCCAGGACGCGCAGGTCGCGCCGGACCGTGACCTCCGAGGACTGCACCGCCTCGGCGAGGTCGCGCAGGGAGGCGGCACCGTTGGCCCGCATCACCTCGAGGATGCGCTGGCGCCGCTCGGCCGCGAACATCGCCCGCCGCGTCTCCACCTGTCCCCGGGAGTCGTCCGCCGCCACGCTCCACCCCTTGTGATCGGATGACTTCGGATCTGATCGTACTCAGTCCGCCTGCGAGGAGCGCGCACCGCGCGCCCCTCTCCCGTGATCGAAGCTCCCGTCAAGTCGCTAGAACGACCTGGTGGGAGCTTCGATCACGGGGAGTCGGGGACGCGAGCGATCGGTTGCGATCGGATTCGCGACCGAATCTGATCGGTTGGTATTGACTTTGCTCGGCCACGGGTGCTTGATTGAGTCCAACCGATGGCGCCGTCGGGTCCCACCCACGAAAGGATCAGCATGAGCAGACGACGTGGATGGGCGGCGCTGGCGGTGGCCGCCCTGCTCGCGACCGGTGCGTGCGCCAAGAGCGAGGACACTTCCGATACCCCGGCTCCGGCCGGCAGCGCGGGCGAGCAGGTGGCCCAGAGCGCCGCCGCCGACGGCCCCACCTGCACGCTGCAGAGCTTCGGTGGCCAGGCGTTCGACGTGAAGACCGCGACGGTCGGCTTCTCCCAGTCGGAGAAGGAGGCCAACCCGTTCCGGATCGCCGAGACCCAGTCGATCAAGGACGAGGCGAAGGCGCTCGGCATCGCCAACCTGCGGGTCACGAACGCGCAGTCCCAGTTCTCCAAGCAGATCTCCGACGTGCAGCAGCTCATCGCCCAGGGTGCGAAGCTGCTGGTCATCGCCCCGCTCAACTCCGACGGCTGGGAGCCGGTGCTCAAGCAGGCGGCGGAGAAGAAGATCCCGATCATCACGATCGACCGGAAGATCAACGCCCAGCCGTGCACGGACTACCTCACGTTCATCGGCTCCGACTTCTACGAGCAGGGCAAGCGCGCCGCCGACCAGATGATCGCGGCGCTCGGCGGCAACGGCGAGGTGGCGATCCTGCTCGGCGCGCCGGGCAACAACGTCACCACCGACCGGACCGCCGGCTTCAAGGACCGGATCGCCGAGAAGGCGCCGAACATCAAGATCACTTTTGAACAGACCGGCGAGTTCACCCGGGAGAAGGGGCAGCAGGTCACCGAGCAGCTGATCCAGTCCCGCCCCGGCACCAGCGGCATCTACGCGGAGAACGACGAGATGGCCCTCGGCGCGGTGACCGCGCTCAAGGGCGCCGGCAAGACCCCCGGCCAGGTCAAGATCGTGTCGATCGACGGCACCCGCGCGGCGGTGCAGGGCATCGTGGACGGCTGGCTGTACTCGGTGATCGAGTCCAACCCGCGCTTCGGCCCGCTCGCCTTCCAGACCGCGCAGAAGTTCGTCGCCGGCGAGGCCATCCCGGCCACCACGATCATCAGCGACCGGGAGTACACCACGGCGAACGCCAAGGACAGCCTGGGGCACGCGTACTGATGAGTGACGGTACGGCTCCGGTCCTCGAGGCCCGGGGAATCTCGAAAGGGTTCCCCGGCGTCCTCGCCCTGGACGGCGTGTCGTTCCGCCTCGCGGCGGGTGAGGTGCACGCCCTGGTCGGCGAGAACGGCGCCGGCAAGTCCACGCTGATCAAGGTGCTCACCGGCGTGCACCAGCCGGACCGGGGGGAGCTGCGCCTGCACGGCGGGCCGGTGTCGTTCGGCACCCCCCTCGACGCGCAGCGCGCCGGCATCTCGACCATCTACCAGGAGGTCAACCTCGTCCCGCAGATGAGCGTGGCGCACAACCTGCTGCTCGGGCGGGAGCCGCGCGGCCGGCTCGGGGTCATCGACACCGGCCAGCTGTACACGCAGGCCCGGCGGGTCATGTCCCGCTACGGCATCCAGACGGACGTGCGGCGGCCGCTGCGCTCGCTCGGCATGGGCGCGCAGCAGATGGTCGCGCTGGCCCGCGCGGTCTCGATCGACGCGCGGGTGGTCATCATGGACGAGCCCACCTCCGCCCTCGAACCGCGCGAGGTCGACACGCTGTTCGGCGTCATCGGCGACCTGCGCGCCGGCGGGATCTCGGTGGTGTACGTCAGCCACCGCCTCGAAGAGCTGTACCGGATCTGCGACCAGGTCACCGTGCTCCGCGACGGGCGGGTCGCGCACACCGGCCCGCTCGCCGGGCTGGAGCGGGTCAAGCTGATCGCGCTGATGCTCGGCCGCGACACGGCGGACGTGCGGCTGCGCGGCCAGACCGAGTTCGCCGGCCGGCACACCGCGAAGAACGGGCAGCCGGTGGTCGAGGCCCGCGCGCTGTCCCGGCGCCACCAGCTCCACGACGTCTCCATCCGGGTACGCCCCGGCGAGGTGGTCGGGCTCGGCGGGCTGCTCGGCGCCGGGCGCAGCGAGACCGCGAAGGCGATCGCCGGCGCGCTCCCCTTCGACGGCGGGGCGGTGGTCGTCGCCGGCCACGCGCTGCGCAAGGGCTCGCCGGCCGCCGCGATCCGGGCCGGCGCCAGCCTGCTGCCCGAGGACCGCAAGGCCGAGGGGATCGTGCCGACGATGTCCGTCCGCGACAACATCGCGCTCGCCGCGCTGCCCCGCCTCTCCCGCGCCGGCATCGTCTCCGAGGCCCGCGTCGACCGGGTCGTGCAGACGCTGATGAAGCGGTTGCGGATCAAGGCGACCAGCCCGCACCAGAAGGTCTCCGAGCTCTCCGGCGGCAACCAGCAGAAGGTGCTGCTCGCCCGCTCCCTCGCCACCGGCGCCAAGGTGCTGCTGCTGGACGAGCCGACCCGGGGCATCGACGTCGGCGCCAAGGCCGAGGTGCAGGCGCTCATCGACGAGCTCGCCGCCGAAGGGCTGGGCGTGCTGCTCATCTCCTCCGACCTGGAGGAGCTGGTCGAGGGTTCGGACCGGGTCGTGGTGCTCCGCGACGGCGCGGTCGTCGGGGAGCTCTCCGGCGACGAGGTGACCGAGGAGGCGATCATGAGAGCGATCGCGGACGGGGGAGGGGTCGATGGCTGAGACGGCCGGCACCCTCCCGAAGCCGCTCGGCGGCCGCACCCGCACGCTCGCCTGGCTCCAGCGGTACGGCGTCTACGCCTCGGTGCTCGCGCTGCTGCTGTTCAACGTGGCGTTCACCCCGCACTTCCTCGAGGTCGCCAACTTTCGCACCCAGCTCATCCAGGTCGCGCCGATCGTCATCGTCTCGCTCGGCATGGCGCTGGTCATCGGTACCGAGGGGATCGACCTCTCGGTCGGCTCGGTGATGGCGCTGTCGTCGGCGATGGTGGTGCTCTACCTCGGGTACGGCGCGCCGGTCGCGATCGTCGCCGCGCTGGTCGCCGGCGCCGCGGTCGGCGCCGGCGGGGGAGCCCTGGTCGCGTACGCCGGGGTGCAGCCGATCGTCGCCACGCTCGCGCTGCTGGTCGGCATCCGGGGCCTGGCCAACGTGCTGGTCCCGCAGCTCACCGAGTTTCGCAACCCGGCGCTGATCACCCTGGGCAGCCGCTCGGTCCTCGGGCTGCCGCTCGTGGTGATCATCGCCGCGGTGCTCACCGCCGTCGTGGCGTTCCTCGTCAAACGCACCATCTTCGGCCGGCAGCTGGTCGCCGTCGGCGGCAACCGGGCCGCCGCCAAGCTTTCCGGCCTTCCGGTACGCCGCATCCTGGTCGCCGTGTACGTCCTGAGTGGACTGCTCGCGGCCGTCGCCGGCGTGCTCGCCACCGCCCGCCTCCAGGCCAGCGACCCCACCTCGCTCGGCCTGCTGATGGAGCTCTCCGCGATCACCGCCGTGGTGGTCGGCGGCACCCCGCTGACCGGCGGGCGGGTGCGGGTGCTCGGCACGGTCATGGGCGCGCTGCTCATCCAGCTGCTCCAGGCCACGCTCATCAAGCACAACCTGCCGCAGTCCTGGACCCAGATGGTCCAGGCGGTCATCATCCTGGCCGCCGTCTACGCCGCCCGGGGGAGGAAGAAGTGAGCGTTGCCGTCGAGGCGCCTCCGGCCACGCCGGCCAAGGGGGAACGGGCCAGCCAGATCGTCCAGCACCACGGCGCCCTCATGGTGCTCGCCGCGACCGTCCTGGTTGGAGCGATCGCGTTCGACTCGTTCGCCACCCCGCAGAACGCGGCGAACATCGCGGTCTCCTCGTCGTTCGTCGCCATCATCGCGATCGGCATGACCTTCGTCATCATCAGCGGCGGCATCGACCTGTCGGTCGGCTCGTCGTTCGTGCTCGCCGGCGTGCTCGCCGCCTACGGCTCCCGGTACGGGGTGCTCGCCGCGCTGCTGCTCCCGCTCGCCGTCTGCGGACTCATCGGCCTGGTCCAGGGGCTGATCGTGGCGCGCACCGGGATGGCCCCGTTCATCGTCACGCTCGCCGGGCTGCTCGGCATGCGCGGGCTCATGCTCGCCGTCTCCGGCGAGGGCGCCAACACCTACCTGGTCGAGGACGACGCGTTCGCCGCGCTCGGCCAGGCGTCGTTCCTCGGCCTCACCGTGCCGGTCTACATCACGCTCGGCCTCTTCCTGCTCGGCGCGATCCTGTTGCAGCGCACCGGTTTCGGGCAGAGCGTCTACGCGATCGGCGGCAACGAGGAGGCGGCCGCGCTGATGGGCGTACCGGTCGCGCGGGTGAAGACCCTCGTGTACCTCGTCTCCGGCCTGCTCGCCGGCCTCGCCGGCGCCCTCAACGCGGCCCGGCTCTCGTCCGGCGTCACCATCCTCGGGGTCGGCCTGGAGCTGGACGTCATCGCCGCCGTCGTCATCGGCGGCACCCTGCTCACCGGCGGCGCCGGCGGGCTCACCGGCACGATGGCCGGCGTGCTGCTGCTCGGCGTCATCCAGAGCCTCATCAACCAGGTCGGCACGCTCACCTCCTCGTTCCAGCAGGTCGTCAGCGGTGCCTTCCTCGCGCTCGTCGTCGTGGTGCAGCGCGTCCTGCACCGCGCCCAGCGCCTGTCCTGACCCGATCTCGCCCGCTGCGGTGGCGGAGCTCTACCCGAAGGGATCCGGACATGTCCATAAATCGACGTCAGCTCCTGATGGGAGCGGCCGCGCTGCCGCTGGCGGGTACCTTCCCGGTGAACCGGGCGCCGCTGCGCCCGGCCGCCTATCTGCGCCTCCCACCCGGCGCGGTGCGGGCGCGGGGCTGGCTGAGCACTCAGTTGGCCCGCCAGGTGACCGGGCTCAACGGCCGCCTCGACCAGGCCTCCCACTTCCTGCGCTACGGGAGCACCGGCTGGACCGACCCGTCGCTGGGCGGCTGGGAGGAGGTGCCGTACTGGCTGCGCGGCCTCGTCGACCTCGGCTACGTCACCGGCGACCCCACCGTCCTCGACACGGCCCGGCGCTGGATGGAGGGCGTGCTCGCCACCCAGGCCGCAGACGGCTTCTTCGGCCCTTCCGCGCTGCGCACGTCGCTCAACGGGCACGCCGACCTGTGGCCGCACATGCCGATGCTGCACGCGCTCCGCTCGCACGCCGAGTACACCGGCGACACCCGGGTCGAGGCGTTCCTGACCCGCTTCTTCCAGTACACGAACGCCCAGCCGGCCGCGGTCTTCCGGGACGGCTGGGGCACCTGGCGGTGGGGCGACACGATCGACGTCGTCTACTGGCTCTACAACCGCACCGGCGACGGGTTCCTGCTCGACCTGGTGCGCAGGATCCACGCCAACGCGGCCAGCTGGAGCGGCGGCCTGCCCAACTTCCACAACGTGAACGTCGCCCAGGGCTTCCGCGAGCCGGCCCAGTTCTGGGTGCTGTCCGGAGTGGACGCCGACCGGGCCGCCACCTACGACCTGTACGACGCGATCCAGCGGGACTACGGGCAGTTCCCGGGCGGCGGCTTCGCCGGTGACGAGAACATGCGGCCCGCGCTGGTCGACCCGCGGCAGGGCTTCGAGACCTGCGGGATCGTCGAGTACATGCTCAGCCACGAGATCCTCACCCGGATCACCGGCGACCCGGTGTGGGGCGACCGGACCGAGGAGCTCGCGTTCAACTCGCTGCCGGCCGCGCTCGACCCGTCCGGCCGGGCCGTCCACTATGTCACCAGCGCCAACAGCGTCGACCTCGACAACGCCGCCAAGACGCAGGGGCAGTACAGCAACGCGTTCGCCATGCAGTCGTACCGGGCCGGCGTCGACCAGTACCGCTGCTGCCCGCACAACTACGGCATGGGCTGGCCGTACTACGTGGAGGAGATGTGGCTGTCTACACCGGACGGCGGCCTCTGCGCGGCGCTGCTCGGCCCGTCCACGGTGACCGCCCGGGTCGGCACCGGCGTCCCCGTCACGGTTACCGAGGAGACCGGCTACCCGTTCACCGACACGGTCACGTTCCGGCTGCGGACACCCTCGGCGGTCGGCTTCCCCTTCTCCGCGCGGATCCCGGGCTGGTGCCTCGACCCCGAGCTGCGGATCAACGGCGCGGTCGTGGCCGCCGGACCCGGGCCGCGCTACGTGACCGTCCACCGCACCTGGCAGGACGGCGACACCATCACGCTGCGGCTGCCGATGCGGCCGGTCGTGCGCACCTGGCCGCGCCAGCACAACGCGGTCTCCGTCCACTATGGCGCGCTCGCGTTCTCGCTCCGGATCGGTGAGGAGTGGGTGCGGACCGGCGGCACCGACCAGTTCCCGGAGTACGACGTGCACGCCGGCTCGCCGTGGAACTACGGGCTCGTGCCCGGCGTGCCGATCGCGGTCACCACCGGCGGCAGCCTCACCGACCCGTTCACGGTGGCGAACGCGCCGGTCCTGCTCACCGCGAGCGGGCAGCGGATCGCCGCGTGGCAGGCCGACCAGCAGCGGGTCGCCGCCCCGCTCCAGGACGGACCGGTCGCCTCGACCGCCCCGGTCGAGCAGGTCACGCTCGTCCCGATGGGCGCGGCCCGGCTCCGGGTCACCAGCTTCCCGCAGACCGGCGGCACCCGCGCGTGGCGGCGCCCGGGTGCCGCCTTCCGGATCTGGAACAAGCACTCGGGCAAGGTGCTCGGCGTCGACCGCATGTCCGTCGACGACTCGGCGAACGTGGTCCAGTTCGCCGACAACGGCACGGCCGACCACCTCTGGCGGATCCTCGACGCCGGCGGTGGCTTCGTGAAGCTCCAGTGCGCCAACTCGGGCAAGGTGCTGGCCGTCGAGGGCATGTCGACGGCGAACTCGGCCCGGGTGCAGCAGTTCGCCGATGTGGGTACGGCGGACCAGAGGTGGCAGCTCGTCGACAGCGGCGACGGCCACTTCCGCCTGCGCAACCTCGGTTCTGGGAAGGTGCTCGGGGTCGCCGGCATGTCCACGGCGGACTCGGCGCAGGTGGTGCAGTACGACGACAACGGGACCGCCGACCACGAGTGGCGGCTCGTACCCGACGGCCCGGTCAAGATCCTGAACGGGCACTCGGGAAAGGTGCTCGCGGTGGAGGGCATGTCCACAGTGAACTCCGCGCGGGTGCAGCAGTACGCGGACACCGGTACTCCCGACCACGTCTGGACGTTCCTCCCGTCCGGCGACGGGTGGTACCGGATCCGCAACCAGCACTCCGGCAAGGTGCTGGCCGTACACGGCATGTCCACGGCCGACTCGGCGCAGGTGGTGCAGTACGACGACAACGGCACCGCCGACCACGAGTGGCGGCTGCGGGTGGTCGCCGGCGGCCCGGGTACCTTGCGGATCCAGAACCGGCACTCCGGCAAGGTGCTGGCCGTACACGGCATGTCCACGTCGGACTCGGCGAACGTGGAGCAGTACCAGGACAACGGCACCCCCGACCACAACTGGTCGATCCTCTGAGGCTCGTTTCGTTAAGGACGCCCATGAGACCCTTGTTCGCGGCCATCATCCTGGTCGCCGGCCTGCTGGCGGTCCCATCGCCGGCGCAGGCCGCCCCCGCGAAGACACCCCCGCTCACCACCCCCTGGACCGCCCAGGCACTCAACGGCACCCCCCTGCCGGAGTACCCCCGCCCGCAGATGACCCGCCCCGACTGGCTCAACCTCAACGGCGAGTGGCAGCTGCGGCAGTCGACCACCAACGACGCCCCGCAGTTCAACACCACCCTGCCCGAGCGGGTCAACGTGCCGTTTCCGGTCGAGTCCGCCCTCTCCGGCGTGATGCGCGCGGCGAACGACAACCGCAACTACCTCTTCTACCGCCGTACGTTCACGGTGCCGGCGGGCTGGTCCGGCCGGCGGGTGCAGTTGCACTTCGGTGCCGTCGACTGGCAGGCCACCGTGTGGGTCAACGGCGCCCAGGTCGGTACGCACAGCGGCGGCTACGACGCCTTCACGTTCGACATCACACCGCAGCTGGGCGGCGGCACCAACGAGCTGGTCGTGAAGGTGTGGGACCCGAGCGACACCCGCCAGAACGGCAGCCTCCCGCCGATCGGCAAGCAGACCAAGACGCCGAACGGCATCTTCTACACGCCGAGCTCCGGCATCTGGCAGACGGTGTGGCTGGAGCCGACCCCGGTGTCGTCGATCAGCGGCGTGGACCTGCGCCCCAACCTGGCCGACAACACGATCCGGGTACGCGTCCTGACCCGCGGCGACGTGGCCGGGCACAGCGTGCTCGCCGAGGCACTGAACGGCGGTACGGCCGTCGGCAGCGCCACCGGCGGCTTCGCCGAGTTCGCCGTACCGGTGCCGAACGCCCGCCGCTGGACACCCGACGACCCGTTCCTCTACAACCTGCGGGTGACCCTGCGAAACGCCTCCGGTGCGCAGGTCGACCAGACCACGCACTACTTCGGCATGCGGCAGATCGGCGTCGGCATGGTGAACGGCGTGCTCCGCCCGCTCCTCAATGGACAGTTCGTCTTCCAGACCGGCACGCTCGACCAGGGCTTCTGGCCGGACGGCGTCTACACCGCACCCACCGACGCCGCCCTCGCCTTCGACCTGCAGAAGCACAAGGACCTCGGCTTCAACATGGTCCGCAAGCACATCAAGGTGGAGCCGCAGCGCTGGTTCTACCACGCCGACCGGCTCGGACTGCTGGTGTGGCAGGACATCCCGTCGCTGACCGCGCAGGACGTCAACGCCGACAACGCCCAGCAGGCCCAGTTCGAGGCGGAGGCGCGGGAGATCGTCGACGAGCACCGCGGCTCCCCGGCGGTCGTCGCGTACACGATCTACAACGAGGGCTGGGGCGAGCGGGCCCTCGCCGACACCCAGCGCGTGGGCAACGCGGTCAAGGCGCAGGACCCGACCCGCCTCGTCAACGTCCACAGTGGCTACAACTGCTGCCAGTCGCTCGGCAACCCGGGCAACGGCGACATCGACGACTGGCACATGTACCTCGGCCCCGCCTCGCCACTGCCGTCCGCCTCGCGGGTCGCGGTGCTCGGCGAGTTCGGCGGGCTCGGCCTGCACACGCCGGGACACGAGTGGAGCCCGAGCGGCGGCTTCTTCGCGTACGAGTGGCAGCCCGACTCGACCGCGCTCACCAACCGCTACGTGGGGCTCGTACAGGGCGTGCAGAACCTGATGATCGGCAAAGGGCTGAGCGCCGCCGTGTACACGGAGATCACCGACCTGGAGGGGGAGCTGAACGGCTTCCTCACCTACGACCGGCAGGTGGTGAAGATGGACCAGGCCCGGGTGCGGGCGGCGAACCAGGCGCTCGTCAACGCCTCCCGCGCCCTGCCGAGCACGGCCCGGGTCCAGCTTCCGGTGAACGCCCGGATCTCGTTCCAGGTCACCACTCCCGGCTACACCGACCGGTACCTGCGGCACCGGGACAGCCTCGCGTACACCGAGGTGGTGAACGCGGCCAGCCCGGCGCTGCTGAAGAACGACGCCACGTACACGGTGCGGGCCGGCCTCGCCGACGGCGGCTGCTACTCGTTCGAGTCGGTCAACTACCCGGGCCAGTTCCTGCGCCACGCCAACTCGCGGGTGCAAAACTCGGTGAACGACGGGAGCGCGCTGCTGCGGGCCGACGCCACCTGGTGCGCGCGGAGCGGGCTGACCGGGAGCGGGGTGTCGCTGGAGTCCTACAACTACCGCGGCTCGTACCTGCGGCACGCGAACGCGGAGGTCTGGCTGAGCGACGGCTCAGGCGGCGCCGCCTGGAACTCGCCGACCCCGTGGGCGGCGGACGCGACCTGGAACGTCGCGGCGCCCTGGGCGCCGTAGCCCGACCACCCGCCGCCCCGGCTGGTGACCGGGGCGGCGGGTCCCTGCTCACGGATAGCGGCCGGCGGTCACGTTCAGCCGGATCGTGTAGACGGTGCTGGTGGCCGTGATGAACATGTCGTTGCGGCGCGGCCCGCCGAAGACGAGGTTGGCGACGACCTCCGGTACGAGCAGCTTGCCGATGAGCGTGCCGTCCGGCGCGAAGCAGTGCACCCCGTCGTGCGCGGAGATCCAGACGTTGCCCCGGTGGTCGAGGCGCATGCCGTCGAAGCTCCCGGCCGTACAGGTCGCGAAGACGTCGCCACCTTTCAGCGTCCCGTTTTCGGTGACGTCGAAGACCCGGACGTGCTTCGACCGGGTGTCCACGATGTACAGCTGGCGCTCGTCCAATGTGAACGCCAGCCCGTTCGGCCGGACGAAGTCGCCGGCCACCAGCCGCACCTCGGCGCTGGCTGGGTCGACCCGGTAGACGTTGCAGGCGCCGATCTCGCTCTCCGCCTGGTAGCCCTCGTAGTCGCTGTCGATCCCGTAGCTCGGGTCGGTGAACCAGATCGAGCCGTCCGCGCGCTCCACCACATCGTTCGGGCTGTTGAGCCGCTTGCCCCGGTACCGGTCGGCGAGCACGGTGACCGAGCCGTCGTGCTCGGTGCGGGTCACCCGCCGGTTGCCGTGCTCGCAGGTGACCAGCCGCCCCTGCCGGTCGACGGTGTTGCCGTTGGCGTACCCGGACGGGGCGCGGAAGACGCCCACCGCCCCGGTCGTCTCGTCCCACCGCAGCATCTGGTTGTTGGGGATGTCGCTGAAGACGAGGTACCGCCCGGCGGCGAAGTAGGCCGGCCCCTCCAGCCAGCGGCCGCCCGCGTGCAGGCGGGTGAGGAAGGCGTCGCCGCCGTACCCCGTGAAGCGCTCGTCCAGGACCTCGAAGCGTGCCTCCACCTTGTCGTTCATGGCCTTGAGCTTGCCATGGCCAGGTACTTCCCGGTCCGCGACCCGCTGGCCGCCACCTGCTCGGGTGTCCCCTCCGCGACCACCTCGCCACCCGCGGCTCCACCTCCCGGCCCGAGGTCGACCACCCAGTCGGCGGCCCGGATGACGTCCAGGTCGTGCTCGATGGTGAGGACGGTGTTGCCCGCGTCGACCAGCCGCTGGAGCACGCCGAGCAGCCGTGCGGTGTCCGCCGGGTGCAGTCCGGTCGTCGGTTCGTCCAACAGGTAGACGGTCCGTCCGGTGGACCTGCGGGCCAGCTCCTTGGCCAGTTTGATCCGCTGCGCCTCGCCGCCGGAGAGCGTGGTGGCCGGCTGCCCGAGCGGCAGGTAGCCGAGGCCGACGTCGGCGAGCAGCCGCAGCCGGCTGGCCGCGGCGGGCACCTCCGCGAACGTATCGAGCGCGTCGGCGACCGTCATGTCGAGCGCCTCGGCGATGTCGCGCCCGTTGTACCGCACCGACAGCACCTCGCGGTTGAACCGCCGGCCGCGGCACGACGGGCAGCGCACCTCCACCGCGGGCAGGAAGTGCATCGACACGCTCAGCACGCCCGCGCCGGTGCACCGCTCGCACCGTCCACCCGCGACATTGAACGAGAAGTGCCCGGCGGTGAGCCCTCGCCTGCGCGCGTCCTCCGTCGCCGCGAACGCCTCCCGGATCGGCGTGAACAGGTCCGAGTAGGTCGCCGCGTTCGACCGCGGCACCCGCCCGATCGCCTGCTGGTCGATGGTCACCACCTTGTCGAGGTGCTCCCACCCGTCGATCCCGTCGTGCGGGCCGGGCGGGTCGCCGGCGCCGTGGAAGTGGCGCCGGGCCGCGCGGTCCACGACGTCGAGGAGCAGTGACGACTTGCCCGAGCCGGACGGGCCGGTGACCGCGACGAGGAGACCGAGCGGCAACCGTACCGTGACGTCTTTGAGGTTGTGGGCTTTCGCTCCGCGGACGACCAGGGCGCGGCCGCTCGCCGCCCGCCGGGTGGCGGGCACCGGCACCGTCCGCCGGCCGGCGAGGTGGTCGCCGGTCACCGACCCCGCGGTGGCGGCGACCTCTTCCGGGGTACCGGTGGCCACGATCCGCCCGCCGTCCCGCCCGGCCCCGGGGCCGACGTCGACGACGTGGTCGGCCGCGCGCAGCACGTCGAGGTCGTGCTCGATGACCAGGACGGTGTTGCCGAGGTCGCGCAGGCGGCGCAGCACCTCGACGAGGCGCTCGGTGTCCGCCGGGTGCAGGCCGATGGTCGGCTCGTCCAGCACGTACAGCACGCCGGTGAGCCCCGAGCCGAGCAGCGCGGCGAGCCGGAGCCGCTGCGCCTCGCCGGCCGAGAGGGAGGGGGTGCCGCGTTCGAGCGTCAGGTACTCCACGCCGACGTCGACCAGGCGCCGCACCCGTTCCCGGAGGTCGGCGATGACCGGCTCGGCGAAGGCGTGCTCCTGCTTCGTGGTGTTGTCCCCGATCCCCGCTATCCAGGCGGCCAGCTCTTCGAGCGGCATCCGGGCGGCGTCCACGATGGACAGCCCGGCGACGGTGACCCGGCGGCTCTCCGCCCGCAGGCGGGTGCCTTCGCAGTCGGGGCAGGTCTCGGTGGTGAGCAGCTGCTCCATCTTCTCCCGGTAGGCGGCGTCCTCGACCCGGTCCGCGTACCGGCGCAGCACGTTCGTCAGGACGCCTTCGAAGCGCCCCTTGCCGGCCGTGGCGGGTGGCGGCGTGTCCGGGAAGTGCCGGTCGAACTCGGCGCTCCCGACCCCGTGCAGCAGCAGGTCGCGGGCGGCCGGCGCGAGGTCCTTCACCGGCGTGCCCGGGGCGAACGCGAAGCCGTAGTGGCGGGCGGCGGCCCGCAGCACGCCGATGTTGTGCTCGGTGAGGACCCGCGGCCAGCCGAGCACCGCGCCGCCGTCGACGCTCCGCGACTCGTCCACGATGCGGCCGGCGTCCGCGCGGTGCACGGTGCCGATGCCGGTGCAGGTGGGGCAGGCGCCGGCTGGCTTGTTGAACGAGAAGTGGCCCATCACCAGGTTGGGCACGGGTGCCCCGCAGTGCGGGCAGGGGAGCGCGTCGGTGGCCGCCTCGTCCCAGTCGTCTTCGCTGGCGACGTCGTACGCCGGCGGCACGTCGGCGCCGCAGGCCGGGCAGGGGCGGTGGCCGATGCGCGCCCAGAGCAGGCGCAGGTAGGTGAAGACCTCGGTCGCGGTGCCCACTGTGGAGCGTGGGCTGCGGTTGGTCAGATGCTGGTCGATGCTGATGGAGGGCGAGAGCCCGGTGATCGAGTCGACGGCCGGCTTGCTCACGAACGCGGTGACCATGCCGAGCGACTCCAGGTACTGCCGCTGCCCCTCCCGGTGCAGGGTGTCGAAGGCGAGCGTCGACTTCCCCGACCCTGACAAACCGGTCAGGACGACGAGCTTGCGCTTGGGCACGGCGAGCGTCACGTTCTTGAGGTTGTGCAGCCGAGCCCCGGTAACGGTGATCCACTCCATACCTTCAAGTTTCTCATTGAACTTCCTGTAGAGACTTTTTCTCCAACCTGCCTCGTATGCTGGGCTCGATGCCCGGCAGGGTTTCCCCGTTCGATAAGGGCCACACTCTGTCGCCGGAGCTGATGATCCATTCTTTAAACCCTCAACACGGTGTGGAAGGAGACGGTGAGATGCGGACGGTCGACCTGGCGCGCGCGGCGGGCGTGTCGACCCAGCAGATCCGCAACTACGAGGAGGCCGGGCTGCTGCCCCCGGTGCCCCGCACGGAGAGCGGCTACCGCACGTTCGAGGAGGTCCACCTCCGCGCGGTGCTCGCCTACCGCGCGCTGGCCGCGGGGCACGGCCCGGAGGCGGCGCGCACCATCATGCGCGCGCTCCTGGCCGGCGACGTCGCGAACGCCCTCGCCCTCGTGGACGCCGGCCACGCCACCCTCCACGCCGAACGCGCCGCTCTCCGCACGACGGCGGCCGCCCTGGAAGCGGTCGCCGGTTCATCCGCCGCGCCCGTTTCAGCGGCCACGCCAGTTTCGGCCGCCGCGCCTCCGTCCGCTGCCGCTGGTCCGCCCGTCGCCCCTGGCGGCCCTGCGTCCGTCGCCCCCGATGGTCCCGCGCCTGCGACTGGCGACGGCCTCGTGGCCGCTGGCGGCCCTGTGGCTGGTGGCGGTGCTGCGGCTGGTGGCGGTCTTGTGGCTGGCGGTGGTGCTGTGGCGTCTTCTCTCCCGGCTCGCGGCGCTGTGGATGGTGTCGCTGTGGGTGGCCGTGGCCTTGTGGGTGCAGACCCTGCGGATGTGCGTGGTGCTGTGGACGGCGGTCCTGTGCATGGGCGCGGTGCTGTGGACGCCGGCGGTGTGAGCGCCGCCGGCGGCGGTGCCTTCGGCGCCGGCCGTGCGGGTGGCGGTGGGCCAGCGGCGGTCGAGGCCGGATCGGAGCTGAGCGTGGGGGAGCTCGCCGCCGAGCTGGGGGTGCGGCCCTCGGCCCTGCGGGTCTGGGAGGCGGCCGGCCTGCTCTCGCCGCGCCGCGAGCGGATCACCGGCTACCGCCGCTACGGCCCGGCCGAGGTCCGTGACGCCCGGATGATCCGGATGCTGCGGCAGAGCTGGTATCCCCTGCCGCAGATCGCCCCCATCCTCGAAGGACTGCGCCGCACCGGCAGCAGCGACGCCCTGCGCGAGGCCGTCGCCGACCGCCAGGCCCAGCTCACCCGCCGGTCGGCGGCGCTGCTGGACGGCGCCGCCCACCTCAGCCGCTACCTCGCGGACTTCCCGCCCGCCTCGTGATCGTCCCCGAATCCCGTGTGGTGCCGGACTGCGCCGGGTTGGGCCTGACCCGTGGGCGGTTGTGGATGGCTCGTCTGTCCACCCGACTCCGTGAATCGGCCCTCGACCCGGGCGGTGCGGCACTCCGCCCGCGTGTGCCGTCGATGGGCCGGGGGTTGGCCTGTCCGGGGTGACTCGGCGGCCCGTCCGGGTTCGCCGGTGGCGCAAGGTGAGGCGTGGGTCAACTTTCATTCCCCCGCACCGCGCCTCAAATGGTGACGACCACCTTGCCGGTGGCGTGCCCCGCGCGGAGGTAGCGGATCGCGGCCGGGACCTCCACCAGCGGAAACGTGCGGTCGACGACCGGCGTCAGGCTGCCGTCCGCGGCCATCGCGCGCAGCGATTCCAGGTCCGCGGGGGTGACCTTGGAGAGCAGGGGGACGAGCCGTTGCCTCGTGAACGGCGACAGTGCCATCGCCGCCAGCTGCCGCTGCGTGCCCTGGAGGATCCGGCCGCCGCCGCTCCCGCCGGCCGGCTCGGCGCCCACGATGACGAGTGTCCCCTGTGGAGCGAGTGCCCGGCGCAGCCGTCGCAGTGGGCGGCCGCCGGCGGTGTCCACTATGGCGTCCCAGCGCCGGGCGCCGCCCAGCGCGTCGCCACGGGTGTAGTCGACCACCTCGTCGGCGCCGAGCTTGCGGACGAGCTCGGCCTTGGCCGGGCCGCACACACCGGTGACGTGCGCGCCGGCGGCGCTGGCGAGCTGTACCGCGAACGTCCCGACGCCGCCGCCCGCGCCCAGCACGAACACACTCTGTCCACGCTGGACGGAGACGGCGCGCAGCGCCTGGACGGCGGTGCAGCCGGAGACCGGGATCGCGGCGGCCTGGGCGTAGCTGATGCCAGGTGGCTTGGCGGCCAGGCGGTCCACCGGCGCTCGAAGGTACTCGGCCAGCGCACCCTCGGACGAGCCGAAGACCTCGTCGCCGGGGCGGAACCGGGTGACGCCCGCGCCCACCGCCGCCACCTCGCCGGCGAAGTCCAGCCCCGGCACCGGCACCCGCGGTCGGCGCAGGCCGGTCACGATCCGCGCCGCGAACGGCAGGCCGGTGATCGTGTGCCAGGTGCCGTGGTCGACGGCGGCGGCCCGTACCCGGACGAGGACCTCGCCCGCGACGGGCGCCGGCATTTCCGTCTCGCACACCTGGAGCGCGTCGGGGTCGCAGTAGGACTCCCGCACGACCGCCCTCATCGGTCCACCGCCGCGGTCTCCGTCCGGCCGGAGTCCGGCGTGGCAGTCTCCGTCCGGCCGGAGTCCGGCGTCGCGGTCTCCACCTGGACGGAGTCCGGAGTGGCTGTGTCAGTGCGGGCTGGTTCCGACGCCGAGGTGTCCGGCGCATGGTGGGCCGGCGTGGTGGAGGCCGGTGTCGCGAGGGCCGGTGTCGCTGGAGCCGGCTTGAGCAGCGCGTGCATCGTGAGGCCGACCAGCAGAACGCACGTGATGTTGACGAGGTCGGTGGCGAAGCCGGCCCGGAAGAGCGTGGCCGACTCGGCGATGTTGGCGGCGGTGGCGGCCGCGTCGCCCGGCACGAGCGCGCCCGAGCGCACGTACAGCTCGGCGAAGCCGCCGGTCACCGCCACGATCAGGTAGAGCAGGCCCGCCGTGCGGGCGAGCGTTCTCGGGGTCATGGCCGGTCCTTCCCGTGTACAGAAAACTTGACACTATGAAGGTAAAGCAGCTCCGACATGGTGTCAACAATTCTTAACAGCGAAGGCCGCGCTCCACCTCACCTGTACGCGGACGACCAGGCCGGGGAGGCGCGCCGCTTACTTGAGCCCGGTGTCAACTTCGTACGGCACCACGAGGACCCGGACGACGACTACGTGATGGACACTGTGGACTGAGTCACCGGTCAGCCGGGCGGCGCGCCCATCGGGGTGGCTCGCAGGGCCCGCGCGACGGTCACCAGGTTTGCCGCCATCGCCCGCCCGGTCTTCGCCGACCAGTCGTGGCCGCGCTCGTCGTCCAGGTAGTCCGGTCCGGCCCCCGGCCCGAGATGCCAGTACGTCCACGCCTGGCCGGGCACGGTGTACCCGATATCCACAAGCCCCCCGCAGATCTCACTGATCACGTGGTGCGCGCCGTCCTCGTTGCCGGTGTTGACCACGCCGGCCACGCGGTTGTACGCGACCGGGCGCCCGTCGCCGTCGGTCTCGGAGAGCATCGCGTCCATCCGCTCCAGCACCCGCTGCGCCACCGACGAGGGGTGACCCAGCCAGGTTGGCGTCGCGATGACGAGAATCTCCGAGCGCAGGAGCTGGTCGTGGATCTGCGGCCACTGGTCGCCCGCGCCCATGTCGGTGCTGACGCCGGGCAGGATGTTGCGGTCGACCGCACGTACCCACTCGACCTCCACCCCGCGTTTCCCCAGCTCGTCGGCGACCACGCGGGCCAGCGCCTCGGTGTTGGAGGCGGCCGGACTGGGCTTCAGGGTGCAGTTGATGACGAGTGCGCGCATACCGCAGCGGTACCCGCCTCGGGCCCGCCCCAAGCGTCCCACCGGACGCACCGGAAGTTGACGGCGCCGTCAGGTTCGCCGTCCACATCCCTTGTTAGGGTCGCAGTCAGCGTCGCGTGCCGGTGGCGGGCAGCGTCAGGCATGGAGGCGCCCAACGGGAAGGTCCGACGTTGGTCGTCCCCGACCGCGCCGTCGCGCTCAGCATCCAGCTCACCCGCACCCACCAGGCTCTCCGTGAACGGCTCGACGCGCTGCGCCAGGAGGTGCTCTCCGGCGGTCCGGTCGGCCCGCCCGCCGGCTCTGACCTGCTGCGACACTGTGCCGGCTTCTGCGCGGCGCTGGAGAGGCACCACACCGGCGAGGACGGCGGGCTCTTTCCCGCGCTGCGGCGGGAGTTTCCCGAGCTGGCGCCGACGATCGACAAGCTCGCCGAGGACCACGGGCTGATCGCCGGCCTCCTGCGCCGGGTCGACGAGCTGGTCGCCGGCGCGGCCGATCCGGCGATGCTCGTGGGCGAGCTCGACGGGCTCGCGGCCATCATGGACTCCCACTTCGCGTTCGAGGAACGCCGGGTCGGCGCGGCGATCGACGCGCTGAACGCGTCGCGGCGAGAGATGGCGGCGGCCGAGTGGGCGACCACAGGCGGGTAGGCCGCCCTCTTTCCGCGCCGGTCGCCGGCCGGTGGGTCGCCGTGGCCGCGCACGACCGAAGGCGGCCTGTGGATGAACAACCTGCTTGCGGACCGCCGGTCGAGGGCGGCGTTCGCTGGCTGTGCGCGGTCGGTACCGGTACGCGTGCGGAGCACGAGCCGGCGCCGGGGCATCGCTTCGAGGGCGTCGTTCGCAACATGAGAACGTGTCGGATATCCGTCGGTCTGCCGTCACGGAACGCCGGTACATTCGTTTGGCACGGCGGAAAGCCCGGTTGGGGTCGTGGGGAGACCGTGGGGGATCTTGTTCGCAACCTGCTCGTGGTGAGTGGGCGCCTGGTGCCGGGCCGGGGCTTGTAACGCCCTTCGGCGGCACCGCCTCCCTGGCGCAGCCACCAGTGGCCCAGGTTCGCGCCCT
The DNA here is from genome assembly GCF_031085175.1 of Phytohabitans maris. Classification (GTDB taxonomy): domain Bacteria; phylum Actinomycetota; class Actinomycetes; order Mycobacteriales; family Micromonosporaceae; genus Phytohabitans; species Phytohabitans maris. The sequence continues at coordinate 112,067 of NZ_JAVHUY010000004.1, forward strand.
CACGGAGCTTCCCTTGGTGGTCGGGGCGCCCTGCGCGGCACTGGGAACCGCGCCGGATGCCCCGACCACACCCGCGGCACCGCCGGCACCGCGATCAGCGGGCGGGCCAGCGCCTCCTCCCTCCACAGGGTCGCGGCCGCTCGGCGGCAGCGCGCTGTATCCACAGGTAAGTTCGTGATCGGGTCACCCTTCCCATCCGTGTTCATCTGTGAACACATCTTCGAGGAGGCTCGATCAGTGGGTGAGCGGCCGTACATCCTGCTCAGCTGCGGCATGTCCATCGACGGGTACCTGGACAACGCGGGCGGGAAGCGGCTGCTGCTCTCCAACGACGCCGACTTCGACCGAGTGGACGACGTACGGGCGAGCTGTGACGCCATCATGGTCGGCGCGGGTACCGTGCGGCTGGACAACCCACGGCTGCTGGTGCGCTCCGCCGAACGCCGCTCGGACCGGGTCGCTCGCGGCCTGCATCCCACGCCGGTCAAGGTGACGGTGACCGGCGGTGGCAAACTTGACCCCTCCGCCGACTTCTTCCAGGCCGGCGATGTGGACAAGCTCGTGTACTGCGCCAGCGAGGCTGTGGACGAGACCCGTGAACGGCTGGCCGACGCGGCGACCGTCGTGGACGCCGGCGAGCCGGTCGACTTCTGCAGGGTGATGACCGACCTGCACGACCGCGGCGTACGGCGGCTGATGGTCGAGGGCGGCGGGCGCGTCCACACCCAGTTCCTCACGGCGGGGCTGGTGGACGAGCTGCACCTGGTGATCGCGCCGTTCTTCGTCGGGGACTCGCGGGCGCCCCGGTTCGTCGGCGACGGTGCGTTTCCGTGGGGGCCGGACCGGCGGGCGGCGCTCGTGGAGGTACGGCAGATCGGCGACGTGGTGCTGCTGCGGTACGCGCTCTCCGAGCGGTTCGAGAAGGATGCCGGCCGCGGCTCTCCCAGGGTGGGCTGAGCCCAGCGGCGCCCCACCCAGCGCGGCCGGCCGCACCAGCGGGGAGCCGTCCTGGCTGAACGCGAGCCGCCCCCATGGGAAACCGCCGGGGCGACCCGGACGGCGGCGATCGCCCGCGGGCGTCCGCGCCCCACGGGCTCGCGGACCTACGCACCCCAGAGGCGGGCGAGCTTACGCACCCCAGAGGCGGGCGAGCTTACGCGGCCCAAAGGCGGGCGAGCACCGCGGCCCGGCCACGACGCCCCGGCCACGCGGCCGCGGACGCGCGACGTAGCGCTGCGGCATGATCCAGACGCCGGCGGCAGTCCGGCCGCAGACGCAAGGGCGTCCGGCGCGCCGTCCGCGTTACACCCGGCGCGGGATGTTCGCACCAGCCGCGAAACCGGAGATCCACCACGCGTTTCGCCTGGTACCGCCCTATATCGATGGCACTACGGTGGCCGGCATGCGACACCTCTGGACCTTGATCGCCGCAGCCGTCATCGCGCCGCTCGCCTGGGTGCTGCTCGCGTACGGGCAGGACCGCTCGATCCAGGCCTTCCTCAACGAGGAGTCCGCGGGCGCGTTCCGGAGCGGCGACTTCATCCGTCCCGCGCTCTGCCTCGCCGCCGCCGGTCTGCTGCTGGGACTCCTGGGCACCCTGCGAGTCTCGCCGGCCGGCGCGGTGCTCACCGGACTTGTATACACGGGCAGTTTCCTGGCGTTGCTCGCGGATCCTGACACCGTCCTCAACTTGCTGCCCGGGCGGATGTCCCTCGCCGGCCGGGAGGCCGATCTCGAGACGCCGCTGCGTACCGGTTCCGCGATGGTGGTCGGCGCCGCGCTGCTCCTGGCCGTCGCGAGCGCCGGCCGGTGGCGGCGCGCGGCCACCCGCGAGGAGGCCGCCGTGACGGTGGGCGGTGGCGCTCCGCTCACGTTGCCGGACAACCGGCCGCTCGGCGCGGACGGGCTCGGGCTGCCCGGCACGCCGCTGTCCGGCGAGGTGCTCGGTGGCGTGCCGCTGCGCCCGGACCTCGACCCCAACCGCGGACCGCTCCACCCCGCCGATCTCGACCCGGACCGCAGGCCGTTCCGCGACGCGGACTTCGACCCCGACCGTGGGCCGTTCCGTGACGCGGACTTCGACCCCGATCGCGGACCGTTCCGTGACGCGGACTTCGACCCCGACCGCAGGCCGCTCCGCGACGCGGATCCCGACGCCGACCGCGGGCCCGGGTGGAGCCGGACGCCGGTCAGCCCGGGCTGGTCGAACCAGCGCACCGACGTCCCGCCGGCGCGGCAGCGGCGGGGCCACTGGGAGGAAGCGGAACACGAGAGCGGTCCCGAGTGGAGGCGTTGGCCGACCGCCCGGTGATTCGCCGAAACGGAAGGCGGCGCTACCCGACGGGGACCGCGGCGCGGACCGGCGGCACGCGCTCGGCCGGACCCAGCTGTTCGATCGGACCCAGCTGTTCGATCGGACCCAGCTGTTCGATCGGACCCAGCTGCCCGACCGGCGCCGGTGGACGGAGCCAGCGCACCAGCAGGACCGCCGCGCCCGGGAGGCTGGCGGCGAAGGCGAGCACGCCGTACACGACGGCGATCGTCAGGCCGAGGCTCGGGCTCAGGCCGGCCGCGCCGAACGCCCACGCCGTCATGCCCTCGCGCGGACCCCAGCCGCCGACGTTGAGCGGCAGCAGCATCGCCAGCAGCGAGAGCAGCATCAGCGGCGCCAGCCGGGCGAACGAGGCGGTCGAGCCGGCCGCGCGCGCCGCCACCAGGAAGGTCGCCAGATGCCCGGCGACCACCACCGCCGACGACGCCACGATTCCCGGCCACACGCGCCGGGCGAGCAGGCCGCGCCGGATGTCGGCGGCCGCCGTACCAAGGGCTCGGGTGACCAGCGACGCACCCCGCCGGCGGGCCCACGCGACCAGCGCGGCGGCGGCAGCGGCCGCGAGCACGACGGCGGCCGCGGCCTGGACGAGCTGGGTGCGGGGCACGATCGGCGAGGGGAGCACCAGCAGCACGGAAAGGCCGACGACGACGAAGACGGCGGTGCCGGCGGTGCGTTCGAGGACGACTGCGCGCACACCGCGGCCGACGTCGCCGGTGTCGCGGCCGTTGTGGACAGCGCGGTGCACATCGCCGAGGATGCCGCCGGGCAGCGCGGCGTTGAGGAAGATCGCGCGATAGTAGTCGGCGACCGCACCGCGCAGCGGGAGGCGGATGCCGAGGCCGCGGGCGACCAGGCACCACCGCCACGCGCTGAGCACGGTGGTGAGCAGCCCGATGCCGATCGCGGCGAGCAGGGTGCCGCCGTCGATCACGGACAACCCGTCGAGGAACGCGCCGGTGCCCAGGCGCCACACGAGCGCGGCCAGGATGGCCAACCCGCCGACAACCTTGACCCAGGCCCACACCGACCGCGCCACGCAGCTCTCCCTCGCTGAGGTCTTCCTCCACAGGTACGGGAGGACCCTGGGGAAAGTTCAGCCGGGTAGGGCGAGAAGGTCGCGGTGGTCGACCTCCGCGCGGAGGGTGCCGGCCGCGACCGCGTCCAGGCGGCGACTCAGGTACGCCTTGGCGGGCTCGGCCAGCTCGGACTGCTGCTCGACGGCCGCGCCGACCCATCCACGCAGCCATTCCGCGGTGAGCGCGGCCCGCTCGGGGCCGAGCCGCCACGGGCTTGGACTCTCCAGCACGGTCGCGCCGCGCCGCGTGAACGCCTCCGCCGCCACCCCCGGCGCGTCCGGCCCGAGCAGCCTACGGGTGCTGTGGACGCGGCGCTGGTGGTTGTTGAAGGCGGCCTCAACTTCGCCGTCGAGCGGGTCGGCGGGGGAGAGCCGCACCCGGCCCGCCACCGACAGCGTGAACAGGGCCGCGCAGCCCGCCCCGGCGCACGCCTCGGCCAGCCCGTCGACCTCCTCCGCCGTGAGCAGGTCGAGCAGCGCGGAGGCGGTGACCAGCGAGGCGCCGGCCAGGTCCGCCGCGGTCAGGCCGGCCACGTCACCCTGCCGCGTTTCGACCGTGACCATCGGGTACGGGGCCATGCCGGCCGCCGCGAGCGTGAGCAGGGCGGGATCACGGTCGTACATCACCCAGTGCTGGGGCCCGCCCAGGCGCGGCGCGAGCCACCGCCCCATCGAGCCGCTGCCGGCGCCGAGGTCGCGGATCACCGGACGGGTGGTGCCGTCCAGGTGCTCGCGCAGGGCGTCCAGCGGCTCGACCGCGCGGGCGTCGGCGTCGGCCGGCTCCCGCAACGCCAGCCAGGCCGGGCTGAACTCGCTCAACGTGCCTCCTTCGATCGATGCGCGCCGGTCGTGGCCCGGTGCCGGCCCTCGTGCCGCCCGGTGTGGTGCCCGGCGGGGCGTGTCATCGCGGGTCCCGGCGTGGCGACCGGTCGCGTGGGAGCGCGCCGGCTGCCGGTGCCGGCGTAGCCGGTCACAGCGCGTCCAGGGCGCCGGCCAGGGCTCGCGCGGTCGCGCCCCAACCGTCCAGTGTGGAGCGTCGGGCGGCGGCCGCGGCGCGTAGGTTGACCCGTACCTCAGGTTGGGTGAGCCACCGCCGGAGCGCGTCCGCCAGCGCGGCCGGGTCACCGGGAGGCACCAGCATCCCGGGCTGTACCCGCGCCGGTGCCCAGCCCAGCGCCTCCGGCACGCCGCCCACCTCGGCGGCGAGCACCGGTACGCCCCGGGCCAGGGCCTCGGTCACCACCATGCCGTACGTCTCCGCGTGCGACGGCAGCACCAGCAGGTCCGCCTCGGCGTAGCGGGCGTCCAGGTCGGCGCCGACCAGCGGGCCGGCGAAGTTGACCCGGTCGCCAAGTTCGCCGGCCGTCGCGGTGACCCGGGCCGTGTACACCGGGTCGCGGTCCAGCGCGCCGACGAAGGCGCAGGTCCAGTCGAGTTCGGTGAGCGAGGTGAGGGCGGAGAGCAGCACGTCCTGGGCCTTGCGTGGGGTCACGGCGGCCACGCAGAGCAGGCGCGAGCCGGCGGCGCTGGCCGGGGACAGGGGCGCGGGGTCGACGCCGGGGGTGGCCACGCGTACCCCGTCGAGACCGTGCAGTGCGGCCAGCCGCCGGGCGGCACCCTCGCTGGTCGCGACGACGGCGGCCGCGGCCCGGAGGGTCTCGCGTTCGCGGGCGTCCAGGTCGGCGTCGCCGGCCTCGTCCACAAGCGGCAGGTGCACCAGGACGGCGAGCCGCAGCCGCGCGCAGGCGGGTACGACCACCTCGGGCGCCGCGCACGCGACCAGGCCGTCCAGCAAGATGAGAGCACCGTCAGGTACGGCCGCGAGGGTGGCCGCCAGGCGGGTGACCTGCGCGGCGGCCGGGCGGGGCCACCCGCCGTCCACAGGGTGCTCGACGACGTGCCAGCCCAGCGCGGCCAGCCCTTCGCAGGCCCGGCGGTCGTAGCGGTTGCCGCCGCTCGGGACGGCCGGGTCGTCCACACCCGCGGGGACCACGACGTGCAGCTCGGTCACGCCGCGCCCGCGCTTCGCGCGCGCCGCGGCCCCGACCCCGGCCGCCGGCTCGCCCGCGTGGTGCCCGCGCCTTGCGCCGGGAGGCGGCCCTGCCGCGGTCCCGTCCCCGGCCGCCGGCTCGCCCGCGTGGTGCCCGCGCCTTGCGCCGGGAGGCGGCCCTGCCGCGGTCCCGTCCCCGGCGGCCGGCTCAGCCGCGCCGTTTCGGCGGTTCGTGCGGGGAGACGGGTCCGTCGTGGTGCGGCTCCGGGCGGCCAGCTCGCCCGGGCCGTGTCGGGGCTTCGCGCCGGGCCGGCCGGTCCGCTCACAAGGTCCGCTCGTAGCTGGCCCACGCGGCATGGGACTCGTGCAGCGTGACCGTGATCCCGGCCAGCCCGCGCGCCCCCTCGCCGAGCGCGCCCGCGTCCACCCGGTCGGCCAGGCGGTCCGCGATGACCTTGGCGAGGAACTCGGTGGAGGTGTTGACGCCGGCGAAGGCGGGCTCGTCGTCGAGGTTGCGGTAGTTCAGCTCGCCCAGTACCTCACCGAGCTGCGCCGTCGCCAGCCCGATGTCTACCACGATGTTGTCGGCGTCGAGCTCCGGCCGGCGGAACGTCGCGTCGACCACGAACGTCGCGCCGTGCAGCCGCTGCGCCGGGCCGAACACCTCACCGCGGAAGCTGTGCGCGACCATGATGTGGTCCCGGACGGTGATGCTGAACAAATCCTCAACCTCCTGGGCGAGTGTCGGTGGGCGGCCGCTCCGCCCGCGCGGCACCGTCGGATCCGGGGTGCGCGGCGGCGGGGTCGTGCGGCGCGGGCGGCGGGTCGGTGTCGTAGCGGACGAGGTGGCACAGCGCGGGCAGCTCGCCGCTGGCCAGCTTGGGGAGCAGGGCGGGCAGCTCGTCGAAAGTCGACTCGCCCGTCAACAACGCGTCGAACGCCGGGTCGGCGAGCAGCTCCAAGGCGAGCGCGAGCCGGTCGGCGTACGTGCGCCGTCCCGCCCGCGCCGGCGACACCGTCCCCACCTGGCTGCTGCGCACCGTCAGCCGGCGGGAGTGGAAGTGCTCGCCGAGCGGGATCGTGACCGTGCGGTCGCCGTACCAGCTCAGCTCCACCACCGTCCCCTCCGGCGCGAGCAGCTTCAGCGAGCGGGCCAGCCCGGCCGAGGTGGCGCTGGCGTGGATGACCAGGTCACGGTCGCCGTCCGCGTCCTCGGGGGCGGCGAAGTCCACGCCCAGCGCGGCCGCCACCCCCGCGCGGGCCGGGTCGGCGTCCACGAGCTGCACCCGCGCGCCGGGGAAGCGGGCCAGCACGGCGGCGACGCCGCAGCCGACCATGCCGCCACCGACCACCGCGATCCGGTCGCCGACCAGGGGAGCCGCGTCCCACAGGGCGTTCACGGCGGTCTCCACCGTGCCGGCGAGGACGGCGCGCCGCGGCGGTACCCCCTCGGGCACCGGCGTCACCGCCGAGGCCGGGACGACGTAGCGGGTCTGGTGCGGGTACAGGCAGAAGACCACGCGCCCGCGCAGTTCGTCGGGGCCGTTTTCCACAACCCCGACGTTGAGGTAGCCGTACTTGACGGGGGCCGGAAAATCGCCCTCCTGGAACGGCGCCCGCATCGCCGCGTGCTGGCTCTCCGGCACCCCGCCGCGGAAGACGAGCGTCTCGGTGCCCCGGCTCACGCCCGACCAGAGCGAGCGGACCAGCACCTGGTCCGGGCCGGGTGGATCGAGGGTGACGGGGCGGATCTCACCGGCGCCCGGGGACCCGAGCCAGAACGCTCGACCACGGAGCGTCATGGATCTCCTTCCGCGGGCGATGAACCAATCCGGCCCGTTTCCCGTTTTCCACACCGTGGGCCCTGGTAACCATACGTGGTGGGGCCCTACCCGCCCAGACAACTACGGAGGAACGTTGACCGTCAGCGACCGGCCCCTCGAAACCACCCCGACCGTCGACGGGCATACCGCGGGACTGGCGGTGCAGTTCCTCCTCCTCGGCATGCTGGCCGCGGGCGTCGGTCTCGACGCGGCCGGGTGGGCGGTCGGCGTCGTGTACGCGGTCGGCACGTGGGTCCTGCTCGGGCGGGCCCTGCGCCGTTCCGGCACCACCTTTCTCGGCCCAGCCAACCAGGTCACCCTCGCCCGCGCGACGCTGGTGGGTGGGGTGGCGGCGCTGGCGGCCGACTGGCTCACCGGGCACGCCGCGCCGGTCGCGGTCTTCGTGACGCTGGCCGCGGTGGCGCTCGCGCTCGACGCCGTGGACGGCCAGGTGGCGCGCCGTACCAACAGCACCTCGGCGCTCGGCGCGCGCTTCGACATGGAAGTTGACGCCATCCTCATCTTGGTGCTGAGCGCGGTCGTCGCCGACTCGCTCGGCCTGTGGGTGCTGGCGATCGGCGCGTTCCGGTACGCGTTCGTGGTGGCCAGCTGGGTGCTGCCTTGGCTGCGCGCCGCCCTGCCGCACCGCATGTCGCGCAAGACGGTCGCCGCGATCCAGGGGGTCGTGCTGGCGGCCGCGAGCTCGGGGCTGCTGCCGTACCCGATGGCGGTGGCCGTGGTGGGGACGGCGCTGGCGCTGCTGGTCTGGTCCTTCAGCCGCGACGTGGCCTGGCTGTGGCGGGCCGACGAGATCCGGCGGTACGTCGCCGGGGCGACCCTCGGCGGGAGCGGCACCGCCGCCGGCGTGGCGCTGGCTCAGGAGTCCGGGTCGGAGGGGAGCACCGGCGGGAACGCGGTGCGCAGCATCGGGGGAAACAGGGTCCTCGCCGGGCCGCGGCGGTAGAGCGCGGCCGGCCGGCCGGTCTCCAGGACCCGCCGCTCGCCGGTCGGCTCGAGGAAGTCGTCGGCGTTGGTGACCTTGCGGTGGAAGTTGCGGGCGTCGATGGAGACCCCCCACACCACCTCGTACACCCGGCGCAGCTCGGTCATCGTGAAGACCTCGGGGCAGAAGGCCGTGGCGAGCGTCGTGTACTCCAGCTTGGACCGGGCGCGGTCGACCCCGTGCTCGACGATCCCGGCGTGGTCGAAGGCGAGCTCGACGTCGCGCGAGAGCACCGACCACACCGGCTGCCAGCGCGCGGCGCGGGCGTCGGTGCCACCCACCGGCACCGGCAGGTCGGGCGCGATCGCCAGGTAGGCCACGGTGACGACCCGGCCGCGGGGGTCGCGGTGCGGCGCGGCGAAGGTGCGGAGCTGCTCAAGATAGAGGCTCTCGCCGCCGAGCGCCGTCTCCTCGGCCAGCTCGCGACGGGCGGCGGGCTCGGCGTCCTCCTCCGCCCGGATGAACCCGCCGGGCAGCGCCAGCCTGCCGCGGAACGGCTCGACGCCACGCTCGACCAGCAGCACCTGCAGCTCGTCGTCGCGGATGGTCAGAACGACCACGTCGACGGTCACGGCCATCCCGGAGAACCGCTGCACGCGGCCCATGCTAACTAATCGTCCTAATGACGTAAAGCGGGGAGTCGGCGTGCCGCCCCGGCGGAGCCGCGGGTCAGGACGCGTAGGCCTCCAGCTCGGAGAGCTGTCCCGCCGGCCAGCCGGTGTTGGCGGTGACGTGTACGCGCAGGTGGCGCACGCTCGCCGCGGGGAAGGTGAGGGTCACCGTGTTGCCGGTGGCCGGGTCGAACGTGCGCCCGCCCGCGGCGACCAGCGTCGTGAACGTCGAGCCGTTGGTGCCACCCTGCACCGAGAGCGTCTGGGTGCGCGTGGCCCAGGCCGCCGCGGGCGGGAGCTTCAGCATCACGCGACCCACCGGCAGGGCCGACCCGAGATCCACCTGGATCCACTGTGGAAACGCGTTGTTCGCGCTCTCCCAGTAGCTGCCCGCGTTGCCGTCCACCGCGTTGCCCGGCCCGTAGCTCTGCGTCTGGCTGCTCGCCGTCGCCGGCCGTCCCGCCGCGAGGTTGCCGCCGGGCTGCGGCCCACCGCCGGCGACCGGCGGCGTGGGGCGCACCGCGGTGAGCGGGAGCTGCCCCTTCAGCATCCGGCCGCCGTCGGCGGTGATCCGCAGGTAGTAGTCGGAGGAGCAGAACGTGCCGTCCTCGTCCAGCGGCCGGATCCCGGTGCCGGCCGGCACCGTGGCGGCGGTCTCGGCGGTCTTGGCGATCTGGTTGCCCTCGTTGAACTCGTCGAACATCGAGATGTAGATGCCCTGGCAGCCGAGCCGCACCATGTTGTAGAAGTGCCGCCAGTAGAAGTCGCCGTGCGCGCGGGCGCCGGTGGACAGGTCGCCGGGCATCACGCAGGGCTGGTAGTCGATGCCGTGCGCGTCGCAGTCGGCCTGGTCGGGCACGTTGACGTTGGTGTAGAACCAGTCCAGCCCGTCGAGCGTGCCGGTGCGGCCGACCATCCAGGGCGAGATCATGTCGAACGCGTGGTAGACGTCGAGGAACCCGGGTCGGGAGTCGTTGATCCCCTGCCGCCAGTACGTGGGCACGCCGCCGATCACGTAGCACCCCTGCGCCTTGAACCAGTTGACCACCTCCAGGCAGGGCGCCGGCGCGAACGGGCGGCCCGGGTCGGCGAAGCCGAACCCCCAGACGCACACGACCGGCTTGCCGTTCTGCCGGGCGTACGCCGGGGACGCGGTGTGCGCCGACATCTTGGTGGTCCAGTCAGTTTTCAGCTCGGCCTGCATGTTGGTCCAGCTCGTGACGTCGTACATGATGTAGAACTTGCGCCCGAAGCGCTCCGCCGCGTCGCGGACCTTGACCGCCATGGCGTCGCGGGTCGGCCCCTCGTCGCCGAACGGGTTGAACCGCTGCAGCGCCGCCGTGTCGCACCCGTGGTCCCGCATCCAGGTGAAGTGCGTGTCGACGGTCTGCTGGTCGTACGAGGAGAAGAGCCGGGCCGGCTGCCCGTTGCCGAGGTTGGGGTAGGCGGTGGTGTAGCCGCGGGTCAGCTCGCGCAGGTCCGGCCAGGAGACGATCGTGGTGTTGCTCGGCGAGGGCGGCTGGAAGCGGTCGCGGCTCCAGTGCCACCACCCGCCGATCGGCGCGCCGTCGCCGGGGCAGGCGAACCACCCCTGGTACCCGACGGAGATCTTGCCGACCACGTCGCCGGGTGGGCTGGCGGCGCCGGCCGCGCTGGTCAGGGCGGAGACGATCTCGGTGGTCGAGGCCGCGGCCAGGGCGGAGCCGGCGGCCACGGACGTCACGAAGGTACGGCGCGATACCGCCATGTCGACGCTCCTCGGGGGTCTGCGGGCCGGGGATCGACGGTCATCGTGCCAGGATGCGACACACCTTCGCAACACTTGAATCAACATCCGAAATCTTACGACAACAACCCCGCAAGAATCGGATGGCGATACCCGGGAATCCGGCGGCCTCCCGTGGCGTTGCGGGATGCCGGCGACGGCTGTGTGGCCGGACGCCCTGTGGAAAGGGGACCATGATGAAGGTGCGTAGCTCGCTACGTTCGCTGGCCCGCAAGCCCGGCGCGGTGGTGGTTCGCCGCGGCGGCCGGGTGCGCGTGGTCAACCGGGTCAACCCGCGGTTCACCGGCCGCCAGGGCTGACGCCCGGTCGCAAGCTGGGGGAGGGCACGTGACGGACTCGCCGTGGAGCGTGGCGGTGGTCGGGCCGGGTGGCGTCGGCGGGCTGGTCGGCGCGGTGCTGACCCGGGCCGGCCACCCGGTCGTGTACGTGGCGCGGCCGCGGACCGCGGCGGCGCTGACCGCCGGCGGGCTGCACGTGGCCAGCGCCCAGTACGGCGACTTCCACGTGCCCGCCACCGCGGTGCCGCGGCTCGCCGCGCCCGTGGACCTGTGCGTGGTCGCCACCAAGGCGACCGCGCTCGACGCGGCCCTCGACGGCGTACCGGCCGAGGCGCTCGGCGCCGGCCTGGTGCTGCCGCTGCTCAACGGCGTCGACCACATGGCGGCGCTGCGCGAGCGGTTTCCGGCCGCTCAGGTGCTCGCCGGCGCGATCCGGGTCGAGTCGACGCGGACGGCGCCCGGGCGGATCGCGCACGCCAGCCCGTTCTGCGTCGTCGAGGTGGCCGGCGACCGGACCCCGCGCACCCGGCTGGATACGCTCGCCGCCCAGCTCCGCGCGGCCGGCATCGACGCGTCCGTGCGCGACGGCGAGGCGGCGGTGCTCTGGGACAAGCTCGCCTTCCTGGCGCCCCTCGCCCTGCTCACCACCGCGTACGGCGCGACCGCCGGCGAGGTCCGCGAAAGGCACCGCGCCGAACTGGAGGCGGTGGTGGGTGAGGTGGTGTCGGCGGCCCGCGCCAGTGGCGCCACAGTGGACACTCAAGCGGTCCTCGGCTTCTTCGACCGCGTACCGGCGGGCATGAGGTCGTCGATGCAGCGCGACGTCGAGGCCGGCCGGATGCCCGAGGTCGACGCGATCGGCGGAGCGGTGCTGCGCGCCGCCGCCGGCCACGGCGTGGACGCGCCGGCGACCGGCAGGCTCCTGGAAAGCTGCCGCCAGAAGGCGGATCAGGTGGCCGCCACGTGACCGCGAAGCGCCCACGCCCGGGCGCTCAGCGCGATGCTACCGTCCGGATTGGACGGTAAGCGGTCGCGGAGCAGGTCGCGCAGCGCGGTGCGGCGCTCCTCGCCGAGCGAGACCGTGTACGCCGGGGCGGCTCCCTGCCCGCCCAGAAACGGCTCCCAGTAGTCGGCGAAGCCGGTGAACACCGTCGGGACGTCGATCGCCTCGACGGAGACGTCCACCAGGCCCGCGTCCGTCCACAGTGCACGCAGCGGGCCGGGGCGGCAGATCGGGAAGCGGCGGCCCTCGTCGAGTTCCGCGCCGCCCGGGTCGAGCGCGGCGGCGGCGTCCCAGAAGTGGCGCATCAGCCCCATGCCCTCGGCGTAGTCCCACACGTACGCGGCGACGACCGCGCCGGGCGCGGCCACCCGCGCGAACTCGGCGGCCGCCTGAGCCGGCTCGGGTACGAAGTTGAGCGCCAACCCGCTCACCACCGCGTCGAAGCGGGCGGCCGGCAGCGGCAGGGCCCGCGCGTCACCGGACACAAAGGACACCCGCGGGTCGGCGACCTGCGCGTGGGCCGTGGCGAGGAACCCGCCGGACGGGTCGACGCCGGTCACCTCGGCCGGCTCGGTCAGCGTCAGCACGGTCGCGCTGAGCGCGCCGGTGCCGCAGCCCACGTCGAGCCACCGCCGCCCCGCCGGCACATCCAGCCACCGCACGAACCGGGCGGCCACCCGCCGGCTCCACCGCCCGACGTACGCCTCGTACGCGTCTCCGCGCGCCCACACCTCGTGTGCCACGCCACCACCCTATGCGCGTAACGGCCCGGCCATCGCCAGGTCGCGGCGGACGCCGTCGGGCATCACCCTCTGGACCGCATCCGGTGTCGGGAAGGCGACCGGCCGCGACGAGCGGCGGCATGGTATCCCGGATCGGTGACCGACCCCATCATCGCGGTGGTCCGCGCCCTCCAGGGTGCGGCCGCCGGACCGGCGAAGAAGCGCGCGCTGCGCAGCCCCGACGTCGTCGGGCTGCTCTCGAAGCTCGGCCTGGCCGGCGAGGTGCCGCCGGCCGACTTCCGCGGCGTGTACGCGCGGGCGCTGGTCGAGCACTGCGCCGGCAAGCCGAGGTCCGTGGTGCGGCTGCTGGCCGACGAGTGGGTGCGGAGCGCGTTCGAGCGGTCGTTCGCCGGCGGCGACTGGGACCGGGTCCGGGCCGAGCTGCGCGACGCGGTCGAGCGTAACCGGGAGACGGGCGAGTTCGGCCACCTGCACAACCGGGACGTCGACGAGATCGACGGCTTCATCGCGGTGTTCGAGCGCCTCGTCGCGGCGACCCGCGACCCGGCGCACGTCGCCACCGACCGCAAGCTGGACATCGCCGACCGCAAACTCGACAGGGCCGACCGCAAGCTGGACAGCGCCGATCGCAAGCTCGACAGCGCCGATCGCAAGCTCGACAGGGCCGACCGCAAGCTCGACCGGATGGCCGAGGAGTTCCGGGCCGGGCTGGGCCGGATCGAGCAGGTCCGGCAGAACGAGGAGGAGGCCCGGCAGGCGCGGGAGCCGGAGCGGCGCGAGGCCACGCCGCTGGAGCGGCTCGAGTCCGACATCGCCGACTGGCTCGCCGCCGTGAACCACCCGGTGCTCGTCCGGCTCGACCCCGGCGAACGCGCGGTCGGCTGGGTGGTCCGGGCCCCGGTCACCCCGGGCCGGTACGCCCGGGTGGTGCTGGTCGGAGTCGACGGTGAGCTGCTGGCCGGCCAGGTGAAGCGGGCGCTGGAGGAGAAGGAGCGGCAGGGCGCGCAGGGCGTGTGGCTGGTCGCCCGGCGCCGGATCAGCACCGCCGCCGAGGAGGCCGCGGCGACGGACGGCTCCGTGCTCTGCCTTACCTTCGAGGACCTGGTCGACATGGCGGCCGACTTCGAGCCGTACGTCGAATGGCTGGACCGGGAGGTGGAGCGGCTCCAACTGCCCGCCCGCTACGTCCCGCTCTCCTGCCACCGCGACGACCCGGACGGCACGTCGAGCGAGTACCCGTGGCGGGACGGCGGCCTCGACCGGTACGCGGCGCGGTGGCTGGCCGACACGGCCCGGGAGCACCTCTCCGTGCTCGGCGAGTTCGGCAGTGGCAAGAGCTGGTTCAGCCTGCACCTGGCCTGGCAGCTGTCGAAGGCGTGGCGGGCGGCGCGCGAGGAGCGCGGCCCCCGGCCCCGGCTGCCGCTGCTGATCCCGCTGCGGGACTACGCGAAGGCCGCCGACGTGGGCGCGGTGGTCTACAAGTTCCTGTCCGAGCGCAACATCGCCCTGAACGAGCGCGTCTTCGACTACCTCAACCGCACCGGCCGCCTCCTGCTGATCTTCGACGGGTTCGACGAGATGGCCGCGCGGGTCGACCGGCAGACCATGGTCGCGAACTTCTGGGAGCTCGCCAAGGTCACCCACCCGGGTACCAAGGTGCTGCTGAGCGGCCGCACCGAGCACTTCCCGGACGCCGACGAGACCCGCCGCCTGCTCGGCGGCGAGGTGTACGCGGCGGTGGTCCCGCCCGAGGGCGAGACGCCCCGCTTCGACGTCGTGGAGATCTCGCCGCTGGACGACGAGCAGATCGGCCGGATGATCCGCGGGCGTACCGCCGACGAGGAGGTGGTCGCGTGGGTCACCGGCGACCCCGGCCTGCGTGACCTGCTGCGCCGGCCGGTCATGTCCGACCTGGTGCTCACCGCGCTGCCGGAGATCCAGGCCGGCGAACCGGTCGATTTGTCCCATGTGTACCTGTACGCGATCCGGCACAAGCTGGACGAGGACATCAAGGCCGAGCGGACGTTCACCAGCCGGGCGGACAAGCTGTACTTCCTCTGCGAACTGGCCTGGGAGATGGAGTCGACCAGCGCGCTGAGCATGCACTACCGGCTGTTTCCGGAGCGGCTGCGCGCGTACTTCGGCGCGGCGGTCGCCGAGCGCGACCTCGACCACTGGGAGCACGACATGCGGGCCCAGACGCTGCTCAACCGCGACGCGGCCGGGGAGTACACGCCGGCGCACCGGTCCCTTCTGGAATGGTTCGTGGCGTACAAGTTCGCCGCCGAGCTCGGCGTGCTCGGCGGCGCGTTCCTCGACCTGCTGGGCACGGTCTCGGCGGCGGGCGCGCCGGCGCTCTGGTCGGAGTACTTCGCCGACCGGCGTCCGGACGGCACCCTGCCGCCGCTGTCCGGCTTCACCGCCGAGCCGATGCCCCGACTCGCGCGGACGTTCGGCAGGGGTGCCGGGGATCCCGCTGTCGCGGGGTTCCTGCGCTCGATGGTCGCGGCCCATCCAGAGGGTGCGGAGCGGCTGCTCGCGATCGCCCGGGCGACCGGCGCCGCCGGCGTCGAGACCGGGCTGGTCGGCGCCAACTGCGTCCTGGCCGCCCGGCTTCCGGGGGAGCGGCTCCGCCTCGCCGGCGCGAACCTGATCGGGCTGGTGGCGCGGAAGGACGAGCTCTCGCTGGCCGGCGCGGACCTGCGCGACACCGACCTGACGATGACCGTCCTGGGCGGGGTCGACCTGCGCGGGGCGAACCTGACCGGCGCGCGGCTGAACACGTCGCGGATCCTCGGCAGCGGCGTCACCGTGGACGGTGTCGTCGTCACCGACGGCGGCACGATCGTCGCGGACACCAGCGAGGCGCTGTACGCCTGGGACGGCGGCGACCTCGGCCGTCCACCCCGCCGGCTCGCCACGCCCGCCCGCGGCCTGATCCTGACGAAGTCGCGATCCATCCTCCCGCTCGGCGGCGACCGGTTCTACGGCGGGCCCCGCTACCAGGCGATCGTGGACGCGGGCACCGGGCACATGACGCCCGTCGCCGCGCTCCGGGCCGCCTGGCCGATCCGGTGGCGGGGCGCCCCGGCCCTGCTGGTGGGCGATCCGTATGGCGATCTGGCCGTCCACAACCGGTCCGACCTGGCGGTGGAGGCGGCCCTGCCGTCGCCGTCGGTCACGCCGCGGAAGAGGCGCTTCGGTCACATCGCGTACGACGACTCGTACGGGGTCTGCCACGTGGCCCATGTCGACGGCGAGGTCGTCGTCGAGCGTTTCGACGAGGGCTCGGGCCGGTGGGAGGCGCTGGCCCGATGGCGCTTGGCGGGCGGGCGGCTGGGCTTTCTCCGCGACACCCTCTGGTGCCGAGCGGACGACGACACAGTGCTTCTGTGCGACCTGACCGGCACGCCGATCTGGCAGGCCGAGGGCTTCAGGTACTACCAGGAGCGGCCGGAGATCCTCGTCAGACCCGGCAAGGTGGTGCTCACCCGCGGGTCAGGGCGGATCGAGTGTTGGCCGCTGCCGGCGGGACCCGCGCGCTGGCAGGTAACCGCGCCGCTCGACGCGTACGCCCTCACCGCCCATCCCGATGGCGAGTCGTTCCTCTACGCGACCGCCGCCGGCGAGTTCGTCCGGCGGCGGATCGAGAACGGGGAGCTCATGTCGCGGGCGATCCTGACCGCGCGGTTGCGGGGCGCGACCTTCTCCCGCGACTGCGGCCTCGACGAGGCCGCGCTCGACATGCTGGCGGCGAGCGGCGCCATCCTGGTCTGACCCCGGGATCCGCCGTCATCCGTCACTGCGAGGAGGAGCGGGCGCGCGACGCGGCCCGCGCCATCACCGTCGCACCGCTGGTCAGGGCGCGGCGCCACGGGGGTACGCCGTCGATCTCGATCTGCAGCGAAAAGCTGAGGAACGTCCGGATAAGCACGATCACACCGAGCACCGCGACGCTCTCCAGCGTCGGGCTCACCGCGACGGTGCGGATGAGGTCGGCGGCGACCAGCACCTCCAGGCCGAGCAGGAGCGCGCCGCCGAAGAGCTCGCGGAGCGCCTGGTACGCCCGGCGGCCGCTGGTGGCGCGCCACAGCCGCAGCGCCTGGACGACCGACCACACCAGACCGACCACCAGCACCGCGACGCCGATCACCTCGAAACCGCGCGCCACGTGCTCCATCAGGTCCTCGAACCCCACGCCGGCACGCTACCAACAAAGCCGACAATCCGGGCTGGCGCGTCGGGGCGGCAAAGCGACAATCCGGGCCCGATCGGCGCGCGGGCCCGGCGGACGGCGCGAAACAAGCCTGTCACCTTGACGTTTCCGCAGATCGGCCGGCTTGGTAGCTTGATGACGTGCGGTCGAGGTGGCGAGAGGACGTGCGGTGACGAGCCGTCCGGCCACGTCGCTTCCGCTGCTCGGCTGGGTCTTCCTGGGAGTGCTGTACGTCGCGACGGTGTACGTGACGATCGTGACCCGGGTGCAGTGGGGGCCGGACACGGCGTTCCACCTGGCCTGGACGTTCCGCCTGCTCGGCGACTCCGAGCCGGAGGCGGTGCGGCGCACGGTCGAGTTCCTGGCCGACAAGGACGGCATCGACTGCGCCACCTCCAGCCTCCCGTGGTGCCACGCCGAGAACTACCAGATGTACTTCGCCGGCGACTACGCCGCGACCGTCGGCCCGCGGGTGATGACCCGGCTGCTCTCCGCCCCGTTCGTCGCGGTCTTCGGTCCGTGGTCGATGGTGGCGGTCTCCGTCGTCGCGTACGCGGCGGGCGTCGCCTGCCTCGCCGTCCTCGCCGCCCGCATGTTCGGGCCGCGGTGGGGGCTGCTGGCCGGTGCGCTCGCGATCACCCCGTGGCTCGCCGCCAACTGGGCCGTGCACGCCAACACCGAGGCGCTCGCGATGGCGTTCACCACCGCGGCGATGCTCGCGCTGCCGCTGCGCCGCCGGGCCGGCTGGCGCGACGTGGTGGCGTTCGCGGTGCTGCTCGGGCTCGGGCTGTTCACCCGGCAGTTCGCGGTGTCGGTGACCGTGGGCACGGTCCTGGCCTGGCTGGTCGTCGCGGTCCGCGACCGGCAGGTGAAGAACGCCTGGGCGCCGTTCGCCGCGGCCGGCGCCGCCGCCACCGCCGTGATCGTCTGGGTCCAGGGGCAGATGACCGCCTCGTACGCGGGCGGCTTCTCCACCATCGCCACCTACGAGAACAACACCGGCACGCACGGCCTCGCCGAGGTGGTGGCGTCGGTGCCGGCGACCGCCGCGCGCATCGTCGCCGGCGACTGGGACCACATCCGCACCGACCTGGTGCTCACCGCCGTGCTGCTGGCGGCGGCGCTGAGCGTGGCGTGGCGCTTCCGCAGCGAGCTCTCCGCGCTGGTCGTGGGCATGATCGGCACCACGCTCGCGCTCAACCTGATCGTCAACGACGACTCGATCTTCCGGTACCACACCCCGAACTACCCGGTGTACGTCCTCGCCGCCGTCGCCCTCCTCGCCGACCTCGCGGCCGGTCGCCGCCCGTCCGCGACCACCGAGTCGCCGACGCCGCCGGGTCCGCGGGCCGCACCGCCGTCGCGCGTGCCGGTCGCCGCCTGGGGCGCTCTCGGCATCGGGTACGTGGTACTGGCGCTCGTCATCCGCAACGTCAACGTCGGCAAGGCCTCGGTCGGCAGCGGCCCCGCCCTGCCCGACCCGACCGTGGCGAGCTGGCCGGAGAGCGTGACGCCGATCCTCGCGTACGGCGCGGCGGTGGCGCTCGTCGCCTGGCAGGGCAGCCGGCTGTGGGGGCGGTCGGGGCTGGTCGCCGCCGCGCTGATGCTGGTGCCGTCGGTGATGGTGCCGCTCGCCCGGGCGGAGTTCCTCGAACCGTTCGCCGCCCTCGCGGTCGCCGCCGCCCTCTGCGCGCTGCCCTGGCGGGGTGGAGCGCCGCGCGGTGGGCCGCTCTGGTTCGGCGCCGGGGTGCTGCTGGCCACCGCGATGGACCCGTTCGCCGGGGTGGTCGCCGCCGGTACCCTCGTCGCCTGGGCCACCCGCCTGGAGCCCCGCAACCCGTGGGCGCCGTACCCCCTCGTGGGTGCCGCCGCAGTGGCCGCCGCGCTCGGCGTGCGCGCCGCCTCCGGGCGCGACCTGGTCGGCACCGCCGCGGGCGACCCGGCGGTGGTCGTCGACTGGATACCGGTCGGCTCCGACTTCATGCTGATCGCCGTGGCCGCGCTGGTCGCCGTCGTGGGCGTGCGCGCCTGGCGGGACGAGCCGGCCGTACCGCTCGCGCTCGGTGCCATGGCCGCCGCCCTCGCGCTCTGCGCGACCGTCGACGCGGTCACCGGCCTGCGCCCGGTGACCGCGCTGATGCCGGTGCTCGCCCTGGCCGGCGCGGCCGCCGTGGCCCGCCCGCTCGGGCGCCGGCAGCGGGTCTCCGTGGCGGCCCGCAGCGCCGAGCCGGCCGACGCCAGCGCTTGACTTCGAGCCCGCTCGAAGACGTAACGTCCCGACCATGCGTTACCGCGTACTCGGGGGCACCGGTATCCAGGTGAGTGTCCACTGTCTCGGCGCCATGATGTTCGGTTCGGCGGGCAACCCCGACCACGACGACTCCGCGCGCATCATCCACGCCGCACTCGACCGCGGCGTCAACTTCGTCGACACCGCGGACGCCTACTCGGGGGGCGAGTCCGAGGAGATCGTCGGCAAGGCCCTCGACGGGCGGCGCGACGACGTCGTACTGGCGACCAAGGTGCACTTCCCGATGGGCGAGGGCCCCAACATGGGCGGCAACTCGCGCCGCTGGATCGTCCGCGAGGTCGAGGCGAGCCTGCGCCGGCTGCGCACCGACTGGATCGACCTGTACCAGATCCACCGCCCCGACCACACGACCGACGTCGAGGAGACCCTCTCCGTCCTGACCGACCTGGTGCGGGCCGGCAAGATCCGGGCGTTCGGCTGCTCGACCTTCCCCGCCGACGAGATCGTCGAGGCGCACCAGGTGGCCGAGCGGCGCGGGCTGGGCCGGTTCCGCACCGAGCAGCCGCCGTACTCGCTCCTGGCCCGCGGCGTCGAGGCGGCCCTGCTGCCGGTCGCCCAGCGGTACGGCATGGGCGTGCTCACCTGGAGCCCGCTCGCCGCCGGCTTCCTGTCCGGCAACGTCCGTAAAGACCGGCCGGTCGACCTGACCACCGGCCGCGCCCGGCTCAACCCCGGCCGCTTCGACCAGTCGATACCGGCGAACGCCGCCAAGTTCGAGGCCCTGGAACAGCTCGTCGCGCTCGCCGGTGAGCTGGGCTGCACGCTGCCCCAGCTCGCCGTCGCGTTCCCCGCCGCCCACCCGGCGGTCACCTCCGTGATCATCGGCCCGCGCACGATGGAGCAGCTGGACGGGCTGCTCGAGGGGGCGCCGCTGGTGCTCGACGACGCCACGCTGGACCGGATCGACGAGATCGTCCCGCCGGGCACCGACCTGTACCGGGCGGACGGTGGCTGGCAGACCCCGTACCTGGCCGAGGCGGCCCGGCGCCGCCGCCCCTTGGACGACCGCGCCGCCGCCTACCCCCCACGTTGGTGATCGAAGCTCCCGTCAAGTCGTTCTAGCGACGTGAAGGGAGCTTCGATCACGCTGACCCTGGACGGTCTCCAGCTCGGCGATGTACGGGGGGACGCCGCTCTGACAGGCTGTGCCCGTGCGCGAACGGCGCCTCCTGCTGGCGGAGGGCGAGCGGCTGGGGGGCGGGGCGGGCGCGGGGGGGGGGGGGGCCGGGGGGGGCGGGGGCGAGAGGGCGGCCGGCCGCGCCCGGGGACTGCTGGCCGAGGTGCCGGTCGCCCGCTGCCCGTTCACCGACGCGCTGGTCTGCTGGCCGATCGACACGGCGGGCCTGGACGGGTGGTTCTGGGAGTACCCGAGTGGGGTCCGCCGCGACCCGCGCGACCTCCCGCCGTCCTGGGTGGCGATGACCGGGGCGATGCGGCTGGCCGAGCCGGTGGAGCACACCCCGTTCCCGGTGGCGCCCGGCCCCGGGGCGCCGTTCGTGGTGCCGCGCATCCTGGGGGCGGCGCCGGAGGTGCGGGGCGTGATCGCGCAGGTGCCGGTCGGGCGGCACACCGGCTGGGCGATCAGCTACTTCGGGCGGCCGGCGGCGGGGACCCGGCTTGTGGACATCTGGGGCACCGACTCCCACCCGCTCGTGGAGGGCGGCCGGTGGACGGGGCGGGCGCGGGAGGAGCCGGAGGCGGCGCGGTACGACTTCGACCTGGAGCCGTGGGTGGGGACCGGTGCCCTCCTGTGGATAACTCCGGGGGACGAGTCGGCGACGCTGCGTAAGGGTGTGGACGGCTGCCCCTACCTCGGCCTGCCCGGGAGGCGCGCGCTCGCCGTCGTCGAACGGGGCCGGGTGCGGTACACCGCGCGGCTGGGATGAGAGTCCACATCGGACGATCCGTGGATCGACGGTCTACAAGGGACTGATCGGGTAGGGACCCTTAACCAGATCGGGCGCGGATAAACGCGACACGGCCAGATTGTCACGGGTGTGACTCGCCACAACGGCCGCGAAATGCGGGACGGCCGGCCCTGTCCTATCGTCGGGAACGGTATGCACCACATCGGGGCGAACGTCGTTCTGAGACCGAAAACCCAGATGGGAAGCCCATGCCGACCACCGCACCGTCCGGCCGGACGCGCGGCGCGAACAGGCGCCTGGCCTGGCGGCCGCTGCAGAGATCGACCCGGGTGGCGATCCTCGGAGCCTTGCTCGCCACCATCTTCTACCAGGTCTTCCTGCTCAACCCGGCCTACCGGGGTCCACTGTGGCTCTGAAGCGCGATGCTGCTCGCCGAGGGGCTGACCGCGCTGCACGTGGTCGGTACCTGGTGGACGATCCTGGCCAACGACGACCGCCCCGAGCCGGTCGGCGCCACGGTCTGGCGCGAGCGGCTGCGCGCCGGCGCCACCCCGCCGACCATGGACGTGTTCGTCACCGCGTACGGGGAGCCGCCCGAGCTCGTCCGCCGCACGGTGGTCGCCGCGCGCGACATGGAGCTGCCGCACCAGACCTGGGTGCTGGACGACGGCGACAGCGACGAGCTGGCCCGGGTGTGCGCGGAGGAGGGCGTCGGCTACCTGCGCCGGGCCGAGCGCGCGCACGCCAAGGCCGGCAACGTCAACGCCGCGCTGGCCCGCACCACCGGCGAGTACGTGGTGATCCTCGACGCCGACCACGTGCCCGAGCCGAACTTCCTCATCGAGGTCCTGCCGCACTTCCAGGACCCGGACGTGGCGTTCGTGCAGTCACCGCAATACTTCGTCAACCGGGTCAACCTCGTCGCGCGCGGCTCGGCCGACCACCGACGTCAAGACGACCGAGATCCCGCTGCCCCGGCCGCCGGCGCGCAGCGAGCAGACGTACGCGGCCGCCTCGCGCCGCCGCCCACCGGCCCGGCTGCGGCTGCGCGCCTTCCTGCGCGGGCTGCGCACCACCGTCGTGGTGCTGGTCCTGCTGGGCGTGGCGATCGCCGGCGGCATCTACATCGCCCGCGACCGGCTGGCCGAGGGGAGGTACGTCGAGTTGGGCCACGCGGTGCTGACCGCGCGGCCGGTACCGGTGGGCAGTGCCGCCGCCGGCACGGTGAAGAGCGTGAAGGCGGCGCCGCAGACCGAGGCGTCGGCCGGCGACGAGCTGGCCCGGGTGACGGTCACCGCGCCGGACGGCGACCCGGAGGAGAAGGTGCTGCGCGCGCCGATCGACGGCATCGTGTCCGATGTGGACGCGGCGGCCGGCGGGGTGGCGGGCCCGGGACAGCCGGTCGTCACGCTCTACGACCCGGCCAAGCTCACGTTCAACGCCGACGCCTCGGTCGAGGAGCTGCGCCGGCTCCGGCTGGACATGGCGGCGAGCATCACGGCGAAGGGGCTCGACGACCCGATCGCGGCGCGCCTCGACCGCGTCGTCCCGCGGGTCGGCGACACCCGGGCCAGCGAGGCGTTCACCGTGGTCCTGGTGCCGGACCAGGGCGAGCGCGGCACCGTCCGGAAACTGGTGCCGGGACTGCCGTTCACCGTGCGGATCGACACCCGGACGGCCGCCGGGGGCACCCCCGCGGTCAACAGCGGGAGGTGAGCGGCGATGCGGCATCCCCGTACGGCGCTGGCCGTGCTCCTGCTCGTCACCGTCGCGGCCTGCGACTCCGGCGAGGACCGACCACCGGCGGATCCGGCCGCCGCGCCGGCCGCCGAGGCCGCCGCCCGCACCCGGATCGCGCCCCCCGACCCGGGCGGGAAAGGCAGCTTCGCCACGGGTACGCCGCTGGCGGCCACGCCCGGCAAGGCACCCGCCCAGGCCGGCGGTGACCTGAAGGGCCGGCCCTGCCGACGAACCAGTGGTGGAGCTCGGCGCTGACCGGGCCGCTCACCCAGCAGATCTGGGCCCGCCCGCTCGCGGTGCGCGCCGCCGACGGCGGGCTGCTGGTCAGCTCCGCGCCGCCGACCGCCTCCGCGAACGCGGTCGTCACGCCGTTCGTGCCGGCGGTCACCGCGGGCGGGCCGCTGCGCGGCGTGGAGGTCGTCGGGTACGGGGCGTTCCACGTGGTCCTGCGCGCCACGCTGCGCGACGGCGGCTCGGTGGAGGCGACCGTGGTGCAGGGCAGCCCGCTGCTGTACCTGCGTTTCGAGGGCACCGACCCGGTGCTCACCGCCGCCGGCGAGTCCTCTGTGGACGGTGCGGCGGCCCGCCTCACCGTGGCCGGCCAGCGCTGGGACCTGCTCGCCAGCGGCGGCGGGTGGCGGCAGGACGGGACGCGGTTCACCGCCACCGGCGCGGCGCGGGGGCGGGTCGCGGTGGCCCGGGTGCCGGACGGCGCCGACCAGGGCGCCTGGGACGCCGCCGCCGCGGACGCCGCCGCCCGCCCGGTGCTGGCGACCCGCGCCGCGACCGGGTACGACCCGGCGGCCGGCACGGTCACCCAGACGCTCACCGCCGACCGCGGCGACGGCCGGCCCGGCCTCTGGGCGCTGCTGCCGCACCAGCAACGCTTCGCCGCCGGAACGCCGCGCGAGCTGGCCGGCGCGTACCGGGACGCGCTCGGCACACTGTCCATCGTGGAGGCCGGCGAGATCCGGGTACGGGTGCCGATGCCCGGCCTGCTCACCGCCGCACCCCAGGTCGCCGGCGCCGACCGTACCCGCGTCGTGGCCGACCTCGACCGCGACCTGGCCGACGAGCCGGGCGCCGGCGGCAGCTACTTCGGCCTGAAGGAGCTGGGCCGGCTGGCCACGATCGCCCAGGTGGCACAGGGCGTGGGCGCCCAGGACCGGCGGCGGGCGGCGCTCGACCGGCTCCGCCCCCAGCTGGTCGACTGGTTGACCCACGGCGGCGGGGACGACGCCCGCTACTTCGCCTACGACCGGACCTGGGGCGGGCTCGTCGCGGTACCGGCCGAGTTCGGCAGCCAGGACTACAACGACCACCACCTCCAGTACGGGTACCTGGTGCGCGCGGCGGCCGTCCTCGCCGCGGCGGACCAGGAGTTCCTGCGCGACTACGGCGGCGCGGTCGACCTCGTCGCGCGCGAGTACAGCGGGGGCGGCGAGGGCTTCCCGCCGTTCCGGGTCTTCAACCCCTACCTGGGGCACAGCGCCGCCTCCGGGTTCGCCCCGTTCGCCGACGGCAACAACCAGGAGTCGTCCAGCGAGGCGGCGGCCGCCTGGGAGGCGGTGGCGGCGTGGGGCCAGGTCCGTGGCCGCGCCGACCTCGTCGCGTACGGCGTCACCCACTACGCGCTGGAGACCGCGACCGCCCGGATGTACTGGCTGGGGGAGGGGCTCGCGCGCCCGGCCGGGTACGCGCACCGGGTCGCCGGCATCGTCTGGGACGCGAAGATCGACTACGCCACGTTCTTCGATCCCAAACCGGAGTCGGTGGAAGGGATCCAGCTGCTGCCGCTGACGTTCGGCTCGCTGTACCGGGCCGACCCGGCCGCCGCCGAGTCCCGGGTGGCCGCCCTGGACAAGGTCACCGGCGGGCAGCCGCGGGTCTGGGGCGACCTGTTCGCCGCCGACCTCGCCGCGGCCGACCCGGACGCGGCGCTGCGCCGGCTCGACGGCGGGCCACCGCGGGAGGAGAGCACCAGCCGGGCCATGGTCCGGTACTACGCCTCGTCGCTGGCCGCGTTCGGCCCGCCGCGGGAGGAGGTGACCGCGGACGCGCCGTACGGGATGGCGTTCGGCGACGCCCGCCGCCCCACGCTCGCCGTGGTCAACCCGACCGGCGAGCCGCGCACGGTCACGTTCCGCCGGGCCGGTGAGGTGGTGGCCCGCGTCGACGTGGCGCCGGGCCAGGCCGTCACCCGTACGCCCTGACGCCGCCTTGCGTGATAGCGCAACGAAGTTCGCCGCGGACCCGGTTCGCGGAAGACAGTGACGGGTCGCTGTGCTTGGATTGGAACACCAGTTCGGCCGCGTCATGGGGGAGGTCGCGCGTGGCAGGCAGCGGTTCGGTGGTCCGAGCTCTCGTGGCGTTGATGGCCGTCACGGTCGGGGTGCTCACGCCCGCGCCGGCGATGGCCGCGGATCCGGTGTGGCACCGGGCGGCGTGCTTCTCCGGGACGGTCGACACGGTCGAGGTGACCGAGCGGGGGCAGGCGTTCCTGCGGATCCAGGGGCACCTCGACTGCGCCGTCCAGGACAAGGCGGCCCGGTTCGGCTACGCCCGGTACGACCTGGCCAGCGAGTGGGGCCAGGTGCGCGCCGGCGACCTGCGGCGCTACCGGGCCGGCGAGCCGACCCCGTTCGCCGAAGGGCGGTACGTCGCGGAGGGTCCGGCCGACTTCGCGGTCTGCGTGGTCACCGACTACGACGCACCGGTCGACTGCGTCCGGGTGTACCGGGCCGACCCGGCGTCGGCGCTCGACGTGGCGCCGCTGCCGCGCAAGGACGCCACCTACAGCCGCCCGGTCCGGTTCGCCGACGGCGACTACCGTCCCGCCTGCGGCGGCTGCTGGTGAGCGCGCCGTGGACGTCCACAGTGGTCAGTCGTAGTCGACGTCCGGGCCGGCCGAGGCCGCGTACCCGGTGATCTCGGGTCGTCCCGGCGGGCCGGCCGCGGGTGGCGGCGGGCCCGGCGGTGGGTCGGACCGTCCGCCCGCGGATGCGCGTTTGTGGCCCGCGCCGAGAGCCCGGCGGCCCGCGGCCTGTACCGCGGCCTGGGCTGGACGCCCGGCGACGAGTACCGCGACTCCGACGGCGTGCCGTGGGCCCGCTACACGCGGGATCTGCGACGGCTGAGCGCGGCGGGCCTTCCGGCCGGGGGCACCGCGCTGCGAGAATGCCGGCATGGACGACACTGAGCGAGGCTCGGCGGACCATCCGCGGGCGGGCGCCGTGATGGGCCGGCGCGCCTTCTTCGGCCGTACGCTGCTGGCCACCGGCGCGGTGGCCGCCCTGGCGGGGCTGACCGGCTGCCCCGGCGGCGACGGTGACGACGACGATGACGACGAGGACGACGACGACTAGGGAGCGCGCCGCGGACTCAGGTAGGACAGTTGCGGGTGGTGCCGGGTGTAGGCGTCGAGGAGGCGGCGGGCGACCGTGACCGAGTCGACCAGCGGGTGCAGCGCGATCGCCTTGAGCGCCGCTGACCGTGACCCGGTGACCGCGGCCTCGATCGCCGCCCGCTCCACCGCCTTGACGGCGCAGACCAGCCCGGCCGCGTGCTCGGGCAGCGGGTCGGCGGGGAGCGGGCGGGCGCCGGTGGCGTCGACCGCGCAGGGCACCTCGACCACCGCCTCGGCGTCGAGGATGCCGAGCGTGCCGCGGTTGCGGACGTTGAGGACGAGGGTGGCCGGCTCGTCGTGGGCGATCGCGCGCATCAGGGCGAGCGCCACCTGCTCGTACCCGCCGCCGTCGAGGTCGGCGGCGTCCCGCGGGCCGGCGCCGGTGGCGGCCCGGCCCTCCGCGCCGTACGTCCGCTCGCGTTCCAGGCGGGCGTCCTCCCAGGCGGCCAGCGCCGAGCCGGGGCCGGCGGCGGCCGCGTAGAAGCGTCGCTGCTGCTCCAGCAGCAGGGCGCCGCGGGTCCGGCCGCCGGTGCGGGCGGCGGCCACCGCCTCCCGCGTGTAGTAATAGTGGTGCAGGTACTCGTTGGGCACCGCGCCGAGGGCGCGCAGCCAGCCGGCGCCGAAGAGCCGCCCCTCCTCGAACGACGCGAGTGCCTCCCGGTCGGCCAGCAGCCGGGGCAGGTGGTCGGTGCCGCTGGCGTGCACGCCGCGCAGCCAGCCCAGGTGGTTGAGGCCGGCGTAGTCGAACCGGACGGCGGCCGGGTCCAGGCGCAGCGCCCGGGCCACCCGGCGCCCCAGCCCGACCGGCGAGTCGCAGATGCCGATGACCCGGTCGCCGAGGTGGGCGGCCATCGCCTCGGTGACCGTGCCGGCCGGGTTGGTGAAGTTGACGACCCAGGCACCCGGTGCCAGCGCGGCGACCCGGCGGGCCACGTGGCGGGCGACCGGCAGAGTGCGCAGCGCGTACGAGACGCCGCCGGCGCCGACCGTCTCCTGCCCGAGCACCCCCTCGTCCAGCGCGATCCGCTCGTCGGCCGCCCGCCCGGCCATGCCGCCGACCCGCATCGCGGAGAAGACGAAGTCGGTGCCGCGGACGGCCTCGTCGAGGTCGGTGGTGGCGGTGACGCGGGGCGGGTCGGGGATGCCCGCGGCCTGCTCGGCGAGGACCCGCCGGATCGCCGCCAGCCGGTCGGCGGCCACGTCGTGCAGGACCACGTCGGTGACCCGGCCGGGCCGGCGGTCGGCGAGGAGGGCCCGGTACACCAGCGGCACGCGGAAGCCGCCACCGCCGAGGATGGTCAGCCGCATGCCGTCTCCACGCCGGAAAGTATCCGCCACCCCGGGCGGTGACCGGGTCGCGATGTCGTTCAGGTGGCGGATCTCTCGGACGGCCGGTGCGACGAGCCTGTGGGCATGAGCGTTATGCATCGCGGCGACGAGCACCTGCACTACAGCGACAACTCGCACCGGTGGATCGCCCCGCCGGACGTGGAGCAGGCCATCTGGGAGGCCGGGCTGCGGGCGCACATGGCGCAGCACCGCGCGACGATGGGCGGCCCGTTCAACATCGACGAGCTCATCGAGGTGCCGAAGGCGCGGGTACCGCAGCGGCCGGCCGCCGTCCCGCAGCAGCAGCGGCGCCGCGCGGCCTGAGCCAGGGGCGCCCTACAGGGCGATCTTGGCGCGGGCGGCGGCCAACCGGCGGGCGCCCGGCATGTGCGAGGTGAACAGCCACGACCGCGCGGCGCAGCGCCGGCAGGCGCGGGCCGTCCCGACCCGCTGCCGGTGCCCGTGGGGGTCGACGTACAGCAGGTGGTGGCGCTCCTCGAGCGGATGTCCGCAGCGCCGGCAGAGGCCGACGTCGACGTGGCTGGTGGTGTAGGCGTAGTGCCGCTCCGCGTACCGGACCTGCTCGGGGGTGACGCCCTTGACCTTCAGCTGCGGGTTGCGCGGCGCCCCGCCGAACATGCCACCGAGCACCGAGTGGGAGACCGCGTCGGCGCCGCCGGCGAGGGGGTGGAACACCCGGCGGATCCGGGAGAACGCGTCGGAGGAGTGTGCGGCCAGCCACTGGTCGTCGGCCTCCGTCCGCCACGGCTCCCAGCCGTCCCAGGTGACCACCCCTACGACGATACGCGGGTGTCAGGCGGCCGGCGCCGGGTGAAGCAGGACCTTGGTCCAGCCGTCCTCGCGCTTGTCGAAGTGCTGGTACGCCTCCGGCGCCCGCTCCAGCGGGAGCTCGTGCGAGACGACCTTCGACGGCTGCGCCCGGTCGTGGACGATCAGGTCGCGCAGGTGCCGGTTGTACCGCTTGACCGGACACTGCCCGGTGCCGAAGCTCAGGCCCTTGTGCCAGGCCGTGCCGAACTCGAACGGGATCCGCCCGGCCCGGGCCGGCTCCTCGGGGGAGTTCGGGTCCCGGGGCACGTACACGCCGACCACGCCGATCCGGCCGGTGTCGCGGACGACCTCGATCACCCGGTCCAGCGCGAGCTCGGGATGCTCCCGCTCGGTCGCGTCCCGCGCCTGGAAGCCGACCGCGTCGATGCCGCAGTCCACACCGGACCCGCCGGTCGCGTCCAGGATGTACCCGGTCGGTTCGGTCCTGGTGAAGTCGACCGGCGTGGCGCCGAACTCGTCGGCCAGGACCAGGCGGTCCTGTTCCTTGTCGACGACGAAGACCCGCGCGGCGCCGCGCAGCATCGCGCTGTGCGCGGCCATCAGGCCGACCGGTCCGGCTCCGAAGATCGCCACGGTCCGGCCCGGCGCCACCCCGGCCAGCTCGGTGCCGTGGTAGCCGGTCGGGAAGATGTCGGACAGCAGCGCGAAGTCGCTCTCCCGCTCCTCGCCGGCGGGCAGCTCCAGCAGGTTGAAGTCGGCCCACGGCACGTTCATCCGCTCGGCCTGCCCGCCGCGGTAGGGGCCCATCCCGGGGTACCCGTAGCCGGCGCCCGGCTGCCCGGAGGGGTTGGCGCGCAGGCACGCCGAGGTGAAGCCCTCCTCGCAGTTGCGGCAGGAACCGCAGGCGACGTTGAACGGCACCGAGACCCGGTCGCCCACCTTGACCCGGTCGACGCCCGGCCCGATCTCCTCGACGATGCCCATGTTCTCGTGGCCGAGCACCGTACCCGGCTCCATGGCCTCCCGCCCCTCGTACGGGTGCAGGTCGGAGCCGCAGATGTTGGTCGTGGTGATCCGGATGATCGCGTCGCGCGGCTCCTCGATCCTCGGGTCCTCGACGTCCTCGACCGCCACCTCGTACGGCGCGCGGTAGACAACGGCCTTCACGTTCGCGCTCCCTTCCTGAGGTCCATCAAGTTGGGCATACCCAGACAAGACGGGCTACACCCGCCGGAGTCCGTGCGGATTACCGAGGTTTCCGGGTGATGGTTGTCCGGATACGCGCGAGCCGTTCGTCAGGGTGGTGAGATCCAGACGAGAAGGAGCGCTGAGATGAAGTACATGATGTTCGTCTGCACCGACACCGAACCGGACACCGACAAGACCCCCGAGCCGGACATCGAGGCCTGGGTGACCGAGAACGACGCGAACGGTCGCCGCCTCGACGGGCACGAGCTCGCGCCGGTCAGCGCCGCGACGACGGTCCGGGTGCGCGGCGGCGAGCTGCTGGTGTCGGACGGGCCGTTCGCCGAGACCAAGGAGGTCGTCGTCGGCTTCGACCTGCTGGAGTGCGCCGACCTCGACGAGGCGATCGAGGTGGCGCGGACCCACCCGATGGCGCGGGCGGGGCGGATCGAGCTGCGCCCGTTCGCGGACCTTGGCTGAGGCCCGCCGGCCCTCGGTCGCCGGGCCGGGGGCGGCCGGCGGTGGTGGGGAAGCCGTGGCCTCGGCGGCCGCCGAGGCCACGGCGCGGGCCTCCCGCGCCCCGATCGTGGCGCCGCTGGTCCGGGTGGCCGGGGACTCCCCCCGCCCGGGGGGGGCGGGGGGGGGGCGGGGGGGGGGGGGGGGCCCGCCGGGGCCGGGGGCCCCCCCCCCCCCCCCGGCGCGGGACTCCCGCGCCCAGATCGTGGCGACGCTGATCCGGGTGACCGGGGACTGGACGCTCGCCGAGGACTGCGCGCAGGAGGCGCTCGTGCAGGCGCTCCAGCGGTGGCCGGCGGAGGGCGTGCCGGCCAACCCGGCCGGCTGGCTGATGACCGTCGCCCGCAACCGGGCGACCGACGTGCTGCGCCGGGCCGCCGTCGAACGCCGCAAGCTGCACGAGTTGGCCGCTTACCCGCCCGCCGTCGCGGACCCGGGAGCACCGGACGGGGAGGAGGAGGTCGTGGACGACCGGCTGCGGCTCATCTTCACCTGCTGCCACCCCGCGCTCGCCCTCGAGGCCCGGGTGGCGCTCACCCTGCGTACGATCTGCGGGATCCCGACCGCCGACATCGCCCGCGCGTTCCTGGTCAGCGAGTCGACGATGACCCGCCGCCTCACCCGGGCCAAGACGAAGATCGCGGACGCCCGCATCCCGTACCGGGTGCCGTCCGGCCCGGCCCTCGCCGAGCGGCTGCCCGGCGTCCTGGCGGTGCTGTACCTGCTGTTCACCCGCGGGTACGACACGGACGGCGAACCGGCCTTCGCCGACGAGGCGATCCGGCTGGTACGGCTGCTGGACGCCCTGATGCCCGGCGAGTCCGAGATCTCGGCGCTGCTCGCCCTCTTCCTCTTCCAGCACTCGCGCCGTGCCGCGCGCCGTGACGCCGGTGGCGACCTGGTCCCGCTCGACCGGCAGGACCGCGCCCGCTGGGACCACGCCGCGATCGCCGAGGGCCGCGCCGTGCTGGGGCGGGTGCGGGAGGACGGGCCGTACGCGCTGCAGGCCCGCATCGCCGCCACCCACGCCGCCGCCACCTCGGTCGAGACCACCGACTGGCCGGCGATCGCCGCCTGGTACGACGCGCTCGCCGCCCGTACCCCGTCGCCGGTGGTGGCGCTGAACCGCGCGGTGGCGCACGGCTACGCGTACGGGCCGGCGGCCGGGCTGGCCCTGCTCGCCGAGGCCCGCGCGGGTGGTGCGCTCGACGGGTACCCGCTCGCCCTCGCCGCCGAGGCCGACCTCACCGCCCGGGGCGGCGACCGGGAACGGGCGGCGGCCCTCTTCCGGCGGGCCGCCGCGCGAACCCACGCCGAGCCGGAACGCCGCGCCCTCCTCGACCGCGCCGCCGACCTCGACCCGTAGGGCCGCTACACCGCTTTCGGTGTCGGGGTGATGCGCCGTGATCGAAGCTCCCCCCAAGCCGCTAGAACGACGTGACGGGAGCTTCGATCACAGACGTGACTCCGAAAGCTCGACGGCGGCGGTCAGGGCGGCGGCGGTCGGGGCGGGCAGGCGCTGGCCGTCGACGAGCACCGTGGGCGTGCCGTTGAAGCCGCTTCGGGCCATCTCGTCGGTCACGTGGGTGACCCAGCCGGCGTACCGCCCGTCGCTCAGGCACTGGGCGAACGGCTCGCGCGGGATGCCCGCGCCCGCGGCGAGGTCGGCGAGCCTGCCGTCGGTGTGGCCCGCGCCGCCCTCCGCCGGCTGGTCCGCGTAGAGGGCGTTCGTGTAGGCCGTCAGCCGGCCGGCGTCGGCGGCGCAGCCGGCCCCGGCCGCCGAGCGGGACGAGTACCGGTTGGTCGAGTAGTGGTCGAGGATCGCGACCGTGTGGTAGACGACGCTGATCCGCCCCTCGCCGACCAGGCGGTCGATCGTCGACCCGGCCTCCTGCTCGAAGGCGCGGCACGCGGGGCAGAGGTAGTCCAGGTATACCTCGACGGTCACCGGGCCGTCGCCGACGCGCAGGCCGGCGCGGTCGGCGGTGGCCGTGGCGGGCACCGCGAAGTCGCCGCCGCCGTCGTCCTGGGCGGCGTAGACGGCGTACCCGGTCGCCCCGGCAGCGAGCAGCACGGCGACCGCGGCCGCGGTGACCAGCCGGTTCCGCCGCCGGCGCCGCTGCCGGGCGATCAGCTCGCGGGCCGCGCGGGCGGCCTCCTTGCGGCTGGCGCGGCTGCTCATGCCGCGCGCTCCCGCTCCGCGGACACCAGGAACGCCACCCGCCGGCCGGCGTTGACCGCGTGGTCGGCGTACCGCTCGTAGAAGCGGCCGAGCAGGGCGGCGTCGATCGCCGCCTGCGTGCCGTACGACCAGCTCGGGTGGAACAGCCGGGCCAGCAGGTCGCGGTGCAGCGCGTCCATCGCGTTGTCGTCCTGGGCGAGTTCGGTGGCCCGGGCGGCGTCGGGCTCGGAGAGCACCCGGACCAGCTTGGCGGCCATCCGGTCGGCGACGCCCGCCATCTGCCCGAAGAGCGGGGCGACCTCGGCCGGCTGCGGCTCCCCGTGCGCGGCGGTCCGCGCCACGTGCTTGGCCAGGTCGCCCATCCGCTCCAGGTCGGCCGCGACGTACACCGCCGAGAACAGCGCCCGCAGGTCGGTGGCGACCGGCGCCTGGCGGGCCATGGTGTCGCGGACCCGGTCCTCGATCCGCCAGCAGAGGTCGTTGATCTTCTCGTCGCCGGCGATCGCCGACTCGGCGGCCGCGCGGTCGGCGGCCAGCAGGGCCGCCGTGGCCCCGCCGATCGCCGTCCGGACCGCCTCTCCGGCCGCCACCAGCATCTGCTTGACCAGGTCCAGCTCGGCCTGAAGCTCCGTACGCACGGGGTCCTCCTCGTGTCTCGTCCCGTCGCGACCAGCGTCCGGCGCCGCGCGACCCCGGCACCAGGGCCGGAAGTCACGCGTCCGGGATGTCCCGGACCCCGATCCGGCGGCGGAACACCCAGTACGTCCAGCCCTGGTAGAGCAGCACGATCGGGGTGAAGACGACGGCCACCCAGGTCATGATCTTCAGGGTGTACGGGGTGGAGGAGGCGTTGTCGACGGTGAGGCTGTTCGCGCTGTCCAGTGTGGACGGCAGTACATCCGGGAACAGCGCGCTGAAGAGGGTGGCGACGGCGAGCGCGATCGCCGCCGCCGTCCCGAGGAACGCCCAGCCCTCGCGCCCGGCCCGGTTGGCGGCCAGCCCGCCGAGCAGCGCGGCGGCGGCGAGCACGGCGAACACGACCGCGGCCGCGCCGCCCCGGACGCCGACCAGGGTCCAGGCGAGGAACACCACGGCCAGCACGGCGGCGACCAGGCCGGCGCGGGCGGCGATCGCGTTGGCGCGTACCCGGATGTCGCCGGTCGTCTTGAGTGCCAGGAACACCGCGCCGTGCGTGACGAAGAGGCTGAGCGTGACCAGGCCGGCCAGGAGCGCGTACGGGTTGAGCAGGTGCCAGAACCCACCCGCGTACTCGTGGTCGGCGTCCAGGCGTACGCCGCGCACGATGTTGCCGAAGGCGACGCCCCAGAGCAGGGCCGGCACGAGCGAGCCGGCGAAGATGGCCTTGTCCCAGCGCGCCTTCCACTGTGGATCCGAGCGCTTGCCGCGGTACTCGAACGCGACACCGCGCAGGATCAGCGCGGCGAGGATGAGCAGCAGCGGCAGGTAGAAGCCGGAGAAGAGGGTGGCGTACCACTCGGGGAACGCGGCGAACATCGCGCCGCCCGCGGTCAGCACCCAGACCTCGTTGCCGTCCCAGACGGGGCCGATGGTGTTGATGACCACGCGGCGCTCGCGCTCGTCGCGGCCGAGGACCGGCAGCAGGACGCCGACGCCGAAGTCGAAGCCCTCCAGGACGAAGTAGCCGGTGAAGAGGACCGCGATGAGCAGGAACCAGAGGGTGGACAGGTCCATCGTGGACGCTCCTCAGTAGGCGAAGGAGAGCGGGCGGTCCTCGGTGTCGTCCGCGCCCGAGTCGGTGGGGGGTGGTGGCTCAGGCAGGCCGGCCTTGGCGAAGCGGAGCAGCAGGCCGACCTCGATGACGGCGAGCAGGCCGTACAGGAGGGTGAACCCGGCCAGCGACGTGACCACCTCGCCGGTGGAGACGGTGCGGGAGACCCCGTCCCGGGTGAGCATCTCGCTGAACACGATCCAGGGCTGGCGCCCCATCTCGGTGAAGATCCAGCCGAACGCGTTCGCGGCGAGCGGCAGCAGGGGCAGGACCAGCGCGGTGCGCAGAAGCCACCTGGACGCCGGGGCGCGGCCGCGGCGCAGTGTCCACAGTGCCCAGACGGCGGCGAGCGCGGCGAGCATGCCGAAGCCGATCATCAGCCGGAAGCTCCAGTAGGTGACCGGGATGACCGGCGTGTACGAGCCGGGCCCGAACTCGGCCACGTACTGGTCCTGGATGTCGTTGATGCCCTTGACCTCGCCGTCGAAGTCGCCGGTGGCGAGCCAGGAGAGCAGGTCGGGGACCTTCAGCGAGTAGACCTCGCGGCTGCCGTCGAGGGTGCCGATCGTGAAGATGGAGAAGGCGGCCGGCTGCTCGGTCTCGTACAGCGCCTCCGCGGCGGCCATCTTCATCGGCTGTACATCCGTCATGATCTTGCCCTGGATGTCGCCGGTCACCAGCGTGGCGACGGCCGCGACCACGGTGACCCAGGCGCCGAGCTTCGCGGCGCCGCGGAAGGCGGAGGTCTGGTCGGTGCCGGGGCGGCGGATCAGGTGCCAGAGGGCGACCGCGAGCACGAGCGCCCCGGCGGTCAGGAAGCAGCCGGCGAGCGTGTGCGGGAACGTGACCAGGGTGACCTTGTTGGTCAGCACGGCGCCGAAGTCGGTGAGCTCGGCCCGGCCGGTCTCCGGGTTGAAGTGGTAGCCGACCGGGTGCTGCATCCACGAGTTGGCGGCGAGGATGAAGTACGCCGACAGGATCGTGCCGATCGACACCGCCCAGATGGTGGCCAGGTGTACGCGCCGGGGGAGCCGGTCCCAGCCGAAGATCCAGAGGCCGAGGAACGTCGACTCCAGGAAGAACGCGAGCAGCGCCTCGATGGCCAACGGAGCGCCGAAGATGTCACCGACGAAGCGGGAGTAGTCGCTCCAGTTCATGCCGAACTGGAACTCCTGCACGATGCCGGTCACCACGCCCATCGCGAAGTTGATCAGCAGCAGCTTGCCGTAGAACTTCGTCAACCGCAGCCACCGCTCGTCGCCGCTGCGCACCCAGACCGTCTGCATGACCGCGACCAGGAACGACAGGCCGATCGTGATCGGCACGAACAAGAAGTGGTAGACGGTGGTGACCCCGAACTGCCACCGCGCCAGATCCAGAGCGTCCACGGACTGTCCCCTTTCAGCCGCTATGCCCCAGTATGTCGCTGGGCGCTCCGCGATGCGGCGTTCTTGGAGAGAATCCGTTTCGACCAGGGCCGCCGAGAAGGGCCGGAGGGCCCTACCCGGCGGGACCTGTAGGCGGGACCTGTGGCCCAGGCCCCGGCACGGCCGGTGAGAGCCGCGACCCGCGGGTCAGCCCGCGGCCACCTCGATGGTCTGCTCGACCGGCAGGCGCGGGGTGTGCGGCGGGCCGGCGGTGTCCGGGTCGGCGGTGCCGAGGCGGAGCACCAGGTACGGGTAGCCGATGCCGCTGATCACACCGCGCAGCGTCTGCCGGGTGGCGGGCAGCTCGATCACCGAGCTGAACGGCAGCACGGTGACCCCGAGCTCGGTCGCGACCAGCCAGCCGGCGGAGAGCGCCTGCCCGGCCCGGAGCCAGTCGGCCGGCTCGTCGCCCGGGCCGTACAGCACCGCGTAGGCGGCCGCCTTGTCGTGCCCCGGGCCGACCGTGAGCGTGCCGGCGCGTACGAAGTCACGGCCGGGCACGGTCGTCTCCGGCGCCTGGCTCGGGATCGCCGTGTCCGGGATGCCGCTGCCCTCGGGCCGGTCGCCGCCGATCCAGTACGCCAGCTCGGTGCGCTGGTCGTCGTCCTCGGTCTCCACCTTGTCGGCGTGCGAGGCGGCCGCCGCGAGCTCCAGGATCTGGTCCCGGGTGAGCAGGTGCAGCTCCAGCCCCTCGCCCTGGACCGCCGCGTCGATCGCGTCGATCGCCGCCGCGCCGGCCGCGGTGTCGCTGACCGGCCGCCGGTCGGTGTGGCGCACCCGCACCGCCTGGAACAGCCGCATGGCCTCCGGCGTGACCCCGGTGCGGCCGGTGAGGGTGACCCGGGCCAGCAGGTCCGGGTCGGCCGGCTCGGGGAGCCGGGTCACGTGCGCCGCCCAGCCCGCCGCCGAGAGCGCGACCAGGGCGTGGTGCAGCGCGGTGCCGCAGCTGACGGTCAGCAGCCGCCCCTCCGGGTCGGCCACCCGCAGCTGGCGCTCCCGGACGGCGTACAGGTCCAGCGCCGCGTCCGTGACCCGCCACCGCCAGGGCTGTGTGTTGTGTACGGACGGCGCGTAACCGGCGGCCGCGGCCGCCTCGGCCAGGGCAGCGGCGGTCGGGCGTTCGGCGTCGCTCATATCGGTTCCTCCTTCTGTCGCCCCCATCCTTCCCTGGCCGAGGTGCCCGATGCGTGTCGACCGGCTCAATTCGCGGCGGCCAGCAGCGAAGCGCCGTCGGTGACCGGGAGCGCCTCGGTGCTCTCCGGGTCGAAGAAGTAGGCGTGGCCGAGGTCGACGGCGAGCTCCACCTCGTCGCCGGCCCGCACCGGCGCCAGGGCGGGCAGCCGCGCGGTCCACAGGCTCGGGGCGCCCTCGTCCTCGGCGGCCAGCGACTCCACCCGCGCCGTGGTGGCCGGCGGGAGGAAGAGCAGGTTCTTCTCGCCGCCGAGCGACTCGACGGTCACCGCGGTCACGGTCAGCCGCGGCCCGCCGTGGTCACCGTCCGCCGGCTCGATCGCGGCCGGCCGCAGCCCGACGACGATCTCCCGCCCCGCGAACGAGCGCAGGCTGGGACGCAGTGCCAGCTGGCTCTCGGGTACCGGCCACCGGTGCTCGCCGAGCGCCAGCGCCAGCCCGTCGCCGTCGTCGACGACCCGGCAGGTCGCCAGGTTCATCGCCGGGGAGCCGATGAAGCCGGCAACGAAGACGTTGCGCGGCGCGGCGTACAGCTCGTCCGGCGGCCCCACCTGTTGCAGCCGGCCGTGGTCCAGGACGGCGATGCGGTTGCCCAGCGTCATCGCCTCCACCTGGTCGTGCGTGACGTAGATGGTGGTGGTGCCGTACTTCTGGTGCAGCCGGCTCAGCTCGCCGCGCATGGCCACCCGCAGCTTGGCGTCCAGGTTGGACAGCGGCTCGTCCATCAGGAAGACCTGCGGGCGCCGGACGATGGCCCGCCCCATCGCCACCCGCTGCCGCTGGCCGCCGGAGAGCGCGGCCGGCTTGCGCTCCAGCAGGGGAGTCAGCCCGAGCACCCGCGCCGTCTCGCCGACCTGCTCATCGACCTGCGGCTTGCGGGTACCGCGGATGCGCAGGCTGAAGCCGAGGTTCTGGGAGACGGTCATGTGCGGGTACAGCGCGTAGTTCTGGAAGACCATCGCGATGTCCCGCTCCTTGGGCGGCAGGTCGTTGACGACCCGGCCGCCGATCTCGATCGTGCCGTCGGTGGTGTCCTCCAGGCCGGCGACCATCCGCAGCAGGGTGGACTTGCCGCAGCCGGACGGGCCGACCAGCACGATGAACTCGCCGTCGGTGATCGACAGATTCACCTGGTCGACGGCGACGGTCCCGCCGGGGAAGACCTTCGTCACGCCGGTCATCGTCACTTCAGCCATCAGTGGTCCCTCTCTTCTTCAGCCCCGCCAACCAGACCGCCAGGCCCGGCAGCGTCGCCGCGGCGGCGCACGCGGCGATCTCGGCCGCGGACAGGTACTCGGTGCCGAGCAGGTCGCGCAGCTGCGGCAGCAGCACCCCGGCCAGCTGCAGCAGCGCCGACAGCGCCACCGCCGCGGTCAGGGCGTGGTTGCGCCCACCGCCGGGGCGGCGCGGCGCGCGTACGGCCAGGGCGATGCCGAGCTGCCCCAGGCCCAGCACGACGAACGCGATCGACTGCCACGGCCGGTCCAGCGCGTGGGCGGCGACACCCGCGCCCAGTACGACGGCGGCCAGCAGCGTGCCGGCCAGCAGCACCCCGCGCAGCAGCCCGCCACCCAGGACCGACTCCTGCGGCGACCGCGGCGGCCGGCGCATGGTGCCCGGCTCGGCCGGCTCGGCGCCGAGCGCGACCCCCGGTACGCCGTGGGTGAGCAGGTTGACCCAGAGGATCTGGGCCGGCAGCAGCGGCACGGCGAGCCCGAGGAACGGGCCGACCAGCATCACGAGCACCTCCGCGGCACCGCCGGCGAGCGCGTACCGCAGGAAGCGGCGGATGTTGTCGTAGATGCGGCGGCCCTCGGCGACCGCGGCGGCGACCGTACCGAGGTTGTCGTCGACGAGCACCAGGTCCGCCGCCTGCCGGGCGACCTCGGTCCCACCGCCCATGGCGATGCCGATGTCGGCCCGGCGCAGCGCCGGCGCGTCGTTGACCCCGTCGCCGGTCATCGCGACGACGTGCCCGCGCTCCTGCAGCGCGGCGATGATGTCCAGCTTCTGCTCCGGCTGGATGCGGGCGAAGACCCGGCGGTCGCCGGCGCCGTACGCGGTGACGCCGCCCTCGTCGCCCCGGACCACCCCGTCGCCGCCGCGCCAGATGCCCAGCTGGCCGCCGATCGCGGCCGCGGTCGCCGGGTGGTCGCCGGTGATCAGCACCAGGTGGATGCCGGCCTGGTCGAAGGCGGCGGCGATCCCCGGGGCCTCGGCGCGGAGCGGGTCGCCGATCGCGACCAGGCCGGTCGGGCGCAGGTCCCGGACGGTCCGCGGGTCCGGCGGCGCGTCGTACGTCGCGGTGGCCACGGCGAGCACGCGCAGCCCGCCGGCGGCCAGCCGGTACGCGTCGGCGAGCAGGCCGGGCGGCGTGCCGGTCACGAGCGGGGTGGCCAGTACCGCCTCCGGCGCGCCCTTGCACACCGCCAGGTACCCGCCGCCGGGCCGCCGGTGCACGGTGACCATGCGCCGGGTCTCCTGGTCGAACGGAAGCTCCGCGGCGCGCGGCCAGGCGGCGCGCTCGGCGTCCGGGTCCAGCCCGCACCGGCCGGCGAACGCGACCAGCGCCGCCTCCAGCGGGTCGCCGACCGGTGTCCACCGTGGACGTTCGGCGTCCGGCGGGGCCAGGGTGGCGTCGTTGCACAGCAGCACGGCCCGGGCCAGGTCCGCCAGGGCCCCGGCGGCGCCCGCCCCGCTCAGGATCTCGCCCGACGGCTCGTACCCGCTGCCCCGGACCTGGTACCCGGCGCCGCCGGCGGGCACCGCCCGCTGCACGGCCATCCGCCCCTCGGTCAGGGTCCCGGTCTTGTCCGACGCGACGACGGTGACCGAGCCGAGCGTCTCCACCGCGTGCAGCCGGCGCGGGATGGCCCGGGCGCCGGCCATGCGGCGGGCGCCGAGGGCCAGGGCGAGGGTGACCACGGCGGGCAGCGACTCCGGCACCGCGGCGACGACCAGGCTGACCGCGGTGATCGCCATGTCGACCAGGGGGCGCCCGCCGACCACGCCGATCACCAGCACGACGCCGGAGAGCACCACCGCGGTCACGCCCAGCGCCCGGCCCAGCCCGGCCAGCCGCCGTTGCAGCGGGGTGGGGCCGGGCCGGGTCGTGGCGACCAGCGTGGCGATCCGCCCGAGGGCGCTGGCCGGACCGGTCCGGACCACCGTGCCGGCGGCCCGGCCGGTCACCACGACCGTGCCGGCGTACACCTCGGTGCCGTGGTCCCGGGCCACCGGCACCGACTCGCCGGTCAGGGCGGCCTCGTCCACCTGGAACCGGTGCGCCTCGTCGAGCCGGAGGTCGGCCGGTACGACGTCGCCGGGCTCCAGGTGCACGAGGTCGCCCCGGACCACCTCGGCGGCCGGCACGACCAGGTGGCGGCCGTCGCGGACCACCCGTGCGGTGGGTGCGGTCATCCGGTCCAGCGCCGCGATGGCCGTGTCCGCCCGGACCTCCTGCGACACGCCGATCACCGTGTTGACGACCACGACCAGCAGGATGACCGCGGTGTCCGCCCGGTCGCCCAGCAGCGTGGTCACCACGGCGGCGGCGATCAGCAGCGCGACGAGCGGGTCGGTCAGCTGGTGCAGGATCCGGCTGTACAGGTGCCGGCGGGGCGGCGTGGCGACGGTGTTCGGCCCGTCGGCCCGCAGCCGGCTCGCGGCGGCCCGCGCGGTGAGCCCGACGGTGGTCTCCGGCGCTGTGGTCGCCCCCATGCTTCCAGCCTGCTCGCGGGCGGGCCGGGCGGGCAGGGCCGGCGTCCTGGTCACTCCGGGACCTTGGACCCCTCGGTGACCTCGCCGTTACCGGCGGTGGCGACCACCACCTCGTCCAGCCCCCGCCGGCCGGACGCCGCGCTGAACGGCCCGTAGCCGAACCGCAGGACGGCCTGGGCGGCGTACCCGTCGGCGGCGTCCCGCAGCAGCGCCCGCAGGTGCGGCACCTCCACCGGCTGCGTCATGATCGTCGAGGCCAGGCCGCGGACGGTGGCGGTCAGCAGGACCCGTTCCAGCGCCTGCCCGCCGCGCAGCCACTCCGCCGGGGTGTCGTCCCGGGTGTAGAGCACGGCGATCGTGGGCGCCCGTTCGAACGGGGCGGGCTTGCGCCGCCGGGCCGGGCGGACCACGCTGAAGTCGCGGATCGGCACCGTCTCCAGCGCGTCCCACGGGCCGAACGCCTCCGGCGGCACCCCGTCGTGGCGCTCCGGCCCCGACCGGGTCCACTCGCTCAGCTCCCGCCAGTACGCCGGGTCGTGCCGGCGCCGCTGCTCGGCGATGCGCACCACGTCGAGCACCGCGTCCCGGGCCACGGCGTCGGTGACGACGAGGCGGGCCCGTTCGGCGTCCGCGGCGGCGGTCAGGTCGGCGAGCGCCTCGGCCGGTACCGGGATCTCGGTGAACGGCTGGCGGTTGGTGTGCCGGCGCGGGATCGCGTCGGCCAGCATGATCGCCGTCGCCGGCGGCCGGGTCGGCGGCCCGACGGTGACCCGGGCGACCAGGTCGGGCTCGGCGGGCTCCGGCAGCAGCCGCAGCACCGGCACCCGGCCGCGGGCCAGCATCGACGCGCGCAGGTTGAAGACCGCGGCGCCGAGGCTGACGAACAGCTCGCGGCCCTGCGGGTCGAGTACGTCGAGGCGGCGCGACCGGTCCGCCAGGATCTCGACGGTGCCGCCGTACACCCGGAACCGCCACGGCTGGGTGTTGTGTACCGACGGTGCGGCGACGGCGTCCTCCAGGCACGCGCGCAGCGCGCCGTCCGGCACCCCGTCCGGGCCGGCCGTCCAGCCGCCGGTGATCGCTTTCATGGTGCCCTCCGATGTATGCGCTCCCGAACGGTGGGAGCCTGTGACCTGACCCTGCCGGCGGTCGGGTAGCCGTTCCAGGGGCTTTCTCCCGTCGGGCCCGGGACCTTCGGCGGCGAGGGGCCGGTCGGCAGGCCAGACTCGGGACCTTCGGCCCTGTCCGGAACGTCGGAGCCGACCCACGATCGTCACCATGTCGCGACGCGTGCTGGAGCCCATGGGTGTCGCGGATTGCCTGGAGCTGCTGGCGGGCGTGTCGCTCGGTCGGATCGTGTACACGGAGAAGGCGCTGCCGGCGATCCGCCCGGTCAACCATGTCGTGGATGGCGGTGCCGTGGTCATCCGCAGCCATCTGGGCGGTGCCCTGGCCACCGCGGTCGGCTCCGGACGGGGGACCGTGGTGGCATACGAGGCGGACGCCATCGACCCGGTCGAGCACCTCGGCTGGAGCGTCGTCGTCACCGGCGTGGCGCACCTGGTCGCGGACTCCCGGGAGGTGTCCCGC
This sequence comes from Phytohabitans maris, assembly GCF_031085175.1. GTDB lineage: Bacteria > Actinomycetota > Actinomycetes > Mycobacteriales > Micromonosporaceae > Phytohabitans > Phytohabitans maris. Next base: position 153,937 of record NZ_JAVHUY010000004.1, read on the forward strand.
TACCAGGGGCTGCTGCGGCCCTGGGTCGACATCGCCATGGACTGCGTCATCCGCGTCGAACCGCACCTGGTCACCGGCTACCGCCTCGTCGAGGCACCGCGGCCGGACGGCGGTGTCGAGAAGGCGGTCCCGTCAGTAGACGGTGAGGCCGCGGTCGCGGAACTGGCCGCGCACCCGCTCCAGTAGGGCGGCGTCCGGCGGCGGCGTCCGCGCGAGCGGAAACCGCAACCCCAGCGCCGCGTACTTCTCCGCGCCGAGCCGGTGGAACGGCAGCACCTCCACCCGTTCCACAGTCGACAGTGACGCGGCATGGCGGGCGACCGCGTCCACATTGGCCGGTGCGTCGGTGAGGCCGGGTACCAGCACGAAGCGGATCCACATCGGAACGTCGCGCTCGGCCAGCCGGCGGCCGAACCGCAGGGTGGGCGCGAGGTCGCCGCCGGTCACCCGGCGAAACGTGTCGGGGTCGCCGGACTTGATGTCCAGCAGCACCAGGCTGGTGGCGTCGAGCAGCCGGTCGCCGGCCCGGTCACCGAGCACGCCGGAGGTGTCCAGGGCGGTGTGCAGGCCGGCCTCGCGGGCGCGGACCAGCAGCGCCTCGGCGAACGCCGGCTGCAGCAGCGGCTCGCCGCCGCTGACCGTCAGGCCGCCGCCGGCCACCCGGATGAACCGCGTGTACCCGGACACGATCGTCCACAGTGTCTCCAGGTCGGTCCGCTGGGCGCGCCGCATCCGCCAGGTGTCCGGGTTCTGGCAGTAGAGGCAGCGCAGCGGGCAGCCGCCGAGGAACACGACGAACCTCGTGCCGGGGCCGTCCACTCCTGTGGAGACGTCCCAGGAGTGGACCGCCCCGGCGATCGCGGCGAGCTGGGGGCTGCTCACAGCGATCCATGGAAGGTTCGGGAGATGACGTCCCGCTGCTGCTCCGGGGTCAGGCGGACGAAGTTGACCGCGTAGCCGGAGACCCGGATCGTCAGCTGCGGGTACCGCTCGGGGTGGGCCATCGCGTCCTGCAGCACGGCCCGGTCGAGCACGTTGACGTTCATGTGGTAGCCGCCGGCGTCGGTGTACCCGTCGAGGACGCCGGCCAGGTTGGTGACCTGCTCCTCGCGGGTGCGGCCGAGCCCGCCCGGCGTGATCGTGCTGGTCAGCGAGATCCCGTCGCGGGCGCTCTCGTACGGCAGCTTCGCCACCGACAGGGCCGAGGCGACCAGCCCGTGCCGGTCGCGGCCGTTGCCCGGGTTGGCGCCCGGCGCGAACGGCTCACCGGCCCGGCGCCCGTCCGGGGTGTTGCCGGTGTGCTTGCCGTAGACCACATTGGACGTGATGGTGAGCACCGACAGCGTCGGCTCGGCGCCGCGGTAGGTGGGCTGGCGGCGCACCCGGTCCATGAACGCCTCGACCAGCCACACCGCGATCGCGTCGGCGCGGTCGTCGTGGTTGCCGTAGCAGGGGAAGTCGCCCTCCACGCCGTAGTCGACGGCCAGGCCGGTCTCGTCGCGCAGCACCTTCACCGTGGCGTACTTGATCGCCGACAGGCTGTCCACCGCGACCGAGAGCCCGGCGATGCCGGTGGCCATGAAGCGGTGCACCGGGTAGTCGTGCAGCGCCATCTCCAGCCGCTCGTACGCGTACTTGTCGTGCATGTAGTGGATCACGTTGAGCGCGTCGACGTAGGTGGCCACCAGCCAGTCCAGCGTCCGCTCGAACGCGGCCACGACCTCGTCGTAGTCGAGCACCTCGCCGCCGACCGGCGCGGTCACCGGGGCGACCTGCTCGCCGGTGATCTCGTCGCGGCCGCCGTTGATCGCGTACAGCAGCGCCTTGGCGACGTTGGCCCGGGCGCCGAAGAACTGCATGTCGCGGCCGACCCGCATCGCCGACACGCAGCAGGCGATCGCCGTGTCCGCGCCGTACGCGGGGCGCAGCAGCTCGTCGTTCTCGTACTGCACGGCGCTGGTGTCCAGCGACACCTGGGCGCAGAACCGCTTGAACCCCTCCGGCAGAGCCGGCGACCAGAGCACGGTCAGGTTGGGCTCCGGCGCGGGACCGAGGTCGTACAGCGTCTGCAGGAACCGGAACGTCGTGCGGGTGACCAGCGTCCGGCCGTCGCGCCCCATGCCGCCCAGCGCCTCGGTGACCCAGGTGGGGTCGCCGGAGAAGAGCTGGTCGTACTCGGGGGTGCGCAGGAACCGGATGATCCGCAGCTTGATGACCAGGTCGTCGACGAGCTCCTGGGCCCGCTGCTCGGTGAGCCGCTCCTCGGCGATGTCCCGCTGCAGGTAGATGTCCAGGAAGGTGGCGGTGCGGCCGAGCGACATCGCCGCGCCGTTCTGCTCCTTGGCGGCGGCCAGGTAGGCGAAGTACAGCCACTGGATCGCCTCCTGGCCGGTGGTCGCCGGGCCGGAGACGTCGTACCCGTAGCCGTCCGCCATCCGCTTCAGCTCGCCCAGCGCCCGCACCTGCTCGGCCAGCTCCTCGCGGTCGCGGATGACCGTGGGGGAGGAGGGGAACTCGTCGAGGCGGTCCTTGTCGGCCAGCCGCTCGGCGATCAGGTGGTCCACGCCGTAGAGGGGGACGCGCCGGTAGTCGCCGATGATCCGGCCGCGGCCGTACGCGTCGGGCAGGCCGGTGACGATGTGCGAGCGGCGCGCCTTGCGGACCGCCTCCGGGTACGCGTCGAACACGCCGTCGTTGTGCGTCTTGCGGTACTCGGTGAACGTCTGCTTGACCCGCGGGTCGAGGGTGTAGCCGTAGGCGGCCAGCCCGCTCTCGACCATCCGGATCCCGCCGTTCGGCATGATCGAGCGGCGCAGCGGCGCGTCCGTCTGCAGCCCGACGATCAGCTCCCGCTCCCGGTCGATGTAGCCCGGCCCGTGCGAGGTGATGCTCGACGGCGTACGAGTGTCCACATCGTACACACCGCGGCGGCGCTCCTCGGCGAACAGCGGCCCGAGCCCGTCCCACAGGGCGGTGGTCCGCTCGGTCGGCCCGGTCAGGAACGCGCAGTCACCCTCGTAGTGCGTGTAGTTCTGGCGGATGAACGCGGCCACGTCGATCCGGTGCCGCCAGCTGTCGCCCACGAATCCGCGCCAGGCGTCGAGCGTCGTCATTGTCTCCTCCAGCGAGATGGGCCCCGCCGTTGTGGGGCCGCCCTTCCGGGCCATCTCCAGCCTTCCGGGCCATCTCCAGCCTTCGCCCTCGCCGGCCGGGCAGGCAGGGCCACAAGTCCCGTCGGCCGTGGACCGTCAGCCCACACCGCGGGTGGCGTCGGGAGTGCCGTCGAAGCCCACCACGACCGGCCGGGTCGGCATGGCGTCCCTCCTCACCCAGGCTGGCGCAGGCGGCGCAGCAACGCGTCCGGCTCCTGCCCCACCGGGGCGAGCCGGAGCCTGGCGTCGACCGCGACCGGCCCGCCGGGACCGACCAGGACCGGGTTGAGGTCCAGCTCGGCGATCTCCGGGATGTCCTCGGCGAGCCGGCCGAGGCGCAGTACCAGGTCCTCGACGGCCGCGGTGTCGACCGGCGGCGCGCCCCGGTAGCCGGTCAGCAGCCGGGCGGCGCGCAGCGAACGCCACATCTGCCCGGCGTCCTGGACGGTCATCGGGACGAGCCGGAACGCGCGGTCGCCGAGCAGGTCGGTGTGCACCCCGCCGAGGCCGAGCATGATCAGCGAGCCGAAGAGGGGGTCGTGCACCACGCCGGCCACCAGCTCCACCTGCCCGTGCGCCATCGCCTGGACCAGCACCGGCGGCTCGGTGCGGCCGAGCGCGGCTCCGACGGCCCGGTACGCGGCCCGCACCGCGCCGGGCCCGTCGAGTCCGATGTGGACGGCGCCGATGTCGCTCTTGTGCACCAGGTCCGGGTCGGCGGCCTTCAGCACGACCGGGTACCCGACCGATCCGGCCGCCTCGATCGCCGCCCGCTCGCCGGCGACCTGCGCCGAGGCGAGCACGGGAATGCCGTACCGGCCCAGGATGTCGGCGATCCGCGGGTACGGCTGCCAGCCGCCCCCGCCGGCCAGCGCCGCCTCCACCACGCCCCGCGCCCCGGCCGTGTCCACATCGGACAGAACCGGCCGCGCGCCGAGCGGTGCGCGCCGCCACCGGGCGTACCGGGTGGCGTGCGCGAGCGCCCGGACGGCCTGCTCGGGCAGGTCGTAGACGGGGACGCGGCGCTCGCCCAGCGCGGCCGGCGGTCCGGCCGCGCCGATCAGCACGGCGGCGGCGGTGAGCCGCTCGTGCCGGTCCAGGACCGGGGTCACCCGGGCCAGCACCGCGTCGACGTCGTTGGCCTTGCTCGCGGCCACCACCAGCAGCACCGAGTCGACCTCGCCGCTGGCCGCGTACGCGCCGAGGGCGGCGGCCAGCGCGTCCGGGGTGGCGCCGGCGCCGAGGTCGAGCGGGTTCTCCCCGCCCCGCACCGCCGCTACCCGCAGGCCGGCCGCCTCCGCGGCGTCGGCGGCGAGCACGTTCACGCCGCCGGCGTTGCCGAGGATGGCGAGGCGGTCGCCGGCCGGCAGCGGCTGCTCGGTCAGCAGCCGGGCCGCGTCCAGCAGCTCGCCGAGGGTGTCCACGCGGATCACGCCGGCCTGGGCGAACAGGGCGTCCACCGCCACGTCCGGCGCCGCCGCGGCGGCCGTGTGCGACGCCCCGGCCCGCCGCCCCGCTGCCGACCGGCCGCTCTTGACCGCCAGTACCGGCTTGCGCCGCCCCAGCGCCCGGACGAGGCGGGCGAACTTGCGCGGGTTGCCGAACGACTCCAGGTAGAGCGCGACGGCACGGGTGGCCGGGTCGTCGTACCAGTAGGCGAGCAGGTCGTTGCCGCTGACGTCGGCCTTGTTGCCGAGCGAGACGAACGTCGAGACGCCGCAGCCGGTCCGGGCGGCCTGGGCCAGCAGCGCGATGCCCACCGCGCCGGACTGCGAGGCGACGGCGAGCCCACCGGCCGGCGCGGCGGTCGGCGCGAACGTGGCGTTGAGCCGCACGGCGGGGTCGGTGTTGACGACGCCCAGGCAGTTCGGCCCGACCAGCCGCATGCCGTGCTCCCGGGCCAGCCGCACCAGCTCCGCCTGCGCTTTCCGGCCGTCCAGACCACCCTCGCCGGCCCGCTCGCCGGCCCGGGAACCCGACTCGGCGAAACCGGAGGTCAGGATGACCGCGGCCCGGACGCCGATCCGGGCGGCCTGCGCGACCACGTCCCGGACCGCGGGGCCGGGCACCGCCACGACGACCAGGTCGACCGGGCCGGGCAGGTCCGCCAGCGAGGGCACGGACGGGACGCCGGCGACCGCGCCGGCGTGCGGGTTCACCGCGTACACCGGGCCGGTGAAGCCCCCCTCCACGACCGCGCGGAGCGTCTCGTGGCCGATCCCGCCGGGACGCCGGCCGGCGCCGACGACCGCGACCGAACGCGGGGCGAGCATCGGGCGCAGCGCCTCGCGCTCGGCGGCCCGGTCCCGGGCGTCCACCGCCAGCAGCGTGGCGTCGTCGACCCCGGTGCCGACGTCGAGGTCCACGACCCCGTCGACCAGGTGCGCCGTCGTACGGCTGGTCAGGTCGCGGGCGACCCGGAGCATGCGGTGGTTGGCCGGCAGGACCTCGCCGGTGAGCGCGATGACACCGCGTTCCCGGGCCTGCGCGGCCAGGTGCTCCAGCAGCAGCGTGCCGATCCCGCGGCCGCGCTGCGCCTCGGCGACGAATACCGCGAACTCGGCCCGGGCCGGCGCCGGCTGGGTGCGCTCGTACGACGCCACGCCGACCACGTCACCGGCGACCACGGCCACCGCGGCGGCGTGGTCACCGTCGGGCGGGCGGACCAGCCGGCGTACCTCGGTGTCGATGACGCAGTGGCCGGGCGTGGCGAAGAACCGCAGCCGCAGGCTCTCCGGCGACGCCTCGGCGAACAGCCGCTCCAGCGCCGCCGCGTCCGTACCGGCGGCGGGCCGGATGCGCACGATGCCGCCGTCCGCGGTCAGCGCGTCGCAGTCCTCCACCACGAACCCGGTCACGACCCGTTCCTCCCGTCCGCCGCGGCCGTCAACGCCACCGGTCCGCCCGGCTCAGCCGCGCGTTGAGCTTGCGCTGCGCCAGGTCGACCGCCTCGGTGAAGGTGGGCGCGGCCGCCGACACGTGGATGTCCACACCGGACACGTCGGCGTGCACCGCAACGGTGTACGGCCGCGGCGTGCCGGCAGCCCCGGCCCGGCCGAGGTTCAGCTTCACGAACAGCACCGGCCGTGGCGCGTGCTCCAGCGCGGCGGTCACCTTCCGGCGGGCGTACTCCACGAGACCGGGCCGGATCGGGCCGTGCACGTACACCTGGGGCTGTGCCGGCGCGACAACTCTGCTCATCGCGGATCCCCTTCCCAAGCCGAAGATCGTCTGTGCGACCACCATCGCCCGAAGCGCGCGACCCGCCCAGGGCCGCCCGTCCCGGCCGCCACGGTCGTTGGTCCCAGGGGGCGCGGTAGGTCGGCTCTGACCCGTCGGCACGACCCGGTCGTACGGTCGGACCGAGGGACGAAGTGTGACGGACGGAAAGCGAGGCGGACGATGAAGCTGTGGACGGTGGCCGATGTCATGACCACGGACGTCGCCACGGTGAAGGAAGGCACGCCCTACCGGGACATCGTCGACATCCTGACCGCGCGGCAGGTCAGCGCGGTACCGGTGGTCGACGACTTCGAACGGGTGCTCGGCGTGGTGTCGGAGGCGGACCTCCTGCACAAGATCGAGACCGAGGGGCATCCGGCGACGCGCCGGGTGTTCGAGGGCCGGCGCCGCCGCGCCGCCCGGACCAAGGCGACCGCCCTGGTCGCCCGCGACCTGATGACCGTGCCCGCGGTCACCGCCGTGCCGCACACCCTGATCCCGGCCGCCGCCCGGCGCATGGACACCGAGCACGTCAAGCGGCTGCCGGTCATCAACGACCTGGGCCGGCTGGTCGGCATCGTCACCCGCGGCGACCTGCTCAAGGTCCACCTGCGCCCGGACGCCGACATCCGCCGCGACGTCGTCGAGGGGGTGCTGCACCGGGTGCTCGCCATCCGCGACGGCATCGTCCGGGTCGAGGTGCACGACGGCGTGGTCACGCTGGCCGGCGAACTCGACCGGCACAGCGCCACCGTCACCGCCGTGCGACTGGCACAGGCCGTGGCCGGCGTGGTCTCCGTCGAGGACCGGCTGACCTTCCTCTTCGACGACACCACCCTGGCCAACACCGGCGTCGCCTAGCGAATCCGTTCCAAGCGGACATGGGCTGCGACGTCCGTCGTGGTCCGGACCGTCGCGCGGGGGTGCGTTCCCGCGGCCTCACCCTCCGCGGTAGGCAACGTTTGTCCGGCCGTCGCGAGATCCGGGACCGGGGTGCGCGGCGGATCGTGGTACGGATCCGCCCAGCGAGGGGCGGATCCGTACCACGATCTTTGCCGAGCGCCGCCGTAGGTGGCTTCCGGTGGGGAGTGCCCGCGGGAGCGAACGGTCCGCGGGCGGCCGCTATCCGGGCGAGGCCCGCCGGGGGTCCGGGCGGGGTCGGCAACCCCCGCCCGGACCCGCTCTCACGGGTTGGTCACGGACTCCGGGTGCACCCAGCGCCACTCGGTGATCTCGGGCGCGTCCTCGCCGTACCGCCGGGTGTAGTCGCGGCAGCGCTGCCGGGCGTCGACCATCGCCTGCCGCAGGTGGGCGGCCCGGGTGCCCAGGCCCGGTACCCGGTCGATGACGTCGATGACCAGGTGGAAGCGGTCGAGGTCGTTGAGCATCACCATGTCGAACGGCGTGGTCGTGGTCCCCTCCTCCTTGTACCCGCGCACGTGCAGGTTGCGGTGGTTGGCGCGCCGGTAGGTGAGGCGGTGGATGAGCCACGGGTAGCCGTGGTAGGCGAAGATGATCGGCTTGTCGGTGGTGAAGACCGTGTCGAACTGCCGGTCGGCCAGCCCGTGCGGGTGCTCGCTCTCCGGCTGCAGCCGCATCAGGTCGACCACGTTGACCACCCGGACCTTGAGGTCGGGCAGGTGCTGGCGGAGCAGGTCGGCGGCGGCGAGCGTCTCCAGGGTGGGTACGTCGCCGGCGCAGGCCAGCACCACGTCCGGCTCCTGGCCGTTGTCGCTGCTGGCCCAGTCCCAGATGCCCAGCCCGCGGGTGCAGTGCAGCACGGCCTCGTCCATCGACAGCCAGTTCGGCGAGGACTGCTTGCCGGCCACCACCACGTTGATGTAGTGCCGGCTGCGCAGGCAGTGGTCCATCGTGGAGAGCAGCGTGTTGGCGTCCGGCGGCAGGTACACCCGGACGACCTCGGCCTTCTTGTTGACGACGTGGTCGATGAAGCCGGGGTCCTGGTGCGAGAAGCCGTTGTGGTCCTGCCGCCACACGTGCGACGAGAGCAGGTAGTTGAGCGAGGCGATCGGCCGCCGCCAGGGGATGTGCCGGGTCACCTTGAGCCACTTGGCGTGCTGGTTGAGCATCGCGTCGACGATGTGGATGAACGCCTCGTAGCTGGTGAAGATGCCGTGCCGGCCGGTGAGCAGGTAGCCCTCGAGCCAGCCCTGGCACAGGTGCTCGGAGAGCACCTCCATCACCCGGCCGTCCGGGCCGAGGTGGTCGTCGCCGTCGTACCGCGCGCCGAGGAAGACCCGGTCGGTCACCTCGAACGCGGCGCCGAGCCGGTTGGAGGCGACCTCGTCGGGGCCGAAGAGCCGGAACCGGTCCGGGTTGGCGCGGACCACGTCGCGGACCCAGCCGCCGAGCACCCGGGCCGCCTCGGCGGTGGAGCCGCCCGGCTCGTCGACCTCGACCGCGTACTCGCGGAAGTCGGGCAGGACCAGGTCGCGCAGGACCACACCACCGTTGGCGTGCGGGTTGGCGCTCATCCGCCGCTCACCGGCCGGCGGCAGCGCGGTGAGCTCCGCGACCGGGGCGCCGGTCGGGTCGAAGAGCTCCTCCGGCCGGTACGAGCGCAGCCACTGCTCCAGCTCGACCAGGTGGGCGGGGTTGTCCCGGACCCCGGCGAGCGGCACCTGGTGGGCCCGGAACGTCCCCTCCACCTGCTGGCCGTCCACCGTGGACGGCCCGGTCCAGCCCTTCGGGGTACGCAGGACGATCATCGGCCAGCGCGGCCGGGTCGTGTCGCCGGTGGTGCGGGCGTGCCGCTGGATCGCGGCGATCTCGTCCAGCGCCCGGTCGAGGGTGGCGGCCAGGAGCTGGTGCACGGCGGCCGGCTCGTCCCCCTCGACGATGTACGGCTCGTAGCCGTACCCGCGCATCAGCGAGGCCAGGTCGTCGCGGGGGATCCGGTCGAGCACCGTCGGATTGGCGATCTTGTACCCGTTGAGGTGCAGGATCGGCAGCACCGCGCCGTCGCGGGCCGGGTTGAGGAAGACATTGGAGAGCCAGCTCGTGGCGAGCGGCCCGGTCTCCGCCTCGCCGTCGCCGATCACGCAGGCGACGAGCAGGTCAGGGTTGTCGAACGCGGCGCCGTACGCGTGCATCAGCGAGTACCCGAGCTCGCCCCCCTCGTGGATCGAGCCGGGCACCTCCGGCGCCACGTGGCTGGGGATGCCGCCGGGGAACGAGAACTGCCGGAACAGCCGCGCCATGCCGGCCTCGTCGCGGGACACCGACGGGTAGAGTTCGCTGTACGTGCCCTCCAGCCAGGTGTTGGCCACGATGGCCGGGCCGCCGTGGCCGGGGCCGGTGACGTAGATCGCGTTGAGGTCACGCGCCACGATCGTGCGGTTGAGGTGGGCGTAGAGCAGGCTCAGGCCGGGGCTGGTGCCCCAGTGCCCGAGCAGCCGGGGTTTGATGTGCTCCGGGCGCAGCGGCTCGCGCAGGAGCGGGTTGTCGAGCAGGTAGATCTGGCCGACGGTGAGGTAGTTCGCCGCCCGCCAGTACGCGTCGAGGCGCGCGAGCTCCGCCTCGCTCAGCGGCGCCGCCGTTTCCAGCGTGGTCTCCATGGGTGCAAGCCTCTCGCAGGTTGGGGTCGTCAAGGCCGCAATTAGCCTGATCGAGAGGGAGCCAAACCGCACAGGGCCATTGGTCCCGGCCCGAGCGTGCCGCAAGCCCGGGCCGGTTCACGACGCCACCAGGCGATCAGGGCTGGAGGACCAGGCGGGCCGGGACGCGGCTGGCGAGGACGTCCTCGATCGCGGTGTTGATCTCGTCCAGCTTGCGGACCTCGTAGATGACCTTGGTACGGCCGGCGGCGTGCAGCGCGAAGACCTCGGCCAGGTCGTCGCGGGTACCCACGATGGAGCCGACCACGGTGATGCCCTTGAGCACGGTCTCGAAGATCGGCAGCCGCATCACGTTCTCCTTGGGCAGCGAGACCAGCACGAGCCGGCCACCGCGGCGCAGGGAGGCGTGCGCCTGCTCCAGCACCTTCGGGTTGGCGGCCACGACCACGGCCACGTCGACGCCGCCGAGCGCGCCGATCGCGGCGACCGGGTCGGTCGCGGCCGCGTTCACCACGTCGGTGGCGCCGAGGGAGGCGGCGAGCCGGAGCTTCTCCCCGGTCACGTCGACCGCGACGGTCTGCCCGCCGAAGACCTGGGCGTACTGCAGGGCCAGGTGCCCGAGCCCGCCGATGCCGAAGATCCCGACCCGGTCACCGGGGTGCACCCGGGCGACCTTGATCGCCTTGTACGTCGTGACGCCGGCGCAGGTCAGCGGCGCCGCCTCGACCGGGTCGACCCCGTCCGGTACGCGCACGGCGTAGCGGGCCGCGGCGACCGCGTACTCGGCGTGGCCGCCGTCGATCGAGTAGCCGGTGTTCTGCTGCGCCTCGCAGAGCGTCTCCCAGCCGCTGACGCAGTAGTGGCAGGTGCCGCAGGCGTAGCCGAGCCAGGGCAGGGCCACCCGGTCGCCGACCGCGTGCTCGGTGACGCCGTCGCCGAGCTTCTCCACGATGCCGACACCCTCGTGACCGGGGATGAGCGGCAGGGTGGGCTTGACCGGCCAGTCGCCCCGCGCGGCGTGGATGTCGGTGTGGCACAGGCCGCTCGCCTCGATCCGGACCAGCAGCTGGCCGGGGCCGGGCGCCGGTACCGGGATGTCCTTGATCTCCAGTGGCTTGTCGAAGCTGGTTACGACGGACGCGCGCATCTTCTTCTCCTTGTGCGGGTGGGTGTTTCGAGGACCAGCCGCCGGGCCCGCAGGAGGCGGGCCCACCACGGCCGGTCGGCGGTGAGGGCCGGCGCGGGTACGCCCTTGAGGCTCACCCACCCGCCGGGTCCCATGTGGACGGCGCCGATCGCCGGGCGGCGCCGGCGGGTGAACGCGACCGCGGCGGCCACGACCGCGACGGCCGCGAGGACCTCCCGCAGGTCGTACGCGGGCCGGTAGTGGACGTTCCCGCGGGCGATGACGTACGCGCCGATCGGGCGGGCGTAGCCGCGCAGCACCGGTACCAGCGTGACCGGCTCGGAGCCGGCGAGCGCGACCGGCGGTCCCACCGGTTCGGTCGCCGGACCCTGGTCCGGGCGGACGATCGTGTCGAGCATGGCGTGTCTCCTAACGGCTGTCGGACCCGGCCGCCGCCGACGCGACCGCGGCGCGGCCGGCCTCCAGGCGGGCCACCGGCACCCGGAACGGGGAGCAGGAGACGTAGTCCAGGCCGATCGCGTGGAAGAAGTGGATCGAGTCCGGGTCGCCGCCGTGCTCGCCGCAGACGCCGATCTTCAGGTCCGGGCGGGCCGCCCAGCCCTCGTCGGCGGCCATCCGCACGAGCCGGCCCACGCCGGGCACGTCCAGCGACTCGAACGGCGAGACGCCGAAGATGCCCATCCCCAGGTAGCGCGGGAAGAACGTGCCCTCCACGTCGTCCCGGGAGAAGCCCCAGCCGAGCTGGGTCAGGTCGTTCGTGCCGAACGAGAAGAACTCCGCCGCACCCGCGATCTCGCCGGCGGTGACCGCCGCCCGGGGCACCTCGATCATCGTGCCGATCCGCACGTGCGGCAGGCCGCCGATCTCGTCGAGGATGCGTTCCGCCTCGGCGCGCACGGCCTCGAGCTCCTGCACGGCCGCGACCAGCGGCACCATGATCTCCGGCCGGGGGGAGCGGCCGCGGGCGGCGCAGTCGGCGGCCGCCTCGGCGATCGCCCGCACCTGCATGGCGAAGAGGCCGGGCACGACCAGGCCGAGCCGCACGCCGCGCAGCCCCAGCATCGGGTTCTGCTCGTGCATCCGCCGCACCGCGCCGAGCAGGGCGCCGTCCCGCCCCGGGTCCTGGCCGAGCGCCTCGGCCCGGGCCACCTTCGCGGTCAGCTCCTCCAGCGGGGGCAGGAACTCGTGCAGCGGCGGGTCGATCAGCCGCACGGTGACCGGCAGCCCGTCCATCGCCTCGAAGATCTCCACGAAGTCGGCCCGCTGCAAGGGAAGCAGCGCGGCCAGCGCCGCCTCCCGCTCGCCGTCCGCGTCGGCCGCGGTCTCGGCCAGGATGAGGCGCTCCACCAGGGCGCGGCGCTCGCCGAGGAACATGTGCTCGGTGCGGCACAGGCCGATCCCCTCGGCCCCGAACCGCCGCGCCCGCGCCGCGTCGCCACCGGTGTCGGCGTTCGCCCGGACCTCCATCCGCCGCGACCGGTCGGCGTGCAGCATCAGCCGGTGAACGGCGTCGAGCAGCGCGTCCTGCCCGGCCGGCTCCTCGCCCTCGAAGTAGCGGGCGACGGGGGAGGGGTGCACCGGCACCTCGCCGAGGAAGACCTCGCCGGTGGCGCCGTCGATCGAGACGACGTCCCCTTCGGACACGACCGTACCGTCCACAGTGAACCGTGCACTGTCGGTGTCCACGTCGAGCGCGTCCGCGCCGCAGACGCAGGTCTTGCCCATGCCCCGGGCCACCACGGCGGCGTGCGACGTCTTGCCGCCGCGCGAGGTGAGGATGCCCTGCGCGGCGATCATGCCGGGCAGGTCGTCCGGGTTGGTCTCCCGCCGGACCAGGATGACCTTGTCGCCGGCGGTGGCGCGCTCGGCCGCGCGGGCCGCGTCGAACACCACCCGGCCGCTGGCCGCGCCGGGGGAGGCCGGCACGCCGACCGCGAGCGGCTCGGGTGCGGCCGCGCGGTCGAAGCGGGGGAACATCAGCTGGGCCAGCTGCGCGCCGGTGACCCGGCGCAGCGCCTCGTCCAGGTCGATGACGCCCTCGTCGACGAGCTGGGCGGCGATCGTGAACGCGGCGGCCGGGGTGCGCTTGCCCACCCGGGTCTGCAGCATCCACAGCTTGCCCCGCTCGATGGTGAACTCGATGTCGCACAGGTCGCGGTAGTGGTGCTCCAGCTTGTCCATGATGGACAGCAGCTGGTGGTGGCTGTGCCGGTCGATCCGTTCCAGCTCCTGCAGCGGCACGGTGTTGCGGATCCCGGCGACGACGTCCTCGCCCTGCGCGTTGGCGAGGTAGTCGCCGTACACGCCGCGCACGCCGGTGGCCGGGTCGCGGGTGAACGCCACGCCGGTACCGGAGTCGGGGCCGAGGTTGCCGAAGACCATCGCCATCACGTTCACGGCGGTACCGAGGTCCTGCGGGATCCGCTCCTGCCGGCGGTACAGCACGGCCCGCTCGGTGTTCCACGACTTGAAGACCGCCTCGATCGCCAGGTACAGCTGCTCGTGCGGCGCCTGCGGGAACTCGCGGCCGGTGTGGTCGTGGAAGACCTTCTTGTACGCGTCGACGAGGTGCCGCAGGTCGGCGGTGCTGAGCTCGGCGTCCGTGGCGACGCCGGCGTGGCTCTTGTGCGCGTCGAGCTCGTGCTCGAACGCCTCGCCCGGCACCCCGCACACCGTCTTGCCGAACATGCCGATCAGCCGCCGGTACGAGTCCCACGCGAACCGCGGGTCGCCGCTCTGCGCGGCCAGGCCCTGCACGCTCACGTCGGTCAGCCCGATGTCCAGGACGGTGTCCATCATGCCGGGCATGGAAAACTTCCCGCCGGAGCGGACGGAGAGCAGCAGCGGGTTGGCCGGGTCGCCGAGCGCCTTCCCCAGCCGCTCCTCGACCAGCTGCAGGTGGGCGTTCACCTGGTCGAACAGCCCGTCCGGCACGGTGCCGCCGGCCAGGTAGGCGCGGCACGCCTCGGTGCTGATCGTGAACCCCGGTGGCACCGGCAGCCCCAGCCGGGTCATCTCGGCGAGGTTGGCGCCCTTGCCACCCAGCAGGTCCTTGAGGTCTTTTCCACCCTCCACGAAGTCGAACACGTACTTGGGCATCACCGGCCGCCTCTCGCTCGACGCAGGTCGTCACTTCCGGTGGTACCAAGGCGGAGGCGGCGTCTCCCAGTGCCGAAGGGAACCGACCAGCTCGGGACCTTGGTCCCGAGGCCGGCCGCGGCCGGGGTAATGTGGTCGGGACGACGCGATCCCGGCGTCGCGCGGCGGTGGGGCCCGCCGACCCCCCCGGGGGTAAACCGCGCCGACCGCCAACGGTCCCTACCGGCAAGCCGACCATGCGTGCTGGTAGGAGGAGCGCATGACCGACCCCGCCCGGAGCGTCGACCCGGACGTCGATCTCCACATCCCCGGCCAGCGGCGCGAGCTGAGCCCCAGCCCGTGGCCGGTGCTCGTGGCCGTCTCGGCCGGCGGCGTGCTCGGCGCCCTGGCCCGGTACGGGCTCGCCGAGGCGGTCCCGCGCCCGCCCGGCGGGTTCCCCTGGGCGACGTTCGCGGCGAACCTCTCCGGTTGCCTGCTCATCGGCGTCCTCATGGCCCTGGTCGACCAGGTGTGGAGCGGCCGGCGCCTGATCCGCCCGTTCCTCGGCGTCGGTGTGCTCGGCGGCTACACGACCTTCTCCACGTACGTCGTCGACACCCAGCGCACCGTCGCCGACGGCGCCCCGGGCACCGCCCTGCTCTACCTGGCCGCGACGATGGCCGGCGCGCTGCTCGCGGTCTGGGCCGGCACCGCCGCGACCGGCGCCGCGCTCGCCCGCCGGTCCCGCCCCGCCGACCAGGAGCGCTACGCCGTCGCCGGCCAGGCCCGGGAGACCGGCCGGTGACCGTACTGCTGGTCGTGCTCGGCGCCGCCCTGGGCGCCCCGGCGCGCTACCTGGTCGACCGGCTCGTCCAGGCCCGCCACGACTCCGTCTTCCCGTGGGGCACCCTCGCCGTCAACGTCGCCGGCTCCGCCCTGCTCGGCTTCCTCGCCGCCCTCCCCGCCAGCCCCGCCGTGACGGCCGCCCTGGGGACCGGTTTCTGCGGCGCGCTGACCACGTACTCGACGTTCAGCTACGAGACCCTCCGCCTGGCCCAGGACGGCGCCCGCTTCTACGCCCTCGCCAACATCACCGCCAGCCTCGCCGGCGGCCTCGGCGCCGCATACGTAGGCATGGTCGCCGCCACCGCCCTGACAACCTAGACCGCTTTCGGAGTCGGCCTGATGGGCTGTGATCGAAGCTCCCCTCAAGTCGCTAGAACGACGTGAAGGGAGCTTCGATCACGGACCAGACAGATGTGCCCCGGTCCGCATCACCTGCGGACCGCACGCGCGGGGTCCCCGGGGAAACGTGGAGCGCAGCGGAGCGTTTTCTTGGGGGTGCTTTCCCGCGGGCACCGCTGCGGCCGGCGGCTCGCAGCGCTCGCCGACTTCCCCGGCCTCCGCTGCCACCTCCGCGCGGGCTTCACGCGCGCGTCCGCCGCCGGACCCGGGACGTGCGTGCGTGAAGCTCTGGAGCTGCCCGCGCAGACGGGGCAGCCCGGTAGCCGCCCGAAGAGACATGGACCGCTCGTGGGACGGCCGTCGGGGGCGAGCGCCCTCGCCGCTGGCGAGGAGGGGGACCGTGACCAGGCGCGGGAGCGACGGTCGGGGCACAATGCCACTCACGGTAGTTCGCCGGGCGGCGGTCGAGATCGTGGTACGAAGGTGCCCCCGGGGCGGCGGATCCGTACCACGATCTGCTGGGACGGCCCGCATTGATCAAGATCTAGGGCGAGTGGCACGGGGTCCGGATCGCCGCTCCCGCGGCCTCATCCTCCGCCGCTGGTCACCCCTCCTCCCGCCGGCCTAACCGGCGAGCACCGGGCGGTCGTTGAGATCGTGGTACCCAGGTGCCCGCAGAGGGGCACCGGAATACCACGATCGCCGCGCCGACCGGTTTCGGGGTGCCCGACCGGCGTCGGGTCCTTCTCTTTCGTCGGAGGGGCGGTGGGGCGCGCGGTCCGGGCGGACTACAGGTCGTTGCCGGCGTAGGAGAGGTTGAAGCTTTTGTTGGTGAGGGGGAAGTCGGGAACGATCGTGTTGGCCAGGGCCACGGGGAGTGCGGGCCAGTTGAGGAACGACGGGTCGACGACCTTGACGCGGGTGAGGGTGCCGTCGGGGCGTAGCTCGACGCGGTGGACGACGGTGCCGCGCCAGCCCTCGACGATGCCGACCCCGGACCGGGGGCCGTCGGCCGCGGACCCGGCCCCGGCTGCGGACCCGGACCCGGCCGTGGACCCGGACCCGGCCGTGGACCCGGACCCGGCCGTGGACCCGGACCCGGCCGTGGACCCGGACCCGGCCGTGGACCCGGACCCGGCCCCAGCCCCGGCCCCGGCCGCGGTCCGGCCGGCGGTGAGCGACGGTAGCAGGCTGGCCAGGAGCGCGGTCGACGCCTGTACCTCGTCGGCGCGGACCAGGAAGCGGGCGCGCACGTCGCCGTCCTCGTAGACCGGGACGGTCAGGCCGGCGAGGTCGGCGAGGTCGGTGTGCGGGTGGGCGACCCGGGCGTCGAGGGGCAGGCCGCTGGCGCGGGCGACGTACCCGAGGGTGCCGATGTCGGCGGCCTGGGTGGTGGTGAGCGTGGCGGTGCCGGTGAGCCGGTCGCGGACGATGGTGTTGCGCAGGGCGGTGGCCACCAGGTCGGCGAGGTCGGCGGCGATCGCCTGGACCGTGGCGGGGTCGGGCACCTCGGCGAGTTGGGTGCCGCCGGGGAAGACGGCGCCGCGCAGCAGGCGGTGGCCGGTGGTGCGCTGGTTGAGGCGGAGCAGCTGCTCGCGGATCCGCTGGGTGTGCGCGTGCGCGATGCCGTACCCGACGTCGTTGCAGATGGCGCCGATGTCGGCGGCGTGGTTGTGCAGGCGTTCGAGCTCCAGGAGGGCGGCGCGGGCCCGCTGCGCCCCGGCCGGTACCGGGATGTCGAGAGCGTCCTCGACGGCGAGGCTGTAGGCGAGGGCGTGGCCGACCGCGGTGTCGCCGCTGATCCGTTCGGCGAGGCCGACGCGGGAGCCGGCGGGCTGCCCCTCGAAGAGCTTCTCGATTCCTTTGTGGACGTACCAGAGGCGGGCCTTGAGCTTGAGGATGGTCTCGCCGACCACGGAGAACCGGAAGTGGCCGGGCTCGATCAGCCCGGCGTGCACCGGGCCGACCGGGATCTCGTAGACGCCGGGGCCCTGGACGGTGAGGAACGGGAAGGGTTCGGTGGCGGCCAGCGGCGGGCGGGGTCCGGCGTCGGCGCGCATCGGGTGCCAGCCGTGCGGCCAGTGCGGGTGGCGGACCAGGCGGCGGGGGAGCGGATGGTCCTGCGGGTGCACGCCGTACAGGTCGTGCATCTCGCGCTCGAAGCGGCCGGCCGGGAACGACAGCGCGGCGAGGCTGGGCACGGTGGGGTGGTCGGGGTCGGTGCGCAGGTGCAGCTCGGTACGGCGGTCCGGCGGGCCGGCGGTGAACAGGTACACGACGCGGATGGCGGCCCCGCCGGGGTGGTCGGGCGGGTCGTGGTGGGCGGCCACGAGCGCGAGCCGGGCGCCGCCGTCCAGCAGCTTCCGGGCGTGGTCGGCGAGGGTGTCGGCGGTGACGTCGACGACCTGGGTCGCGGTCACGGTCACCGCCCCCCGGTCACGGTGGTGGCGGCCGTGTGCAGCAGGTCCTGCAGCGGGCCGAGGCTGATGCCGAGCACCGCGGCGGCCGCGAGGCCGAGGGCGAGGGGCACGACGGCGGCGGCCCCGGGCCGGGCCTCGCCCGCCGGGAGCGAGCCGGGCGGGCCGAGCAGCATCGCGGTGCCGTTTCGGGCCAGGGCCGCGAAAGCGACCAGGACCAGCGTGAACGCGGCCGCGACCGCCCACCCCTGCCCGGCGGCCAGGCCGGCGCGGGCGATGGCGAGCTCGGAGGCGAAGAGGCTGAACGGCGGCAGGCCGAGCAGCGCGACCACGGCCAGGCCGAGGCAGGCGGCCAGGCCGGGGCGCTGGGCGGCGAGGCCCCGCACGGCGGCGATGCGGGAGCTGCCGGAGAGCCGCAGCAGGTGGCCGGCGCCGCAGAACGCGACCGCCTTGCTCAGCCCGTGGCCGAGCACGTGCAGCAGGGTGGCGGTGATGGCCAGCCGGCTGCCGGTGGCGGTACCGAGGGCGATCAGTCCCATGTGCTCGATCGAGGAGTACGCGAGCATGCGCTTGTAGTCCTGCTGGGCGATGAGCAGCCCGGCCGCGACGGCGAGCGAGGCGAGGGCCGCGACCAGCAGCAGGACGCGCAGGTACCCGGGGCCGAGGACGGCGTCGGCGATCGGCTTGTACCGCCAGATCGCGTAGAAGGCGACCGACAGCAGGACGCCGGACATGAGCGCGGAGACCGGTGCCGGTGCCTGGCTGTGCGCGTCGGGCAGCCAGGCGTGCATGGGGGCCAGCCCGGCCTTGGTGCCGAAGCCGAGCAGGAGCAGACCGGTGGCGAGCCGGATCAGGTCGGGCTCCAGGGCGCCGGCGTGCCCGGTCAGGTGGGTCCAGTTGAGGGCGGCGGTGCCGTGCAGGTCGGCCGCGACCGCGGCGGCGTACACGCAGGCGGTGCCGAGGAACGCGATCGCGATGCCGACCGAGCAGAGCACCACGTACTTCCAGGCGGCCTCCACGCTGGCCCGGCTGCGCCGGTGGCCGACCAGGAACGCGGTGACGATCGTGGTCGCCTCGACCGCGACCCAGAGCACGCCGAGGTTGTCGGCGAGCACGGCCAGGCTCATCGCGGCCAGGAAGAGCTGGACCAGGATCAGGTACCGGCGGGCGGCGGCCGGGGTCTCCGCGTTGTCGGCGAGCTGGTGGACGCCGGCCCAGCAGGCGATGGTGGCGACCGCCCCGATGACGATCAGCATGAACGCGGTCAGCGCGTCGGCCCGCAGCAGCCCGGCGCTCACCGCCGCCGAGCCGTTGGTGGCGAGGGCGACGCCGGCGGCGAGGATGGCGGCGGCGGCGCCGACCCCGGCCCAGGCGCCGGTCCGGCGGCCGGCCGCCACCGTGGTCAGGGCGGCGGCGAGGGGTGCGGCCAGGGGGACGAACAGGGGGAGGGTGGAGGTCATCGGTCGCGTAGCTCTCGTAGGTCGTCCAGGTCGGTGTCGCCGAACGCCGCCTGCAGCCGGGTGGTCAGCACCTGCAGCACGAGTACGGCCAGGAGCAGGTCGGCGGAGACGCCGAGCTCGACGACGAGCGGTACCCCGCCGGTGGCCAGGAACGCCACCGCGGCGATGCCGTTGTCGACCAGCAGCAGGCCGACGATCTGCGACACCGCGCGGCGGCGGGTGGCGGCCAGGAAGAAGCCGATCAGCACCACGGCGAGGCCGACCGGCGCGGCCCGGGCGGTGGCGGCGGGCGCCAGGTCGACCAGCGGCCGGGCGGCGGCGTACGCCAGCAGGGTCATCGCGGCCGCCGCCAGCAGGGACGCGGCGACGTTGACCAGCGGCGCGGTCTCGCGCGCGGCCGGCACCCGGGCCAGGATCCGGCGCAGCAGCCAGGGCAGGACACCGGCCTTGAGCACGCCGACGGCGACCGCGACGGCGAGGGCCTCCGGGTGCGGGTCGTCGAGGGCGAGGAGCACCGCGATGCCGGCGAGCGCGGCGCCCTGCAGGGTGAGCAGGCCGATCAGGGCGGTCAGCTCCCGGCGCCAGAGCACGCCGACCGCGCAGAGCAGGAACAGCCCGCAGGCGAGGCTGAGCAGCTGGTCGTTCACCGGCATCCCTTCCCGGTCACGCCAGCACGCTGGCGGTGAGGACCGCCAGCAGGCCCAGGACGAAGGAGCCGGCCAGCAGCTCCGGGACCCGGAACAGGCGCACCTTGGCCAGGAACACCTCACCGGCGGCGAGCAGCCCGCCGAGCGCGAAGACCTTCACCGCGAACAGCGCGGTGGCGCCGGCGAGCGCGGCCGGGTGCAGGCTGGTCGCCACGCCCCAGGGCAGGAAGAGGGTGGCCAGCAGGCCGAGCAGGATGCTGAGCCGCATCGCCGCGGCCCACTCGACGAGTGCCAGGTCGCGGCCGGCGTACTCGAGCACCATGGCCTCGTGCACCATGGTCAGCTCCAGGTGGGTGCTCGGGTTGTCCACCGGCAGCCGGCCGGACTCGGCGAGCACGGCGACGGCCAGCGCGGCGGCGGCGAGCGCGCCCACCGGGCTGATCACCCGGGCCGGGTCGGCGGCGCCGGCGGCGACGATCGCGGCGAGGTCGGTCGAACCGACCCGGGTGGAGAGCGCGAAGACGGCCAGCAGCAGCGTCGGCTCGACCAGCGCGGCGATGGTCATCTCGCGGCTGGCCCCCATGCCGCCGAACGCGGTGCCGGTGTCCAGCCCGGCCAGCGCGAGCGCGACCGTGCCGAGCAGCAGCAGCCCGACCACCACGACCAGGTCGGCGACGCCGGAGAGCGGGCCGCGGGTGGAGACGTACGGGGCGGCGCCGGCGATCAGCAGGCTGGTGGCCATCAGGACCGGTGGCGCCGCCACGAAGAACACGCCCGCGTCGGCCGGGGTGATCGGCTCCTTGCGCAGCTGCTTGCGCAGGTCCCGCCACGGCTGCCCGAACCGCCCGCCGGCGCGCCCCTCCAGCCGGGCCCGCACCGCGCGCATCCATCCGAGCAGCCACGGTGCGAGGGCCGCGACCAGGACGGCCTGCCCGGCGGCGACGGCGTACGCGGCCATCACCGCACCGCCGCGGCGAACAGGACGAGGATCAGGGCGGCGAGCATGTAGGCCAGGTACCGGTGCACGCTGCCGGTGGCGAGGCCGCGGGCGGCCCGGCCGGCCACCTCGACCGCGGCGATCAGCGGCCGGTACAGCCGGGCCTCGATCCGGTCCGGGAGCCGCCGCCGGTACTGCACCGAACGGACCAGGTACGCCGACTCGGCGGCCGGGGTCACGTCGACGTCCTGCTCCGGCGCGAGTACGTCGTCGAAGACCCGCTGCAGCGGCTCGGCGAACGAGGTCGCGGTGTACTCCATCCGGGCGGTCAGCGGCCCGTCCCCGCAGTCCCACGCGGCCGCCCGCCGCCGGGGCCGGCCGGCCAGGCGCGCCATCACCGCGGTCGCGACCGCCAGCCCCACCACGCCGGCCGCTATCCACAGTGGAGCGATCGTGGAGCCGACGCCGGCCAGGCGCAGGTCGACGGCGCCGCCCTCGAACGGTCGGGGCCCGGCCCGGAGCCCGGCGGTGACCCGGTCCAGCGCCGGTCCGGCGAGCGCGGGCAGCACCGCCAGCGCGCAGCAGGCCGCGGCGGCCAGGACCATGCCGGCCACCATCGACGGCGGGGACTCGCGCGCGGCCGCCGCCTCCTCGCCGCGCGGCCGGGCCAGGAAGCCGGTCCCGACCACCTTGACGAACGTCGCCACGCCGACCCCGGCGGTCAGCGCGACCACCGCCACCGCCACCGGCGCCACGACCGTCCACAGTGTACCGGCGTCGGTCGCCTGGTGCAGCAGCGCCTGCAGCAGCAGCCACTCGGAGACGAACCCGTTGCCGAGCGGCAGTGCGGCCGCGCCGAGCGCGCCGACGCAGACCAGCGCGGTGGTGGCCGGCATCCGCCGGGACAGGCCGCCGAGCCGGTCCAGGTCGCGGACCCCGGTGCCGCGCAGCACCGAGCCGGCGCCGCAGAACAGCAACGCCTTGAACCCGGCGTGGTTGGCGGCGTGCAGCAGCGCGGCGGCCAGCGCCACGGCGGCCACGGCCGGCTGCCCGGCGCTGGCCAGCAGTCCCGCGGCGGCCAGGCCGAGCAGGATCAGGCCGACGTTCTCGCTCGTGGAGAACGCCAGCAGCTTCTTGAGGTCGGTGGCGACCGCCGCCTGCAGGATGCCGTACAGGGCGGAGAGCATGCCCACCGCGCCGAGCGCCAGCCACCACCACCGCGGCCCGCCGCCGAGCAGGTCGAAGCCGAGCCGCACGATGCCGTACACGCCGAGCTTGACCATGGCGGCGCTCATCAACGCCGACACGTGCGCCGGCGCCTCGGCGTGGGCACGGGGCAGCCACGGGTGCAGCGGTACCGCGCCCGCCTTCGCGGCGAACCCGGCCACGCAGAGCACGAACACCCCGCCGCGGACCGGCCCGGACAGGCCTCCCGCGGCGTCCTGGATCGCCGCGAACGACGGGTCGCCGGCCGCCGCGGCCAGCCACACCAGGCCGATCAGGATGGTGACGAAGCCGGCCTGCGTCATCACCGCGTACCAGAGTCCGGCCGGCAGCACCGCCGGGCCGTGCCGGTGCTCGACGAGGACCAGCAGCAGCGAGGTGACCGCGGTCAGCTCCCAGGCGAGCAGGAACGTCGGTACGTCGGCGGCGGCCGGCACCAGCAGCATGGCGGCCACGAAGACCGGCAGCAGGGCGAGTGGCCCGCGCGCGCCGGGGCCGTGCCCGCCCCGCCCGGCGTACCCGATGGCGTAGACGCCGACCACCACCGCGACCGCGCCGGTCAGCAGCAGGAACCAGCCGGCGAGCGGGTCCACCGCGAGGCTGACCCCGGCCAGCGGCAGCACGTCGGGGTACTCCGCGCGCCAGCCGTGGCCGGAGACCGCCGCGACGCCGGCCGCCGCGCCGGCCGCGCCGACCCCGGCGGTGGCGACGCCGACCGCAGCCGACCGCCACCGCGCCGGCAGCACCAGGGCCACGGCCGCGCCGGTCGCGGCCAGCACGCCCGCGGCGGCCAACCCGGTCGGGACCGGGTTCACCGGCCGGACACGCCGCGCAGCGCGGCCACGATCGCCGCCGGCTCCGGCGGGCAGCCGGGCACCAGCACATCCACGGGTACGACGTCGCCGACCGGCCCGAGCACGCCGGGGCCGCCGGCGAACATGCCGCAGTCGCGGGCGCAGTCGCCCACCGCCACCACCATCCGCGGCCGGGGCATCGCCTCGTACGTGGTCCGCAGCGGCCCGGCCATGTTGACCGTCACCGGGCCGGTCACCGTCAGCACGTCCGCGTGGCGGGGCGAGGCGACCAGCCGCACGCCGTGGCGCTCGGCGTCGTACACCGGGCCGAACGCCTGGCCCACCTCGATCTCGCAGCCGTTGCACGAGCCCGCGTCGACGTGGCGTACCTGCACCGACCCGGCCAGCCCGGCGGCGGCCGGCAACGGCTCCGGACGGGGCGTCGCGGGCTGCGCCACCCGCCCCCGCTCGCGGATCCTCCTGACCAGCCCCACGCCTACACCCTTCCTGACTTCACGAGTTGCGAAGTTTAGCAACTGGTTATAACCGCAGCGGAGCCAGGGGCGGCGTTGTGAGGCGGTCGTACAGTGGCGTGGCCGGAGGTACGGGAAGGGATGGGCCATGGGTCTGTTCGATCGGTTCAAGCGGATCTCGGATCCGGTCGAGGGCTCGGCCCGCGTGGTGTCCGCCACCGGGGCGCCGGACGGCCAGGGTTCGGCGGCGTGCGGCATGCATCTGGTGGTGACCGTGCCGGGCGTGCCCGCGTTCGTCGTCCAGGGGACCTACCTGGTGAAGATGGCCAAGTGGCCGTGGCCGGGCCAGGTCCTGCCGATCGTGGCGTCCCGCTCGGAGCCGGCCCGGTTCAAGATCCGGTGGGACCTGGTCCCGACCGGCAGCCAGGCCGCCGCCGAGCGGGCCGCCCGGCTCGCCGAGTCGCTCAACTCACCCACCCCCGCCCCGGTCTGGCCGGCGCCGGAGGGGCAGCAGCCCCGCCCCGACGTCGGCGTCGCCGGGCCGGTCTTCGTCAACGGGCGCCCCGCCACCGCCGCCGAGGCCGACCAGATCGCCGCCATGCTCGGCGCCGGCCTGCGCGGTGACGGCGGCGCACCCGCGGGCGGGCAGGACCGGCTCGAGCGGCTGGAGCGGCTGGCCGCGCTGCACCGGTCCGGCGCGATCTCCGCCGCCGAGTACGAGCGCCTCAAGGCGGAGATCCTCGATGGCCGGGGATGACGGCCGGGGATAACGCCACCGCCGCGGTGTTTGGACCGCGAAGCCCGGGGAATGCCGCATCGCCGTAGCGGAGCGGATGTGCCGGGGGTGGTTTGCGTGACGAGGATCGAGCCGCGTCCGAGCCCGATGGTGGCCCGCCCGTGGCCGGTACGGGAGGAGGTCCGCGGCTCCTTCCTGGGCCGTACGCTCCGCTCGACGGACGCGAAGCACATCGGCGTCATGTACGGGGTCACCGCGTTCGCGTTCTTCGCGGTCGGCGGCCTGCTGGCGCTGCTGATGCGGGCCGAGCTGGCCCGGCCGGGCATGCAGTTCCTCTCCCCGGAGCAGTACAACCAGTTCTTCACCATCCACGGCACGATCATGCTGCTGCTGTTCGCGACGCCGATCGTGTTCGCGTTCGCCAACTTCGTGGTCCCGATCCAGATCGGCGCGCCGGACGTGGCCTTCCCCCGGCTCAACGCGCTGGCCTACTGGCTGTTCGCGTTCGGCGGCACGCTCGTCCTGGCCGGCTTCATCACGCCGGGCGGGGCCGCCGACTTCGGCTGGACCGGCTACGCGCCGCTGTCGACCGAGGTCCATTCGCCGGGCGTGGGCGGCAACATGTGGATCATCGGGCTGGTGCTCTCCGGGCTCGGCACGATCCTCGGCGCGGTCAACATCATCACCACGATCCTCACGCTCCGGGCGCCGGGCATGACCCCGTTCCGGATGCCGATCCTCACCTGGAACATCCTGCTCACCAGCGTCATGGTGCTCATGGTGTTTCCGCTGCTGGCCGCCACGCTGCTGGCGCTGCTCGCGGACCGCATGCTGGGCGCGCACGTCTACGACGCGACGAGCGGCGGGGCGCTGCTGTGGCAGCACCTGTTCTGGTTCTTCGGGCACCCCGAGGTGTACATCGTCGCGCTGCCGTTCTTCGGCATCATCAGCGAGGTCATCCCGGTCTTCGCCCGCCGGCCGATCTTCGGCTACAAGGGGCTGGTCGCGGCGACGATCGCGATCACGCTGCTGTCGATGAGCGTGTGGGCGCACCACATGTTCGCCACCGGCCAGGTGCTGCTGCCGTTCTTCAGCTTCCTGAGCTTCCTGATCGCGGTGCCGACCGGCATCAAGTTCTTCAACTGGATCGGGACCATGTGGCGGGGGCAGATCACGTTCGAGACGCCGATGCTCTTCGCGATCGGGTTCCTGCTGACCTTCCTGCTCGGCGGCCTCTCCGGGGTGCTGCTCGCCTCGCCGCCGGTCGACTTCCACGTCACCGACACGTACTTCGTCGTGGCCCACTTCCACTACGTGCTCTTCGGCACGATCGTCTTCGCGGTGTACGCCGGCGTGTACTTCTGGTTTCCCAAGATCACTGGACGGATGATGGACGAGCGGCTCGGCCGGGTGCACTTCTGGCTGACGTTCATCGGGTTCCACACCACGTTCCTGGTGCAGCACTGGCTCGGCGCCGAGGGCTTCCCCCGCCGGTACGCCGACTACCTGCCCACCGACGGCTTCACCACGCTCAACACGGTCTCCACGATCGGCTCGTTCGTGCTCGGCGCGTCCTCGCTGCCGTTCGTCTACAACCTGTGGCGCTCGTACCGGGCCGGCGAGGTGGTGACCGCGGACGACCCGTGGGGGTACGGCAACTCCCTCGAGTGGGCCACGAGCTGCCCGCCACCGCTGCGCAACTTCGACCGGATGCCCCGGATCCGCTCCGAGCGCCCGGCCTTCGACCTCAAGTTCCCGCACCTGGCGGCGGGCGGGCAGGCGGCGGCCGGCCCGCCCGCCGGTGGCGCCAAGCCGCTGACCCAGGAGACCCGCGGCGGCGCCGCCTACCAGGAGGACACCTCCGGCGAGATCGACCGCTGAGCGCCGCGGGCTACCGTTGCCGTCCCGGCGTCGTACCCGTGGTCGGGATCCCGCTCGGGTCGCGCGGCGTCCGGGCGCGCGGGTCGTCGGAGGTACGGGCCCGCGCGGCGGCGTCGGTCCAGTCCTGCGAGGTCGGCGCCGACACCTCCGGGTCGAGGCGGGCGTGCATGTCGTCCGCGGTCAGGTCCGCGGTGAACACCGGCGAGCCGGGCTGCTGGCGGCGGCCGCCGTGGGCCAGGTCGCCGGCGTCCACCGGCGCGAAGCCCAACTGTTCCACCAGGTCCTCGACCTCGCGCTTGGCGTGCGCGTCGTCGCCGGAGACCGGCATGCCGTACCGGGTGAGGGAACCGCCGGTACGCCCGTAGTCGCGCAGGTGGTCCCAGCGCATCGTGTTGAACGCCTTGACCACCGTGGCCTGGGGCAGATGCCGTTGCAGCAGCTCGCTGGAGGTGGTGCGGTCGTCGTCGAGGTCGGCGATGTGGCCGTCCCGGTCGGGGTCGTAGTTGCTGGTGTCGACCACGGTCTTGCCGGCCGTCCCGGCCACCGGCAGCTCGGTGTAGTGGCCGAACGGGACCGACACGAAGACCACGTCCCCGAACGCGGCCGCCTGCTCGGCGGTGACCGCGCGGCCGTGGTCGCCGAGCTGGCTCTCCATCCGCCGCAGCGTGTCCGGCCCCCGCGAGTTGGCGATGGCCACGTTGTGGCCGGCCTCGGTGAGATGTTTGGCGAGGGTGCCGCCGACATGTCCGGCACCGATGATGGCGATGTTCATGACCTACGCGTACCCGCGCCGGGCCCGGACTAACGGTTTCGGCGGGGTGGCCGCGGCGGCGAGGAAGCCCGAAGCGCCCGCGGTCACCCTGTCAACGGCGTGCGACGTACGGGATCGTCTGGGGGCCTTCGGGGAGGACGCAGACGGTGGCGTCCGGGCGGTGGGCGGCGACCGCGGCCGGGTGCCGTCGCAGGCGGAGATCGCCACCGTCTGGCCGCGCCGCACCCGTTCCCGCAGCGGCGGTCCGGCGACCGGGTGCCGCAACGCCCGGCGCAGCTCCGCCCGCTCGTCGGCGGCTGCCGGCCGCGCGTGCGGGGTGATGACGGTGGTGCGCCGGTCGGGCAGTTCGACCACCAGTCCGGCACTGCCGTAGGCCAGCTCGACAAGCATGATCCATTATCGCCGCCGCCGGAGACGCACCGCAATGATCATCGAGGCTCGTGGAAAGTCGCGCCGAACGGCACCGGCTCACCTCTTGACGCGCCGAGCGCAAGCGGTGCACGATCCCCTGTAACAATAGTGAAATCCTCTTTTCAAATATCGGACACCTTCGAGAGCGCTGAAGACGCCGCCGAACCCACCCGGCGGCCGCGGCACGGTGCGCGGTGACCTCACGCGCGCGGACCCAACCCGCATGGACACGACCCCCACGGAACAGAAGGCGTACGACACAGAACGGAGGTGCGCTCCGTGGCGACGAAGACTCTCCGCCGGGCCGCCGCGACCCTCGCCATCGGGCTGGTCGCCGGGTGCGGCGGTACGTCCGGCGGCGACACCCCGGCCGGCGCCGGGGCCGACCAGACGGCGATCTTCAAGTACGGCATCCCGGGCAACCCGACCTCGCTCGACCCCCGCCGGTCCGGGCCGCTGGACCCGATCTTCCTCAACAACTTCTACGACTCCCTCGTGCGGCGCATGCCGAACGGCGACCTGAAGCCGGGCCTGGCCACCGAGTGGACGTTCACGCCGGACGCCAAGGCGCTCGAGTTCACGCTCCGCACCGGCGTCACGTTCCAGGACGGCACGCCGTTCGACGCCGGCGCGGTGAAGGCCAACATCGAGGCCGCCAAGCAGCCGCCGAGCGTGCTGGTCGGCGCGCTCTCCGCGGTGAGCTCGGTGGACGTGGTCAGCCCGACCCGGGTGCGGCTCAACCTCTCGGTGCCCGGCGGCCACCTCGTCAACACCCTCGCCGGCGAGGCCGGCATGATGATCAGCCCGGCCAAGCTGGCCAGCGACGACCTCAAGGCCAACCCGGCCGGCACCGGGCCGTACAAGCTGGCCGGCATCGCGGACGGCAAGCTCAGCCTCCGCCCCTGGGAGGGCTACTGGAACAAGGGCGCCGTCAAGAACGGCGGCATCGACATGACCGTGTACAGCGACGAGAGCACCCGCCTGCGCGCGCTGCGGTCCGGCCAGTCCGACGGTACGACGATCACGCCGGCCCAGATCGCCGAGGCGAAGAGCGCCGGGCTGACCATCATCACCGGCCCCAACACGACGTTCAACGGCATCCTGCTCAACACCAAGCAGTCCGAGTTCGGCAACCCGAAGGTGCGCCAGGCGATCTCGTACGCGATCGACCGCAAGGCGATCAGCGACAGCCTGTACGCCGGCGCGTGCGTCCCCTCGGTGCAGCCGTACCAGAAGAACTTCTGGGCCTACAACCCGGCGCTGGAGTACAAGGACTCGTACTACGACGAGGCGAAGGCGAAGGCGCTGCTGGCCGAGGCGGGGCTGCCGAACGGGTTCGAGTTCGAGATGCTGGTCGGCCCCAACACCTCGTACCAGCAGCTCGGCCAGGCCATCCAGGGGCAGCTGGAGAAGGTGGGCATCCGGATGAAGCTCACGGTCGTGGAGTTCACCCAGATGACCAGCGTCCGGCGGACCGGGAAGTTCGCCGCGACGGTCGCGCTGGTGCAGGCCGGCCGCCCCGACCCGAGCCAGTTCATCGCCGACTTCTACACCACCGGCGGGCTCTACAACCCGGGCAACTTCAGCACGCCGGGCGTGAGCGAGCTGCTCACCGAGTCGCGCCGGACCGACGACCCGGCGTCCCGCGCCAAGCCCACCCAGGAGATCGTCGCCAAGGTGCTGGAGGCCGGCCCGCCGGTGATCCCGGTCTGCGGCGTGGCGTACGTGGCCGCGTTCCGGTCGGGCGTGTCCGGCCTGGAGGTGCCGATCAACGGCGACTACGACTTCTCCAGCGTGACGATCGGCAGGTGACCCCGGGCGGTTCTCGATTGGGGGCACGGCGGATTTGCCGGATCGTGACGTGCCCGAAACACCTCGCGGACACGGTGTACCAACCCCTTGATCATCGGAAGGGACGCGCGCGGGTGCCCACGTCCGGGCCCCGCCGCGTCTTGCAGCGATGGGAGTTGAGCGTGTCCACGAACCACTGGAGCTCGGCCAGCCGGCGCGGCGTGCTGGCCGCCGGGCTGGCCGCGACGTTCGCGGCCGGTACGGCCGGAGCGGTCGGCATCGCCGCCCCGGCCCAGGCGTCGGGCCGCAAAGGCGGCGGATCCAAGCGTCCCAAGTGGGACCACCACCTCAAGTCCACACCGGACAACCTGCACTGGGGCGGCTTCCCGATCGGCTGGGAGCCCGGCGTCACCATGCGCTCGGGGCAGACCGTCCGGGTCGACACCCTCTCCCAGCAGGGCCTGACGAACTCGTCGATCAGCCCGCGCGACTACTTCGGCGCGTTCGGCGTCAGGCCGCACGAGGTGCTGCCGGACGCGATGGCGTTCTGGGACACCCTGCCCGAGCGCCAGGCCACCGGCCGGCAGTACGGCGGGCACGTCCTGACCGGCCCGATCTACGTCCGGGGCGCCGAGCCGGGCGACACCGTCGCGATCGACATCCTCGACATCGACACCCGGGTCCCCTACGGGTTCAACAACACCGCGCCGACCGGCGGCGTCATGGCCACCTTCTACCCCGGCTGGCGCGAGGGGGACGTGGGACTCGACATCCCCGCGCAGATCCCGCCCGGCCTGCCGGCCGGCGTCTGGCCCGACGTCCGCACCCACATGTACCGGGTCGGCATGTACCAGGGGAAGGAGGTCGTCTTCTTCGCCGACGGCATCCGGATCCCGACCCAGAAGTTCATGGGGATCATCGCGGTGGCGTCGCCGACCGGCGAGTTCATCGGCAACACGGAGGACGCCCCGCCGCCCGCCACCGGCGTGCAGAACTCGACGCCGCCGGGCAAGTTCGGCGGCAACATGGACTGCCGCGACCTCTGCGCCGGCACCACGCTCTACCTGCCGGTGTTCCAGCCCGGCGCGCAGATCTTCATCGGCGACCCGCACAGCTGCCAGGGCGACGGCGAGGTCAGCGGCACCGCCGTCGAGCACTCGCTCGCCGGCACGTTCCGGATCACGCTCGTCAAGAACGTGCGGACCGAGCTTCCCTGGGCCGAGAACGACGACCACTGGATCATGATGGGCATCCACTGGGACCTCGACCGGGCGATGCGGATCGCGGTCGAGAAGACGGTCGACTTCCTGGTCACCACCCAGGGCCTGACCGTCCCCAAGGCCTACTCGTTCGCCTCGATCGCGGTGAACTACCACAACGCCGAGGTCGTCGACCGCACCCAGGTCGTGACCGGGTACATCCCGAAGGACGTCTTCAAGCGCCGCCGCTGACCGGTCGGCCCGGCGCGGGCTCCGGTCCGCGCCGGGACCGCGAATCCCTCGGCGGGCCCCGACTCGTATTACCGGCATGGCTACTGTCGCGTCGGTCCCGGCGCCAGGCGGCGTCATCGCCTCGCTCAACGGCCGATACCACCGGGTGGCGCTCAACACGTTCATGCTGATCGTGCTCGCCCACTGGGCCGAGCACCTGGTGCAGGCGTACCAGATCTGGGTGCTGGGCCGGCCCCGCCCGGAGGCGCGCGGCGTCCTGGGCCAGTTCTTTCCCGTGCTGGTGACCCAGGAGTGGCTGCACTACGGCTACGCCCTCGTCATGCTCGCCGGGCTGTGGCTGCTGCTGCCCGGCTTCCGGGGCCGGGCGAAGGCCTGGTGGGCGGTGGCGCTCGCGCTCCAGTTCTGGCACCACATCGAGCACCTCCTGCTGTTCATCCAGGCCCAGTCCGGGCAGTTCCTCTTCGGCAGGACGGTCCCGACGAGCATCGTGCAGCTCGTGGCACCCCGGGTCGAGCTGCACCTGTTCTACAACTCGGTCGTGTTCATCCCGATGGTCGTCGCGATGTACCTGCACCTGCGCCCGAACGAGGCGGAGCGGCGCACGGTGGCGTGCGCCTGCGCGGGCCACGAGCGCACGACCTGACCGGATGGCCCGGAGGTACCGCCTCGCCGTGGCCGCCGTGGCGCTGACGGCGGCCGGCGTGGCGGCGCTGTTCGCCCTGGCCCCGGCCGGGCCAGCGGTCACCTCGGCGACGCCGCCGGAGGGGACCGCGCTCGCGGTGCCGCCGGACGCCGTCGAGCTCGCGGTGTCGAAGCGCCCGGACGTCGGCCGCTCCCACGTGTCCGTTGTGGACGGTTCGGGGTCGCCGGTGCGCGCGGGCCCGCTGGCCGCGGTCGGCGCGGACCGCCTGCGGCTGCCGGTGGCGATCGTGGGGCGGGGGACCTTCACCGTCGCGTACCACGTCGAGCTGGCGGGCGGCGGCGAGCTGGCCGGCTCGTGGCGCTTCGGGATCGGCGCCACTCCGGCCGGCCCGGCGCCGGAGCAGGAGGCCGCGCACGCGCACGGCGTCGACCCGATCGGCGCGACCCTGCTGGTCGTCGACGGCCTCGTCGTCCTGGGCGTCGCCGTCCTGCTGCTGCGCCGCCGCCCAGCCCGGGTCCGGCGCTGACCCGACCATCGGGACCGGGCCCGGCGCCCTGACTCGCGGGAGGCGGGATTGTCCACTGTGTTCCCCGGTCCGGTGCTGGCCGCGCTCCGTGCCGCGCCGGACCGGCCGGCGTTCGAGGCCGGCACCCGGGTCGTCACCCGCGGCGAGCTGCTCGCGCTGGTCGGCCGGTGCGTGTCCGGCCTGCGCGCCGCCGGGCTCGGCCCGGGCAGCGGCGTCGGGATGGCGCTGCCGTCCACGCCCGAGGCGTACGCGGCGCACCTGGCCGCGCACGCCCTCGGCTGCCGGGTCGCGGCGATGCGGCCGGGGTGGAGCCCGGAGCAGCGCGACCACGCCCGCGCGGACGTCGACGTGCTGGTCGGGGAGGAGGAGCTCGACCGGCTGGCCGCCGGCCCGGAGGCCCCGGTGCCGGCGCTGGCCCGGCCGGACGGCGTCGCGCGGCTCACGTACACCAGCGGCAGCACCGGGCTCCCCAAGGCCTGCGCGCACACGTACGCGGCGATCAGCCTCGCGTACCGGCCGGACACCTGGGCACCGGCGCTGGCCGGGCTGATGGCCCGCTTCGACCGGTGCCTGGTCGCGGAAAACCTGGCCAGCCCGGTGATGTTCACGTACCTCGGGCGGTGCCTGGTGGTCGGCGGCACGGTGGTCCTGCCGGACGGCCTCGGGTTGGCGGAGGCCGTCGAGCGGACCCGCCCCACGGCCACGATGATGCCGCCGGCCCGGCTCCACCAGGTGCTGGCGGAGGGGGCGGACCTGAGCGGCCTGCGCGCCGTCGTGCTCGGCGGGTCGCCGGCCAGCCCCGGCCTGCTGCGGGCGGCCGTCGACCGGCTCGGCCCGGTCGTCTGGCAGGGGTACGGGCAGGGCGAGGCGGGCGTGATCGCGATGCTCACCCCGGAGGACGTCGCCGCCGGTCACGAGGCGTCGGTGGGGCGGCCGCTGCCGGCGGTACGGGTGGAGATCCGGGACGGGGAGGTGTGGGTGCGCAGCCCGCACATGATGACCGGCTACTGGAACGACCCGGAGCGGACCGCCGAGGTGCTGCGCGACGGCTGGCTGCGCACCCGGGACCTGGGCCACCTCGACGGCGGCGGGATGCTGCACCTCACCGGCCGCGCCCGCGACGTGATCATGGTGAACGCCGAGGTCTGTTACGCCGGTGCGATCGAACGGGTGCTCGCCACGCATCCGGCCGTCGCGCAGGCGTACGTGGTCGGCGCCCCGGACCCGGTGACCGGCGAGGCGATCCACGCGTTCGTGGTGCCGGCGGGCGAGCACGAGCCCGACCGAGCGGCCCTTGTCGATCTCGTCGGCCGGCGGTTGAGCGCCAACAGTGTGCCCAGAACCGTCACGGTGATCCGAGAAGTGCCAATGAGCGCCAGTGGAAAACCGGACAAGACGGCGCTGCTACATCGAACCAGATCATCGTCCGATGCGTGACCTTCGCTGTGGCTCTCTCCGACGAGTCGCTCATTGTGGGGATGGCTCTGGGCGACACGGACGCGATGGCGGCTTTCGTCCGGCGGTTCCAGGCGCGCGTGTTCGGGCTCGCGCTGAGCGTCGTCGGCGATCCGGGACTGGCCGAGGAGGTGGCGCAGGACGCGTTCATGCGGGCGTGGCGGCACGCGGGCGACTACGACCCGCGGCGGGCGCGGGTGGTCACCTGGCTGTTGACGATCACCCGCAACCTCGCCGTGGACGCGATCCGGCTGCGCCGCGACCGCCCGGTCGATCCGCAGCGGTTGCTGGTGGCGCTCCGCGAGGAGATGGACGACCCCGGGTACGACGGGGCTGAGTGGCTGCGCGCGGGTCTGCGGGAGCTGCCGACCGACCAGGCGCGCCCGGTCGTGCTGGCCGTGGCCTACGGTTGGACGGCGAAAGAGATCGCGGAGCTGGAAGGGATCCCGCTCGGCACGGCCAAGACGCGGATCCGGCGTGGCCTGGCCCGGCTGCGCCAGGCATTGGGAGTGACGGATGGATGACCGATCCGGCTGCGCCGAGATCGGCGAGCTGCTGCCGGATGTGGCGGCCGGGGTGGCCGCCGGTGACGAGCGCGCCCGCGTCTTCGCACACCTGGGCGGGTGTCCCGCCTGCCGGCGGGAGCTGGCCGCGCTGTCCCATGTGGCCGACGAGCTGCTGACCCTCGCGCCCGCGGTCACCCCGCCGGCCGGGTTCGCGGCGTCCCTGATGCGCCGGCTCGCCCCGCCGCCGCGCCGCCGCCGCTGGTGGCCCGGGCGGGCGGCCCGGGTGGCACTGACCGTCCTGCTGGCCGCGGTCGCCGGGTCGGGCGCCACGATGCGGGCCACCGCCGACGACCGGCGGGAGGCCCACCACTGCCGGGAGCGCCCCCTGGCCGAGCGGGCGCTCGCCGCCGCGGACGGCACCGCGGGCGGGCGCGCGTTCGGCTACGGGGGCTCGCCGCCGTGGCTGTTCCTCACGGTGGCGCTCCCGGCGGCCGGCGGTGTGTACGACGTGCACCTGGTGACCCGCGACGGGCGCAGCCGCGCGATCGGGGCGGTGCCGGTGTCGGCGGGCGGTGGCTCGTGGGGCGTCGCCCTCGACGTGCCGTTCGACCAGGTCGCCGAGGTACGGCTCGCCGGCTCGGCCGGGCCGCCGCTGGCCGCCGCCTTCGGCTGACGCTCGTCGCCGGCTTCCGCTGGCCGGCCGAGGCGTGGCTCCCGCTGGCCGGCTGCGGCTCACCCGCGGCTTTCGCTGACCCGGGCGGCCACCCGGGCCCAGAAGCGGTCCGGGTCGTTGAGGTGCGGGTAGGGCTCGTCGGGTACCGGTACGCCGAGAAACGCGCACAGGGGCTCCCAACCGGCGCCCGGTGGGATGACCAGCAGCCGGCCGGCGGGCACCTCGTGGCGGACCGCGGCGTTGTGCGCCTCGTACGCCCGGATCGCCGCCGCCCGGTCGCCGAACCGCCCCGCGAAGAAGCCGTCCCAGATCATCCGCCGGTGGAAGGCCGTGAACTCGTCCAGCCCGGGCACGACGTCGCGGGCCTCGGTGACCCGGCCGTCCACCGGGCCGTAGCCGAACATGCGGTAGATCGTCCGGTCGACGCTGTCGTACCAGCCCTCGGCGTCCCGCACGGTGAGGATCACCTTCGCGGTGGGGAACGCCGCCAGCAGCGGGCGCCAGAACGCCGCGCCCGGCCAGTCCACACTGGACGCGTACCCGGCCAGGACCGCCGACCAGTCCACCGGCCGGCCCTGCGCGGCGGCCAGCCACAGTGGCAGCCGGTCGGGATGGTCGAGCACGTGGCGGCCGTGGAAGCAGGGCCCGAAGCCGAGCCGCTCGAGGGCGGCCTTCAGCGATAGCGTGCCGGTGCGGCCGACGCCGGCCCCGAGCACCTTCATGACACCACCTGCTCTCTGGTCAGGTCGCCGGGCGCGGCGACCCCGAGGAGGGTCAGCGCGTTGGCCAGCTCGGTGCGCAGCAGGTCGAGCACCCGCCGTACGCCCGGCTCGCCGGCGATCGCCAGGCCCCACAGGACCGGGCGGCCGATCGCCACCGCGGCCGCGCCCAGCGCCAGGGCCTTGGCGACGTCCGTGCCGCGCCGCACGCCGCCGTCCAGCAGCAGCGGTACCCGTCCGGCCACCGCCTCGGCGACCGGCTCCAGCCGGTCCAGCGAGGCCGGTGTGGTGTCGAGCTGGCGGCCGCCGTGGTTGGAGACGACGAGGCCGTCCACCCCGTGCTCCACCGCGAGCCGCGCGTCGGCGGGGTGCAGCACCCCCTTGAGCAGGATCGGCAGGGTGGTGATCCCGCGCAGCCAGTCCACATGCGACCAGGAGATCTCCGGGGAGAGCACGACCTGCCGGACGTGGCCGGCGCCACCCATGTTGGCGCAGAAGACACCGGGCGGCAGGTCGTGGAAGTCGTTGCGGTCGCCGCGCTCGTTGCGCCCCAGCGCCGGCGAGTCCACCGTGACGACCAGCGCCCGGCAGCCGGCCGCCTCCGCGCGCCGTACCAGCGACTCGGTGAACGCCAGGTCGGGCTGGATGTACAGCTGGAACCAGAGCGCGGCGCCGGTCGCGGCGATCTCCTCGACCGTCACCGTGGAGAGCATCGCGGCGATCATGACGACGTCGGCGGCGGCCGCCGCCCGGGCGGTCGCCACCTCCGCCTCCGGCCAGGCCAGCCGGTGGAACGCGGTCGGCGCCATCAGCACCGGCATCGACGTGGCCTGCCCCAGCAGGGTGGTCTCCAGTCGCGGCGGCCCGCAGCCGCGCAGCACCCGGGGGAGCAGCGAGCGCCGGCGGTACGCGGCCTCGTTGGCCGCCACGGTGACCTCGTCCTGGGCGCCGCCGGCGAAGTAGTCGTAGTACACCGGGTCCAGCCGCTGCCGCGCGGCGGTCTCGGCGTCGCGCAGGTTGACCAGCGCGAGCGCTCTACCGGCTTCGCTCGCCAGGTGGCCCGGGTGGCCGCCGGTCACGCGTGTGCCTCGACGAACTCCCGCAGCGGCTCCCGGTACACCTTGTCGTCGGTCCAGTCGTTGCAGATCTGCTCGGGCAGCCGCAGGGTAGCGACGACCTCGCCGCCCCGGCGGCACCGGACCACCGGATGCAGGTAGCGGTCGTCGTGGCTCTCGTCCGCCTCCCACGCCCGGCCGGCCTCCACGTCGAACGGGTCGATCGCGTCGTGGCCGGTGCCGTACTCCAGGCTGACCGTGAAGCAGTCGGGGAAGGGCACGTAGTCCAGCGGCATCTCCTCGTAGTACCGGCCGTCCGCGGTGAAGACGTCGCAGAGGAAGCCGAACTGCTGGAACAGCGCCGAGGTCCGGTTGATCCGGTCGAGCACCGCGCCGGCGAGCCCGGCCGGCCGCACCGTCCGATGCGGCCAGTCGACGCCGTGGTACTTCTGGTCCAGCATCCGCGACAGGGCCCGTACGCCGTACCGGAAGCCGTGGATGAACGCGCTCGTGTACCTCTTGAAGTCGCGTGACTGGGTGAGCGTGCCGGCGAAGTAGAGGCCGGGCACGTTGACCGACTCCCACTGCGCGGTCAGGGCGGGAAAGCGGTCGTCGATGGTCAGCTCCGGGCGGCAGCCGTCGTCGAAGATGGAGGCGTCCATCCGGAAGCCGGTACACATGATCACCCGGTCGTAGGCGAGGTCGACCACCTTGTTCCGCCGGGCGTACGCGAACGTGACCAGGTAGTCCTCCGGCCGCCGCTCGATCCGCAGGATGTCGCCGTCCAGCACCATGTTCTGCGTCTTGAGCTGGTACGTGTCGAGGAAGTTGTTGTTGACCGCGCGCAGGTGCCCGATGAAGTGGGTGCGCCAGGCGAACCGGATCGAGCGCGGCCCGGCCACGTGGATCACCGCCGCCGTCTCGGTCAGGTTGTCGGCCGTCTCGAACGCCGAGTTGCCCTTGCCGACGATGAGGACCCGCTGGTCGGTGAAGCCGGCCGGGTCGACCGGCACGTCCCCGTACCGCTCGGCGGTCTCGACGCCCGGGATCGGCACGACGTTCTCCGCGCCGAAGCCGGTCGCGACCACCACCCGCGCGGCGCGCAGCACGTCGCCGCCGTCGCAGGTCAGCTCGAAGCCCCCGGTGACCCGGCGGACCCGGCTGACCCGCGTGCCGTACCGGACGTCGAGCCCGCGCGCGAAGTCGGCCAGGTAGCGCAGGTAGTCGCCGGCGTCCGGGAAGTACCGCCCGGTGTAGCGGGTGAACCGCAGCTCGGGGTCGTCGCAGAGCAGCGAGTTCCAGTCGACGCGGAGGTCCTTCTCCGGGTCGTTCCACCCGGTGTGCGGCTTGTTGATGGAGATCATCCGGCGGTGCCGGGGAAACGTCCGGTAGAACGTGCCGGGCGTCGGACCGGCCTCCACCACCAGGTAGTCCCGCCCGGCGCGGTCGAGCAGGTGCGCCAGCTGCAGGCCGGCCGGACCGGCACCGATCACCACGTAGTCCATGCCAGTTATACGCGTCCGGACCACGATCGGGATTCGCGTGAATCTCCGGCCGGTCCGGATCTCGTACAACCTGGGTGATCGTCGTGCTCGTCGTCGCGGGCGCCCTCGCCGTGCTCGCCAGCCTGCCCTACTGGCTGCCGCGGCTGGTGGTCGCGCTGCGGACGTGGCTGTTCGCCCGGATCAACGGCCCGGAGGGCATCGCGATCCCCGGCGACCTGGTGGACGCGGCCGGCTTCCTGGAGGTGTACGGGCACCCCGCCGCGAACGGTCGCAGCCGCGGCGCGGCCCTGTCCGACCTCTTCTGGTACTGGCTCTCGCCCGGCCCCGACGTGCACCAGGAGCACCTGGAGCCGGGCCCCCGGTACGACGACGTGGCCCGAAGCACCCGCCGCATCCTCGCCATGCCCAGCGCGGCCGCCCAGCGCCTCGCGGTGGACAGCCTGGACGCCGCGCTGCCCGTCCGGACCGGGCTGGTCCGCCTGCGCGACCTGGCCATGCCGGTCTGGGCCGAGTTCTACCACCGGGTGGTCTTCCAGCGGCCGGCGACCGGCGAGGTCCGGGCGCTGATCGTCGCCAACGCCGACGACGTGGTCACCGCCCTCAAGGGCTGCGGCCTGCGGCACATGGACCGCCGCCTGCGCTTGACCGACCACCTCGAACGCGTCCTCGACGACGTGCCGCACGCGCTGCCGTCGCTGCTCGACCGCCGGGAACGGGCGTTCTACCTGCAGGGCACGTTCTTCAACACCGCGGTCGTGCAGAGCGCCGAGGCCACCGCCCACGTACTCATGGCGCTGGCCGCCGCCGGAGACCCGCGGCGCGCCGCGACCGACCCGGCCGTCCTCGACCACGTCTTCGACCAGACGCTGCGCCGCTACCCGCTCTTCGGGATCGCCCACCGCGTCACGACGGCCGAGATCCCGGTGGCGAGCGGCGCGGCGATCCCGGCCGGCTCGGTGCTCTGCTTCAGCTACCCGGACTTCCACGCCGCCGGCGGCGACATCCCGTTCGGCGTCGCGGCCAACCGCCCCTGCCCGGCCTGGCACCTCGCCCCGATCGCCATCAAGGCCGTGGTCCGCGAGCTGCTGACCCGCTACGCGTTCGCCACCGCCGCGGCGCACACCCGCCCGCTGCCCAACCGCGGCCCCTGCCTGATGACCCCGCACGGCACGCGCGTCCCGGCCCGCGGCGCCACGCTCGCCTACCTGCGGCTGCGGGACCGCTGGGAGGACGTCTGGCGCAGCCAGGTCCAGCTGGTCCTCGGCACGTACATGGTCTGGGACGCCCGCCGGCTCCGCCTCTGCACCAGGTACTTCGACACCTAGGTACGGCCGCGCCGGGGCCGGTGCACAGTGGAACCGGTCCGGATGGGGGGACCTGCGGGGTCGCACCGGCGAAAAGGTTTTCAGGGACGGTACTGTCGGGAGAGGTGATCGACAAAGCGCTCCACGGACGGCGGGGGTCGGTCGCGCAGAGGGAGCGTTCCATGGGCACTGAGCCAGAGGTACCGGCCAACCGGGCACCGACGCTGACCGACGTGGCGAAGCTCGCCGGCGTCTCAGTGGCCACCGCGTCCAAGGCGATCAACGGCCGCGACGAGGTCAAGGCGGCGACCCGGGCCCGGGTGCTGAAGGCGGCGGAGCTGCTCTCCTTCGCGCCGAACGCGCTGGCCCGCGCCCTGCTCGGCGGCCGTACCGGCACGGTCGGGCTGCTCACCAGCGACCTGGAGGGGCGCTTCTCGATCCCCATCCTCATGGGCGCCGAGGACGCGTTCGGCGCGGGGCAGGTCTCGGTCTTCCTCTGTGACGCGCGCGGCGACGCGATCCGCGAGGCGTACCACGTCCGGGCGCTGCTGTCCCGCCGGGTCGACGGCCTGATCGTCGTCGGCTCCAGCACCGACCCCCGGCCGCCGCTGGCCGGGACCGTCCCGGTGCCGGTGGTGTACGTGTACGCCCCCTCCGCCGACCCGGCCGACATCTCGATCACCGTCGACAACGTGGGCGGCGGCCGGCTCGCCATCGACCACCTGCTGGCCTGCGGGCGGCGCGACATCGCCCACGTCACCGGCGAGCCGGGCTTCGCGGCCGCCCGGGACCGGGCCGAGGGGGCGGCCGCCGCGCTCGCCGACGCGGGGCTGACCATGCTCGGCGGCCGGCCGTACTACGGGTCCTGGGACGAGACCTGGGGGCGGGCGGCGGCACACATCGTGGTCGAGCAGCACCCCGAGGTCGACGCGATTTTCTGCGGCAGCGACCAGATCGCGCGGGGCGTCCTGGAAACGCTGCGTGACCTCGGGCGCGATGTACCCCATGCGATCTCCGTGATCGGCTTCGACAACTGGGACGCCATCGCCGCGCACTCCCGGCCCCGGCTGACGAGCATCGACATGAATCTCGAACGGCTCGGCGCGGTCGCCGGCCGGCGCCTGTTCGCGGCCATCGACGGCGGGGAACCGCCCACCTCCGAGCAGTACCCGGGGCGCGTCGTCATGCGCGACTCGACCGCCCCCGCCGGCTGAGCCGGGAGGCTCGCCACCTGCGATCCTGACTGTCCGTGATCGTCGAAAACATTTCGATGTTTCGGACCGCAGCGGGCTGGACGCCGATCGCCGCTCAAGCGGGTCGATGAGGCGGAGCCGGGGCGTGGAAATCAACTGTTGACACGATCGAAACAGGCGGCCAGAATCCTCCGAAAAGGTTTTCGGAACGAGTAGAGGCGGGTGGGCCGTCGTGGGCATCGAGGAAGAGCCGGCGGAGATCTGGTTCCTGACCGGCAGCCAGCCGCTTTACGGGGAGAAGGTGCTCGAACA
Source organism: Phytohabitans maris (assembly GCF_031085175.1). Taxonomy (GTDB): domain Bacteria; phylum Actinomycetota; class Actinomycetes; order Mycobacteriales; family Micromonosporaceae; genus Phytohabitans; species Phytohabitans maris. The sequence continues at coordinate 194,184 of NZ_JAVHUY010000004.1, forward strand.
GGTCGCGGAGCAGTCCCGCGACGTCTGCCGTGCCGTCGGCGAAGGGCTGCGGGCCACGCCGCGCGTGGTGTGGAAGCCGGTGCTGACCACGGCCGACGCGATCCGGCGCACCCTGCTCGACGCGACCGCGGACGACACGGTGGTCGGCGTCATCGCCTGGATGCACACGTTCTCGCCGGCGAAGGCGTGGATCGCCGGCCTCTCCGCGCTGGGCAAGCCGCTGCTGCACCTGCACACCCAGGCCAACCGCTCGCTGCCCTGGTCCGAGCTGGACATGGACTTCATGAACCTCAACCAGGCGGCCCACGGCGACCGCGAGTTCGGGTACGTGCAGTCGCGGCTCGGCGTGGCCCGCAAGACGGTCGTGGGGTACGCCGGCGACCCGGCGGTGCTGGAGCGGATCAGCACCTGGGCCCGCGCGGCGAGCGGCTGGCGGGCGGCCCGTTCGCTGCGGCTGGCCCGCTTCGGCGACAACATGCGCGACGTGGCCGTGACCGAGGGGGACAAGGTCGGCGCGCAGGCGACCCTGGGTGTCTCGGTCAACGGGTACGGGGTCAACGCGCTGGTCGCCAGCGTCGAAGAGGTCGCGGACGTTAACGTGAACAAGCTGGTCGAGGAGTACGAGGAACGCTTCGACGTGGCGCCGGAGCTGCGCCGCGGCGGCGACCGGCACGAGTCCCTGCGGTACGGCGCCCGGATCGAGATCGGCCTGCGCCAGTTCCTGGAGGACGGCGGCTTCGGCGCCTTCACCACGAACTTCGAGGACCTGGGCGGGCTGCGGCAGCTCCCCGGCCTCGCCGTGCAAAACCTGATGGCCGACGGCTACGGGTTCGGCGGCGAGGGCGACTGGAAGACGGCGGCGCTGCTGCGGATCCTCAAGGCGGTCGCCGGCGACGCGCCCGGCGGCACCTCGTTCATGGAGGACTACACCTACCACTTCGGGCCGGGCGAGCCGAAGATCCTCGGCGCGCACATGCTCGAGGTCTGCCCGAGCATCGCGGCCGGCCGGCCCCGCCTCGAGATCCACCCGCTGTCGATCGGCGGCCGCGAGGACCCGGTCCGGCTGGTCTTCACCGCCGCGCCAGGGCCGGGCATCGTCGTCGGCCTCGCCGACCTGGGCGGCCGGCTGCGGCTTACCGCCAACGAGATCGACCTGGTCGAGCCGGACGAGCCGCTGCCCCGGCTGCCGGTCGCCCGGGCGGTCTGGAAGCCCCGTCCCGACCTCGCCACGTCGGCCGAGTGCTGGCTGCTCGCCGGCGGGCCGCACCACACCGTGCTCAGCACCGCGGTCGGCCGGGAGGCGCTCGCCGACTTCGCCGAGATGGCCGGCGTCGAGCTCGCCCTGATCGACGCGGCGACCGAGCACCGGTCGTTCGCCGACCACCTGCGCTGGAACAACGCCTACCACCGGCTCGCGCAGCGGCTGTAGGCCCACCGAGAACGGACGAAGACCCACATAGATCGAGGAGGACGACCAGATGAGAAGAACCTTGGGCAGACGGACCGCCCTGCGGTCACTGGCCGGGGCCCTCGCGGCGACGCTGGTACTCGCCGTCGCGGGTTGCGGCGGGGACGACGAGGCCGGTACGGACGCCGCCCAGGCCGGCCCCAACGGCGTCGACGACGGCAGCGAGCTCACCCTGTGGACCCGCGCGCCGCTGGAGAAGCAGGCGAAGCTGCTCGTCGACGCGTACAACGCCAGCCACCAGAACAAGGTCAGCCTGACCGTCGTACCCAACGACGACTACGTCGCCAAGGTGGGTGCGGCGGCCGGCTCGGGCGGCCTGCCGGACCTGTTCGCCGCGGACATCGTGTACGTGCCGAACTGGGTGAGCCAGGGGCTGTTCCAGGACCTGAGCACCAACATCAACGGGCTCTCCTTCAAGGACCAGATCAACAAGGGCCACCTCTCCGCCGGCACGCTGGACGGCAAGCCGCACGTGCTGCCGTTCGTGCTGGACCTGTCGATGCTGTTCTGGAACAAGGAACTCTTCAAGGAGGCCGGGCTCGACCCGGAGAAGGCCCCGGCGAACCTCGAGGAGTACGCCGCCGCGGCCAAGAAGATCCAGGGGCTGAAGAAGCCCGGCGTCTACGGCACCGCGACCGGCCTGAACTGCGGCGGGTGCCTGGTCTTCACCTGGTTCCCGTCGATCTGGGCCAGCGGCGGCGAGGTGCTCAGCGCGGACGGCAAGTCCTCCGAGCTCGCCGGTGACACCGCCAAGCAGGTCTACAGCACCTGGGCCGACCTGTGGAAGTCCGGCGCCGTGCTCCCCTCCTCGGCGGGCGAGACCGGCCCGACCTGGACCGCCGCGTTCACCGAGGGCAAGGTCGGCCTGATGTTCTACCCGGCTACGCTGCTCTCCTCGACCCCGTTCGACGCCGGTGTCGCCGGCATCCCCGGCCCGACCGGCGGGGCCTCCACGTTCGTCGGCGGCGACGGCATCGGCGTCTCGAAGGACTCGAAGAAGGCGGCCCAGGCCTGGAACTTCCTGAGCTGGATGATGTCCGAGGACGCCCAGGTCGAGGTGCTGGCCAAGAACAAGGACGTGGTCTCCCGCGCCGACCTGGCCACCAACAAGTACGCCTCCACCGACCCGCGCCTGGTGACCATCAACGAGGTGGCCGGCAAGGGCGACACCCCGGTGGCGCTCAACTTCCAGCAGGCGTTCAACGCGCCGAGCAGCCCATGGCTGACGCTGGTGCGCAACCAGGTGCTCAACGGCACCGGTGACGTGCAGAAGGACAACGAAGAGATCACCGCGGTACTCCAGCAGTAGTTCGGTGCGGGCGGGTGCCGAGCCGGCGCCCGCCCGCCCCCCAAACCCCGCCCGCGAACGACCGAGCGGTTCCCATGAGCGAGCGCCGCAGCGAGCGAATCATCAGGCACAGTGCCGGTGAGCCTCATCGCCGCCCGCAGCGAAGCGAGGACGGCGATGAGCGATAGTGCGGCGACGCGGGGGCGCGCGCGACCACGCGGCCGGCATGCCCTGCTCGGCTGGCTCTACGCGACACCGACGGCGGTCTTCGTGGTCGCGCTGTTCGTGGTGCCGCTGGGGCTGGTCGTCAAGATGTCCGTGTCGAGATGGCCGCTGCTCGCCGGCGACCAGGGACTCAACGCGCCGGACAACTTCGAGAAGGCGGTCGACCACCGCTTCTTCACCGACTCGGTGGTCTTCACCATCAAGTACACGGTGCTGGCCACCGTACTGCTGCTGGTCCTGGGGTTGGGGTTGGCCCTGCTGGTGCAGGAGTCGAGCCGGTGGAACAACCTGCTCCGCGCCTCGTTCCTGATCCCCAGCGCCCTCGGGCTGGCCTCGGCGTCCCTGCTGTTCTACGTCTTCTACTCGCCGTTCGCGAGCCCGCTCGCGCCGGTGATGGAGAGCTGGGGCTTCACGTTCCTCGGCTCGCCGACCGCCGCGCTGCTCTCCACGACGTTCCTGATCGTGTGGCGCTACGCCGGCTTCTACATGGTGCTCATGCTCGTCGGCCTGCAGGGCATCCCGGGGGACGTCTTCGAGGCGGCCCGCTCGGACGGCGCCACCCGGTGGCAGACGTTCTGGCGGGTGACCCTGCCGCTGATGCGCCCCACGCTGGCGCTGACCACCGTGCTCTGCGTGACCGGCTCGCTGCTCGCCTTCGAGCAGTTCTACATCCTCACCAAGGGCGGGCCGGACAACAGCACGATCACCGTGGTCCAGCTCATCTACCAGGTGGCGTTCCAGGGCCAGAACGACCTCGGTGTCGCGGCGGCCATCTCCGTCATCGTGCTGGTCGCCCTGGTCGTCATCAACGCGCTGCAGCTGCGCGCCTTCCGGTCCGAGGAGAGCTGACCGATGGCCGTCGTATCCCCGTCAACCCCGGCCGCCACCGGCGGTACGCGCCCCGCCGGCGACGCTCCGGCCGGCCGTACCGGGCGCCGTGGCGTCAACGTCGCCGGGATCGCGCTGCGCATGCCGTACTGGGTCTTCACCGGCGCCCTGGGCCTGATCTTCCTGGCCCCGCTCGTCTGGACCGCGGTCGCCTCGGTCTCCCCGCAGGCCGGCACCAACCAGGTGGAGGGCTGGGGCTTCGGCAACTACGAGACGCTCGCCAACTACCAGGCCGGCGTCTGGCGGTACCTGTTCAACTCGGCGTTCGTCTCGCTGCTCACCGTCGCGCTGACGCTGGTGATCTCGCTGTTCGGCGGCTACGCGTTCGCCCGGTTTCGCTTCCCGGGCCGAAACTTCCTGTTCCTGCTGACGCTCGCCATCCTGATGGTCCCGTACGCGACGCTGCTGATCCCGCTCTACGTGCTGCTCAACGAGGTCGGCCTGGAGAACTCGCTGGTCGGCGTCGCGCTCGTGCTCACGATGTTCCAGCTGCCGTTCTCGACGTTCCTGATGCGGATCTCCTTCGAGGCGGTGCCGCGCGAGCTCGACGAGGCCGCGACGGTCGACGGCTGCTCCACCTGGGGCGCGCTGTGGCGGGTGCTGCTGCCGGCGGTGAAGCCGGGCCTGATCACCGTCGGGCTCTTCTCCTTCCTCGCCGCGTGGAACGACTTCATGGCGCCGCTGATCCTCATCAACGACACCGAGCGGATGACCCTGCCGCTCGCCGTCTCCAACCTGCGCGGCCAGGTGCAGGGTGTCGTCGACTACGGGGCGACCGAAGCGGGCGTCGTCATCCTCGCCCTGCCGTGCATCGTCCTGTTCCTCCTGCTTCAACGACACTACGTGCGCGGCTTCATGTCCGGCGCGCTGAAAGGCTGAGCATGAAAGGCACCGCACCCGCCGCCGCACCCGTCGTCCCGGTCCGCGGCCGGCTCCGCCCGCTCGGGCTCGGCGACGTCCGGATCACCGGCGGATTCTGGGCCGAGCGGCAATCGGTCAACGCCGAGGCGAGCCTCGCGCACATCGAGCACTGGCTGGAGCGCGAGGGCTGGATCCGCAACTTCGACCTCGCCGCGAACGGTGGCGACCTGGCCGGCGAGCGCCGCGGGCGGGAGTTCTCCGACTCCGAGGTCTACAAGTTTCTCGAAGCGCTCGCCTGGGAGATCGGCCGCGGCGGCGACGAGCGGCTCGAGTCCCGCTTCCGGGCGGTCGTGGCCCGGGTGGCCGCGGCGCAGGAGCCGGACGGCTACCTCAACACGAGGTTCGGCCGGCCGGGGCAGGCGCCGCGCTGGTCCGACCTGGAGTGGGGCCACGAGATCTACTGCGTGGGGCACCTGCTGCAAGCCGCGGTGGCCCGCGCCCGCACCCGGCCCGGCGCCGACGACGGCCTGCTGGAGGTCGCCCGCCGGGCCGCCGACAACATCTGCGACACGTTCGGCCCGGAGGGCATCGACGGCGTCTGCGGCCACCCGGGGATCGAGACCGCGCTGGTGGAGCTCGCCCGGGTCACCGAGGACGACCGCTACCTGGCCCAGGCCGCGCTCTTCGTGGACCGGCGCGGGCACGGCCGGCTCAGCGACGTCGAGTACGGCCGGGACTACTTCCAGGACGAGACCCCGGTCCGGCAGGCGACCGTCCTTCGTGGACACGCGGTGCGCGCCAACTACCTCGCCGCCGGCGCGGTCGACGTCGCGGTCGAGCTGAAGGACGCCAGCCTGCTGGACGCGGTCCGGACACAGTGGACGAACGCGGTGACCCGGCGCACGTACGTCACCGGCGGGCAGGGCTCGCGCCACCAGGACGAGGCGTTCGGCGGCGACTGGGTGCTGCCGCCGGACCGGGCGTACTCGGAGACCTGCGCCGGGATCGGCTCGGTGATGCTCGCCTGGCGCCTGCTGCTGGCCGACGGCGACTCCCGGTACGCCGACCTCATCGAGCGGACCCTCTTCAACGTCGTGTCGACCTCGCCGTCGGCGGACGGGCGGAGCTTCTTCTACGCCAACACGCTGCACCGCCGCGAGCTCGGTACGCTGCCCGACGCCGACCGGCCCAGCCTGCGCGCGGCGGCCTCGCTGCGGGCGCCCTGGTTCGAGGTCTCCTGCTGCCCGACCAACGTCGCCCGCACCCTGGCGAGCCTGACGGCGTACGTCGCCACCGCCGACGACGAGGGGCTGCAGCTGCACCAGTACGTGCCGGGGAGCGTGGCGCACCGCCGCGCCGACGGGCGGGAGCTGGGCGTGACGGTCGAGACCGACTACCCGCGCGACGGCGAGATCCGGGTGCGGATCGACAGCGACGACGAGCACCCGTGGGCGCTGTCGCTGCGCGTGCCCGGCTGGGCGGCGCGGGGCGCGACGCTGACCGTCGACGGGCGGACCCGGCCGGTCGCGCCGGGCACGGTCACCGAGCGGCGGGTCTGGCACCGCGGCGACGAGGTCCTGCTCTCCCTGCCGATGGCGCCCCGGTTCACGTACCCGGACCCGCGGATCGACGCGGTCCGCGGCTGCGTCGCGGTGGAGCGCGGGCCGGTCGTCTTCGCCCTGGAGTCCGTGGACGTCCCGGGCGGCGCGGCGGTGGACGAGCTGCGCGTCGACACCAGCCAGCCGCCCCGCCTGGTCGACGGCCGGGTCACGGTGCGCTGCCGGCACGTGCTCCCGTACGACCACGACTGGCCCTACCGGGCCGACCGGGCGCAGACCGAGCCGGCGGTCGGCGCCGAGCTCGACGCGGTGCCGCTGGTGGAGTACCACGCCTGGGCCAACCGCGGCCCCTCCACGATGCGGGTCTGGCTCGCCGCGCGGTAGCCGATCCGGGTGTTAGCGCTCACACCCACGCGACCTCCACGCTCCCCACCAAGTGCTTCCACGCTTCCCGCCAAGTACTTCCACGCTCCCCACCAAGTATCGAGGAAGGAAACGACATGAGTCGTAGACGCGTGAGGAGGGCGCCCGTCTGGGTCGCCCTAACCGCGCTGGTCGTGGGAGGAGCAGTCGGCGTACCGTCCCCCGCGCGCGCCGACAGCCCCGTCCTCCCCGGCAACGAGGGCGACGTCGGGGTCTACACCGACGGCCTGCACCACGTCATGGAGATCGGGGACCCGACCTACAGCAACACCGGCGACGTCGCCAACCAGCTCGACCCCGGCGTGCCGTTCACCGCCGGCAACATGCACCAGTCCATCTTCGACAAGGACCTCGCCGCCGGCGGCACCGACTACTACCTCGACCGGATCCTCGGCGTCCAGGGCACGCTCGGCTCGGCGGTCCTGATGACCCGCGGCCGCTCCCTCTACATGCGCGGCGCCAGCAACAACAACTTCACCGTCATGGGCTTCGCCGGCAGCGCGTACGTCGGCGGCCCCAACAACCTCGGCAACCTGTACACGGTGACCGTTCCTGGGCAGACGGTCACCGAGGTCAACGCCAACCGCTTCAACGCGCCGAGCCACGCCAAGAGCCGGTACACGATCGGCACCACCGGCGTCACCGCGAACCTGACGAAGTTCATCACGTACGACAACGTCGCGGTCACCGCGATCACCTTCGACAACCCCGGCGACGCGCCGGCGACGTTCACCGTCCGGGCCGCCTCGCCGCTGGCCACCCAGGCCGGCCAGGGTACGGCCGAGCTCACCGGGACCCGCACCATCACCAGCGGCGCCAACAACGGGCTCGTCGACACCCCGTGGGACTCGATCCGGACCAGCCTGACCGGCGCCGGGTTCACCCGCGCCGGCACCAACCTCGACCGCGAGGTCACCGTGCCGGCCGGCGGCTCGGTGGCGCTCTCCGTCGTCGGCGCGGTCTCCTCGGCCACGCTGCCGAAGACGGTCGAGAGCTACAACGAGTACGCGCGACTCTCCCCGGCCGAGGCGGTGCGCACCGGCATCACCGCGTTCAACCGGCAGTGGGCCGCGGACGTGCCGTACATCGACGTGCCCGACCCGGCGCTGGAGAAGGCGATCGTCTACCGCTGGTGGGGCGAGCGCTACAACAGCCTCGACGCCAACGCCTCCGGCTACGTCTACCAGTACCCCACCACGATCGAGGGGGTGAACCTCTACCAGAACTCCGTGGCGCTGACCCAGCCGATGCACCTGCAGGACACCAAATGGCTGCGCACGCCGTACCTGCCGTACGGGCAGATCCTCAACATCGGCGAGCTCTCCGGCTCCTCGGCGTTCCTGGACAGCCCCGGCCACACGAGCTGGAACAACCACTACTCGCAGTACATCGGCACGGCCGGGCTCGAGGCGTACAACGTGCACGGCGGCGGCACGGAGGTCGCCACCAAGTTCGCCCACTACTTCGAGGGCGACGGCGTCGGCCAGCTCGAGCACTACGACGGCAACCACGACAACCTGATCGCCTACGACACCAACTACATGCCGGGCAACGACGCCGACGCGATCACGTTCGGCTTCCCGAAGGCGAACGCCGGCGCGCCCGGGGCGCGGACCATCGAGCGCCCCGAGTCGGCCTACGTGTGGGGCGCGTTCGACGCCGCCCGGCAGCTGTACCAGATCGGCGGCGCCGACCAGTCCAAGGTGGACCAGATGGCGGCCAGCGCGAACGGCATCCGGGACGCGGTGCTGAACCGGCTCTGGAGCCCGGACGCGCGGATGTTCCTGGCCGGCACGTCGCATGGCGCCACCAGCGCGGCGAGCTCGAACGGCCGGGCCAACCCGCTGCCCGAGTCGGCCCGCACGCTGATCCCGTCGAAGGAGTCGAACCTCTACGACGTCTACGCCCAGAACCTCATCCCGTTCGACCAGTGGCAGACGTACGTCGACGGCTTCCGCTTCCTGACCTACGGCGACAACTTCCCGATCTTCCCGTTCTACACCGCGAACCAGTATGACCGGGCCGCCTACGGGATCGGCGGCTCCAACAACTTCTCGAACATCAACTTCACCGTGCAGTACCGCGGTGTCCGCTCGGCCCTGCGCCACTACGACCCGGAGCAGAAGTACGTCGACCCGGCGTACGCCAAGCGGCTGCTGGACTGGATGGCCTGGAGCATCTACCCGAACGCGGACCTGCGGGTCGCGAACCAGGCGGAGTACTACTCCAACTGGAACCCGACCACGAAGACCTACAACCGCAACAACCCGAACCACGTGATGCTCGGCAACATGAACTACATCTTCATCGAGGACATGGCGGGCATCCAGCCGCGTTCCGATGACAAGATCGAGCTGTGGCCGATCAAGTTCGGCTACGACCACTTCATGGCCAACAACCTGCGGTACCACGGCCAGGACGTCACCATCGTCTGGGACCCGGACGGCAGCAACTACGGCCTGGGCGCGGGCTACAGCCTGTTCCTGAACGGCGAGAAGAAGGTCAGCACCGACAAGCTCGGCAAGCTCACCTTCGACCCGAAGACCAACCAGGTCCAGGCCGAGGCGGGGCTGACCGTCACGTTCACGGCGGCGACCGGCAGCGACTTCCCGAGCGCGGTGGAGACGCCGATCCAGGACGAGCGGGTCGTCTCGTACCTCAAGACGGCCGGCGTCGACCTCAGCGAGGACGGCCCGAACCTGGCGACCGGCGCGACCCTCGGCTCGTCGTACACCCAGCAGGGTGTCCGGCCCACGCCGTGGCGGCAGTTCCACACGCCGGGCTCGAGCACCACCGCGATGAACTACACGCCGGGCGCCATCAAGGAGACCGAGCGGCCGGTGTCGCTGGCCGCCGTGAACGACGGCGTGACCGCCAACGAGCCCTACTGGGGCAACTACGGCACGGCGGAGAAGAACGGCTACGTCGAGCTCGACCTGGGCTCGGCCAAGTCCTTCGACAACGTCAAGGTGACTTTCGTCAGCGACCGCCAGGCCGGCGGCTACCGCGAGCCGGCGCGCTGGTGGATCCAGGTGCCGGACGGCAACGGCGGCTGGAAGGAAGTGCCGAACCAGTTCAAGAACCCGACGGTACCGTCGGCGAAGTTCAACGAGGCGCTCTTCGCGACCGTGACGTCGAACAAGCTGCGGGTCGCGTTCACCAACAACCCGACCTTCTTCACCGCGATCTCCGAGATCCAGGTGTTCGACTCGGGTCGTGACGTGCCGCCGGTCTCGAACCAGGCCCCGGCGGTCACCGCCATCCGGGACGGCTCGCAGGACGGCAACCTGTCCACGCGCCTGGTCGGCACGGCCTCCGACGACGGCATCCCGTACGACAGCGAGCTCACCTACGGCTGGGAGACCGTCTCCAAGCCGGCGAACGCGGGCGTCATCTTCGCCGACCCGCACGCGCTCACGACCCGGGTGACCGGTACGGTCGCCGGCGACTACGTGTTCCGGTTCTTCGCCGACGACGGGGAGAAGCGGGCCGAGGCGACGGTGTCGGTGACGCTGGCCGAGAAGGAGGTCACCGCGGAGTTCGGCTCGTCCGCGGCGATCACCACCAGCGGCACCGCGTCGTGGGAGAACCACCAGCGGGTCAACGAGGCGACCACGCCGAGCAGCTCCAACCCTGGCTCCGGCAACGGCTGGGGCAACTGGGGCCAGCCGGCGAACGGCACCAGCCCGGCCACGCAGGCGTGGATCCAGTACAAGTGGACCGCGCCGGTGCGGCTCTCCTCGACCGACGTCTACTGGTACGACGACAACGGCGGCACCCGGCGGCCAACCGCCACGACGTACGTGATCGAGTCCTCGACCGACGGCACCACCTGGACCCCGGTCACCCTGACCGGCGGCTCGACGTACGCGAACGGCCTGGCCACCAACGCCTACAACCACTTCACCTTCGAACCGATCACCACCAGCCACCTGCGCATCCGGATCTGGGGCGTCATGTCCGGCGGCGCCGGCACCGGCGTGCTGCGCTGGCGGGCCAACGGCGAGACCGTCGACTCGGTGCGCTCGCCGGTGCTGATCCGCACCACCGAGGGTGTGGTGCCGGCGCTGCCGAGCGAGCTCGACAGCGTCTCCGCCAGCGGTGCGCGGGGCAAGGTCGCGTTCAACTGGCAGCCGATCACGCCGGAGATGGTGGCCGAGACCAACGTCGACCCGTTCGTGGTCTACGGCACGAACGACGCCTACGGCCTGATCGCCGAAGCGCGGGTCTACGTGCGGCCGGAGACCGCGCAGGACGGCATCTCGATCCAGGGCGCCGAGACCTTCCAGCAGAAGGTCGAGGTGGGCCAGCAGCCGTACCTGCCGGACAAGGTGGAGGTCTCGTACAACGACGGCTCCCGGGACAACCAGGCGATCGGCGTCGACTGGCGGTTCGACCCGAGCGTGGTCGACACCCCGGGCCGGTACACCGTCATCGGCGACCTCATCCTGCCCGACTACGTCAGCGAGGCCGGCACCACGCAGACCACGCTGACGCTGACGGTGGGCGACCCGCCCGTGTGGGACGTGGCGGTCCAGGCCCGGAGCCAGTGCACCGGCAGCAACGCGTACGTGGCGGTCACCGCCCGCAACGACGAGGACGTGCCGCTCACGATCGAGCTGGTCACGCCGTACGGGTCGCGGACGGTCGCCAACGTGGCGCCCGGCAAGTCCGCCTACCAGGCGTTCAACACGCGCCTGAAGACGGTGCCGGCCGGGACGGCGACGGTGAAGGTCACCGGGACCGTGAACGGCCAGCCGGTCACCGCGCAGATTCCCGCGCAGTACCCGGCAATCACCTGCGGCTAGCTCCTTCGAGAGGTGGCGGCACCGGGCAACCGGCGCCGCCACCTTCCCCCACCGAACGCGGGAGATCACACCGTGAAAGCCTTCCTGAGACGCTGCGCGGCCGCCGGGCTCCTCGCCGGCGTGCTGGTCGCGGTCCCCGCACCGGCCCAGGCCGCCGACTCGTACCCGTTCACCGACACCACGAACCCGATCCTCGGCGACGGCAGCTACTACTCGGCCGACCCGGCGCCGCTCGTCGTGCCGGCCGGCGCCCCCGGCAACACCAGCGGCCGCGACGAGCTCTACATCTACACCGGGCACGACGAGGCCGGACCCACCACCAACGACTTCGTCATGAACGAGTGGGGCGCCTTCCGCACCACCGACGTCCAATCCGGACAGTGGACCCACTATCCCTCGCTGATGCGCCCGGAGCAGGTCTTCGCCTGGGCCACGCCCGGTCGCGCGTACGCCGGCCAGGTGGTCCGGGGCGTGGACGGGCGCTACTACTGGTACGTACCGATCAACGAGCGGGAGAGCCCGGCGTCCGACAAGTTCGCGATCGGCGTGGCCGTGTCGGACAGCCCGACCGGACCGTGGACCGACCACGCCGGTGGGCCGATCATCTCCCAGCGGGTACCCACCGCCAACACCATCCACAACATCGACCCGACGATCCTGGTCGAGGGGGAGCGGGTCGTCGTCTACTGGGGATCGTTCGGCAACCTGCGGATGCTGGAGTTCCAGGCGGACATGAAGACCCCGGTCGGCACCCCGCGCACCGTCACCGGCCTGACCGGCTTCTTCGAGGCGGCCTGGCTCTTCAAGCGGGGGACCACCTACTACCTGGCGTACGCCGGCAACAACGCCGGCCCGACCTCGGCCTGCACCCCGGCGAACTACCACGCCTGCATCGCGTACGCCACGGCCGCCGCGCCGGAGGGGCCGTGGACCTACCGCGGCACGATGCTCCGGCCGGTCTCCTCGACCACCAGCCACCCGGGCATCCTGGAGTTCGACGGCGAGTGGTACATCGCCTACCACACCGCCGACGCGGTGGGCGGCGGCCACTTCCGCCGTTCCGTCGCGATCGACAAGGTCGAGTGGGACGACGCGCAGACGCCACCGCGGATGAAGCTCGTCACGCCCACCCCGGCCAAGGGGCGCGACCTCACGCCCCGGGCGAACATCGCACAGGAGGCGAAGGCGACCGTCTCCAACGAGCCGGTGCCGACCCAGTACTGGATCAAGGCGCTCAACGACGAGATCGTCCGCGCCAACCCGCTGCCGCCGGACATGTGGGGCACCTGGACCGGCGACAACCCGCCCCAGCAGTGGGCCCAGTACACCTGGGACCAGCCGATGCGGATCTCCGGTTCGCAGATCGACTTCTGGAACGACCAGCCGCAGGGGACCGGCGTCGGCGTCGCGGCACCGGCCCGCTGGCGCGTCCAGTACTGGAACCTCGACAGTGGACAGTGGGCGGACGTGCCCAACCCGAGCGGCTTCCCGACGGGCACGCAGGGCTTCCAGAGCACCACGTTCGACCCGGTGACGACCACGCAGGTACGGGCGACGTTCGACGCCTCGACCAACGGCAGCACGTACTCGGCGGTGGCGGTCGAGGAGTGGAAGGTCCTGGCGGCGCAGCCGTCGCCCGTCACGCCGCCGGAGATGACGGTCGAGGTGGGGGAGCGGGAGCTACCGGGCACGGTGCCGGTCTCGTTCGGCGCCCCTTCCGGCGGCGAAACCCTTCAGGTGCCGGTCTTCTGGGACCCGGTGACCGACGAGCAGGTCGCCGCGCCCGGCACGTTCACCGTCCAGGGCACGGTGCTCGGGTACGCCGCCGGCCGGATCTCCGCGCGGGTCCGGGTCATCTCGCCGAGCGACACCGAGGGCGACGGGACCGCGCCGGCGCTGACGCTCACCCCCAGCGGCAGCGCGGGCAGCGCCGGCTGGTACCGGTCCGCGGTGCGGGTCCGGGCGGCCGGGGTCGACGACCGGGGCGGGCGGCTGACCATCGAGTCCACGGTGGACGGTGGGCAGCCGGCGGTCGTGCGGGACGTGCGGTACACCGACGTCGACGTCTCCGGGGACGGGCGGCACACCGTCACGGCCACCGCGACCGACCGCGCCGGCAACGTCTCGGCGCCGGCGAGCCTGGCCGTCCGCATCGACGCCACGCCGCCGGTCAGCGCCGCCTCCGTCAACAGCGTCACGCGGGCGGTCATGCTCCTGTCGACCGACGCCACCTCCGGGGTGGCGCGGATCGAGTACGCCGTCGACACCGGGGCGTGGACGCCCTACACCGGTGCGATCGCGGCGCCGGACAGCGGCCGGCACACGGTGTCGTTCCGGGCGGTCGACACGGCCGGAAACCTGGAGACGGCCAAGAGCGCCACCATCCCGGCGGACCTGTCCGGGCCGCTCACCGGCAACATCGGGCCGATCGGGACGCCGACCGCGTCGTACACGGCCGGCTGGAACAGCGTCACCGCGCTCAACGACGGCGCCGACCCGGCCAACCCGAGCCAGGCGCAGATCTGGGGCACCTGGTCCGGCAACCGGCCGGCGACCCAGTGGGTGCAGTACGACTGGGCCCGCCCGGTGCGGATAACCGGTACCGAGCTCAAGTTCTGGCGGGACTCCAACCAAGGCAGCGGCGACGGCGTCGCCCAGCCCGACGGGTGGGTCCTGCAGTACTGGGACGGGGCCACCTCGGCCTGGCGTGACGTGACCGGCGCGTCCCCGTACGGCACGAGCACCACCGCGTTCAACGACGTCACCTTCGACCCGGTCACCACCCCGCGGGTGCGGGCGACCATCCGGGCCAACGGCAACGGCACCACCTATTCGGCGGTCGCGATCACCGAATGGCGGGTCTTCGCCGACGATCCGGGCACCCAGCCGGCGCGGGTGCCGGTCACGGTCACCGTCCAGGCGCGATGCGTCGCCGGCAAGGCGTACGTCGCGGTACGGGCTCGCAACGACCACGACACACCAGTGAAGATCATCTTCGAGACGGCGTACGGCGACCGGACGTTCGCGAGCGTCGCCCCGGACGCCAACGCCTACCAGTCGTTCGCCACCAGGTCGGCCTCGGTCGCGGCCGGCTCGGCCACGGTCCGCGCCACCGGGACGGTGGCCGGCGAGGAGGTGACGACTGTCCACACGGCGGAGTTCCCCGGCGTGGCCTGCGCCTGAACCACCATTCCCACCACCCACGAAGGGTCCCACCAAACCCACGAAAGGCAACGGAGCATCACATGAGCAGAAGACGCAAGCGGATGGTCGCGGCGGGTGCCGCGGCCGCCGTCCTGGCCGGGCCGATGGCGCTGCAGTCGCCGGCACTGGCCGCGCCCGGCGACAGTGACGACGTGCGGGTCACCGTCGACATCGAGGAGATCCGGGAACCGGGCGTGCTCGCCATGTCCATCGCCGGCGACTCGGTCGCGCTGGCCGAGGAGGGCTCGACCCTGCTGGTCCGGCAGTTCGTCGGTAGCCTGCCGACCGTCACCGTCACCGACACCCGGATCGCCGAGGAGGTGCCGGACGGGGCCGCCTGGGCGGTACTGGGCAGCGCCACCGACTTCGTCGGCGACGCCGGCCAGGCGCCGATCAGCGCCGGGCACCTCGGCTGGACGCCGCACCTGGTCGACGGCGGCGACTCCGGCCTGGTCACCGAGGGCGAGGAGGTCGTGACCGTCCTCGACGAGCCGACCCAGCCCGGCAACAATGTCGGTCTGGTCGACCAGGAGCTGCTGGTGTCGACGTTCGACTCCGAGGCCGTCACCGGCGACTCCTACTCCGTCAACGCCAACCTGTTCCTGCGCGCCCCGATCGACGTCGCGGCCGGCTCGTACACCTCGACGTTGACCTTGTCCTTGTTCGAATGACGCACCGGTGGGGCCGCGGCGGTGCGGCCCCCACCACCCCCGGAGGTCCGCCATGACCCGACGCCCGCCGCGGCTGCTCGCGGTGCTGGCCGCGGCACTCGTCGCCGTGCCGGCCGCACCCACCGGCGCCATGGCGGCGCCGTCGCCGACCGCGCCCGCCCTCACCTGGGCCGTCCAGCCGGCCGACGAGCGGGGCCCGGACGGCCGCCGCTGGATGGAGCACACGCTGGACGCGGGCCAGGTGGTGACCGAACGGCTGGCGGTGCGCAACTTCAGCGACCGCCCCGCCGAGTTCTCGCTGAAGGCGGCCGACGGCTACCTCACCGACAAGGGCCGCTTCAACATGCTCCCGTCCAGCCAGAAGTCCGTGGACGGCGGCACCTGGATCCGGGTCCAGGAGAAGGTGACGGTCGCGGCCAAGGGCACGGCGGTCGTGCCGTTCACCATCACCGTGCCGCGGGACGCCCGGCCGGGCGACCACCCGGCCGGCATCGCGGCGACGGTCACCGCCACCGGGGGTACGGTCGCGGTCGAGAGCCGGGTCGGCTTCCGGGTCATGATGCGGGTCAGCGGCACGGTCACCGCGTCGCTGGCCGTCGACGGCCTCACCACGACGTACCGGCGCTCGTGGAACCCCTTCTCGGCCGGCTCGATCCTGGTCCGGTACACGGTGACCAACGACGGCAGCGTCGCGGCGACCGGCACCGCGGAGGTGACCACGTCGGAGCTGTTCGGCGCGGCCGAGCACGGCGCCCGGGCCGAGGTCGCGCGGACCCTGCCGGGCGGCGGCCGCGAGGTCGAGGTACGGGTCGCCGGCGTGTGGGCGCTGGGCCCCCTCGCCACGACCGTCGACCTGACCCCGGCCGCGCTGGAGAGCGCCGAGGTCCGCCCCACCTCGGCGACCGTGACGGTGTGGACGCTGCCCTGGCCGCAGCTGCTCCTGGCCGCCCTCCTCGCCGCCGTGGCACTCACCGCCCGAACCGCCGTACGCCGGCGCCGGCGGCGGCTCGCCGAGCTGCTCGCCCGCGCCCGCGACGAGGGGCGCGCCGAGGCCCACGCGACCACCTCCGGTCCCGCCGGGGGATAGGGTTGCCGGGTGGACCTTGGCATCCATTTCCTGAACTTCACCAACCCCGGCGGCGACGCGGCCATCGCCCCGCTGCTGGCCGACACCGCGAAGGCCGCCGACGACGGCGGCTTCGCCCTCTTCACGGTCATGGACCACTTCTTCCAGATGGAACAGGTGTGGCCCGCCGAAAACCCGATGCTCGAGGGGTACAGCGCGCTCGCCTACGCCGCCGCGCACACCTCCCGCGTCGAGCTGGCGACGCTGGTGACCGGCGTGACCTACCGCCACCCGGGGCTGCTGGCCAAGACCGTGACGACGCTCGACGTGCTCTCCGGCGGCCGGGCCGTGCTGGGCCTCGGCGCCGCCTGGTACGAGCGGGAGCACCGTGGGCTGGGCGTGCCGTTCCCGCCGCTGGCCGAGCGGTTCGAGCGGCTGGAGGAGACGCTGCGGATCTGCCTGCAGATGTGGAGCGACGACGACGGCGCGTACGCCGGCCGCCACTACACGCTCGCCGAGACCCTCAACCGCCCACGGTCGCTGCAACGCCCCCGCCCGCCGATCCTCATCGGGGGCAACGGCGAGCAGAAGACGCTCCGCCTGGTCGCCAAGTACGCCGACGCCTGCAACTTCACGGTCAACGAGCCGGACGTGGTCCGCCACAAGGTCGGCGTGCTGCGCCGCCACTGCGAGCGCGAAGGCCGCGACATCGGCGACATCCGGATCACCGTGCAGAACTCCGTCGACCCGACCCAGGACCCGGACGCCTTTCTCCGCCGCGCCGAGGAGCTGGCCGCGCTCGGCGTGCGCCACCTGCACATGCGCGCCCCCCAACCGGACCCGGCCGGCTTCGTGGCCCGCGTGGTCGAGTCGGTCAAGCCCGCGATGGACCAGATCGAGCCCGCCAAGCTCTGACGAACTGGCCGAGCGATCACCGTTACCCTCCCCACGTCCGTGATCGAAGCTCCCGTCAAGTCGTTCTAACGACTTGAAGGGAGCTTCGATCACTGCCCACCCCGCGGCGGCGCGCGGCGGCGAGGGAGCCACCGCGGTGCCTCGGGTCTTCGGGGGTTACGAGGTCGTCTTGACCGGGCCCTTGTCGCCGGCGTCGGCGGGTGCGACGGCGGCGGGAACGGCGTGGCGGCCGCCGCGGCGCAGGCCGAACGCCAGGGCCAGGGCGATCAGGATCAGGCCGACCACCGCGAGCCCGATCGGGCCCCACAGGTTGACGAGCTGGAGGAGCTGGCGGTTGGCGGAGGCGCGGTCGGCGCTGCTGGCGATCGTGTCGTCGGTGTACGTGAAGACGGCATCCAGGATCTTGACGGACTGGCCGCTGTCGGCGACCAGGTTCTTCTCCTGCGTCTCCTGCACCTTGATGTACTGGCCGGTGGTCGGCTCCACCCAGACGGTGCGGGTGTTGTTGTAGACGATCTGGCCGGAGGTGGCGCCGGGGATCAGCGCGCCCAGGATGACCTGCAGCCGGTCGGCCGGCACCTCCTGCCGCCCGCCCCGGATCTCCTGGGTGAACTGGTACGTCTCCAGGCCCTCGATCTCCTCGGTCTTGACGAAGACGGCGGGCTGGGCGGCGAGGATGTCGCGGTCGAAGATCTGGTACGTCGTCTTCTCCGTGCCGAACGGGAACTTGTACGTCTGGCCGGTGTAGTTGACGCCCTGCCGGTCGCCGCCGGTGTCGAGCCACTGCCCGTTCCACGGCTGGGCGGCCGCGGTCCGGCGGTCCAGCGCGAGCGACGTGCTGTACGCGCTGACCAGCTCGTCGTTGTCGGTGCGGACGACCTCCTGGCCGACCAGCCACACCACCGCCTCGCCGTCGAGGTCGCCCTGCAGGTCGGCGGTCTGCGCGGTGTCGGGCTGCACGGTGATCGTCGACCGTAGGGTGCCCTGGTTGACCGCCACGTTGCCGTCGGTGATCTGCATGAAGGTCGCGTTGGGTGCCTCCGCGACCGACTGGGTGCGCTCCAGGTCGTACGGAAGCTGCTCGACCCGGGGCCCGATGAAGAAGGCCAGCCCCGCCGCGAAAACCAGCGCGAGGACTCCAAGGCCGACAAGCACGGCGTGGGTCACCCGGGACCTCATAGCGCGCCTCCACAGTGTAGGGACGGACTCGTGGGGGAAACGTCCGCCGGCTGGCGAGCAGGTTACTACTGAGTCACATCTGGTGCGACCCCTGAGCTCCCCGGTGTCGCAGAATCATCGTGAAGTTCCACGTCAGGACCTCGCGCAGGACCGGGAGGCGGGCCACCCAACATGCCCATCGCGGGTGGTACCGGGGCAGAACATCCACGATCTCGACTCGACCCTCCCGGCGCGCCCTCCGGGCCCAGCGCATCGCCCGCGCCGCACTGACCGGGAAGAGCGTGTGCCGGTAACGGTTCTTGGGCTCCCGCCCCATCCGCCGCAGGTACCGGCGCCGGGCCCGCTCGCCGCCCAGGTAGTGCCAGGGCGCGGTCTCGTGGCCGCCCCAGGGCGACAGCCACGGCGTGAACGACACGAAGACGGTGCCGCCCGGCCGGGTCACCCGTAGCATCTCGTCGAGCATCGCCTCCGGCGTCGAGACGTGCTCCAGCACGTTGGAGGAGTAGCAGACGTCGACCGCGCCGGAGCGTACCGGCAGCGCGGTGCCGGCGCCGCGGATCATCCCGGCGACCGGTGCGCCGCCCGCGGCGAAGTCGCCGACGGCGGGGTCCAGCCCCAGGTACGCCGCGCCGGCCCCGCGGAACGCGGCGGCGAAGTAGCCCGGCCCGCCGCCGACGTCCAGCACCACGGCGCCGTCCAGGTCTACATAGGAGCCGAGCTGGCGCGCCGAGTCGGCGGCGAGCATCGAGTAGAACCGGTCCGGGTCGGTCTGCTCGTGCAGGAACCCGCGGAACAGCCGCACCGAGCGGCCGATCGTCGCGCGGTGCGGGTCGGGCGGGTCGGGTGCCGGCGGCGCCTCGGGCTCCGCGCGGGCGGCGGGCGTCAGGGTCGCGGCCACGGCGGACACCGCCACGAGCATCGCCGCCTGCACGAGCCCGCCGTACGCCCACTCCTGCCCGTGTCCCTGGACCCGGCCGAGCACCGCGACGGCCGTGCCGGCGACGCCGGCCAGGACGGCGATGCCGGGCAGCGCGCCGGGCCGCAGCTGGCGGACCAGCATCGCGGCGAGCAGCAGGGCCACCGCGGCCACGCCGCCGAGCGCGACCGCGAGCGCCATCAGCGGCACCACGACCCACCAGGTCACCGCCCGGCCCGGCGGCACGAGCGGGCGCCGGCGCCGTGCCGGGACCAGCGCCAGCAGCCCGACGAGGACCGCCGCACCGGCGCCGGCCGCCAGGCCCGCGCGGTACGGCCGGTCCGGCGTGAACGCCAGCGTCACCGTCCCGCCGTCGCCGGCCGGCAGCTCGAACGCCTGCTGCCACCCGTCGACCCGGACCGCGGGCAGCCGGCGACCGTCCATCGTGGCCACCCAGCCGGCGTTGAAGTTCTCCGGTACGACGAGCAGCGCGGCGCCGCCGCCGGCCACGGTGATCGTGCGCGAGGTCGGCCGCCACTCGACCACCTCGACGGCCCGCTCCACCGGCGGCGCCGGGGGAGAGCCGGTCACCAGCGCGGCGGAGTCCACGACGAACGACGCCGACGGTACGGTGCGCAGGCGGTGCTCGCCGGCGGCCAGTTCGACCCGTCCCGTGGTGAAGTCGTCGCAGATCGCCAGCGGCAGCGCCCGCCCCTCGCGTACGTCGGCGAGGGTGCCGGAGACCGCCGTCGGGTAGGCCACCCCGTCCAGTTCCACGGCCGGCCCGCTGCCGCACGCCGCGGTGACCGGCGTGTCCGGGGCGGCGGGGCGGAGCAGGGCGGCCAGCGCCGGCACCTCGACCTCCGCGACGCCGACCGGCGCCGGCCAGCTTCCGCGCGGGTCGGCGATCCGCGGGTCGTACCCGGTCACCTCGATCTCGATCCGGTCGGTGGTGACCCGCGGGAACGTGACCCACCCGTCCGGGTCCACCGGCGCGCTGCTCTCGCCGGCCGGCGTCCGCACGAGCACGGCGCGGGGTGCCGCCGCCACCGGCGCGGACGGGGCTACCAGCCGGAGCCGGTCGAGCGCGTGCGGGGTGTCCCAGGCGAGCCGCAGGGTCGGTGTCTCGTCGACCGGTTCGGCGAGCCAGGCGGTGGCCGGGTCACCGTCCACAGTGGCGTGCGCGCCGGCGGTGGGGTCGCCGGTGAGGACGGAGGAGGCCGAGGCGGTCACCGGCAGCTCCACCGGCACCGGGCCGCCGGGGCGCGGCCGGGCGGTGAGGCGCAGGTCGTACGTCGCGGGGACCGGGGTGCGGAAGAACCGGTCCAGCCCCAGCGGCTCCTCGCCGGCACGGGCCAGGAACTGGTCGCACCGGGTCTGGCCGCCGGCCGGGTAGCAGGCGCCACGGTCCTGCGGTGCGCGGCTGAAGGCGTACCCGGGGATCTGCCCGCCGGTGACGTCGTCGGGCACCCGCAGGCCGCGCTGCGCGGCCAGGCCGGGGATGCCGATCTCGCGCAGGGCGACCGCGCCGCCGCGGTGGCCGGGGCGGAGCGCGAGCACCGTCACGCGCACCCTGCTGGTCAGGCCGGGCAGCGTGGCGAGGCGTTGCGGCCCGGGGGTCCCGGGCACCTGGCGGTCGACCGCGCCCTGGTCGGTGGTGATCCGCAGGTACTCGACCGGGGCGCCGGCGCGCAGGTCGTCGACCCAGTCGACGGTCAGTTCGTCGACCCGGCGCGGGGTGTCGAACGTGACCTCCAGCCACTGCCCGACCGGTTCGGCGTACGGGTCGGAGCGCCAGGCCGTGCGGCGGTCGCCGTCCAGGGCCGCGAACGGCAGGTACGACGGGTCGGTGGCGCCGATGGTGTCGGCGAACGCGTCGCCGCTCGACGCGTCCACCGAGCGGATCCCCTGGTACGCGGCGACGGTCTCGTGCCCGGCGGTGGCGAACGGGGTGAGGTCGCCGCGCTGCCGGCGCTGCCGGGTCGGCTCGCCGGCGGCCAGCGTGTAGCTGACGTTGTCGCGCATCCGGCCGACGTTCAGCTCCCGCCGGCGCAGCCCGTCGGTGACGAGCCACGGCCGGCCCGCCACGTCGAGGTCGCCCGCGTCGCCGGCGAGCACCACCGGCTGCCGGCCGTCGACCAGCCCCTGCTCCAGCAGCCCCAGCAGCGACTCCGGCCCGCCGCTGACGACCGGTACGCGGTCGAGCGCCGTGGCGGAGGCGACCGGGGTCGCCGCGCGTACCTGGAAGACCTCGATCGACGGTACGGCGGGCGCGGCGTCCACCGGGCTGTCGGCGGCGCCGGCGGCCGGGCCGAACGAGGCCACCGGGGACAGGCCCGGCGAGCCGGCCACCGCGCGGCGGACGACCGCGATCGGTGGGGCGCCGGTGGCCGCGCGGTCGATGTCGTGGCGGAGCAGCAGGTACCGGTAGCCGGCGCGGGCCAGGAAGTCGGCGAGCCCGGGCGAGCCGCGCCCCTGTGCCAGGACCTGCTCGACGGCGTCCATCACCCGGATGTTGCCCTCGGAGCCGAGCGGGATCTGGTGCCGCGTCGACCACGGCGCCCCGGCCAGCGGCTGGATCGCCTCGTCGACGGTCCGGCCCCAGGTGTTCAGCGCGAAGCCCGAGCCGGGCACGACCAGGGTACGGGCGCTCGGGTCCTGTGTGGACAGCCAGCTCGCCGCCTGCCGCCAGTACGCCGGCACCTGCGACCAGCCGGGGCCGGGGCGGAGCAGGAAGAGCCAGGCCGGCGCCGCCGCCGCGACCAGCAGGGCGGCCACGAGCGGCGCGGCGGGTACCCGGAACCGGCGCACGCCGAACCGCCGGCCGGCCGCGTACGCCAGGCCGAGCACGACCGGCAGGCGCAGCACCGGCTCGAACTTGTGGACGTTGCGCAGCGGCGCGAGCGTCCCGTCGAGCAGGTCGCGGACCGTGGCGGCGAACGGGCTGTCCAGCGTGCCGAGGTAGCCGACCGTGAGCAGGGTCAGCCCGGTCACCGCGCCGAGCACGAGGAACCGGCGCTCGGGCAGCCCCGGCAGGGCGAGCCCGGCGAGGCCGGCGACGGCGACCAGCGCGGTGGCCGCCATCAGCGCGGGGTCGTCGACCAGGATCCAGCCGGCCGGCCACCACGGCTCGCCCTGCACGATGTAGCCGACCCACTGGTTGGTGCCGCGGGTGGCCTGGAAGAGCGAGGTCACCGCGGTCGTGGTCGCCGAGGACTCGATGTAGTCCAGGAACGGGAGGCTGTACTGCCCGAACAGCAGCAGCGGCACGATCCACCACAGCGTGGCCCCGGCGACGCAGGCGCACCACCAGGCGGCGAGCGTGAGCAGCCGCCGGTCCCAGCGGCGGGTGGCCAGCCAGAGCGCCGGCAGCACCAGGGACATCACGACGGCGGCGGCGTTGATGCCGCCCATGCAGAGCACGGCGAGGCCGGAGAGCGCCGCCGCGCGCCGGGGCGAGCGTACGGCCACCAGCGGCAGCAGCACCCACGGCAGCATCACCACGGGCAGGATCTCGGACGACAGCGGCCCGATCTCGGTGAGCATCCGGGGGGCGAGCGCGTACGCCAGCGCGGCCAGCAGCCGCCCCGCCGGCGAGCCGATCCGCAGCGCCCGCGCCAGCAGCAGCACGCCGAGGTACGCGGTGCAGAGCAGCAGCGCGCACCAGGCCCGCTGGGTGATCCACGGCGGTACGCCGAGCAGGTCGCCGGCGGCGAAGAACGGCCCGATCGGGAAGAGGTAGCCGTACGCCTGCTGCTGCAGCTCGCCGGAGGTGGCCTCGGGGTTCCACAGGTGCAGCGAGCGGGCCATGAACCCGATCGGGTCGACGGCGAGGTCGAGCTTGGTGTCGAACGTGACCTGGCCCGGCCGTTGCAGCACCGCCACCGCGACCAGCAGCAGCGCGCCCGCGAGCGCGCCGAGCGGGCGGCCCTTCCGCCGTCCGCCGTCGAGCCGCGGCGCCGCGACCGGCGCGGCCACCCGTTCCCGGGTCGCGGCCGTCATCGGCGGCACTTCGGCGGCAGGCAGCTGAACTCGGCCAGCGCGGTGAAGAAGATCTGCCGGATGCCGGCCGGGTCGGGGGTCAGCGCGACCCGCCCGCCGGTGGCCTTGGCGATCTGGTCCAGCTCGGCCCGGTCGATGTCCGGGCCGACACCGATGAACAGGATCGGCAGCGGCCGCCGCTTGTCCTGCAACGCGCCGAGCTCGCGCAGCAGCCGCTCGCGGCCGATCCCGCTGGCGTTGTCGTCGGTGCCGTCGGTGAGGACGAGCAGCAGGTTGATCCGGCCTGCGGTCCAGTTGCGGGCGCTGTCGCGGTACGCGGCGAGCGTCGTGTCGTACAGGCCGGTGCCGCCGTCGGGCTGGACCCGTACCTGGCCGAGCCGCTCGACGATCTGCGCGCGGCGGGGCCCGACCGGGCCGACCGGCACGACCTCCCGGTAGTCGCGCTGCCCGTCCAGGTCGGTGGAGAACGTCCAGAGGCCGATCTCGGTCGCGTCGAGCAGCAGCCGGACGCCGCCCTGCGCGGCCTTGACGGTCGCCGACAGGCGGGTCTCCCGGCTGCCGGGGATCCGCGCCGCCATCGAGCCGGAGACGTCGAGCACGGCGAGCAGCCGCGCGGTCAGGTGCACCCCGCCCCAGGCGCCGACCAGCGCGGCGGCCTCGGCGGGCGGCGGCACCGGGGCCGGCGGGTAGCCGCTGTCCCGGATCTGCCCGGGCGTCGCCGCGCCGGCCGGCGGGGCGCCGGCGGGCGTGCGCAGCCCGTGCCGGGCGAGCGTGGCCGCGCCCTCGGCAGCGAGCAGCGCGCGCAGGAACGCCGCGGCGCCGTCGCGGGAGCCGGCCGAGGAGAGGACGGCGTACGGGTAGTCGGGGCCGGGCACCGCGGACGGCGGGTAGACGGCCACCCGCGCGCCGCCGCCGCGCAGCACCTCCTGCTCGGTGCTGACCACCGCGGTCTCGCCGCGGCCCGGCCCGCCCGGCGCGGGTGGCGCCTCGCCGGTCACGGCGGCGGTGCGCGGCGCGAGGCGGCGCATGATCGCGGCGGCCGCGCCCGGGGCGTCGCCGGCGAGCGCCCGGATCGCGACCAGGGCGCCGAAGCCGAGCGGGCTGACCGCCGGGTCGGGCAGGACGACGGGCAGTGGCGGGCGCTCGGCGCCGACCAGGGCCGGCCAGCCGGGCGCCCGACCGGGCCAGCCGAGCCGGGCCGCGGTGCGCCGGTCCAGGGCCAGCACGACGGGCGTGCTCGCCACCGGTACCCCGGTCTCGGGCACCTGGAACGCGCCGGCGTCGCGGGCCCGGCGCAACCAGAGCGTCGACTCCGGCAGCCAGACGTCCGGCGGCGGCCCGGCCGCCGCCGTCGGCGCCGCCGCGCCGGGTGCGGATCCCGCGGGCGTGGCGCCGGTGAGGTCGCGCAGGACCTGGGCCGACTCCCGGGCCTCGACCACGAGGTCGAGGCAGCGGTCGCGGGCGGCGAGCCGGCCGCCCACCTCCTGGGCGGCCGCCGCGACGCTCGGCGCGGTGACGACGCGCAGCGCGATCCGCTCGGTGCAGCCCGGGTCGCTGCGGGTGCGGTCGAGGTAGCTGACCGCCGTCCAGCCGCCCAGCACCGCGACGAGAGCGGCGCTGAGCACGACGACCGGCCAGAACTCCGGCCGGCGCCGGACGCCGCTGTCCGTCACGGTACCTCCTGTGCGTCTTATCGGCATCGATCCGTCGGGGGCGTTGCGGACCGTACCGTGAGCGCCCTAGTGTGACGCGACCGCATATCGTACTCGCGAGTAGGGGTGACGAGGGGACCATGACGGACGCCCTGAGTCGCCACATACTGTTCCTGAACTGGCGGGACACGCGCCACCCCGAGGGCGGCGGCTCGGAGGTCTACATCGAGCGGGTGGCCGCCGAGATGGCCGCGCGCGGATACCGTTCGACGATCTTCTGCCAGGCACATGCCAACGCCCCGGCCGACGAGACGAAACCCGACGGGGTACGGGTGGTGCGGCGCGGCGGCCGGCACACGGTGTACCTGTTCGCCGCGCTGGTCTACCTCGCCGGCGCGCTCGGGTTCGGGCCGCTCGCCGGCCGCCGGCTCGGCCGCCCCGACCTGATCGTGGACGTCTGCAACGGGCTGCCGTTCCTCAGCCGCGTCTACGCCCGCCGGCCGGTGATCGCCCTGGTCCACCACGTACACCGGGAGCAGTGGCGAGTGATCTTCGGGCCGGTGCCGGCCCGGATCGGCTGGTGGATCGAGTCGCGGCTGGCGATCCGGGTCTACCGCTCCTGCCGGTACGTCACGGTCTCCGAGTCCAGCCGCGCCGAGCTCGCCGGGCTCGGCGTCGACGCCGGCCGGATCACGGTCATCCGCAACGGCACGCCCACCGCGGTCGGGCCGCCCGCCGCCCGTACCGGCCACCCGAGCCTGCTCGTGCTCGGCCGCCTCGTGCCGCACAAGCGGGTGGAGCTGGCCCTGCGCGCCACCGCGCTGCTCGCGCTGGAGATGCCCGCCATCGAGCTGGTCGTCGCCGGGCAGGGCTGGTGGGAGGCGCCGCTGCGCCGGCTCGCCGCCGACCTCGGCATCGCCGGCCGGGTCCGGTTCACCGGGTTCGTGTCCGAAGCGGAGAAACACGGGTTGCTGTGCCGCTCCTGGCTTGCGCTGACCCCCTCCATCAAGGAGGGTTGGGGACTGACCATTGTGGAGGCCGCCGCGCACGGTACGCCGTCCGTCGCGTTCCGCTCGGCGGGCGGCGTGTGCGAGGCGATCGTCGACGGCCGGACCGGCCTGCTGGTCGACGACGAGCTGGAGTTCCTCAAGGCAGTACGCCGGTTTCTGCGGGACGCCGACCGCCGCGCCGAGATGGGGAGGGCGGCGCGCGAGTACGCCCGGGGCTTCACCTGGGACGTGTCGGCCGACGCCTTCGCCGGCGTGGTCGCCGGCCAGCTGCCGCGGGTGCCGCGGCCGCGGGGTCAGCGGGTGCCGTAGACCGTGGTGGCGGGATCCTCGTTGACCTCGTCGGCCACCGTGTCGGCGGACGGGCTCACCGCGCCGGCGGTGGCGTAGATCCCGATGATCCCCAGCGCCGCACCGAGGACGGCGGCGACGACGAACGTGGCCAGCTTGGCCATGGTGACCCCTCCTCGGATAGACGAGTGTGCGGACGGTACCACGCCGTGCGCTGTGCGCGCAGCAGCGCGATTCCCGCGACGGCCACGACGAGGGCGGCGCCCAGGTGGGCGGCGGCGGCCGGCCACCGGCGGTGCGGGCCGGCGCGCGGCTGGACCGCCCCCGGGTTCTCCCAGAGCGCGAGGTACCGGCCGTCGTACACCGGGCGGAGCCCGGCCAGCGCCGGTGCCGGTACCTCCAGGCCCGGCTCCTTCCGGACCAGCACCCAGCGGACGCCGATCCGGGCGACCGGCTCGCCGGCGGCGAGGAGCGCCCGGACCCGCGCGGCGCGGGGGTTCTCCCCGTCGACGGTCACGTCGCCGACCTGGAGGGCGTCGTTCATCAGCACCGGCGCGTCCAGGAAGCGCGGCGCCGGGTCGCGGACCACCTGGCCGCGGTTCCACCGGTACCGCTGGTAGCCGTGGAACGGCAGCGACAGCACCTCGCCCGGCGCGGCACCGACCTGGGCCGACACCGCCGCCCAGTCGGCCGGGTAGCGCACCGGACGCAGCTGGCCGGCCGCGCCGAACGCGAGGTCGGGCAGGATCGCCACCGGCAGCAGCGCGGCCGCGACGAGCACCACCCGCCCGGCGGTACGGTCCAGCCGGCGGGCGAGGCGCTCGGCCAGCCTCTCGGCGCCGACGCCGAGCGTGACCGCGACCAGCAGCGCGTACGGGATCAGGAACTTCTGGCCGTCGCGGAGCAGGCCGGCGCCGGCGACGTTCGCGACGAGCCACCGCAGGCCCGGCGCGGCCGGCGGCGTACCGGCGAGGGCGATCAGCAGCCCGCCCCCGGCCAGCAGCGCGAGCCGACCCGCCCCGCCCGGCCAGCGGCGGCGCAGCTCGACGAGGCCGGCCACGCAGACCGCGAGCAGGGCCAGCGTGGCGAGCGGCACCAGCGGCGAGCCCCGGCTCCCGGGCACCGCCTGCGCGTTCCAGATCCCGCCGGTGCCGGCGACCGCGCCCCAGGCGCCGCTCCAGTTTTCGCCCCGGGCGGCGAACGCGGCGACGCCCGCCGGGTCGGACCGGCCGCCCGCGGCGCTGGTCAGTGCCGCCACCACCCACGGGGCGCAGAGCGCGGCGACCGCGCCACCGGCGAGGACCGGCCTGGCCAGGTCGCCCCGCGTCCACTGTGGACGTCCCGGCTCGGGCGCCGGTGCGGCCGGGCGCGCGGCGGCCAGCAGCACCACCACGGTGGCGAGCGCGATCAGGCCGCCGGTCGGGGTCACCGCCGCCGGCGCTGCCGTGAGGACCAGCCGGGCCAGCGCGCCGGGCCGGCCCGCCCGCAGGTCGCGCGCCGCCGCCACCAGCCAGGGCAGCGCCGCGTACGCCAGCAGCAGCCCCCACTGTCCTAAGAGGAGCCGCTCGGCGAGGTACGGCGTCCAGGCGTACCCGAGGGCGGCGACCACCTTCGGCAGCGTCCGCCCGGTCGGCACCAGCCGCGCCACGCCGAGCGCGGTGAGGTAGAGGATGGCGGCGAGGGCGAGCCGCTGCAGCAGCCACCCGGGTACGGCCAGGCTGGCGAGCGAGACGAGCGCGTCCAGCGGTACCGCCCGGGGCAGCGCGTCGGCCGGCGCGACCAGCTCCCAGCTCAGCGGCTGCCGGGGCACGAAGACCATGTCGTACCGGAGCACGTAGCCGGGCGCCGCGAGCGGGGCGAGCACGACCGCGGTGACCGCCGCGGCGGTGGCGTGCGGGACCAGGGCCCGGGCGCGCATGGCTACCCGACCGGCTGCGGCACGAGGTCGCCGATCTCGATCTCGTCCGTGCAGAACGTGGCCGCCGGGTCGCCCATCGTCAGCTCGACCCGGTCTCCGCCGCCCCAGACCAGCATGAAGACCGCGTTGAGCCCGCGCCGCGCGTCGAACGACCGCCCCTCGCCGCCGCCGAGCCGGAACGTGGCCCTGGTGTCCCGGTCCACGATGTACGCGATCCGCACCGCCTGCCAGTACTCGGGCACGGTCGCGGCGAGGGGCACGGTGACCGCCTCGCCGGCGGCGGCCTTGTAGCCGCAGCCGGGCGCCGGCCCCGGCGCGGCCCTGATGCCCTCGACCCACGCCGGCCGGATCCTCCCCGAGGAGTCGAAGATCGACAACTCGCGTGCCTGGGTCACGAACACCGGCCCGCCGTCGAGCGGCGCGAAGAACCGGGACTGCGCGTTCCATGGCGCGGAGAGCGGGTCCATCACCGCCGTGGGCACCGGCTGGTCCATGAACACGGTGCCGGGCGGGGCGTCCGCGAGGTCCGCTCGGGCGGCGGCCAGGTAGTCACGGCCGGCCTTGACCGACCAGTCCTTCGCGAAGTCGACGCCACTCGCGAGGCTGCTCGCCACGAGCAGGGCGGCGGCGGCCACGCCCAGCACCGCGCCGGCCGACCTCTTTTCCTCCCCCGGCTCTTCCTCCCTCGGCTCCTCCCGGTCGCGCAGGCCGCACAGTGCCACGCCGGCGCAGATGGCGGCGACGAGGAGGACGTCGCCGATGTAGCGCGGGACCAGGCCGGCGACGCCGCTGTAGGCCGAGCCGAGCCGGGTGGCGCCGATCAGGCCCGCGGAGAGCGCGGCGTAGAGCAGGAACAGCGCCCACGCGCGCAGTGCCACTCCACGGCGCAGCCACAGCGTCACGCCGACGAACGCCAGCACCAGCACCCAGGAGACCCGCTGGGCGGTGACCGTGGGGGCCGCGACGGCCGGGCCGTCCGCCGCGTCGAGCCAGGTCCACGGGCCGCCGAGCAGACCGGTGCTGAGCGACTGCCCGAAGAACTGGTGCAGGAACGTGCCCACTTCGGCGCCGGACGACGGCCGGCGCAGGGACGAGGTCGCCAGCGACAGGTACACGGCGAGGAACGCCAGCGAGATCCCGGTGAGCACGAGCCAGGCGAGGGGCCACCGCCGGAGCGCGGTCACCACCGCCCGGAGCGGGCCGCCGGGGGAGTAGAGGCAGACCGTGGCGAGGAAGACGAAGGCGACCGTGAGCAGCGACTTTTCGAAGAACGCCAGGCCGAACAGGACCCAGAGGCCGAGCGCGACCAGGTGGCGCGGCCGGCGGGTCCGGACGTACCGCACCTGGGCGGTCATCGCCATGATCATCGCCAGCTGCATCGGCAGGAGGTTGATCCCCACCGCCCACCACGCGCTGACCTCCAGCGTGAGCGGGCTGAACAGGAACAGGCACAGCGGCACCAGCAGCGCCCAGGTGGCGGGAAGCATGAGCCGCAGCAGGCGGTAGAAGGCGATGCCCACCGCCGCCTGGCCGGCGATCATCAGCGTCGCGTACGGCCAGTAGTCGAACTCGGTCGACCGGTGGGTCAGCCAGGTGACCAGGCGGCCGGCCGGCATGAGGTGGTTGTTGTAGAACTCGAACAGGTAGTCCGGGCCGAGGCCGGCGGCGTCCGCCTGGGAGATGATCGGGAAGTCGTCGATCGCGAGGTATCCGCGGCTGGTGATGCTCGCCCGCCAGGCGATGCTCGCCGCGATCAGCACCGCCGCGACGAGGTGCAGCGGGTCGCGGACGAGCCACGCCGGCACGGGGACGCTGACGGTCGCGCGCCCGGCCTCCGCCTCAGCCGTGTCGGCGCTCATCGGGTCTCCGGCGCTCGGGCTTGCGGCCCTCGCGGCTCGTGCTCTCGCGGCTCGTGCTCTCGCGTCGCCGGTCCTCGCGGCTCGGGTTTGAAGAGCACGAGGTTGACGTAGCGGGGCCAGGGCGCGACCAGCCGGCGGGCGAAGCTCTGCCGCACCCGCCCCACCGCCGCGCGCTGGTGGGCGACCAGGTCGAAGCCGTCCAGCGGCAGCCAGCGGCCGCGGGGCATCACGTACGGGCGGTAGCCCCACCCGCGCAGCAGGGCGAGGATCGGCCCGACCGGCTGGATCCGCTCCTCCACCTCGACCAGCAGCAGGGGAGCGTCGCGGCGGATGGTCCGCTCGGCGCCGCGCAGCACGGCCAGCTCGTGCCCCTCGACGTCGATCTTCATGAACCGGACGTCGGTCAGCTCCAACCCGTCCACGGTCACCCGGGGCACCAGCACCGGCCGGCCGTCGCCATGCTCCACAGAGGACGTACCGACGGCCGCGCCGCCCTCGGGCAGGTGGAGCGTCGCCGTACCGGCGTGGTCGGAGGCGGCGGCCCGCACCACCCGGACGTCCGGGTAGGCCTCGGCCACCAGCTCGGCCAGCTCGGCGGCCGGCTCCAGCGCCACGACCCGGTCGGCGAGCCGGCGCAGCCGCCGGGTCCACGGCCCGTACCAGGCGCCGACGTCGACCGCCGTCCCGCCGCGCGGCGCGTACGAGTGGAGGCGGGCCAGCTCGGGCTCGACCCGCGGGTACACGGCGCGGATCGCCGCACCCATCAGGCCAGCCGGCAGCCGGGTGCGGAGCGTCATCGACAAGGTGCCGGCCATGGTGGGGAACCTTAGCCGCCCCACCCGCGTTTCGGTGACCGGGTGGACCGCCAAGTTTCTCATCAGTAACCTGCACAGGATCCGCGACGAGTGCCGCGGCCGGCGAGGTGACGATGGCACAGGCTGAGGCGACCCGGGTACGGCGGCGCGTGGGCGTGGCCGGTGCTGCCGTCGCGGCCGCGGGCGTCGCCACCAACGCGGTGGCGTACCTGGTACCGGTGCTCGGCGCCCGGCAGCTCAGCCCGGGTGACCTGGGCGCGCTCGCCACCGTGACGGCGATCGCCGCGATCATGGGCGTGCCCGGCCTCGGCCTGCAGATCGCCGTCGCGGTCCACCGCGCCCGCCACCCCGGCGCCGTGTCCGGTCGCGTGGGGTGGCTGACCGCCGCGGCCTGCGCCGCCGCCGTGGTGGCGCTGACCCCGGTCGCGGACGCGCTGCTCGACCTGCCCCCGGCCGCCGTCCCGCTGCTGGCGCTCTACACCGGCGCGGTGGTGGCGGCCGGCCGCTGGCTGGGCGAGCTTCAGGGCGACGAACGGTTTGCGCGCCTCGCGGCCGGCATGGGCGTCCTCACCGCCGGCCGGTACGGCGGCCTGGTCGCCGGCCTGGCCCTAGGCGCCGGCCTGACCGGCGCGGTCCTCGCCGGCACCGCCACCGCGCTGCTGGTCCCGCCGGCGCTCGCCCTCCTCACCCGCTCCGCCGGCGCCCCGCCCGGGGAAGGCGCCCCGCCCGGGGAAGGCGGCGCGCGCGTGGGAGGCGGCGCGCACGCGGAGGACGGCCTGCGGCTGGAAGGCGGCGGCCCGCACGTCGATGGCGGCGGGATCACCGCCCGGCGAGTGGTGACCGCCAGCTCGGCGACGCTCGCCATGCTGGTCGCCTCCTACGCCGACCTGCTGCTCGCCCGCCACCTGCTGCCCGCCGCCGCCTCGGGCGCGTACGCGGTCGGGACCGTGCTGACCAAGGGCGCGATCTGGGCCCCGCAGGCGGTCACCGTGCTCGCCCTGCCCCGGCTGGCCCGCGGCAGCCGCCGCACCCTGGTACTCGCGACCGCGCTGGTCGGCGCCTGCGGCGCGCTGCTGGTCGCGGCGTCGGCGCTGGCCGGCGCGCTCGCCTTCCGCCTGGCCGGCGGCCCCGACTACGCCACCCTGGGTCGGTACGCCCCGGTCTTCGCGCTGACCGGCGCGCTCTACGCCCTGGTGTTCGTGCTGGTCAACGCCGGGGTCGCGGCCGGCGCCCGGTGGCCCTCGGCACCACTGTGGACGGCCAGCGCCGCGCTGGTGGTGGCGGTCGAGTGGCTGGCGCCGCACACGTTCACCGGAATCATGTGGTCCGCGGCCGCGACGGCCGCCCTGGCCCTCGCGCTCTGCGCGCTCACCCTCCGCCGCGCGACCCCCGCTCCGTCCGGAGTGGACCCACGAGCATGACCGCCCGGGCGCTAGGCGCGCCTGCTGGCGACGCCAACGGCTAGAAGACGGTGCCGGCGTCGCGGGCGACGATGTCGGCCAGGCAGCGCTCGGCCAGGGCGGCCACCGTCAGCGCCGGGTTGCACGCCCCGGTCGAGCCCGGAATCAGGGCGCTGTCGACGACGTACAGGCCGCGGTAGCCGGCCAGCCGGCCGTGTCCGTCGCAGGCCCGGCCCAGCACGGCGCCGCCCAGCGGGTGGAACGTGTACGACTCCAGGCCGTTCATGTCCAGCAGCCCGTACGGCGCCGCCGCGGCCAGGGAGAGCAACGGGTCGTCCAGCGCGGGTGGCAGCGGCAGCGGTGGGAGCGGCGGCCAGCCGGTCGCGGTCACGAGCTGCCGCAGGGTGGTCGCGATCGCCTCCCGCGCGCCCCGGTCGCCGTCGGCGGACCAGGTCAGCTCCACGTCGTCGGTCGCCGGCCGGTACTCGAAGCGGCCGACCGGCGCGCAGAGGCCGATGCCGGGCAGGGGCATGGCGTGGGTCTCGACCGGAAACGGCGCCGGGCCGAACTCGATCGTCACGGGATCGGGGTCGTCCCACTTCATGATGGCGACGCTGGTGGGGCCGCCCTGCCGCGCGCCGGTCGGTTCGGGGACCAGGGCGCGCAAGTAGAGCCGCAGGCCGTTGTTGCCCCAGTGCCGGCCGACGTGTTCGTTGAGGGCCGGCAGCGCCCCGGTGTCCCGGGCGCGGACCAGCAGCCGGCTGGTGCCCATCGAGCCGGCGGCGAAGAACACCGCGTCCGTGGTGAGCGCGAACCGCTCCAGCAGCACGCCGTCGGCGTCGATGCGGTCGGCCCGCACGACATACCGGCCGCGCGGGTCGATGCTCACGCCGGTCACCACGTGCAGCGGCCGGACGCTGGTCCGGCCGGTCGCCTCGGCCCGGGCCAGGTAGTTGCGGTCGACCGAGGTGCGCGCGCCGCTGTTGACGCCGGTCAGGTACTCGCCGATCGAGGCGGACGGCACCGCGCGGCCGGCGAGCTCGGCGCGGACGACGTCCCAGTCGCAGGCCTCGTCGAGGCGGCCCGCCGGCAGCCCGGCGCGGCGGGCCTGGTCCAGAAAGAGCCGGGTGCCGGCGTACCGTTCGTGGGCCAGCACGTCGTCGGGGATCGTGCCGACGCCGATCGCGGCGCGGACCAGCGGGTAGAACCGGTCGGCCATCTCCCGGTAGTCCACCTCGGCCGGCATCACGCGCGCGAACAGCGCCTCGGCCGGCTGCAGCATCACGCCGTCGACCAGCGAGAGGCCACCGACGCCGGCGCCGCAGATCACGTTCATGCCGCGGCCGTAGATCTTCTCGAACAGCCCCGCGTACGGCCGGTAGACGGCGGGCGGCATGCCGGGGTAGACCGGCGCCGGCGTAAACCAGGACGACCGGCGGTCCGGCCGGAGAAACGGCGGGAAGGTGTCGCCCGCCGCGGTGACCGGCCAGCGCCGTCCCCGTTCCAGCACAACATTCGGTACGCCGGCGGCGGCCAGCCGGTGCGCCGCTACGGCCCCGCCGTACCCACTCCCGATGATCACCACCCGGTGCCGTTCCTCCACTGTGGGCACCGGCCGGCCAGCGGCCGATCCCTTTCGCGGAAACGCCGGCGGGCCGGCAACCGCGCCGACCGCGGCAGCGGCGGCGAAGCCCAGCAGCTCCCGGCGGCTCAGGTCCACGGTCCCGGCCATCCCTTTACGATGGCGGAACCCGGCTGGCCGCGCCACCCGGGGGGCCGGTCGCGTATTGACGGCGGCGATCACGCGGGGTGAGGATCTGACACGATGATCGCCTGCGAGAGCTTGGTACGGATCTACCAGACCGGGTCGGTCGAGGTGCAGGCGCTGCAAGGGCTCGACCTGGTCGTGGAGCGCGGCGAGATGGTGGCCGTCGTCGGGGCGTCCGGGTCGGGGAAGTCGACGCTGCTCTCCATCCTCGCCGGGATCGACGCCCCGACCGCCGGGCGGGCGCGGGTCGACCGGTGGGACCTGCTGGCGATGTCCCGGGCCGACCGGGTGCGCTACCGGCGGCACACGGTCGGGTTCGTGCGGCAGCAGACCGCCAGCAACCTCGTGCCGTACCTGACCGCGCGCCAGATGGTCGACCTGCCGATGACCGCCGCCCGCACGCCGGCCCGCGAGCGCCGCACCCGGGCCGGTGAGCTGCTGGCCGCCCTCGGCGTCGCGGACTGCGCCGACCGGCGCCCGGCCGAGCTCTCCGGCGGCGAGCAGATGCGGGTCGCGATCGCGGTGGCGCTCGCCAACCGGCCCCGCGTGCTGCTGGCCGACGAGCCGACCGGCGAGCTGGACGCGGCCACCTCGGCCCAGGTCTTCGAGGCGTTGCGGGGCGTCAACCGGGAGTTCGGCGTCACCGTCGTCGTGGTGACCCACGACCCTGAGGTCAGCGGCAAGGTCGCGCGTACGGTGGCGATCCGGGACGGGCGGACCAGCAGCGAGGTGCTGCGCCGCACCGCCACCGGCGCGGACGGCGGCACGCACGTGATCGCCGAGGAGTACGCGGTGATGGACCGGGCCGGGCGGGTCCAGATACCGCGCGACTACCGGGAGGCACTCGCGCTGACCCGGCGGGTCCGGCTGGCGCTGGAGGCCGACCGCGTCGAGGTACGCCCGGACCTCGGCGGCGGCGCGTGACGGCCGACCTGGTCAGCGTGCGCGGCGTACACCGGCGCTTCGGCTCCGGTCCGGCGTCGGTGCACGCGCTGCGGGACGTGTCGTTCGACGTGGCCGCCGGCACGATGGTCGCGCTGGTCGGGCGCTCCGGCTCGGGCAAGACGACCCTGCTGAACGTCGTCGGCGGCCTGGACCGGCCGGACGAGGGGACGGTCGTCGTCGACGGCACCGAGGTCACCGCGCTCGACGACGACGGCCTGTCCGACCTGCGGCGGTCCCGGGTCGCGTACGTGTTCCAGACGTTCGGCCTGATCCCGGTGATGACGGCGGCGGAGAACGTCGGCGTTCCGTTGCGGCTGGCCCGCGTGCCCACAGTGGAGCGTGAGCGGCGGGTGGAGCTGTTGCTGGACCTGGTCGGCCTGGCCGACCACGCCGCGCAGCGCCCGGACGAGCTCTCCGGCGGCCAGCAGCAGCGGGTGGCGGTCGCCCGGGCCCTGGCCGCCTCGCCCCGGCTGCTGATCGCCGACGAGCCGACCGGGCAGCTGGACGCCGAGACGGGGCTGTCGGTGATGGCGCTGCTGCGCGGCGTCGTGGAGTCCGAGGGCGTCACGGTGCTGGTGTCCACACACGACCCGGTGATGATGGAGCTCGCCGACCGGGTGCTGCGCATGCACGACGGCCAGGTCTCGTGCTGAGGCTGCTCGCCCGCCGCGCCCGCGCGCAGTGGCCGCTGCTGGCCGCCCTGCTCGCCGTCGTCACGATCGGCGCGACGCTGCTCGGCACCTGCGCCCTCCTCGTCACCCGTACCGCCGGGCGGGCGATCGAGGTCGTGGCGGCCCGCGCGGCGCCCGACGACGTCAAGGTCACCGCGTACAACGTCACGGTCCGCGGGGCGGACGCGGCCTCGGTCGCGGCAGACAGCCGGGACGTGCTGACCTCGGCGCTCGCGCCGTTCCCGGCGACCACGGCCACCCGCGTCTCGTCGGTCAACCGGTCGCTGCCGTCGGCGCCCCGGGTGGACGGGCTGCCCGCCGAGACGTACCTGTCCGGGCTCGACGACCTCCCGGCCCGGGCCACGCTGGCCGCCGGGCGCTGGCCGCGCGCCGCGACCGGCCGCGCCGCCGCGCTGGAGGCCGCCGTCCTCGAGCCCACCGCCCGGCTGCTCGGCCTCGCCCCCGGCGACCGGGTCCGCCTCGGCGCGGAGCTCTCCGTCGACCCGGCGCCGCCGCTCGACGTCACCGTCGTGGGCGTCGCGCGGCCGCTGCCCGGCGCCGGCTGGGACCGCGACCCGCTCGCCGGCGCCGGCTACGACCTCCACTTCGAAGGACAGAACCCCCAGCCGGTACACGCGTACGGGCCGTTCCTGGTCGACCTCGCCGACCTGTTCGGCAGCGGCTCGCTCGTCGGCCGGCTGGAGGTCACCGCCCGGCCGGACCTGTCCCGCGCCACCCGCCGCGACCTGGACACCGTCACCGGCAACATCTCCGGCGCCGACCGGCGGCTGGCCGGCGCCCTCGGCGACCGGGTACGGATCGAGCGCGTCGAGTCGCCGCTGCCGGACACGATCGGGCGGGCCCGCGAGCAGCAGCGGGTGACCGCCGCGGCGGTACTCGCCCTCGCCGTCCTGGGCTGCCTGCTCACCGCGACCGCCCTCGCCCTGGCCGGCCGCCTCACCGCCGGCCTGCGTACCGGGGAGCACGCCCTGCTCTCCGCACTCGGGGTCGGCCCCGGCCAGTTCGCCGCCGCCGCGACCGTCGAGGGCGGCGCGCTCGCGCTGCTCGCCGCCGCGCTGGCGGTACCCGCGTCGTCCGCGCTGCACGCCGGCCTGACCCACCTGGCCCCGCTCTCCGGCGCCGGGCTCGCCACCGGTCCGGGCGTCGGGGCCGCGCAGGTGCTCGCGGTCGCCGCCGGCGCGTTCGGGCTCGCGGCGGTGCTCGTCGTCCTCGCGGTCCGGCGCGCCGCCCCGCCCGCCGACCGCCGCCACCGGCGCGACCTGCTCGCCCGTTCCGGGGCCGACCTGCTGCTCGTCGCGTTCGCCGCCGCCGGCTGGTGGCAGCTGGCGGCCCAGCCGACCGGCTCCGGCGCCCGCGCCGACGCGGTCCGCGTGGTCGCGCCGGCGCTGGTGCTCGCCGCCGGTGCCGCGCTGGCGCTGCGGGTCGCCCCGCCCGCGCTGCGCGCCGCCGACCGGCTGGCCCGCAGGGCCCGCGGGCTGGCGTTTCCGCTCGCCGCGACCGAGGCTGCCCGCCGCTCCCACGCGATGGCCGCCGGCCTGCTGGTCGGCCTGGCCTGCGCGGCCGGCACGTTCGGGATCGGGCTCGACGCGACCTGGGATCGCTCGCAGCGCGACCAGGCCGACCTCTCCGTCGGCACCGACCTCGCCCTCACCCTGGCCGCCGCACCCCGTACCGGCGACGGCGCGGCGGTCGGCGCGGCCACCGGGGGCACGGTGAGCCCGGCCGCCGACCGGGGGATCGCGGTCGGGCAGTGGATCGGCAGCGCGGGCGACCCGCCCCGGCTGGTCGCCGTCGACACCGCCCGGGCCGGGTCCCTGCTCCGCGGCCGGCTGGACGGCGACCGCGGCTGGGCGGGGGTGGGGGCCGCCCTCGCGCCGCCGACCCCGGCCGGCGGCCTCGCCGTACCGGCCGGTGCCGTGCTCACGATCTCCGGTACGGCGACCGGCGCGGCACCGGTCGCGGTCACGCCCCGGCTGCTGATGCAGGACGCCACCGGCCTGCGGACCGCCTGCGACGGCGAGCCGCTCCCGCTCGACGGCACGACCCACCGGCTGCCGGACTGCGCCCCGGTCGACGGCCTGCGGCTGGTCGCGGTCGCCCTGCCGATCCTGCCGGCCGGGCCCGTCGACCCCGGCAGCAGCGCCGTCGCCGTCACCCTCACCGTGCCGGGCACGGCGCCCGGGCCGGCGCCGTGGACCGCCACCTCCGCGCCGCCCGCGCCCGAGCGGCTCGTCGCGCCGGCCGCCGCCGCGACCGGTACGCCCGCCGGGGCCGAGCTGAGGATGACCGCGACCGCGTCGCTGGGTGGCCCGGAGAACGCCGCCCGCACGCTGGTCGCCACCGCCTTCCCCGACCCCGGTCCGGTACCGGTCGCCATCTCCGGCCGGTTCGCGCGGGAGCTGAACGTCCACAAGGGAGCCCCGCTCAGCGTCGCCATCGGCACCACACCGGTCGCGTTGAACGTCGCCGAGGTGCTGCCCAGCGTCCCGTCCGCGCCGGGCGCCGCCGCGATCCTGGCCGACCTGGACACCCTCTCCCGCGCGCTCGTCGCGGCCGGCAACCTGGACTTCCCGATGGACGCCTGGTGGGTCGGCGACCCGGCGTACCCGGACGCGGCGGCCCGCGCCACCGGCCTGCACCTCGGCACCGTCACCACCCGAGCCGAGGAGGCCGCCCGGCTCGCCGGCAGCCCGCCCCGCGCCGGCCTGCCCGCCGCGCTCCGGCTGCTCGTACCCGCCGCGGCCCTGCTGCTGCTCGCCGGCGTGGTCCTGCACGTGACGTTCGACCTGCGGGCCCGGGCGGTCGAGGTGGCCCGGCTGCGCGGCCTGGGCATGTACCGGCG
The DNA here is from genome assembly GCF_031085175.1 of Phytohabitans maris. Classification (GTDB taxonomy): domain Bacteria; phylum Actinomycetota; class Actinomycetes; order Mycobacteriales; family Micromonosporaceae; genus Phytohabitans; species Phytohabitans maris. The sequence continues at coordinate 232,846 of NZ_JAVHUY010000004.1, forward strand.
GGAGATCCGCGCCGTCCTGCTCGGCCAGCACGCCGGGGTACTCCTGCCGCTGGTGGTGGCCGGGGCGGCGGTCGGCGCGCTCGCCACGTACGCCGTCGCGCCGCTGATGGTCCGCTCCGATACCGGTGCCGTACCCGTTCCGGCGGTCCTGCCGGTCTGGCCGTGGGCGGCCGAGGCCGTCCTGCTCGCGCTGCTGCTGGCCGGCGCCCTCCTCGCCGTGGCCGCCGCGGTCGTGGCCCAGGCCCGGCGGGCGGACGCGGCCCACCTGCGGGTGGCGTCGTGATCCGGCCGGCCCTCCACCGGCCCAGCGTCCGGGGCCGGGCCCGCGCCGACGCCGGGCCGCTGCTGCTGGTCGCCGCCGTCGTCGCGGTCGTCACGCTGCTCGCCGGCGCGGCGCCACCGCTGCTGCGCGCGACCGCCGACGACGCGGTCCGGGACGCGGCCCGTACCGCCGGCCGGGACGGCGACGTGCTGGCCCACGCCCGCTGGGAGTACGACGACGCGCCGGACGGCGGCCGGATCCGCGCGCCCCGCCTCGCCGAGGACGTCGACGACTTCCGCGAGCGGGCCACGGAGGCGCTCGATCCGGGGCTGCGCGCCGTGCTCCGCCCGCCGGTCGCGGTCGTCACCAGCCCCACCCTCAAGGTCACCGAGGGCACCGCGCCGCGCACGTTCCGGCTCGCGTACCTCGTGGACGGGCGCGGGCCGCACAGCCAGACGCGGGTGACCTGGGTGGCCGGGAGCCCGCCAGCGCCCTCGGTGCCGCCGGAGCGGGAGAGCCTCACGGTCCCGTACGGCGGACCGCCCTGGCCGGTCCAGATCGGACTGTCCGAGGTGGACGCCGCCGAGCTGGGCGTGCGCCCGGGTGACCGGATCCCGCTCGTCGACGAGTTCCGGCGGGCGAAGGACGTCCAGGTCAGCGGCGTCTTCCGGGCCGAGGACAGCGGCGACCCGACCTGGCGGCTCGCGCCCTGGCTGCTGCGGCCGGTCGCCGGCGCCGACGGCGTGGGCACCACCCGGCTCGGCGGCCTGCTCTCGCCCGGCTCGCTTCCCGACGCCCGGCTCGCCTTCGACCAGGACGAGCTCGACCGCGCCGTACGCTTCAGCCCCGAACCCGGCGCGCTCGACTCGGGCACGGCCGAGGCGGTCACCGGTACCCTCGTCACGCTCAAGGCGACCTCCGGCGCGTCCAGCGTCCAGGACACGTCGCTGAAGTGGGAGACCCAGCTCGACCTGGTGCTGCGCGAGGTACAGACCCGGGTGAACGCCGCCTCCGCGCAGGCCTCCGTCCTGCTCGCCGCCGTCCTGACCGGTGCGGTGCTGGTCCTGCTGCTCGCCGCGGATCTGCTGGCCCGCCGCCGCACCCAGCCGCTGGCCGCCGCCCGGCAGCGCGGTACGGGACTGCCCGACCTCGCCGCCGAGCTGCTGGTCGAGTCCGCCGCGGTCGCGCTGGTGGCCGCCGGGGTCGGGCTGGCGCTGGCCCGCCTGGTCGCGCCGGGCGTCTCGTGGTGGTGGGCGGTCCCGGTGGCCCTCGCCGCGGCCGCCGCCGGCCCGGGGTTCGGCACGCTCCACGCCGCCCGGGCCACCCGGGACCGCCGCGCCCCGGCCAACCGGGCCGCCCGCCGCTGGCTGGCCCAGACCCGGCAGCTGCGCGGCGCCGCCGTGGAGGTCGCGGTCCTGGTCGCCGCGGCCGCCGCGCTCGTCGCCCTGCACCAGCGCGGCATCCTGCCCGCCCCGGCCGGCGGCGCCGCCGGCCCGTGGTCCACATCGGACGGTGAGGCCGCGCTGCCGTCGAGCGCACCCGCCCTCGGCGCCGTCGCCGGCGCGCTCGCACTGCTGCGGCTGCTGCCCGCCGGTACCCGCGCCGCGCTGCGGTGGGCGCTGCGCTCGCGCCGCCCGCTCGCCGCGTTCGGGGCCGCCCGCGCCGCCGCCACGGCCAGCCACGCGCTGCCGCCGCTGGCGATGGTCGCCGCCGCCGCGCTGGCCGCGTTCGCGCTCACGCTCGGCGCCACCGCGGACCGCGGCCTGGCCGACGGGGCGTGGCGCACGGTCGGCGCCGACGCCCGCCTCGACGCCAACCCGGCGGCCGGCGTCGACATGCGCGCGCTCGCCGGGCGCGTCGCCGCGTCGCCGGGGGTACGGCAGGCCGTCGCCGCCCAGGTCGTCGACGGCGCCCGGGTCACCACCGAGTCGGCGCTGGTCACCCCGCGCCTGGTCGTCGTGGACGCGGCGGCGTTCCGGCGGCTGCTGGCCACCACGCCGCTGCCGGACGCGCCCGACCTCGCCCGGCTCGGGCCGGCCGGTCCGGGTGGCGTACCGGCGCTGGTGCGGTCCGGCGACGGCAGCCTGCGCCCCGGCATGCGGCTGCGGCTGCCCCGCGACGGCGACGCGGAGGCCGTGCCGCTCACCGCGGTCGGCACGGCACCGGCCGTCGGCGGTACCGGCGACGTGGTCGTCGTGGACGCCGCCGCCCTCACCGCCGCCGGCGTACCCGTGGTCCCGAACACCGTCTGGGTCACCGGACCCGGCACCGCGCGGGCCGTCGCCGCCGGGACCGACGGCGTGGACACGGTGCTGCGCGCCGGCGTCCTCCACGAGCGCCGCGGCGCGCCGCTGACCGCCGGGCTGCTCCGCCTCGCCTGGACCTCGGCCGCCGTCCTGCTCGCCCTGGGCCTGCTCGGGCTCGCGCTGGGCGCGGCCGAGGGCGCCCCGGAACGCTGGCAGACCCTCAGCCGGCTGCGCACGCTCGGCCTGCGGCTGCGCGAGGCCCGGTGGGTCGCCGCCGGCGAGTTGCTGCCCCCGGTGGCGGTCGCGGCGATCGGCGGGCCGCTGCTCGGCGTCCTGCTCGCGTACCTGACGGCTGGCCCGCTCGCGCTGCGGGTGGTCGTCGGCGCGGAGGGCGACCCGCCGGTGGCGGTGCCGTGGTGGGGGATCGCCCCGCTCGCAGCCGCCTTCCTCGCGGCAGTCGCCGTGGTGGTCCCGGTCGAGGCGGCCGTGCGCCGCCGGCGCCGGCTCGGCGAGGTACTCCGCGCCGGCGCCGGATAGTGCCCGCCGCGTGTGGCGGCCGACACGAACGGGACATACGTCCGTTACGCGCCGTTCAACTGCCGTAGGGTAGACGGCTGGCCGCGCGCCCCCTTGGCGTACGTCCAGGAAGGTGCGCGATGACCCTGACCCCCGTACTGCCCGCCGCCCCCGCCGTCTTCGGCTCGGATCGCGCCCCGGCACCCCGTACGCTGCTGGACGTCTTCGCCGACACGGTCGCCCGGCACCCGGACGCGCCCGCCCTCGACGACGGCACCGGGGTGTACGACTACCGGCGGCTAGCGGCCGAGGTGGCGGCCGTGTCCGAGAAGCTCGCCGCGGTGGGCATCGGCACCGGCGACCGGGTCGGGATCAGGATCTCCTCCGGTACCGCCGAGCTCTACGTCGCGATCCTCGGCGTGCTCGCGGCCGGCGCGGCGTACGTGCCGGTGGACGCCGACGACCCGGACGAGCGGGCGGAGCTGGTCTTCGCGGAGGCCGGCGTCTGCGCGGTGCTCGGCGACCGCGGGGCGATCTCGATCCGCGCGGCGGGCGACGAGCCGCGCCCGGACGACGACGCCTGGATCATCTTCACCTCCGGCTCGACCGGCCGGCCCAAGGGCGTCGCGGTCAGCCACGCGTCCGCGGCGGCCTTCGTGGACGCCGAGGCGGCGCTCTTCCTGGCCGCGGCGCCGATCGGGCCGGGCGACCGGGTGCTGGCCGGGCTCTCCGTGGCGTTCGACGCCTCGTGCGAGGAGATGTGGCTGGCCTGGCGGCACGGCGCCTGCCTGGTACCGGCCGCGCGGTCGCTGGTCCGCGCCGGCGCCGACCTCGGCCCCTGGCTCGCCGAGCGGGGCATCACGGTGGTGTCGACGGTGCCCACGCTCGCCGCGCTCTGGCCGGCCGAGGCGCTGGACGGCGTACGGCTGCTGATCTTCGGCGGCGAGGCCTGCCCGCCCGAGCTCGCCGAGCGTCTCGCCGTGCCCGGCCGCGAGGTGTGGAACACCTACGGGCCGACCGAGGCGACCGTCGTGGCCTGCGCCGCCCGGCTCACCGGCGACGGGCCGGTGCGGATCGGGTTGCCGCTGCCCGGCTGGCGGCTCGCGGTGGTCGACCGCTCCGGCGACCCGGTGGGGATGGGCGACACCGGCGAGCTGGTGATCGGCGGCGTGGGGCTGGCCCGCTACCTCGACGCCGCCAAGGACGCCGAACGGTTCGCGCCGCTGCCCTCGCTCGGCTGGGACCGCGCCTACCGCAGCGGCGACATCGTCCGCGCCGAGCCGGAAGGGCTGCTCTTCGTCGGCCGCGACGACGAGCAGGTGAAGCTCGGCGGCCGCCGGATCGAGCTGGGCGAGGTCGACGCCGCGCTCCAGGCGCTGCCCGGCGTGGCCGGCGCGGCCGCGGCGGTGCGCCGTACCAACGCCGGCAACCAGGTCCTGGTCGGCTACGTGACCGTGCTCGACGGCGCGGCCTTCGACCCGGAGGCGGCCTCCGCCCGGCTGCGCGAGACGTTGCCTGCCGCGCTGGTCCCGCTGCTCGCGGCCGTCGACGCGCTGCCGACGCGTACCTCCGGAAAGGTGGACCGGGCCGCCCTGCCCTGGCCACTGCCGACTGTGGACGGCGGGCCGGCGGCGCTCACCGGCACCGAGGCGTGGCTCGCCGAGGGCTGGGCGGAGATCCTCGGCGTGCGGGTCACCGACGCCGGCGCCGACTTCTTCCGCAACGGCGGCGGCAGCCTCGCCGCGGCCCAGCTGGTCGCCTGGATCCGCCGGCGCCACCCGCGGGCCTCCGTCGGCGACCTCTACCAGCACCCGAAGCTGGGCGACCTGGCGGCCGTGCTGGACGCGCTGGACGCCGGCGCCACGACCGCCCGGGAGGTCGCCCCCACGCCGGGGCGGGCCGGCGCCGTACAGACCCTGCTGACGGTGCCGCTGCTGACCGTCGTCGGGCTGCGCTGGCTGACCGTGCTGGCCGCTGCCGCCAAGCTGCTGGGTACGCCGTGGGCGCCGGCGGTCTCCTGGTGGTGGGTGGCGCTGGGCTGGTTCGTGCTGTTCAGCCCGGTCGGCCGGATCGCCGTCTCGGCCGGCGGGGCGCGGCTGCTGCTGTCCGGCGTGCGGCCGGGCAGCTACCCCCGGGGCGGCTCCGTCCACCTGCGACTGTGGGCCGCCGAACGGCTCGCCGACCTCAGCGGCGCCACCAGCGTGGCCGGCGCGTCCTGGATGATCCGGTACGCGCGGGCGCTCGGCGCCGAGATCGGCCGGGACGTCGACCTGCACTCCGCGCCACCGGTCACCGGCCTGCTGAAGCTGGGCCGGGGCGCGGCCGTCGAGCCGGAGGTCGACCTCTCCGGGTACTGGGTCGACGGCGACCTGGTCCACATCGGATACACCTGGGTCGGCGCCGGCGCCCGGGTCGGCGCGCGCAGCACGCTGCTGCCGGGCGTACGGATCGGCAAGGGCGCCGAGATCGGTCCCGGCTCGACGGTGCGCGGGACGGTACCGGCCGGCCAGCGCTGGGTCGGTGCCCCGGCCGCACCGGCCGGCAAGAGCGCGCACACCTGGCCGGCCCGCCGTCCCGCCCGGTCGCGGCGCTGGGTCGCCGCGTACGGGGTCACCTCGTTCCTGCTCGGGCTGCTGCCGGCCGTCGCCGCGCTGCCCGGGATCGCGGTCCTGGCCCGGGCGACCGCGGGCTCGGCCACGCTCGGCGAGGCGGTGACCGCCGCGCTGGTCGCCACGCCGCCGGCCGCGCTGGCGTACGTCGCCGGGTACGCGCTGCTGGTGCTGGTCGCGGTCCGCGCGCTCAGCGTGGGGCTGCGGGCCGGCTACCACCCGGTGCACAGCCGGGTCGCGTGGCAGGTGTGGGCGACCGAGCGCTTGATGGGCATGGCCCGGGTCGGGCTCTTCCCGCTGTACGCCAGCGTGCTGACGCCGGCGTGGCTGCGGCTGCTCGGCGCGAAGGTGGGCCGGGGCGTGGAAGCCTCCACGGTGCTCGCGCTGCCGAAGATGACCACCGTCGCGGACGGGGCGTTCCTGGCCGACGACACGATGGTGGCCACCTACGAGCTGCGGCAGGGGTGGCTGCACGTGGCGCCCACCCGGATCGGCAAGCAGGCGTTCCTCGGCAACTCCGGGATGGCCGCCCCCGGCCACTCGGTGCCGAAGCGGGGGCTGGTCGGCGTCCTGTCGTCCGCGCCGCGCAAGGCGAAGAAGGGCTCGTCGTGGCTGGGCATGCCGCCGATGCCGCTGCGCCGGTCGCCGGAGGCCGCGGACAGCAGCCGCACGTACGCCCCGCCGGCCCGGCTGAAGGCGGCCCGCGCGCTGGTCGAGCTCTTCCGCCTGGTACCGGTGGTGTGCGGCGCGGCCCTCGCGGTGCTCGTCCTGGCCGCGCTGGCGGCGGTGTGGCACGCGCTCGGGCCGGTCGCCGCGGGAGCGCTGTCCGGGGTGGTGCTGCTCGCCGCCGGGGTACTGGCGGCGGCCAACGCCACCGCGGCGAAGTGGCTGCTGGTCGGGGAGTTCCGGGCCGGCGACCGTCCACTGTGGGACTCGTTCGTGTGGCGCAACGAGCTGGCCGACACGTTCGTGGAGGTGCTCGCCGTACCGTGGCTGCTCGGCGCGGCCAGCGGCACCCCGCTGCTCGCCGGCTGGCTCCGGACGATGGGCGCGAAGATCGGCCGCGGCGTGTGGCTGGAGACGTACTGGCTGCCCGAGTTCGACCTGGTCCGGCTCGGCGACGGGGCGACGGTCAACCGGGGGTGCGTCGTGCAGACCCACCTGTTCCATGATCGAATCATGAGCATGGATCAGGTGACCCTGGAGCCGGGCGCCACGCTCGGCCCGCACGGCATCGTGCTGCCCGGCGCGACGATCGGCGCCCGGACGACGGTCGGCCCCGGCTCGCTGGTGACCCGCGGCGACACGGTACCGGCCGACTCCCGCTGGCTCGGCAACCCGATCGCCGCCTGGCCCGCCCAGCAGCGGGGATGAAGGAGGCGGCCCGGCCCGGTGCGGACCGCTCCGGCGACCCGTACCTGCCCGAGCACGGCAACGGCGGCTACCGGACCCGCCACTACGACCTGGAGCTGGACTACCGGATCGCCACCAACCGGCTCACCGGCAAGGCGACGGTCACGGCGGTCGCCACGCACGGGCTGTCCCGGCTCAGCCTCGACCTGGCCGGGCTCCGGGTCGCCCAGGTGCTCGTCGACGGGGCGGCCGCGAGGTTCACCCACGTACGCCAGAAGCTGCACGTCCGGCCGGCCCGCGAGGTGCCGGCCGGCGCGGAGTTCCGGGTCGAGGTCCGCTACGCGGGGCGGCCCCGGCCGGTCGCCGGGCGGTGGGGCGACATCGGCTGGGACGAGCTGGCCGACGGCGTGCTCGTGGCCAGCCAGCCGGTCGGCGCGCCGTCCTGGTTTCCCTGCGACGACCATCCGGCGGACAAGGCGAGCTACCGGATCGCGGTGACGGCGGCGACGCCGTACACGGTGGTGGCCACCGGGAAGCTGACCGATCGGCGGCGCGGCGCGAGCACCACGACCTGGCTCTACGAGCTGCCCGAGCCGACCTCCTCGTACCTGGTGAGCGTCCAGATCGGACGGTACGAGCGGGTCAACCTCTACAGTGGAGAGCCGGCGCAGCGGGCCGCGGTGCCGACCCGGCTGCGGCAGCGGTTCGCGCACGACTTCGGCCGGCAGGGCGAGATGATGCACGCGTTCCAGCGGTTCTTCGGCCCGTACCCGTTCGCCGAGTACGCCGTCGTGGTCACCGACGACGACCTGGACGACCCGGTCGAGGCGCAGGCGATGTCGGTCTTCGGCGCCAACCACGTGGACGGGCGGCGCACCCACGAGCGGCTCGTCGCGCACGAGCTGGCCCACCAGTGGTTCGGCAACAGCCTGACGGTGGCCGACTGGCGGCACATCTGGCTCAACGAGGGCTTCGCGACGTACGCGGAGTGGCTGTGGTCGGGGGCGTCCGGCGGCCCGCCGGTGGAGGCGCTGGCGAGGATGTGGCACGCGCGGCTCCGGGCCCGCCCGGCCGACCTGCGGATCGCCGACCCGGGCGTGGCCCGGATGTTCGACGAGCGGCTCTACAAGCGGGGCGCGCTGACGCTGCACGCGCTGCGCCGCGAGGTCGGCGACGAGGGGTTCTTCCGGCTGCTGCGGGCGTGGGTCGCCGAGCACCGCCACGGCACGGTGACGACGCCGGAGTTCACCGCGCTGGCGGAGCGGCACGCGGGCCGGCCGCTGGCCGACCTCTTCGGCGCCTGGCTCTACGCCGCCCCGCTGCCCGCCCTGCCACCCCGCTGAGGGCGCTCGCGTGATCGAAGCTCCCCTCATGCCGTTCTAGCGACATGAAGGGAGCTTCGATCACGGCGGCGGCGCCTCGCGAGCGGCGCGCGTCACGGCGGCGCGGGGCGGGCGTCACGGCGGCGCGGGGCGGGCGTCACGGCGGCGCGGGGCGGGCGTCAGCCGATCGCGGCCAGCGGCTCCCGGGCCGGGAAGAGGCTGTCGAAGACGGCGCCCCGCTCGAAGAGCAGCGCGCGGGCCCGGGCCCGCCTTTCCAGGTCGAGCTTTTCGGCCGGCGCCATCTCCAGCACCACCCGGTCGACCGTCCCGGCCAGGGCGGCGATGTCGCCCGGCTCGACGAAGACCGCCGTGTCGCCGACCGCCTCGCCGGTGCCGCCGGTCAGGGTGGTCACGATCGGTCCGCCGCCGGCGAGCATCTTCTCGGCGAGGGCGATGCCGAACGTCTCGACGAAGTCCGGCTCCGGCTTGGTGGGCAGCACGTACGCCGCGCAGCCCGCCATGAGCAGCGGCTTCTCCCGATCGTCCACATCGGTCAGGAACGTGATCCGGTCGTCCTCCTTGGACATCGCCCGCACGTGCTCCAGGGCCGGCCCGGTGCCCGCGACGATCAGCCGTACGCTGTCCCGGCAGCGCATCTGGCCGTACGCGATGACCAGGTCGTAGATGCCTTTGGCCCGGGCCACCCGAGACAGGAAGAGCAGGTAGCCGCCGCGCTCCAGGCCCCGCCGGGCGAGCGCGGCGTCGACCGCGGCCGGGTCCGGGTCGAGGAACGCGGACGCGTCGATCGGCGGGTAGCTGACCGCCACCCGGCGCCGGCACTCGTCGGCGAACCGGGTGCCGCAGTGCGCGTCGACCTCCTCGGCGGAGGCGACGATCTCGTCCCGGGTGTACGCGGAGACGGCCACCACCTCGTCGTTCGCCAGGAACGTGGTGAACAGCACGGTCGCCGCGCCGAACCGCCCCTCCCGCAGGCACGACCGGATCACGTTGGTGACGTCGGAGCCGACCGCCTTGGCGACCGTGCGTACGTCCGGCGCGAACCCGGCGGCGCGGGCGGACGTGACCGCGTCGGTGACCACGGTGGTGTGCGGCACGAGGTACATGGACAGGCAGATGGTCGGCACCCGCTCGGCGAGCAGCTCGACGAGGCGGCCGGTGAGGCCGGCGATGTGCCGCCCGTCCGGCACCCGGTAGTCGCCGACCGCCTCCGGCCGTTCCACGGTGATGCCCGGGCTGTACGGCAGCAGCCGGTCCAGCGGCTTGAGCGGCAGCCCGGCCGCCTGCAGGGTGGGGATCGGCCAGGTGAGCAGGCGCACGTCGTCGTACCCGCGGGTCAGGGCGACCTCGGCCAGGTTGCGGGCCTCGCCGGAGTGGCCGCAGATGACCGGGTCGGCTCTGACCACGATGACGAGGCGGCGGGAGGGCTGGGTCATGCGGTTTCCTCAGGGGATGGCGCTGGGCGCGGAGTGGGAGGGTGGTCGGGTCTCGCATCCCCAGGACGACGGCTGGGAGCCCAGCCGCAGGTGCAGCCGGCCGCCGCGGTGCACGTCGGCGGCGCTCAGGTGGGTGGTGTGCAAGGGTTCGCCGTTGAGGGTGGCCGACTGAACGTACTGTGCCGGTGGGTCGCAGTCGATACCCTCGACGCCGATCGGTGTCTCGCGGTGCCCGCTGGTCTCGATGACGAACTCGCCGTCGGGCACCCGGATCACGGCCCGCTCGAACGCGGGCGCGTTGACCAGAAACAGGCTCTGCCCGGCGACCGGAAACAACCCCAGCGACGCCCACACGTACCAGGAGCTGAGCGCGCCGGAGTCGTCGTTGCCGGGCAGCCCGCCCGGCCCGGTGCCGAACTGCCAGGTGAGCGCCGCCCGCACGACCCGCGCGGTGCGGTCCGGGCGGCCGGCGTAGTGGTAGGCCCAGGGCACCTCCATGTCCGGCTCGTTGTTCAAGCCCTCGAAGCGGTTGAGCGCGAACCCGGCGGCCATCTCGAACGGCGACGGGCGCCGGCCGGGCTGCTTGACCGGGTCAGCGCCGAAGCCGAAGAACTGGTCGAGCATGCCGACGAAGGCCGCGTCGCCGCCGGCCAGGTCGATCCGCGCGGCCATGTCGTGCAGCAGCCGGAACGAGTAGTTCCACTTGCCGCCCTCGTAGAAGTCGGAGTCGCGCAGCAGCCCGGTCGCCGGGTCGAAGGCGTTGGACCACTGCCGGCTGCGCCGCTCCAGGTCGTCGGCGAGGCGCCGGTCGTTGAGGGCGCGGGCCACCTGGGCGGTGCAGTGGTGGGCGTAGGCGAGGTCGAGCGTGTGGCTGATCGGGTGCACCAGGCCGTGCTCGAAGAAGTCCTCGCCGTACAGCCGGCGCAGGTCGTCGACCATGTGCACCAGCGCCCAGCTCCAGTCGACGCCGGCCCGGCCGAGCGCGTGGGCGTCGGCCAGCGCGGTGTGCGCGAGCGCGCTCGCCTGGCGGAAGAAGCGGTCGGCGCCGCGCGCCATCCGGTACCCGTTGGGGAAGTTGCCCTCCTCCTCGCAGACCCGGACCAGCGACTCCAGCAGGTCGGCGAAGCGGTCGGGGGCGATCGCCGACAGCAGCGGCAGCTGCGTCTTGTAGATGTCCCACATCGTGCAGATGTCGAACGCGTACGGCCCGGAGGTCGGCCAGAACGGGCTCTCGTCGTCGGCGAAGCAGGGCTTGATCAGCGAGTGGTACAGCGCCGTCGCCATCACCGAGCGGCGGGCCGGGGTGCCGCCGTCGACCCGGACGCGGTCGACGTGGTCGGCCCAGCGGGTCCGGGCGGCGAGGCGCACCTGGTCGAACGCCGGCTGCGCCGGCCAGCACTCCCGCTCCAGGTTTTGCCGGGCCTGCTCGCAGCCGCGCAGCGAGAACCCGAGCCGTACCTCGATGGTCTGCCCGGCCGTGGCCGGCCCCATGAAGAGCATGCCGAACGGGCGCAGCGTGGTGTGCCGGATGCTGTCGAAGTCGAGCCGGGTGCCGCCGTCGATGAGGCGCCGGTCGTACCAGAGCATCTGCCGCCAGCCCGGGCTGTCCACCTCCAGGTAGACCGAGAGCGGCACGCCCTCCATCACCACCGTGCCCTGCGCCCGGCCGTGCCCCATGCTCTCCACCTGGGCGCGCAGCGGCACCGTGCGGCCGAGCTCGACGTCCAGCCCGCCGCAGGAGAGGTCGACCACGATCCGGGCGCTGCGGTGCTCCGGGAACGTGTACCGGTGGACGGCCACCTTGGTGCCGACGGTCAGCTCGCAGCGCACGCCGGTGTCGAGCGTCGCCGCGTAGTAGCCCGCCTGCGCGACCTCGTCACCCAGCGGCCACGCCTGCCCGAGCGCGTCGAGCGGCTCCACCATCGGCGTGACCCGGACGTAGTTGTAGTACTTGCGGATCGCGCCGGTGCCGGACTGCTGGAAGTGGGTGAAGCCGGATGCCTGCAGCCCGTCGAACATCTCCTCCGGCAGGCCCTCGGTGTTCTTCGTGTACCGCCCGTAGCCGGTCGGGTAGGCACCGGAGTAGGCGCACGCGGAGACCATCCCCAGCGGCGACGTGGCGCCGGGGTGGGTGTTTCCCACCTGGGGCTTGGGCCACCACCACGTGGCGGCGAGACCGCCGGCGCGGGGCAGGTCGGTCGCGGCGGTGCCGATGAACGGGTCGATGTCGTCGAGAATGTTGGGACGCTACCCGCGGCCTGATCTTCTTGGGTTTCGTCCAGGTGAATTCCCGGCGCCCGGGGCGCTGACCGTGATCGAAGCTCCCCTCACGCCGCTAGAACGACGTGAAGGGAGCTTCGATCACAGGCCGGGCGGGCTACATCGGGGTGGCGGTGCCGTGCCGGCAGCCGGAGCAGCCGACCGCGCTCAGGCCGGTCCAGCTGTTCAGGTCGCCGCTCGTCGCGGTCCAGACACCCCCGTTGGTGTACTTGTCGACGTAGATCCGCCAGCGGCCGTCGTCCAGCCGGACCAGGGACGGGCCCTCGTAGCCGGAGCTCCACAGGCGGCCGCGGTTGACCCAGCCCTCCAGGAGGTTCTTGGTGGTGGTCCAGTGCTCGATGTACTTGCCGGTCTCGTCCTTCGTGAACGCGTGCCAGGTGCCGCCCGACTTCACCACGAACGTGTCGATGTGGTTGGTGCCGAGCCCCCACATCTGCGACGGGCCGCTCCACGAGGTGAGGGCGGAGTTCTGCGCGGTGTAGACGTACGGGCGGAAGCAGTTGGAGCAGGTCGTCGCGGCGACGCTGGCGATGACCCGGACCGTGCTCCCCTCGACGTAGAACTCCGGCGCCCAGGTGAAGCGGGTGTTCGCGATGCCCGACGGGACGCTGGCCACGTGCGTCCACGAGGTGAGGTTGGTGCTGGTGGCGATGTTGAAGTACGTCGAGTTGGTGGTCCACGACTGGACCGTGTACGCGATGTAGTACCGGCCGTTGTACTTGAGGATGCTCGGGTCGCGCAGCACGCCGCTCGGGCCGCGGTAGTTGGTGTCGGCGAGCACGCTGTAGTTCGTTCCGCCGTCCGTGGAGCGGTAGACCCACAGCTCCTCGTCGGCGACCGCGTCGCCCTTGAAGGTCGTGTAGACCAGCGTGGTCGCGGCCGCGGCGGGCCGGGGTGCCACGGCGGCGCCCGCCACCAGGGCGAGCAGGGCGGCCAGGGTCGCGGTCAGGCGGTGTCTGGTCATGATGCCGTCCTCGTCCACTGCTGGTTGGTGCCGGAGCCGCAGGCGTACTGCTGGATGTCCGCGCCGTCGGCGGTGTTCGCGCTGACCACGTCGAGGCACTTGTCCGAGTGCCGGGCGCGGAGCTGGAAGTAGCTGCCGGTCGCCACCCACTGCCACTGCTGGTTGGTGCCGCCGCCGCAGGTGTACTGGATGACGTTCGCACCGTCCGCTGTGGACGACGACGCGACGTCCAGGCACTTGCCGGAGTTCTGGTTGACCAGCCGCACGTAGCCGCCGCCGGCGTCCTGGAACTCCCACTTCTGGTTGCCGCCGCCGTTCCAGGAGTACTGCTTCACCTCGGCGTTGTTGGCCGTGGAGTTGCTGACCACGTCCATCACCCGGCCGCTGTGCCGGGCGGTGACGCGGTAGTACGTGGGGGAGCTGCCGGTGACGGTCCCGGTGGCCGTGTCGATGGTGATCGACGGGTACCAGCTCAGGCTCATGCTCGTGCTGGACGGGAAGGCGATCGGCAGCCAGACGTACTGCGAGTCGTTGACCGGCCCGCCCCAGGCGCCGGCCCAGCGGTCGCCCAGGTAGAGGTAGCTCGTCGTCGAGCTGCCCTGGATCGGCAGCACGTACGTCGGCTGCGAGCTGAACGTGGTGCCGTTGCCCACGTTGGTCCAGCCGGTCCACGGGCCGGAGACGGCGGGCGCGGTGGCGTACTGCGCCTGGTTGGGGTTCCAGCCGGTCGCCGCCGAGGTCAGCAGGAAGTACGTGCTGCCCCGCTTGAACATGGCCGGCGCCTCGCGGTGGGCGTCGTTCCAGAAGTTGCCGACCAGGCTGGCCACGTTGAGGTAGTCGGCGGTGAGGCGGTAGATGTGCAGGTCGTAGTTCTCGTCGGCGGCCGAGATCATGTACGCGGTGCCGCCGTCGTTGTAGAGCGTGATGTCGCGGGACATGTGCTGCCCGAGCGGGCGGAAGCTGCCGTGGTACGTGTAGGCACCGTCCACAGTGGCCGACGAGGCGACGGCGGCGCGGGCCTCGCTGTAGTTCGAGCCGTTCTCCTTGTGCATCCACATCACGTACCGGCCGGTGCTCGCGTTGTAGACGACCTTCGGCCGCTCGATGTTGGCGACCTGGAGCTCGGCGGCCGACGACTGGGTCAGCACGTTGTTGCGAAACTCCCAGTCGCGCAGGTTCGTGGAGCGGTACACGGAGACCGCGCGGAAGGTGTTGTCGGCGTTGCGGTTCTCGCCGAACCAGTAGTAGTAGTCACCGACCTTGAGGACGCCGCCGCCGTGGGCGTGCAGCACGTTGCCGGCGGTGTCCCGAAACTGCGTGCCGTTGGTGACGGTGACCGGTGCCGCCTGCGCCGGAGCGGCCACCACGACCGCCGCCGCGCCGGTGGCCAGGACGAGTGCCGCCCCGGCCGCCAGCAGCCGTCTGTTCCTTCTCACGTCGTGCCCCTCCCACCCAAGACATTGATGGTCATCACATTGGTAACACCTTCGTAACCCGGGGGCCAGGGTCCGAAGCGAGTCGATCGATAACGTTCACACTCGAACAGCGCGATCGCGGCCTGCTCTCGACGGTTGTGAATCTAGAACGCTTAGGGCGGATATGGAGCCCTAAACGTTCTAGATCGGCTGAGGAATGGTGGGCGACCGGGCGCGGAGGGTGAGGCCGCGGGAATGCACCCCAAGAAAACGCTCCGCTGCGCTCCACGTTTCCCCGGGGACCCCGCGCAACGGTCCGGACCACCGCGGACGTCGCGGTAGCCCAGATCTCTTTCGGGGTTGGATCCGCTCAAGGCCGAAGCCGCCCCGGGTCCGAAACCTCTCCAGACAGGCCGCGCGCGGTCGGGCGGCCGGCTACGGGCGGGTCAGCGAGGAGGCGCGCACGACCAGGTCGGGCGCGAGCAGCACCCGGTGCGCGGGGCGGCGCTCGCCGCCGAGCAGGCGGGCGACCATGAGCTCCACGGCGAGCCGCCCGAGGTGGCTCTTGGGCGGCCGGACCGCGGTGAGCGCGGGCTCGGCCAGGTGGGCGGTCTCGTCGTCGTAGGCGACGATCGCGAGGTCGCCGGGGATCTCGACGCCCCGTTCCGCGCACCACTGGGCGACCGCCACGGCCTCCGGGTCACTGTGGACGACCAGCGCGGTGACCCCCGCCCGCCGGCACTCCCGCAGGATCCCGGCGACGCGGTCCGGCGTGAGGTACTCGTGCGGGGCCAGGACGGGCGCCAGGTCGGGGTCGGCGCGCGCCGCCCGCCAGGCCCGCATCAGGTGTGCCGAGGTGGGGCTCCGCTCGGCCAGGAGCAGCCCGACGCGGCGGTGCCCCTGCTGGCACAGGTGCCGCACCGCGAGGTCCAGGCCGTGCGCGTGGTCGGTGCGCACCCATTCGGCCGCCGTGCACCCGCGCGGCTCCCGCTCCAGGAGGATCGCCGGCAGCGCCAGCCGGTCCAGCCAGTCGGGCAGCGCGGCGTCCGCGTCGAGTCCGGGCGCGAGCAGCAGCCCGTGTACCTCGCCGGCGTCGACCAGCCGGCCGACCTGGCGGCGGTCCTCGTCCGGGTCGTAGCTGGAGCCGCGCAGCTGGATGGTGACACCCAGCGCGGCCGCCGCGGCCCGGGCCCCGGCCACGACCGGCGGCCAGTAGAAGTCGAGCGACGGGACCACCATGCCGATGGTGAACCGGATCGAGACCCGGCGGGGCTGGCCGACCGCCGGGCGGTGCGCCGGCAGGGTGGCGCCACCGTGCACTTTGGACACGAGGCCACGCTCGGCGAGGGCGGCGATGTCCCGGCGGATGGTCAGCTCGCTGACGCCGAGCTCGCGGGCGAGGTCGCGGACGCGTACCGCGCCGTGCCCGCGCAGCTCGGCGAGCAGCCGTTCCTGCCGCTGCGTCCCGAACAGTCGCTCAGTCGTCACGACGGGCACTCCTAGCGGGCGAGCCAGCCTCCGTCCACGGCGAGGACGGAGCCGTGCACGTACCGGGCGGCGTCGGAGGCGAGGAAGACCACCGCACCCATGAGGTCTTCGGGTGTGCCCCAGCGGCCGGCCGGGATCCGTTCGCGGATCGCGCGTTCCCGGTCCGGGTCGTCGCGCAGGACCATGGTCTGGTCGGTGGCGATGTAGCCGGGGGCGATCGCGTTGACGTTGACGCCCTCGGCGGCCCACTCGTTGGCCAGGGCCCGGGTGAGGCCGACGACGGCGTGCTTGGCCGCGGTGTACGACGGCACCCGCACGCCGCCCTGGTACGAGAGCATCGACGCCACGTTGACGATCCTGCCGTGGCGCTGGCCGAGCATGACCCGCCCGGCCGCCTGGCACAGGTGGAACACCGCGTCCAGGTCGACCCGGAGCACCTGCGCCCAGTCCTCCGGCGGGTGCGCCACGGCGGCCGAACGGCGGATGAGGCCGGCGTTGTTGACCAGCACGTCGAGGCGGCCGAGCCCGGTGACCACCGCCTCGACGGCGTCGGCGAGCGCGTCCGGCCCGGCGGTGGCGAGGTCGCCGGGCACCACCAGCACCCGGCGGCCGAGCGCCTCGATCCGGGCGGCGGTGGCGGTGGGACGGGTGCGGCCCAGCAGCGCGACGTCCGCGCCGGCCTCGGCGAGGGCGGTGGCGAGCGCCTGCCCGATGCCCCGGCCGCCGCCGGTGACCAGGGCGACGCGGCCGTCGAGGCGGAAGCTGTCCAGGACCATCGGCTACAGCCCCACGCTGCGCAGGGTGGGCACGGTCTGCCCGACCCAGGCCAGGTCGGCGTCCTCGCGGGCGGCCTGGGTGCGCTGGGTGCCGGCCAGGAACCATAGGTAGTACGTGGTGTAGCCGGGCGCGCTGACCACCGTGTGGTACCCCTCGGGCATCATCTGGACGCCGTGGTCGCGGACGGTGACGTTCTCCTCGTAGCCCTCGTCGGTGTAGACCCGGGAGATGCCGAACCCGCCGGGCCGGTCGACCCGGAAGTAGTACATCTCCTCGTGCGCGGCCTCGGCGGGCAGGTCGTCGACCTTGTGGCGGTGCGGGGGATAGGTGCTCCAGTTGCCGGACGGCGTGTAGGTCTCGCCGACGATGAGCCGGGCGGCGGGCAGGTCCGGCTGGGCGATCTCGGTGAGGATCTGGTGGTACTTCCGGCCGAAGTTGGCCGCGCCCCACCGCCCGCTCGCCACCCGCTCGGGACCGATCACGTACGGCGCGGTGACCAGGTCGCTGGGGGCGCTGGGGAGCGCGACCTCCACCGCCGTGAGCGCCTCGACGGTGACCCGGGCGCCGGCCGGGACGTACACCGAGTGGGGCTTGCCGGCGAAGACGTCGGCGCGCCCGCCCACATCGGCGAACCGGTGACCGTCCACAGTGAACGACGCCGTGCCGCCGAGCACGACCGCGAGCGTCTCCCGGTCGCCGCAGTCGCCGGTCCAGGACTCGCCGGCCGGCAGCCTCAGCAGGGTCAGGTCGAGCAGCCGGCACGGGTTGAACGGCAACGCGTTGAGGCCGTCCCGCGCCGGGATGTCGCAGTGGTACCGGTATTCCATCGTGGCCCTTTCAGTAGTCACCAGGGACCGGTCCAGTCGGGGACCGCGGCGCGGGTCAGCGCCTCCAGGTAGAAGTAGTCGCCCCACAGGGTGCCCTCGTCGACGCCGATGCCCTTCGGCTTGTCGTAGACGCCGTGCCGGATCAGCGCGCCCGGGTGCCCGCCGGTGGCGTAGCCCGCCACGAGCGAGCGCAGGATCCGGGCCGCGGCCTCCCGGTACGTCTCGGCCAGCGCCGGGTCCGCGACGCTGCCGGCCAGCTCGGCCAGCCCGCACGCGGCGATCGCCGCCGCCGAGCTGTCCCGCTCCTGCCCGCTGCCGTCGGTGAAGACCAGGTCCCAGTACGGGACGTGGTCGGCCGGCAGGTGGGCCAGGAGGTAGTCGGCGCAGGTCCGCGCCGCCGCGAGGAACGAGGGGTCACCGGTGTACCGGTGGTTGAGGGTGAAGCCGTAGACCGCCCAGGCCTGGCCCCGGGCCCAGCAGGAGTCGTCGGCGTGCCCCTGCTCGGTCTCGCCGCGCAGCGGGGCGCCGGTCTCCGGGTCCCAGTAGAACGTGTGGAACGTGGTGCCGTCCGGGCGCAGGATGTGCTCGCGCAGCTGGACGGTGTGCCGCAGCGCGATGGCCGGGTACCGCTCGTCGCCGCTGACGTGGCCGGCCCAGTAGAGCAGCGGGGTGTTCATCAGGCTGTCGATGATGGTGCGGCCGCGCTGGCGGGGGTCGCCGAGGTCGCCCCAGGCCTGGATGATGCCGGCCGCCGCGAGCACGCGGGTGGTCAGGTGCCCGGCGGCGGCCAGCGCCGCGTCCCGGGCCCGCCGGTCGCCGGCCCGGGTCGCCGCGGTGACGCAGGAGAGGGTGTACAGGAACCCGAGGTCGTGCGTGCCCAGGTCGACGCCGTCCCGCACCCTGTCGGCGAAGCTGTCCACATGCGACAGAGCCGCCCGGCGGTAGCGGTCGTCGCCGGTCAGGTCGTGCGCCAGCCAGAGCATCCCCGGCCAGAAGCTCGTGGTCCAGCCGACGTTGCCGCCGAGCGGCTGTCCCGCGTCCGGCGGCCGCAGCGGGTACCGGTCGCCGGCGGTGGTGTCCGCGGGGTACCGGTCGCCGTAGGTGTCGATGTTCGCGTCGATCGTGCGCAGCGCGGCGGTCACCGCGCCGGCGATCGCCCCGGCGTCGGTACCGGGCCGAACCTCGATCCCCGTCATGGACGCTGTCCTCTCGTGTGTGCGAACGCCCGGTCAGGGCGTCGGGGGGCCTTCCGGGTCACCGGCCGGGGACCGGTGCGGGACCCGCCGGGCCCCGCCCCCGAAAGGGCTCCAGCGCGGGGCGCAGGGTGTAGCGGGTGTTCGCCCAGACCGCGTAGAGCAGCGGGGCCGCGGCCAGGCCGAGGCCGAGCGCGGGGCGGGCCGCCGTGAACTGGGCCAGCAGCGACAGGACCAGCAGCGAGACCCCGGTCAGGTACCAGCGGCGCACGCCCAGGTAGAGGCAGGCGCGGGCCACGTCGCGCAGCCGGGCGGCGGGGCGCTCGGCGATCGCCACCAGCCCGAGCAGCGCGGTGGCGGCGGTGAGGAGCGCGAGCACGGCCAGCACCGGCAGGGCGAGCGCGCCGATCCGGTGCCCCCACGCGGCGGCGGCGTCCACGCCGAGCACGACCAGCGCGGCGGTGGCCGCGGCGGTCCAGAGCATCGCCGGCCGCGCGGTCGCCCGCCAGGTACGGGCGAACGTGCGCACCGCGCCGCCGCTCCGGCCGGCCGAGTAGCCGGACATGACCGCGAAGACGCCGCAGACGCCCGGCGCGCAGAGCGGGGCGGCCAGCGCCCAGAGCGGCCAGGAGCGGGCCGGGTCGGTGGTGAACGCGAGCAGCACCAGCGGCAGCCCGCCGAGCACCAGCAGCAGGTTGCTCACCAGCGCGACGTGTACGCCGTCGAAGACCGCGGCGAGGGTGTCGTGACGTAGTCGCATGGGTCAGCCCTTCAGTCCGGTCGTGGCGATGCCCTCGACGAAGTACCGCTGCCCGAGCAGGAAGATGACCGCCACCGGCAGTACGGACAGGACCGAGCCGGTCATGATGAGCGCGTACTCGGCGTTGTACTGCGAGACGAACGTGTTCAGTCCGAGCTGGATGGTGCGCAGCTCGGGGCTGCGCAGGTAGATCAGCGGGCCGAGGTAGTCGTTCCAGGTGGTGACGAACGTGATGAGCGCCAGGCTGGCCAGCGCCGGCCGGGACAGCGGCAGCATGATCCGCCGGTAGATGCCGAACTCGGTGAGCCCGTCCACCCGCGCCGACTCGCTCAGCTCCTCGGGGATCGTCTCGTAGAACTGCTTCATCAGGAACACGCCGAACGCGCCGAACGCCTGGATCGCGACGATCGACCAGAGCGTGTTCGACAGGTGCAGCTTCGACATGAGCACGAACTGCGGGATCATGTACGACTGCCAGGGCACCGCGATCGTGCCGACGTACGCCAGGAAGAGCACGTCACGGCCGGGAAAGCGGACCCGGGCGAAGCCGTACGCGGCGAAGCTGCCGGTGAGCACCTGAAGGGTGGTGACGGCGACCGACAGCAGCAGCGTGTTGCCCAGCCAGGTGGTCATGTCCGAGCGCTGCCAGATGTCGGCGTAGTTGCGCCACACCACCGGGTCGGGCAGCCACTTGATGGGGATCGTGAAGACGTCGTTGTTCGTCTTCAACGACGAGACCACCATCCAGTAGAACGGCAGCAGCAGCGCGGCCGCCGCCAGCACGAGCGCGGCGTAGCCGGCCACCCGCCACGCCCGGGTGGGGCGGCGCCGCGCGGTGGGGCGGCCGGGCAGGGTGAGGCCCGCCGGTGGGCGCACGTCGGTGGCGGTCGCCGAGTGGTTCGTCATCGCTCCACCCTCCGGTTGACCAGGAACTGGACGAGCGTGACGCCGAAGCAGATGGCGAACAGCACGATGGAGACGGCCGAGGCGTAGCCGAACTGGTTCTCCACGAAGCCCTTCTGGTAGACGTACTGGGACAGGACCAATGTGGACTGTCCCGGGCCGCCCTGGGTCATCACCAGGATGAGGTCGAAGACCTTGAAGCTCTCGATGGTGAGCATCACGGTGACGAAGAACGTCGTGTGCCGCAGCCCCGGCAGGGTCACGTTGACGAACCGTTGCCACGGGGTCGCGCCGTCGATCTGCGCGGCCTCGTAGAGCTGGGCCGGGATGGTCTGCAGCCCGGCGAGGAAGAGCAGCATGTAGTACCCCATGTACCGCCAGGTGCCGACGAGGATGACGGCCGGCATCGACCAGTCCGCCGACGTCGTCCAGCCCGGCGGGTTGTCGATCCCGACCCAGCGCAGGAACGCGTTCACCGGCCCGTACTCGGGGCTGAAGAGCTGGTTCCAGACGACCGCGATCGCCACGATCGACGTGATGTACGGGAAGAACGCGACCGTGCGGAAGAACGCCACGCCGCGCAGCTTCCGGTTGAGCAGCAGCGCCAGCCCCAGCGCCGCCGCCATGGTCAGCGGGATGTGGAAGACCGTGTAGTAGACGGTGTTCTTCAGCGCGGTCCAGAAGCTCGCGTCGTTCCACATGCGACGGAAGTTCGCGGTGCCGGTCCACTCCGCCACGCCGAAGACGTTCCAGTTGGTGAAGGCCAGGTAGAACAGCGCGACGACGGGTACCAGCGTGAGCGCGGCGAAGCCGGCGAAGTTGGGCAGGATGAACGACCATCCGGCGACCGTGTTGCGCCACACCAGGCTCCGTCTGGGCCGAGGTCGCGACAGCGTTGCCATAGGACTCTCCAGGGGAACGTTCGGCGGTCGGGAGGCGGGTCCGGCGCCCGGCCGGACCCGCCGTCACCTCACTGGTTGAGGACCTCGTTCTTGGCGCGGTTCTGCGCCTCGTCGATGGCCGGGTCGAGGCCCGTGCTGCCGGACAGGATCGCCGAGTGGGTCTCGTTGAGGAGGTTCTGGAGGCCGGCGGTGTGCTTCGAGACCGGGTTCTCCACCTTGGTGTCGTGCTTGGCGTACGCGAACTTCGACAGATCGTCCTGCGGCACCCCGTCCAGCCCGAACAGCGTCTGGCTGACCGCGTCGGTGACCAGGGCCGGGGTGATGCCGATGCCGGCCAGCGCCTTGCCGGCCTCCTCCCCGGCGACGTACCCGAGGAACGCCTTCGCGGCGGCCTGCTCGGCCTTGCCGGCCTTGGGGTTGATGCCCAGCCCGGTCGGGTCGCCGAACGTGACCGGGGTGGCCGAGGTGCCGGTGGTCGACTTGTCGAACTGGGGCGCCGGGGCGATGCCCCAGTCGAACGTGTCGGCGTCGCCGCTGACCCGCTGCTTGAGCAGGGTCGCGATGTACCAGCTCCCCATCAGCAGCATCGCCGACTGCTGCTTGCCGAACTGCGCCTGGTAGGTGAGCTTGTTGGTGTTCGCGGTGCCGAACGTCGGCTGCGCGCCGGCCGCCTGCAGGTCCAGCGACCGCTGGTAGTAGGGCTTGAGGTAGGAGAAGTCGCCGGAGAGCAGGTCCGCGCCGGGGGTCTGGGCGAGCGCGAAGCCCTGCACGGTCGACTGGAAGACGTGCTGGTACGCGCCGGTCGCCTTGCCGCCGGCCGCCTTGATGCCGGTGGTCAGCGCCTTGGCGGCGGCCGCGTAGTCGTCCCAGGTCCAGCTCCCGTCCGGCGGGGCGACCTTCGCCTTGGCGAACAGCTCCTTGTTGTAGTAGAGCACCCACGAGTCCTGCCGGTACGGGACCGCGTAGGTCTTGCCGTCGACCTGGTAGGCGCCGAGCGACGGGACCGAGGCGAGGCCGCCGGCGGTGTCCGAGACGTCGAGCAGTTGGCCCCCGCTCTGGTACGTGTAGAAGTTCTTGAGGTTCTTCAGCACGTACACGTCGGGCGCGGTGCCGGCGGCGAGGTCGGCGGTCATCTGCGTGTCGTAGTTGGTGGCATCGTACTCTTTGAGCTCGACCGTCACGTTCGGGTGGGCGGCGTGGAAGCCGTCGGCGAGCGTCTTGAACTCGGGCGTCGTCGACAGGCTCCAGCCGGCGAGGGTGATCGTCACCGGAGCGTTGGGGTCGGCTGGCTCGTCCTCGCCGCCGCAACCGGCGAGGACGAGCGCCAGCGCCGTGGCGGCGCCGACTACGGCAGGTATCGCGCGCTTCATCCTTTCTCCTTCGGGTTCAGGGGCCCGGTGCCGGGCCCACGCTGCTACCAGGTCGCCGCGGCGTCCCCTGGCAGGTCGAGTCGGGTCGTTGTGCTCGCCCCGTCGGGCCAGTCGACCGCCGCCCGCAGGGCGCCCGCGCCCTCGACGAGCGCGGCGCGGCACGCCTGCCGGGCCGGGACGGCGGGCTCCCGGGAGAGTTCGGTGAGGACGGCGACCCAGGCACCCGGCCGGACCGGATGGTCCAGCCACGGCACCACCACGTCGCCGTCCAGCGGGCCGCCGTCCGGCACCGCGGTGGCGCCGGCTGTCCCTCCACCGTGGACACTTTCGAGCCAGCTGGTCAGGCCGGCCCCGGTCACGCTCGCCACGCCGCCGCCGAAGGCCGCCGTCGCGCCGCCGGCCACCGGCCAGCCGCCGACCCGCAGCCGGAGGGCGGCCGGGTCGAGGCCCTCGGCCAGCCCGTCGACGCGGGCCAGGCGCAGCTCCCAGGGGCCGCGGACCAGCGAGCACACGGTGAGGACCCCGGCCGGGCGGTGCCGGCCCGGGCGGCCGCCGCCGTGGTCGCGGTGGCCGGGGTCCGGGTCGACCCAGCGGACCGGGCCGCGCGAGCCGGCGACGCCGACACCGTCGCTGTTAACGTGAACGGTCAGCGGGCGCATGCCGGACCGGTGCGTGGCCCGGCCGGCGGCGTCGACCAGGGTGACCGACTGGTCGAGCGGGTCGACCCAGCCGCCCTCGTCGAGCACCGGGCTGGTCGCGGTCGAGTAGCCCAGGCGGGCGTAGAGCGGGGAGTCGCCGCCGGTGCTCCCCTCCCCGGCGTGGTCGGTGCCGTGGTTGACCACGCGGACGATGCCGTCGGCGCGGGTGCCGGAGACCAGCCAGCCCGGCGCGCGCACGGCCCGTACCTCGTCCCGCTCCTCGACCGGCAGCGGCTCCTCCGGCTCCGTCCACACCGGATGGTCGGCGGGCAGCGCGATGCCGAGCAGCCCCTTGCTGGCCCAGTACGGCGAGCCGGTGCCGGAGTACGCCTGGGCCAGCCTCGGCCACGGCCGGTGCCAGCCGAGGGTGAGCAGGCCGCGCTCGTCGAAGGCGCCCCGCTCCACGAAGTGCCGCACGATGCCGGTGGCGGCCCGGCGCAGCCGCCCGGGGCCGACCGACGGGACCCCGGCCAGGGCGCCGACCCAGAACGGCGCGGCCGCCGCGAACCGGTAGACCAGGCTCCGCCCCTGGATCAGCGGCGAACCGTCCGCGCCGACGAGCGCGACCGCGTCGCGCAGGAACCGGTCGAGGCCGGCCAGGTCGCGGTCGCGGCGCTCCGCGGCCAGGTCGCCCGCCCCGGCCATCCGGGCCCAGAGCGTCGGGTACAGGTGGAGGGCCCAGCCGACGTAGTGGTCGTACGACCGCTCGGCGCCGTCGGACAGCCACCCGTCCGGCCGGGCGAACGTGTCGTGGGTGGCGAGGTCGTCGGCCATCTCGGCGAGCGAGTGCGGCCCGCCCACCGAGCGCAGGAACGTCTGCACCACGAGCCGGAACCAGACCCAGTTGATCCGCGGGTACGTGTCGTCGCCGACCGCGGGCGCCAGGTAGTCCACCACCCGCTCGCGCACGGCGGGGGAGAGCCGGTCCCAGATCCACGGCCGGGTCAGGTCGAGGACCAGCGCGAGGGAAGCCGCCTCCACCTTCGCCTGCGGGTGCTCGTCGAGCCGGACCCACCGGTCGGGCGCGTCCGGGTCGGTGCCGGTGGCGATCCCCTTCGCGTACCAGTCGGCGAGGTCGTCCAGCCCAGCCCCGCGCGCGCCGGCGACGCGGAAGCCGGCCAGCAGGAACGTGCGGGCGAACCCTTCGAGGCCGTCGACCGCCCGCCCGAACCCGCCCGGCGGGCCGGGGAGGGCGATCCGCGCGTGGCCGGGCGACGCGTACGGCCGGACGGCGGCGAGCATCCGGTCGGCGAGGGCCAGCCAGTCGTCCCGCCCCCAGGTGCCGGCGGCCGTGGGGACGGCGTGGCGCGTCGCTCCGGTCATCGTCCGCGGTCCTGTCGCATCGGTCCGTCTCCATCGAAGGGGCGAGCGGAGGGCGTTGCCGGCCGGCTGTGTCGGGGAGGCAACGGCTGGGTTTCCGAAGTAAAACGCTCACAACTGAACATGTCAATAACTTGTTCACACTAAGCCGAGCAGATTCGATCGTTCATGATCTGATACGATCACGAGCGATCGGATCTGCTCAGCTGTTCTCCGAGGTGCCATGCCCCCCACGACCCGTTTCGCCGGCCCTCTCGCCGCGGCGTGGCCGGATGCCGGCGCGGACCTGCTCGCGCGGGTCCTCGCGCCACCGGACGCGGCGCTGCCGGTGCCGCCGGCGACCGAGCGCGCCGTGTGGTCCCGGGCGGACGCCGCCACGCTGCGACACCTGCGGGCGCCCGCCGAGCGCGACCTCGGCACCCCCTGGCCGGTGCCGCTGGCCAGCCAGTACGCGCGGTATATCCGCGACGGCGACCGCGCGGCGTACGAGCGGGAGGTCTTCGCCCGGCAGCGGCGGCTCACCCGGGCGGCCGTCCTCGCCGCGGTCACCCTCGACACCACCTGGCTCGACGAGGTGGTCGACGGCGTGACGCTGCTCTGCGAGCAGAGCGGCTGGTGCTGGCCGGCGCACGACGACACCCACGCGGTGCACGGCGCGGTGCTGCCGACCGTGACCGACCCCTACCTCGACCTCGGCGCCGGCGAGGTCGCCGCCCAGCTGGCCTGGGTCGACCAGCTGCTCGGCGGCCCGCTCGACGGGTACGCGCCCGGCCTGCGCGCCCGGGTCCGGCACGAGGTCGACCGGCGGGTGCTGCGCCCGTTCGCCGGCCGCCGCGACTGGCACTGGCTCGGCCTCGACGGCGACGTGCACAACTGGAGCCCGTGGATCCACGGCAACGTCCTGGTCGCCGCCCTGCGCCTGGTCGACGACGACCCGTTCCGGCGGGCGGCGCTGGTCGACCTGGTGCTCGAAGGGCTCGACCGGTACGTGGCCGCCCTCCCCGCCGACGGCGCGGTCGACGAGGGCTACGCCTACTGGTGGAACGGCGCCTGCCGGGCGCACGAGGCGCTCGACCTGCTCGCCCACGCCACCGGCGGCGCGCTCGGCGAGGTCCCGGGCGGGGCGCTGCGGCACACGGTCGCCTTCCCGCACCGCACCCATCTGGGCGGCGAGTGGCACCTCAACCACGCCGACGGCTCCGCCCGGCCGCCCGGCACCCCGCCGTGGCACGCCCTGCACCGGGCCGCCCGCCGGGTCGGCGACCGGGACGCGGAGGCGCACGCCGCCGCCCACCGCCGCCCCGACGCCCCCGTGGCCGACGAGGGTGAAGGGCTCGGGCGGCTGCTGCGCGCCCTGACCGACCCGGTGTGGCTTTCCACCGGGCCGGCGGCACCGCCGCTGCCGCGGGAGGTGTGGCTCCCCTCCACCCAGGTGCTGCTCGCCCGCCCCACGGCCGGCAGCCCGGCCGGGCTGACCCTCGCCGTCAAGGGCGGGCACAACGGCGAGCACCACAACCACAACGACGTCGGCTCGGTCGTCGTCGCCCTCGACGGGGTACCGGTGCTGGTCGACGCCGGCCGCCCGACGTACACGGCGCGGACGTTCGGGCCGGAGCGCTACGACATCTGGACCATGCACAGCGACTGGCACAACGTCCCGCACATCCGCGGCACCGCCCAGGCGCCCGGCCCGGCGTACGCGGCCCGGCGGGTCACCCCCGGCGACGGCGAGCTGAGCCTCGACCTCGCCGGCGCGTACCCCCGCTCCGACGTACGGAGCTGGCGCCGCACCGCCCGGCTGGAGCGCCACAGTGGACGGATCGTGGTCACCGACGCCTGGGAGCTCGACCCCGACCCGGCGGCCGCGCCGACGCACGTCCACTGGCTCGTCGCCGGCGACGTCCACACCGGACCCGGCCGCGCCGACGTCACCGCCCTCGACGGCGCCGGCCACGCCACGCTGCGCTGGCAGCCGGCGGCCCCGTGCGCCGCGACCACCCGCGTGCTCGACGATCCTATGCTCGCCGGAGTGTGGGGAGAGCGGCTCACCCGGCTGGCGATCGACGTCACCGCGCTCGGCGCGACCGGCCGGCTCACGCTGACGGTCGAGCAGTCCCACCCGCACGACCCGCACCTCGGAGGTACCCGATGACAGAGCCCCGGGACCCGGCCGGCTGGTTCGCGCCGGACCTGGCCGCCGGCTCGCCACAGGCCGACCGCTCCGCGCTGAGCCAGCCGCGGGGGCCGCTGCAGGTCGCCCGCCGCCAGCAGCTTCTGGAAGCGCTGCAACGCGACGGCGCGATGCGCATCTCCGACCTTTCGCAGGCGCTCGGCGCCGCCCCGGTCACGATCCGGCGCGACATCGCCCAGCTCGCCGCCGAGGGCCTCGTCCGGCGGGTGCACGGCGGGGTCGCCCTGATCGCGCCCGGCGAGCCAGCCGACGACGCCTCCGCGCTCGACACGCCCCTCAGTGGGCGCGCGCTGGGCATGCTCGTGCCGTCGCTGGACTATTACTGGCCGGACGTGGCCCGGGGCGCGGAGGAGGCCGCCCTGGAGCTCGACATGCGGTTCGTGCTGCGCGGCTCCTCGTACGACGCCGACGACGACAAACCCCAGCTGGAACGCCTGGTCGACCGGCTCGGCGTCGACGGCCTGGTCATCGCGCCGCGGATGGACGCGCCGACCGCCGGGCGGACCGTCGACTGGCTCGCCCACACCTGCGTACCCGTGGTGCTGCTGGAGCGCACCGCCACGGTGGGCGCGCACCACGCGGTGCTGGAGTCGGTGGTCACCGACCACGCGCTCGGCGCCGCGATGGCCGTGCGCCACCTGGTCTCGCTCGGCCACCGCAAGGTCGGCGTCGTGCTCGACGCCAACAGCCCGACCCGCCCGCACGTCCGCCGCGGATGGCTGGAGGCCGTGGCCGAGTGCGGCCTCGACCCGGCGGCCACGGTCGAGGCCGTGGTGCCCGACGCCCGGTCGCCGGAGCGCGACGGCCTGCTCGACGACGTGCTCGACCGGTGCCGCGCCACCGCCACGACGGCGCTGCTGGTGCACGCCGACGCGGAGGCGATCGCGCTGGTGCAGCACTGCGAGGAGCGCCACCTCTCGGTGCCCGGCGACCTGTCCATCGTGGCCTACGACGACGAGGTCGCCGCCCTCTTCAGCCCGCCGCTGACCGCGGTCCGGCCGCCGCGCCGCTCGATCGGCCGGGCCGCCGTCCGCCTGGTCGCCGACCGCCTCGCCGACCCGGACCGCCCCACCCACCGCGTCGTCATCAGCCCGTCGCTGCGCATCCGCGAGTCCACCGCCCCACCCCGCCTCCCGTGATCGAAGCTCCCTTCATGTCGTTAGAGCGGCTTGAGGGGAGCTTCGATCACCCGAGCTACCGCGACGCCCGTCGTGGTCCGGACCGTTGCTCCCGCGGCCTCACCCTCCGCGGTCCCGCGATGTCAGCCCGCGTCGCTCCCGCGACGCACGTCGCGGCGGACCCCAACGGTCCGCTGCCGCGGACGAGGTCCGCGCGCACGACGACCAGATCCACGGCCGTGTAGCTGGTTGCTGAACGGATCAAGGGGCGTTCGTCGAGATCGTGGTACCTGGGTGCCCCCAGCGGGGCACCGGATTACCACGATCACCCTGAGCCCGACGTCCGCTGGCTCGCGGGAGACCGTGGGCTGATCTGGAGGGTTCGTCGAAGGGTCGAGCGGTCGAGGTGGCTGTGGCCCGCGCGGGGCGACGGCGGCCCGGGGCCCAAGCCGCGACTGGATGTCTCGACGGCGGAGGCGCGAGCCGCAGGACTCGGCGCGGCGCGCGCTTCACGGGACCCTCGGCCGTCGTGGCGCCACTGTGGACGGACGCGCCTAGCCGCGACGCCGCGCACCGGAGCCATGGGACCCGGGCACCGGCGTCGGGGCAGGGGTTGACAGCGATACATGTTATCGCTAACACTCGTGCGCAACACGACCGAAACGTTGGAGCCCGCCATGCGCATCCTCCCGGTCCTCGCCCTGTCCACATTGGTCACCGGCCTCGCCGTCGTGCTGCCCGGCGGGGCGGCCTCGGCCGCCGCCCTGCCGACCGGGGCGCGATCGCTGGAGTCGGTCAACCACTCCGGGCGCTTCGTGCGGCACGCGGGCGGGCTCGCCCAGCTCGAAGCCGTGAGCTCGGGCAGCGCCGCGCAGGTCAAGCGGGACGCGACGGTCACGGTCGTCAACGGCCTGGCCGCGCCGGGCTGCTACTCGTTCCAGACCAGGGACGGGCTCTTCCTGCGGCACCGCGACTTCCGGCTGCGGGTCGACGCCAACACCGGCGACGCCACGTTCCGGGCCGACGCCACGTTCTGCGCCGTGGACGGTGCGGAGGCCGGGTCGGTGGCCCTCGCCTCGTACAACTACCCGGGGCGGCGGATCCGGCACCGCGACTTCGCGCTCTGGCTCGACACCGTCCAGGACACGGCGGCGTTCCGGGCGGACAGCTCGTTTCGCCTCGCCGCGCCCTGGGCGCCGAAGACCGCCAAGGGGCCGGTGATCCCGGGCCTCTTCGTCGACCCGCACCTCACCACGTTCGGCGGGCGCTACTACCTCTACCCGACCACCGACGGGTACGCGGGCTGGAGCGGCACCTACTACAAGGCGTTCTCCTCCACCGACCTGGTCAACTGGACCGACCACGGCGTGATCCTCGACCACGGCCCGGACGTCTCCTGGGCGGACAACTCGGCCTGGGCACCGGCGGTGGCGACCGCGAACGGGCGGTACTACCTCTACTTCAGCGGCGGCGCGGCCAGCGGCGACACGACCAAGCAGCTCGGCGTGGCGGTGTCCGACTCGCCGACCGGCCCGTTTCGCGACGCGCTCGGCCGGCCGCTGGTGCGGGGCGGCCAGTTCGCCGGCGGCCAGGCGATCGACCCGATGGTCTTCACCGACGACAATGGACAGTCCTACCTGTACTGGGGGCAGGGCGTCGCCCGGGCCGTACGGCTGAACGCCGACCTGGTCTCCTTCGACGCCGCCCAGGTGCGGGTCGTCACGCCGGCCGGCTACAACGAGGCGCCGTTCGTCTTCAAGCGCGGCGGGCTCTACTACCTCATGTGGTCGGAGAACGACACGCGCAGCGAGGACTACCGGGTCGCGTACGCCACCGGCTCCTCGCCGCTCGGCCCGTGGACCAACCGCGGCGTCATGCTGCGGAAGCGCCTCAACGCCGGCGTCAAGGGCACCGGCCACCACTCCGTCGTGCGGGCACCCGGCACCGACACCTGGTACGTGGCCTACCACCGGTTCGCGGTGCCGGCCGGCAACGGCACCAACCGGGAAACCACCATCGACCGGATGGAGTTCGACGCCGACGGCACCATCCGCCCGGTCGTCCCCACGCTCTAAAGGAGACCCACCATGTCCAGAGCGCTTCACCGGTTCGGGGCCGTGCTCGCGGCCGCCTGCCTGCTCTTCGCGTCGTGGACGGCGGTCACGCCGGGGAGGGCGGCCGCGTTGGACCCGTTCACCGGATACCTGATGGCGCACTTCACCGGCGAATCGGCGACCGGCGAGCAGATCTACCTCGCGCACAGCACCGACGGTCTACGGTGGACAGACCTCAACAACGGCAGCCCGGTCCTCGTCTCGACGGTCGGCACCCGCGGCGTCCGCGACCCCGCGCTGGTCCGGTCACCCAGCGGCGACCGGTACTGGATCGTCGCGACCGACCTGCGGATCGCCAGCGGCACCTCGTGGAGCGACGCGGCCAACCGGGGCAGCACCTCGCTGGTCGTGTGGGAGTCCACCGACCTGGTCAACTGGTCGGCGCCCCGCCTGGTCAACGTCGCCGGCGGCATCTCCGGCGCGGGCAACGCCTGGGCGCCCGAGGCGATCTGGAACCCGGCCACCAACGACTACGTGGTCTACTGGGCCACCAACTCCGCACGCGACGGCGTCACCAAGCACCGCATCTGGTACGTGCGGACCAGCGACTTCCGCACGTTCACCGCCCCGCAGCTGTACATCAACCGGGGCAGCGGCCAGGGCATCATCGACACCCAGATCATCGAGGTGCCGGGCAGCGTCGGCGGCTACCGCTACTACCGGGCCTCCGCGGACGGGCACATCACCATCGAGGCCGGCAACTCCGTGCTCGGCTCCTGGACCACCCTCGGCAACCTGTCGCACATGGGCATCTCCAACGGCACCGGCGGCGGCAACGTGGTCGAGGGTCCGATGTGGGCACGGTTCAACGGGCGCGACGAGTGGGCGCTCTGGCTCGACCAGTACGCGACCGGCCGCGGCTACCTGCCGATCACCTCCACCAACCTCGGCAGCACGCAGAACTT
Source organism: Phytohabitans maris (assembly GCF_031085175.1). Lineage (GTDB taxonomy): Bacteria > Actinomycetota > Actinomycetes > Mycobacteriales > Micromonosporaceae > Phytohabitans > Phytohabitans maris. Next base: position 263,833 of record NZ_JAVHUY010000004.1, read on the forward strand.
CCGGACCCGCACCGACTACTCGATGGGCGGCAGACGCAAGCGGCACGGCTCCATCCTCAACATCACTGCGGCCGAGCAGAGCCGGGTGCTCGGCAAGTGGGGGAGCACCCTGCCGGTCAACCGGATCCAGTCGTACAACTTCCAGGACCGGTACGTGCGCCACGCCGACTTCGACGTGCGGATCGACGCCAACGTGAGCCCGGCCCAGGACGCCCAGTTCCGGATCCGGCCGGGCCTCGCCGGCGCGTCCGGCACCGTCTCGTTCGAGGCGGTCAACTTCCCCGGGTACTACCTGCGCCACTACGGCTTCGACTTCCAGCTCGCGGCCAACGACGGCAGCGGCACGTTCGCCGGCGACGCCACCTTCCGGCAGGTGGCCGGGCTGGCCAGCGCCTCGTGGGCGTCGTTCCAGTCGTACAACTACCCGGACCGGTACATCCGGCACTACGACTACGCGCTGCGGCTCGACCCGGTCGGCGACGCCCAGGCCCGCGCCGACGCGACGTTCCGGCTGACGAGCTGACCGTTCAGTCTTCGGCCACCTCGCGCAGCGAGCGCGGGGCGGGCACGTCCGCGAAGTGGATGTTGCCGGCGGGCACCATCCAGGTCATCACCCGCACCTCCAGCCGGCCGGCCCGGACCGCCGGGTCGGCCGCGCACAGCTCGCGGGCGGTGGCCGGGTCGACCGACATCACCGAGATCCCGCGCAGCCGCTCGTCGTCCTGGTCGGCGAGCGGCCCGCCGGCCAGCAGGTATCCCCGGTCGCGCAGGTCGGCGCGGAAGGCCAGGTGGGCGTCCTGCAGCGCGTCGGCCTCCGCCGGGCTCAGCTCCGGGGCGTCCGGCGGCCGTACCAGCAGGACGAGCGTGTGCCGGTCGAACCTCATCCCGCGAAGCGTAGTACCGGCGTGTGTCACATCCGCGCAGCCGGCGGTGCTTTCAAGATGTGGAGGAAGATGTAGAGCTCGCGGGGCACGGTGACACCGCACCGGCCGCCGCCGTGCCGGCGCTGCTGTCCCGTGGCGGCCGCGGCCCGGCGGCGAGGCGAGCCGAGCGGAGGGACGCCGTGGCCGTGTCGAAGCCTCCGGGACGAGCGGCCGTCCGTCCCGACCTCGAACAGGTCTTCCGCACGGCGTACCCGCGCGTCGTCGCGGTCGCCGCCCGCGTGCTCGGCTCCCGAAACGAGGCCGAGGACGTGGCCCAGGAGGTGTTCCTGACGTTCGGGCGCTCCGCGGTGCCGTCCGGGGAGGCGGTCGGCTGGCTCTGCGTCGCCGCGGCGCACACCGCCCTCAACCACCTCCGCTCCGGCCGGCGCCGCGCGTCCCGGGAGGAGGCGGCCGGCGGGAGCGACCGGGTGTACCCGGATGTCGCCGACGCGGTGGTGACCCTCGACGAGCGCCGCCGGGTCCGCGCGGCGCTGGCCCGGCTGCCCCGCAAGCAGGCCCTCGCGCTGGTCCTGCGGCACAGCGGCCTCAGTTACGCCGAGGTGGCGGCCGCTCTCGATCTCTCTCCCGGCAGCGTGGGCACCACCGTGCGCCGCGCCGAGTCAGCCCTACGCGAGGAGTTGAACCGTCATGCGTCATCCGACTGACGGCACCCTGCGCCGGCTCGTGGACGAGCCGGCCGGCGTCGCCGACGCCGATCGCGCGCACGTGGCGCGGTGCCCGGTGTGCCTGGCCGGGCTGGCCGCCGCCCGCGACGACGCGGCGGTCGCCGGCGCGGCGCTGGAGGTCGAGGTCGCCGCCGACGTGGACGCGGCGTGGGACCGGCTGTCCCGGGCCGCCGCGGTCGAGGGGCGCCGGGGTACGGCCACGGCCGCTCGCGCCGGCCGGTGGCGGGCGGCGCTGCGCAGCCCGGTGGTCGCCGTGGTCGGCGCCGTCACGCTGCTGCTCGGGGCGAGCGCCGCGGCCGCCGCGAACTGGCTGCCGATCTTCCACGCCGAGCGGATCGCCCCGGTCACCGCCCCGCGGGCCGACCTGATCAAGCTTCCCGAGCTCGACGACTTCGGCGAGATCACGGTGACCGAGGAGATCAGGATCCGCCAGGTCGCCGGCGCGGCCGCGGCGGAGGAGGCCAGCGGCCTGTCCGCCCCGCGGGTGGGCGAGCTGCCCCGCGGCGTCACCGGCGAGCCCGCGTACCACGTGCTCGGGCGGGTGGGCGCGACGTTCACGTTCTCGGCGGAGAAGGCCGGGCGGTTCGCGGCGGCGGCCGGGCAGACGCTGCCGCCCCCGCCGCCGGGGCTGGACGGCAGCCAGTTCCGGCTGACCGCCGGCCCCGGGCTCGCCGCGGTCTGGTCGCAGGGGCGTCCGGTGCCGGCGATGCTGGTGGCCCGGGCGAACGCGCCGGCCGCGTACTCCGCCGGCGTGCCCTTCGAGACCGCCCGCGACTACCTGCTCTCCCTGCCGATCCTGCCGGAGAACGTCGCGGCCCAGCTGCGCGGCTTTACCGCCGACGGGACGACGCTGCCGCTGTTCATGTCGGTGGAGAACATGACCAGCTCGGCCGCGGACGTCGGCGGGCGGCCGGCCACGGTGCTCACCTCGCGGGACGGCACGCTGGCGGCCGTGGTCTGGGTGGACGCCGGCGTGGTCACCGCGGTGGCCGGCTCGCTGAGCGCGGACGAGGTCCTGTCGGTGGCGCGCGGGCTGCGGTGGGACCGGTGACCGGCCAGGCGACGCGGCAGGAGGCCGCGCAGCGGGCGCTCGCCGGCCTGCCGCCCTCGGCCGCGGTGTGGTGCTCGGGGCTGCACAAGCGGTACCGGCGGCGGACCGCGGTCGACGGCGTGTCGTTCACCGTCGAGCGGGGCGAGGTGATGGGGCTGCTCGGCCCGAACGGCGCCGGCAAGACCAGCGTCATCAAGATGCTGCTCGGCCTGGTCCGGCCGGACGCCGGCGAGGTGCTGCTGCTGGGGCGCCCGGCGCGGGACCCGTACGCCCGGGCCCGCGTCGGCTACCTGCCCGAGCTCTTCCGGTACCAGCCGTGGCTCACCGCGGCCGAGGTGCTGGCGCTGCACGTGCGGCTCGCCGGCGTCGCCGTACCGGCCGGGGAGCGGCAGGAGGGCCTCGCCGCCGTGGGGCTCGGCGACCGCGCCGGCGACCGGGTGGGCGGCTTCTCCAAGGGCATGCAGCAGCGCCTCGGGCTGGCCGTCGCGCTGGTGGCCCGCCCGGAGCTGGTCATCCTCGACGAGCCGACCAGCGCCCTGGACCCGCTCGGCCGCGCCGACGTACGGGACCTGCTGCTCTCGCTCAAGGCCCGCGGCGTCGCGGTACTGCTCAACTCGCACCTGATCGGCGAGGTGGAGCGGGTCTGCGACCGGGTGGTCATCCTCGACAAGGGCCGGGTCGCCGCCGCCGGTACGCTGCCCGAGCTGCTCGGCCAGCGGGAGCTGCGGCTGCGGCTCGACCGGGTGGGCCCGGAGGCGCGGGCCCGGCTGGCGGCGGCCGGTCGGCTGACCCGCGGCGGCGACGCGTACACGGTGACGCTCCCCGCCGAGCTCGACGACGCCGCCGTACCGGACCTCGTGGCCGACCTGGTCGGGCTCGGGGTGCGGGTACACGCCGTGGAGCCGGGGCGGATCAGCCTCGAGGAGCGGCTGCTCGACATCCTCCGCACCGGCCCGAGCGAGGAGCGCTCATGACCGCCCGCACCGTACTCACGATCGCCGCGCTCACCCTCCAGGAGGCCGCCCGCCGGAAGGTGCTGCGTTCCCTCGCCCTGCTCACGTTCGCGCTGCTCGGCCTGAGCGCCTGGGGGTTCACCCGGCTGGACGCCGAGTTCGGGGGCCTCACCAGCGGCGAGGCCCGGCTGGCCGCCTCCGCGGTCCTCAACCTGGTGATGTTCGGCCTGAGCCTGATCGCCGCGCTCGGTACGGCGTTCCTGGCCGGACCCACCCTGGCCGGTGAGACCGAGTCCGGGATCGCGCTGGCGATGCTGGCCCGCCCGGTACGCCGCTCGGCGGTGCTGCTGGGCAAGTGGCTGGGGCTGGTGACGTTCGGCAGCGGCTACGTCGTGCTGGCCGGCCTCGCCCAGCTCCTCATCGTCCGGGTCACCATGGGTTACTGGCCGCCGCGGCCGGTGACCGGCCTGGCGTTGCTCGCCGCGCAGACCGCCGTGCTGCTCACGCTCGGCCTGCTGCTGTCCACCGTCGTCTCGCCGATGGCGTCGGGCGTGGTCCCGGTCGGCCTCTTCGGCGCCACCTGGATCGCGGGTGTGGTCGGCGCGGTCGGCGACGCCCTGGGCAACAGCGGCGTCGCCCGGGTCGGCACGGTCTCCCGGATGCTGCTGCCGACCGACGGGCTGTGGCGCGGCGCCATGAACGCGTTCCAGGATCCGAGCGTGCTGGCCCAGTTCGGGGTCGCGTTCGAGGGGCACCCGTTCCTGAGCGAGACCGGGCTCACGCCCGCCTACGTCGGCTGGGCCGCGCTCTGGGTCGCCCTCGTCTTCGGCCTGGCCGCGCTGGCCTTCCAGCGCCGCGACCTGTGAGCCGCACGAGCCGCTCCCCGCCCGTGATCGAAGCTCCCGTCAAGCCGTTCTAGCGACTTGACGGGAGCTTCGATCACGGAAGGGCGGCAGGGCCGCGCGCCCGCGGGTACGGTTCGGCTGTGCCTGCCGACCCGGCCGACGAGGCCGTCGAGCTGACCAGCGAGCTGATCGCCCTCGACACGACCAACGGCGCCGACACCGCCGCCCCCGGCCGCGAGCGGGTGGCCGCCGAGTACGTGGCGGCCAAGCTCGCCGACGCCGGGTACGCACCGACCTATGTGGAGTCCGGCGCGCCCGGCAAGGGAAACGTGGTGGCCCGGCTCGAAGGCGCCGACCCGGGGCGCGGCGCGCTGCTCGTCCACGGCCACCTCGACGTGGTGCCCGCCGACCCGGCGCAGTGGTCGGTGCACCCGTTCTCCGGCGAGGTGCGCGACGGGTACGTGTGGGGGCGCGGCGCCGTCGACATGAAGGGCATGGTCGCGATGGCGCTGGCCACCGCCCGGCGGTTCAAGATGGACGGTGTGGTGCCGCCGCGCGACCTCGTCTTCGCGTTCGTGGCGGACGAGGAGGCGGGCGGCTTCGCCGGCGCCCGCTGGCTGGTCGACCACCGCCCCGACCTCTTCGAGGGGGCCACCGAGGCGATCGGCGAGGTGGGCGGCTTCTCGGTCACGCTCGCCGGCGGCGTCCGCGCGTACCTGGTGGAGACCGCCGAGAAGGGTGCGATGTGGCTGCGGCTGAAGGTCAGCGGGACCGCCGGCCACGGCTCGATGGTCAACGACGACAACGCGATCGCCACCCTCGCCGCCGCCGTCGCCCGGCTCCAGGCGCACCGCTTCCCGGTGGTGCTCACCGACCCGGTACGCGACTTCCTCGCCGGCGTCGCCGAGATCACCGGCGTACCCTTCGACCCCGACGACCCGGAGGCGGCGGTGGCCCGGCTCGGGCACCTGTCCCGGATGATCGGCGCCACCCTCCGCGACACCGCGAACGTGACGAGGTTCGAGGCCGGCTACAAGGCCAACGTGGTCCCGTCGGTCGCGCGGGCCACTGTGGACGGCCGGATGCTGCCCGGCCGGGAGGCCGCGTTCGAGGCGGAGCTCGCCGAGGTGCTCGGCCCCGAGGTCGAGCGCGAGTGGGACACCCTGCCGCCGGTCGCCACGACGTTCGACGGCGCCCTGGTCGACGCGATGGCCGCGGCGATCGCCGCCGAGGACCCGGGCGCGCCGCTCCTGCCGTACATGCTCTCCGGCGCCACCGACGCCAAGTCCTTCGCCCGCCTGCGCATCCGACACTTCGGCTTCGCCCCGCTGCGGCTCCCGCCCGACCTCGACTTCACCGCCCTCTTCCACGGCGTCGACGAGCGCGTCCCGGTGGACGCCCTGCGCTTCGGCACCCGCGTCCTGGACCGCCTGCTGCGCACGAGCTGACCCCCGGGACCGCTTTCAAGGACGAGAATTTGGGCTACCGCGACGTCCGCGGTGGTCCGGACCGTTGCGCGGGGCCCCCGGGGAACGTGGAGCGCGGCGGAGCGTTTTCCTGGGGTGCGTTCCCGCCACGTCACCCTCCGCGTTCCGAACGCGCGGGCACACCCGTGACCAGCACCGATCGAGGGCGGTTGTGCGTCCGCGCGGGCCCGGCCCTACCCTCGTCATGTCCGGACGAGACCTGGGGTTTGGAGGACACACATGCCGGAGCTGATCGTGGTGGGCGTGCGGGCGGAGTCCTGGCGCGAGCCGGCGATGGTGCTGCTGAGGGATCCGGTGGCCGACCGCTACCTGCCGATCACCGCCAGCGCCAAGCCCGCCTCGGCCCGCTCCCGGGCGGCCGCCGGCGTGAGCCCGAGCCTGGTCCGGGACCTGCTGGCGGCCGTGGGGGCACCGGCCCGCCACGTGGAGATCGGCGCGGCCACCGACCGCGCCGTCCTGGTCCTGGGCGACGGGGTACGGGTGCAGGCGGCGCCGCTGGAGGCCGTCGCGCTCGCGCAGGAGGCGGGGGTGCCGATCCGCTGCACCGACGCCGTGCTCGCCGCCGACGGCGTGGCCGCCGGGGAGGCGGACACCGCCGGCCTGCGGTGGAACGTCGCCGACCCGGCACCGACATCCGCGTACCGGGTGCTCGACCTCGACGCCACGACCCAGATGGAGATCATCCAGCCGCGTGACGCCGGTGGCCGGGACGCCCCGGTGGCCCACCCGCCGGCCGGCGGCGCGATCCTGCAGATCCGCCAGGGTCCGGGGGCCGGCGCGGTCTTCGTGCTCGACGGCGACGTGGTCAGCTGCGGCCGCGACGGCAACAACGAGATCGCGCTCGACGGCGCCACGGTGTCCCGCAAGCACGCCGACTTCCACCGCCAGGGCGCGGGGTACACGGTCGCCGACCTCGACAGCCTCAACGGCACGTACGTCAACGGCGAGCGGGTCAAGACCGCCGCGCTGGCGGCCGGCGACGAGATCCGCATCGGCCGGTACCTGCTGACCTTCGCCGCCGGCTGACCGGCCCGCCCGGGCGGGCCGGCGGGCCCAAGAAACGCTCCGCTGCGCTCCACGTTTCCCCGGGGGCCCCGCGCAACGGTCCGGACCACCGCGGACGTCGCGGTAGCTCGAATCTTCTAAAGCCAGCCGCGTTTTCTGAGGTAGACGTAGAGGCCGGCGGCGGAGGCCGCGATCACCGCCGTGCTCAGGACGAAGCCCCAGGCGGTCATGTAGCCGGGGTAGGGGAGGTTCTGGCCGAAGAAGCCGGTCAGCGCGGTCGGCACCGCGATGACCGCGGCCCAGGCGGCGAGCTTGCGGGTGGTGTCGTTGAGGACGTTGCCCTGCTCGGCGAGGTCGGCCTGCAGCACGCCCTCGATCCGGTCGCGCAGGTGCTCCACCTCGTCGACGGTGTGCCGGGCGTGCTCCTCGACGTCGCGGTAGTACGGCTGGAGGCGTTCGTCGATGAGGTGCCCCTCGTCGGTGCGCATCGCCTGGCTGACCAGGTCGGGCATCGGCGCGACCGGCCGGCGGACGGCGGCCACCAGCTTGCGCAGCGCGACGCCGCGCATCCGCACCGGCCGGGGCGCCGCGCCCTCCTCCAGCAGCGCGTCCTCGACCGCGTCCATCGCCGAGTCCAGGCGCAGCGCGGCCGCGAACTGGCCCTCCACGACGACCGCGAGCAGCCCGTACAGCAGGAAGGAGACGCCGCCGGCGGCGGTGAGGGCGGCGTCCGCGTCCCAGCGCTGGACCAGGGGCGCGGTGTCGATGGACGACTTGCGCACGGTGATCAGCGCCCGGTCGGTGACGAACGCGCTGATCTCGTGCTTGGTCAGCCGCAACCGGTCACCGTCCGCGGCGATGTCGAGGGCGTAGACGTTGAGGAACAGATGCCCCGGGTACCGCTGCAGCTTGGGCGCCTCGTGGTCCTGCGCCGCGTCCTCGATCGCGAGCGGGTGCAGGTGGAACGGCTCGGCGATCGCCGCCAGGTCGGCCATCTCCGGGTCGTCGAGGTCCAGCCAGAGGACGGCGCGGGGATGCGCCGCCAGCTTCCGCGCGGCCTGGCCGGCGGGGAAGCCCTCGGCGATCACCGTGCCGTCCTCGTAGAGGCGGGTCTGGGTGGGGCAGGACGGTGGGTTCACCCCATAACCATGCTCTTGCCCACCGGCGGGTGTTTCAGGGGGTCGGCTGGTAGTGCGCCACGACCACCCGGCCGTCGAGGGTGCGCGAGTCGACGAGGCGCAGGCCCTGCCGGTGCCCGGACTCCGCGAAGAGCCGGCGGCCGCCGCCGAGGGCGACCGGGTGGACGGCGACGTGGTACTCGTCGATCAGCCCCAGCCCGCTCAGCGTCGCGGCGAGCGCGGCGCCGCCGGTCAGGAGCAGGTCGCGGCCCGGCCCCGCCTTGAGCGCGGCGACCTCGCCGGCCAGGTCGCCGCCGATGACGCGGCTGGTCCAGTCGTCGCCGGGGTACGCGCGGGAGAAGACGATCTTCGGGGTGGCCCGCCAGAACGGGGCGAAGGACGCCACGTGCGGATCGTCGGAGAGCGACTCGGCCCGCGGCCAGAAGTTCACCATCATCTCCCACACCGGCCGCCCGAACAGCAGCGTGTCGACCCGGCGATCCAGACCGTCCGAGTACGCCGACAGCTCCGGCCCCATCATCGGCCAGTCGAACTCCCCGTTCGGCCCGTCGACGTACCCGTCCACCGACGTGTGCACCCAGTAGATGATCTTTCGCATGACCCGCTCCTTCGGCTCGTTCCGGTTGCCTTTCAGAGCTGGGTCGGAGCGGGGTGGGCTTTCTCGACACGCTTTCGGGCCGGTTTTTTGCGCTCCGTGACAACCGGGTGATCAGCCGCGCCCGTCTCAGGGATGACATGGGCGGCGGAAGGGCGGGACGATGCGGGACGGTTCGGAACAGGAGTACGTCGACTACGTCACGGCGCGGATCCCCGCGCTGCGGCGGCTGGCGTTCCTCCTGGCCGGCGACGAGCACCGGGCCGACGACCTGGTCCAGCAGACCATCACCCGGCTGTACGTGAAGTGGCGGCACGCGCGGGCCGCCGACAACCTCGACGGGTACGTCCGGACGATGCTGGTCCGCACGTACGTGGACGAGCGGCGGCTGGGGTGGGCCAGGGTCCGGCTGTTTCGCGAGACGCCGGAGCCACCCCCGGCGTACCAGAACGACGGGGTCGAGGACCGCCAGGTCCTCCGGGCGGCGCTGCGCCAGGTACCCCGCCGCCAGCAGGCCGTACTGATCCTGCGCTTCTTCTACGACCTGCCGGTCGAGGAGGTGGCCGCCGCGCTGGGCTGCTCGACCGGAACCGTCAAGAGCCAGACCGCCCGGGGCCTGGCCACCCTGCGGCGCCTGCTCGGGGACCGGGAGCTGGCCGGCCACTCCACCGCGAACTGAACCACACTGAGGAGCCGATAGATGCCAACCGAGATCGAGCTGCTGCGGTCGCTGGACGACGAGCCGCGCACACCGTCCACCGTGGACGTCCGGCGGGCGGTCGCCGACGGGCGCCGGCGCCGGGCCCGCCGCGCGGTCGGGTACACGGGGGCCGCCGCGGTGACCGTCCTCGCCGTCGCCGGCGCGTCGGTCGTGGCGGCCGGGCTGGTCCGCGACACCGCACCGCGGGCCGGGGCGATCGCCGGGCCGCCGACCGCCACCACCCCGGCGGCGGCCCCGCCGGCAAGCTGCGCCCTCGAACGGCTGCCCGCCCCGGACGGCGCGCCGATGGCCCTGGTCACCGGCGCCGACCCGACCGGCCGGTACCTCGTGGGACGCTCGTACCCGCGGCCCGGCCAGTACCAGGCGGTGGTCTGGCACGGCGGCACGGCCACGAAGGTGCTGCTCCCCGGCGACCTGGAGGAGTCGCTGACCGACGTCAACTCGGCCGGCACCGCGGTCGGCTGGAGCTACACCGGCGGCGAGGGCGACGCCGGACCGGTCCCGTACGTCTACCGCGACGGCACGGTGTCGAAGCTGCCCGGCGTGGCCCGCGGCTCCGCGTACGCCGTGAACGACGCCGGCGCGATCGCCGGTGCCGACGAGAGCGGCCACGCGCTGCTCTGGCGGTCGGCGACGGCGCCGCCGACCCGGCTGCCGGTGCCCGCCGGCACGTCCGAGGCGCGGGCCAGCGACATCGACGAGGACGGCACGGTCGTCGGCACGCTCGACTACGAGCGGGCGTACGTCTGGCTGCCCGACGGCACCCACCGCCAGCTTCCGATGCCGGCCATCGACGGCGAGCCGGCCGCGACCGCCACCGTCGACAGCGTCCGCGACGGCTGGGCGACCGGCATGGCCACCAACGGCATCGGCCGCAAGGGCGACGGCGCCAAGGGCGTCAAGACCGCCGCCGTGCGCTGGAACGTCCGTACCGGCGAGGTCCGCGTCCTCGACGGCCTCGAGCACGTGGACGCGACGAACGCACACGGCTGGCAGGTCGGCGCGGACGGTCAGGGCCGCGCGGTGCTGGTCGCCGGCGACCGCACGGTGGTCCTGCCCGACCTGGCGGACCGCGCACCGGACGGCCTCTCCACCATCGCCAGCACGCTCAGCGACGACGGCCGTACGATCGGTGGCCAGTCCGACGACGCGTCCGGCACCATCCAGGCGGTGGTCTGGCGCTGCCGGTAGCGGTCAGTCGAGGCGGCCCGCGGCCCGCAGCACGGCCAGCGCGTCGGCGGTCACCCACGGGTTGGCCCGCCGCGCGCTGGTCCCGCCCCAGTCGACGCAGTCGTTGTGCGGTGCGATGTCGCCGGAGGTCCGGTAGAAGCGCGCCTGGGCCGGCCAGCCGTCCGCCAGCCGCGTCGACTCCAGCAGGTCCAGCGCGTCGGCGCAGCGCGGGTCGCCGAGCAGGCCGAGCTCGGCCATCGCCTTGAGCCCGCCGAGGATGTCGTAGTGCCAGTACAGCGGGTAGTGCAGCTTGGCGAACTCGGCCCGGATGAGCGCCCCGCTGCTCACCCGGTACGCCAGCCGCCGCACCAGGAACACCTCGGCCGCCGCCCGCGCGGCGCTCCGGGCCTCCGGCGTCCCGTGCGCCCACAGCCCGCGCATCGGCAGCAGCGTCTCAAAGAACGACGAGGTGTCGGCCGCGGGGTCGCGGTCGCAGTTCCAGCCGCCGTCGGGCCACTGCCAGTGCAGCAGCAGCCCGGCCAGCCGGTCGCAGCGCCCATCGGCCAGGCCGAGCCTGGTCAGAGACCAGAGCGCGTTCCCCTGCTGCGAGGCGTGCGCGCGGTGCCGGCCCCGCACGACCGGCACGCCAGCCCGCCCGTAGGCCGCCGACTTGGTCGCGATTTCCACATCCCGCTGGTACGACTCGTGCAGCCACTCGTCGAGCACCTGCTCGCGCAACGGGTGCAGGGTCTCGTCGCCGGGCGGGTAGCCGAGGTCGGCGAGCGCGCTGAGCGCCCAGTGCGCCCCCTGCCACTTGGCGTAGACCCCGGGCCGCCCCGCCCCGCCGAGCGGTGCCAGCAGCCGCCGGACCACGGCCGAGCCGCGCACCTCCTCGCGCAACGCCGCCATCGCGGGGGAGTCGGCCGGCTCGCCCAGGACCCGCGCCCGGACCTTCCACCGGATCGCGGGCTCCGCCGACGCGAGCAGCGCCTCGACGACGGGCTCGTACACCCGCCCGATTCTGCCAGAGCACCCCTCCACGTGATCGAAGCTCCCTTCACGTCGCTAGAACGACTTGACGGGAGCTTCGATCACGGGCGTGGGGCGGGCGGCGGCGGCTCAGCTGAGCAGGAAGCGGCCGCGCGCGCCGCCCGGCGATCCCACGGTCAGCCGGCCCTGGTCGTGCAGCAGGTACCGCTCGGGGTCCGCCGCCAGCCGCAGCGCCACGCCGCCGGCGCCGCGTACCCGGTGGAAGGCGGTCTCGACCGGGTCGAGCCGGACCGTGCCGCCCACCACCGCGACGTACCGGTCGGGGAGGTCGACCGACTGGATGGTCTCGGTGCCGTCGCCGGCGGCCGCGGCGACGAACCGGAACTGGCTGCTCGCCAGCTCCCGCACGTCACGCTGGACCCGCAGCGCGCCCTCCTCGTGCCGCACGTACGCGTCGCGCGCGTCCACAGGGGAGAGTCGCACGATCGGTCCGCCCTCGCCCACCGGCACCCCGAACAGCGGCGTGCCGTCGCGGTGCCAGTAGAGCTTCTGCACGCGGGTGTGCCGGTTCGGGTCGTAGAGCGGGTCGCCGGTGATGTCCCGGTAGTCCCGGGCGTGGTAGACGAGCACGTCCGTGACGCCGTCCTCCGCGACCGTGAACGTGTTGTGTCCCGGGCCGTACCGCCGGGTCCGCTCGTCGGTCACGAAGACCGGGTCGGGCGTCTTGGCCCAGCAGGCGCGGTCGAGCAGGTCCGCGCCGGCGTCCGCGGTGAGCAGACCCATGCAGTACCGGGCGTCGGTGGCGCTCGCCGAGAACGTGAGGAACACCCGTCCATTGCGGACGATCGCCGCCGGCCCCTCGTTGACCCGAAACCCCTGGATCTCCCAGCTCCGCGTCGGCGTGGTGAGGCGTACCGGCTTCGTGGCGATCGACCACGGCGTGTCCATCCGGGCGATGTAGAGGCTGGAGTTGACCGCGATCTCCGGCTCGCTCTGCGCCCACACCAGGTACCGCCGCCCCCGGTGCGCGAACGTGGTGGCGTCCAGCGAGAAGCTGTCCCACTCGGTGGCGATCTGCCCGCGCAGCGTCCAGCCGGCCGGGTCGCGCGGGTCGGGCAGCGGCGACTCCAGCACGTACATCCGGATCCGGAACACGTCGTCGGAGTCGCCGGCCGCGAAGTAGATGTACCAGCGGCCGTCGATCCGGTGCAGCTCCGGCGCCCAGATGTGGCCGCCCATCTTCCCGCTCGCCGGCCGCCGCCACACCACCGTCTCCGCCGCCGCGGCCAGGCCGGCGATGGTCGGCGCGCCGCGCACGACGAGCCGGTCGTACTCCGGCACCGAGCCGGTGAAGTAGTACATGCCGCCGGTACGCCGGGTGATGAACGGGTCGGCGCGCTGCTCGATCAGCGGGTCGGCGGTCGGCACGCCGTAGATCTCCGCGTCCGAGCGGTCCGGGTCACCGGCCACGGCGGAGCGGGCGAGCGTCGACGTGGCGAGCCCGGCCACGATGCCGGTGGCCGCGGCGCCCTTGAGCAGGGCGCGCCGGTCGAGGGTTGCCATCGTGTCCCACCTCACCTGGTCTTGATCCGCAGGAACGTGACGGAGTACGGCGCGAACGTCCAGGTGAACGCCGAGCGAATACCGTCCACTGTGGTCGTCACCGGCTGGATCGGCTCGGCGGTACGGGTGTTCTGCTCGCCCGGGTCGCCGGTGATCACGGTCATCCGGGCCTTGTCGCGCACCCGGAGGCGGCCCAGGTCGACGCGGGTGACGGCGGCCTTCTCCTGGGCGTTGACCACCTTGACGATCAGCTCGCCGCTGGCGTCGTCGCGGGTGACGACCTGGGCGAACGGCTGGGTCACCCGGTCGTCGGTGAAGCCGCCCCACTCCTGCCCGTCGAGGAAGAGCGTGACCTTCGTGCCGCGCACCTGGATCCGGATGTCGTAGGTGGTGCCGGTGGTCACCGAGTTCGGCTTGGCGACCATGATCTCCTTGCCGCCGTTGGTCGCCTTCTCGACCGCGCCCTGGGTGTTGTTCCAGCCGCCCAGGTTCCACCAGTAGAAGTTGCCGGAGTCCTTGACGCCGAAGCCGACGAGAAAGCCCTCGGCGCCGGCGTTCTTCGTCGCCTTGACGCTGTAGTCGTAGTCGGTGGCCGTGATGTCGGCGGCCGCCACCATCGTGTCCTGCGCCGCGGTGTCCGACTGGGTGTACGCCCCGTCGACCACCGCCCAGGTGCCGCGGTTGGCGACCGGCGTCCACGCGCCCGCCCCGGTCGAGAAGTCGTCGCCGAACAGCACCGTCCCGTCCGGTGCGGTCACCTTCACGTCGTCGTACGTGGCGGAGGTGGCCCATGTGGACAGTCCAATGCGGCCGGTGATCGGCTGCGGCTGGCTGCCCGGCCCGGTCATCGTCGTCGGCACGGTACGGTCGCCGACGTTGTTCATGAAGAGCTTCTGCACCTGGTAGCTGGTCGAGCCCCACGACTCGTCGTTGTCGAACCAGATGAGGTCCGGCCGCCACTGCACGTGGTCGATGTTCGCCAGCAGCGGCGCGTACGACGCCATCTTCACGATGTCGGCGTTGCGCTCCAGCCCGGTCATGTACGCCGCCTCGGCGAGCGAGTTGAGCAGCTTGTTGTCCTGCGACGCGTACTCGCCGAGGAAGACCTGCGGTCCCGCGCGGTCGTAGGCGTCGTAGCGGGCGTTGTTCTGCAGGAACCAGGTGGGGCTGTTGTAATAGTGCTCGTCGACCATGTCCACATCGGAGGCCCGGTTGAGCTCCCACAGCCGGTCGAACGTGCCGCCCGCGTCGTCCGGCCCCGAGTTGCTGACCACGGTGATGTCCGGGTAGCGGGCCTCGATGGCCGACCGGAACCGCTGGAAGTTCGCGAAGAACTGGTCCGGCAGGTTCTCCTCGTTGCCGACCGCGACGTGGGTGAGCCCGAACGGCTTCGGGTGGCCCATGCGCGCGCGCAGCCCGCCCCAGGTCGAGGTGACCGGCCCGTTGGCGAACTCGACCAGGTCGAGCGTGTCCTGGATGTGGCGCCGCAGCAGGGCTTCGTCGTCGGTGGCGCGGTTTTGCCCGCAGCCGGTCACGAGCGCCGGCACCACCGGCAGCGGCATCGCCCCGATGTCCTCGGCGAACTGGAAGTACTCGAAGTAGCCGAGCCCGTAGGACTGGTTGTAGCCCCAGAAGTTGGCGTTGGTCGCCCGGGTCTCGACCGCGCCGACGGTATCCTTCCACTGGTACGAGCGGGCGCGCGGAAAGCCGGACGCGGCGTCGTAGCCGTACATGCTGCCGGTGTTGACGAGGCAGCCGCCGGGCAGCCGGATGAAGCCGGGCCGGAGCGCGGCGATCTTCTCGGCGAGGTCGCGACGCAGCCCGTTCGGCCGCCCCTTGTAGGTGTCGCGGGGGAAGAGCGAGACCATGTCCAGCCGCAGCGTGCCGGTGCCCGCGGCGCGCACCGAGAGCCGGCCCCGGTCGGTGGTGCGGGTGGCGCGCAGCGTGCCCGTGTACTTCGCCCAGCCGTCGCCGCGCACGCTCAGCGCGAGCGGCGCCGCGAGGGCCGCGCCGTCCGCGTCGTGCAGCGTGACCGTCACCGGCGTGCCGCCGGGCGCGTCGGTGCGCGCCCAGACCGAGAAGTCGTATCGTTCGCCGGCGCCGAGAGCGAACCCGGTGTTGTAGCCGGCGTTCGTCACACCGAAGCGGCCACCGTCCGGATTGGACAGATCGAGCCGCAGATACGTGCGGTTGCGCTCGTCGAGCCGGCCGGCGTCGTCCACGGTCGCCGCGGCGCCGGCACCGCCACCCGCACCGCCGGCCGTCCACGCGGTCATCCCGGTGTACGACTGGTTGTCGGCCGGGAGAAACTCGAAGGAGCGGTTGCGCACGAGCTCGGCGTAGAGGCCGCCGTCCGCGGCGAAGTTGATGTCTTCGATGAAGATGCCGTACATCCGGTCGCTGATCTCGACACCCCGCCCGGCCGGGTCGACCTTGATCTGGTACTCCGGCACCGCGGCCGGCGCCGCCACGGTCGGCGCCGCCGACCCGACCGAGACACCCATCAGCGCGGCGGTGGCCAGCCCGAGAAGCCCGCGTCGTCGAAGCATGCGTCCCTCCCTATGTGAGCGATAACATCGCACCACGCACATAGATCAATGTGAGCGCTAACAACCCCCGCAGTATTTCCCGCGCGTTACGAAAGGTCAAGGGCCGAAATCCGATAGCCGCCGGCCCCGCCCCGACCCTTCCCCAAGCGATTTCGCCCCGGTCCGCGCCAGCCGCGGACCGCACGCTCCCGCGGGCACCGCTCCGGCCGGCGGCTCGCAGCGCTCGCCGACTGCCCCGGCCTCCACTGCCAGGTCCGCGCGCCAAGCCCCGCACTCCACACGCACACCGCCACGGCCGCGCTCCACCGCCACGTCGCGGTCCTTCGCCGCCGCCCCGCCCCGCCGGAGTTTGGTGTCCGCTGGAGTTCGGTGCCTGCCGGGGTTTCGGGGCCCGCCGGGTCCCGTCGGTGCGGCACGCACGACCCTGCGACCGCATCCGCCGGGTGTCCGTGCGCGGACCTCTCGATCTGCACGCACGGACGGGGCTGTGCGGCATCCGCGGGGGGTATGTGCGCGGGGGTATGTGTGCGCGGACCTCTCGAACTGCACGCGTGGACGGGGCAACCCGTGAACGGGAGGCGTGGGTGTGTGTGGGCGGGAGCTCTGGAGCTGCACGCGCGGACGGGGCAACCCCTGCACGGGATGCGTGGGTGTGAGCGGGCGGGAGCTCTGGGGCCGGCACGCGCAGGGCGGGGTGAGCCTTGTGAGCCGGGATGCGCAGCACGTGCGACGGAGGTTCTCGCGCCGCACGCGCCGACGGGCGAAGGTTTGCGCGAAATGCCTGGCGTGTCCGCGCGGAGCTGCACGCGCGGTTGGAACCGGTGCGGCATGCGTGGCGTGTGCGTGCGAAGGCTGTCGCACCGCACGCACAGGCGGGGCAGCTTGAGAGCCTCCCGCGCACAGGCATCGGTCTGGCGCGGCGCGGTGGGTGGGTGGGTGTCGTCGGTGCGCACCATGGACGGCCGGGCGGGCGTCTCCTCGATCGACAGTTCAGACACGCGCACGCCGATCTCGGCGCAGCACCCCCCGGAGTCGCATGCATGCGGGACCGCGATATGGCGCTTCGCGCACCGCATGGCGCCGATTGCGGGCGAACGATCACCGGCCCGCCCGAGCCGACCGCATTCTTGCCTTGATCGGCGCTGCGAGATCGGCCTGATCGAGGGACGCACGGCTCAACGGCGGACCGTCCCAGCAGATCGTGGTACGGATCCGCCCGCCCGGGGGCACCTGCGTACCACGATCTCGACGACCGCCCGGTGATCGCCGTCCGGGGGCCGGGTGGCGGCCAAGCGGTCCTTGGCGTGTCCAGTTCACGGCCTTGATCGAACTCACGTGAGTGGGACCAGCGCCGATGGGCGAGAGGCTGTCGCGCCGCATGCGTAGGCGGGGGAGCCTGAGAGCCTCCCGCACGCACGCGTCGGCCTGGGGCGGCGCGGTGGTGGGTGGCGGGGATGAGTGGGTGGCCGCGACCGGGTGCGGAGGGTGAGGCCGCGGGAGCGACGGTCTGGACCACGGCGGGCGTCGCGGTAGCCCGATTCTTTCAGTCGACGTCCTCCTTGACGCGGGCGACGAGCTGGGTGGGGTTGACGAAGCGGAGGGCGACCACGACGAGCACGAGCATCATCGACGTGTAGATGACCGCCATCGCGTCGACGGACTGCTGGGCGCGGATGCCGGCGGCGGACATCGAGTAGTAGAGGGCGACGACGAGGGTTTGCGAGTCCGGGCCGGCGGTGAGGAACGTCAGCTCGAACATGCCGACCGTGCGGACCAGCACCAGGATCGAGGCGGCGAGGATGCCGGGCACGAGCAGCGGGGCGAGGATGCGCAGGAACACGTGGCGGGTGCGGGCGCCGCACATGCGGGCGGCGCGTTCGATGGCGGGGTCGATCTGCTCGATGAACGGGGTCATGGTGAGGATGACGAACGGCACCGAGGGGACCAGGTTGGCGAGCACGACACCGGAGAGGTGGCCGGCGAAGCCGTACTTGTAGAGGACCGTGGCGAGCGGGATGCCGTAGGTGATCGGGGGCATCAGGATCGGCAGCAGGAAGAGCAGGTAGAGCACGCGGCGGCCGAGGAAGGAGCGGCGGGCCAGCACGTACGCGGCGGGGACTCCGATGAGGACGGAGATGCCGACCACGAGCGCGGAGACCTCGACAGTCACCAGCAGCACGTGCAGCAGGTCGAACTCGTCCCAGGCGGCGGAGTACCAGTCGGCGGTCCAGCCCTCCGGCAGCCAGGTGTCGAACCAGCGGGTGCCGAACGAGCTGACCACCACCGAGCCGATGACGCCGGCCAGGTTGACGAAGAAGAACGCGACGAGCCCCCACACCAGCCAGGCGGCCGGTCTGGCCACTATGGAGCGCCGTGGCCTCATCCCTTGCCTCCCGCGGTCGAGCCGGTGTAGAGCAGCGAGCGCCAGCCGAGTACGGCGGCGATCACCAGCAGCTCGACCGCGCCCATGATGACCGCGATCGTGGCGGCCATCGGGTAGTCGTAGCGCACGTACGCCTCCTCGTAGGCGGCGATCGAGATGACCCGGGTGGAGCCGGCGGGGTCGCCGACCAGCACGGCCGACGGGAAGACGCTGAACGCCAGCACGAACGTCAGGCAGAACGTGGTCGCCAGCCCGGGTGCGAGCAGCGGCAGCGTGATCCGGCGGAAGCGTTGCCAGCTGCCGGCGCCGAGGGTGGCGGCGGCCCGTTCGAGGGTGGGGTCGATGCCGGACAGGTACGAGAGGACGAGCAGGAACGCGAACGGGAAGCCGGTGATGACGAGCGAGAAGAACACGCCCCAGTAGTTGTTCGTCAGCCGTACCGGGTCGCCGGGCAGGATCCGGTTGAACCAGCCGGTCGGGCCGAGGAAGTTGAGCAGTCCCTGCGCGGTGAGCACGGTGCCGAGCGTGACCGGTACGACGAGCAGGGTGGTGAGCAGCCGCTTGCCGCGGAACCTGCCGCGCATCCGGTAGGCGATCGGCACCGACGCCACGACGTTGAGCAGCGCGGCGGGGAGCGCGAGGCGGAGCGTGGTGAGGATCGTGTCGCGCTGGTACGCGTCGGCGAAGAACTCCCGGTAGGCCGAGAACGGCCCGCCCCGCTCGGGCTGGAAGGAGAGGCCGACGCCGTAGAGGAACGGGTAGACGAAGAGCAGCACGACGAACGCGGCCGCCGGCACGAGGAGCAGGAGCTGGCGGTCGATGCCGCGCTCGGCGAGGCGGTGCCGGAGGGCGGTGGAGTGTCTCATGTGGACGCCGGGAAGACGAGGAGCCGCGCCGGGTCCACAGTGAACTGTACCTTGTCGCCGGGCGCGGGGCGGGTGGCGGCCGCGTCGCGCAGGTACAGCCGCACGCCCTCGGCGGTGCGGGCCTCGACCGCCACCTCGCGGCCGTGGTACTCGACCACCTCCACCGTGGCGGGCACGCCGGCGCCCTCGGCGATCCGTACGTCCTCGGGGCGCACGGCGGCGACGACCGGGTCGCCCGGCTGGATCACGCCGACCGGCGTACCCGTCAGGCGCAGGCCGTCGCCCTCCACGCCCGCCTCCGCGCCGGTGACCGTGGCGGCCCGCAGGCGCAGCAGGTTGCGGTAGCCCATGAAGTCGGCGACGTGCCAGTTGGCCGGGCGGCCGTGCAGCTCCTCCGGCGTACCGACCTGCTGGGTGCGGCCGTCGCGCAGCAGCACCAGCCGGTCGGCGAGGGAGAGGGCCTCCTCCTGGTCGTGCGTCACGTACACGGTGGTGAGGCCGAGCGACTGGTGCAGCCGCCGGATCTCGGTCCGCATCTCCAGCCGCAGCTTGGCGTCCAGGTTGGACAGTGGCTCGTCCATCAGCACCAGGGAGGGCTCCAGCACGACCGCGCGGGCGATCGCGACCCGCTGCTGCTGGCCGCCGGAGAGCTGGCCGGGGAGCTTGGCGGCGTGCTCCTCCAGCCGTACCAGGCGGATGGCCTCGTCGGTGCGGCGCCGCACCTCGGCGCGGGACAGGTGGCGCATCTGGAGGCCGAACGCCACGTTGCCCCGGACGGACATGTGCGGGAAGAGCGCGTAGTTCTGGAACACCATGCCGAAGCCGCGCCGCTCCGGCGGCAGCGTGTCGAGCCGCCGGTCGTCCAGCCAGATGCCGCCGCGGGTGAGCGGGAGCAGGCCGGCGAGGCAGTTGAGCGCGGTCGACTTGCCGCAGCCGGAGGGGCCGAGCAGAGCGATGAACTCGCCGCGCCGGATGGTGAGGGTCAGGTCGGCGAGGGCTTCGTGCCCACCGAAGCTGCGGCTCACCCCGTCGAGCCGCAGCTCCGCGAAGCCTTCGGTCATTTCGCCACCTTGCCGCCGCCGATCTCGCGGTCCCACTTGCCGAACGCCTCGACGAGCGCCTTGGCGTCCAGCGGGACCTCGAGCGGGTTGCCGGCGATGAGGCTCTCGTACTCGGGGCGGCCGAACTCCTCGATGGCCGCCCGGCTCTCCTGCGGCGCCATCGACAGCGGTACGTCCTTGACCGCCGGGCCGGGGTAGAAGTAGCCCTTGTCGTACGCCTTGGCCTGCTGCTCGGCGGTGAGCATCCAGGCCAGCAGGGTGAGCACGGCGGCCTGCTTGTCGGTGGAGACGCCCTTCGGCACGACCGCGTAGTGCGCGTCGGTGACCCAGTGGAAGCCCTGGAGCGTACCGATCTTCGCCTCCTTGGGTACGGTGCCGAGCACCCGCGGGTTGATGTCCCAGCCGGTGGTCGAGACGATGATCTTCGCGGAGCCGTTGGCGAGGTTCTTCATCGTCTCGCCGGTGCCGGAGGGGTAGAGCGTGACGTACTTGTCCAGCTCCTTCAGGTACGCCCAGGTCTTGGCCCAGCCGTTCACCGGGTCCTTCGGGTCGGTGTCGCCGAGCAGGTAGGGGAGCCCCATCAGGAACGTGCGCCCCGGTCCGGAGTTGGAGGGGCGGGCGTACTGCACGGCGCCCGGGTTGGCCTTGGCGTAGTCGAGCAGCGCCTGGGCGGTGGTGGGCGGGTTCGGCACGTTCTTCGGCAGGTACTCGATCAGCGGGCCGGACGGGTAGTAGGTGATGGTGACGCCCGCGTTGCCGGCCAGCTTCTGCATCGCCGCCGCGCCCTCGGAGTAGCCGGTCATGCCGGGCACCCGGTCGGCGTACGTGGGCAGCAGGTCGATCCAGAGCCCCTGGTCGATGCCGGAGGCCAGCCCGTCGACGCCGGTCAGCACCAGGTCGATGTCGACCCGGTTGGCGCCCTGCTGCGCCTTGATCTTGCCGACGAGCTCCGGCGAGGGCGCCTTGGAGTAGGTCACCTTCGCGACGACGTCCTTGTTCCGCTCCACGAACTCGTCGATCATTCCCTGGGTCAGCTGCAGGTTGCCGGCGACGTCGAGGATGTTGAGGTTGACCGCCGAGGCGGGCTTCTGCGGCACGGCGCCGCCGGTCTGGGTGGCCGAGCCACTGGAGTCGGGCGCGCCGCACGCGGCGAGCAGGGCAACGGCCGCGAACGCGGCGAGGTGGCGGCGCATCATCGGACCCTCACACTCTCGGGCGGACCGAAGTAGCTGTACGGCAGCGGCGCGGTGGCCACCACCAGCTTCTGTACGACCACGGTCGGGTCGACCATCCACAGCTTCAGCGTGTGTACGCCGGGGCGGTCGACCGTGTGCGTGGTCGTGGTCCGGTTGACGTTGTCGGAGGTGTTGCGTTCCCACTGGCGGTTCATGGTGGTGTCGTTCGCGCCGGTGGCCGCCGTGACGTTGACGACCTGGGGCGCTTCGCCGTCGATCGAGACCGCGTACCGCAGGCCCTCGGTCGGCAGGACGTTGTTGCGCGGCGAGAGGTACGCGGTGACCGTGACCGGGCCGCTGGTGGTGAGCGTCATCGTGTACTCCAGGCGCGGGCTGCCGCCGCCCGGGACCTGGCTCGGCGCGGCGACCGGCACCGGCGTGACCCCGTTGCCGGTCCGTCCGATGTGGGGGATCACCCGCCAGCCGCCGACCGCCCCGCTGTAGTGGTCCGCCTCGATCGAGACGTACCCGTTCGCCTCGACGAAGCCCCGGGCGGCGGCGGGCAGTGGGGCGGAGGTCGTCACGAGGGCGGCGATCAGCAGGATCGTGGGGGTCGAGCTACGCATGTCGCGCTCGCTTTCGGAATTCTTCCGGAAGAACTCCGAAGCTAGCCTGCCGCCCGCCGGACAGTCAAGGCTCTCGATCATCTGCCGCGCGGGATTGTCTCCGGCGGCGGTGGGTAGTTGTCCCGTCAGGAGAGGGAGAGGAGACGGCGTGGCGCGGCCGATCTGGAGTGGTGTGATCAGCTTCGGGCTGGTGTCCGTGCCGGTGCGGCTGTACTCGGCCACACAGGAGCACGAGGTGTCCTTCCACCAGTTCGAGAAGGGGACCAGCGACCGGATCCGCTACCGCCGGGTGAACGAGCGCACCGGCGACGAGGTCGAGTTCGCCGACATCGTCAAGGGCGCCGACGTGGGCGGCGGCGAGTACGTGATGCTCGACCCGGACGACCTCGACGCGGTAGCGCCCGGGCGTTCGCGGTCGCTGGAGGTACACGCGTTCGTCGCCCTGGACGACATCGACCCGGTCTACTACCAGCGCACGTACTACCTGGCGCCGGGCGGCGACGAGACCGCCAAGACCTACGCCCTGCTCCGCGACGCGATGGCCGAGGCCAACCGGGCCGCGATCGGCACGCTGGTCATGCGGAGCAAGGAGTACCTGGCCGCGATCCGCCCGCAGGACGGCCTGCTGGTGCTCCAGACGATGCACTTCGCCGACGAGGTCCGCGACCCCCACGACCAGCTCGACTCGCTGCCCGGCAAGGTCAAGCTGAGCCCGCAGGAGCTGCGCATGGCCGGCCAGCTGATCGACTCGATGAGCACCGCGTGGCAGCCGGCCGACTACCGCGACACGTACACCGACCGGGTCGGGGAGCTGATCGAGGCGAAGAAGCAGGGCGCCGAGGTCACGCTGGCCGAGCGGGCCCCCGAGGCCACGAACGTGACCGACCTGATGGACGTCCTGCGCCGCAGCGTCGACGCGGCGAAGAGCTCGCGGGGCGAGGCCCGTAAGGGCGGCCGCGAGAAGGCCGCCGCAGCGAAGAAGGCGGCCTCCGCTCCGGCCAAGAAGAAGGTGGCTCCGGCCAAGAAAGCCGGTGCGGCTGGTGCGGCCAAGAAGGCTGGTCCGGCGAAGAAGGCTGGCACGGCGAAGAAGGCTGGCACGGCGAAGAAGGCTGGCGCGGCGAAGAAGGCTGGCGCGGCGAAGAAGGCCGCCTGAGCGGTATTCCAATCTGATTTGCCCCGGCCCGCATCAGTGGCGGACCGTTCGCGCCGGGGGCCCCGCTGCCGGCTCCGCGCGGGTTTCCGCGCGCCGCCGCCCGGACCGAGACGCGCGTGCGCGGAGCTCTGGAGCTGCACGCACGAACGGGGCACCCGACCTGCCCGCGAGACGGTGGGGAGGCCACCGGCGCGCGCAGCTGACTCGCCGCCGACCTGGGTCATTCGGCGCCGGCCGAATGACATCCGTCCCGAGAGTCCAGCGGGCCGACGATGGAGGCAGACCGCCGTTCGCGGATCAAATGGGGAGGATCACGTGATCAGTTCTGTCAAACGCTGGTCGTTGGCCGTCGTCGCGGCAGTGGGCGTTTCGGTGGCCGGTGCCGGCTTGGTGGCCACGCCCGCCCGAGCCGCGCCGGCCGGCGGGGCGGCGTCGCCGCTCATCTCCTACTGCGACACCGGCCGCGTGGCGGTGACCGCCACGTCGGTGAACATCCGCGTCGCCCCGCGGGTCGACGCGCCGGTCCTGACCCAGGGGCGCAGTGGCGGCCAGTACAACTGCATCGGCTACGCGCTGGGGGATCGTTACACGGCGTGCGGGGTCAGCAACGGCAACGGATGGCTCGTGATCCCGTTCGGGAATCCGGTCGAGTACTACGGTTTCGCGGTCCAGGCCTGCTTCCGCGACGTCTGATGTGGACGCCGGACGGCGGCCGAGGCCGCCGTCCGGCGAACCGCTAGTACCCGAGCCGGTCGACCACCTCGACCGGCGCGCGCCCCTCGCCGAGCAGGATCGCGGCCGGCCGGGCCCGCTCGATCTGCCGGATGCCGCCCTGGTGAGCCCGGTCGCCGCGGCCACCCCCCTGGCACAGGCTGGACGGGGCACACGGTTCGCCGTCGGCACGGCATGATGTCCGCCGTGATCCGTCTCTATGGTCTGTTGTTCCTGGTCGACCTCGTGCTGGTCGTCATCGCGCTGATCGACTGCCTCTCCAGCGAGGAGTTCGCGGTACGCAACCTGCCGAAGGTGGCCTGGGTCTTCATCATCCTGCTGTTCCCGCCGATCGGGCCGATCGTCTGGTTCGTCGCCGGCCGGCCGCAGAGCCGGCGGGTCGGCCGGGCCGGCGCGTGGCGGCCGGGCAGTGGCTTCCCCGAGTACGAGCGCCCCCGCCCGCTCGCCCCGGACGACGACCCGGAGTTCCTGCGTAGCAAGACCCGCGAGCGCCGGGAGGACGAGGAGCTGCTGCGCAAGTGGGAGGCGGACCTGCGCCGCCGGGAAGCGGAGCTGCGCCGCCGCGACGGCGAGGACGCCCCGTCCTGACCGCTCCGGCGCTTCCCGGTCCGGCAAGCCGGACCAATCGCCGAACGGGGTGGCGGTACCGGCTGCGCGGACCTTAAGATCCGCCAGCTTCACCCCATCCCACGGAGGAACCCCCCATGCACGTCAAGAACGCCCTGCGCTGGCTCGCGGGGCTCGGTGTGGCCGGCGCCTGGGTCGCCGCCACCGCCATACCGGCCGGCGCGGCGGCCCCCGCCGAACTCGCCGTCTACGTCGCCGACACCACCGTCGCGATCGGCGGGCCGGGCCTGGTCGACGGCCCGACCGTGGCCGCGTCCGAGTCGGTCGTCCTGCACGAGCCGACCATGACCTTCGACGCCACGGACCTGGCCGGCGTCGTCGACGTCGCGGAGCCGGACGGGTTCGGCGACTGCACGTCGCCCTCCGCCCGCGTCCTGGTCTGCACCAAGCCGTACGAGGTCTCGCTCGACGAGGGCGGACTGCGCGGCCTCTTCGACGTGGTCCTCGAGGCCGCGCCCGGGGCGGAGGCCGGCGACAGCGGAAAGCTGAAGGTGACGTTCGGCGCGCAGGGCCTGGCACCGGTCAGCCACGAGGGCACCGTGCGGGTCGGCGACGGCGTCGACGTCGCCGCCGGTCCGGACGTCAAGCTGTCTGCGGCGCCGGGGCAGGCGTTCACCGCCTCGCCGCGGGTGGCGAACGTCGGCGAGACGGCCGTCGAAGGCGTCACGGTGCTCTTCGAGAACGACGAGGAGCTGCACCCCGGCACGCGCTACAGCAACTGCCGGTACAGCGGTGACGACGTGCGCAGCTGCACGTTCGGCGGCACGCTGCGCCCCGGCGCGACGTACGCCGGCGCCTTCGCCTTCGTGCTCGACCCGGCCAACGTGGCGCCCAGCGACGAGCTCGCCAGCGTCCGGTGGCTGACCAACGCCGAGTACGAGGACCTCGTCGCCTACCTCGAGGACCGCGGGGTCTCGCCGGGCGAGCCGGGCACCGAGGGCGAGGTGGCGCTGACCGAGGTCGCCGGCGTCGAGGCGGGCCGGGTCCAGGCCGACATCGACCCGTTCGACAACTCGTCCCTGCTGGAGATCACCGTCACCGGGCAGCACGGGGTGGACCTCGCCGCGGTCGGCGACACCGCGGCCGGCGCGGCGGGCGACACCGTCGCCGTCGAGGTCGGCGTGGTCAACAACGGTCCGGCCGACCTGGACACCAACGGCAGCGGCGAGCCGGTCACGTCGGTCCGGGTCGCGATCCCGACCGGTACGACGGCGGTCGCCGCGCCCGCGGAGTGCTTCCCGCTGAAGGGCGGCGGGATGGACCCGGACCATCCCGGCGAGCCCGGCGCCCGCGACTACCTCTGCCTGCCGGCCATCTCCCTGGCCGCGGGCGAGGCCGACCTGGTCACGTTCCAGCTGCGGATCGACGAGGTCCTCGCGGACGCCACCGGCACGGTCACCATCAACGGCGAGGACGCACCGACGTTCGAGCGGGACACCGACCCGGCGAACGACACCGCCAAGATCGTCGTCAACCCGTCGGGCGGCGGCGGTGGCGGCCTGCCGGTGACCGGCGCGGCGACCGGGGCGGCCGCGGCCGCGGGCGGCCTGCTGCTCGCGGCGGGCGTCGCCGGCTACGTGATCGCCCGGCGGCGCCGCCTCCGGTTCATCGCCTGACCCGGGTCGCGGGGGGGGGGGGGGGCGCGCCCCGCCCCCCGCGCGCCCGGCCCCCCCCCCCGCCCCCCCCCCCCGACCCGGGTCGCGCGGCCGGCGTCCACGGCGCCGGCCGCGCCGTTCGGCTCACCCGGCGCGCCGCCGGGCGCGCCACTTCGACCGCTGGGCGTGCATCGCCCGACATGCGCATTAGGTTCCGATCAATACATGGAACTTCATTCGCGTACGTCCGGAGGTGCACCGTGCCGCTGCTGTCAGCGCTGGACCACGAGCACACCGTCGCGCCGGCGGGGTACAGCCGCTGGCTGATCCCACCGGCGGCCCTCTCGGTGCACCTGTGCATCGGGCAGGCGTACGCGACGAGCGTCTACAAGAACTCGCTCATCGCGCACTTCGACGCCAGCCAGACCGCGATCGGCGTCATCTTCAGCATCGCCATCGTGATGCTCGGCCTGTCCGCGGCGGTCGGCGGCACGTGGGTCGAGGCGAACGGCCCGCGCAAGGCCATGTTCGTATCCGCGTCCTTCTGGGCCTCCGGCTTCCTGGTCGGCGCCGTCGGCATCGCGACCAAGCAGCTCTGGCTCGTGTACCTGGGGTACGGCTTCCTCGGCGGGATCGGGCTCGGCATCGGCTACATCTCACCGGTCTCCACGCTCATCAAGTGGTTTCCGGACCGGCCCGGCCTCGCCACCGGGCTGGCCATCATGGGCTTCGGCGGCGGCGCGATGGTCGCCAGCCCGCTCTCCCGCCAGCTGCTCGAGCTCTACGACTCCGGCTACGACTCGGCCAACGCCAGCTCGGTCGCGTCCGGCGGCGCGCTGGTCGGGCTCTTCGTGACGCTCGGCATCGGCTACTTCGTCATCATGATGTTCGGCGTGGTCAACGTCCGGGTACCCCCGCCGGGCTGGCGGCCGGCCGGCTTCGACCCCGCGGCCGTGGCGGCCCGGCCGCTGGTCACCAACGGGCACGTGACCGCCGCGAACGCGATCCGGACGCGCTCCTTCTGGCTGCTGTGGGTGGTGCTCTTCTGCAACGTCACCGCCGGCATCGGCATCCTGGAACAGGCCAGCCCGATGATCCAGGACTTCTTCCGGGACGGCACCACGTCCACCGTGACGGTCGCGGCCGCGGGCGGCTTCGTGGGGCTGCTGTCCCTGTTCAACATGGCCGGCCGCTTCGCCTGGTCGTCCACGTCGGACCTGATTGGCCGCCGCCCCATCTACCTGCTGTACCTCGGCGTGGGCATGGTGCTCTACGCGCTGCTCGCCTCGGTCGGGCACCTCGCGACCGCGCTGTTCGTGCTGCTGGCCGGCGTCATCCTGTCGTTCTACGGCGGCGGCTTCGCGACCGTCCCGGCGTACCTGCGGGACCTGTTCGGCACCCTCCAGGTCGGCGCGATCCACGGCCGCCTCCTGACCGCCTGGTCCGCGGCGGGCATCGCCGGCCCGCTCATCGTCAACGGCTTCCTCGACGCGCAGGGCAAGCCCGGCACGCTGACCGCCGAGGCGTACCGGCCGGCGCTCTTCACGATGGTCGGCGTGCTGGCCATCGGCTTCGTGGCCAACCTGCTGATCCGGCCCGTCCCCGACCACCTGCACGAGCCGCCCGCCGGCCGCCCCGCCACCAGCCCACCGCAGACCGTCGCCGCCGAAGGGAGCCCGGCCCGATGACCGAGCCACAACCCCCCGAGAACCAGACCGCGCGGCTGTGGGTGTCGTGGCTGCTGGTCGCCGCCCTGCTCGGCTACGGCGTCACGCAGACCGTCATCACGGCGGTCAAGCTCTTCACCCACTGACCCTCCCCGCTCCGGGTGAGTCGTGCTCGCGCATTGATCCATCTCGCGATGTCACAATGGCACGAGGTCGAGCTGTGGTTGGGGTCGAGCATGATCTCAGGCGGAGAGATTTCCGGTGCCGCGAGGGCAACGTCGAGTGGTTTTCAGTTGCTCGGCAAACTTGGATCCTGGATCAAGCAGAAGCGGGAGACACTGCGGCTGGCGCGCGAGGCGAAGCAACTTCTGGGATTCGGCGAACCGGACCTCTACAGCTACCGAGTGGCCATGCATCATCCACTGTACAAACGCGGCGAACCACATCCAGACGACCTGGCCGCCTTTGTGACGATGGCCGGTTACGACATCGCGAGGGCGCACGATGCCGGCGTCCTCGCGATGCTGGATCGGGTGGAGGTCTCCTTGGACGACGGTCTCGTGCTCATAGGCAGTCCGGAGGCGGAAGCGGTCACCCGCCTCGCGTTCGGGTACACGCGTAAGGCCGGGGCCGGCGGTATGCGCTTCGTCTCGACGCCGGTCAAGCTGCCCTACCGTTGGGAAGAGGACAGGACCCTCGTCTCGGCGCAGTACGAGAGGTTCGTTCCCGGTGCCGGTAGAGCGCGCCGTCCGAACTGGCCGATAATCGACGAGACAAGCGGCTCGGCTCGTCCCATCTTTCCGGTCGTCTCAAACAGCGGCCTCCTGCACACGGACCTATTGCTCATCACGAAGGTCCCGAACTTCCTGACACCGGTGGCCTACGAGAGTGGGCGGTCGCTCGTGAGCGTCGCCGGCGCCCACGGCCCGGGCACACGATCCGTGGAGTTGTTACTCAACGATCGGAGGCTGCTCGGGCAGATACGCGAAGGAATTCCAGAGGGTGCGCAAGCCTTCCAGGTCCTCCTGGATGCGACGGATATCAGGCACGACCCTCGATCCGGGTCGATTGCCAAGACCTTGAGAGTGCGGGACATCAAGGTGTTCGAGCGTCCGGAGGCGACATGGCGGTCAGCAATGCGAGAGTCGGTGGCGCGACGATCGTCCTGGTTGGCCGAGCTCGGCCGAGAGTGAAATTCTCGGATTTGACTTTCCCTATCCCGCCGCCTACGCTCTGGCACCCATGAGGGATTGGAAATACTGCCCTCGGTGTTCGGCTGAGCTTGAACGCCTGGGCGACGATGGTAACCCATATGTGCGATGTCCCGAATGCGGTTTTGTCAAATACAACAATCCTCTTCCAAGCACTATCGGCATAATTCGCAGAGGTGAGGAGTACCTCTTTCTTCGGCGGACGAACGACCCGCAAAAGGGTAAGTGGGACGCGGTTGGCGGGTTTCTCGCCCCTGGTGAGCGAGCGGAGGACTGCCTGATACGGGAAGCCGAAGAGGAGATCGGTTGTACCGTCACGGATATTCGCGTCATCGGCACGTATGCCTCCGTCTACGGCTCGACGGGACTCGAGACCATCGGCATAGCCTTTCTCTGCTCCCTGGCCCCCGGCGACGACATCCGGCTGTCCCCGGAAAACGACGCGTACGCATGGTTCCGCACGGACCGGATTCCAGAGCTCGCGTTCGACGACGTACGGAAAGCGACCAGCGACGCGCTCGACATACCGTGATCGCGCCTTGGGCACCGACCACGGCGGAGCTGGCTCTTCAGTCGTCGCTGTAGCCGAGCTTCTGCAGGCGAAACCACTTCGCGTACAGGCCGCCCGCCGCGATCAGTTCCTCGTGGGTGCCCTGCTCGACCAGGCGCCCCTCGTGCATGACGTAGATGACGTCGGCGTGGCGGATGTTGGCCAGCCGGTGCGTGATGAGCACGGTCGTCTTGACGCCGTGCCGGGCGCGGACCGCGTCGAAGAGCGCCGCCTCGGCGGGGGCGTCCAGCGCTGACGACGGTTCGTCCATGATGAGCAGGTCGGTGTCGCGCAGGAAGCCGCGCGCGGCGGTGATGCGCTGCCACTGCCCGCCGGAGAGGTCCTGGCCCTGGGCGAACGCCCGGTCGAGCATCGTGCTGTACCCGTGCGGCAGGTCCACGATCATGTCGTGGGCGACCGCCTTGGTCGCGGCGGCCTCGATGCGGGGCTGGCCGGGCGTGTGGTCGATGTCGCCCATGGCGATGTTGGTGGCGGCGCTGAACGGCCACTTGTGGAACTCCTGCGACACCACGCCGATCCGGGCGCGCAGCAGGTCGGGGTCGAGGTCGGTGGTGGGTACCCCGTTCCAGCGCACGACACCCGAGTCGGGCGTGCGGAGGCCGGCCACCACGGCGGCGAGGGTGCTCTTGCCGGAGCCGTTCTCGCCGGCGAACGCCACCATCTGCCCGGCCCGGATGCGCAGGCTCACCCCGGCCACGGCCGGCGCGTCGCGGTCCGGGTACGTGAGGGTCACGTCCTCCAGGCTCAGCGTGGCGAGCGGGTCGGGGGCGAGCGCGCCGGCCGGTGGCGGCAGGTACTCGTCGGCGCGTTCCATGAAGCCGGTGTAGTCGCGGAAGTGGCGCCCCTCGGTGTACAGCCGGTCGACCTGATAGGTCACAGTGGACAGTGCCCGCTGCGCGGCCTGTACCGCGATGACGCCGGTGGCGGCCGCCGAGAGCGGGATGCGGTCGTCGACGAGCAGGAGCCCCAGCAGCACGTACACGGCGGCGGTGGCGACACCCCCGATCGCCGCGCCGACGCTGGTGGTGACCGTGACCCGGCGGGCCAGGCGGAGCTGGATCGCGGTCTCCGCGGTCATCACCCGGTCGTACTGGCCGAGCAGGAACGTGCGCAGCCCGTAGGAGCGCAGCTCGGCGGCCGGGTCCCGCACGGCCATCAGGTGGTTGAGCAGGTACAGGCGCCGGCGGCGGACCGTCCCGGCCAGGTACGTCTGGTACTGCAGGTGCCCGGCCCGCAGCGCCGCCCACGCGCCCGGCGCCGTGGCCAGGAACAGCGCCGGCAGCAGCAGCGGGTGGATGACCACGACCGCGGCGGCGACGGCGAGCAGGCTGACGGTGCCGGCGAGCAGGTTGATCGCCGCCTGCACGAGGAAGGTGGTGGAGTCGCAGCCGCGCCAGGCGCGTTCCATCTCGTCGCTGAACGTGTCCTGGTCGAACGACTCCAGCCGTACCCGCGTGGTGGTCTCGTAGAGGTTGCGTTGCACGGACCGGTCGACCAGCGGGGTCAGGCCGTTGGAGGCGAAGCCGGTGGCCGCGCCCAGCGCGGCCCGCACGGTGGTCAGCGCGCCGAGGGCGACCAGCGCGGGCAGCGCGGCCCGCACCCGCTCCGGCGTGGGGCCGCCGGAGAAGAGCCCGACGAGCACCTGCTGGGTGGCGAGCAACCCGAACGTCGCCATCGTCCCCGACCCGAGCGTGGCGCCGACGATGACCGCGGTCCGGGCGCGGCTGGCCCGCCAGCTCACCCGGAACGCCTCGCGCACCAGCCTCGGCAGCTCGGCCAGCACGGCCGCGATGCTGGCCTCGGCCCGGGCCCGCATGCCGCCCTCCCACCACACCGAGCGGAGCTCGGGCAGCGCGTCCGCCTCCCGCGCCGGCGCTGCCCGCCCGGTGTCGGACGTCGTGGTCATCCCGCCTCCCGGACTCCCCACGTTTGTGATCGAAGCTCCCCTCAAGTCGTTAGAACGACGTGAAAGGAGCTTCGATCACAGGCCATCGACCCGACTCCGAAAGCCCTCTCCGGTCCTCAGTCGACGGTAGCGCGGCGACCGCTCCGGGTCCCTGTCGCCTTTCTGCTTGCCAGGCGCGCGGTCAGGGGCTCCGAGAGCCATTTCGGGATTTGAGCTACCGCGATGTCCGCCGTGGTCCGGACCGTTGCTCCCGCGGCATCACCGTCCGCGTCGCTTCCGGTCGGCGCGCCGCGCCGACCACTACACCGCGAGCCGCGTGGGGCGGCGGGAGGTCAGCGCAGCCGGTCGAGCGTCGCGGCGGTCACCGCGCCGTAGGCGAGGTGGGGCACCACGTCCGCGACCCAGTCGGCCGCCGACCAGTGGCGCGGATCGGTGACCCTGAGCAGCGTCAGCGGCGCGTTCGAGCCGGCCATGGCCGCCGCGGTGAGCAACGCCGCGGCGGCGGGCCAGGGCAGCCGGCGGCCGACCAGCGCGCAGTAGCCCGCGGCCACGCCCGCACCGGTCGCGTATCCGAGCAGCGCGCCGAGACCGGTACGCCGGTTGCCGGCGGACTCACCCGCACCGAGCGGGATGTGTCCGGCCTTCGCCAGGCGTTCGACGCTGCGCTCCGGGGTGGTGCTGGCCGGCCGCCCGCGCGTGGCCATGTCGAGGTACGTGACCGCGTCCAGCACCGCGGTGCCCGCCGCCCCGGCGAGCAGCCCGCGGACGATCGTCGCTTGTCGGCCCATGGGCAAGGGCTACCCACCACCGCGCCGCCCATGCATGGACCCCGGTCGTCACCTCGACCACCGCGGCGAAAGCGCGAGCCTGGCGGCGGTGCGGACTCGCGGCGGGAAAGCGCTTGCCATAGGATGGCGTCAATCCTGCGAATACGAGCCGGTCTGGCGGCACCTCAAACCCGGCAATAGCCCGCATATCCGCGCCGGCCGACGGCCGGCTTCAGGTGTTTCGCGGATGTCATGCAACAAACCTGCAAATAGCGCCCATTGACGGCCTTAAGTCCCCTTTCTACGTTGGCAGGAAAGCGCATTCCCAACGCAGGGAGGTCCCAAGTGCAGGCAGCGCAACCCGGCCCGCCCCGGCGGCGGGGCACGGGCACCCGGATCGGCCTGGTGGCGGGCGTGACCGCCGCCGTCACCGCGCTGGTGTTCACCATCGGTACCGCCGCGAGCGCGGCCACGCTCTTCTCCGACGACTTCGCCGACGGCAACGCCAGCGGCTGGAGCACCTCGGGCGGCAGCTGGTCGGTGTCGTCCGGCGCGTACACCCAGTCGGGCAGCAGCGCCAGCGCCAAGTCGCTCGCCGGCTCCACGTCCTGGGGCACGGTGACCGTGTCGGCGACCGTGCGGGCCACCGCGTTCGGCACCGCCACCTCGCGCGGTATCGGCATCGCGGCCCGCGTACAGAGCTCGTCGAACTTCTACGCGCTCGTGCTCACCCCCACCTCGGTGCAGATCCGCAAGGGGGCGACCACCACCCTCGCCTCGGCGCCGTACGCCACGGCCACCGGCACCTCGCACACGCTGTCGTTGAGCGCGACCGGCGGCTCGCTCGTCGGCTCCGTCGACGGCGCCCAGCTCGTGTCCACATCGGACAGCTCGTACGGCACCGGGCGCGCGGGGCTGGTGGCCAACTACGCCGCCGGCGCCTTCGACAACGTGCTGGTGACCGACGTGGCCGGCCCCACGCCGACCACCGCGCCGCCGACCTCACCGTCCACATCGCCCCCGGTCTCGCCGACTCCCACGACGCCGCCGCCGACCACCCCACCGCCGACCACCACGCCACCGCCGCCGGGCGGGATCGTCGGCTGGGCCACCCAGGCGGGCGGCACCACCGGCGGGGCGGGCGGCT
Organism: Phytohabitans maris; assembly: GCF_031085175.1. Classification (GTDB taxonomy): domain Bacteria; phylum Actinomycetota; class Actinomycetes; order Mycobacteriales; family Micromonosporaceae; genus Phytohabitans; species Phytohabitans maris. Next base: position 296,997 of record NZ_JAVHUY010000004.1, read on the forward strand.
CGACCGTGACCGTCAGCAGCTGGGCCGACCTGCGGACCCAGGCGCAGGCCGCGGGGGCCCGGACCATCCTCGTCAACGGCATGCTCAGCGGCTCGGGCACCATCGAGATCACGGCCGACAAGACGATTCGCGGCGTCGGCGCGAGCTCCGGCGTCTCCGGCACCACGCTCAACATCGAGGACATGCGGCCGGCGAACGTCATCATCCAGAACCTCAACATCCGCGGCGTGCCGGGCGGCGACGCGATCCAGATCGAAAACGCGACGCACATCTGGATCGACCACAACACCCTCTCCAGCACGATCGAGGACGACGTCGACTTCTACGACGGCATGATCGACATCACCCACGCGGGCGACTACGTCACCGTCTCCTGGAACATCGTCCGCGACCACTGGAAGACCTCGCTGATCGGCCACTCGGACGGCAACGCGGGCGAGGACGAGGGGCACCTGCGCGTCACGTACCACCACAACTGGTTCGACCGGACCTTCGAGCGCAGCCCGCGGGTGCGCTTCGGCGAGACGGTCCACGTCTTCAACAACTACTACACGAACGTCGACAACAACACCTCCTCGTACGCCATCGCCTCCACAATGGACGCCGGCGTGCTCGTGGAGGGGAACGTCTTCGAGAACGTGCAGCAGGCGTGCTGGTCGGCGAGCGGGTACGCCGAGTCCGACCCGGGCCGGCTGGTGGCGCGCGACAACTCGCTGACCAACTCCGGCCCGTGCGAGGTCAACGGCACCGTGGCGGCCATCCCGTACGGCTACACCGCACAGCCGTCCGGCGCCGTCAAGGCGTCCGTCACCGCGGGCGCCGGCGCGGGCCGCGTCTGACCCCGCTCCCGCACGCGGTCGCAGTGGCGGCCGGCGACCGGTCTCGGCCGGTCGCCGGCCCTCGCCCGTCTCGCGGGCGGCACCATCATCCGGCGATAGGGAGCATCCGGGATTTCACAGAGCATCGATAGATTTCCCCTAATGGATAGAGTGCGGCCGGGGTCACCCCCGCACCACGACGTCCAGGAGGTCTACCCATGCTCCTTCGCAGACTGTCGGCCGCGGCGCTCGGCGCCGTCGTCGCCCTCACGGCGCTCGCCGCCGGCGCGGTGCCGGCGAACGCGTCACCGAGCGCAGGCGAGCCCGGCGGCGGCATCGTCCCGCTGATCGTCAACGGCCGGCCGGCCTCGGAGAACTACTCGTTCCTCGTATACACCTCCGGCTGCACCGGCTCGCTCGTCAAGGCGAACTGGGTCGTCACCGCCGCCCACTGCCCGACGCCGTCGTCGGTGCGGGTCGGCAGCGTCAACCGCACCAGCGGCGGCACCGTCGTCGCGGTCAACGGCTCGGTCAGCCACTCCCGGGCCGACGTCAAGCTGATGCGCCTGGCCAGCTCGGTGACGTACGCGCCGGCCCCGATCCCGACCACCTCCGGCGCCGTCGGCACCGCGACCCGGATCATCGGCTGGGGTCAGACCTGCCCGACCCGCGGCTGCGGCTCGGCGCCGACCGTCGCCAACGAGCTCGACACGTCGATCGTCGCCGACAGCCGCTGCCTGGGCATCGACGGCCCGGTCGAGATCTGCACCAACAACACCAACGGCAACGCCGGCGCCTGCTACGGCGACTCCGGCGGCCCGCAGGTGCGGCTGGTCAGCGGCCGCTGGAACCTGATCGGCGCCACCAGCCGCTCCGGCAACGGCAGCGCCACCTGCGCCACCGGCCCGTCCATCTACGGCGACCTCCCGTCGATCCGCTCCTGGATCAACACCCAGGTCGGCGGCCTCCCCGCCTAGCCGCCGCCCGGGACCCGGGGGAGCCGGCCGCGGTTTGGCGCCGGCTCCCCCGAGGACCCGATCCAAAGACAGAGACATCGAGCTACCGCGACGCCCGTCGTGGTCCGGACCGTCGCTCCCGCCACGTCACCCTTCGCGTCGGGTCACGGTTCCCCGGTCGCCTCCGGCGGACGCGGACCGCGCACGTCCGTCTCGGCCGCAACCACCGCGCGGTCACGGGTTTCGCACGAGCCGGTCACGAGGCTCACGCTTAGGTCTCGGCTTGGCCACGGCCGGATCCCACGGGCCCGCCGGTCTGTCCAAATGGCCATCAGGTACCCGCACGGGGAGGGACACGATGGTCAGGTTTCGACGGTATGCGCTGGTCGTGGGGCTGGCGGCGGTGCTCGGCACGCCGGCGTGCGGGTCGGGCGGTGGTGGCAGCAGCAGCGACGCCGGTGCGCGGGAGCCGCTGCCGGACCGGCCCCGGCCGGCCACCGAGGGCCGGGAGCGCGGCGACGAGACGGCGGCCGAGGACGATCCACAGTCGACCTTCGCGCTCGACGTCGACACCGCGTCGTACGGGTACGCCCGCCGCCTCATCACCGACGGGCGCAGGCCGGAGGCCGACCTGATCCGGCCGGAGGAGTTCGTCAACGCCTTCGACCAGGACTATCCCGAGCCGAGCGGCGACGGGTTCGCGGTGCGTCTCGACGGCGCCCGGCTGCCGGAGTTTCACGAGGCCGGCCCGGACAGCCGGCTGATGCGGGTGGGGCTGCGCACGCGCGGCGAGGACGCCGAGACCCGCCCGGACGCCGCCCTGACGTTCGTGGTCGACGTCTCCGGCTCGATGGGCGAGCCCGGCCGGCTCGACCTGGTACAGGACTCGCTGCACACGCTGGTCGACGCGCTGCGCCCGACCGACTCGGTGGCGATCGTGGCGTTCAGCGGCGAGGCGGAGGTGGTCACCGGGATGACCCCGGTCGCCGACGCCCGCGCCCTGCACGAGGCGGTCGACGCGCTGCGCACGCGGAGCAGCACCAACCTGGAGGCCGGGCTGGTCCTCGGATACCGGGTGGCGCGCGAGGGCTTCCGCCCGGGCCGGACCAACCGGGTGATCGTGCTCTCCGACGGGCTGGCCAACACCGGCGACACCGACGCCGACGGGATCCTGGAGCGGGTCAGCGAGGAGGCCGGCAAGCAGATCGCGCTGCTCGGGGTCGGCGTGGGCAGCGAGTACGGCGACGCGCTCATGGAGCGGCTGGCCGACCGCGGCGACGGCTTCGTCGTGTACGTCGGCGAGCGGGAGCAGGCCCGCGACGTCTTCGTCCACCGGTTGCCCGCCACGCTCGCCGTACGCGCGCTGGACGCCAAGGTCCAGGTCACCTTCGATCCGGCGGTGGTGCGGTCGTACCGGCTGATCGGGTACGAGAACCGGGCCGTCGCCGACGAGGACTTCCGCGACGACCGGGTCGACGGCGGCGAGGTGGGGCCGGGCCACAGCGTGACCGCGCTGTACGAGGTGCGGCTCACCGGCGAGGCGCCCGGCGACGCGCGGGCGGCCCAGGTGCGGGCGCGCTGGCTCGACCCGGTCTCCCGGGACGCGGCCGAGGCGTACGAGTCGCTGACGGTGGCCGACCTCGGTGGCCGCTTCGACGCCGCCGGCCCGCGGCTGCGGATGTGCTACGCCGCCGGCTTCTTCGCCGAGGCGCTGCGCGGCGCCGGCGCGGTACCGCTGGACTCGCTCGCGGCGGTGGCCGGCCGGGCCGCCGGGGAGACCGGCGACCCCGCGGTGCGCGACCTCACCGCGCTGATCGACCGCGCCGCCGACCTGGACTGAGCCCGCGCCGCCTTTTGTGGCCTCGGCCCGGCGTTGGCGCCGCTTCTGTGACCCGCCGCCGGGGCGCGCGCCGCTCTTGTGGTCACCGCCGGTGGCGGCGGGCGCGGACCAGGACGAACGCGCCCGCCGCGACCAGGACCAGCCCGACGCCGCCGGTCACCGGGCCGACCCAGGGCGAGGTCTCCACCACGGCGGTGTCGCCGCGATACCGCAGGGCCACGGCCGAGCCGGGGAACGCCTGGTCGCCGTCGAGGTCGACGTGCGCGGTGCGGCGGCGGGCACCGTCCATCCAGGACACCTCACACCGGTGCCGGTACGTGCGCGTGCCGGTGCCGGTGCTGGTGGAGACGGTGGTGCAGGCACCGACCGTGCCGGTCGCCGACGGCCACGTCTGGCTCGCGGTGAAGACGCCGCCCACGACCAGCGCGACCAGCCCGACGAGTGCCACCAGGACGCCGGCAGCGAGGCGAAACAGCCGTACCCGCCGCACGGCGCGGGCCACCGGCGGCAGCGGGTCGCTCATGATCCGGAACGATAGGGGCCGGGCGCGGCATCCGGATCCGACGTCCGGACAGACCCGCCCACGCCGTCCCGCCGGTCCCGCGCGCGGCGCCCTGCTCGGCTCGGTGGCTCGCGGGCCGCCGGTCCCCGCTGTGCCGCCGCTGGCGTCGTGGTCGGCTGGGTGGACCGCCGCGTCGCGTCACCACGTGCGCTGAACGGCGACCCGGGCGACCCGGCGTCTGCGCCGACGAGGTCGGCCAGCGCGGCGGCGAAGGCCTCACCCGCGGCTTTCACCGGCAGCCCAATGAGGCACCCCGATTACTCAGGACAGCGGCGGATCCGGCTCCTAGCCTGTCGGCAGGCCCTCTGGAAGGAGTCACCCATGTCCGCACGCCTACGGCTGCGCCGGTTCGCCGTCGCCTCCACCGCCCTGGCCGGGGCGGCGCTGGTCGCCGCCGTCTCCGGCGGCGCGCAGATGCTCGCCACCGCCGCGACCGCCATCGAGTACGGCCTGATCGCCGCGCTGATCGCGGTCTGAGTCACGGGCGGTCGCCGCCCGCTCCGGTCTCAGCCGGAGACCCACCACCAGCCGCCGCCCAGCGCGGCCGTGGCCGTCACCGCCGCACCGCCGACGGTGAGCCGCTGGCCGCGCCGGGCGGACGGCAGGTGCCGCCCTGGCGCGCCGTCCACGCCGGACGGGCGGGGGCGGTGCGCGGCGGCATAATGGCGATGATCCGGAGGTATCGCCGAACACATGATCATTTTGATGCACAGCTCCAAGACCATGCGCCCGCCCACGTCCGGGCCCCCGCCCACCGGCACGCCGGCGCTGCTCGACCGGGCCGAGGAGCTCGTCGCGTACCTGCGGACGCTGTCGCCGGCGGAGCTGGCCCGGTTCATGAAGGTCTCCGGCGACCTCGCCGACAAGGTCCGCGACCTCTACGCGGAGTGGAGCACCAAGCCCGACCGCCAGGCGCCGGCCGCCGCCACCTTCGTCGGCGACATCTACAGCGGGCTGCGGGTCGACACGTTCACGGCGGCCGACCGCGCGTACGCGGACAGGCACCTGCGCGTCCTGTCCGGCCTCTACGGGATCCTGCGCCCGTTCGACGGCATCAGCCCGTACCGCCTCGAGATGGGCTACCGCCTCCCGCCCGGGCCGTACGCGAACCTCTACCGGTTCTGGGGCACCGCGATCGCCGAGCAGTTGCCGGCGAAGGGGCGGATCGTCAACCTGGCGGCCAACGAGTACAGCCGGACCGTCCTGCCGCACGTCGACGCCGCGCGGGTGGTCACGCCGCGGTTCCTGACCCGGGACCCGGCGTCCGGCCAGGCGAAGTTCGTGGTCGTGCACGCGAAGATCGCACGCGGCGCGTTCGCCCGCTGGCTGGTGACCGGGCGGGTCGGCGACGGCGCGATCCGCGAGTTCGCCGACATCGGCTACTCGTACGACGAGGTGTCGAGCACCGGGTCGGAGCCCGCATTCGTATGCGACGAGTTCGGCGGCAAGGGCCTCTCGGTCCGCCTGACGTAGCGGGGTGGGCCCGCCCGCGGCGAGCCCACCCCGCTGGTATCTACGACACGACTACCTACGACACGACGCAGTTGGTGCCGTCCGGACCTTCGCCGATCTTCTCCGGCTCGTCGCCGGTGTCGTTGCCCTCGAAGAGGTCGCAGAGCCCGATGTCGCCGCCGTCGATGGTGATACCGGACAGGCGCGCGGTGTCACCGAAGTTGACGTTGATGCCGACCAGGACGTCGCCGGGCGCGGTCGCGGTGATGCCGCTCAGGACCACGTCGCGGCGGGCCTGGGTGGAGCAGTTGCCGCAGGAGCGGTACAGCTTGCCGAAGTCCTCCACCTCGAAGTCGCGGATCGTGACCGAGCCACCCGCGCCCCGGTTGTCCTGGAAGACCTTGTCCTCGGCCTTGCTCGCCCCGCCGCCCTCGACGACCACGGTCGCGCCGGTCCCCCGGAACGTGGCGGCGTCCTCGCCCACGTCCTCCCAGAAGACGTTGCGCAGCGTACAGGTGCCCTGGCAGTGCACGCCGTCCGCGGCGGGGGCGCCGATGATGACGTTTTCGAGGGTGGCGCCGTCGGCGAGGCGGAACAGCGGGTCCTGCCCCTCGTCCTGGTCACCGCCGCCCAGGTCGCCGCCGCCGACGAAGCGGCGGTTGGTGCCGTCGAACGTGCCGCTGACCGCCATGGTCTCGGTGAGCGTCACCTCGCCGGTCGCCGGTGGCGCGTCGGCCGCGGCCAGGTGCGCGCCGCCGACACCGGCGACGACCAACGCGGCGGCGGCCGCCCCGACGATGATGCCGCCACGCCATCTGCTGATTGCTCGAACTGACATGTGTCGTGACCTTCCAACGGGAACTCTTGCCGGTCTGGAGTGCGCAAGAGTGCCCAGGTCAACGAGCGGAGAGCCGGGGACGGAGCGAGCCGTCCACGCGGGTCGACCGGGGCGGTTCGTCCATACACCTCCGGAAGAAAGCGTTTTCCTTCTTTCCGCTGAGGCTAGGCCAGAGGACGACGCCCGTCAATGCTCCACCCGCGGACGAGGGGTGGGGAGCGAGCCTTCCGGGAAGGAGTGGTGGTCTCCGCGAGAGGCCGGGACCGGGCCCGGTCAGGGCTTGGGTGGACGCGGGCGCAGCCGCCGGGCCGGGGGAGCGGCGAGCACGTGGGCCCAGAGCGACTCGTAGCGGGCCGCCATCCGCTCGGCGGTGAACGCGGCGAGCGTCCGTTCCCGGGCCTGCCGGCCCAGGGCTTGCCGGGCGGCCGGGTCGGTGGCGAGGCGGCCGATCGCCTCGGCGAGCGCGGCGGCGTCACCGGCCGGCACCAGGCGGCCGCAGCGGCCGGCGTCGAGGAGTTCGGGCACCCCGCCGGTGGCGCTGGCCACGCAGGGCAGGCCGGCGCCCATCGCCTCGATGAGGGCCAACCCGAGCGTCTCGTAGCGGGACGGCTGGCAGTAGACGTCCATGTCGTGGAGCTGGTCGGCGACCCGGTCGGTCCAGCCGGTCAGCTCCACCCGGTCCGCGACGCCGAGCCGGGCGGCCTGGGACCGCAGCGCCGCCTCCCGCGCGCCCGATCCGACCAGGCGGACCCGCACACCGGGGAGCCGGGGGAGCGCGTCGATCAGCACATCCTGACCCTTGACCGCGTCGAGCCGGCCCACACAACCCACGACGATCTCACCCGCCGCGCGCCCCACGGGAGTGCCGGGCCCGGGAACGCGTCCGCCGCGGGCGATCGGCCGGCCGGGAACGTGTCCGCCCGAAGCCACCGGCTGGCCCGGCACCGGGACTCCGTTGTGGATCACGTGGACCGAGTCGCGGCCCAGGGCGTAGAAGTTTTCGACCCGCCGCGCGCCGTCGGCGCTGACCGCGACGTTCGCGTCCAGCCGCAGCGCGAGTGCCCGCGTTCGCAGCAGCAGCGGCAGGTCGACGGTGCGCGCGGCCATGTGCTGCACGGCGACCACCCGCGGACCCCGCAGCGCGAGCGCGGTGCCGAGCATGGTGGGTGCCGCCCACGGCACCTCGAGGTTGGCCTGCACGAGGTCGGGGCGCACCCGGCGCAGCAGGCGGGCGTGCGCCAGGGGTCCGCCGCCGGTGACGTGGTACGGCACGCCGGGGCGGTGCCCGGCCACCCACCGCACCACCGGTTCGTCGGTGCCGGCGACGTGCACGTCGTAGGCGCCGCCGAGCCCGCCGACGAGGTTGCCGAGCGCGACCTCCGCTCCGCCGACCGCGTCGACGCTGGTGTAGAGCAGGATCCGTGGCCGCCCGGCCACGGGTCAGGCGTCCTCGCGGCCGGGGTTCTCCAGGCGGAAGAAGTTGCTCTGCCGGCCGTCGCTGCGTTCCTCCTGGTACATGAAGTTCAGGTTTCGCTCGTCGAAGCTGCGAAACCAGTCGTCCCAGCTGATCCGGCGCAGCCGCTCGCCGCTGTCGCCCAGCGGAAAGTCGAACGTCAGCACCCCGGCCACGCCGTCGTGTTCGGTCCCGGTGATCGTCGCCGGCGCGGCGTCGCGGCGGTCCGCCCACCGCTGGATCACCTCGTGGTCCGCGGTGACCAGGCTCCGTCCGGGCCGCTCCGGCTGGTCGTCGGTCGACGTGATCTGCTGCGCGTACCGCAGCGAGCGCGATGTCTGCGGACCCGTGCGGATTTCGGTCCGCTCCTGCTGCCGAGCCATCCTGCGTTCCTTTCCTCGTCGTCGCTTCCGGGTTGGCTACCCGCCACCGCCGATCCGATTCGTCCGACCGGCCGCGGAAACCCGAAAGCCGGGCGCGAACGCCCCAGGCGGTCGGCCCGGGCCGTGGAAATGCGAAAGCCGGGCCCGAACGGCCCCAGGCGGCGCCGTGCATACCGGCTGCGGCGAGGGGTATCCGCGCGGCGTGAGTGGTACAGCGCAAGAGCCGAACCCGTACGGCTACGCCGGTGAGGGCACGGTGCCGGACCCGCGCCTGGAAGACCTCGAGGACACGGCCGAGAGCATCTCCGTGCCCGCCGACGACCCGGTCGAACCGTTGGCCGAGGCCGTCGGCGACATGGACGACGAGCGGTAGAGCGGACCTACACGCCGATCCGGCGCCACGGCCCCCAGATGGCGAACGTCATGCCGCGGCTGGCCTGGATGTTCACGAAGAGGGTGTGGCCGTCCGGGCTGAACGTGGAGCCGGCGAACTCGTCGTTCGACCGGTCGGCCCCGGTGCCGCTGGTGAGCCGGTTGAGGGCGATGTCGAAGAGGTGCCCGCCGCGGGTGAGGCCGCGCAGGTAGTTGTCCTCGACGTTGTCCTCGCAGACGACCAGCGTCCCGCGCGGACTGGTGGTCACGTTGTCGGGGAAGTCGAGCACGTCCGGGCCGGGCGACTCGTACAGCAGCTGGAGCGTGGCCGAGCGGGTGTGGTACGCCCAGATCTGCCCGCTGCCGTTGCCGTACCCGTCGGCGATCGGGCCGAGCGACGTCTCCGCCGGCCCGCCGCCCTGCGTCGAGGTGAAGTAGACGACGCCGTCGTCGTACGCCGAGCCTTCGAGCCGGGAGAAGTACGCCGCGCCCCGCGCCCATCCCTGCCGCGCCACGTGGGTGAGCGCGGTGTCGTTGGCGGTCGGGGCCGGCTGCCCGGGCGTGTACGGGAAGGTGGGCGCCGGGTCGTCGATGTCCACCCACTCGACCTTGTGGACCCGGCGGTCGGCGGAGGCCGCGAGGTCCACATTGGACCGTCCGCACACCTTGAGCATCTGCAGCCGGCCCCGGTTGTCCAGCCGCCCGGTGGAGCGCGGATGCCGCCGCGGCTTGTACCGGTAGAAGCCGGACGGCCAGCCGAAGTTGTCCTCGGTCAGGTAGAGGTAGCCGTCGCGCGGGTCGTACGCGACCGACTCGTGCGCGAAGCGGCCGGCCGCGGTGAGCGGCTCGCCGCTGGCCCGCCCGTCGACCGGCACCTCGAAGACGAAGCCGTGCGGCCGGGTGAGCGGCACGTTGGAGGCGCCGGTGAAGTCCGGGCCCACGTCCGGCCCGTTGACCGTCTCCTCGCAGGTGATCCAGCTGCCCCACGGCATCCGGCCGCCGGAGCAGTTCATCATCGTGCCGTTGCAGCTGGTGTACGCGCGCACCACCTCGCCGTACCGGGTGACCTCGACCGTGGTGGTCCCACCCTGCGCCATCGGGTCGTAGGCCCGGCCGGCGTCGCCGAAGGCGGGCCCGGGGTTGTTGACCTCGTGGTTGCGGACCAGGACGTACCGCCCGCCGCGCCCGCGAAAGGCCCCCATGCCGTCGTGCCGGCCGGGCAGCGCGGTGCCGTCGTCGAGCGTGACGGGCGACTCGGTGTCGTGGAACGAACGGTACTGGAAGCCCTCGGGCAGCCAGAGCCGCACCTTGCCGTCGCGCAGGTCGGCGACCGGCCCGAGCGCCGGCGACGGCGAGGGGGAGTGCGCACCGGAGGCGGAAGCGGAAGAACGGTTGACGAACCCGAGGAACGGTCCGCCGATCAGTGCACCGCCCGCGGCGGCGCCGCCGCGGAGGAGGGTACGCCGGTCAAGGTCAGCCATCCCACGATCCTGGCCATGCGGCCACCTCTGCGCAACCTCTGGTTCAGGCCAGGTTCACAATCCCTGCGCGAGCCGGTGGAACGCGGCGTTCCAGCGCAGCTCCTTGGCCAGGCCGCGGCGGGTGGTGTCGGCGTCGATGTGCACCAGCTCGATGCCGAGGTGGTCGGCGAGGATCTGGATCTCGTCCCCGTGCACCGCGGTGGAGAGCACCGTGTGGTGTGGACCGCCGGCCGAGAGCCACCCCTCGGTGGCGGTGCCGAAGTCCGGGCGGGGCTGCCAGATCGCCCGCGCGACCGGCAGGTTGGGCAGCGGCTCGTCGGGCGGCACCAGGTCGATGTCGTTGGCCACCCAGCGGAAGCGGTCGCCGAGGTCCGCCCAGCCGACCACCACGCCGGGGCCGGTGGCGGCGGTGAAGACGAGCCGGGCCGGGTCCTCGCGGCCGCCGATGGAGAGCGGGTGCACCTCGACCCGCGGGCGTTCGCCGGAGATGGTGGGGCAGACCTCGAGCATGTGCGCGCCGAGGACCTTCGGCGTGCCGGGCGCGAGGTGGTACGTGTAGTCCTCCATGAAGGACGTGCCGCCCGCCCGGCCGGCGCCGACGACCTTGAGCACCCGCAGCAGCGCGGAGGTCTTCCAGTCGCCCTCGCCGCCGAAGCCGTACCCGGCCGCCATCAGCCGCTGCACCGCCAGGCCGGGCAGCTGGCGCAGGCCGCCGAGGTCCTCGAAGTTCGTGGTGAACGCGCCGAACCCGCCCTCGCCGAGGAACTGCCGCAGCGCCGCCTCGACCCGGGCCTGGTAGCGGACGCTCTCGTGCCGGTCGCCGCCGGGGCGCAGGTCGGGCGCGATCTCGTACGCGTCGAGGTACTCGTCGACGAGCGTGTCGACCTCGCTGCTCTTGACCGAGTCGACGATCCGCACGAGGTCGTTGACGCCCCAGGTGTTGATCGAGACACCGACCCGCAGCTCGGCCTCGACCTTGTCGCCCTCGGTGACCGCGACGTCCCGCATGTTGTCGCCGAACCGGGCCAGGCGCAGCGACCGTGCCTCGGCCACGCCGGCGGCGGCGCGGGCCCACGAGCCGATCCGGGCGGCGACGGCGGGGTCGCTGGCATGCCCGGCGACCGTGGCGCGCGGCACCCGCAGCCGGGTCAGCGCGAAGCCGAACTCGCGGTCGCCGTGCGCGGCCTGGTTGAGGTTCATGAAGTCCATGTCGATCGTCGCCCACGGCAGGGCGGCCTCGGCCTGGGTGTGCAGGTGCAGCAACGGCTTGCGGAGCGCGTCCAGGCCGGAGATCCACATCTTGGCCGGGGAGAAGGTGTGCATCCAGGCGATCACGCCGATGCACCCGGGCTCCTCGTTGGCCCGCCCCATGACCTGGCGGATCGCGTCCGCGCTGGTCAGCACCGGCTGCCAGGCGATCCGGACCGGTACGCCGCCGCCGTCGTCGAGGGCGGCGGCCACCCGCTGGGACTGCTCGGCGACCTGGCGCAGCGCATCCTCGCCGTACAGCCCTTGGCTGCCGGTCAGAAACCAGACTTCCTTGCCGGTGTACGGGTTTCCGGTCACAGCCGTCCCTTCGGTTCGTCGGCGCCGTGCCTCAGCGGGTGGCCCCGGCGCGGCGCTTGTTGTAGATGTCGAACGCCACCGCCAGCAGCAGCACCAGGCCCTTCACCACCGACTGCGTCGACTGGTCGATGCCCATGAGCTGCATGCCGTTGCTCATCACCGCCATGATCAGACCGCCGACCATCGCCCCGACGACGGTGCCGACACCGCCGGCGACGGCCGCCCCGCCGATGAACGCGGCGGCGATCGCGTCGAGCTCGAACATGTTGCCCGCCGCCGGCTGCGCGCCGTTGGAGCGGGAGGAGTAGATGACCCCGGCGGTACCGGCGAGCAGCCCCATGTTCACGAAGATCCAGAAGTTGACCTTGCGTACCTTGACGCCGGAGAGGGTGGCGGCCGACAGGTTGCCGCCGATCGCGTAGACCTGCCGGCCGAAGACGGTGTTCTTGGTCATCAGCCCGTAGGCGATGACCAGGACGGCCAGGATGATCAGCACGATCGGCAGGCCGCGGGCGTGGGCGAGCTGCCAGGCGAAGTACATGACGACCGCGCCGACCAGCAGCACCCGGGTCACGAAGAGCGGGAACGACTCCACCGACTGCTGGTAGCGGATCCGGGCCAGCCGGGTGCGGAAGACGCTCACCGCGTACCCGATCACCGCGATCGCCGCGATGAGCAGCGTGAACGCGTCGTAGCCCTGCCCGCCGATCAGGCCGTTGAGAAAGCCGCTGGCGACCTTCTGGTACTCGGACGGGAACGGCGAGAGCGAGACGTTGTCGAGCACCTGCAGCGTGAGGCCGCGGAAGAGCAGCATGCCGGCGAGCGTCACGATGAACGCCGGCATGCCGACGTACGCGACCCAGAAGCCGTGCCAGGCGCCGACCGCGACACCGACCGCGAGGGCCGCGGCCACCCCCACCCACCACGGGTACCCCTGCTGGATGACCAGCACGGCGGAGACCGCGCCGGTGAGCGCGACCACCGACCCGACCGAGAGGTCGATGTGCCCGGCGATGATCAGGATGACCATGCCGATCGCCAGCACCAGGATGTACGAGTACTGGAGCACGATGTTGGTGATGTTGCCCGGGCTGAGCAGGACGCCGTCGGTCAGGATGGCGAACAGCAGCACGATGCCGACGAACGCGATGTAGATGCCGCTCTGGCGCAGGTTGCGCAGGATGAGCGTGCGCGGGTCGCCGATGCCGCCGTGCAGCGCCGCGGCGGGGGCGCTGCCCGAGGACGCGGGCGGGGACTGCTTGAGGCTGGTCATCCGGCGAGCTCCTTCTCCTTCGTCATGAGCGCCATGAGGGTCTCCTGGGTGGCCTGGTCGACCGCCAGCTCACCGGTGATCCGCCCGGCCGAGAGGGTGTAGATCCGGTCGCACATCCCGAGCAGCTCGGGCAACTCGGACGAGATCACAATGACCGCCTTGCCCTGCGCCACGAGGCGGTTGATGATCGTGTAGATCTCGAACTTGGCGCCGACGTCGATGCCCCGGGTGGGCTCGTCGAGGATCAGCACGTCCGGGTCGGTGAACAGCCACTTCGACAGCACGACCTTCTGCTGGTTGCCGCCGGAGAGCGTGCCGACCGGGTCCATCACGGTGGGCGTTTTGATGTTGAGGTCCTGCCGGCTCTCCTCGGCGACCTTGATCTCCTCGTTGCCGTTGACCCAGCCGGCGCGGGAGAGCTTGCCGAGCGCCGCGGCGGAGACGTTGGCCCGCACGTCGGCGATGAGGTTCAGGCCGTACCGCTTGCGGTCCTCGGTCGCGTACGCGATGCCGTTGCCGATCGCCTCGGCCACGGTCCGCGCCTTGACCGGCCGGCCGCGCATGTAGAGGCGGCCGCTGACGTCCCGCCCGTACGAGCGGCCGAACACGCTCATCGCCAGCTCGGTCCGGCCGGCGCCCATCAGCCCGGCGATGCCGACGACCTCGCCGGCCCGCACGGTGAGGCTCGCCCCGTCGACGACCTTGCGGTGCTGGACCGGATGCCACACGGTCCAGTCCTCGATCCGCAGCACCTCCTCGCCGGGGGTGGAGACCCGGTCCGGGTAGAAGCTGTCCAGGTCGCGGCCGACCATGCCGCGGATGATCCGCTCCTGGGTCACGCCGCCGCCGCGCATGTCGATCGTCTCGACGGTACGGCCGTCGCGGATCACGGTCGTGGAGTCGGCGATCGCGGTGATCTCGTTGAGCTTGTGGGAGATCATGATGCAGGTGATGCCCCGGTCGCGCAGGCGCCGCAGCAGGTCGAGCAGGTGCGCGGAGTCGACGTCGTTGAGCGCGGCGGTCGGCTCGTCCAGGATCAGCAGCCGCACCTCCTTCGACAGCGCCTTGGCTATCTCGACCAGCTGCTGCTTGCCGACCCCGAGCTGGATCACCGGGGAGACCGGGTTCTCGTCCAGGCCGACCGAGGCGAGCAGCCCGGCCGCGTCGGCGTTGGTGCGGTTCCAGTCGATGAACCCGCCGCGCCCGCGCCGCTCGTTGCCGAGGAAGATGTTTTCCGCGATCGACAGGTACGGCACCAGCGCGAGCTCCTGGTGGATGATGACGATCCCGACCGCCTCGCTGTCGCGGATGCCGCCGAAGTGCACCGGCCGCCCCTCGAAGACGATCTCGCCGTCGTAGCTGCCGGTCGGGTAGACGCCGGAGAGCACCTTCATCAGCGTGGACTTGCCCGCGCCGTTCTCCCCGCAGATCGCGTGGATCTGTCCACGCCGGACGGTCAGGGAGACGTCCTCCAGCGCGGTTACGCCGGGAAACCTCTTGGTGATCCCGCGCATCTCGAGAATGGCGTCGTCCATCCGTCCTCCGTTCGTGACCCGGGCCCGGCGGCCACCGACCGCCGGGCCCGGCCGTGCCTGGCTACTTCGCCTGGCCGGCGGCGACCTCTTCGGCCGTGTAGTAGCCGGTGTCGACCAGCTCCTTCTTGATGTCGTCCTTGTAGACCGTCACCACCGGCAGCAGGTACGACGGGACGACCTTCACGCCATTGTTGTACGTCTTGGTGTCGTTGGCCTCCGGCTGCTTCTCCTGCAGGAACGCCTCCGCCGCGACGACCGCCTGCTCGGCCAGCAGCCGGGTGTCCTTGAAGATCGTCGAGTTTTGCACGCCGTCGTCGATCAGCTTGACCGAGGCGATCTCGGCGTCCTGCCCGGTGACCACCGGCATCGGGTTGGCCGCCGTGCCGTACCCCGCGTTCTGCAGGGCGGTGATGATGCCGCGGGACAGGCCGTCGTACGGCGACAGCACCCCGTTGACCTTGCTGCCGTCGTTGTAGGTGGAGGTCAGCAGGTCCTCCATCCGCTTCTGCGCGGTCTCCTGCTGCCAGCGCAGGATCGCCACCTTCTCGATGTCGGTCTGCTTCGACTTGACCACCAGCGAACCGTTGTCGACGAACGGCTTGAGCGTCTGCATCGCGCCGTCGAAGAAGAAGTGCGCGTTGTTGTCGTCCAGCGACCCGGCGAACAGCTCGACGTTGAACGGCCCGGTCTTCGTGCCCTTCGCGCCGTCCTTGGTCTGGAGCCCCAGCCCGACCAGCAGCGCGTTGGCCTGGGCGACACCGACCTTGAAGTTGTCGAAGCTGACGTAGAAGTCGACGTTCTGGCTGTCCCGGATCAGCCGGTCGTACGCGATCACCGGGATCTTCTTGTCGGCGGCCGCCTGCAGCTGGCCGCTGAGCGCCGTGCCGTCGATGGCGGCGATGACCAGCACATCGGCGCCTTGCGTGATCATCTGGTCCACCTGCTGCGACTGGGTCGGGATGTCGTCGCCCGCGTACTGCAGGACGACCTTGTACCCCTTCGCCTCCAGCTTCTCCTTCACCGAGTTGCCGTCGGCGATCCAGCGTTCCGAGGTCTGCGTCGGCATCGACACACCGATCGTCAGGTCCTTAGGGTCCTGACCGGACGTGTCGGTATCCCCACCGGCGCCCTCACCACCGCAGGCCGCGAGGCTCAAGGCCAGGACGGCGCCGCCCAGAGCGGCCAGGAGTCTTCTCTTCACGTCATCTCCCCTCCGGGACAGGTCACATTCACGCATGATGATCAGGTAGAGCCACATTGTTAGCGCTCACATCTGAGCCGTCAAGGCCCAGTGCCGGCATCCCGGCGTCACGGTCTCGTAACGAGTCCGACCCGCCCGTCTGTGATCAAAGCTCCCTTCAAGCTGCTAGAACGACATGAAGGGAGCTTTGATCACAGACCGCCCCCGTGAGCGAACGGAGTCGTCATCGCTTGCGGGGCGTGATCAGCCGCTGGAGCAGGATGAACGCGAACAGCAGCGCGCCGATCACGATCTTGGTCCACCAGGAGCTGAGCCGGCCGTCGAACGTGATCAGGGTCTGGATCAGGCCCAGCACGAGCACGCCGAGCACCGTACCGAGCACGAAGCCTGAGCCGCCGGTCAGCAGCGTACCGCCGATGACCACCGCCGCGATCGCGTCGAGCTCCATGCCGACCGCGTGCAGGCTGTTGCCGGAGAGCATGTAGAAGCTGAGCAGCACCCCGCCCAGCGCCGAGCAGAAGCCGCTGATCGTGTACACCGCGATGCGGGTGCGGGCGATCGGCAGCCCCATCAGGTGCGCGGAGCGGGGGTTGCCGCCGATCGCGTACGTGTTGCGGCCGAGCCGGGTGAACGCCAGCACGTACACCGCGACCAGCACCACGACGAGTGCGATGATCACGCTCGGGGAGATGAAGTTGTCGCCGAAGCGGACCTTCGACTGCGCCATCCGGGTCCAGAACGGGTCGTCGATGGTGATCGACGAGGTGCCGATCGTGTAGCAGAGCCCGCGGGCGAGGAACATGCCGGCGAGCGTGACGATGAACGGCTGGATCTCGAAGTAGTGGATGATGCAGCCCATGCCGAAGCCCAGCGTGGCGCCGATCAGCAGCACGAGCGGGAGCACGGTGAACGCGGGCCACCCCTGCTCC
Source organism: Phytohabitans maris (assembly GCF_031085175.1). Taxonomy (GTDB): domain Bacteria; phylum Actinomycetota; class Actinomycetes; order Mycobacteriales; family Micromonosporaceae; genus Phytohabitans; species Phytohabitans maris. The sequence continues at coordinate 313,656 of NZ_JAVHUY010000004.1, forward strand.
TGCAGGAGCGTGGCCGAGACCATCGTGGTGAGCGCGACCACCGCCCCGACCGACAGGTCGATCCCGCCGGTCAGGATCACGAACGTCATGCCGACCGCGACCACGAGCAGGAAGCCGTTGTCGATGAACACGTTCAACACGACCTGTGGATCGCTGAACGCCTCGTACTGCGCGACGCCGCTGCCGTACATGAGCGCGAGCAGGGCGAGCGTCGCGTAGAGCGGCAGGTACCGGCGCTGCTGCGGCCGGGCGAGCCGGGACCGCACGTCCGCGAAGGTCGTCATGCCGGCACCTCCACCTTCTCCGTCGCGGCGGTCGCCGGACCGGCCGGTGTGGACGGTGGTCGTCGCCGGCCGTGGAAGACCTTGGCCCGGAAGGCGGGCGACTGGACGAGGCAGACGATCGTGACGACCAGCGCCTTGAACAGCAGCGTGGTCTCCGGCGGGATGCCGGTCGTGTAGATGGTCGTGGTGAGCGTCTGGATGAGCAGCGCGCCGACGACCGTACCGGCGATGGAGAACCGCCCGCCGGCCAGCGACGTGCCCCCGATGACGACGGCGAGGATCGCGTCGAGCTCGTACCAGAGGCCGGCGTTGTTGCCGTCCGCGCTGGAGACGTTCGAGCTGATCATCAGGCCGGCGATGCCGGCGCAGAGACCGGCCACGATGTACGCCATCATGGTGATCCGCCGCGAGTGGATGCCGGCCAGGCGGCTGGCCTCGGCGTTTCCGCCGACCGACTCGATCAGCATGCCGAGCGCCGTGCGCCGGGTGAGCAGCACGGCGAGCGCGGTGACCGCGAGCGCGACCAGGATCGCGAACGGCACGGTCAACAGATAACCCCCACCGATCAGCTTGTACGGCGAGCTGTTGACCGTGATGATCTGACCGTCGGTGATCAGCTGGGCCAGGCCACGGCCGGCCACCATCAGGATGAGCGTGGCGACGATCGGCTGGATGCCGACGACCGCGACGAGCAGGCCGTTCCACGCGCCGAGCAGCAGCGCCAGCCCGAGCGCGAGGGCGACGGCGACCAGGACGCCGGTGACGCTGTTCTGGTCGCCCTGCTCGCTGATCCGCCAGCAGGCGAGGGCGCCGCAGATCGCGACCACCGAGCCGACCGACAGGTCGATGCCGCCGGTGGCGATGACCAGCGTCATGCCGAGCGCCACCATGATCAGCGGGGCGCCGAACCGGACGATGTCGATCAGGCTCCCGTACAGGTGGCCGTCGCGCACCTCGACCTTGAAGAAGCCCGGCGTGAAGATCAGGTTGGACAGCAGCAGGACCACCAGCATGGTGACCGGCCAGAAGAGGCGATGTTTGACCAGGGTGTTCACGGCTTGGCTCCACTGGCGATGGTTTCCATGACCCGGTCGACGTCGAGCGAGTCGTCGTTGGGCAGCTCGGCGATCAGCTGGCGGTCGCGCAGCACCGCGACCTTGTGGGACAGCCGCAGCACCTCCTCGAGCTCGGCGGAGACGAAGAGCACCGCCATGCCGCCGTCGGAGAGCTGGGCGACCAGGCGCTGGATCTCCGCCTTGGCGCCGATGTCGATGCCGCGGGTCGGCTCGTCGAGGATCAGCAGCCGCGGCTCGGTGATCAGCCAGCGGGCCAGCAGCACCTTCTGCTGGTTGCCGCCGGAAAGGTTGCGGACCAGCGCGTCCGGGTTGGGCGGGCGGATGTCCAGCGCCTTGACGTACTTGTCCACCAGCTCGTCCTGGCGGCGCCGGGGGATCGGCCGGGTCCAGCCGCGGGTGGCCTGCATGGCGAGGACGATGTTCTCCCGTACGGTCAGCTCCTCGATCAGCCCTTCCGTGCGGCGGTTTTCCGAGCAGAACGCGATGTCGTTGGCCATCGCCGTACGCGGCCCGCGCATCGTGACCGCCCGGCCGGCGACGGTGAGCTGGCCGTGGTCGGCCTTGTCGGCGCCGTAGATCAGGCGGGCGACCTCGGTGCGGCCGGAGCCGAGCAGGCCGGCCAGCCCGACCACCTCTCCCTTGTGGATGGTCAGGCTGAACGGTGCCACCGCGCCCTTGCGCCCCAGCTCCCGCGCGTCGACCAGCGGCACCGCGTCCTCCGCGAGCCGCTTGGGGCGGTCCTCCAAGCGCTCGAGGACCTCCAGCTCCTTGCCGATCATCTTGCCGATCAGGTCGATGAGCGTCAGCTCGCTGGTCCGGTGCTCGCCGACGAGCCGGCCGTTGCGCAGGACGGTGATCCGGTCGGCGATCTCGTAGACCTGGTCGAGGAAGTGGGTGACGAACAGGATCGCGATACCCTCCTCCTTGAGCTGCCGGATCACCCGGAACAGCTGCTGCACCTCGCTGGCGTCCAGGCTGGAGGTCGGCTCGTCGAGGATCAGCACCTTGGCGGAGATGTCGATGGCCCGGGCGATCGCGACCATCTGCTGCACGGCGAGCGAGTACGTGCCGAGCGTCGCCGACACGTCGATGTCGAGCTGGAGGCGGCGCAGCAGCTCCCGCGCCCGTCTCTCTACAGTGGACCATCGTATGTGGCCGAGGAACCGCGGCTCGCGCCCGATGAAGATGTTTTCCGCCACCGAGAGGTTGGGGCAGAGGTTGATCTCCTGGTAGACGGTGCTGACGCCGGCGTGCTGGGCCTGCAGCGGACCGGAGAACCGCACCGGCTCGCCGTCCAGCACGATGTCGCCCTGGTCGATGTCGTACACCCCGGTGAGCACCTTGATGAGCGTGGACTTGCCGGCGCCGTTTTCGCCCATGAGGGCGTGCACCTCACCCGGCAGCAGCCGGAAGTCGACCTCGCTCAGCGCCTTGACGCCGGGGAACTCCTTGCTGATTCCCGTCATCGTCAGGATGGCCTCGGTCACCTGCCTGCCCTTCTCGGGATGGGGCCGCCCCGCCCGCCGCGCTGGGGCGGGGCGGCCACAGGGATTGCGTCAGTACTGCCGTTCGGGGAGGACGGCTTTGGCTTGTTCCTGGGTGAAGGTGGTCTCTTTGGTGATCACGCGGGGTTCGACGGTTTCGCCGGCGTGGACTTTTTGGACGAGGTCCATCAGTTGTGGGCCGAGTAGGGGTGAGCATTCGACGATGAAGTTGATTTTGCCGTCGGCGAGGGCTTGCATGCCGTCGTGGACGGCGTCGACGGTGATGATTTTGATGTCGGTGCCGGGCTTCTTGCCGGCGCCTTCGATGGCTTCGATGGCGCCCAGGCCCATGTCGTCGTTGTGGGCGTAGAGCACGTCGATGTCGGGGTTGGCCTTGAGGAAGGCTTCCATGACTTCTTTGCCTTTGGCGCGGGTGAACTCGCCGGTCTGGGAGGCGATGATCTTGAATTTGGGGTCGGTGGCGATGACGTCGCCGAAGCCTTTTTTGCGGTCGTTGGCGGGGGCGGAGCCGGTGGTGCCTTGGAGTTCGACGATGTTTACCGGGTCGGTGGTGGTGGTGTACTGGTTGACGAGCCAGTCGCCGGCTTTTTTGCCTTCTTCGACGAAGTCGGAGCCGATGAAGGTCTTGTAGAGGGTGGTGTCGGTGGAGTCGACGGCGCGGTCGGTGAGGATGACGGGGATGCCGGCGTCTTTGGCTTCTTTGAGGACGGTGTCCCAGCCGGACTCGACGACGGGGGAGAAGGCGATGATGTCGACCTTCTGTTGGATGAACGAGCGGATGGCTTTGATCTGGTTTTCCTGTTTTTGTTGGGCGTCGGAGAACTTGAGGTCGATCCCGGCTTGTTTGGCGGAGTCCTGGATTGATTTGGTGTTCGCGGTGCGCCAGCCGCTTTCGGCGCCGACCTGGGAGAACCCGAGGGTGATCTTCCCGTCGTCGGTGCCGCC
>NZ_JAVHUY010000040.1 GCF_031085175.1 Phytohabitans maris
GGACGGAGGATTGGATCGTGTATCACGCGAACAGCTCGGCTGGTGGTGGGTGTGACATGAACCGGTCGACGCGGGCGCAGAAGTTCACGTGGAACGCGGACGGCACGCCCAACTTCGGCACGCCGGTCTCTCTCGGCACCCCGCTCGCGGTGCCCTCCGGCGAACCGGCCTCCTGACGCTCCAGCGGTCGCCGGACGGTGCCGTCAGCGCTGAAACTCCTGGCGCACGATGCCGCCGGCGACCGCGCACCACGTGGCCAGGTCGACCTTGCCCGTGGGCGCCAGGCCGTGCAGGCGCTGCACCTTGCGCACGGCGTCGCGGGTGGCCACGTCGAACGTCCCGGTCAGCTCCACCGGGTACCCCTTGGGCAGCAGGATGCTCTGCAACCCGAGCACGGCGTCGCCGGTCGACCGGCCGTCCAGCGCCGGCACCAGCACATCCCACGTCCCGCCGAGCACCTCACCCAGCCCGGCGGCCGGCATGCCGTTGCGGACCTGGAAGTCGTTGACGGCGGTGACCGTGCCCGGGTCGAACGTGCCGGTCGGCTGCACCGGGTACCCGTGTGTCCTCAGTAGATACTGGGCGAGCCGGACGACCGGGCCGGTGCTCGGCGAGAGGACGTTGGGCCAGGTGCGCGCCGGGATCGTCGACGGCCGCTGCCCCAGCGCCCGCGCCACGTCCCGCCGTACCTTCGGGAAGAGCTTGTAGAACTCGATGCCCGGGCACTGCGTCTCGCGGAAGTCCCAGTGTCCGAAGAGGACGTGCGCACCCAGCCCGTACCGCTGGCAGATCTCCACGCAGAGCGCGGTGAGCCCGGCGAGCATCGACCGCGGCGGGGCCTCCTCGACGTAGATGCCCTCGTTTTCGATGCCGATCGCGCGGCCGTTCTCACCCGGGGAGTGGGCGCCGACGACCTGCTGGGTGCCACCGCGGAGCGCGGCGAGGCTGCCGGCCCGCCCTTCGAGCACGAAGCCGCCGCGGCTGACGGTGAAGTGCTGGCCGCTGTCGAGCCACCCGTTGCCGTCCATGTGCAGGTTTTGTATGTCGCGGGCGAGCCAGATCGCCTGGTTGACCGAGTAGTCGGTGCTGTTCGGGTACGCCGTGTGGTGGATGACGACCTTCTGCGTCGTGCCGGTGTTGAGCGTCGGGGTGCCGGACGGGGCGCGGGCGGCCCACGACGTACCGGTGATGATCTGGTCGATGAACGGCCGCGGCGCCGGCGCGTCCGCTGTGGACGGTGCGGCCTGCGCGACGCCCGGGAGCGTGAGGCCCCCGACGGCGGCCGCGCCGACGCCGGTCTTGATGAGGGTACGGCGGTCGAGGGTCATGGGCTCGCTCCTGATGGTTTCTGCCGACTGATTGGACCGCGCGTGAAAGATATTGCCAGCGCCGGCCGGCCGCGGTCAATCGCCGCGTCCGAATCCCGCCAGCATCCGCCCCGCGACCAGGGCAGATTGGAGTCATGTCCACTGTGTTCACGACCCTCGACACGCCCGCCGGACCCCTGCTGCTGGCGGCCTCGGACGGGGTGCTGACCCGCGTCTGGTTCGGCCGGCCCGACCCGTCGTGGCGGCCCGGCCCGCTGCCCGGCGCGGCCGAGCAGATGCGCGCCTCCCTCGCCGGCGAGCGGCACCGCTTCGACCTGCCGTGGCGGTCGGCCGGCACGCCGTTCCAGGAGCGGGTGTGGGCGGCGCTGGACGGCATCCCGTACGGGCACACGGTCACGTACGGCACGCTGGCCGAGCGGGTCGGCGCGCCCCGCGACCGGATCCGCGCGGTGGCCGCCGCGGTCGGGGCCAACCCGCTGCTGGTCGTCCGCCCCTGCCACCGGGTCGTGGGGTCGGACGGGACGCTCACCGGGTACGCCGGCGGGCTGGACGCCAAGCGCCACCTGCTCACGCTCGAAGGCGCCCTGCAAGACGCCCTGTTCCCGTGATCGAAGCTCCCGCCACGTCGCTAGAACGACGTGGCGGGAGCTTCGATCACCGGCGGGGGGTGGCACGTTCCGGGGATATCACCGGACAGGCGCTTTCCTAGCGTTGACGGTATGACCGATTTCCACGACCGCGACCTCGACGTCCGGCCCGGCTGGGAAGGGCTGATCGACCTGGTGCGCGGCGACCGCAACCGTGACACCCAGGTCGACCGCCTGTCCTACGACCTCGACGGCGCCGGCCACTTCGACCTGGTCAAGCAGGACGACGACGTCCCCGGCGACAACGGGAACGCGTTCCGCCGCTGACCCGCGGCGGCCGCGCACCACGCCGCACCGCCACCCCGGGCGCCGCCCACCCACGAGCGCGGCGCCGTGGGGGAGGATGTAGACGTGCGGTACGGGGTGCTCGGGGCGACGCAGGTGCTCGGCGCCGGCGGGGTCGAGGTCCCCGTCGGGGCGCCGCGCGCCCGCGCGCTGCTCGCGCTCCTGCTGCTCGACGCCGGGCGGATCGTGCCCGCCGAGCGCCTCATCGACGGCCTCTACGGCGACAGCCCGCCCTCCGGCGCCGCCAACGCGCTCCAGTCGCAGGTCTCGCGGCTGCGGCAGGCGGTGGGGGAGTACGCGCCGATCGAGTTCCACCCCGCCGGCTACCGGCTCGCGGTCGAGCCGGACGACGTCGACGCGCACCGGTTCACCCGGCTCGCCGCCGAGGGGCAGCGGGCGCTGGGCGCGGGCGACCTGGCCGGGGCGGTGGCTTCGCTGCGCGAGGCGCTGGAGCTGTGGCGGGGGCCGGCGCTGGTCGACGCGCCGTACGCGACGGGTCAGGCGGCCCGCCTGGAGGAGCTGCGGCTCACCGCCGTCGAGGACCGGGTCGAGGCCGAGCTGGGGCTGGGGGGAGGTTCCGGGCAGCTGGTCGCGGAGCTGCGCGACGTCGTGGGCGCCCATCCGCTGCGGGAGCGGCCGCGGGCGCTGCTGATGCGCGCGCTGTACGCGGCCGGGCGGCCTGCCGAGGCCCTCGCCGCGTACGACGACGCGCGCCAGGTCTTCGCGGACGAGCTGGGCACCGACCCCTCACCGGAGATGGCCGCGCTGCACGTCGCCATCCTCCGCGACGAGGTGGCCCGGCCGCCGGAGCTGCCGGCGCAGCTGACCAGCTTCGTCGGGCGCGAGGAGGAGCTGCGCCGGGTCGGCAAGCTGCTCGGCGAGGCGCGGCTGGTCACGCTGCACGGGCCGGGCGGCGCCGGCAAGACCCGGCTCGCGGTCGAGGCGGCCGGGCGGCAGGAGGGCGAGGTCTGCTTCGTCGAGCTGGCCGCGCTCCCGCCCCAGGCCGACCGCTCGCCGGGCCAGGGCGGTGACGTGGCGCGGGCCGTGCTGCGCGCGCTCGGGCTGCGCGAGGCGAGCCTGCGCGGGCCGGGCGACCCGCGGGACGCGGCCGAACGGCTGGTCGCGGCGCTCGCCGACCGGCGGCTGCTCGTCGTGCTCGACAACTGCGAGCACGTCGTGGCCGAGACGGCCCGGCTCGCCGCGCGGATCCTCGCCGCCGCGCCGGGCGTACGGGTCCTGGCCACCAGCCGCGAGCCGCTGGGCATCACCGGCGAGGCGCTCTGCCCGGTCTTCGGCCTGGCCGTCCCGCCGGCCGCCGCGCCGGAGGGCACCGGCACGTACCCCGCCGTGCGGCTCTTCGTGGAGCGGGCGGGCGACGCCGTACCCGGGTTCGCGCTCGACGACTCCAATGTGGACGACGTGCTCCGCGTGGTCCGTACCCTCGACGGGTTGCCCCTCGCCATCGAGCTGGCCGCGGCGCGGCTGCGGGCCCTGCCGGTCGCGGAGGTCGCGGCCCGGCTGGACGACCGCTTCCGGCTGCTGACCCGCGGCAGCCGCGCGGCGCAGCCCCGCCACCAGACCCTGCGCGCGGTCGTGGAGTGGAGCTGGGACCTGCTCGACGAGGCCGAGCGGCGGCTGGCGCGGCGGCTCACCGTCTTCGCCGGCGGGGCGACGCTCGACGCCGCGGAGCGGGTCTGCGGCGCCGACCTCGACGTGCTCGCCGGGCTCGTCGACAAGTCCCTGGTGGTGGCCGCCGGTGGACGGTACCGGATGCTGGAGACCGTGCGCGCCTTCTGCGGCGAGCGGCTCGCGGAGGCCGGGGAGGTCGGGGAGTTCAGCCGGGCGCACGCCGCCTACTACCTGGAGCTGGCCCGCGAGGCCGACCCCCACCTGCGCCGCGCCGAGCAGCTCGAATGGCTGCGCCGCCTGGACGGCGAGCGCGAGGACCTGCGCGCCGCGCTGGCCCGGGCCGCCGACGACGACCCGCCCACCGGGATGCGGCTGCTCGCCGCGCTCTCGTTCTACTGGTGGCTGCGCGGCCTGCGCACCGAGGGGAGCGCGCTCGCCGCGCGCCTGCTCGCCGCCGTCGGGCCGGAGCCGCCGGAGGACCTGGTCGAGGAGTACGCGCTCTGCGCGATCACCGCACATCTCGGTGGCGTCGCCGGCGTCCCGCTACGGCCGTGGACCACCGAACAGCTCCTCCCGGTGCTGCGGCGGCCACCGCGGCAGCCGTTCCTGCTGTATCTCTCGGCGATGGCGACCGGCCCGCCCGCGGAAGGCCCGCTCACCATGCCGGAGATGGTCGAGCGGTGGGGGGCGATCTTCGGCGACGATCCGTGGCTCCACGCGCTGGGTGGGATCGGCTCGGGGCTCATGCACGTTTTCCACCAGCGGGTCGACCCCGCGAGGCGGGAGATCGCGGACGCGCTGGCCGGCTTCCGGGCGATCGGCGAGCGGTGGGGCATGATGCTGGCCCTCGCCGCGATGGCCGAGTTCGCGGACGGGCGGGGGGACCACGCCGCGGCCGCCGCGCCGATGGACGAGGCGCTGCGGCTGGCCCGGGAGCTGGGCTCGACCGTCGACATGGCCGACCTGCTGCGCACCCGCGGCGACGGCCTGGTCCAGGCCGGTGCCCTCGACCGGGCCCGCGCCGACTACGAGCGCTCCGCGGCCCTCGCCCGGCGGGCCGGTGTTCCGGAGATGGTGGCCGCCGGCCACCTGGGGCTCGCCGAGGTAGCCCGCCGCCGCGGCGACCTGCCCGTGGCCCGGCAGTGGTGCGCGGAGGCGCTCGCCGCCTGCCCGGCCGGGTGGTTCAGCGCCGACGCGACCCGCTTCGGCCTCCTGGTGGCGGCCGCCCGGATCGCCCGGGCGGAGGGGGACGAGGCGGCGGCCCGCGACTGGTACCGGCGGGCGCTCGCCGCCCCGGCCGGGGTCCGCACGATGCCGGCGTTCCTGGAGGCGGTCGAAGGGCTGGTGGGGCTCAGCGACCCCACCGAGGCGTCCCTGCTGCTGGGTGCCGCCGCCGCGGCAGAGGCGCTGCCCCGCGAGGAGGCCCGGGCCCGCGCCGCCGACCCGGCCGCCTTCGCGCGCGGCGCCGGCCTGTCCCGTTCCGCCGCGCTGGCGGCGCTGTCCGCGGCCTGACGCGCCCCTCTTGCCCGCTCGGGCCGGCGCCGCGTCTGGTCGTGCCGCCCGTCCCGCGCGGCCGGCGGCGCGGCGCTGACGGTTGTTCTGGTCGTGCCGCGCGGTCGCGCGGTCGGCGGCGCGGCGCTGACGGTGCCGTCAGTGTGCCGTGCGTGGGCGGTCAGCGCCGCCGGACACCGTAGCGGGCATGACGACACAGACCCCCGCGGTGGTGGCCGAGGACCTGCGCAAGCGGTACGGCACGACCACCGCCCTCGACGGCTTCGATCTCACCGTGCCGGCCGGCACCGTGTGCGGCATCCTCGGCCCGAACGGCGCCGGCAAGACCACCGCCGTGCGGGTGCTCGCCACCCTGCTCCGCTTCGACGGCGGCCGCGCCCGGGTGGCCGGCCACGACGTGGCCCGCGACCCCGCCGCGGTACGCGGCGCGATCGGCCTCACCGGCCAGTACGCGGCGGTAGACGACATCCTCTCCGGCCGCCAGAACCTCGTCCTCTTCGGCCGCCTGCACCACCTGCGCCCGCGTGCGGCCAAGCGGCGGGCGGACGAGCTGCTGGAACGCTTCGGGCTGGTCGAGGCGGCCGACAAGTCCGCCAAGGACTACTCCGGCGGCATGCGGCGCCGGCTCGACCTGGCCGCCAGCCTCATCCGGACGCCGAAGGTCCTCTTTCTCGACGAGCCCACCACCGGCCTCGACCCGCGCAGCCGCAACCAGCTGTGGGACGCGGTCCGCGAGCTCGTCGGCGGCGGGACGACGGTGCTGCTCACCACGCAGTACCTGGAGGAGGCCGACCAGCTCGCCGACCGCATCTCGGTGGTCGACCACGGCCGGGTCGTGGCCGAGGGCACCTCCGACGAGCTCAAGCGCAAGATCGGCGCGGACCGCGTCGAGGTCGTCGTGCGGGACGCGGCCGACCTGGGCGAGGCGGCGCGGCTCGTCGGCCGGGCCACCGCCGCGCCACCCGAGACCGACCCCGACGTGCGCAAGGTCAGCGCACCGGTCGCCGACCGCGTCGCCGCGCTCGCCGAGGTCATGCGAACGCTCCAGGCCGCGCGGATCACCGTCGAGGACATCGGGGTACGCCGTCCGACGCTGGACGAGGCGTTCCTGCAGATCACCGGCCACCGGGCGGTGTCGTGATGTCGGCGCTGCGCTGGGGCATCGCGGACGGGTGGACGATGACCCGCCGCAACATGGCGCACGTGGTGCGCGCCCCCGAAGAGATCGTCATCTACTTCAGCCTGCCGATCATGTTCGTGCTCGTCTTCGGGTACGTCTTCGGCAGCGGCATGGCCGTCCCCGGCGGCGGCAACTACCGCGAGTACCTGCTGCCCGGCGTCTTCGTCATGACCATGCTGTACGGCCTGGGCGCCACCGCCACCGGCGTCGCCGTGGACGTGAGCCGGGGCGTGGTGGACCGGTTCCGCGCCATCGACATGGCCCGCTCCGCCCTGCTCGTCGGGCGCAGCGGCGCCGACCTGCTCCGCGCGCTGCTGGAGATGGCGACGCTGGTCGTGTGCGGCCTGCTGGTCGGCTGGCAGTGGCGGCACGGCGTCGGGGACGCGCTCGCCGCCGTGGCGCTGGTACTGCTGCTGCGGCTGGCGCTCACCTGGGTCGGGATCTACCTGGGCCTGGTCGTACCGAACCCGGACACCGTCTCGGTGATCGTGTTTCCGGTGGCGTTCCCGCTGACGGCGCTCTCGAACGTCTTCGTGGCGCCCGAGCTCATGCCGCACTGGCTCGGCACGGTCTCCGCCTGGAACCCGCTCTCCGCGACGGTGGCGGCCAGCCGGGAGCTCTTCGGCAACCCCGGTACGGGCGGCGACTCCTGGGTCGCCCAGCACCCGCTGCTGCTGTCGATCGCGTGGCCGGCGGTACTGATCGCGATCTTCGCCCCGCTCGCCGTACGCCGCTACCAGCGCCTGAGCCGCTGACGGGTTCCCTAACGGAGATCGTGGTATTTAGGTGCCCCCATACGGGCATCGGAATACCACGATCTCTGGTTGTCCACAGGGTCTGCCGGGAGGGAGCAGAAATGGCGAACATGGACGGGTGGGGTCGTCGGATCTTGAGTTTCTGCTTTTCGTGCAGGACGGAGTAATCAGCCGTCGGCAAGCGCTGCGGTATTTCTCGCAGAAGGCGCTCCGGCACCGCCTCACCACGGGGCGCTGGCAGATCGCCCATCCGGGCGTGTACCTCACCCACAGCGGTCAGATGAGCGTGCACCAGCGCCGGTGGGTGGCCTCGCTGGCGGTCGGCGGCGGCCACCCGGCGATGCTCGGCGGCCCGTCGGCGCTGGCGGTGTTGGGCATGCGGGGCCTTGACAGCCACCGGATCCACGTCCTGGCGAGCGTGCGGCGCCAGCACCGGCGCCTGCCGCCCGGGGTCGTTCTCCACCGCACCCGGCACCTGCCCCCGGAGGACCAGCACCGGCTGGGCCGGCCGCCGTGCACGATGCCGGCCCGGTCGCTCGTCGACGCCGCGCGCTGGGCGGACTCGGACCGGGAAGCGGTCGCGGTGATCGCGGCCGGATTCCAGCAGCGGCTGGTCGCGGCCGTCGACATGGCGCCCGTGCTGGCGCGGATGACGCACGTCAAACGCCGACAACTGATCATCGCGGCGGTGGCGGACGCCTCGGGCGGCACCGAGTCGATCGCCGAGGTCGACTTCGCCCGGCTGTGTCGCCGTCACGGGTTGCCGGAGCCGTCGCGGCAGGCGGTGCGTACCGACTCGGCCGGGCGGCGCCGCTACCGGGACGTGTACTTCGAGCGGTGGCGGCTGCACGTGGAGATCGACGGCGCCCAGCACATGGAGGTCGCCTCCTGGTACGCGGACATGCGACTGCAAAACGAGATCACCATCGCGGGTGAGCGGCTGTTGCGTTTTCCCGCATGGATGATTCGCCAAAATCCGGATGATGCGGCGGCACAGGTACGGGCCGCACTGACGGCGGCGGGTTGGCGCCGGTGATCGTGGTATTCCGATGCCCGCATGGGGGCACCGAAGTACCACGATCCGGGTGGGATCAGGGCGTGGGGGTGAGTTTGACGCGGCGGAGGAGCTGGGCGTTGAGGGCGACCACGATCGTCGAGCCGCTCATCAGGACGGCGCCGATCGCGGGGCTCAGGGTGAGGCCGGCCCAGGCGAGCACGCCCGCGGCGAGCGGGATCGCGATGATGTTGTAGCCGGCGGCCCAGGCCAGGTTCTGGACCATCTTGCGGTACGAGGCGCGGGACAGGCGGATCACGCCGGTGACCCCGCGCGGGTCGGACGAGGCGAGCACCACGCCGGCCGACTCGATGGCGACGTCGGTGCCGGCGCCGATCGCGATACCGACGTCGGCCCGGGCCAGGGCCGGGGCGTCGTTGACGCCGTCGCCGACCATCGCGACCGTGTGGCCGCGCTCCTGCAGGCCGGCGACCGCGCTGTCCTTGTCGGCGGGGAGCACCTCGGCGAAGACCTCGTCCAGGCCCAGATCGGCGCCGACCGACTCGGCCACCGCCCGGGCGTCGCCGGTGATCATCGCGATCCGGCGGACGCCGTTCTGGCGGAGCTGGGCGATGGCGTCGCGGGCTTCCGGACGGATCTCGTCCTCAAGAGCGAGCGCACCGATCACCCGCGGGCGGTCGCCGCCGTCGCCGAGCCGCTCGCCGTCGTCGCCCGGCCGCCGGCCATGGGCGGCCGCCGTGGCGCCGGGAGTGGCAGTGCCGCCGGGAGTGGCAGTGCCGCCGGGAGTGGCAGTGCCGCCGGGAGCGGCGGAGGCGGCACTCTCAGCGGCGGAGGCGCCGGGAGAAGCAGCGGCGGCGGAAGCGGAGGCTAGGCGGATCAGGTGGAGGACGGCGGCGCCGCGGCTCGACCACTGCGCGGTCTGCTCGGCCAGGTCGTCGGGGAGCTCGGCGTCGAGCTCGCGGAGGAGGGCGGGACCGCCCACCGCGTACCCGATGCTGTCGATCGTGGCGCGGACGCCGCGCCCGGTCAGGGAGCGGAAGTCCTTCGCGGCGGCGGGCTTGTCCGCCGCAGCCACGATCGCCTTGGCCAACGGGTGCTCGCTGTCGGCCTCGACGCCGGCCGCCAGGCGGAGCACGTCCGGGCCGCCGGCCACGCCGGTGACCTTGTGGGCGCCCCGGGTCAGGGTGCCGGTCTTGTCGAAGAGGACGGCGTCCACCGTGCGCATGCGCTCCAGGGCCAGCCGGTCCTTGACCAGGATGCCGGCCCGCGCGGAGACCGCCGTCGACAGCGCGATGACCAGCGGGATGGCCAGGCCGAGGGCGTGCGGGCAGGCGATGACCAGGACCGTCACGGTGCGTACCACGGCCTCGTCCAGGTCGCCCGTCGCCCACCAGGCCAGGAACGTGACCACGCCGGCCGCGGTGGCGATGTAGAAGAGCATCGCGGCGAAGCGGTCGGCCAGGACCTGGGCCCGGCCGGCGCTCGCCTGGGCCTGCGCGACCAGGCGCTGGATGCCGGCCAGCGCGGTGTCGTCGCCGACCGCGTCGACCCGGACCCGGATCGCCGAGTCGGTGGCGACCGTGCCGGCCACCACCCGGTCACCCTCCTGCCGGGGTACCGGGCGGGACTCGCCGGTGATCATCGACTCGTCCAGCTCGGCGGCGCCCTCGACGACCCGGCCGTCGGCCGGGACCCGGCCGCCGGAGCGGACCAGCACCACGTCGCCCGGCTTCAGCTCGGTGGTCGAGACCCGCTCGCCGGTCACCAGCTCGGCCTCGTCGGGCAGGAGGGCGGCCAGCGCGGAGAGGGCGCCCTGGGCCTGGCCGATCGCCTTCATCTCCTGCCAGTGGCCGAGCAGCATGATCGTGACCAGGGCCGCCAGCTCCCACCAGAAGTCCAGGTCGAAGGCGCCGAGGGCGGTGGCGATCGAGGCCGCGTACGCCACGGTGATCGCCATCGAGATCAGCAGCATCATGCCCGGAGCGCGGTCACGCAGCTCGCGCACGCCGCCGACCAGGAACGGCCAGCCGCCGTAGAAGAAGATGACCGAGCCGAGGACCGGGCCGACCCAGTCGACGCCGGGGAAGTCCAGCGTGTACCCGAACCAGTCCATGACCATCTCGCTGGTCAGCACCACCGGGACGGTGAGTGCCAGGCTCAGCCAGAACTTCCGCCGGAACATCTCCGGGTCGTGCCCGGCGTGCTTATCGTGACCGTGCGCGTGATGTTCGCTGTGGTCCATGGCCTGTACTATACCCCCCTAGGGTATGTGCCGCGAGTACGATGGGGCAGGGAGAGGATGACATGGACGACACTTCGCACGCACACCACGGATACATCCACCAGAAGGACGACTACCTCAAGCGGCTGCGCCGCATCGAGGGGCAGGCGCGCGGGCTGCAGCGCATGGTCGAGGAGGAGAAGTACTGCATCGACATCCTGACCCAGGTGTCAGCGATGACGAAGGCACTCCAGTCGGTCGCGCTCGGCCTGCTCGAGGAGCACCTCAGCCACTGCGTGGCCCAGGCGGCCCAGGCCGGCGGCCCCGAGGCCGACGAGAAGATCCGCGAGGCCTCGGACGCCATCGCCAGGCTGGTCCGCTCGTAGATGACCTCCTTCGACGAGCTGGTCGAGGAGGGGGCCGCCGCGCCGGTGGAGGGGTGGGACTTCTCCTGGTTCGCCGGGCGGGCGACCGAGGAGCGGCCACCCTGGGGGTACGCGCGGCTGATGGGCCGGCGCATGGCCACCGCCGAGGCCGGCCTCGACGTGCAGACCGGGGGCGGGGAGGTGCTCGCCGCCATCCCCGAGGCGCCGCCCCGGCTCGCCGCCACCGAGTCGTGGCCGCCCAACGTGGCGGTGGCCCGGCGAAACCTCGCACCGCTGGGCGGGACGGTGTACGAGGTGGCCGACGACGCCGACCTGCCGTTCGCGGCGGAGTCGTTCGACCTGGTGGTGAGCCGCCACCCCACCCTCACCCGGTGGGACGAGATCGCCCGGGTGCTCCGCCCCGGCGGCACGTACCTGTCGCAGCAGATCGGCAACGGCACGATGCGCGAGCTGACCGTGGCGATGATGGGCCCGGTACCGGCCGGCACCGCCCGCGACCCGCACCGGGCCGTCGCCGCCGCGCGGGAGGCCGGGCTGACCGTGGTCAACCTGCGGGAGGCGGCGCTGCGGGCGGAGTTCTTCGACGTCGGGGCGGTCGTGCACTTCCTGCGCAAGGTGATCTGGACGGTGCCCGGCTTCACCGTCGAGGCCTACCGCGACCAGCTCCGCGCCGTGCACGAGCGGATCCGGGCGGAGGGGGCGTTCGTCGCCTGGAGCCGCCGCTTCCTCGTCGAGGCGACGAAACCGGCGCTGAGGGGTCCGGCCTGACCGGCGGTCACGCCGGGCGGAGGAGCGACGAGGCCAGGGTCTTGACGGCCGCCACCGTCGCGTAGCCGCGCCAGGCCAGGGCCGCGGCCGGGGAACCGGCGGCGAAGTCCACGCTCCAGCCGCCGTCCTCGCCCTGCGCGGCGGCGAGGCGGGCCAGATCGGCCTCGACCAGGGCGGGCGGCAGCAGGTCGCGGACCGGCCCGGGGTGTGGCGCGAAGTCCAGCGGGCGCATCGACTCGCCCTCGATGCCGCCCTCGACCGGCACCGTGCCGGACGCCGGCAGAAACCCGACGAGCCGCCGCGCCTCACCGTCCGCGCCCGGCCACGTGCCGTCCGCCGCGTCCAGGAAGAGCAGCATGAACCGGTACTCCAGCGCGTGCCCGAGCGCGGTCAGCGCGGCGATCCGCTCCCGGCAGTACGCGCTGGCGCGGGCCAGCCACGGATGGTCGCGTACCGCCGGGTCGTGGCGGGCGACCAGGTGCGCGGCCGCGGCGACGGCGCAGGTGATCTGCGCGGACGACGCGGTGGTGCCGGCCTCGGTCCAGACCCACGAGGAGCCGGCCGGCTCGGTGACCGGCAGCGCGAACGGCAGGCCGCCGTCGCCGAGCGTGACCGAGTCGAGCCAGTCGCAGAGCGGTACGCCGAACTCGCCGCCCCCGGCCTCCGCCAGCACCTCGAACGCGTGCAGCGCCCCGGCCGGCTGGCTCTCCGGCGAGCGCAGGTCGGGCTCCAGCCCCCAGCCGAAGCCGCCGTCCGGATTGCGGTAGGCGGCGAGGGCGGCCAGGGCCCCCGCGCCCCCGTCGCGGCCGGTCACCAGGTCGAAGCGGCGCCGGTCGATCAGCCGCGCGTTGCCGTTCAGGAACGCCGCGGCCCGGGTCAGATAGCTCTCCATGGGCCCATGGTGCCCACCGTGCGGCGCTCCCGGCTTGAACAAAAGAGACACCGGGGCGTATCAGCGGGACGTGTGGAGCGCTCATGTCTACGTGATGCCAAAATCGATCCCGTCCGATCAGCACTGTCCCGGCGCGCGCCGTGGACGTGCCGGCCGGCCGTTCGCGAGAATGGGGCCGGCGATCCGGGGGGACGGGATGGACCCATTGGCGGAGGCGGACGCGCGCGATCTCGTCGAGCGGGTGCGGGATGGCGACAGTGACGCGTGGGCGGCGCTGACCGAGCGGTACGTCGGTCTCCTGTGGGCCGTGGCGCGGAGCATGCGGCTGAGCGAGGCGGACGCCGCCGACGCGGTGCAGACCACCTGGCTGCGGCTGGTCGAGGCGCTCGACGGGCTGCGCGACCCGGCGCGCATCGGCTCCTGGCTGGCGACCACGATGCGGCGGGAGTGCCTGGCGGTGCTCCGCCGCCGCGCGCGGGTGGTGTCGGCGGACGGCTGGGACCAGGTCGCCGGCGACACGGCCGCGCTCGACGAGGCACTGTTGCGGCGGGAGCGGGACGCGGCGCTGTGGCGGGCGTTCAAGGGGCTCGGGCCGCGCTGCCAGTCGCTGCTGCGGATGCTGATGGCCGACCCGGCACCGTCGTACGCGGAGGTCTCCGCGGCGCTCGACATGCCGGTCGGCGGCATCGGCCCGACCCGGCGCCGCTGCCTCGACAACCTTCGCAAGATCATGCTGACCGGGGCGCATCCGTTCGAGGCCCCGTCACCAGGAAACGTGTGAGGCCTGCCGTGAGCGAGCGAATCATGAGACTCAGTGCGGTCGTAGCCTCGCGGCCGCCCGCGGCGAAGCGAGGACGGCCGTGAGCGAGCGTGACGACGACGCCTTGATGGCGGAGCTGCGCCGGATCGCCGCCGAGGTCGACCCGGTACCGCCCGGCGTGCTGGAAGCCGCCCGGGCCGCGATCGCCACCCGCCACCTCGACCACGAGCTCGCCGAGCTGGTCGCCGACTCGGCCGACGCCGGTTCCGGCCTGCTCTTCGAGGCGGTGCGGGGGCCGGGTGCGGCGGAGAGCCGGCTGCTGACCTTCGACGGCGGGGGCGTGCAGGTCGACGTCGACCTGGAGCCGGCTGGGTCGGGGCTGCGGTTGATCGGGCAGTTCACCGGCCCGGTGACCGAGTGCGGCGTGGAGCGCGGCGACGGCGGCAGCGTCGAGGTCGACGTCGACGAGCTGGGCCGTTTTGTGGCCGACGGCGTCCCACCCGGCCCGATCCGGCTCCGCTACCGCTCCGAGATCGGCCAGCTGGTGCGGACCGCGTGGCTGGTCCCGTGAGGGACGCCCGCCCGGCACCGCCCACCCAGCCCCGCGGCACCGCCGGGCCGCCTGGCGCCAGGCCCGCGAGCGCCAGGCTCGCGTGTGCTCGGCCTACAGCGCGAAGGCTCGCGTCCGCAGGGCCCGCGAGCGTCAGCCCCGCGAGCGTCAGGCCCGCGTGCGCTCGACCCACGGCCAGAAGGCCTGCGTCCGCCGGGCCCGCAACCAAAATGCCCGCGTCCGCGGGGCTCGCGAGCGTCAGGCCCGCGTGTGCTCGGCCCACGGCCAGAAGGCCCACGGCCAGAAGGCCCGCGAGCGCCGGGCCCGCAACCAAAATGCCCGCGTCCGCGGGGCCCGCGGGCGGAAGGCCCGCGAGCACCGAGCCCGACAACGCCACGCCCGCGAGCAAGAGGCCGGCGTGCGCGGGCCTCGCGGGCGGAAGGCCCGTGAGCAGCGTCGGGAAAGGTCAGCGGCCGAGGGCGAGGAAGGACAGGGCGGTCGCGACCGCGACCGGGTCGCCCTCGCCGGCGGACCGGACCGCGAGCAGTGCCTCGGCGAACGACGCGCCGGCCCGCAGCCGCTCGTGAAAGGCGACCATCAGCGGGGCGGTGGCGCCGTCGTGCACGGGCACGACGCTGGCCAGGATGCTCGCGGTGCCGAGCGGCACGAGCGCGGTGACCATACCGAGCAGCTCGTCGACCACCGCGGCGCCGGCGGCCGCGCCCGTGCCGGCGGCGCCCGTGCCGGCGGCGACCGAGCTGGCGGCGCCCGTGCCGGCCGTGATCGTGCCGACGGCGACCGAGGCGGCGGTAACCGTGCCGGCGGTGATCGCGCTGGCGGTGATCGCGCCGGCCACGCCGGACTCGCAGCTGGACAGCACGAGCCGCTGCGGCGCGCGGCGCAGCCGCCCCAGGTCGTGCACCATCAGCGGCCCGTCGTCCAGCGACAGCGCGGAGAAGAGCGGGTTCTCCGCGTGGAACGTGCCGTGCGCGGCCACGTGCGCGGTCCACGCCCCGTCCAGCGCGGCCAGCGTCGCGGCGGCCGTGGCGGCGCCGTCGCTGAGCACCGCCGCGTCGGGGTAGAGGGCGGCGAGCTGCTTCAGCTCGACCGCGCTCGCGTCCAGCCCCGGCCCGCCGACCAGCGCCACCCGGTGCCGTCGCGGCGCGGGTACCGCCCCGGCGCGCAGCCAGGTCGCGGCGGACGGCGCGACCCCCACCGGGGTACCGCGCAGCGCCGGGAGCAGCGCCCACGGCACCGCGTGCAGCTGGGCGGGGGGTACCACCACGACCGGCCCGTCGCCGGCCAGGTCTGCGGCGGCCGGCCCGAGCAGCGCCCGCTGCAACGCCACCCCGGCCCGGTCGAGCCGGTCGAGTGCGCCGCGCGGCGCCCGGCCGTGGGCGAGCCGGCGCAGCATGAACCGGGCCAGCTCCACCTCCCGCTCGGCTTCCGCGACCGGCCCGACGGCGTGCATGCGGACGCGGCGGCCGACGACCGTCGTGGCGTACAGGACGCCGTCGACCGCGGTCAGCTCGGCCAGCCGGTGCCGGCCCAGGCCGTCCAGCAGGGCCGCCAGGTCGGTGCCGGCGAAACCGCCGCCGTCCGGGTCGCCCGCCGCCCGCCGGGTGCGCGCCCGGATCGAGGCTTCGAGCAGCGCCCGCTCGTGGTCGAGGCGCGCGGTCGGCCCACCCTCCGCCCGGGCCGATTCCAGCCGGCGTACGACCGCGCGCAGCGACCCGAGCTCGGCCACCAGCTCGGGGTCGTCCGGCGGCAGCGCCGGTGGTACGGCGAGCGCGCTGGCCCGCCACCGCTCGGTCCACCGCAGCAGCATGCGCGCGTCGCCCCGCTGGACGGCGTGGCGCAGCGCGATCGCGACCAGCTCCGTCCCGTACGCGGCGGCGTGCGCCCGCAGCTCCGGCGCCCCGAGCGTGCGCTGGTGCTCCCCGGCGGCGACCAGCCCGCGCCGGCAGGCGAGCAGCGCGGCCCGGGTGTCGCCCCGCCCCTGGGCCCGCAGCGCCTGGGCCAGCCACCCGGCCGCGTGCCCGAACGTGGGACCGCGGTGCCGGAAACGGGCCGCGCTCGCCAGGTGGCGCTCCGCGTCGGCGGCCCGCCCCAGCCCGGCGGCGACCCGCCCGGCCAGCAGGTGGGCGGCCGGCGCCTCCTCGGCCCGCAGCGCGTCGAGGCGGTGGGCGAGGTCGACGGCCTGCCCGAGGAGGCGGGCGCCGCGCTCGCCGGCCGCGTACCGCGACTGGGTCACCACGAACGCCGCGCGCGCCTGCCACCACGGCCGCCCCTGCCGGCGGAAGAGGTCGCGGGCGTCCGCCGCCCGGGTGGACGCCTCGGCGGAGCGTCCGGCCGCGAGCGCCGCCCGCGCGGCCGCGAGCAGCAGCTCGGCCACCTTGGTCCGCTCGCCGCCGGTGCCGGCCCGGCGTACCGCCTCGTCGGCGACCGCGACCGCCTCGGCGGCCAGTCCCGCGGCGAGCAGCACCCCGCACCGGTCGATGGCGAGGTTGGGGCGGTTGACGCCGAGCGCCGCGTACCGTTCGGCGGCCTCGTCCAGGAAGCCCAGCGCGCGGGGGATGTCGCCGCCCTGCAGGGCCAGGTCGGCGCGGTTGTGCACGGCCATCGCCGACTCCATCTCCTGCCCGGCGCCGGCGAGCAGCCGCTCGGCGGCGGCGAGGTCGCGGTCGGCGCGGGCGGCCTGCCCGAGCGCCGCGTACACGAGGAAACGGTGCGTGCGCGAGCGGGCCTCCCAGATCGGGTCGCCGCCGCGCCGCAGCAGGTCGATGGCGCGGCGCAGGTCGGCGAGCGCCTCGTCGTAGCGACCCAGCACCCGCAACAGGCTGGCCCGGCGCATCAGCACCCGGCCGGCGTGGACCCCGCCCGCGCAGCCCGCGACCGCGGTGTCCAACATGGCCAGACCCTGTGCGGTGCGCCCGGCGAACCCGAGCGTCACGCCGAGGGTGGCCCGCACGTCGACGGCCCGCTCGGCCGAGGGGGAGCGGAGGGCGGCCCGGAGGGCGGCGCGCAGCTCGGCGACGGCCTCGTCGACCCGCCCGGAGTCGCGCAGTACGATCGCCCGCGCCTGGTGCGCGACCGAGGCGGCGGTCGGGTCTGGACGCTGGGCGAGCACCTGCCCGGCCTGGGCGAGCGCGTCGGCCGGGCGTGACACGGCGAGCGCGAGCAGGGCCTCGTCCACGGGAACATCGTAGGAATTCCATGGAAACGATATGGACACCGGGGAGGTGTCGTGGCTGACAAGCCCGACGACAAGTCGAGATCGACCGAGCAGATACAGGCCGACCACGCCATCCGCGCGATGGGCGGGGCGGACGAGGTGGGGATCGTCCGCAGTGGACAGCCGGCGGAGATCAGGTACATGTACCGCAAGGGCTGCGTCCTCGTACGTGAGGAGGCGCTGGACGACGTGCGGTCGATAGTGGACCGTTACCGGCGCGACCTGGGGGCGGGGCGCACCGAGACACCCGCGCCGCGGGAGCGTGACGAGGTCGAGCAGGTGGTCGACGGCGTCCGCCTGCTCTGGGCCCGCGACCTGGAGACCCACGACGTGCTCGACCTCATCCGGGACGGGCACGAGGAGTTCGACATCCCGGGGCTGGGGGCCGGCCTCGCCGCGCCCGACCACCTGGTGCACATCTCCGGTGACGCGGCGACCTGCCCGGCGACCGAGCCGGAGCCGGTGGGGCCGGGCGGCGCGCCGTACCCGCCGGTGTCCGCCGACCCCGCCGCGGGCGCCGGCGTCAAGGTGGTGGTGGTCGACACCGGCCTCGACACCGGGATGGCCAGCACGCCGTTCTGGCTGCACGGGGTGACCGGCGAGACCGACCCGCTGATCGGGCCGGGCCGGGTGCTCGACCCGTACGCGGGGCACGGCACGTTCATCGCCGGGCTGGTGCGGGCGGTGGCGCCGCGGGCCGAGGTCCGGGTGCTGAGCTTCTTCGACCGGGGCGGCGCCACGTGGGAGTCGACGCTGGTGCGAAACCTCGACCACGCCCTCGCCACCGAGTTTCCGGACGTGATCAGCATGTCGGCCGGCACCCGCTCGTACCCGGGTGGGCTGCTCGCCTTCCAGGTCTGGAACGAGCGGCGGCTGCGCCACCACAAGGGCGTGGCCCTGGTCGTGGCGGCCGGAAACGACGGGGAGCGGCAGTTCTTCTGGCCGGCGGCGGCGCCGTACACGGTCTCGGTGGGCGCCCTCGACAGCGACTGGCGCAGCCGGGCCGACTACAGCAACTTCGGCGGCTGGGTCGACCTGTACGCGCCCGGCACCGACCTGGTCAACGCGTTCCCGGACGGCAAGTTCACCTACCAGGAGCCGCCGAACATCCCGCCCACGCTGCCGCAGCCGCGGGTGGAGACGTTCGAGGGGATGGCGATGTGGAGCGGCACCTCGTTCGCCACGCCGATCGTGGCCGGGCTGGTCGCCGCCCGGATGTCCCGGACCGGCGAGAACGCCCGCGACGCGGCGGCCGCCCTGCTGGTGGAGGCCCGCGCCCAAGCGGTCCCCGGCGTCGGCGCGGTGCTGCTGCCGTAGCCGCGGTGATCGAAGCTCCCTTCATGCCGTTAGAACGACATGAAGGGAGCTTCGATCACCGGAGGGCGGCGCAGAGGCGGTCGAGTTCGTCCTCGGTGTTGTAGTAGTGCACCGAGGCGCGGACCAGGTCGGGCAGGCGGCGGGCGGCGAGGTCGAAGCGGGCGTACTCCATCGGCGAGACGCTCGTGTTGATCCCCGCCGCCCCCAGCCGCCGCCGCACCTCGGTCGCCGGCACACCGTCCACAGTGAACGTGACGATGCCGCACCGCCGCTTCCCCTCGTCCCGCACGGTCACGCCGGGCACCGCGCGGAGCCGTTCCCGCAGCCCTTCGGCGAGGGCGGTGACCCGCGCCTCGATCGCGTCGAGCCCCCAGCCGAGCGCGTAGTCGACCGCCACGCCGAGCCCGATCTTGCCGGCGTAGTTGGTCTCCCACGTCTCGAAGCGCCGGGCGTCCGGCCGGATCTCGTACGCGTCCGGCGCGGTCCAGGTCGCCGCGTGCAGGTCGAGGAACGGCGGTTCGAGGCGCTCGACGAGCCGCTCCGAGACGTACAGGAAGCCGGTGCCGCGCGGCCCGCGCAGGAACTTGCGGCCCGTGGCGGCGAGCATGTCGCACCCGATCTCGCCCACGTCGACCGGCAGCTGCCCGACCGACTGGCAGGCGTCCAGCAGGTACGGCACGCCGGCCGCCCGGGTCAGCGCGCCGATCTCGGCCGCCGGGTTGACCAGCCCGCTGTGCGTCGGCACGTGGGTGACCGCGACCAGCGCGGCGCCCCGCTCCAGCTCGCCGGCGAGGTGGTCGAGCGAGGGGAGGCCGTGCTCGTCCGTCTCGATCACCTCGATCACGGCACCGGTGCGGCGGGCGACCTGGAGCAGGGCGATCACGTTGCTGGCGTACTCGGTGCGGACGGTCAGGATCCGGTCGCCGGGGTGGAAGTCGAACGCGTAGAACGCCATGTCCCAGCCGCGGGTGGCGTTCTCCACGACGGCTACCTCGTGCGGCGCGCAGCCGAGCAGCCGGGCGATCGCCGGGTACGCGTTCTCCACCTCGGCCGCCGCGGCCGCGGCCGCCTCGTACCCGCCGATCCGCTCCTCCAGCCGCAGGTGGCCGACGACCG
Source organism: Phytohabitans maris (assembly GCF_031085175.1). Lineage (GTDB taxonomy): Bacteria > Actinomycetota > Actinomycetes > Mycobacteriales > Micromonosporaceae > Phytohabitans > Phytohabitans maris. The sequence goes on from NZ_JAVHUY010000040.1 coordinate 19,597, forward strand.
CGTCGGTGACGGCGGCGGGCGGGAGGGCGGCGCCGGCGTTGTTGAGATGCGCCACGTGGGCGCAGCCGGGTGTCTCCCGCCGCGCCCGCTCGACGTCGATCACGAAGCCCGGGCCAGGGTCACCCCGAACCGGGCCGGGGCGTCGGTCCACCAGCGCACCGCGTCGAAGCCCGCCGCCGCGAGCTCGGCCGCGATCCCGTCGCGCCGGAACTTCGCGGAGATCTCCGTGTGCAGTTCCTCGCCGTCCGCGAACGAGACGGCGAGGTCGAGGGCGGCCACCCGTACCCGCATGGGTCTGGTCGCCCGCAGCCGCATCTCGATCCACTCCCGCTCCGGGTCCCAGAGCGCCACGTGGGCGAACGCCTCCGGGTCGAAGTCGGCGTCGAGCTGGCGGTTGAGCACGCGCAGCACGTTGCGGTTGAACTCGGCGGTGACGCCGGCGCTGTCGTCGTACGCCGCGACCAGCGTGGCCGGGTCCTTGACCAGGTCGGTGCCGAGCAGGAACCACTCGCCCGGGTGCAGCACCGCGCGCAGGCCACGCAGGAAGCGGGCCCGTTCGCCCGGCGGGAAGTTGCCGATCGTGCCGCCCAGGAACGCGACGAGCCGCCCGTCGCCGGCCGGTATCTCGTCCAGGTGGCGGGTGAAGTCGCCGGCGATCGCGTTCACGTCGAGGTCGGGGTAGTCGGCGTCGATCGCGATGGCGGCCGCGCGGAGGGCCGGCTCGGAGACGTCCAGCGGTACGAAGCGGCCCAGCGTGCCGTGCCGGTGCAGCGCGTCGAGCAGCAGCCGGGTCTTGTCGGAGGAGCCGGAGCCGAGCTCGACCAGCGTCTTCGCGGCGGTCACCTCGGCGATCTCGGTGGCGTGCGCGGTGAGCGCGGCCCGTTCGGCGCGGGTCGGGTAGTACTCGGGCAGCTCGGTGATCCGCTCGAAGAGCTCGCTGCCGCGGCTGTCGTAGAACCACTTCGGCGGGAGCGTCTTCGGGGCCGCGGTCAGCCCGGCCCGGGCGTCGTCGCGCAGCGCGCGGGCCAGGTCGGCCTCGGTCAGGTGGATGTCGAGCCTCACAGGTCCTCCACGGTGTGGGTCGTCGGGTCGGCTACCACGAGCGAGCGGTCGGGTACGGGCCGCCAGGCGGGGTCGTCGTCGTACGGCTCCGAGGCGACGGTGACGGCGCCCGCCGCAAGGCGCACGGAAAGGGAATGGCCGGCGGTCGTGGCGTACACCCGGCGACCGTCGGTGAGCAGCAGGTTGAGCCGCGAGCCGGGCGCGGCGGCGTCCACTTCGGACACCGTGGCGGCCAGCGCCGAGGCCGGGTCGGCGCCGCCGCGCAGCCGGTGCCGGACGAGCGCCCACAGCAGCGCGGCGTCGGTGGGGGCGTCGAGCGTGAGCAGGTCGGTGACGGGCAGCCGCTCGGCGAGCTTGGCGACGCTCCGCGGCCACCCGGTCACCCGTCCGTTGTGGCTGAAGAGGAGGTCTCCGGCGGCGAACGGCGCGCAGGCGGACTCGTGCACCGGCATGCCGACGGTCGCCGAGCGCACCGCCGCGAGCACCGCCCCCGACGCGGTGACCCGGGCCAGCTCCGGAAAGCCCGGGTCACTCCACATCGGACCGGCACGCCGGTAGCGGACGGGCCCGGGCCCGCTCCGTCCGTCCTCGTCGCTTCGCTCCTCGGCCCGGACGCCGCCGGCGGCGAGAAGCGGGTACCACCCCACCCCGAAGCCGTCCGCGTTGATCGTGCCGCCGCCGCGCATGTCACGCGGCGCCCAGGACTGGCGCAGCAGCGAGTGCGGCGGCTCCAGCAGCAGGGCCGACAGCGTGGCCGGCGGCCCCAGGTAGGCGAGGTGCCGGCACACTAGGCGGGCACCGTCCGGGCGCAGCGGAAGCCGCTGAAGATCTGCCGCCGGATCGGGTAGTCCCAGTTGCGGAACGTGCCCCGGCAGGCCGCCTTGTCGGTGCCGAACGAGCCGCCGCGCAGCACCTTGTACTCCGGGCCGAAGAAGACCTCCGAGTACTCCCGGTACGGGAACGGGGCGAAGCCCGGGTAGCCGCGGAAGTCGGAGGCGGTCCACTCCCACACGTCGCCGATCAGCTGGTGCACCCCGGCCGGCGAGGCGCCCTCCGGGTAGGCGCCGGCGGGCGCGGGGGAGAGGTGGCGCTGCCCCAGGTTGGCGTGCCGCTCCTCCGGGTCCTCGTCGCCCCACGGGTAGCGCCGCGACCGCCCGGTCGCCGGGTCGAAGCGGGCCGCCTTCTCCCACTCCGCCTCGGTCGGCAGCCGCTTGCCGGCCCACGCGGCGAACGCCTCCGCCTCGTACCAGCAGACGTGCACCACCGGCTCGTCCGGGACCAGGGGCGCGCGCCGCCCGAAGCGGGTGTACGTGCCGTCGCCGTGCCAGTGCATCGGCCCGGTCAGCCCGGCCCGCTGCCGGTGCGCCCACCCGTCGGCGCTCCACCAGCGCTGGTCGTCGTAGCCGCCCGCGTCGACGAACTCCTGGTACCGCGCGTTGGTCACCGGTGCGCGGTCGATCAGGTACGCGGGCAGGTCGACGGTGTGCGCGGGCCGTTCGTTGTCGAGGGCCCAGGGCTCCGCGGAGGTACCCATGGTGAAGGATCCGGCCGGGATGAGCGCCTCGCCGCCGGCGGCGGCCGTGGCGGGCGGAGGCGGCGCGGCCGTGAGCACCGGCGGGCCGACCCGCAGCTGGTGGGTGGCGAGCATGGTCTCGTCGTGCTGCTGCTCGTGCTGCACGATCATGCCGAACGCGAAGCCCCGCTCCACCAGCGGCCGCCCTTCGAGGGAGACCCGGTCGAGCAGGTCGAGCACCTTGTCGCGGACGGTGCGGGTGTAGGCGCGGGCCTCCGCCGGCCCGAGCAGCGGCAGCTGGGGGCGGTCCTTGCGCGGGTGCTTGAACGCGTCGTACAGGTGGTCGATGTCCTGCCGCACCGGCTCGCGCCCGCCGACGTCGCGGACCAGCCACAGCTCCTCCTGGTTGCCGACGTGGGCGAGGTCCCACACCAGCGGCGACATCAGCGGGGAGTGCTGGCGGACCAGGTCGTCGTCGTCCACGGCGTCGGTCAGTGCGGTGCTGCGCCGCCGGGTGCGGTCGAGCTCGGCCGCGACCAGCGCGCGCACGTCCAGATCGCCCACGGCCGTCCTCGCTTCGCTGCGGGCGGCCACGGGACTCCCGAGCCGACTGTGCCCGATGGTTCCCTCGCTACGCTCGGTCACTTCAGAGCCTCCACTTCGCTGCTTCCTGGAGCCGGTCGTCCACCGCGCCGGCCTGCGCGGCGGTGAGGTCGGTGTCGGCGAGCGCCCGCCGGGCCAGCTCCACGACCCGCGGCGCGACCGCGCCGACCACCGGGTCCGCGAGCCCGTCGCGCGCCGCCGCCACCCATCGGTCCGCGGCGGGCAGCGCCCGCGCGGACACCTCGTCCACCGTCTCCTCACGAGCGAAAAGCGCAGCGAGTACGGCGACCGGGGTGAACCAGTCGCCGGACGGCTGGGCGTCCAGGTACCGGACCTCGAGGTAGCCCCGGGCCCGGACCGGCGTGAAGAGCGTGGAGAGGTGGTAGTCGAGATCGTCGTAGGTGGGCGGCCGGACCGGCCCGCCCGGTTCGCCGGCGATCCAGCCGGCGAACGTCACCGGCCCCGGCGGGTCGCGCACCTCGGCGCCCTCCCGGACGAAGAGCAGCGGGGTGTCGAGGATGCGCCCGGGCCACGAGCCCGCCTCCCCGTCACCGGGCGGCGGGGGATGGGTGCGGCTCGGGTCGGTCGCGAACCAGGTGCGCACCCGGCTCGACGCCCACCCGGTGTCCCGCCCGGCCTGGCGGGGCGAGTTGGCGAACAGGGCCACCAGCACCGGGCCGAGCCGGTGCAGCGCGGTCCAGCGGGCGGCGACCCGGTCTGGGGTACCCGCGTCGAGGCAGACCTGGAGCCCGGCGGACCCGGACATCCAGGCCCGGCCGTGCGGCCCGATGCGGTCGAAGGCGCGCTCCATGGCCTGGTAGCGCGGGGTGTGCAGCACCCGCCGCGCCGGCCGGTGCGGGTCGCACCCGCGGTCGCCGAGGCACAGGCCGGCGCCGGCCAGGCGGGCCGCGAGGTAGTCGATGTCGGCCGCCGTGCCGGCGTGCAGTCGGGAAAGGGAGGACTCGGGCGGGGTGGAGATCTCCACCTGGCCACCCGGCTCGACGGTGACGGTGCCGCCGCGCGGCAACGCCAGGTGCGGGCTCCGCGCCCGCAGGGTGGGCGGCGCGTGGTCACCGAGGGCCGCGGCGAGCGCGGCCGGGTCGAGGGGACGGGACGGATCTTCGGTGTGGTGAACGGTCCATTCGAGCTCGATGCCGACACGGCTGGGTGGCCCGGTCTTGAAACAGACCCGCCCGACGTACCCTTCAGCGCCGGACCGGTCTGTGACCACACTCCCCCGTGAGCTCGCCGTTACCGATTCGAAATGTGGCACGGTCGCGACCATACCCCGGCCGTATGACATCCGCTCCGCGTTGGAACGTTCCCCGAGGTCGCCGCGGGAGCCGGCTCAGCGGATGCCGTGCCGCCCGCGATGGGTGGGCTCGAGGCAGGGCCAGTCGCCGCCGTCGTCACCGCGGACCCGCCCCGAGCCGCCGCACCGCGGGCAGGATCCCGGTGCCGCCTCGGGTCGCCCGCGCAGGGCGCGGACGGTGAGGGAAGCCGTGACGAAAAGGATCACGAGCACCACGAGGACCAGGCCGAGACTTCTCCGGCCCTCGACGTACAGCCACGAAAACACCGGCGCCCCTGGATTGATCGCGATATGGGAGGGAGCATTTCTCCGGCAGGTCGTTCTGTCAAGTACAAAGGCAAGTCTGGACATGCGGGCGGCGATGGACGACAGTGTGCGCTCATGGAGAGCACGGTCGCGCCGGCACCGCTTTCCCACCGCCAGAACACGCGGGAGATGGCGCATTTGCTGAAGGCGATGTCGGCGGCCCACCGGCGGGCCCGGCGATTCGACGCTTCGTATCTTTCGGTGTCGATTCTGGTGGCGCTCTCCGGGCTGGTCGCGACATTCGTCGACGTACTCGCCGTCCCGGTCTCCGTCGTCGGCGGCTTGTGGGCGGTCGCCTGCGGCGCCGGCATCACCGCGTGGACCCGCCGCGAGGTCCAGCGGGCCGCGACGATCCAGGAGATGTTCGACGTGCGCCTGTTCGAGCTGCCGTGGAACACGGTCGCGGCCGGCGACCCGATCGGCGCCGCGGAGGTCAACTGGCTGGCGAAGCGGTACCGCGGCGGCGGCTCGGCACTGCGCGACTACTACGACGTGCCGACCCTGCCCCGCCCGTACGACGTCATCGCCTGCCAGATGCTCAACCTGGCGTGGGGCGCCCGGATCCGCCGCCGGTACGCCCGCACGCTGCTCGCGGGTGTCTTCGGCTGGTCGGCCGCGGGAGTGGTGGTCGGCGCGTTCGCCGGCCTGACGGTGACCGAGACGGTCCTGTGGTGGTACGTCCCGTCGCTCGGCGTCGCGCTCGTGGCCTGGGAGGCGTTCCGCGCCCAGCGCGACGTGGCGGCCGGGCGGGAGAGGGTGCTCGACCTCGTCTGGGCGGAGGTCCGGGCGAGCGCGCCGGGGCGGGAGGCGGGTCTGCTGGAGATGGCCCGCCGGGTCCAGGACGCGATCCTCCAGACCCGGACGCGGGACATCCGGGTGCCGAACTGGTTCTTCACCCGCTTCGCCAAGGCCGACCGGGCGGACTTCCGGTCGGTGACCGCGGAGCTGGCGGCGGTGGTGCGGGGCCGGGCGGCCGGGGGAGGCCCCGATGCCGGAGGATGACCCGCTCACCGCGTACCTGCGGAGCCCGGAGATCGCCCGCGAGCTGCTGGCGTGCGGGCGCCGGCGAGGCTGGCACCCGCGCGTCCCGGCCCTGCCCTGGCGGGCCACCGACGGGTACACCGGCGCCGTCCTCGTGACCGTGGCGCTGGAAGGCGATCGTGGCGCGGAGAAGGTGATCCTGAAGGTGACGCCGGGCGGCTCGGCGGAGCCGGCGGGTTACGCGGCGGCCGAGACGGACTGCCCGCCCGACTTCCGCCCGCACCTGGTGCTCGCCGCGATGCCGGCTTGGCCGATGGCGTCCGGCGGTGTGCTCACGTTCCAGAAGCTCGCGGCGGACGACGTCACCGGCTGCCGCTCGATGGCCGAGCTGCCGTCCGGTGCGGTCGCGGGCGCGTGCGCGCTGGTCGCCGGCCGCCTCCTGCGGACGTGGAACCCCGAGCCGGCCATCGACAGCACCTCGATCGGCGACGTGCTGCGCGACCAGATGGGGTACGGGCTCGCCGCCGGCGGTTCGATCCGGGCATGGGCACGCGAGGCCGGCCTGCTGGAGCCGGAGACGCCCTGGGTGACGCTGCGCGACGACGGGGCCGTGTGCCCCAACCCGCTGCTGCTCGCGCGGCGCGGGTCGCCGCTGGACGGCCGGCCGGTGGACGTCCTCGTCGGGCGCTGCCACGGCGACCTGCACTTCCTCAACGTCCTGCTGCCGCTGGCCCCGGGCGGGCCGCTCCGCCCCGACGGCTTCCAGCTGATCGACCTCGGCGGATACTCGCCGGCCCGACCGGTCACCACCGACCCGGTGTTCCTCATGCTCTCCGCGATCGCCCGCGGCCTGCACCGGCTCGCTCCCGCGCAGCGGCAGGCGCTCCTCGACCACCTCGTTGCGCCATCCGGCGGGCGACGGGACGGATACCTCGGCGACGTGGTGGACGGGGTCGTCGCGGCGGTCCGGGAGACGGTCGCGGGCGGGCGGCGCGGCTGGAGCGAGGAGCTGCGGTTTCAGCTCCGCCTCTCGCTCATCGGGGTCGCGGTCCTCTTTACCAGCTTCTCCGATCTCGGGCCGCAGGTGCGCTGGTGGTTCTTCCGCCTCGCCGCCCGCCTCGCCCGTGGCGTCTTCGCCGAGCTGGGCGTACCGGTGCCGGACCGGGCACCACCGACACCCAACCCCTTTCACGACCCCACGCCGAGCGGCGGCGGCGCACTCGTCGCGTCCCGGCGCCCCGCCCGCCCGGCCGTCGACCGCGCGGTGGCCCGGGCCTGGCGTGCCGCCTTCACCGACCCGGTCGCGGCCCGCGCCCACCTCGACGCGGCGTACGCCGAGCTCGCCGGCGCGGGGAAGGCGGGGGCGGCGCCCGGCGAGGTCTGCACCCGCCTGCGTGACCTGGTCGAGGACGCCACCCAGATCCTCGGCGGCGACGACCCCGGCACGCTCCGGCTGCGGCACGAGCTCGCCCGCTGGACGCACCTGGACGGCGACGCGGCCACCGCGCTGCGGACCTACCGCGAGGTGGCGGCGCTGCGCGACCGCGTGCTCGGGCCCTGCCATCCGGACACCCTGGCCAGCGCCCGGTGTGCCCGGTGGCCGCCGCTGCTGGACGACGCCGCCCACCAGCGGTACGGCGGCTAGGGCGGCGGCTCCCCGGCGCCGCTGAGTGTCTGCTCGGCCACGTTGACCAGCTCCTCGTACGTGATCACGGTGATCCCGGTCGCGAACGTGTTGAGCACCCGGATCTCCTCGCGGACGGCCTGCGGCTCGACCCCGGGCACGTGGTCGGGGTGTCCGAGCAGGATCGTGACGAAGGCGCGCCCACACTCGAGCTGGAGCTGGTCGCTCAGCGGCCGGCGCCGCTCCTCCAGGAAGCGGACCAGCCCACGCGCCCGGTCGGCCGCCGCCGCGACCAGCGGGGAGAGCGCGAAGCCGCCACCCTCGACCGCGGTCACCAGGTCGGGCACTGCGGGCGGCCCCACGATCACGACGTGGATCGCGCTGTCGTACCGCACCATCGCGATGAGGTCGTCGGTGAGCCCCGGGATGACCTCGTCACTGATCCACGGCTCCAGGTGGCCGCCGAACACCCACCACTCCCGTCGCAGCAGCCGGCACAGCGCCGCCACCGCCGCGTCCGGATCGGCGACGGCCAGCTTGAGCTCCTTGAGGCCCTGGTAGCGCCGCATCTGCTGGAGCAGGTGGGTGAGGTGGCCGGTGGCTTCCAGATCGGCCAGGCGGGGCAGCAGCTGCCGGTTGCGGGTGAACGCGCGGAAGATGCTCTCCAGGGACGCGGTGTCCAGCGAGCTCGAGTCGATCAGCTCGATCACCGACGGGATCACCGAGTTCTTCGACTCCGCCGCGGTGCGGACCCGCACGGATCCCGTGTTGACCAGCGCCTCGAGGCGGCGGACCTGCTCGGTCGGCGATCCGAGGTCGTGGCCCGACACGGCGAACGCCGGGCGCCGGCCACGGGTCACCGCCAAACGGGCCGGCGGCAGCGTGGTCGTGGGGACGGAAACGGTTATCGCGCCGGCCCAAACTGATCTTTCCGAAGGCGAAGGTGGCACGGAAAAGACGGTAACCGGACGGCATAGACGGATTCCTTCATCCGAACGGGTGAGAGATTGAAAGGATCAACAATCTGAAATGCACAAAGGCGCCGGAAAGGGCGATCGGCGGGGGATGGATGGCGGTTCGGCGCTCGATATTATTCGTTCGCCCCAAAATCCACGGAACCGTCGTCCGGATGCCTCGGGATGGAGGTGGAAAGGCCGGTGCGGCCAAACGCCACGTCAGCTCCGCGGATCGTCGCGCCAGGGCCCGACGGGCTGGTGCCGGTCGCCCGCGGCTGCCTGGTCGCCGCCGATCTCGTCCTCACCCGGGCCGTCCCGGCGCCCGACGGGGAGGGCTACCGCGTCGCGTGCGGGTCGGACACGTACGGTTGCCGCCTCCTGACCCAGCACCGCGACGACGTCAGGGGCGTGGAGGCCGCCCTCTTCGAGATCGACGATCCGGCCTGGGCGCCGTCCCGGGACTACGTGCCGCCGCGCTGGGGCGCCTTCACGGGGAGCCTGCACTGGACCGCGGCCGCGATTCTCGACGGCGAGGCCGAGCATCCGGTCGAGATCAGCCCGCTTTCCTGGCGCCGCCCGGCGCGCTGGGACCTGCGGCACGCACCCCTGCCGGCGACCACCGGCGGTGAGCCGTCGGGCGCCCCGGTGTTCGCCGGCGACCTGCTGACCGGCGTCGCCATCCGGGAGGCGGGCGACCAGTGGACCGCCGTACCGGTCGCGGCGCTGGTCGACGTCCGCGCGCTGCGCCAGCCCATCGAGGAGCGGCTCGGCCGTCCCGTGCACCTGGAGCCGGTCGAGCTCGCCGGCCTCCTCGCACCCTGGACGCCGCTCACCGCCCCGCGCGTCGCCGCCGACCTGCTCGACCCGCGCCGGGCGGTCACCCCGTTCACCGGGTACGCGGACGTCCTCGACCAGCTGCTGGCCTGGTGCGACGGCGGGCCCGCGCTGGCTGGGCTGCTCGTCGCCGGGGCTCCCGGGCACGGCAAGACCCGGCTCGCCCGGGAGGCCGCGGCCCGCCTCCACGCGCGCGGCTGGCTGGTCGGCGACGTCGCCGCGACCACGCTGGCCGACTCGTGGCTGCGACACCTCGCCGCCGCGGACCGACCGGTGCTGCTCGCCTTCGACGGGGCGGGGGGCCTCGACACCGCCGGGGCCGTCGCCGCCCATCTGTCCAGCCAGCCGCCGCGGCATCCGGTCCGGCTGCTCGTGACCGCGCCCGGCGACGCCGCCGGCTGGGTGGCGTGGCGGGAGCGCCCGGGGAGCCCGGGCGCGCTGGCCTTCGCCGAGGCACCGCTGGTGGTGCCGGGGTTCCCATCCGGAGCCGGCTTGGCGCCGGCGGCCGCCCGCCGCTGGAGCCTCGCTCTGGCCGCCGGTCTCGAAGGGCTCGTCGAGCCGGCCGACGTCGAGCGGCGACTCAGCGGGCCCGGCGCGGGCCGGCTGCCGGCCTGGGCCGCGGGCGGCTCTCCGGAGACCGCCGCCGTGGCCGTGCTGGCGACCCTGCTCGCCGACGACCCGCCGGCGAACCTCGCCGCGGCCGAGGAGGTCGTCCTGGCCGACGCCGTCGACCGCTGGACCAGCGCGTCCGCGCGGCACGGAGAGCGGGTCCGGTCGCTGGCGCTACCGGCGATCGACCTCGCCGCGCTCATCCGGCCCGCCGACGAGGCCGAGGCGACGAAGATCCTCGCCGGGCTGCCCGGGGCGTCGGGCGTGGCCGAGCTGGCCGACTGGGTCCGGACCACCTGCCCACCCGCCGAGCCGGACCAGCGGTACTGGGGCACGCCGCTGCCCGCCCGGCTCCGCGGCCGCCGGCTGGTGGCGGCCTGCGCCGACGCCGGGCTCGTCGCCGCCGTCCGCCGGCTCGACACCCCGCACACCCCGTTCGCGCTCGCCCGGCTCGCCGAAGCCGCCCCGTACGGCGAGCCGCCCGCCGAACTGCTCCGCGTCCTCGTCCTCGGCGACCCGGTCGGATGGGGCGCCGCCGCGATCCGGGCGATCCGGGCCACCGCGGCACCGGACCCGCTGGTCGCCGTCCTCCGCGAGCTCGGCCGTGCCGACCTGGCGGCCGAGGCGCGCGTGGCGCTCGCCGACGCCCTGCCGACCCCGGCGGGCGCGCTCGCCGAGGTGGAGGTGCCGCTGCGCGAGCAACTGGTCGCCGGGTACCGGCGCTCCGTCGAGGGCGGCCAGCGGCAGGCGCGGTCGCTGCTCGCGACGGAGTTGCTCGCGCTGTCCCGCGCGCTGGCCGAGGCCGGCCGGGCCGGCGACGCGCTGGCGACCGCCCGCGAGGCCGTCGACCGGCATCGCGAGCAGCGCGAGGTCGCCCCCGCTCCGGGCGTACTGCGGGGGCTGCGCACAGCCCTGCGCACGCTCGCCATCCGCCACCTGGCGCTGGACCAGGACGGCCCGGCGGCCGAAGCGGCACGGGAGGCGGTCGAGCTGTGCCGGGAGGCCGAGTCCGCCGACCGCGAGGTCGCGACCTGGCTCGCAGCCGACCTGGAGTTCCTGGGAGCGATGCGGCTCGATGGCGGCGAGCCGGAGGCCGCGGCCGAGGCGTACGACGAGGCGGTGCGCGCCCACCGCCGGGCCGCCGCCGAGGGGCGAGCGACACCGGGCGACGGGCTCGGCGTCGTCCTGTGTGGACTGTCCGACGCGCTCGCCGCGTGCGGGCGGACCGGCCCGGCCGCGGGTGCCATGGCCGAGGCCGTGGTGGCGTACGAGAGGCTGGCCGCTACCGATCCGCAGACGTACCAGCCGACCCTCGCGGTGGCGCTGGAGGTGCTGGCCGGGCGGCTCGCCGCGGCTGGACGCACCGACGAGGCGGTCCAGGCCGCGGAGCGCGCCGTTCGTGTCCACCGGCGCCTCGGCGAGCAGGCCCGGGACGAGCGGTCGACCGACCACGCGGAGGCGCTGCGCCGGCTCTCCGACCTGTACGCCGTGGCGGAACGCGCCGACGACGCCCTGTCCGCCGCGCACGAGAGCGTCGAGCGGCACCGCACCGCCGCCGCGGAGCACATGGTCTCGGCCGGTCTCTGCGCCGCCCTGCACACGCTCGCCCGGCGGTACGACGAAATGGACCAGACCGACTACGCGGCCGACGCCGCGGTCGAGGCCGCCAACGGGTACCGCCGGCTGGTCGAGCGTGGCCAGGAGGAGCACCGGGCGGCGCTCGCCGGCGCGCTGAGCAACGCCGCGGTGCTCCGCGGCCGGCAGGGGATCGCGCGGGAGAGCGAGCCGCTCGCCCGGCAGGCCCTGCAGGCGGCCGCCGCACTCGACAGCCCAGACCCGGCGCAGCTCGCCGCGATCCGCAACAACCTGGCCATCGTGCTCGGAGCGGCGACCGGCCGGCCCGGCGGCGAGCGGCTGCTGGACGAGAGCGCCAGCCTGGCCGAGCAGGCCGTGCGGGGCCTCGACGAGCGGGACCCCGCCGGCCTCGTCCGGGCACTCCTGACGCTCGCCCGGCAGCGGGCGGCGACGGGCGACACCGCCGACAGCGTCGCCGCCGCGGAGCGCGCCGTCGAGGTCTGCGCCGGCCTGGGCGTCCGGCGGGCCGACCTCGTCCTGGCCGCCGAGGCGCTGGGCTCGCTCGCGGAGCGGTACGCGGAGGCGGTCCGTTTCGCCGAGGCGGCCGCGGCGGTGGAGCGGGCCCGCGACGCGCACCGCCGGCTGGTCCGGATGGGCCTGGCCCGGCACCGCGCGGGACTGGGCGACCTGGCGATGCTCCAGGCCGGGATGCCCTCCGACGTGGTCTCGCCGCTCGCGGCGGCCGGCGCCGCGGACGAGGCCGTGGCCTGCTACCGCGAGCTGGCGGCGGAGCAGCCCGAACGGTTCCGCCCATCCCTGGTCGCGGCCCTCGACCGGTCCGCCCAGCTGTACGGGCGGATGGACCGCGGCGAGGACGCGTACGACCGCATGGTCGAGGCCATCGAGGTCGGCCGGACACTCGTGGCGACGGTGCCGCACGTCCACACCGCCGACCAGGCCGCGCGGCTGCGGTGGCTGGCTGAGCGGCTCGAGGCGACCGACCCCGAAGCCGCGCGCGACGCCGCCGAGGAGGCGTTCGCCCTCAGCCGCGAGGTAAGCGACCCGAAGGCCGGGCGGCACGAGCTGGCTGCCTCCGCGGCGCTGCTGGCCCGGCTGCTGCCGCACCACGGGACGTCCGAAGAGGGCGCCCGACCGATGCTGCTGGCCAACACGGCGGCCAACCGGTTCGAGGAGCTGGCCCGCGAGCGGCCCGACATCTACCTCGGCGAGCTCGCCGGGGTGCTCATGCACCGTGCCGGGCTCAAGGCCGCCGTGGGCAACGTCGCCGCCAGCGCCGCGGACGCCGACGAGGCGGTCACCTACCACCGCGAGGTGGCCGCCAACCGCGCCGCCCACCGGCCCGCGCTGGCGCAGGCCCTGCTCGACCGGCTGGAGCTGCCGGCTGATGACTCGCTGGACCGGATCGCGGTGCTCCGGGAGACGACCGAGATCTACGGGACGCTCAGCCAGGACGCGCCCGAGCCATACCTGCCCCGGCTGGCCAGGGCGCAGATCCGGCTGGCCGGCGAGCTGAGCTCCCGGGGCCGCAGGCACCGGCCGGAGAGCCTGCGCGAGGGGCGGCTGGGCGTCGACATCCTGGCCGACCTGGCCGAGCAGCGCCCCGCGGAGTTCGGCGCGGAGGCGGTCAAGGCGCTGCTCGACCACGCCCAGCACCTGGTGCGGGCCGGCCGGGACGTGGAGGCGCAGGGGATCCGCGGCCGGGCGGCCCGCGTCAACGGGCTCCTCGGCAGCGTCGGCGCGTCCGCGACCGAGGACGGGGAGCCGGGCGAACGGCCGGAGAGCTGACCAGGTCAGCGCGCGGGCTTGAGCACCTCGTCGAGGAAGTCGAGGGACGTCTCGATCAGGGCGGCCACGTCCTTGGCGCCGTGGAAGACGTGGCCGGCGCCGGGCACCGGGTGCAGGTCGCACCTCGCGCCGTACGCGTGCAGGACCGCGGCCAGGTGCTCGCTCTGGGCGTACGGGACGACCTGGTCCTCGGTGCCGTGCACGCACAGGAACGGCGGGGCGTCCGCGTCGGCGTACTCGGTGGGGCTGGCCAGCGTGGCCAGGGCCCGTACCTCCGGGAGCAGGCCGCCCAGCAGCTGCGCGACCGGGCTGTCCGGGTGCCCGGCGCCCATCGCGGTCAGGTCGGCGACCCCGTACCAGTCGACGACGGCCCGCACCGCGCTGGACCCGGCGGTGAGGCCGACGTCGCCGGAGAGCGTGGCGTCCGCGGTCAGGGCGGCCAGCGCGGCCAGGTGCCCGCCGGCCGACTCGCCCCACAGCGCGAACCGGTCCGGGTCCAGCCCCAGGTCGGTGGCGTGCGCGCGGAGCCAGCGGACGGCGGCCTTCACGTCGTGCAGCGGCGCGGGAAACCGGGCCTCGCCGGAGAGGCGGTAGTCGACGCTGGCCACCGCGTACCCGCGCCGCCGCACGCGGCCGAAGAAGTCGAGCGGGGCGATGGTCTCCGGCAGGGTGCGGCGGTCACCCGTGCGCCACGCGCCGCCGTGCACCCAGACGACCAGCGGCCACGGCCCGTCGCCGGCGGGGACGTACAGGTCCAGGCGGAGGGGGCGGAAGCCGAGGACCTCCGCGAACGTCAGGTCGGCGCGCTCGGTCACAACCGGCAGCGTAGCGAGGTTTGCTCGCGGACCGCTCGGGTAGCAGACGCGGGATGAGGAGGAGCCACGCACGGCGCTGCACGGGGAGAGCGGAGCCCGGGCTTCGCTCACGCGTCCCCTGCCGACCGGGCCCCGCCTGGCGCCCCGGGGAGGAAGCCGGGACGGGGGACGCAAACGCCGCCCGGGCCCGGCCTGTGGCGCCACTCTCGTGGTAACCCGAGCGCGCCACCGTCAAACCCAGTACGCGAAAACGAGAGCCCAGTACGCGAAAACGAGAGGTTGATCAATGGCTCGTCCGCGGATCGTCATCGTCGGGGCCGGGTTCGCCGGCTACCACTGCGCGCGCAAGCTGGCCCGGCTGGCCCGGGGTAGGGCGGACATCCTGCTGCTCAACCCGACCGACTACTTCCTCTACCTGCCGCTGCTGCCCGAGGTCGCCGCCTCCGGCCTGGAGCCGCGCCGGATCGCGGTGTCGATACCGGGCACGATCGGCGGCGACGTGCGCCTGGTGCTGGGCACGGCGACCGGCGTCGACCTCGACGGGCGGCGGGTCGACTTCACGGACCCGGAGGGGGGCAAGGGCGAGCTCCGGTACGACCGGCTGGTCCTCGCCGCGGGCAGCGTCAACAAGCTGCTGCCGATCCCGGGTGTCGCCGAGCACGCGCACGGGTTCCGCGGCATCTTCGAGGCCCTGTACCTGCGCGACCACATCACCCGCCAGGTCGAGCTCGCCGACGCCACCGACGACCGGGAGGAGCGGGCGGCGCGGCTGACGTTCGTGGTGGTGGGCGCCGGGTACACCGGCACCGAGGTCGCCGCGCACGGCGCGCTCTTCACCCGCGACCTGGTCGCCCGCCACCCGCGCCTCGCCGACGACGCGGTGCGCTGGCTGCTGCTCGACCTGGCCGACCGGGTGCTGCCCGAGCTCGACCAGCGGCTGTCCCGTACCGCCGACCGGGTGCTGCGCGAGCGCGACATCGACGTGCGCACGGGCACCTCGGTGAAGGAGGCGACGTACGAGGGGGTGCACCTCTCCGACGGCGGCTTCGTGCCCACCCGCACGCTGATGTGGTGCGTCGGCGTACGCCCCGACCCGCTCGTCGCCGACCTCGGCCTGCCCACCAACAAGGGGCGGCTGGTCGTCGACGAGTTCCTCGGCGTGCCCGGCCGCCCCGAGGTGCTGGCCTGCGGCGACGCCGCCGCGGTGCCCGACCTCACCCGGCCCGGCGAGATCACCGCGATGACCGCGCAGCACGCCAGCCGCCAGGGCCGGCTGGCCGCGCACAACATCGCCGCCTCGTACGGCCGGGGCAAGCCGCGCCCGTACAAGCACCACGACCTGGGCTTCGTGGTCGACCTCGGCGGCGTGCAGGCGGCGGCCGACCCGCTCGGCGTACCGCTGGGCGGGCCGATGGCGAAGGCGGTCACCGCCGGCTACCACCTGGCCGCGATGCCCGGCAACCGGGTCCGCACCGCCGCCGACTGGGCGCTCAACTCCGTGCTCCAGCGCGAGACCGTCCAACTTGGACTGGTCCGGGCCCCGGCGGTTCCGCTCGACACGACCACCCCGGGAGTCCGTACCATGTGATCATGGTGCGGTACGCGGAGGCCGCCGGACGGTGGGTGCCGCTGGCGACGGTGCTCGGCTCGGGGCTCACGTTCCTCGACGCCACCGTGGTCAACATCGCGCTTCCCCCGCATCGGCGAAGACTTCGCGGTCCACTGCGGGGTCGCCGGCCCGCCGCCGCGCCGGCCTAGGGAAGAATCGCCAGCGTGAGCGAGATGCTGGCGTGGGAGGTGCGGCAGCCGGGTCCGATGGCCACGACCCCGCTGCACGCGGTGGTCCGGCCCCGTCCGGAGCCGGGCGTGGGGGAGTTGCTTTTGCGGGTACGCGCGTGCGCCGTCTGCCGCACGGATCTGCATGTGGCCGAGGGCGACCTGCCCGTGCACCGCCCGCACGTGACGCCCGGCCACGAGATCGTCGGCGAAGTGGTGGCGCTGGGCCCAGGGGTTGGTGAGGTCCGGTCCGAGGAGCGCAGCGACGAGGATGGACCGAGTCGACCCCCGGGCCTGAGCGCGAGCGGAGCGAGCGCCAACCAGCACAGCACGGGCGTCGAGGGCTTCCGGGAGGGGGAGCGGGTCGGCGTGGCCTGGCTGCGCCACACCTGCGGCCGCTGCGTCTACTGCCTGCGCGGCGCGGAAAACCTCTGCCCCGAGTCCCGCTACACCGGCTGGGACGCCGACGGCGGGTACGCGGAGTACACGGTGGCGCCGGCCGCATACGTGTACCGGCTGCCCGACCGCTACTCCGACGCCGAGGTCGCCCCGCTGCTCTGCGCCGGCATCATCGGGTTCCGGGCGCTGCGCCGTGCCGACCTGCCACCCGGCGGCCGCCTCGGGGTGTACGGCTTCGGCGCCTCGGCCCACCTCGCCACCCAGGTCGCGCTCGCCCAGGGCGCCCGGGTGCACGTGCTGACCCGCGCGGCGGCCGCCCGCGAGCTCGCCCTCGACCTGGGCGTCGCCTCGGTCGCCGGCGCGTACGACGCCCCACCCGAGCCGCTCGACGCCGCGATCCTCTTCGCCCCGGTCGGCGACCTCGTGCCGGTCGCGCTCGCCGCCCTCGACCGCGGCGGCACCCTCGCGGTCGCCGGCATCCACCTGACCGACATCCCCTCGCTCGACTACGAGCGGCACCTCTTCCAGGAGCGGCAGCTGCGCAGCGTCACCGCCAACACCCGCGCGGACGGGCGTGACTTCCTGGCCTTCGCCGCCGGGCACCGGCTGCGCGTCACCACCGCGCCGTACCCGCTCCAGGCCGCCGACACCGCCCTGGCCGACCTGGCCGGAGACCGGGTGAACGGGGCCGCCGTGCTGGTCCCGTGATCGACCCCCATACTTAGGCGCGTGGCGCACGAGTTCGAGCTCGGGACCGACGGTCCCAAGGTGCTCGTCGTGGGTGTCGACGGCTCCACCACGTCGATGCGCGCCGGCGCGTACGCCGCCGGCCTGGCCCGCCGCCAGCGCTCCCGCCTCGTGGTCGTGTACGTCTCCCGCCCCGGCGCGTTCGTCGGCCTGGCCCCGGGCGCGGCGGCGGTGGTCCGGCAGGCCGAGCACGAGATCGCCGAGGACCTGCGCCACCAGGTGGCCGAGGGCACGGCGCTGACCGGCATCAAGGCCACGTTCCACGAGGTGCACGGCGACCCGTACACGGAGATCGTCCGGGTCGCCGACGAGGTCAACGCCGACGGCGTGATCGTCGGCGCCTCGATGCGCGCCGGCCACCGCTTCGCCGGCTCCCTCGCCATCCGCCTCGTGAAGACCGGCAAGTGGCCGGTCACCGTCGTGCCCTAGCTACCGAGACGTGCAGACCGTTGCTCCCGCCGGCGTCACCGTCCGCGGTGGGCGGGGATCAGATCGTGGTACTGAGGTGCCCCCGGAAGGGCACTGGAATACCACGATCACCGGCCGGAGCCGGGTTTGGGCGGTGCCGTAGCGCCGCTCTCCGGTGGGGTGCGTGGGGTGGGGAGCTCGGCGGCGGGGAGGGCTGCCTGGAGCGCGTGGGCGAGGCGGCGGACGACCGGGTCGGTGGCGGCGCCGGCGACCAGCTCGACCTCGGCCTTGCCGAGCGCGGTCCACACCTGCCGCATCTGCGGCAGCGACGGCATGAGGTCGCCGGCGCGGCACTCGGCGTAGAAGGCGGCCATCGTCGGGTCGCGGTCGACGACCTCGTCCAGGGCGCTGCGCAGCGCCGGCGGGCGGGGCTGGGTGTCGTACAGCGACAGGGCCACGTCGGTGCGGGTCAGGTAGTGCGCGGCCAGGTCCTGCGCGATCGTCTTGTTGCGCCCGCGCCGGGTGAGGAAGAAGCCGTGCACCGACACGAACGGCCGCACCGGCTCCTGACCCTCGTACGGCGGCACCGGCCCCACCACGAACGGCACCCCGGCCCGGCGGGCGTCGCTGACCACCCGGGAGGCGCAGACCAGGTACGGCGCCCGCCCGGCCGCGAAGAGCGCGGTGGCCCGGTCCTTGTCGATCTCCCGGCGCAGCACGCCGGAGCCCTGCGCGCCCAGCCCCCGGAAGCGCTCGAACGCCGCGATCGTCTCCGGCGCGGTCACGCCGAGCCGCCGCGGGTCCGGCCGCCCCTCGGCGTCGCGGCCGAAGAGCCAGCCGCCGGCGGCGAGCAGCAGCGGGTACATGTAGTAGGGGTCGCCTTCCGCGCCCACCTGTACGACCAGCGCCTCGTCGGCCCGCCCGGCCGCGCGCAGCGCCACACCGGTGGCGAGCAGCTCCTCGAACGTCGCCGGCTGCTCCGGCGCCAGGTCGGTGTTGCGCAGCAGCACGGCGGTGTCGAGGGCGTACGGCACGCCGTACAGCTCGCCGTTCCAGGTCATCGCCGTGACCGCCGCGGGCAGGAACGCCTGCCGCCGCCGCTGGGAGAGCGCGAGCGGCTCGATCAGCCCGCGCTGGGCCAGGTCGCCGACCCAGTCGTGCGGGCCGACCACCACGTCCGGCACCTCGTCGCCCTCCGCGCCGTCGACGAGGCGCCGCTGGAGCCGCTCGATCTGCTCGGTGTGGAAGCGCAGCCGGACCCCGTGGGTGGCCAGGAAGTCGGCGGCGAACGTGCCCAGCGCGTTGGCCCGCCGCCCGTCCGCCCAGATCAGCACCTCCGGCCGGAGCTCGGAGAGGCGCCCCATCTGGTCGCGGATCCACCGCACGCCGGCCGAGTCGGTGAACGTCACCTCGACCCGGTAGTCGACCGCGTGCCGCCCGTCCGCGACGAGCCCGGTGCCGAGCTCGCTGCGGTGGAAGATCGGCTCGGCGGCGGGCGGCACGATCGGCAGGTCGATCCGCTCGCCGACGTCCGGGTCGTGGATGTCGAGCACGGTGAGGCCGACCTGGTAGACCGGCGTCTCGGAGGCGTTGCGCACGAACGCGCCCCACCCGTCCAGGCCCCATCCCCACCACGCCGAGACCAGCGCCGCCTGGGTGCGCCGGACGAACGCCTCCTGCTCCTGCCGCGCCCGCGCGGCGACCTGGTCCCGCTTGGACTCGATGCGGTAGACCCGCTGCGCCGCGAGCGCGGCGAGCGCCGCGAAGAGCAGCGCGAGGATCGTCGCTATCGAGGAGAGCCAGGTGGGTACGTCGCCCCAGTCCGCTGCCACCGCCACGCCTCGACTGTAGACAGTGGATCAAGCGTGGCCGCGGAAGGTGCGCCGGTAGGCGGTCGGCGGGACCCCGATGGACGCCTGGAACCGCTGGCGGAGCGCGGCCGCGGTGCCGAAGCCGGACCGCCGGGCGACCCGGTCGACGCCGAGGTCGGTGGTCTCCAGCAGCAGCCGGGCCCGGTCGACGCGCTGCTGGAGCAGCCACCTCGCCGGGCTGGCGCCGGTCTCCTCCCGGAAGCGCCGGGTGAACGTGCGCACGCTCATCCGCGCGTGCCCGGCCAGCGCCCGCAGCGTGAGCGGCTGGTCGAGCCGGGCCAGGGCCCACTCGCGGGTGGGTGCGGTGCCGGTCGCGCCGACCTCGGGGACCGGGTGCTCGGTGTACTGCGCCTGGCCGCCCTCCCGCCACGGCGGCACCACGCACCGGCGGGCGGCCCGGTTGGCCACCTCGGCGCCGTGGTCGCGGCGGATGACGTGCAGGCACAGGTCGATGCCGGCGGCCACCCCGGCCGACGTGAGGATCTCGCCGTCGTCGATGAAGAGCACGTCGGGGTCGAGCTTGACCTTCGGGTACAGCGCGCGGAACGCGCCGGCGTGCGCCCAGTGGGTCGCTGCCGGGCGGTCGTCGAGCAGGCCGGCGGCGGCGAGCACGAACGCGCCGGTGCAGATCGACACGATCCGGGCGCCCCGGCCGTGCGCGGCCCGCAGCGCCTCGCCGACCGCGGGGTCGACCGTGCCCTCGGTGAGCGGGGCGCCGCCGTGTATCCCGGGCACGACCACCGTGTCGGCCGTCCGGGTGAGCTCCAGGCCGTGGTCGGGCAGGACGTGGAACCGGGCCGCGCTGCGCACCGGGCTGCCGGTGGGGGTGCAGACGTCCACCGCGTACCGCCGGTGGCCCAGGGCGTCGCGGGCGGCGCCGAGCACCTGGGACGGGGTGCCGAGGTCGAGGCCGACGACCTGCTCGAGGGCGAGGACGGCGACGCGGTGGGCGTTTTCGGCGATGGGCACGCGCCCGAGTATATGGCTCGATTATTGCGGATGATGGCTCGCGGGCCACTCGCGTCCGGTACCCCCTTGATCGAAACTCGGACGGTGACCCGTCGCCCGCACCCCGCCTGGCTCGTCGCCGCCGTCGCCTTCGTGGCGCTGGTCGGCGCCGCCGGCTTCCGCGCCACCCCCGCCGTGATGCTGCACCCGCTGCACGAGGAGTTCCGCTGGCCGCTCGCCACGATCTCCGCGGCCGTCTCCGTCAACCTGATCCTGTTCGGGCTCACCGCCCCGTTCGCGGCCGCCCTGATGGAGAAGTTCGGCATGCGCCGGGTGGTGAGCGGCGCGCTCCTGCTGGTGGCCGCGGGCAGCGGGCTCACCGTGTTCATGAACGCCAGCTGGCAGCTCATCCTCTGCTGGGGCGTGCTGGTCGGCCTCGGCACCGGCTCGATGGCGCTCGCCTTCGTGGCGACGGTCACCGGCCGCTGGTTCGTGAAGCGGCGCGGGCTGGTGACCGGCGTGCTGACCGCCGGCGGCGCGGCCGGGCAGCTGGTCTTCCTGCCGCTGCTGGCCACCGTCGTCGAGGCGAACGGGTGGCGCACCGCCGCGCTGATCGTGTCCGGCTCCGCGCTCGCCGTCGTACCCCTGGTGGTGTGGCGGCTGCGCGACCGCCCCGCGGACCTGGGCGTGCGCGCGTACGGCGCGCCGGCGGACGAGGCGCCACCGCCGCCGCTGGCCGGCGGGGCCGCGGCGCGAGCCGTGGGCGCGCTGCGGGCGGCGGCCCGGACCCGGGCGTTCTGGCTGCTCGCCGGCGGGTTCGCGATCTGCGGGGCGACCACGAACGGGCTGGTCGGCACGCACTTCATCCCGGCCGCGCACGACCACGGCATGGCCGAGACCACGGCGGCGAGCCTGCTCGCGCTGGTCGGGCTCTTCGACATCGCCGGCACGATCGCCTCCGGCTGGCTCACCGACCGGGTGGACGGCCGGGTGCTGCTCGGCGCCTACTACGCGCTGCGCGGCGGCTCGCTGCTCGTGCTCCCCACGCTCTTCGCCGAGACGGCCGGCCCGAGCATGCTGGTGTTCATCGTCTTCTACGGCCTGGACTGGGTGGCCACGGTGCCGCCGACGGTCGCGCTGTGCCGCGAGTACTTCGGCGCCAGCGGCCCGGTCGTCTTCGGCTGGGTCTTCGCCTCCCACCAGGTGGGCGCGGCGGTCGCGGCCACCGGCGCCGGCCTGGTCCGCGACCAGCTCGGCACGTACGCGCTCGCCTGGTACGTCGCCGGTGGCCTCTCGGTCGGCGCGGCGGTGCTGTCGCTGCTGCTGCGCCGCGGCGGCCGGGTGGCACCGGTGGTGATCGAGCCGCCCGCCGCGAAGGTCCCGGTCGGCTGGCGGCTGCGCCCCGCCGAGGAGTAGCCCGCCGCCGTCCCGCTCGTGACGTGCCAGGATGGGGGCTTCGAACGACAGGGGGACCCCGCGATGTCGCTGCGGCACGGGCTGCTCGGGCTGCTCGCCGAGGGGCCGGCCAGCGGCTACGACCTGGCCCGGCGTTTCCAGGAGATGCTCGGCGCGATCTATCCCGCGCAGCATCCGAAGATCTACGCGGAGCTGGGGCGGCTCAGCGCCGACGGGCTGATCGCGGTGGAGAGCGAGGGGCCGCGGCGGCGCAAGGCGTACCGGATCACCGGCGCCGGCCTGGTCGAGATCAGGGCCTGGCTCGCGGAGAGCGAGGTCGACCACACCGTGCGCCTGCAGCCGCTGCTGCGGTCGGTCTTCTTCTGGCTGATGGACCCCGACGACCTGCGCCGCCACCTCGCCGACGAGCAGCGGTTCTACGCCGAGCAGGCGGCCCGGTACGAGGCGTACGCGGCGGCCAAGGACCGCGGCGACTACGGCGACAGCCCGCGGACCCAGTCGCTGCGGGTGACAACCGAGGCGGCGGTACGGCTGTACCGGGCGCTCGCCGACTGGGCCGAGTGGGCGCGGAGCGTGCCACCCGCACGCGGTGATTGATTCCTACTAAATCTATAGAGTATCGTCCTGCATTATGGACGAGGCTCAGTACGACCGGACCCGCCTGGGACAGTTCCTGGCGGGGGAGGCGCGCGCGGACGGGTTCTCCCGGCGGAGCCTGATGCGCCTCTCGGCCGGCGTCGGGCTGGGCGTGGCGGCGGGCGCGGCGGTCGGCGGCAGCGTGCCCGCGCAAGCCGCGGACCCGCCGATCCTCAAGCCGCTCCCGCCGGAGCTGTTCACCGTCTTCGGCACCAACGCGGAGACCAAGTGGGAGGCGCTGCGCGGCACCGGCCACCTCGTACCCGTGGATCGTTTCTTCGTGCGCAACCACACGCTGACGCCGCGGATCGACGCGGACGCCTGGCGGTTGCGGATCTCCGGCAGCGGGCTGCGCGGCGGCCCGGTCGAGCTCACCTACCGCGAGCTTCGCCACCTGCCCGCCGACACGGTCACCGCGGCGGTCGAGTGCGCCGGCAACGGGCGCGGCTTCTTCACCAGCCAGCAGGGACAGGCCGTCTCGGGCACCGCGTGGAAGCTCGGCGCGGTCGGCGTCGCGCGGTGGAAGGGCGTGCGACTCTCCACGGTGCTCAAACGCGCCGGCCTGAGCCGCGCGGCGGTCGACGTGCAGCCGGTCGGCCTCGACCCGAACTTCGTCAGCGGCGGCGTCGACCTCGGCCCGGTGCGCCGCCCGCTGCCGGTCGGCAAGGCGCTGCACGACGTGCTGCTCGCGTACGAGATGAACGGCGCGCCCCTCCCGCCCGACCACGGCTTCCCGGTGCGCGTTGTGGTGCCGGGCTGGATCGGCATCGCGTCGATCAAGTGGCTGGACGAGCTGGAGGTCTCCGCCGAGCCGCTCTTCTCCCCGTGGAACACGCAGTTCTACCGCCTCTTCGGCCCCACCTACCCGGCGGACGGCGAGCTGGTCGGGCGGCAGACCGTGAAGAGCGCGTTCGAGCTGGCCTGGGAGGCGACGCTCCCGGCCGGCCGCCAGGTGCTCACCGGCCGCTCGTGGTCGGGCAACGGGCGGATCCGCCGGGTCGAGGTGAGCACGGACGGGCGCACCTGGCGCCCGGCCCGCCCCACCGGCCCCGGGGCGGCCTGGCAGCGCTGGGAGTACCCGTGGCACCCGGCTCCCGGCGCGTACACGCTGCGTGCGCGCGCCACCGACGTGACCGGGGTGACCCAGCCGGAGACGGTGCCGCACAACACGCTGGGTTACCTGTTCGGCGCGATCGTCCGGCACCCCGTGACCGTCGTCTAGCGACCTTTCGGAGTCGGGGCGCGGCTCGTCCCGGGGTTTCCACCGACGGGATGTGCCCCGGTCCGCCCCAGCTGTGGACCGCATGCTCCCGCGGGCATCGCTCCGGCCGGCGGCTCGCTGGCGCTCGCCGACTTCCCCGGCCTCCGCTTCCGGCTCCGCGGGGCAAGCCCACTCCGGCTCCCGGCAGGGCCGGGGTGAGATCGCGAACCGCGGAGGGTGAGGTCCGGACCACGACGGACAGAGATGCGGTAGCACGGGTCCTCTTTCGTTACGGCACCTCGACGGCGAGGCGTTCGGGGCGGGCCTGCCGGATCGGGGTGAGGGTGCCGACCACCGCCACCAGCAGGCAGGCGACACCGGACAGCAGCGTGGTGGTCGGCACGCCGTAGGTGGCCGCCGACGCGGTCAGCACGGTCGCGCCGACCGGGCCGAGCGCCGAGTGGATCGTCCAGAACGACGACGTCACCCGCCCCAACAGGTGGTCCGGGGTCACCTCCTGGCGCAGCGACATCGAGCAGATGCCGGCCACGCCGATGCCGAACACGACCGTGGTGGCGAGCGCGGCCACCACCGGGACGCTGCGGGTCATGCCGATGCCGGCGATGGCGAGGCCGCAGAGCGCGTACGACCCGATCCAGCAGGCCCCGAAGCCCCACGAGCGGCGGGCCGGCGCCACCACGAACGCGGCGATGATCGTGCCGACCGCGGCCGTGGCCAGCACGTACCCGACGGTGGTGTCCGGCCGCCGCAGCTCGTGCCCCACGTAGTAGACGATGATGTCGGTCAGCCCCAGCGTCAGGAACGTCAGGAACCACAGCAGCATGGTCAGCGCCCGCAGCACCGGGTGCCGCCACAGGAAGCGCACGCCGACCACGAGGTCGCGCCACGACATCTCCTCCGGCCGCCGCGGGTCGCCGACCGGCGTGCGTACGCGCAGCCGCACGAAGCAGAGCCCGACCGCGGAGACCGCGAACGTGACCGCGTCGACGGCGATCGCGGCGGTCGGCCCGTACAGCCCGGAGAGGATGCCGGCGAGCACCGGCCCGCCCACGGCGGCCGCCGCGTAGGTGGCGGAGAGGCGGGCGTTCGCCTCGGTGATCCGCTCCGGGTCGACGAGGTTGGGGAGCGTCGCCACGTAGGTGACCCGGAAGATCATCGCGAACGCGGCGCCGAGCGGGACGACCACGTACAGGAGCCAGATCTGCGGCGAGACGATCCAGACGATCGGGATCAGCGCGTACAGGACGGCGCGCGACACGTCGCAGACGATCAGCAGCAGCCGCCGGTCGATCCGGTCGGCGAGCGCGCCGGCGAACACCCCGGTGAGGATCGTCGACACACCGGCGAGGCCGGTGAGCAGACCCATCTGCGACACCGATCCGGTGCCGCGGAGCACAAGGAGAGGAATGGCCACATAGGAGAACGAGTCGCCCGCGACGGACAGCGTCTGCACCACCCAGAACAGCGTGAAGTCGCGATCTCGCCACAGGGACGCGGAGACCATGGCGTATTGGATCATTCACGGCCCGTGTTCGTCAGCATCGATGGCCGTTAACATCCTCACATTGACGTGCGTACGGTATGTTTTGCGTGTATGAGAGCGATCTTCGCCGCGCTTCTTCTGGCCGTACCCCTCACCCTCGCCGCGACGCCGGCGCGGGCGGCCACCCCCTCCTCCGCTCCGGCTTCGCCGGCCCAGGTCGCCGCCCCCTCGGCCGCCCGCACGTCTCCGGCTCAGCCGGCCGCGCACCTAGCCGGTTCCGGTTTCGCTTCGCGGGCTGAGGTGGCTGTGGTTCCTTCGTGGCGGTTGGCCGGTTCCGGTTCCGCTTCGCGGGCTGAGGCGGCGGTGCTTCCTTCCTGGCGGCTCGCCGACTCCGGCTCCACCGCGCGCTTGCGGGGCCTCGACGTGGTGAGCGCGAAGGTGGCCTGGGCCAGCGGCTCGGGCGGCACCGTGCTGCGCACCGTCGACGGTGGACGCACCTGGCGGCAGGTAGGCCCGCCGGACACCGCCGACCTGCAGTTTCGCGACATCGAGGCGTTCGGGGCGGACCGCGCGGTCGCGCTCTCGATCGGCGAGGGCGAGGCCTCCCGCGTATACGCCACGAGCGACGGCGGCCGCACCTGGACCGAGACGTTCCGCAACGACGAGCCGCGCGCGTTCTACGACTGCATGGCGTTCTTCGACCACCGGCGCGGCCTGGCCCTCTCCGACCCGGTCGACGGCCGGTACCGGATAGCGTCCACGGTGGACGGTGGTCGCACCTGGAAGGTGCTCCCGCCCGACCGCATGCCGGACGCCCTGGCCGGCGAGTTCGCGTTCGCCGCGAGTGGCACCTGCCTGGTCACCGCCGGCGCGGGTCCGTGGGCCTGGTTCGCGACCGGGGGCGGCGCCACCGCCCGGGTCTTCGCCACCTCCGACTACGGCCGCAGCTGGAAGGTCACCGACACGCCGGTACCCAGCGGCGCGTCGGCGGGCATCTACTCCCTCGCGTTCCGCGACCCCTGGCACGGCATCGCGGTCGGCGGCGACTTCGCGGCCCCGACCGCCGCGCCCGACGCCGCCGCGACCAGCCGGGACGGCGGGCGCACGTGGCGGGTCGCCCGGACCGTTCCCGGCGAGTACCGCTCCGGCGCCGCCTGGGTGCCGTGGCGGTGGAACACCGCACTGGCCGTCGGCCCGACCGGCAGCGACCTGTCCCGCGACGGCGGCCGCACCTGGACCCGCTTCGACACCGGCAGCTTCGACGCGGTCGACTGCGCGCCGGACGGCACGTGCTGGGCGTCGGGGGAGCAGGGCCGGCTGGCCCGGTTGACCCGCATGTGACCTGGCCCGCTGCCTCTCGGCGGTGGCCCCTTGCGGCGGCTTGGTGTGACCTTCTTGAGGCTGCCCTGCTGCGGCTTTGGACGGCTCTGGCTGCGGCTTTCTCGGGTGGCTCTGCTGTGCGGGCTTTTGGGTAGCCCCGCTGCGGGCTTCGGGCGGCCATGCTGCGCGCTTGGTGGCCCTTGGGTGGCCCTGCTGCGGGCTTTGGGCGGCCTGGGTGGCCCTGCTCGGCCTTCGGGCGGCTCTGCTGGGGCTTGGGTGGCCCTGCTTGGGGGGTGGGCCCTGCCGGGTTTTGGGGGTGGCCCTGCTGGCTTTGGGGTGGCCTTGGGCGGCCCTGCTGGGCTTTGGGTGGTCCTGCCGGGCTTTGGGTGGCTTTCGGGGCGGCCCGGGTCGGGCCGCCCCGCGCTCTCGCGGCCGGGGTCTTGAAGCCGATCGGCGAAAGGTCGCTACAGGAAGCTGACCGGCGGCGGCTCGTTGCCCGGGCGCCACTTGATCCCGCAGCCGAGGCTCGGCACGTGCGGCTCGGGCACGGCCTCGCCGCGCAGGGCGGCGTCGGCGGCGGTGCGGAGCAGGTCGCCGGTCACCGGCACGTCGTTCTTGGGGCGGGCCTCGTCGAACGCGCCCCGGTAGACCAGCCGGCGCTGCGCGTCGTAGAGGAAGAAGTCGGGGGTGCAGGCGGCGCTGTAGGCCTTGGCCACGTCCTGGGAGCTGTCCACCAGGTACGGGAAGGTGAACCCGGCCCGCTCCACCTGCGCGGCCAGCCCGGGCACGTCGTCGTCCGGGTAGTTCTCCACGTCGTTGCTGCAGATGCCGATCGCGGCGAGCCCCTTACCCGCGTACTCCGCGGCGAACGCGCCGAGCGCCGACTCGACGTGGCGCACGTACGGGCAGTGGTTGCTGAGGAAGACGACAAGCAGAGCCGGCGCGGACACGTCGGCGAGCTTCACCTCCGGACCGGCCACCGAGGGCAGTGCGAAGTCCGGCGCGGGCGTGCCCAACGGCACGAGAAACGACGAAACGGCCATGGACCGAGCCTAGTCCGCGCCCGAACGCCCCGAGCGGCCGGACGAGCGACGTCCCGCACGCCAGGACGCCCCACCGGCCCGTGGCCTCGGCCTCGCCTGGCCTCTCGCTTCGACCTCACCCTTTCACCTCAACCTTGCCCCTGCCTTCGGCCTCGCCCCCTTCGGCCTCGCCCCCTTCGGCCTCGCCCCCTTCGGCCTCGCCCCCTTCGGCCTCGCCCCCTTCGGCCTCGCCCCCTTCGGCCTCGCCCCCTTCGGCCTCGCCCCCTTCGGCCTCGCCCCCTTCGGCCTTGACCTCGCTCCGGGCTTTCGGCCTTGACCTCGCTGCGTGCCTTTGGCGTCTGGAGGCCGAGCCCGCGGGCCAGCTCCGATCGACGGCTTCGCCCGCGAGGCCCCGGACCGCCCGGTCTCAGAGCCGTGCTGGCCCTGGACCGCACATGGTGAAGCCGCGCGGGAGCAGCGGTCCGTCCAGGTAACGCGTCCGGCCGCCGTCCCGGTTGCGCCTGGCGCTCCGGCTCGGCCGGCATGCCTGGCCTGCGGGGCGTCGGGCCTGGCTGTGGGGCTTCGGGCTTGGCTTGTGGGCGTCGGGCATGGGTTGGGCGGCGTTGGATGTCTGGCCTGCGTGGCATTCGGGGCCCGGCTCGATCTGTGGGGCGGCGGTGCCGGTTGCCGGGCGTGCGGCGCGTCAGGCGCCAGGGCGGACCAGGCCGGTCTCGTAGGCCAGGATGACCGCCTGGACACGGTCGCGCAGGTCGAGCTTGGCCAGGATCCGCTTCACGTGGGTCTTCACCGTCGACTCCTCGACGATCAGCGACTTGGCGATCTCCGCATTGGACAGTCCGCGCGCCACCAGCTCCAGCACGTCCCGCTCGCGCGGCGTCAGGTCGCGCAACCGCCGGCTGGCGGCGGGGTCGAGCCGCGGCTGGCGCGCCATGTGGTCGACAACCGTCCGGGTCACCGACGGCGACAGCAGCGACTCCCCGCCCGCGATCGTGTGGATCGCCTCGATGAGCTGCTCGGGCCGGGTGCGCTTGAGCAGAAACCCGGACGCGCCCGCGCTCAACGCCCCGAACACGTAGTCGTCGTCCTCGAACGTCGTCAGCATCAGAATCCGCGTCTCCGGCACCGCCCCGATCAGCTCGCGAGTGGCGGCGATCCCGTCGAGGCGCGGCATGCGCACGTCCATCAGCACGATGTCGGGGCGCAGTCGTCGGGCCACGTCGACCGCCGCCCGTCCATCCGCCGCCTCGCCGACCACGTCGACGGACTCGTCGCTGGAGAGGACCGCTCGCAGTCCGGCCCGCATCAGGTCGTCGTCGTCCACGACGAGCACCCGGATCACGCCGCCCCCTCGCGCCGTCGCGCCCCGCCGGCCGGCCGTGGGCCGCCCACCGCCCGCTCTCCCCAGGCGGTTCCCGGCCCGCGGATTCCTCGCGGCGCGCGGCGCGGCAGTGATGCGGTCGGTGCTCGCCGCCCGCGACACGCGCGCGGAACGCCAAGTGCCCGCCACCCGCGGGATGCCTCCGCCATGCGATATGCGTGCCGCCCGGGACGCCGCCGCGGTCCGCCGTGTGCCGTCGGTGTTCGCCGCCCGCGAAACGCTCCGGGCACGCGACTCGCGCGCCACCCGGGGAGTCGTCGCGGTCCGTGGTGTGCCGTGGGTGCTCGCCGCCCGCGAAACGCTCCGGGCGCGCGACTCGTGCGCCGCCCGGGGAGTCGTCGTGGCGCGTCGTGAGGCGGTGGTGCTGAGTCCCGATCGGATGCTCCAGCAGTTCGGCCTGGGCCTGGCGGTCGCGGTCCTCCTCGACGCCGTCGTCATCCGTTGCCTGGTACTGCCCGCCGTGATGCACCTGCTCGGCGCCCGCGCGTGGTGGCTCCCGGGCCCGATCGCCCGCGTCCTGCCGAGGCTGGCCATCGAACGCCCGGCGACCGAGTGACCCGCCGACCGAGTGACCCGCCGACCGAGTGACCCGGCGCCGCGTGCGGGCGAACGCCGGCAGGAAGCGCAGGCCCACTCGACCGGCCAACGCGGTGGCCACTGACGTTTACCGGCCGACCGGTGCCCTCGGCCGCTGGTCAGGCCGGGGCGGCGAAGCCGGCAGAGGAGAGTGGTCACCGCACCGGGTGGCCACGATCGAGGGGAGGCCATAATGGACGGATGCTGAGGTGGGAGTACGCCCTACTGGTTCGCCGCCGCGAGGCGTCGGGGGCTTCGGAGTGGCGCCTGTCGTATACCTGGTACTCGCCGGACGGCACGCGGCAGGACGTGTCCGCGCTGGGCGACACCGCCATCTCCCACCTCAACCGGGCCGGCGCCCGCGGCTGGGAGCTGGTCTCGACCGAGGAGGACGTCAACAACCTCGAAGGCACCACCGAGGTCCACCGGTACTACCTCAAGCGACCAATTCCCGAGAAGTGAGCCCTGAACAGGGGTTTTACCGCCCAACCGTACAGTGGCGCATAGCACGGCGCTGTCAGTGAGGACATCTGCATGCGGCGGGCGGAGCTTGCGCGGCATCGGCCGCGATCCGCTTGTCTACCGGCGCAGATGCTCCTCGTAGGCGTCGCCGTGGTACGGCCCGGGCGGGGCGGGCTGCTGCCCGTTCGTGGCTAGCAGTCGTTGCAGCAGCTCGGCGATGCCGTCGGCGACGATCGGCATGTCTCCGACGAGACCGTAGGTATCCCAGCCCGCGAGGTAGCACAGGCCCGCCCGGGCTGGATGAAGGTCGATCACGATGTGCGGCTCGGTGCTGGTGCCGGTACCTCCGTCAGCGATCACGAAGCATCCGTTGGTCAGGTCCGACGGGTCTGTGGCGGCGATCTCCTCGGCGATGTCAGGAGTGAGCAACCGAGGGCTGGCGGCGACCAACTCGTCGGGGCCGCTAACCCTCCACGGGTAAGGGGCGTCTTCGAACAGCGTCGCCCCACCACAACGTCGGTACAGTTCCCGCAGATCATCGGGGACGGCCAGGCCGACAGGGATACGCGGTGGACCGACCGGTGGCCGAAGGTGGCAGCCGATTCGGGTGGTGATGTCGTCCAGCGCGCGTTCCAGTGCGTTGCTCTGTCGATTCGCCGAAGCCACGGCGCAACCGTACCGGCCGGCCAACCGGTCCTCGGCGCACTCCTTTGCCGCTCATCCGCCGGTTCCGCAGCCTGCTACGGGAAAGCAGCCCGCTACGGGAAAGCACTAACGTGAGGGTGCCCTCGGGGAGTGCGGTGAGGAGGCTGTGGGTAAACGCCGCCGGCAGCGAGATGTTGACCGCGGCCCGAGACCGGTGGGCCGGCGTATGGCGTGCCCGCCGACCGGCCCAGGCCGTCCACCTTGGACCAACGCGAAGTGTCGTCCACATCGGACGGTGCTCTGTTGGAAGGCAACCACTGACCGGTGGCCCGTCGTCGCCGGGTATGCCTTAGGATTTCGCCGGTTGCCCGCCCCTGGCCGAGGAGTCCGTGCGATCCATGACCACCACCCGCCAGGTCTTGGTGCGGGACGTGACCACCCGGTGCACCGCGCTGGTCGCCGCGCCCTGGTTCAACGTCACCGGGTTCCTTGTCATCGTCGTCAACGCGGTGACACTCGGCCTGGAGACCTACGGTTCGGTGGCTACCACGGCAGGTGCGGTGCTGCGGGCGGTCGAGTACTTCTGCGTAGCGTGCTTCGTCGCGGAACTGCTTGTCCGCTTCGGGGCGCATCTCAGCACGCCGGGTGGTTTCTTCCGGGACCGGTGGAACCTGTTCGACCTGGCGGTCGTGGCCGCCCCGCTACTACCCGGCGTCCGCGAGAACGTGACGCTGCTGCGACTGCTGCGCTTGGCCCGGATCGTGCGCACGTTCCGCCTGTTTCCCAGCCTACGGGTCATCCTGGTCGGGATCCGGCGCAGCATCCCCGGTCTGGGCAGCTTCCTGCTGATCACCGTCCTGGTGCTGTACGGGTACGCGATGCTCGGCTGGATGCTGTTCGGCGACGTCTACCCCGAGCGGTACGGCACGGTGGGGCAGGCGATGCTGACGCTGTTCCTGCTGCTGTCGCTGGACGGGATCACCGACACGTTGCAGGCCGGCCGCGAGGTGACCGAATGGGCGGTGCTGTACTACGTCTCCTACATGGTCGCCGCCTGTTACCTGCTCACCAACCTGCTCGTCGGCCTGGTGCTGACCGCCTTGCAGGAGGCGCACCAGGACGAGCGCGCCACGACCAGACGCACCCACGGTTCGCGCACGGCACCCAGCGGCCGCACCGAGCTGTCCACGCGCGAGCAACTGGCCGCGCTTCGCGCGCTCCTGGACGACCTGGAGCGGCAACTGCCGGATGACAGCCCAGCTGTGACCGCTACCCAGCCGCGCGGATGAACAACGACCGTTGACCCGTCGTGGCTTTGGGGATCGGCGCGTGGCGGGTCAGTCGTCTTGGAGGAAGGAGATGAGGCGGAGGATTTCGAGGTAGAGCCAGACGAGTTCGACGAGGATGCCGAAGGCGCCGAGCCAGCCGTATCGGCGGGGTAGTCCGGCGCGGATGCCGTCTTCGATCTGGGCGAAGGTGACGACGAACATGAGCGCGGCGACCACGATGCAGACCAGGGAGAAGATGATGGCCAGGCCGCCGCCGTCGTGCAGTGGGCCGGCGGTGCCGGTGAACATGGTGATGAGCAGGTTCACCACGGTGACCACGGCCAGGCCGGCGGCGGCGCCGATGACGATCCGGGTAAACCTGGGTGTGGCCCGGATGATCCTCGTCTTGTAGAGGGCGGCCATGGTGAGGAATACGCCGAGGGTGGCGATGACCGCTTGCAGGACGATGCCGTTCCAGCGGGTCTCGAAGGCCTTGGACGCCGCGCCGAGGAAAACCCCTTCGACGACCGCGTAGGTCAGCAGGATGACCGGGTTGGTGACCTGGGCGAAGGAGATGACCAGGCCGAGGAGCAGCCCGATGAGCATGGCGGCGATCCAGAGCGGCATCATCGCGGACGCCGGTACCAGGATCCAGGTCGCGGCCGCCGCCGCGACGGCGGCGCCGAGCAGGGTGACGGTCTTGACCACGACGTCGTCGACGGTCATCACGTCCGTGGTCGGCGGAGCCAAGCCCGCCCGCTGCTCGGTGGTGGGCATGGCGTAGGTGCGGCCGCCGTAGCTGTAGGTCGGTGCCGGCCGACCGTAGCCGGTCGGCGGCTGGGTCGTGGTGGTGAAGCGGCGCAGGATCGGGTTGGAACTGCGCATCAGATCTCCTCGAACCCGCCGCCGTCGAAGCCGGCATCGTCGAACCCGCCGTCCTCGAACCCACCGGCGGCCTCTGCCGCGTCGGGCGCCATCGCGTCGCCGATCATGTCGCTGATCACCATTCCGCCGAGGAAGCCCAGCGCGGCGCCGCCGACGCCGGCCGCGACCGCCCCACCCACGCCCATGCCGGGCCGGCGCTGGTAACCGCCGTACTTGTAGCCGCCGTGGCCGCCGTACGCGTAGCCGGGCTGGCCGTGCGCCGGCTGCCCGTACCCGGGCTGGCCGTATCCGCCCGCGGGTGGGCCGTAGGCCGCTTGGCCGGCCGGGGGCTGGATGAACGCGCCTGGGGCGGGAGCCGCCGACAGGCGTTCGAAGGCCCGCACGAGCCACCGGTCGACCTCGGTGACCCAGCCGTCGCCGGTGGCGGAGAGCCGCTCGACGTCGCCGCTGGCCAGCTGGTGCACGTCGGGCTGGCCCGGCCGGCTGGCCAGCTCGACTGCCACGGTGAGCCCGTCCGGCCGCGGCGCGAGCGCGAAGACGAGCTGCGGCACGTGCGGCCCCGGCGCCTGCCCCTCCGGCACGGGTGCGTAGAACGTGACCGCGTGTACCGCGGCCATCGGCAGGCCGACCAGGTGGCCGGGGCGGATCTCGGTGCGCACGAACCGGCAGCCGATCGTGCCCAGCGCGTCCACGATGTGCTGCTGCACCGGCGACGCCTCGACCGCGACCGGGTCGAAGTCGCCCTTCGCGCTGCCGGAGGCGACGGTGACCTGGGTCCGCACGCCGAGCGTGAGGCCGGGCAGGGACTGGCCGTAGAGCACGGTGAACGGTGTGTGCTCGGGGACCGGGACGCTGAACGGCACGGCCTGGCGCGATCCGCCGGCCAGTCGCAGGCCGGAGGTGACCGGGAAACGGCTCAGCTCGATCTCGCCAGCGGCGCCGTTGGCGACCAGGATCAGGTCGATCGCCGTGATCTCCGCGTCCGACTTGGCCCGCAGGTTGACCTCGCCGGAGAGCACGCCACCCGGTCGGGCCGGGTGTGGCGACAGCACGGTGTCGACCTCGACACCGCCCAGCCCCAGTCCGGCGAGGAGCTTCTTGAAGACCATGCCGCTACCCTTCGATCGAAGAACGGTTCCGAAACAGGCTGGCGGACAGTAGCACGTGAAACTGTATGGTTACTGAGAGGAGTGCGAGGTGGCGGGGCTGATGCGCATCGGTGAGCTCGCCGCCGCCGCAGGGGTCAGCAACCGAACGATCGACTTCTACACCACGCTGGGGCTCATCACGCCGGCCGAGCGCAGCCCGGGTGGCTACCGGCTCTACGACCCGGCGACCGTCGACGTGATCGCCTCGATCCGCCGGCTCGAGGCGTCCGGGATGGCGCTGGAGGACATCGGCCGCGAACTGCGCAACGCCACCACCACCGGCCTGCCCGAGGCGTTGGCCCGGCTCAACCAGGACCTGGAGACCCTGCGCACGCTGGCCGAGACGGCCGACGCGGACGCGCAGCCGATGGCGGCGACGCTCACCATAAGAGCGCACAACCTGATTACCGCCGCGATGGAACTGCTCATCGCCATGCCCGACGTCTGACACACCCTCCAGCGACCCGCCCCGCTCGCGATGACTCGGGGAACCGGTCTTGGCTGTGGAACGACATGTGCCAGATGGCTTGGCGGTCGTTGTCCGGGCCCGGCAGCGGATGGTCCAGGTGGGCGCGAACGGCCGGACACGAGCCGTTGCGGTCCGCCCACCACGCCAGAGCACGCCCGGCGGCCGCACGGGCTCAGTTCTCGGTCGGTATGACGACGACACTGATCATGCGCCGGGTGCGGTCCTGGCCGGGGTCGTTCCTGGTCCGGGCGGTGATCGCCGAGCGTAGCTCGGTGAGTAGTTCGGCCAGTTCGGTGTCGGTCAGCCAGAGTGCGGCCTGCCGGTAGGTTATGCCGTCGGTCGTGGGGTCGGCCGGTCCGCGCGTCAGGTAGCGGTCGAAGTCGGCCAGCAACCCGCCGGTGAACGCGGTGAAGGCGCGTCGGTGGTCGTCAGCGGTCATGGCGGCGCGTTCGGTCGGGTCGAGTTCGGTGCGGTCCCAGCGCAGCCGGTAGGTCCGTTCCACCGCGCCCCGGATCCGTCTCTCGTCGAGGATCTCCAGTACGCCGGCGGTGGTGAGCGCCGCGATGTGCCGATACATGGTCGCGGGCGGGATGTCGGGCAGCCGGGCTCTCAGCTGTGTGGTGGTGCTGGGGCGCCGGTCCAGCAGCGCCTGGATGATGCGCAGCCGAACGGGGTGCATGAGCAGGTCCAGGTTTGCCATGGCCACATTATTACCGACGTGATACCTTTCTCATACGTGAGAACAATGGAGGTGTATATGGACCGGACCGACGCGATGGCACGGCCCTGGCCGGCGACCGGAAGCGGCACGCGGGAGATCGAGATGGCCGCGCCGGCCGACGACGGCGTCGCCCTGGCGGGCACACTCACCCTGCCCGCGGGTCCGGGACCACACCCGGCGATGCTGTTCCTGCCCGGTTCCGGGCGGCTGGACCGGGAGTCCAACGCTGGTCGGCTGCGGATGTCGCTGGGCCGTCCCCTGGCCCAGGAGCTGGCCCGGCACGGGGTGGCGTCGTTGCGCTACGACCGGCGCGGCGTCGCGGCGACCCCGGGTGACTGGCGGGCCGTCGGCTTTCTGGACAACCGCGCCGACGCCGCGGCCGCGCTGCGGGCGCTGCGGGGACGCCCGGAGATCCGGACCAGCGCCACCGGCGTGATCGGGCACAGCGAAGGCGCGGTGCACGCGGCCTGGCTCGGTGCGCACGAGCGACCGGCAGCCATCGTACTGATCGCCGGCTATGCCCGGCCGGGCCGGCAGGCCCTCTACTGGCAGGCAGCCAGGATCGCTGACACCCTGCCCCGTCCGGTCCGCGCGCTCCTGCCCGTCCTCCGGCGGATCGCCGCCGGGCAACTGTCCAGACTGGAGGCCACCACGACCGACACCGCCCGGATCGGTGGGTCCCGGATCAACGCCCGGTGGTGGCGAGAGCAGCTCGCCTACGACCCGAGCGTGGACCTGGCTCAGATCCAGGCACCCGTGCTGGCGATCACCGGTGACAAGGACCTTCAGGTCGACCCCGACGATCTGGCGACGGTCGAACGGCTGGTCCCCGGCGGCGCCGAGGTGCGCCGGATCCCCGACATGACCCACCTGCTGCGTCGCGACCCCGGCCGCCCGTCGCTGCTGTCCTATCCCCGCCTGCTGCGCCAGCCGGTCGACCCGGACCTGCTCGCCCACATCGCACACTGGACCGTCGCCCGGCTCCGCTGACCGTCGCGCGCCGGAACACGAGACCGGCGGACCTCCCGCACCCTGCGCCGCTGTCGGCCATGGACGCGGGCAGGTAACTCGGGCAGGTTGTCATTGCTCGCGCCTCCGGGAACTACCCGGAGGCGACCCGGTACAACTGCTCGCCCGGTGGAAACAGCAGGTTGACGTTGTTGACGCCCCACGCCATACCGAGGTGCTCCTCCGGAGTGACGCCCGGGTCGATCCGGAACGACGGGATCCGCCGGCGCAGCTCTTCGAAGCCGATGCGTAGCTCGAGCCGGGCCAGGTGCGAGCCGATGCACCGGTGCGGTCCGAGGCCGAAGGCGATGTGGGGCTTGGTCCGCGGCCGGTCGAAGATCACCTCGTCGGGCCGTTCGAAGTACCGCGGGTCGCGGTTGGCCGCGCCGAGCGGGCAGTGCACCCGCTCACCGGGCGGCAGCGTGATCCCGCCGACCTCGACGGTCTCGGTGGCCGTGCGGGTGGGCACCGGCATCGTGGTCCACCGCAGCAGCTCCTCGATCGCGGGTACGAGCATGTCCGGGGTCGAGAACATCTCGTCCCACCTGTCCTGGTGCCGGCCCAGGTACAGCATGCTCTGCGAGAAGGCGCTCTGCACGGTGTCGAGCCCGGCGAAGATCATCAGCAGGAACGCGTCGAAGACGTCGTCGTCGGGGAGTGTCCTGCCGTCGATCTCGCCGTCGAGCAGCAGCGACGTGACGTCGTCCCGCGGCGGCGCGGCCCGCCGCTCGGCGATCAGCGCGGTCAGGTAGCCGCCGAGCTCCTGGCCCGCCTCGGCCCGCGCCTCGTTGTTCTCCTCGTCGGTCCCACCGTAGATGCCGTGCATCATGATGTCGGCCCACTCGCTGAGCTGGACCATGTCCTCGATGGGCCAGCCCATGATGCCCATGACCGTGCCGCCCGGAAACGGCAGCGCGAACTCCCGGCTGAAGTCGCACGAGCCGCGCTCGATGAACTGGTCGATGAGATGGTTGGCGGCCGTCCGGAGCCTGGGCTCCAGCTTGGCCACCGCGCCCGGCGCGAAGAGCGGGTCGAGCAGGTTGCGGTACTGCCGGTGGGTCGAGCCGTCCAGCTCGATGGGGATCATCCGCTTGCGCTTGCCCTGCAGGTTGGTCTGCACGGTCGGCGGTTCGTTCGGGAAGCTGACGAAGCCGCGGTTGTTGCGGCGCAGCACCGAGCTGATGTCGTCGTACGTCGTGACGATCCAGCAGCCGCCAGCCGGCGCGGAGTAGCTGATCGGCAGCTCCGCGCGGCGGTCGGCGATCTCGTCCAGGTGCGACTGGATGGTGACCTTCGTGGCGAACGGGTCGTAGTCACGCCGCAGCGAGGTCTTCAGGCCTTCGAGGTCGGTCGGCTTCGTCATGAACACTCCCTCGCGCGGCACCGTGCCGTACACGGACATGCCAATTATGATGCTATGGTCTTGGCGAAGGTTGCCACTACTATAAAACCATAGTTGGAGAGCAGAGGTAACCGCATGGACCAAGCTGTGGAGGCGCTCGCGCCGGCCAGCCTGCGGGAGCGGGTAACACGCTTCTACGACCTCGACGAGGAGCTGCTGCGCGACCCCTGGCCGCTGTACGCGGAGATGCGCGAGCGGCAGCCGGTCATGCGCGTCGGGCCGGCGGTCGTGGTCACCCGGTACGAGGACGTCAAGGCGGTCTTCCGCGACACCGTGAACTTCTCGAACCGGCGGTACACCGGATCCCGGGTGACCCAGAAGCGGGCCGGCCTCTCGCCCGACGAGGTGCGGCTCTACGACTACCTCATCGAGCTCGACGTCAACCACATCGGCCAGAACGACCCGCCCGACCACAGCCGCCTGCGCCGCTTCGTCAACCAGGCGTTCTCCGGCGGGGCCGTACGCCGGATGCGGGAGCGGGTCGTGGAGATGGCGCACGGGCTGCTCGACGAGGTGGACGCCGGCGGGGAGGAGCCGTTCGACCTGGCGGCGCTCTCGTGGCGGCTGCCGTTCGCGGTGGTCTGCACCATGCTCCAGATACCCGACGCCGAGGTCTCGACCTTCCGCGGCTGGGCGCTGGAGATCCGGCGCGGACTGGGCACCAACTACGACAACCTGCACGAGGCGTACGACGCGACCAAGAACCTCGAGGCGTACGTGCTGGAGCTGATCCAGCGGCGCCGCGCGCAGGCGGGCATCGGCGGCAACGACGACCTGGTCTCCAACCTGCTCGCCACCGACATCGACGGCACACACCTGACCGACCAGGAACTGGTCACGATGTTCGCGGTGATGCTGACCTCCGGCAACGCCAACGACATGATCTCCAACGCGGTGATCGCGCTGGAGCGGTGGCCGGACCAGCGCGCGCTGCTGATCGAACGCCCCGAGCTCATGCGCAACGCGATCGAGGAGTTCCTGCGGTACTGCCCGTCCGCGCACGGAGTGCACCGGGTGGCGGTCGACGACGGCGAGATCGCCGGCTTTCCGGTCCGGGCCGGCGAGACCGTCCGGCTGGTGGTCGCCTCCGCCAACCACGACCCGGAGAAGTTCGCCGAGCCGGAGCGGCTCGACATCACCCGCGCGGACGCCCGCCAGCACCTGGACTTCGGGTACGGCATCCACACCTGTCTCGGGCAGTGGCTGGCCCGGATGGACATCGAGGTCGCGCTCACCGTGCTCTACGAGCGCTATCCGGGCCTGCGGATCGCGGCGCCGTTCGAGTACCGGCGCGAGTACCAGTTCCGCGGCCCCCAGCGGCTCCTGGTGAGCCGGGGCTGAGACGGTGGGATCCGGTGCCCTGCGCGGGCTGCGCGTCCTGGACTTCGGCCAGTACCTACCCGGTCCGATGCTCGCGATGCTCCTGGCCGACAACGGCGCCGACGTCATCCACGTCGACCCGCCGGGCGGCCCCCGCTGGCAGAGCCCGGCCAACGCGGCGCTGTACCGCAACAAGCGGCCGGTGGAGCTCGATCTGAAGAGCGCGGCGGGCCTGGCGGCGGCTCGGGCGCTGGCCATGACCGCCGACGTGGTGATCGAGAACTTCCGCCCCGGCGTCATGACCCGGCTGGGCCTCGATCCGCGAGAGCTGCGGGCGGCGGCACCGCGGCTCGTCTGGTGTTCGCTCCCGGGCTTCCCGCGCGACGACCCCCGCGCGGGCGTACCCGGCTGGGAGGGTGTCGTGGCCTCCGCGACCGGCCTCTACGCGCGGGCCCACGGCGAGGTCGACGGCGAGCCGTGCTTCAGCGCTCTGCCCGTCACCGCCAACTTCGCGGCGTTCATGGCCGCACATCGGATCGCGGGCGCGCTGCTGACCCGGGCGCGGACCGGCGCCGGCGAGCTGATCGAGGTGTCCCTCTACGAGGCCGCCTTCCAGGCGGTCGGGAGCTACGCCGAGGTCCCGGTCTCCCGCAAGACGGACAGCCCGGTCTACGCCCGGCTGCACAAGCTGCTCCGGACCGCCCGCGCGGCCGACGGCACCCACGTGTACTTCGACACGCCGCTGCGCGGCCTCCAGACGTTCCTGGACCGGTTCCTTCCCGGGTACCGGTTGCTCGACCTCGACGACGCCGCGATGTCCCGCATGGTCGAGC
Source organism: Phytohabitans maris (assembly GCF_031085175.1). Lineage (GTDB taxonomy): Bacteria > Actinomycetota > Actinomycetes > Mycobacteriales > Micromonosporaceae > Phytohabitans > Phytohabitans maris. Next base: position 58,977 of record NZ_JAVHUY010000040.1, read on the forward strand.
GGATCGTCGAGCTGATCGCGACGAAGCCCGGAGCGGAGTGGGAACGGATCTGCCAGGAGGAGATCGAGGGGGCGTTCGGGCTCTGCCAGAGCACGGCGGCGTGGCTGGCCGACGACCACGCGCTGGCCAGCGAAACCGTCCTGCGGGTGGACGACGCGGAGCTGGGCCGCACCGCTCAGCCCGGCTACGGCGTGCTGCTGTCCCGCAGCCGGCCGCGGGTGCGTTGGGGTCGCCGCCGGCACGACCGGGCGGGTACGGCGATCGGGTGGGAGGCCGAGGGCTTCTCGCTCCCGGCTCCCGGCGCCGGCACCCTGCCCCTGGCCGGGATCCGCGTCCTGGACTGCGCCACCCTCCTGGCCGGACCGACGACCACCCGGGTGCTCGCCCAGTACGGCGCCGAGGTGATCAAGGTCGACAAGGCCGGCCTCGCCACCGGTGACATCGAGCCCCTGAGCGACGACCCGTCCGCGTTCCACGGACACCGCACCGTCAGCGCCGGCAAGCGCATGGTCTTCCTGGACCTCAAGCACGAGCTGGGGCGGGCGGTGCTCGCCGAGCTGCTCTCCACTGTGGACGTCGTGCACCACAACTTCACCACCGGCGCCGCCCGCCGGCTGGGCGTCGCCACCGAGCAGGTCCGCGAGCGCAATCCCGCCGCCATCTGCTCCCGGATGTCGCTGCACTCGGCCTTCGGCCGTCGCGCCGAGTACCGCGGCCACGAACCGCTGGCGCAGATGGCCACCGGCATGGGCGTACGCGCCGGCGGGTCCGGTGAGCCACGGATGCTGGGCGTGGTGGTCAACGACCACGCGGCGGGCCACCTCAACGCGTTCGGCGTCATGCTGGCGCTCCTGGAGCGCTGCCGGACGGGCGAGGGCCAGGAGGTGAACGCGTCGTTGTCGCGGACCGCGACGCTGCACCAGCTGCCCTTCACGGTCGGCTTCGACGGCCGCGACTGGGACGAGCCGAGCGGCCCCGACGCGCTCGGCTGGCACGCCCTGGACCGGCTCTACCGCGCCGCCGACGGCTGGTTCTACGTCGCCCCGGGCCGCACCAGGGCGGAGTCGGCGCCGGCAGACCCCGCCATGCGACGGGCGCTGGCCGCGATCCCCGGCCTCGACGGTGTCGAGTCGGTCGACGACGCCGGGCTCGCGGCGTGGCTGGCCGAGCGGTTTCGCGGATGGCCGGCGGAGAAGGCGGTCGACGCGCTGCTCGGGGCCGGCTTCGGGGCGCACCGGTACGTGCCGGTGGCCGACCTGGCCGGTGAGCCCTCGGTCGTGTCCCGCGGCCTTCTGACCGTCATGGACCACCCGGGCCTCGGCAAGGGACTGGGCATCGGCCACCCGGTGTTCGGCGCGGAGCCCGCGTCTCTCGCCGCCCGCCGGCCCGGGATGGACACCCTCGACGTGCTCGCCGAGCACGGCTTCGCCGGCCGGATCGAGGAGTTGCTGAGGGCGCGAGCCGTGGCCCTCGGCGAAAACCCGGTGGTCAACACGAGCACCCTGCCGGGCTACTGGACGAGCGGACGGATCGTCTCCTACACGTCCGGCGAACGCCTGGCCCGCACCGCCGATATGATCATGGCGGCCCACCCGCGGCCGGCCTACGCACCGCCCCCCACCCAACCGCGAAGGCACCGAGCATAGTCGACACAGAGCAGATGGTCGTCCCACCCCCGACGCGGCAGTCGACGGGGGTCGTCTTCGCGATCCTGACGACCGGCGTCGCGGCGTACACGCTCCTGCAGGCGTTCGTCATGCCGGTCCTGGCGCAGATCCAACACGCCTACGACACCGACCAGGCCACGGTCACCTGGGTGCTGACGGCCTACCTGCTGTCGGCCTCGGTGGCCACACCCCTCGCCGGGCGGGTGGGCGACGCGATCGGCAAGAAGCGAGCCCTCGTCTGGACGCTGGGCGCTCTGGCGGCGGGCTCGCTCTTCGCCGCGGTCGCACCGTCGATCGAGTGGCTCATCGCCGCCCGCGTGGTGCAAGGGCTCGGCGGCGGCGTCCTGCCGCTGGCGTTCGGCCTGATCCGGGACGTGTTTCCGGCCGACCGGATCCACCGCGCGATAAGCGTCATCGCGGCGCTCGGCGCGGTCGGTTTCGGCGCCGGCGTGGTGGTCGCCGGACCGCTCGTGGACCTGCTGGACCATCACTGGCTCTTCTGGATCCCCATGGCCGCCACCGCCGTCGCCGGTGCCGGCACCATCGCGTTCGTCCCCGAGTCGCGGCACCTCAGCCCGGGCCGGATCAACCCGCTGCCGGCCCTGACGTTCGGTGCCGCGCTGATCGCGCTCCTGCTCGCCATCAGCCAGGCCGAGCGGCTCGGCTGGGGGTCCTGGCCCGTCGTCGGGCTGCTGTGCGCCGCACCCGTTCTCGCGGCCGTCTGGGCGTTCTCCGAGACGCGGGTCCGGGTGCCGTTCATCGACATGAACATGATGGCGGTGCGCGGAGTCTGGGCGAGCAACCTCGTGGCCTTCCTGTCCGGGACGGCCATGTACGCCGGCTTCGGTTTCCTGCCGCAGCTTCTGCAGACGCCGGCGGCGACGGGGTACGGGCTCGGTGCGACGGTCACCGAGTCGGGTCTGCTGATGCTTCCCTCGGCGCTGTTCGCGTTCGTATCCGGCCTGCTGACCCCGCCGTTGATCCGCGCGTTCTCCGCGCGCGCCGTCATCGCGTCCGGATGCCTGCTGAACGCCGTGTCGTTCCTGATGATCGCCACGCTCCACGACGCGCAGTGGCAGATCTACGTCGCGACGACGCTGTGGGGGTTCGGTCAAGGGCTGATGTTCTCGAGCCTGGCCAGCGTCGTCACCGCGTCCGTGCGCGCCTCCCAGTCCGGGGTCGCCAACGGCATGAACGCCAACATCCGGACCATCGGCGGCGCCATCGGGGCGGCCGGCGCCGCCGCCGTCGTCACGGCACACGTCGGTGGCGGCGGGTTTCCGGAGGAGTCCGGCTACGTCACGGCCTTCCTGGTGGCCGCCGGCATCCTCGTGGTCGCCACCCTGGCCGCGCTCGCCATCCCGCCGATCGGTGCGGCCATGCTCGACGAGGCGCTGGAGTTCGCGGCGGCGAACGCCGAGATCGGCATGATCCCGGGCGCCGAGGTGTCTACCGCGGCGCCACCGCCAAGCCGTGACGGTCCGGCACCTGCACGGTGAGTGGCGCGAAGGGCTCGCCCTCCGGGTAGACGTCGTTGAAGATCTCCGCGCCGGCGCTCGTCAGACGGACGCTGGTGCTGGTCCACGCCTCGGTCCCGGCGTGCCGGCCGGCACGTTCCAGGGTCGCGGTCACCAGGGGGACGCGCGGCGCGTCCTCCCGCTCGTGCGGTGGGGCGATGGTGAGCACCGCCGAACCGGCGTCCAGCACGATCCACGGCGCGGCCACCCGGACGAAGAGCAGCCCGAAGTGGCCGCTGAAGCGGACGTCACCGCGAAAGGCCCAGGCCGCCTGCCCGTGCTCGGCCGGCGGCCGTACCGCCGGGTCGAAGGCGAAGAAGATCTCGTTCGTACCGACGGGGACCGCCCCGTCACTGGCCGAGGCGCGGCCGCCGGGCATCCGGCGCAGGTACTCGATGAACGATGCCTTGATGCCCCACCGCAGCCCGTGGACCAGCTGGTCGCCGCGCGCCTGCGTACTCATGCGCTCCTCCCGTCGCCGAGGCTCTCGTGCCCGTGGCCGCCCCTCCGGGTGTACCGGTCATCGGTCCCCGACGACGAGCGAGGCGGCGTGCCAGGCCAGCGCCTGGGTGGGTGCGGACGTGTTGCCCGACGGCTGGCGGGGGAAGACGGAGGCGTCCACCACCCGCAGCCCTTCGACGCCGCGCACCCGCAGCCGGTCGTCCACCACGTCCTCGGCCCCCGGTCCCATCGCGCAGGTGCCCAGGGGGTGGTAGCCGGAAGCTCCGGCCGTGTCCGCGAGGCGCAGGAAGTCCTCTTCGGTGTCGACGCCCGGCCCGGGCAGGCGTTCGGTGCGCACGAGATCCGCGATGGGGCCGGTGGCGAAGATCTCGCGTACCTTCCGGCCGACCTTTCCGATCAGCGCGCGGTCGTGCTCGGTGCGCAGGAACCCCGGGTCGATGGCGGCGGGCGCGTCCGGATCGGCGCCGGTGATGTGGATCCGGCCCCGGCTCGTCGGGCGCAGCGGGTACGCGGCCAGCATCAGGCCGGGCTCGTCGTCCACGGCCAGCTTGTCGTTGTGCATCGTCGGCGCCTTCATCGAGATCGGGTTGAAGAACCCGATCGTGTCCGGCCGCTCCGACGAGTCGTCGGCCCGGAAGTAGGCCAGGACGCTCGCCGAGCCCTGCGCGATGACGCCGTCGCGCCGCACGAGGTACCTGGCGCCGGCGACGAGCCGCTTCACTCCGGTGTTGACCACCGGGTTGTAGCCGGGTGCGCCGGAGATGGTGAACATGAACCGCAGCCCCCGGTGCTCGTTGAGCCGCTCGCCGACGTTCGGGCTCTCCGCGACCTGGCGTACCCCGGCGGCGGCGAGCACGTCACCGCGGCCGATCCCGGAGCGCTCCAGCAGCAGCGGGCTGTCCAGGGCGCCGCCGCAGACCAGTACCTCGCGGCGGGCCCGGATCTCGACGAGCTTGTCGCGGTGGCGGACCTGTACGCCCACCGCCCGCCTGCCGTCGAACAGCACGCGCCCGACCTCCGCCCGGGTGAGCAGGCGGACGTCGCGCCGCTTCAGGGCGGGGCGGAGGAAGCAGTCGGCCGCGGTCCTCCGGACGCCTCGACGGGTGGAGAACTGGGTGTACCCGGTCCGGTCCTCGTCGGAGCCGTTGAGGTCGAGGACCCGCTTCACCCCGACCGCGGAGGCGGACTCCATGAACGCCTCGGAGACCGCCTCGGGCGGCCCGCCGATCTCCACGCTCACCGGGCCGGAGCCGCCGTGGATCGCCGAGGCGCCGGGCCGGAAGTCCTCGATGGCCCGGAACGCCGGCAGGAACGTGTCCCAACCCCAGCCGGCGTTCCCCTCCGCGACCAGGCTGTCGTAGTCGGGGGCCCAGCCCCGGTTCCAGACCAGGCCGTTGATGGTGGTGGAGCCGCCCACCACCCGGCCCCGCCACCAGTTGTCGACGTGACCGCCGGGTCCGAACGGCCCGGCCACGAACTTCTTCGCGTACCGCGGCGAGTGCATGGTGAAGAAGAAGCCCTTGGGCACGCGGTGGATCGGATGCCGGTCCGACCCGCCCGCCTCCACGACCAGGATCGTCGCGTCGGAGAGCGCGGAAAGGCGCTCGGCGAGGACGCTTCCACCGGCACCGGACCCGACGATGACGTAATCGAACTCCACGACAGCCAACCCTATCAGGTTCTAATGGTGCTAGAGTAGTGGTCGTGCCTGCTATCGAGTTCGACGTCGAAGTCCTCGGCGACCCCTCCCCGCTGGTCGGCGACGGCCGCCTCCGGGTCGGCGGAGACCGGACCGTCCCGCACGTCTACGCCGGCAACGGCAAGGCGACCGTGAGCGTGCCCCTGGCCACCCCGCGGGACGTGGACGTCGCCGTCGCGACCGCCCGGCGCGCCTTCCAGCAGTGGCGCCGGGTGCCGGTCACCGAGCGGCGGCGCCTCATGCTCGCCCTGGCCCGCGCGGTCGAGGAGCACGCCGACGAGCTCGCCACCATGCAGGTCGTCGAGAACGGCGTACCGCACGCGGTGGCGAGCAGGTTTCCGCACATCGCCCGGGACAACCTCGAGTACTTCGCCGGCTGGCCGGACAAGATCACCGGCGACGTCAACCCGGTGTGGCCGCTGCCCGCGCTGGACTACTCCGTCCTGGAGCCGTACGGCGTCGTCGCCGGCATCATCCCCTGGAACAGTCCGATCGCGACCGTGGGGCAGTTCGCCGCCCAGGCCCTGGCCGCCGGCAACTGCATCGTGGTCAAGCCGCCGGAGCTGACGCCGTTCACGCCGATCCGCTTCGCCGAGCTGGCGCTGGAGGTCGGGTTCCCGCCCGGCGTGGTCAACGTGGTACCCGGCGACGGGGCCGTGGGCGCCGCCCTCGTGGCCCACCCGGGCGTCGACAAAATCCACTTCGTCGGCAGCGGCCGGACCGCCACCCGGATCATCCAGGCGGCCGCCGAAAACCTCACCCCGGTCGCCACCGAGCTGGGCGGCAAGAGCCCCAACCTCGTCTTCGCCGACGCCGACCTCGACGCCGCGACCACGCTGGCGCTGCGATCCTGCATGCTGGTCAGCGGCCAGGGCTGCTACAACGGCACCCGCCTGCTGGTCGAGTCGAGCGTGTACGACGACGTCGTCGAGCGGGTGCGGGAGAAGGTCCGGGACTTCCCGCTCGGCGACCCGATGTCCCCGCGGACCGTCCTCGGCCCGGTGATCACCGAAGGCGCCCGCGACCGGATCCTCGGCGTGGTCGGCCGCGCGGTCGACGACGGCGCGACCCTGGTCACCGGCGGCTCGCGACCCGGCGGCGAGCTGGCCGACGGCTTCTACGTCGAGCCCACCGTCTTCCGCGACGTCGACCCCGGTTCGGAGCTGGCCCGCGACGAGGTCTTCGGACCCGTCCTCGCCGTCTTCCGGTTCGACACCGAGGAACAGGCGGTCGCCCTCGCCAACGACACCGAGTACGGCCTGGCGGCGTACGTGCAGACGAGCGACGTACGCCGGGCACACCGCCTCGCCGCCGCCCTCGACACCGGGATGGTCTGGGTCAACGGCACCGGCGGCCTGTCGCCCTCCATGCCCTTCGGCGGCGTCAAACGAAGCGGCACCGGCCGCATCGGCGGTTTCGCCGGCATCGAGGAGTTCAGCCGCCGCAAGAACGTCTGGATCGCCCTCTGACGTCTCGTAGATATCCCGGGAGGACCAAATGACCGCACCGACCGCGCAGCGCACCTACCGGACGGTGAACCCCGCGACCGGCGAGCTCGTCCGCGAGTGGGACCTCCTCGACGACGCGGAGCTCGAAGCGCGGCTCGCGGCGGCGCATAAGGCATTCCTGCGCTGGCGTGACGTGCCCGTGGCGGAGAGGGCGGCCCTGTTCGTCCGGGTCGCCGACCTCATCGAGGCCAACCTCGACCGGCTCGCCCGCCAGGCGACCCTGGAGATGGGCAAGGTGCTGCCGCACTCGATGGGTGAGGGCCGCGGGGCGGTCGCGATGTTCCGCTACTACGCCAGGCACGGTGCCGAACTGCTCGCCGACGAGGAGCTGCGGGTCGGGGGGTTCTCGAAGGTGATCCTGCGCCGGGAGCCGGTCGGCGTGGTCCTCGGCGTCGAGCCGTGGAACGCGCCGCTGTTTCAGGCCATGCGCGCCACCGCCCCGAACCTCATGCTCGGCAACACGGTAATGGTGAAGCCGGCCGAGATCTGCGCCGGCTCGACACTGATGTTCGACGAGCTGTTCCGCGAGGCGGGCTTTCCGGAGGGCGCCTACCAGACCGTCCTCGCCTCGACCGACCAGGTCTCGACGCTGATCGCCGACGACCGGGTCCGGGCGGTGACGCTGACCGGCTCGGACCGGGCCGGATCGATCGTGGGGGAGCAGGCGAGCCGCCACATCAAGCCGGTGGTGCTGGAGCTCGGCGGCTCCGACGCGTTCGTCGTGCTGGACTCCGCGGACGTCGCCCTGGCGGCCGGCACCGCGGCGACGTGCCGGCTGCTGCTGGGCGGGCAGGCGTGCGCGCTGCCGAAGCGGCTGATCGTCACCGAGGCGGTGGCCGACGAGTTCACGGCCGCGTTCGTCGAGCTCTTCACCGACCAGGTGATCGGCGACCCGTTCGACCCGGCGACGACCCTCGGGCCGATGTCCAGCGAGGCGGCGGCGGACCTGCTGCAGGCCCAGTACGACGACGCCGTCGCCAAGGGCGCCAAGGTGCTGGCCGCCGGCGGGCGGATGGATGGGCCGGGCGCGTTCTTCCGCCCCGCGGTGCTCACCGGCATCACGCCGGAGATGCGGGTCTACCGGGAAGAGGCGTTCGGGCCGCTCGGGCTGATCTTCCGGGTACCCGACGCCGACGCGGCGGTCGAGCTGGCCAACGACAACCAGTACGGGCTCGGTGGTGCGGTCTTCGGCGCGCCGGAGGAGGCCCAGGCGGTGGCCCGGCGGCTGGACACCGGCGGGGTCGGCGTCAACGGCTTCCTCGGCTCCCCGGTCGAGATCCCGTTCGGCGGCACGAAGCGCTCCGGCGTGGGCCGGGAGCTGGGCCGCAGCGGCATGGACCAGTTCGCCAACCTCAAGACCTACGGCTTCGCGTAGGCACCGGCAAGTTTTCGTTGACTCCACCCGGCAGGTCTTACATTATTGGAAGACAATTAGCCCAACATTGCCCTCGTGAGAAGGGCGTCATCCGCCGGAGTGGAGCTCTCCGGGCCGCGCTCAGCTGACCCGAGGTACAGCGTGAACACAATCCTGCCCTTCATCGTCGCCGGCCTGGTCACGGGCTCGGTGCTCGGCCTCGCCGGGACCGGTCTGGTCCTGACCTACAAGACGTCCGGCATCTTCAACATCGGCCACGGCGCGATCGCGGCCGCCGCCGCGTTCTTGTTCTACTGGCTGCACATCGAGCACGATTGGCCGTGGTGGGCGGCCGGCGTCGTCGCGGTGCTCCTCTTCGGTCCCCTGACCGGCCTGGTGATGTCGGCGGTCAGCCTCAAGCTCAGCGGCCAACGGGCGGCCATGAAGGTGGTCGCCACGGTCGGCATCGTGCTGCTGGTACAGGGACTCTCGACAGTCAAGTTCGGTTACAACGCGTTGCGCCCACCGCAGTTCCTGCCGGGCGGTACCAGGATCCACCGCATCTGGGGGGTGAACGTCACCCAGTCGCAGCTGATCATCGTCGCCATCTCCCTCGTCGCCGTCGCGGCGCTCTACTACTTCTTCCGGGTAAGCCGCACCGGCCTGGCCATGCGGGCCGTCGTCAACGACCCGGACCTCGTGGCGCTGCACGGGACCAGCCCGCAGGCGGTACAGCGGCTGTCCTGGTCGATCGGCGCGACGTTCGCGGCCCTGTCGGGCGTGCTGATCTCGCCGTTCGTCGGCATCGACGCGGTGACGATGACGTTCCTGGTGGTGTCGGCCTTCGGCGCCGCGGCGATCGGCGGCTTCTCCAGCATCCCGCTGACCTACCTCGGCGCGCTGGCCATCGGCGTGGCGACGAACCTGATCACGAAGTACGCGGTCGACTGGGACCAGCTGCAGGGCGTGGCCGCGGCGCTCCCGCTGATCGTGCTTCTGGTCGCCCTGCTGGTGATCCCCAGACGCAAGCTCGACCCACCCGCTCGGGCCGAGCAGCCGCCGAAGATCCCGTACCACGGTCCGCCCACCACGCGGATCGTGGCCGGCGTCGTCGTGCTCGCCTTCCTGCTGCTCGCCCCGCAGATCTTCGCCGGCAGCCTGACACACCTGACGGTCGGCCTGACCCAGGCGATCGTGCTGCTGTCGCTCGGGCTCCTCGTGCGTACCGCGGGCATGGTCTCGCTCTGCCAGGCCATCTTCGCCGCCATCGGAGCGGTGACCTTCGCGCAGCTCAGTGAGCGGCTCGACCTGCCCTGGGTGGTCGGCGTGCTGCTGGCCGCGCTCGTCGTGGTACCCGTCGCCGCGCTGCTGGCGCTGCCGGCGATCCGGCTGCAGGGGCTGTTCCTGGCGCTCGCCACGCTGGGCTTCGGCCTCTCGGTCGAAGGGTGGCTCTACACCAAGGACTGGTTCTTCGGCACCACCGGCACCGGCCGGCCGATGCCCCGGCCCGGCGGGATGGCGAGCGGCGAGCGCTACTACTACGTCGTCCTGGCCTTCTTCGTGGTCGCCGCGCTCGTCATGGTGATGATCCATCAGAGCCGCCTGGGGCGGATGCTGCGCGGACTCTCCGAGGCCCCGCTCGCCGTCCGGACGCTCGGCCTCAACGCCAACCTGCTCCGGATGGTCGTGTTCTGCATCGCCGGCTACATCGCGGGCGTGGGCGGCGTGCTCTACGGCTCCACGGTGAACTACGTGGTCCTCGGCGACGGCTACTTCGCCGCCTACTACTCGCTCGTACTGGTGGCCACCCTCGCGCTGATGCCCTTCCGCGAGCCGTGGTACTCCGTGGTCGCGGTCGTCGCCGCGCTCATCCCCGCGTACTGGCACAGCGTCGACTCCAACTCGTGGCTCAACGTGATCTTCGGCTTCTTCGCGGTGCTGATCGCCACCCAGGGCGGTGCGGACACCCTGCCGCGACGGGCGCGCGACTTCCTCGACCGGCACTTCGGCAGGAAAGCGCCGGCGCCTGCGGTCGAGGTGGCCGACGACCCGTGGCGGCTCCCGGCCCACGCCACCGGCCTCGAAGTGCGCGACCTGACGATCCGCTACGGCGGGCGTACGGCGCTGGACGAGGTCTCCCTGCGTGCCCCGGTCGGCCAGATCACCGGCCTGATCGGGCCGAACGGCGCCGGCAAGACCACCCTGTTCAACGCCGCCAGCGGGCTGCTGACGCCCTCCACTGGGCAGGTCTTCCTGCACGGCAACGACGTCACGCAGCTGAACGCGGCCGCTCGCGGCCGGCGCGGTCTGGGCCGCACCTTCCAGCTGATGCAGCTCGCGGACTCGCTGACGGTCGGCCAGAACGTCGCGCTCGGCGTCGAGTCGGGGCTGGCCGGCTCCAACCTGCGCGGCCAGCTGGTCGCCTCGCGCGCCGAGCGCCGGGCGACGCTCGACGCGGCCGAGTACGCGATGGAGCTGTGCGGCATCGCCGACCTGCGCGACCTGCCGGCCGGGGCGCTCTCGACCGGCCAGCGCCGGCTCGTGGAGCTGGCCCGGTGCCTGAGCGGCCCGTTCGACCTGCTGCTGCTCGACGAACCCTCTTCCGGCCTCGACTCGGTCGAGACGGCGCGGTTCGGCCAGACCCTGGTCGACGTGGTCGAGACCCGCCGCTGCGGCATCCTGCTCGTGGAGCACGACATGGCCCTGGTGCTGCGGGTCAGCGCCGACATCTACGTCCTGGACTTCGGCAAGCTGCTGTTCCACGGCACACCGGCGCAGGTCCGCAACAGCCCGGTCGTCCAGGCCGCGTACCTCGGCTCCGAGACGGAGACCGCCGAAGAGCTGATCGAGGAGGTCGTGCGATGACCGGCCAGCGGACCATGGCCGCCACGGGCGCGGTCGCGACGGCGGACGCTCCGGCGCTCGAACTGCGCGGCGTGAGCGCCAGCTACGGCCAGACGGCGGTGCTGCGCGACGTGTCGCTACGGGTCGCGCCCGGCTCGGTGACCGCGCTGATCGGACCGAACGGGGCCGGCAAGACCACCTCGCTGCGGGTGGCGTCCGGACTGATGAGACCCTCCTCGGGCCAGATCCTGCTGCGGGGTACCGACGTCACCCGCCGCCCGGCCGCGCGCCGGGCGAAGAGCGGGCTCTGCCACGTTCCGGAAGGGCGCGGCGTCTACCGCAACCTCACCGTCCGGGAGAACCTGCTCATGCAGTCGACCTCCCACGACCCGCGCGAGACCATCGAGATCGCCACCGGTGTCTTCCCGCGACTGGGCGAGCGGCTGTCGCAGAAGGCGGGCACCCTGTCCGGCGGCGAGCAGCAGATGCTGGCGCTCTCCGCGGCGTACGTGGCCAGGCCGAGCATCGTGCTCGTCGACGAGCCGTCACTCGGACTCGCCCCGATCATCGTCGACGCCGTCTTCGAGTTCCTCAAGACCCTGCGCACCAACGGCGTCGCCCTGCTCTGCGTCGACCAGTACGCCCTGCGCACGCTCGCCATCGCCGACCACGCCTACGTCCTACGCCGCGGCGAGATCGTCTACGACGGCGCGGCGGCGGGGCTGGTCGACGACAACATGTTCGAGAAGTACGTCGGCGAGGGGACGCACTAGACATACCCCGGTCCGCGCCACCCGAAGCCACCAAGCGGCGCGCGCCCTTGACCGATGGCGGCGCTGTCCGCCCGTGGCGGATCGCATGGTCAGGCGTCGAGACGGGACCAGCGGTACCACAGATACGTTATGGCGGCTTCATAACGTACCTGTGGTACCGCTGGTCGAAGCGGCCGGCTGGTCAGTACCCGATGCAGGTGCTGGCCAGGTCGCCGGTGGCGCCGTTGCCTGGCGTTCCCTCGACCGGGAGGCTCTTGGGGTTTTCGTCACCGGCGTTGTAGCTGAACAACCAGCTGCATCCGACCGGCTTGGAGGGCTGGCCCTCGGTGAACGTGACCGGCTCGGGCAGCAGGCCGCCGAGTGTCTCGTCCTTGACCGCGTACATCGCCGTCAGGATGCTGGCGCGGTCGATCGTCGCCGGCTTGGCCGTCTCCATCGCCTTCTTGAACAGCTCCAGCATCGCCCAGACGGAGGTGGTGTTGCCGCCCTGCCACTGGGTGTCCGGCGAGTACTGCTTCATCGCCTGCCGGTACGTCTCCACCTTCGGGTCGTCGGCCCACCAGGGGAAGCCCTGGCTGCTGCCGGCGGTCTGCGCCCCCGAGACCTCGGCGACCTTCGCCTGGTCGAAGCCGGAGTTCATCATCGACCACTTGCCCTGGTAGCCCTGCTGGAGGCAGTCGGCCATCACCCGGGCACCGGTCGCGATGCCGATGTTCATCGCGATCACGTCGACGCCCTTGCCGACGTACGACAGGCACTCGGCGGTGTAGTTGGCGGCCGACGCGGAGAAGAGCTGCACGTTCTCCGTCTGCAGGCCGACCTCCTTGGCGTACGCGATCGCCTTGCCGCCGTTCTCCTGGCAGACGGCCACCTCGGCGCAGGCGGCCCAGGCGAACTTGGTGCCCCCGGCCGTCCTGGCGACCTGGACGTACGCCTTGACGGTGTAGGTGGAGCCGGAGACGGGCTGGAACGTGCCCGGCACGTTCGCCCAGAGCAGGTCGCTGGAGCCGCCGCCGCTGAGGATCGGGGTGTCGACGTCCGTGAGCATCTTGCCCATCGCACCCTCGGCGACCAGGTCGGTGAGGAGGATCGCGTCGCTCTCGTCGTTGTCGAGGAAGTTCTGCACCACCGAGGTGGCGCCCGGAACGGTGTTCTTGGTGTCCACGATCTCGAACTCGACCGGGTGCCCGTCCACGCCGCCGTGGGCGTTCGTGTACTTCGCCCAGGCCTGCGCCACGCCGGCGCCGTTGAGGCCGTTGCTCGCCTGCGGGCCGGACTGCGAGGCGGCATAGCCGATCTTGATGGGTTCTCCGGTGAGGTTGCTCGTGGTTCCGGAATCGGTGCCGGACGACGCGTCGCTGTCGTCGCCGCACGCGGTCAGTGCCAGACAGGCAGCCGCGGCGACGGCGACGAGCCGCGTTGCCCGCTTGTGAGCGTGGGTACTGGGTGCCACTTCGTGTGCTCCTAGTTGTGATGCCGGGCCCCCGCCGGTCGGCGGGCAACTAACCTAGGAGTACATCAAGTAGCACAGTGCTTGTCCATCACTGTGCCAAAACTAGAGCACAAGAGCAATCTAGTCGGTACCTGCGGCGCGGGGTTCTAATTGTGTTAGTGTCCGGATACAATGATGCTTCAGGCCGCGCCGGCGGACGGAGAGATGAGCATGTCATCGATGCTGGAGAGGGCCGAGGCCCACGGACTCCCGGTCCACACCTTCGACCTGGAGCATGACGAGCGCCTGGGGGTGGACCCGTTCGCCGTCTGGGACGAGGCGACGAAGGTGGGCGGCCTCTTCTACAGCCCGGCCAACCGCGGCTTCCTCGTGGCCGCCGACTTCGAGACGGTTCGGCACGTGCTGCAGGACTCCAAGGTCTGGTCGAACCTGCCCAGCACGATCGTCTACACCAAGGAGCAGGTGGATCTGGACGTACCGCCGCTGACCATGGACCCGCCGGACCACACCCGGTACCGCCGGGCGCTCGCGCCGCTGTTCAGCCCCAAGGCGGTGGCCCACCTGGAGCCGCGGATCCGGGAGATCTCGCACGAGCTGGTCGACCGGATCCTCGCGCAGGGCACCTGCGACTTCACCAAGGACTTCGCGGCCAAGCTGCCGGCCCTGTTCTTCCTCGAATGGCTCGGCCTCGGCACCGAGGACGTCGACCGGATGTTCCACCTGGCCGAGCGGGCGACGTTCGAGTTCCCGACCCAGGAGGAGCGCGACGACATCGAGGCGCGGATCGACGCCATCGTCCGCGGCGCCATCCGCGACCGCCGCGACGACCCCCGAAACGACCTGGCCAGCGCGTTCGTGAGGATGCGCGCCGAGGGGCAGGAGATCCCGGAGGACATCGTCGTCGGCATGGCGAAGCTGGCCTTCATCGCCGGTCAGGAGACCACCTCGACGCAGCTGGGCTACATCATGTGGCACCTGGCGCGAAACCCCGCCGACCGGCAGTTGCTGGTCGACGACCCGAGCCGGATCCCGGACGCCGTCGAGGAGCTCATGCGCTTCTACAACACGGGCGGGTCGAGCGGTCGGGTCGCCAAGGAGGACGGCGAGCTCAACGGCTTCCCGGTGAAGGCGGGCGACCGCATCTTCATCGCGCGCTGCGGCGCCGACCGGAAGCTGGCGCCGCAGGTCCAGCTCACCCGCAGCGGCGTCCCGCACTCGGCATTCGGGCTCGGGATCCATCGCTGCATCGGCTCGCACGTCGCCCGGATCGAGATGCGGATCGGCCTGGAGGTGTGGCACGAGCGGATCCCGAACTACCGGGTGCCCGCGGACTTCGTCGCCGGCCACCGCTACGGCAGCTTCATGCAGCAGCTGCTGAGCCTCCCGCTCGAGCTGGCGCCGGCGGACCGCTGACCAGCGCTTCCAGAGAGGATCGACATGAACTTCGTCATCGACACGTCCCTCTGCTCGGGACACGGCCGCTGCTACACCCTGGCGCCGGAGTGGTTCGACGCCGACGACATCGGCTACGGCCAGGTCAAGGACGAGCCGGTACCGACCGGTGAGCGCGCCCGCATGGGAGACATCGTCGCCGCCTGCCCCGAGGGGGCGATCTCGATCAAGGAGGGCTGAGCCGTCAGCCGTTCTCAGCCCGGATGATGTCGGCGGCGATCCAGGCGAGCGCCATCGTCGGCGCGTTGTTGTTGCCCGACGGCTGGTCCCGGAAGACCGACGCGTCGACCACGCGCAGCCCATCGGCCCCGCGCACCCGCAGCGAGGCGTCCACCACGTCGTCGGGCGCCGGCCCGATCGCGCAGGTGCCGAGGCCGTGGGCGCCCGCCACGCCCTTGTTCCGCCCGTACTCGACGATGTCGGCATCGTCCACCACGAGCGGGCCGGGCTGCAACTCCTCGGCCACGAACCGGGCGAACGGCTCGGTCGCCACGATCTCCCGGGCCCGCCGTACCGCCTTGACCAGCATCGCGCGGTCATGCTCGGTGGAGAGGAAGTTGGGCTCGAGGCGGGGCGCGTCGTCCAGCCCCGGACCGGTGATGTGCAGCGAGCCGGTGCTCGTCGGGTAGAGCGGGTAGGTCACGTACTTGGCGCCGGGGTGCTTGTCGACCACCATCCGCCCGGTCATCGGGTTGACGGCGGAGGTCGAGATCGGCGTGAAGAAGCACTGGGTGTCGGGTGCCGGCGAATCCGGGTCGGACCGGTAGATCCCGCTGACCGCGTAGCCGCCGTGCGCGATCATGCCCGAGCGGCTGAAGAGGTACTTGAAGCCGGTCCACAGGTAGCGTGCCTGGCTGGACGCCTCGGCGTTGTAGCCGCGCACGCCGGTCAGCCGGTACTGGAGCAGGATGCCGCGGTGCTCCTTGAAGTTCTCGCCGACCTTGGGGCTGGCGACCACGACCGGCACACCGGCCTCGGCCAGCACGTCGGGGTTTCCGATCCCGGAGCGCTCCAGCAGCAGCGGCGAGTCGAACGCCCCGCCGGCGACGAGGACCTCCTTGCGGGCCGAGTAGGTCACCGTGCCGCCCGCGCGCCGGCAGCGGATGCCGGTCACCCGGCTGCCGGAGAACACCAGCGTCTCGGCCTCGGTGTGCGTGGCCACGCTGAGGTTCGCCCGGCGCCGCGCCGGCCGCAGGAACGCCTTGGCGGCGCTCATCCGCGTGCCTCGCCTGATGTTGGAGGCGACGTACGAGACCCGGTCGTCCCCGCTTGCGTTCATGTCCCGCTGGAAGGCGATGCCGTGCCGCTCCATCGCGGCGATGAGCGCGTCGCAGGCCTCCTCGCGCGGGCCCGCGATCTCGATGTCGACCGGGCCGTCACCGCCGCGCACCTCGTTTCCGCCGAGCTGGTGCCGCTCGATCCGGCGGTACGCCTCGACGAAGCGCGCCCAGTTCCAGCCCTTGTTGCCGGCCGCCTCCCAGGCGTCGTAGTACGGCGCCCAGCCGCGGTTCCACACCATGCCGTTGATGGTGGTGGAGCCGCCGAGCACCCGACCCCGGACCAGCGACTCGGTGTGGCCGTCGCCGAAGGCCTGGGTGGTGAACGCCTTGGCGTACCTGGGGTTGTTGAGGGTGAAGTAGAAGCCCTTCGGGACCAGATGCACGGGGTTGGTGTCGGTGCCGCCGGCCTCGACGAGCAGGACGCTCGTACCCGGGTCCGCGGAGAGCCGGTTGGCCAGGACGCAGCCGGCCGCACCGGCGCCGACGATGACGTAGTCGAAGGCGCCGGACATCAGCTGATGACGAACCCGCGGTAGCCGCCCTCGCGGACGTCGTACAGGCGCTTCACGAACTCCGGCAGCGCGCCGAGGTAGGCGACGTAGACGCGGGGCTTGCCCTCGACGTTGTCGCCGAAGAAGATCGACTTCGCGGTCGCCTGCAGGGTACCGGCGGCGGCCGTGACCACCTGCTCGGTCCACTCGCGCTCCGACTCGGGGTCCGCCTCCACGCGCTCCAGCCGGCGCTCGAAGATCTCCTTCACCAGCTCGGCCATCCACTCGACGACCTGCTCGCTGCAGCGCGGCCCGTTGCCGTGGCCGCCCTTGCCGTGCGGCCCGCCCATGATGAACAGGTTCGGGAAGCCCGCGACCTGGATGCCCAGGTAGGTGTGCGGGCCGTCCTTCCACTTGTCGCGCAGCGTCTGCCCTTCGACGCCCCGGATGTCGATCTTGTTGAGTGCGCCGGTGAACGCGTCGAACCCGGTGGCGAGCACGATCATGTCGAACTCGAGCTCACCCTCGGCGGTCAGGATGCCCTTGGCCGTGAACTCCTTGATCGGGTTGTCGTGCAACGAGATGAGCTCGACGTTGTCCCGGTTGTAGGTCTCGTAGTAGTTCGTCTCGCACGGGACCCGTTTGGTGCCGAAGAGGTGGTCCTTGGGGATCAGCTTCTCGGCGGTCGCGGGGTCGTTCACCCGCTCCCGGATCTTGCTGGCGAGGAAGTCGCAGTAGATCTTGTTCGCCTCGGCGTTGTACGCGATGTCGTTGTAGAGCCCGATCCATTTGGCGAAGCCGGGGGAGTTCCAGGCCAGTTCGTAGCGGGCGTCGCGCTCGACCTCGGTGACGTCGGTCGACTTGACCGGGTCCCAGCTGTGCAGGAAGCCGCTGAAGGAGGCCCGCAGCTTCGGGAACATCTCCGGGTAGCCGGCCCGGATCTCGGCCATGCGTTCCTTCGACAGCGGCTGGTTGCGTAGCGGTACCGCCCAGTTGGGGGTGCGCTGGAAGACGGTGAGGTGCGCGGCGGTCTCGGCGACCTTCGGGATGACCTGGACGCCGGTGGCGCCGGTGCCGATGACGGCGACCCGCTTGCCGGCGAAGTCGACGGCCTTGTCGTGCGGCCAGAGCGCGGTGTGGTACCACTCGCCTTCGTACTTCTCCAGGCCGGGCGCGGTCGGAAAGAGCGGGTCGGAGAGGATGCCGGTGGCCGCGATGACGACCTTGGCCCGGTAGAGCTGCCCCCGCGTCGTCTGCAGCGTCCAGTGGTTGGTCTCCTCGTCGAAGACCATGCTCTCGATACGGGTGTCGAAGTCGATGTCCTTGCGCAGGTCGTGTTTGTCGGCGACGCGCTGGTAGTAGCGCTCGAGCTCGGGCTGGCCGGCGAACATCTCGCTCCAGTCCCACTCGTCGAGCAGTTCGGGGTCGAAGGCGTACTGGTAGCTGTAGCTCTCCGAGTCCAGGCGGGCGCCCGGGTAGCGGTTCCAGTACCAGGTGCCCCCGACGTCGCCACCGGCCTCGATGACGCGAACCTTGACGCCGAGCTCGCGTACCAGCTTGAGCTGGTGCATGCCGGTGACCCCGGCCCCGATGATGATGACGTCGTACTCCTTGGGAGTCGTCGTCGCGGTGTCGGGCGTGGTCGCGGTCTCGGCCATCGCGTCCTCCATGGTTAGGCGCGCTCGGAGCGTGATCATAACGTCGTATTTTCCTCTACCACAACTAGGAGCTAATGGCAGCACGATTGGGCTAGCCGGTCAACATGATCGCCAGGCGGGGGCAGCTCTCCGCCGCGCGCCGCACGAGCTCCCGGTCCGCGTCGGGTACCTCGGGCGCCAGCACCTTCGCCTGCCAGTCGTTTCCGACCGCGAACACCTCCGGCGCCAGCGCCTCGCAGACCGCGTTGCCCTCGCAGAGCTCCGGGTCGACGGTGACCTTCATGGCTCAGGCCTCCTGTGGTAGATGTGCCGGGACGGACAGGTAGACGTAGCCGATGCCCATGTGGTCGGAGCGGACCACGCGGTCGAGGTCGATCCGGTAGCCGGGGAGCAGGTCGAGCACGGCCTCGACCTCCAGGCGCAGGATCAGCCGGGCCAGGTGCAGGCCGAGGCAGCGGTGTACGCCCCAGCCGAAGGCCACGCTCTTGGCCCGGTCCCGGCCCAGACGCACCTCGTCCGGGTCGTCGAACGCGGCCGGATCGTGGTTGGCGGCCATGTTGACGAAGAGCGTCCAGTCGCCCTCGCGCATCCAGACGCCGCCCAGCTCCACGTCCCGGGTCACGATCCGGGCGTGGGCGGTGGCCGGCGAGTAGATCCGGACGATCTCCTCGATGGCGTCGGGGATCAGGTCGTGGTCCCGCTCCAGGCCGCGGCGCATGTCCGGGTGCCGCTCCAGGTGGACCAGGAGCGAGGTCAGCGCGCCGCTGGTGGTGTGGAAGCCGGCGAGCAGCAGGAGTACGACGGTGTCGCAGATCTCCTCGTCGGTCAGAGTGCGCCCGCCGGCGATGGGCTCGGTCGCCAGCACGGTCATGAGGTCGTCGCGCGGGTCCGTCCGGCGGTCCCGCGCCTCGGCCAGGATCTGCTCGCGGATCCACCGGTTGCCCTCGGCGTTCCGCGCGACTACCTCGGGGTCCTTGCTGCCCTGGCCGCGCAGCGCGCGGGACATCACGTCGAGCAGCTCCCGGCGGCGGCCCGGGTCCCAGCCGAGGATCCCCAGGGTCACCGCGCCCGGCGAGACGTTGGCCAGGTCCGGCACGAAGTCCCAGCTGCCGCGGGCGGCGAGGTCGCGGACGATGCCCTCGACCAGGGCGCGGATCTCGGGTTCGCGCCGGGCGATGGCGGCCTTGCTGTACCACTCGTTGAGCACGCGGCGGTACATGCCGTGCTCCGGCGGGTCGAGCGCGACCGGGATGTGCCGGGGGCCGAAGGGGTTCACCGGGATGGCCGGGCCGGCGCTGGAGGAGAACGTCGCGTAGTCCGCGAAGCCGTCCACGCACTCCTGGTGGCCGGTCACCACCCAGAACCCGTCGTGCGCCGTGGACCAGGCCACCGGAGCGCGCTCGCGCAGCTCGGTCAGCACCTCGAACGGGCGCTGGGCGAACGCCTCCGAATGGTGGTCGAAGTCGGTGACGACGGTGTCCGGTCCTGCGGCCACGGCGTTCTCCCTTCGCCCTACTCTTGTCATTGTTGTGTTGCGCTATTATGTCTCAACGGTGTTGGCGTGCCAAGAGAGATACCACTCATGACCTACGTGATCACGCAGGGCTGCTGCAACGACGGTTCCTGCATCCCGGTCTGCCCGGTCCAGTGCATCCGGCCGCGTCCGGGCGACCCGGACTTCACCAACACCGAGCAGCTCTACATCGACCCGGCCACCTGCATCGACTGCGGCGCGTGCCTGGACGAGTGCCCGGTCGACGCCATCCACTCCGAGTGGGACCTGCCCGAGGAGCTGGCCGACTACCTGCCGATCAACGCGGACTACTTCGCCACCAACCCCCTGGCGGGTGTCGGTCCGCCGGCCTTCACCCGCCGGGTGCTGCCCGAGCGGCGCCCCGCGCTCCGGGTGGCGATCGTCGGCTCGGGACCCGCCGCGTGCTACGCCGCCGGGGCGCTCAGCGAGATCGCCGGTGTCACCGTCTCGCTCCTCGAACGCCTGCCGACGCCGTTCGGCCTGGTCCGGGCGGGGGTGGCGCCCGACCATCCCAACACGAAGAAGGTGGGCGAGCGGTTCGCGGGCATCCTCGGCCGCGCCAACGTCCAGTGCTTCTTCAACGTCGAGGTGGGCGAGGACGTCACCATCGAGGAACTCCTCGAGTACCACCACGCCGTGTTGTGGGCCGGGGGAGCGCCGGACGACCGGCGTCTCGGCATCCCGGGTGAGGATCTGGCCGGCTGCCACTCGGCGCGGGAGTTCGTGGGCTGGTACAACGGCCACCCCGAGCACGCGGACCAGAAGTTCGACCTCACCGGAAAGCGCGCCGTGGTCATCGGCAACGGCAACGTCGCCCTCGACGTGGCCCGTACGCTCCTGCGGCCGGCCGAGGTCTTCACGACCACCGAGATGGCCGACCACGCGATCGAGGCGTTCCAGGCCAGCGGGGTCTGCGAGGTCGTCGTCACCGCCCGCCGGGGCGCCGAGCACGCGGCCTACACCCTGGGCGAGCTGATGGCCCTGGAACGGCTGCCGGACGTGGCTGTCGTCGCCTCCCCGGCCGAGGTACCGGAGCATCCGGCGGCCGACCAGCGGTACACCATCGTGCGGCGGGCCGCGGAGCGTGCGACGCCGGCCGGGTCCCGGACGATCCGCTTCCGCTACGGGCTCGAACCCGTGTCGGTCAACGGCGACGGCCGGGCGGAGTCGGTGACCTTCCGGCGCGCCGACGGCGGCACCGAGACCGTCGAAGCCTCGCTGGTGCTGCGCGCGATCGGCTACCGCGGGCGCCCGGTGCCGGGGCTGCCCTTCGACGAGGTCATGGGGACGCTGCCCAACGACGCGGGCAAGGTCATCGACCCGGCGACCGGCCTCGACGTCCCCGGCGTCTACTGCTGCGGCTGGATCAAGCGCGGACCCCGCGGCATCATCGGCACCAACAAGCACGACGCCGAGGAGACCGTCGACAGCCTGCTGCACGACTTCTCGGCGGAACGGCTGGCCGACCCGCCGAAGGGCGGGGCGGAGCTGGCGGCACTGCTCTCGGCGCGGCTTCCCGATCTGGTCGACAAGGCGGCGTGGACCCGCATCGACGTGGCGGAGAAGCGCCGGGGGCGCGCGGAGTCCCGGCCCCGCAGGAAGCTCGTCACCGTCCCGGAACTCCTCGCCGCGTCGCGGCTGGAGGCGTGAGCATGACCGTCGCGCCGTTCGAGGTCCACGTCGAGGACGCGGTCCTCGACGACCTGCGCGACCGGCCGAGCAGGACCCGACCGACCGCCCACGGCGGCAGCCCGGCAGACGCCTTCCACGTCGTGGCACCCTCGATGCCCGGCTACGGCTGGAGCGGCCCCACCACGCGACGCGGCTGGCACGCCGGCCGGATCGGCGGCGCCTGGCTACATTTGATGGCGGCCCTCGGGTACGAGCGCTTCGGCGCGCACGGCACCGACTGGGGATCGGTGGTCTCGACCGAAATCGCCCGCCAGCGGCCGGACCGCGTCACCGGACTGCACCTGACCCTGCTGGTCAGCGGCCTGCGCCCGCGCGATGGACGGGTGACCCCGGAGGAAGAGGCCCAGCTCAGCGCCAACGCCGGTCACTTCGCCGCCCTTGAACTGCCCGAGCTGCTGGTCGCGGACCTGCGCGCGTTCTTCACCGGGCTCTGACGGTGCCCACTATCGTGTACGAGTTCACCATTGGAGAGGGAGCATGGCCGACTACCGATACATCACGTACGAGGAGCTGGACGAGGGGCGCGTCGCCCGGATCACGATGAACCGGCCGCAGTACCGCAACGCGCAGAACCGCGGCCTGCTCGTGGAGGTCGACGAAGCCTTCGCCCGGGCCGAGCGGGACGACCAGGTCCGCGTGGTCATCCTCGCCGGTGCGGGCAAGTCGTTCTCCTCCGGCCACGACATGCTGAGCGCGAGCACCCCGGACCGGCAGGCCGAGCGGGATCCGGACTCTCCCGACTTCCATCCGTCCTTCGCCGTCAACGGCGCGACGCGGGCGAGCGTCGAGAAACGGATGCTCCAGGAGCACCACTACTTCTACCAGAACACCCTCCGCTGGCGAAACCTGCGCAAGATCACCGTTGCCCAGGTCCAGGGCCCGGTGTTCGCCGCGGGTCTCATGCTCATGTGGGCCTGCGACCTGATCGTCGCCGCGGACGACGCGACCTTCTGCGACCCGGTCGGCACCCGGCTGGGCATGTGCGGCGTCGAGTACTTCGGGCACCCGTGGGAGTTCGGCCCGCGCCGGGCGAAGGAGATGCTGCTGCTCGCCGAGACGATGGACGCCCACGAGGCGCGGCGCATCGGCATGGTCAACCGCGTCGTCGCCCGCGACCGCCTGGAGGAGGAGACCCTGCGGTACGCCCAGGAGGTCGCCAAGCGCCCGACGATGACCGCATTGATGATCAAAGAGTCGGTCAACCAGACCCTCGACAACCAGGGCTTCCACAACTCGCTGCAGGCCGCCTTCAGCCTCCACCAGATCACCCACGCCCACTGGGCCGAGCTACACGAGGGCGGCGTTCCACATGCGACGGTCGAGGACGGCGCCGTCCCGTGGAAGAAGCAGAAGACGACGCAGTGAAGACCGGCGACGGCCGTGGCGGGTGTTCCGGTCCATCGTCCGGCGGTGTAGAAGACGCCGAGGCGGCGCGGGAACGCCCGGCAGGTGGCTCAGATCGACAGGCCGCCGTCGACGACCAGCAACTGGCCGGTGACGAAGGACGCGTCGTCGGAGAGCATGAACGCCACGGCCGCGGCGACCTCGGCGGGGTCGGCGATGCGCCCCATCGGGATCCGCGCCCGCAGCCGCGCCTCGCCGTCCGGATCGAGCAGGCGGTCGATCATGGGGGTGCGCATGTGGCCGGGGCCGACCGCGTTGACCCGCACCCCGTCCGCCGCGTGGTCCCGGGCGGCGGCCTTGGTCATGCCGACGACCGCGTGCTTGGCGGCCGTGTACGAGGCGATGCCGCGCACCCGCACGACCGCGGCCGCGTACGAGGCGACGTTGACGATCGAGCCCGCGCCGGCCGGGACCATGTGGGCCAGCTCGGCGCGCATGCACCGGAAAAGGGCGTCGACGTTGAGGTCGAATGTGGAGCGCCAGAGGTCGTCGGGATAGCCGGCCGCGGGCACCGGAGCCGGGCTCACGCCGGCGTTGTTGACCGCGCCGTCCAGGCGGCCGAAGGCGTCGAGGGCGGCGGCGACGACGCGCGTGGCGGTGTCCGGGTCGGTGACGTCGGCGGCCAGGGCGAGCGCCCGCCCGCCGCGCTCCTCGACCTCGGCCGCCACCTCGGCGCAGAGGTGCTCGCGGCGTCCGGTCACCACCACGGCGGCCCCCTCGCCGGCGAGCCGGAGGGCGCAGGCCCGGCCCAGCCCGCTGGTCGCCCCGGTGACCAGTACGACCCGATCGGTGAAGCGACGCATCCACCGACCCTAACATCATTAGAAGCTGCCTAAGGTGCTACTGTGGTGCTCGTGAGTGGCACCGCGCTCGTGGTCGGCGGCACCGGTCCGACCGGGCCACACATCGTCGACGGCCTCCTGGCGCGCGGCTGGGACGTCGCCGTCCTGCACCGGGGTACGCACGAGCTGCCCGAGCTGGCCACGGTCGAGCACATCCACGCCGACCCGCACTTCCGGGAGCCGATCACGGCGGCGCTGGGGCCGCGACGCTTCGACCTCGCCGTGGCCACCTACGGCCGCCTGCGGCACGTGGCCGACGCGTTGGCGGGTGCGACGGAGCGCTTCGTCGCGGTCAGCGGGCTGCCGGTGTACCCGGGCTACCACGAGCCGGAGCGGGTGTGGCCGCACGGCATGGCCCTGCTGGCCGAGGAGGGCGCCGCCGCGCGGCGGGGCAGCGGCGACGAGTCAGCCGGTACCCGTTTCTCGGACCTGATCCACCGCGCGGAGCGGCACGTGCTCGGCCTGCACCGCGCGGGAGCGTTCAGCGCCACCCTGTTGCGGTATCCGTCGATCTACGGCCCGCGGCAGCTCTATCCGCGCGAGTGGTCGGTCATCCGCCGGGTGCTCGACGGCCGCCGGCACATCATCGTCCCGGACAGCGGCCTGACCCTGCTGACCCGCTGCGCCGCGCGCAACGCGGCGGCGTTCCTGCTGACCGCGGTCGACCGGCCCGAGCCGGCGGCCGGCGAGGTGTTCAACGTGGCCGACCTGCACCAGTACAGCCTCGCGCAGTGGATCCAGCTGACCGCCGCGGCGGCCGGTCGCGAGATCGAGCAGGTGTCGCTGCCGTTCGACCTGGCCGGCCCGGGGCGTGCCCTCTTCCCGGTGCCGCACACCGCCCACGGGCTGGTGAGCGTCGGCAAGGCGGTCGAGCGCCTGGGGTACGCGGAGGCGGTGCCGGCGGTCGAGGCGCTGCGGGACACGGTCCGCTGGTACCTGGAGCACCCGCCGGACGGGACCGTCACCCGGCGCCTGGCCGACACCTTCGACTACGCCGAGGAGGATCGCGTGCTGGCGGAGTACCGGTCGGCGACCGCCGGGCTCCGGGCGCGGCAGCCGGCGGCGGTGGGGGTCGCCCACCCGTACCCGCATCCGAAGGCGGCCGGTGGTGCGGACCACCGCGCGCGATGACGTCGTACGTCTCCGACCGGATGCGGGCCGCGCTCGGCGAGGTCGTCGACTGGCGGGTGTCGTTTCCCATCTCGGCCTCGGACATCCGCCGGTGGGCGGTGGCCGTCTACTATCCGGAGGATCCGCCGCGCGAGTTCTGGGACGCCGACTTCGCCGACCGGGAGCGTGGCGGCATCGCCGCGCCGGCCGAGTTCAACCCGTTCGCCTGGCTGGTGGCCGACCAGATGAAGCCCGCGATCCGGCCCGAACGGCGCGACCCCGACCGGCTCGAAAAGGCCATCGGCATCCCCGGTCCCGGGCTGCGCCACCAGATCAACGGCGGCACCGAAGCCGTGTACGGCGTACCGATGCGTCCCGCGGACGTCATCACCTCGGTCACCCGGCTCGGGGAGTACCGCGAGCGCACCGGCCGGCTGGGCCGGATGCTCATCACCGTCACCGAGGTCGCCTGGACCAACCAGCGCGGCGAGACCGTCCGCACCGGCCGCGACACCTCGATCCGCTACTGACGGCGGCGCCGTCCGAAGGATCCGCGACTGACGGCGGCGCCGTCGAAGGATCCGCTACCGGCGGCGGTGCCGTCCGAAGGAGGGGACCGGATGAACCGCGACGCGCGGGTCGGCGAGACGTTCACCACCGGGTTTCGTAGGGCCGGCTTCGCCGAGTGGAACCGCTTCGCCGCGGTCAACGACGAGTTCGTCCCGATCCACATGGACGACGCCGAGGGGCGCGCGGCCGGATATCCGGGGGCGATCGGCATGGGCCGGCTGCAATGGTCCTATGTGCACAACCTGCTGCGCGACTGGCTCGCCGGCGACGGCCGCATCGTCTCGGTGGCCCTGCGGTTCACCGGCCCGCAGCTCAAGGACGTCGAGTTCGCGCCCTTCGGTCGTGTGACCGCGATCCGTGGCGAGGAGGCGGACCTGGACGTCTGGATCGAGGACGCCGAAGGCGCCACGCTGGCGTCGGGGACGGCGACGGTGACGCTGCCGGGGCGCGGCTGAAAGGCTCCTCCCTAGAAGGTCAGGACCACGCGCCCCCGGACGCCGCCGCCGGCCACCAGCCGGTGTGCCTCGGGGGCCCGCTCGGCGGGGAGGGTCGTCGCGACCCGCGGGGTGAGCACGCCCCGCTCGGCCAGGTCGCGCAGGCGCACCAGCAGCTCCGGCCGGTCCAGGGCCTCGACGACCGTGACGAACCGCGAGCGGATGTCCCGCCCCGGGGCGCTGTCCCACGCGCGCAGCAGGATCAGCGTGCCGCGGTCGGCGAGCGCCGGTACCAGCCGGCCCTGCTGGGTCGAGGCGTCGACGAGCCCGGCCAGGCCGCCCGGGGCGACCGCGCGGAAGCGCGTGGACACGCCGTCGCCCCGCTCGACCACGGCGTGGGCGCCGAGCGACCGGACCAGCGCCTCGTCGGCCGGGGCGGCGTCCGCCACGACGCGCAGGCCGGCGGCGACGGCGAGCTGGACCGCGTACCCGCCTACGCAGCCGGCCGCGCCGGTGACCCCGACCCAGGCGCCCGCCGTTGCCGGCAGCGCCTCGACGGCCAGCACCGCGGTCAGCCCGTTCATCGGGATCGTCGCCGCCTCCACCGCCGGCATCCCGGCCGGGACAGCGACCACCTGGGGGCGGGGCACCACGACGTGCTCGGCGTAGGCGCCGCCGTGCGGACCGAACGGGAGCGTGAGCGCCATGACGCGGTCGCCGACCGCCAGCTCCACCCCGTCGCCGACCTCGTCCACCTCGCCGGCCGCTTCCATGCCCAGCGTGTACGGCAGCCGGACGCCGCGGGTCACCTTCCCCCGTATGCCCGAGCGGGTCAGCAGGTCGGTCGGGTTGACCGTGGCCGCCCGTACCCGGATCCGCACCTCGCCCGGCCCGGGGTGCGGCTCGGGCAGCTCGACGACCCGCAGCACCTCCGGACCGCCGAACGCGTCGAACCGGACCGCCCGCACGGCTAGTCCCGGTCCAGCGCGATGCCGGCGACGAGATCGACGTGCTGCGCGACCGTGCCCAGCGTCAGGCTGTCGGCGGTCGCCCGCTTGAAGTACAGGTGGGCCGGGTGCTCCCAGGTGAACCCGATCCCGCCGTGCAACTGGATCGCCGCCGCGGCCACCCGCGTGTACGCCTCCGACGCGACCGCCTTGGCGATGCTCGCCGCCAGCTGCGGGTCGTCGGTGCCGTCCTGCAACGCCCACGCGCCGTGGTACGCGGCCGAGCGCGCCTGCTCCACCGCTACCAGCATGTCGGCGCAGCGGTGCTTCACCGCCTGGAACGACCCGAGCGGACGGCCGAACTGGTACCGGCCGGTGACGTGCTCCACGGTCCGGTCGAGCATCGCCCGGCCGCCGCCGACCTGCTCGGCGGCGAGCAGCACCGCGCCGACCCGCGCCGCGTGCGCCAGGGCCGCCAGCGCCCGCTTCTCCCCGGCGATCAGCCTCGCCGGGGCACCGGAGAACTCCACCACCGCCTGCCGGCGGGTCAGGTCGAGCGTGGCCAGCGGCTCCCGGCGTACCCCGTCGGCGGCGGCGTCGACCGCGAACAGGGCGACGCCGTGGTCGGTGCGGGCGGCGACCAGCAGCAGGTCGGCGGCGGCGCCGTCGGGAACGAACTCCACCCGCCCGCTGACGACCCAGCCGTCGCCTTCCGCCTTCCACCCGTCGCCTTCCGCCTTCGCCGCGACGGTGACCGCCGCGGCGTCGAAGGTGCCGCCGGTCAACGGCGCCGCCACCGTGGCGGTCCGCCCGCCGTCGACGAGATCCGGCAGGTACGCCCGCCGGGTGGCGTCGTCGCCGGCCGCCGAGAGCAGGGGGATCGCCAGGGCGAGCGTGCCGACCACCGGGCCGCAGACCAGCGCCGCGCCCATCTCCTCGACCGCCACCGCCTGCGCCACCAGGCCCGCGCCGGCGCCGCCGAACTCCTCGTCGACCGCCAGCCCCAGCACGCCGAGCTCCGTGCCGAGCCGGCGCCACAGCTCGGCGTCGTAGCCGGCCTCGGTCTCCATCGTGGCGCGTACGACCGGCTCCGGTGAGAACTCCGCGCAGAACTTGCGGACCATGGCGCGCAGGTCGTCCAGGTCCTCGGTGAACTCGAACTCAGCCATCTGCGTCACCTACGAACGGGGTACGTCGCGCCACGGGATGTCCTTGTCGGTACGGGTGTCGGGGGGCAACTTGAGCACGCGCTCGCCCAGGACGTTGCGGAGGATCTCGGAGGTGCCGCCCTCGATCGTCGCGGCCCGGGAACGCAGGTACTTGCGCTGGTACGTCGTGGGGCCCTCGTCGTCGCCGAGGTCGGAGTCGTACGACTCGTACAGCGCGCCCTCGGGGCCGAGCAGCTCCACGCAGAACTCGTACACGTGCTGGCTCAGCTCCGACCCGACCAGCTTGGCGATCGCCGCCTCCGGCCCGAAGACGCCCTTGGCCGCGCCCACCTTCGCCCGCTCCACGGTCAGCCGCTGCGCCTCGGCGCGCAGCCAGAGCCGGGCCAGCCGCTCGCGGGCCACCGGCGTGTGCGCCCGCGGCCGGCTCGCCCACAGCGCCAGCGCGTCGCCGATCGGGCCGGTGCCGCGGGCGGTTACCCGGTCGCCGAGGGAGAGCCGCTCGTCGGAGAGCGTGCTCATCGAGACCTGCCAGCCGCGCCCCACGTCGCCGAGCCGGTGCGCGTCGGGGATCCGTACGTCGTCCAGGAACACCTCGTTGAACTGGGCGCGGCCGGTGAGCTGGCGCAGCGGCCGGACCCGCACCCCGGGCGCGTGCAGGTCGGCGACGAAGTACGTCAGGCCCTTGTGCTTGGGTACGTCCGGGTCGGTGCGGGCGAGCAGGACCGCCCAGCGGGACAGGTGGGCCAGGCTGGTCCACACCTTCTGCCCGTTGACCACCCACTCGTCGCCGTCCCGGACCGCCCGGGTGGCCAGGCCCGCGAGGTCGGACCCGGCGCCCGGCTCGCTGAACAGCTGGCACCACAGCTCCTCGCCGGTGGCCAGCGGGCGCAGCCACCGGGCGGCCAGCTCCCGCGGCGCGTACCGGACGATCGTGCCGGCGACGATCCCGTACCCGACGGTGTTGACGGTGCGCGGCTCGGGGCCACCGGCCTCGATCAGCACGCGGTTCGCCGCCCGCTGGAGGGTGCGCGGCGCGTCCAGGCCGCCCAGGCCGACCGGAAAGTGCAACCAGGTGAGGCCGACGTCGTACCAGGCACCCATGAGCTGGGGGACAGGTACCGCCCGGGGCGGGTGGCTCCGCACGACGTCGCGGGCGAGCGCCGCGACCTCCTCCGCGTCGATGCTCATGGCCGCCAATTATGTCACTACTATGGTCGGATGGCTGTGACTGGTCTCGCAGATATGATGATGTCGTGATCAACCGCCGGGAGTACACCGCGGACGAGGTGCACGGGATCGCGCGGCGGCACCGCACCTGGGGCCGCTGGGGACCGGACGACGAGCTCGGCCACGTCAACCACCTCACGGCGGACCGGATCCGCGCCGCGGCCGGGCTGATCCGCCGCGGCGCCACGTTCTCGCTCGCCATCCCGATGGATCGGGACGGCCCGCAGAGCGGCCGCAAGGCCCGGGTCAACCCGCAGCACGTGATGTTCCGCCACGGCGGCGACCTGCTCGCGGACTGGGAGAACGCCGGGCGCGGCATGCAGTCGACCGACGACGCGGTCTACATGGCGCTGCAGTCGGCCACCCAGTGGGACGCGTTCTGCCACGTGTTCCACGACGGCCGCACCTACAACGACCGCGGCCCGGAGACGGTCACCAGCGCCGGCGCGCTGCGCAACAGCATCACCGCGATGGCCGACCGCCTGGTCGGACGGGGCGTGCTGCTGGACCTGGCGCGGTTCCACCAGCGCCCCTACCTCGATCCGGGCGAGGCGATCCAGGCCGAGGACCTCGCGGCCTGCGCGGAGGCGGCGGGTGTCGAGGTCGGCGCGGGCGACATCGTGCTGGTGCGCACCGGCCACCTGGCGCGCCGGCGCGCCCAGGAAGCCTGGGGCGACTTCGTCGCCGGGCCCGCACCCGGGCTTGGCCTCGGCGCCTGTGACTTCCTGTGCCCCCGCGGCGTCGCGGCGGTCGCGACCGACACCTGGGGCCTCGAGGTCATCCCGTTCGAGTCGGTGGACGTGCGGCATCCGGTACACGTCGTGCTGCTGGTCAACGCCGGCGTGCTGATCGGCGAGATCTGGGACCTCGACGCGCTCGCCGCCGACTGCGCCGCCGACGGGGTCTACGAGTTCTTCCTCACCGCGCCACCGCTCACGATCACCGGCGCGGTCGGTTCGCCGCTGAACCCGATCGCTATCAAGTAATGTTCTAGTTGTGTACGATGCCTGGGTGACGATGAAGGACGAACCGCCGGCCGATCTGATCCCCGACTACACCGCGCTGATGCGCCTCGACGACCAGGTGCACGTGGTCCTCGGCGCCGGCAACGGGATGGGGCAGCAGTCCGCCCACGCCTTGGCGGCCTTCGGCGCGACGGTGGTCTGCGTCGACCTCGACGCCGCCCGCGCGGAGGCGGTGGCCGGCGAGGTCAAGGGCATCGCGTGGAACGGCGACATCACCTCCCGGGCGGACGTGCGGCGGCTCTTCGCGGACGTGGTGGCGGCGAAGGGCCGGCTCGACGGTGTGATCGACATCGTGGGCCTCGCCCGTGCCAAGCCGGTGGTCGAGTACACCGACGACGACTGGGCGTTCCACCACGACATCGTCCTGCGCCACGCCTACCTGGCGATCCAGTACGCGACCGAGCAGTGGCGGGCGCTGGGCACCGGCGGCGCGCTGACGTTCGTCGCCTCGGCCGCCGGGCTGCTGAGCGCGCCCGGCCTCGGCGCGTACGGCGCGGCCAAGGCGGCGCTGATGTCGCTGGTACGGACGGCGGCGGTGGAGCTCGGGCCGGACGGGATCCGGGTCAACGCGGTCGCGCCCGGCGTCATCCGCACCCCGCGGTCCCAGGGGAATCCGAAGTGGACCGACGAGCTGGTGCGGGCCAACGTCGAGCGGACGCCGCTGCGCAAGCTGGGCTACCCACCGGACGTGGCCGGCGCCCTGCTCTTCTTCTCCTCGCCGCTGGCCGGACACGTGACCGGCCAGACGCTGGTCGTCGACGGCGGCGCCGGCGTCGTCTTCAACTGCGAGTCCCCTTCCTGAGACCGCGAGCCCCTCTCCTGGGGCTCTCTCCGGAGGTCGGGCCGCCGCTCAGCGCATGAAGTCGCGGATCAGCGTCCGGGCGAGTTCCAGGCTCTCGCCGTGGGACAGGGCCTGCCCGCCGGGCTTGACGACCCGCGCGACACCGCGCCGGATGTCGTCGCGGTAGCGGGCGTCGATCACGTCGAACTCGAGGTTCTTGACGTAGATGCGCAGCCGGTCGCGGAGCGAGCCGTCGGAGTCGGCCGCCTCCACGACCTCGGGCAGCAGGCTCGTCTCCACCAGCAGCGCGTGCGCGGTACGGCGGGCGCGTTCGTCGCGTAGACCGATCAGGATCTCCCGCGGCGAGGCCCGGATGATGTGGTCCTTCCACCAGTCGAAGTGCTCCAGCTCGTCGATGACGCCGAGCTCGATGTGCGTCTGGCCGAGGGTGCGGGCCAGCGTGTCGACGGCGCACTGTAGATACGTCTTGCGCTCCGGCGCCGACAGCGACCGCGCGTACGAGCGCAGCTCCTGGCCGGCGTCGACGGCTGGGAAGCAGTAGCGCCGGATGCCGTGGATGGTGGTGTCCAGAAGCCCGTGCTCGTAGTGGAAGGCGCGGAACGGGCTCTCGCCGCTGGGCAGCTGATTGGGGCGGCCGGTCGTGGCCGCCCTCGGGGAGAACCACCACGTGGTCGAGTCGTCGCGGCGCCCGTCGAGGATGTCACGCAGGATCGGCGCGCCGTAGAACCGCTGCGGCAGGATCACGCCGGGACCCCGGGCGTACGCGATGGTGACGCCGGAGGACTGGGCCTGGCGCAGGAAGCGGTTGTTGTCCAGGTAGGTGAGCGAAGCCGTGTACCGGGTCAGCGGTGTCGGGCGCAGTTGACCCACGTGGAAAGCGACGTCGTACAGCCGCAGTGGCCAGTCCTCTCCCCACACCTCCCGGGCGGCCCGGGCGATCGCGCGGCCGCAGTCGGCGTCGTCGCCGTCGTAGAGCGCGCCGACGGTGGCGCTGCCGAGCAGGCCCAGCACGGCGGTGGCGGGGGAGTCGAACCCGGCCGCCCCGTGCGCCGACCTGATCACCAGCCCGAGCGACTCGGCGAGCCGGCCGAACGGGCTGGTGCGGTCGACCTCGAAGCGCGGATCCAGGTCGGCCAGCAGCTTGACCCCGGCCGCGTTGAACTCGTGCTGCTGGTCGCCGACGCCCATCGAGGCGATGACGAACTCGCGCAGGACCCGCAGCTGGTCGTGCGACCGGCCGGAGAACGAGTCGTCCTCGATGGACTCGCGGATGTCGCGGGCGATCGAGGCGGTCGAGTCCCGCTCGACGAGGCCGAGGAAGTCGAGCAGCTCGCGGCGGCGGCCCTGCGCGAACGGGACCTCGCGCGAGCGGCGGTTGGCCGCGATGGCGACCTCGGCCAGGGACACCTCGGGGCCGTAGCGGCCGCTCGCACCGGCCCGCACGTACGAGCGCAAGGTGCCGTTGCGGACCCACTGGTTGACCGCTTGACGGCTCACCCCGATCGCGCGGGCGGCCTCCGCCTGGGTCACCAGGTCGGTGGGGAGCTCTTCGCTGACGGTGCGGGTGCGCAGCCGCTCGGCCGCGCGCTCCAGCGCCCGCACGAGCTCGGGCACCGGCACCGCTCCGCTCTCGCCGAGAGTCAGGGCCAGCCGCTCCAGCGCGGTGGAGATCGTGTCCTCGGAGTTGCTCGTCATAGTGCCCAAAGTCTACGGGACATTGTCAATAGCATCGCTTGACGCGCCGCCACGTACCGCTTACGGTGGCGTGACGGGGGTTACAAAGTTGAACCGGAGGAACGGAGTGCTTAACATGCGTCGTGCAGTAGCACTGGCTAAGCATGCTGCAAAGCTGCTCCCCGAGCCTCCGCCGGCGGACGACGTGGAGGGTTACCTCGCCTGGCGCGACCTGGTCCTCGACACCGCGGTGCGGATCAGCGCGATTGTCGACTGCCGCGGATTCGACATTTCCCCGTCACATAGCAAACTCGACGGACATTCCCCTGTTACCTGGCAGGCGTTGCTCGCGCTGGCGTCCGCGTTGACTCCGCCGGGCCGCGTCCCGCCGCACGATCCGGCTCCTGACGTCCGGGCACTGGCCAGGGGGCGCGCCCACGGACCCCGGGCGTTCGGACACCGACCGCCGATTGTCATGTCCCACCATTAGTAAGGAGGTCCGCGGCGCAGCGTCACCGGTCCGCCGGAGGATAGGCCCCCGAAGATCCTTCTAGTGTTACTCCCATGATCCTTGACGACTACCGGCGTGCCCAACTGTTGTGGGTGCGCTATAGTCGTGTTTTGGGAAGAAGCAATGCAAGGTGACAACCGAGCATCGACTAACACTGGGGTAGGTGGACCGTGGCGCGTGATCGCACGGCGCGGACTCGAATCCAGCAGTACCTGGCGAAGCACGGGCCGGTCGAGGACCCGTCCGGCCTCGCCACGAGCGTACTGAAGGACGCGATCTCGTACGAGGGCTCGTCCGTGGCGTTCATCCAGCTCATCGCGGCGATGGACCACGACGGCGAGATCGTGCGCGACATCCGTGGCAAGCGGACCTACCGGATCAGCCCCGGCGTCCAGGCCGGCGACAGCGCCGACGCCGGCACGCCGCGCTCGGCGCGGGTCCCGGTCGCCGCGGTGACCACCGCGGCCGCCGACGGCGAGCTGGTCATCGACTACGACCTGCTGGCGAAGGCGCTGGTGCGCGAGCTCTGGGAGTTCGCGACCGCCCACATCGAGCCGGCGTCGGTGCCGCGCAAGCGCCGCGACGCCGACCTCGAGCGCGTCAAGGCCGAGCGAAACGAGTACGCCAAGCGGCTCGAGCTCGCCCGCGCCAAGCTCAACGAGCTGTTCGGCGACGCGCCGGTCCAGGAGCCCGCCCGCACCGCCGGCTGACCCGGGTCCGCCCTCACCCCGCGCCGCTCAGCGACGCGGGGTCGGCGCTGCCGCCGGAGCCGGCGGCGGGCTCGCCACCGACGCGGACAGCGGGTACGCGGCGAGGACCCAGGTGACGGTCGCCGGGTCGGTGTCGAAGCCGGCTTGGATCCGCGCCGGGACGGGGACGGCCAGGGACCGCACGGGCTAGCTGAGGACGAAGCCGGTGTACCCGACCTCCTCGGCGACGCGGGCGGTGTCCTCTCCGGGCAGGGGCGCCGGTGCGGCCGGTGCGCTGCCGGCCGCGGAGAACTTGACGGGGAAGCCGGCGACCTCGACGCCGCCGGGCCGCCGCCCGTCGGGGATCGTGACCCGCATGCCGCGGGCCAGCACCTGCTCGTGGCTGAACGCGGAGCGGATGTCGACCACGACCGCGCCGGGCAGCTTGTACGCGAAGAACGTCTCGCGCCACTGCCCGGCCGTACGGGTCAGCATCCGCTGCTCCAGCAACGTGTTGAGCAGGTCCTCGTTCTCGCGGCGCAGCGGCTCGGTGGCGAACTTCGGGTCGTTCTCCCACTCCGGGGCGCCGACCACCTTGCAGAACGTCGGCCAGAACTGCGGCGTGATGCACATCGTGAACCACCGGTCGTCGGCGGTCTTGAAGACACCGAAGGGCAGCGACCCGCTCCCGCCGCGGCGCGGCTCGGGAAAGAACGGCCGGCCGAGCGTGACCGCCTGCGGTACGCGGTAGGAGAGCAGGGCGACCTGGGCGTCGAGCAGGCCGATGTCGATCCGCTTGGCGACCTGGCTCCGTTCCCGGACGCGAAGGGCGGCGAGCACCCCCAGGGTCGCGAACAGCGCGCCGGTCAGGCCGCCGATCGGGTTGCCCCAGCGCACGGGCGTGTCCGGCCGGGTGTGGTCGACGGTGAGGCTCATCCCGCCGCCGAGGGCCTGGATGGCGTTGTCGAACGCGGGGAACTGGCTCCACGGCCCGGTGTGCCCGAAACCCGTGATGGAGCAGGAGAGCACCCGCGGGTTGACCTCGTGCAGCGCCTCCATGTCGATGCCGAGGCGGCGCAGCACCCCGGGCCGGTAGTTGTCCAGCACGACGTCCGCGTGGCACACCATGGCGCGGAACAGCGCGAGGCCGTCCGGCGTCTTGAGGTCGGCGGTCACGCTCTCCTTGCCCCGGTTGAGGCCGAAGCGAAACGACGCCTCGCGCTCCGGGTTCGGGTACGGCTCGACCACCTGGCCGGCGGGCCGGTCGACCCGGATGACCCGGGCCCCGAGGTCGGCCAGGAGCTGGGCGGCGAAGCACTTGCTCGGTTCGTCGCCGTTGAGCTCGAGCACGACGGTGCCGTCCAGCGCGCGGCCGATCGACCCGCCATGGCTGCCGGGAGCCGGCGGTTCCGTTCGCGGAAGCGGCGTGTACGGCGACGGGGCCAGCGCGCCGCCGGCCTCGCGGGGCGCGTAGACCACGCCGGCGTCGGCGAGCGCCACGATCTCGGCGGCGGTGAGCCCGAGCAGGGAGGAGAGTACGGCGGCCGTGTCGGCTCCGGTGCGGCTGGGGGCGCGCCAGGTGGTCGGGTCGCTGAACTTGAGCGGGTCGCCGGCGACGGTCGCGCTGCGGCCGGTGTCGTCGGAGACCTCGACCGCCATCCCCCGGGCCAGGACCTGCGGGTGGTCGAAGACCTCGCCGATGGTCAGCACCTTGCCGGCCACCACACCGGCGTTCATGAAGGCGGTCTGCAGCTCGTCGGCGCTGTGCCGGGCGAAGGCGCGCTGGAGGATCGCGATCAGCTCGTCGCGGTGGGCGTGGCGGGCGAGGTTGGTGTGGAACCGTTCGTCGGCGGCGAGCTCGGGAAGGCCGAGGATGTCGCAGGCCGCCTTCCAGGCGCGCTGGCTGATGCAGATGGCGAGCCACCCGTCGCGGCACTTGAAGTTGCCGAAGGGCACGGTGCCCTGCCCGCCCTCGAACGGCGAGCTGCGCGGCTCCTGGCCGAACGTGAGGGCCTGCGGGACCCGGTAGGTGTTCGTGGCCAGCATGACGTCGAGCATGGAGACGTCGACGTGCTGACCTTCGCCGGTGCGGTCGCGGTGCAGGACGGCGGCCATCGTGCCGATCCCGCAGAAGACGCCGGCGAACAGGTCGCCGATCGGGATCCCCCAGCGGACCGGCGCGCCGTCGTCGTCGAGCCGGGTGTAGTTCATGGCGCCGGACATCGCCTGCACGATCGGGTCGTACGCGGGCATCGTCGCCCACGGGCCGGACTGGCCGAACCCGGTGAGCGAGCAGGTGATGATCTGCGGGTTGTGCGCGACGAGCGAAGCGCGGTCCAGGCCGAGCCGGGCCATCACCCCGGGGCGGAAGTTGTCGAACACGACGTCCGCCACCGAGACCAGGCGCTGGAACAGCTCCCGGCCCTGGTCGCTCTTGAGGTCGATGCTCACCGAGTGCTTGTTGCGGCTCAACCCCCAGGAGAACGCCTCCTCCTCGCTCAGGGTCGTCGGGTCGATGTGCCGCGCGCCCTTCTCGGCCGGAATGGCCTGGACCCGGATCACCTCGGCCCCCAGGTCGGAGAGGAGCTGTGAGGCGAAGGGCCCGGAGACGACGCGGGACAGGTCCAGCACGCGCAGACCGGCCAGCGGAGCGGGAACGGAAGCATCATCCATAGTGGCAATGATGCTAGCTACTCCATGCTTGCGAACACAACTGTGACCATAATAAAAAGACGGGCCGTGCGGGGCGGCTGGCAGCGGGTACGGAGACGCAGAACACCATTGCCGGCGTTGTAGCACAACAAGATGGTGTTAGTATGTCGTGACCAACACAAGTTAGGTGGAGGCGGTAGCGGATGAAGGTCGCCATCATCGGGGCCGGCATGTCGGGTCTCTTCCTCGGCTACCACCTCGATAGGGCGGGGATCGAGTACACGATCTACGAGAAGCGACCGGGCGCGGGCGGGACCTGGCACGACAACACGTACCCCGGGCTGCACGTCGACGTCATCACGCGCAGCTACGAGTTCCCGTTCGCGCGCAAGACGTTCTGGTCACGCCGCTACGCCCCCGGCACCGAGGTCCGCCGCTACCTCGTCGACTTCGCCGACGAGGCGGGCATCACGCCCCGGATCCGGTTCGACACCGAGGTCACCTCCGCGAAGTACCGCGACGGGCGCTGGGACGTCACGGTCGCCGGCGGCGCCACCGAGACGTACGACGTGGTCGTGGCCGCCACCGGCTTCCTGCGCGTGCCGCGGCTGCCGCGGCTGCCCGGCATGGACGGCTTCGCCGGCGCGGCGTTCCACTCCTCCGCCTGGGACCACTCCGTCTCCCTCGAAGGCAAGCGGATCGGCGTGGTCGGCACCGGCTCCAGCGGCATCCAGATCGTCAGCGAGATGGGCAACCGCGGCCACCAGGTGCGGCACTTCATCCGTACCCCGCAGTGGATCATCGTCAAGCCGAACCCCCGGATCTCGGTGGTCGAGCGGCTGCTGCTGCGCGTCCCGGCACTCGTCCGGTACTGGGACTGGCGGATGAGCCGGCTCCGGCTGAAGACCGACGGCACCGAGACCTGGCGGCTCGTGCCCGGCCCCGACCGCGAGCAGATGGCCGAACAGTTCTATCGCGTCCTGCGCGAGCAGATCCCCGACGAGGAGCTGCGCGCCAGGCTCACCCCCACCGAGCCGCCCGGCTGCAAGCGGATCCCCAAGTCGCCCGACTACTACCAGGTGGTCCAGCGGGACAACGTCGAGTGCGTCTTCGGCGGCATCCAGCGGGTCGAACCGGATGGCATCGTCGACGAGTCCGGCACGCTGCACCCGCTCGACGTGATCGTCTACGCGACCGGCTTCGACACCCACGCGTACATGCGCCCGATGAACGTCATCGGTCCGGACGGTGTGACCGTCGACCAGCTCTGGAACGACGGCGTCTACTCCTACCGCGGCGTCGCCCTGCCGGGCATGCCGAACTTCTTCCTGCTCAACGGCCCGTTCGCCCCGGTCAACTCGGTCGCGATCCCGACCAGCCTGCGCGACGAGGTCGGCTACCTGATGAAGGTCTTCGAGGTCATCCGCACCACCGGGAAGGCCCTGGCACCGACCGAGCGCGCCACGAAGGAGTTCTGCGACCGGATCCGGGCGGCGCTGCCGGGCACCACCTACTCGCTGTGCGACAACTGGTACACCGACCAGGCCGGCACGCCGATCATCTGGCCGTTCACCCGGCAGCAGCACGCCGACCAGTACGCCACGCTGGACGTCGCCGACTTCGACACCTACCCGGTCGCCGCGCCCGCCGCCGCCGGAGAGGCGCGATGACCACCGGGTACCGGATCACCGACGCGCAGGTCCACGTCTGGAAGGAGTCGACGCCCGAGCGCCCCTGGCCGCCGGCGGAGATCCCACCCCAGCGGGTACCACCGCTCGGCGTACCGGAGCTGACCGAGCGGATGGCCCAGGCCGGCGTCCACCGCTGCCTGCTCGTGCCCCCGACCTGGGAGGGCTCGCGCAACGACTACGTGCTGGCGGCGGCGGCCGCGGCGCCGGACCGGTTCGGCGCGCTGTGCCGGGTCGCTGCCCACGACCCGGCCGACGTCGAACGGCTGGCCGGCTGGCGGCAGCGCACCGGCATGCTCGGCGTCCGGCTGTCGGTCAACCGCGGCGACACCCGCCAGCAGCTCGACCGGGCGCTCGCGTCCGGCTTCTTCGCCACGATGGAACGGTACGGGGTGCCGCTGAGCCTCTACGCCCCGCGGCTGCACACCGAGATCCGCGACCTCGCCGAGTCCTTCCCGGCGCTGCGGATCACGGTGGACCACCTCGCGGTCGATAGCGACGAGGTGCCGCTGCGCACCGCGGTCGAGCCGCTGCTGCCGCTGGCCAAGCTCCCCAACGTCGCGGTCAAGGCGTCGGCCCTGCCCTGCTTCGTGCGCGAGCCGTACCCCTTCCCCTCCATCACCGACACCGTGTACGCCCTCGTGGA
>NZ_JAVHUY010000041.1 GCF_031085175.1 Phytohabitans maris
CCGTTCCGGCCCGGCACCGCGCGCGGCGCCCAGACCGCCCCGGCCACCGCGTCCCGCCCGGCCGCCGCGCGCCCCGCCGGCGGCGCCACCGCGGCCACCCCGCCGGCCGGCACCGGCGCTCTGCTGTCCCGGGCCCTCGGCGACCGGGTCGCCGGCGGCCACCAGGGCCAGCGTCGCCCGCGTCGCCAGGTCGAAGTAGCGGGTCCGCGCGCCGCCGTCCCAGACCCCGACCGCACGGCCGGCGTACCGGCGGCCGACCGGCACCGGCTCCCCGCCGCCGGTGGCGAAGCCCTCGTCGTCCACCGTCACGGTGCCGTGCGGCACGTCCGGCGGGACCCGCTCCGCGGCGGTACCGGCGTCCAGGTCGGACAGTCGGGAGTGGACGATCGGCTGTCCGGCCTCGTCGCGTACGGTGACCCGGCCGCCCGGCTCGGTCTCCAGCGTGACGGTCGCACCGGGCCGGACCCCGCCGCCCAGGTACACGCGGGTGCCGGGCAGGGCGGGGTGGGCGATCGTCCGGCCCCGCGAGACCGTCAGCGGGAACGGCTCGTGCGCCTGGAACA
This sequence comes from Phytohabitans maris, assembly GCF_031085175.1. Taxonomy (GTDB): domain Bacteria; phylum Actinomycetota; class Actinomycetes; order Mycobacteriales; family Micromonosporaceae; genus Phytohabitans; species Phytohabitans maris. The sequence continues at coordinate 564 of NZ_JAVHUY010000041.1, forward strand.
GCGGCACCGGGTCGGGTACGGGCTCCGTCCACCGGAAGTCGACCCGGAGCACGTCCTTGATCCGGTTGACCGTGTTGTCGCGGGTGTCGATCGTGGCGACCTGGCCGCCCCGTTCGGGCTCGAGCCGGAAGCGGGCCTCCGGCAGGCCGGGCGGAAACGGGAGCTGGCGGTGGAACACGTACACGCTCGCCTTGCCCGCCGGCAGCACCACGTCGCCCTCCTGAGCGGGCCCGGCGTCCTGCCCCCGCTGGAGCCAGGCCGGTCCGCCGCCCTTGCCGGGGAGCCAACCGGACCCGATCAGCTCCGCGGTCTTCGTGGACGTGATGACGAACCAGCCGCTGTCGGTCACGCTGACCGTCGCCGCGCCGTCGCGCAGGTGCTTGGGTACCGGGAAGTTGGTGGTCAGGTACCGGATCGCGCCCTTGCTGATCGGGGTCGTGTGCCGGCCGGCGGTGTTGCGGCTGGCCGCCCGCGGCCGCACGTCGGGCTCCGGCAGGTACCGGGTCCCGGGCGAGCGCTCGCCGCGGGCCAGCACCACCCGGCTGCGCTGGTCGAAGAACTGCGTCCCGTGCCCGTCGTCGTAGGCGCCCACTGTGGACCCGGCGTACCGGGTGCCGACCGGCAGCGGGCCGCCGCGTCCGGTGACGAGGCCGGTGTCGGAGACCGGGACGGTGGTGGTCGGTACCCCCGCCGGCACCGTCCTGGCCACCTCGCCGGCGTCCACGGCCGGCGGGTCGCCGTCGACGAGCGCCTGGTAGCGGCGCTTCAGCCGGACCTCGCCGGCCGCGTCCCGGACGACCACCCAGCCGTCCACCGTGGACTCCAGCGTCACGACCCGGTCCGGGTCCGGCGCGCCGTCCGGTGCGGCGTCGACCAGCGCGTCGTCCACGTAGAGGCGGCCGACGGCGGGGTCGGGGTGGGTCACCGAGCCGCCGGGCGAGACCCGCATCGGCACCGGCATGTGCACCCGGGGTACGGCGCCGCGCTCGGCCTCGGTGTGCGGCGTCCAGGAGAGCCAGCCGGACGCGACCACGTCGCCGGTGTCCGGGTGGGTGAGCAGGTACCAGCCGTCCGCCGCCACGCCCGCGTCGACCTCGGTGACCCGCAGCCCCGGCGGGAGCCGGTGCGTGGCCCGGCCGAAGACGACCGCGCGCTCGCGGGTCGCCCGGGTCGCCCGGTACAGGCCGGACATCACCGGGGCCTGCCGGCGGCGGATCCGGCGCCCCGGCACAGCGGGCACGTACGGCTGCTCCTTGGGCGACTCGCGGGCGAGCACGACCCGGGTGGCGGGGTTGAAGTAGTACCGGACGGCGCCGTTGATCCACACGCCCACCTCGGCGCCGGCGAAGCGGGGGCCGACCAGCACCCGCCCGTCCGGCCGGCGTACGAAGCCGTGCTCGTCGACCGGCTCGGTGGTGGTCCGGGTCCCGGCCGGTACGGTGGTCACCCGCTCGTCCCGGCCGGGTGGGGTGCCGTCGACCATCGACGCCCAGCGCCGCGACGCGAGCACCTCGCCCGCCTGGTCCCGGACGACCACCATCCCGTCGCGGGTGGACTCGATCGTGACCCGCTCGCCGGGCTTCGCCCCCTCGACGTACAGCCGCCCGCCGGCCGGGTCCATGTGCGCGACCGAGCGGCCGGGTGCCACGTGCACGGTGACCGGCCCGTGCACGGCGAAGCTCGTCCCCGGCGGGTCCAGGCGGAGCGTCCGCATGACCTTGCGCACGCGCCGCGAGGTCGGGTCGACGAGCGCGAGCCGGCCGTGCGCCGGGCTCTGCCGGACCAGCACCTTCGCCATGCCGCGCGGCCGGCGGACCCGGGTACCCCCGGGCAGCTTCGTGACCCCGGCCGCGATCAGCCGCTCCCGCTCGCGCCGTACCGCCGGGCCGGCCACCGTCCCGGGCCGCAGCCACGCTCCGGTGCCGGGCGCACCGGGAGCCCCGCGCACCCATCCGGACCAGACCCGCTCGGCGGTGTCCGCGTGGGTCATCACGAACCGCCCCTGGTCGTCCACCGTGACGTCCATGGCCACGCCGCGCAGGTGGTCCGGTACGTCGAAGGTCCGCTGGGCGAACTGCACATGCCGCCCGGTGCCGCCCGGCTTCGCCGCGTGGTACCCCGGCTTGATCCGGACGCGGCCGACCCGCGGCGCGGCACCGTACCGCGCGGTGCCGTCGGTCGGCACCCGGGTCAGCACGACCCTCGTCTCCCGGTCGAAGTAGACCAGGCCGTCCCGCCCGTCGTCCCACACGCCGACGTCCCGGCCGTCCTGGTGGGAGTCGATCGGGACGTGGCCTTCGCCGGTGTCCAGGTGACCGTGCTCGACCCTGGCGGTCCGGGTCGCCGCCACCTCGTCCGGCACCCTCGCCACGGCCTCGTCCGGCAGCGGGGCGGCGCCCGAGACCAGCCCTTCCCAGCGGCGGCGCAGCAGGACCTCACCGGCGTCGTCGGTGACCGTGACCCAGCCGTCGGCGGTCGACTCGACGGTGACGAAGGAGTCCGCGTGCCCTCCGCCGGCATACAGCCGCACCCCCTCGGAGCCGGCGTGCGCGACGGTGCCGCCCGGCGACACCCGCACCTGGTACGCCGGATGGACGACCAGCTGGACCCGGGGGTCGTCGCTGGACCCGGGGTCCTCGTCGCGGCGCCCCGTGGGCAGGACCTCCCGTACGACGCCGCCGTCGTCCACGATCGCGAGCTGGCCGAGGTCGGGACGGGCCCGGACGATCGGCGCGGTGATTCCCGGCGGGATCGTCACGAGGTGGCCGAAGACGGTGCGCTCGCCCTCGCCGCCGCGGAGCGTCGCCTGCTCCTCGCCGGGGCCGGGGCGGTCGCGGTCGACCCGCTCGCCGGCCCGCAGCCAGCCGCCGTCGCCGAGGCCGAACGGGACCCGGCCGGACATGATCCGGGCCCCGGTGTCCGGGTGCGTCATCATGTACCAGCCGGTGGCGTCGACGCTCACGTCGAGCGCCCCCACGCGGACCCGCCGGGGCAGGTAGATCACCTGGTCGGCGAAGATGACGCGCCGGCTGTCCACCACCGGGGCGCGGTAGCGGCCGGCCGGGACGAGCGGGCCCGCCGCGTCCGGCGCCGCGGGGGCCAGCCGCGGCAGCGCCGGCGCCAGGGTCCGCGGGTGCGCCCGCGGAAACCGCCGTGCGGCCGGCGGCCCGGCGGTGTCCGGCTCGCTCCCCCACTCGCTCTGCGCCACCGACTCCTCGTCCGAGGAGTCGTCGCTGTCCGGCGTGCCCGTGCCGGACCCGTCGCTCTCCTGGTCGGTCTCCTCGTCGGGGGCCGGCTCGTGCTCCGGGTCGGGCGCGACCGGGGCCAGGTTCCGCACCTCCGCGCGGTACCACTCGGGCAGCGGCACGTCCCGGTAGCCGGCCAGGCGGGCCAGCAGGTCGTCCAGCGGGGCGTCGAGGCCCTCGCGGAGCATCTGCTCCAGCACGTGGTTGAGCTGCCAGAGCCGCAGCAGCTTCTCGCGCGTCTCGACCACCACGTTCCGGGGCAGGTCGAGCAGGGCGTACGGGCGGCTCAGCGGATCGAAGAGGCTGGCCGCCAAGACCGGGTTGGCGAGGCCGGCGTGCGCGGCGGAGCGGCCCAGCAGCCGGCCCGGCGCGAACGCGAAGTTGCTCGACCGGGGCAGCTGCCCGAGCAGGTACAGCGTGCGGCCGGGCTTGTTCGGCTCCCATCCGCCGGTGTCGTTCGGGGTGGCCACGAGCTCGATGTGCCGTTCCCGGTAGGTGCGCTTGTCACCCCGTACCGAGGTCACGAGCTGCGCCGCCGGGTCGGCCAGGAACCGCGACCGCTCCTGGTCGTTCAGGCCGAGCTGGGTCAGGCGGCGGTGCACGGCGTAGTTCGAGGCGAAGCCGCCCGCCTTCTGGGCCGCCCGCTGCGACAGCGAGTCCAGCAGCCCGGGCACCACCGTGCCGTCCGCCAGGCGCAGCGGGCCCAGGTACCGGGTGTTGAGCGCGGTGTTCGCCTCCATGAAGTACGCCAGCGGGAACTCCCCCTCGGCCAGCTCCGCCGAGTAGAGCTGGTGCGCCTCGTCCAGCAGCACGGTCAGCTTCGCCTCGGCGCTCGGGGCACCGGTGTGCGCCGGGCCGTCGACCTCCTTCTCGCTGTAGGCGACCGCGCCGCCGAGCCGTACCAGCGGGCTCCGCTCGCCTTCCACCCGGCTGCGCCGGACCTCCTCGGTGAGCCGGTCGAAGAGCGGCGTGGTGTTGCCGCCGTGCGGGTTGGTCAGACCGACCACATCGGAGTCTCCGAAGTGGACGAACACCTCGCCGTGCGCGGCCCGCAGCTGCCCCAGGTAGCCCAGGAACGTGGGGCTCCCCACGATCGCGTGCTGCACCCCGGCGTGCGGGAAGTTCAGCCGGAAGTCCAGCATCCAGTCGCCGTCGGCGCGGCGACGGCGCCAGTAGTCGGCGTCGACGACCGGGCCCTCCGCCGAGCCGTCCGGCGCCCGCTCCCGTACCGGCAGGTCCAGCACGTGGCCGATCACCGTGACCGCGCCCGCCTCGTCGCCGAGCGCGGCGTCGATCAGCGCCTGCTCCTCGGCGACCTCGCGGGCGAGCTCCTGCTCCAGCCGCGCGGTCGGCAGGTCGGTGGCCGGGTCGTTCCAGCGGTTGATCCCGACGACCATCCGCATCCGGTCGAACCGGCCGCCCATCGCCTCCCGGTACATCCTCACCAGCTCGAGCGGCGACCGGTCGTCGGCGGTCCGCCGGGCCCGGCTCGGCCCGAACACGACGCAGGCGAACCCGACGCCGTCCGGGTCGGGGTCGGTCGCCATCCCGGGCGGCTGCGCCGGCGGGCGCCCGACCGCCACCTCGCGGACCAGGCCGCGCTGGTCGCTGAAGCCCTCCGCGGTGCGGGCCGCCTGGAGCTTCAGGTCCGCGACCCGCTCCGGGTCCGCGGGTGCCCACTGCTGTTCCCCGGGTACCGACCGCCCCACCCGCGCCGGCGGGCGCACCAGCCAGGCCGCCTCGTCCACCTCGTCGACGGGTACCGCGGCCGGCCGGCGCGGGGCGGCACGGCGCGGGCGGCGCGACTCCTGCTCGGCCGGCCGCTTCCGGTCGCCGGTGCCGCCGGGATCGGCGCCGCCCAGGAAGTCGGCCAGGTCGCCGCCGCCCTTCTCCCGGCGCGGCGCGGGCGGCGGTACGGTGCGCGGCTCGGGGATGCCATCCGTCACCGGCATGAACCGGACCCGGGCCGGATGCGCCGGGGCGGTCGCCCACTTGCCGGTCTGCCCGTCCAGGTACGCGACGCCGCGCTTGTCGCGGAACGCGTTGAAGGCGTGCGAGATCGTACCCTCGACGTCGGTGACCACGACGACGCCGCGCGCCCCGACCGGCGCGGCCCGCATGGCGGCGTCGACGGCCGCGTAGTCCGGCACCTCCCGGTACGGCTTGCCGGTGTAGTTCTCCAGGTCGGTCGCGGCCTGCGGGGTGGAGGGCGGCGCCTGGAAGTACACGTCGTCCCCGCGCGACCGGTCCGCCTGGGTCAGGTCGGTGGCGATGGTGATCGGCACGCAGTTGGTCTGGAACTCCCCGCCCCGGTCGCGGTACGGGTTGACCCGCGGCAGCCAGCCGTACTCGCGGTCCAGCTCGGCCTGCGAACGCTCGCCGGGCAGCGGCTCCCACGTCGGGTCCACCGCGCCGGCCGGGTCCGCCGCCGGCCAGAGCGGGGTGAAGTGCAGGCCCTCGTGGTGCAGGTAGACGACCGGTCCCTGGGTGCCGCTGATCGGGTGGACGACGATCCGGCGCGGGGTCCCGGTGGCCTGGAAGAGCTGGATCCGGATCCCGAAGCCGTCCCGGACTGTGTCGGCGAAGACCGGGGCGTAGACGTCGAGCATCTGGTCGGCTTCGAGGTCGGCGACGGCGCGGAGGGCGTCGGGGCTGCCTTCGGCGCGCAGGTTGTCCAGCAGGAACTGGCGCAGGTGCTCGGTGGTGACCGGGGGCTCGTCCTCGCCGCGGCGCACGTTGATGAGCTGCCGGAGCGAGTCGAGCAGGCAGCGGTTTCCCTCGCCGCTCGCCGTCCCCCGCTCCAGACCGGGCGGGAGGGCCACCGGGTCGCCGGGACCCGTCCACCGGTACTCGCCGTCGCCCGCGACCGTCCAACCAGGATGTGGGGCGTCCTCCCCGCTGGTGTCGTCGGACTTCCCGGTGTCGTCGGACTTCCCGGTCTCGCCGGTCTGCCCGGTCTCCTCGTCTTCGGGCCACGATCCCGGCATCTTCCCGCTCTTGACCGGCTTCTTGCCCTTCGGGTCGGCGGGCGGCTCCTTCTGCTCCGGCTTCTCCTCGACCGGTGCCTCGACCGGTGCCGCGGCCGGCTCGGCATCGCGCATCAGGTACAGGCCGGCGTCGACGTCGATCAACAGCGTGCCGTGCGGGCCCTTGATGACGCCGGTGACGTCGTACCGGTACTGGTAGAACGTGCGCTTGCCCTCGACGTTGCGCTCGTTCACCTCGCTCATCTCGGCCGAGTGGCCGGTCCCCCGCTCGGCGCCGCCGCTGGCGCCCTCGCCGTACCAGCCGAGCTTCTTGATGGTGCCGGTCGGGCGGCCGCCCTGCGGCCCGAACGCGGCGTCCCAGCCGGAGGAGGACGAGCTCTTGTTGATCGGTCCCTTCTCGTGCTGCTGGTAGCGGCGGGCTTTCTGCTCGAAACTCAGCGCGTTGCCGTGCCCGTCGTAGTAGACCTTGCGGCGGCGGATGTCCAGGCCGAGGGTGATGCCGGTACCCGGGATCTCGTAGCGGTGTGCGAGCAGCGGCACGAGGCGGGCCCGGAGCATCACCTCGGAGGCGTGGTGGAAGACCAGGCGGTGCAGCCCGCTGCCCGCGTCGGTGCCGGGCACGTGCCAGGCACCGACGGCCGCCAGGTCGCGGGCGTGGCTGAGCCGGGCCGGCTGCGTGGTCAGCGCCGCCCACCGCACGAACTCCCGGGCCACCTTCTCCAGTACCCACGGGTGGAGGCTCTGGTCGGCGGCCAGGTCGGTGTTGAGCGCGGGGCGTACGGCCGGGGGCTCCTCCCACCGGGGCACCGGCCGGGCGGCGGCGGGCGGTGGGCCCGTCTCGTCGGGCTTCTCGGACGGTTCCCCGCCCGGCTCCCGCCAGCTGCCCGCCGGCTCGCCCGCGGGTCGGGTCAGGTACTTCGGCACGATGACCCGCACGTCGCCCTTGGCGGTCTGCTCGTCCCGCCAGGAGTACTCGACGTTGTCGTACCAGAAGTCCATGACGGCCAGCTCGGCCGCCGGGCCCCAGAAGCCGGCCAGCCGGGCGCTGCCGAACATCGCCGCGCGGGCGGTGTCGATCATGAGCTTGACCGCCTGCGGCATCTCGCTGGTCAGCGCGACCTCGATGGTGAAGTCCATCCCGTACTCGAGCTCGTGTGACTGCTTCGGACCGGTCCGGAAGATGTCCTTGGACTCGGTCTGCTCGCCGGCCTCGCCCGAGCCGGACTGCCCGTACCCGTAGTGGCCGAGCCCGCCGGCCGTGTCGCCGTGGCTGTTCCAGGCCCCCCGGCCGTGAAACTGGAACACGCCGGACCCGCCCCACCCGGTGCTGTCGGTGTTCGACTCGGCGTCGTGGGTCTCGCCGCGCAGGGTGAGGCTGACCCGGTCGCGCGGACGGTCGCCGCGCGGTGGCCCGGCCGGGCGCCCGGTGACCCGCACCCACATGTACTGGACCGTGTCGAACGGGCCGGGCACCGGGAACCAGCCGTACACGCCCTGGCCGCTGAGCGCCAGCAGCTGCGGCTCCAGCTTGCGCGAGCCGAACCGCTTGGCCAGTGCCCGCCGGAGCAGCTCGACGCCGTCGCCGGCCGCGATCCGTCCCTCATTCTGGAGGTCGCGCACGATGCCCCGGAGCGTGCGGAGGACCTGGTTGGCGCGCATCCGTTCGGTGTGTGAGACCGCGGGCAGCAGCGCCTCGTCCACGATGGCCCGCGCCGGCGCCGCCTCCGCCGGGTCCTTCGGCGGGCGGTCCAGCCCCAGGTCCTCGACCGCGCGGTCGGTGGCCAGCAGGTCCATCGCGTCCTCGACGTCCAGGTACGTCGGGCCGCTCTCGGTGCTCACGCCGTCCTTGGTGCGCACGGCGGTGACCTCGAAGACCACCCGCCCGCCGTACGCGTGGACCGGGTCGTTGTACGTGGCCCGGGTGATGTCGATGGCGCCGGAGTCCTTGCCGACCGAGCCGCCGAACGACAGCTCCCCCTCGCCGTACAGGTTGGCGCCGCCGCGCCCCCGCTCGTACGACTTCCCCTCGTCCGTGCCGTAGTTCAGGTACAGCCCGCCGACCCCGGCCTTGCCCTCCAGGCCGGTCTCCCACTCGGTGGCCGAGCCGTGGCTGATCGCCGACTGGCGGTACTGCTCCAGCTCGACGCCCTTCTCGCTGCCGATCCGGTCGCTGCTGTACCGGTAGTCCAGCCCCGCCTTGAAGACCCGCTCGCGCACCCGGATGGTCTGCTCGTACCCGTCGTGGTCGGGCAGGTGCAGCATCCAGCCGTCCTCGTCGACCGAGTCCGGGAACTGGCCGCTGAGCTCCGAGCCGGCGCCGAGGTCGAAGAGCTCGTCCGGCCAGTTCATCGGCTCGTTGAACCACTCGTCCGAGAGCCCGTTGAGCCGCTGGTACTGCTTGGCCGCGGCGGCCGGCAGCTGCGGGATGTGCCGGAAGGAGGGGTACAGGCCGGCCGTGCCGTCCTCGTCCAGTGGCAGGTGGGCCGGCCCGGCGATCGGCTCCCAGGCGACCCGGGGATCGTCGCCGCCGCGCACGGCACCGGCCCCGCGCAGTTCCTCGGCGGTGATGGTCCGCTCGGCGCCGGTCTCCGGGTCGCGGGGCAGGTGCTCGACCGGCACCGCGATCTGGGTCGAGACGCCCTCGTCGCGGTCGGCGCCGACCAGCCATGTCTCGCGGGGACCGGGCGCGCCGCTGGCGGGCAGCTCGCGGATCGCCACCTCGTACACGGTCTGGTAGCCGTTGTCCACCACGTCGCCGTCGGTCTCGGTGCGGCGGTACTCCTTGACCTCCTGCTTGAACTCGTGCTCCCGGCCGAGCGAGCCCTCGACCTCGACCCGGAGCCGGGGGAAGTAGAACCTCCCCTGGTGCTCCGGCTCCGCCGCGGCGCCCTCCGCCGGCGCCCCGTCGGCGGGCTCGTCCTCCTTCTTCTTCAGCGGGATGGACGGGCCGCCGCCCACCCGGCCGCTGGCGCTGGTCTCGGTCGACCGGGACCCGGCGGTCGTCGAGCCGGTCAGCGTGCGGCCGTTGACCACCATCGGGTACGTGGCGCTGTCCAGCAGCGCCAGCCGGTGCTCCGTCACCAGCACCTGGAAGCGCCGGCCGCCCACGGTGACGGCGAACTTCCGCCCGCCCTGGATCCGGCTCGGGTCGGCCTCCATCGCCGCGCGCCCCACCCGGGCCAGCACGTCCCGCCGCGCCTTGGCGCCGATGTCCGCCCCGCCGGACTTCTGCCGCAGGACCGACAGCACCAGGTCGGCGACCTTCTCGCCGCCCGGCTTGTTCGACGCGATGCCGAGGCCCTGCCCGCGACGCATCGCGGCGGCGAGCGGTTCGCGCGGGGCCGGCCCGTCCGCGGGTACGTAGGCCTGCCGCGCCTGCGGTGCCCCGTCCACGGCCGGTGGCAGTACGCCGGCGATCGCATCCGGTGTCGCCGGTGGCGGCGGCGGGGCCGGCGGTGGCGGGGCGATGAGGGCCCGGGGACGCCGGACGCCCGGCGCGCCGAAGTCCGGGGTGAAGACGCCGCCGTAGACGCCTCGCTCGAAGGCCGCCGCCTCGCTCGCCGGCACGCCCTGCTCCGCCACCACCGTACGGGTCACGGTCGCCACCTCGCGGTTGGCGTGCGTGGTGAGCGTGAAGTCGAAGACGGCCCGGTACCGCGCCTGCCCCTCCTTGCGGTTGAGCACCGTGTGGTTGAGCACCTTGCCGCCGGACTCCAGGCCGACCTCCCGCTCGGTCTCCCCGCCGAAGCCGAAGTTGAAGCCGCCGGTCACCTTCGACGAGGAGTCCTCGTGGCCGCCGGAGTCCGCCGGCTCGTGGGTCAACCCGATCACGTTGGCGGACCCGGCCACCCCGGCGGCGCTCTTGCTGGACAGCTCGACGCCGGAGGACGAGATCACCCCGAGGTCGTCCCGGACCGTGACGTCCTTGGTGACGTCCACGAGCTGCAGCTGGCGCAGGGTCACCTGGGTCGTCAGGTACCCGCTGAACTTCCCGAGCAGCGGGCCGTGCTCGATCGTGTCGGTCATGTCCCCTGTGGACAGCAGCCAGCGGCTGCGGTTGCGGGTGGTCCGCTCGTTCAGCAGCTGCCGCGTGGCGGTCGTGGCGACGCCGGCCGCGATGTCCGCCGGGAACGCGGCCACCAGCGCCGCGTGCCAGGCGGTGAGGACCGGGGTGAGGTCGATCGCGTTGAGCACGTCCCGGGCCGGGGAGACCGGCATCCCGGGCCGGCCGGCGGGGACCGGCGCCCGGGGCGCCCCCGGGTCCGGCCGCGCGTCGGCCCTGGCGTAGTTGGTCGGCACGGTGAGGTCGAGCAGGTCGGTGCCGGCCGGCAACGAGGGCCGGCCCCACTCCACGCCGTTGACGTACACCTGGAACGAGACGCTGCTGGTGAACGGCGTCGCGTCGGTCACGAAGAGCTTGCGGCCCCAGATGATCCGCGACTCCGCTGACCGGCCCCGCTCGCGCCCGCCGCTGACCGACAGCACCGGCAGGCCGGCGATCAGCCGGGAAGCCAACCCGGTCGACAGCGTGTACGTCTGTTCCAGGCCACCGCCGAGGCCCCGCTCGGCCGACGAGGACTCCTCGTGTCCGACCTTCGTCGAGCCGAAGGAGACCGCGTACTCGCGGGCGCCCTTGGTGTCCTTGCCGGCCGAGGGGCGGGGGTTGTGCGGCACCGGGCGGATCCAGACCAGCCGCCCGCCCGCGCTGACGGTCACGCCGCCAAACAGCGCGTGCTCCCACCGTTCGCGGTGCTTGTCCGCCGACTTCGACGGATCCGCCTCGGCGTGCTTGTCCGCCGACTCCGACGGATCCGGCTCGGCCAGCAGCTTCCGCAGCTCCCGCTCGACGGCCGCCCGGATCTCCCGCTCCTGCTCGGCGGTGCCCAGGTCGGGACGCTCCCGGGCGCCCTCGCCGATCACCCCCATCTCGATGTCGGGCTCCCGCCGGGCCGGCGGGTTGGGCGGCAGGTCGTCCATCAGCGCGGTGACGGCCTCGGCTACGGCCGCTTCGGACATGGTCGCCGCCCGTGCCACACTCACCTCGCCGAGGGCGCCCTCGGCGAAATACCACGGGAACGTGGCGGTCTGGTCCTCCGCCTTCTTGGTACCGGTGTCCTCGGGCTTGGTCTCCGCCGGCTTCTCCGCCTCTTCCGGCTTCTTGGCGTCCTCGGACTTCTTGGCGTCCTCGGACTTCTTGGCGTCCTCGGGCTCCTTGGCGTCCTCCGGCTCCTTGGCGTCCTCGGGCTTCTTCGTGCCGGTGTCCTTCGGCTCCTCGGTGACCGCGTCGAGGGCCGCCTTGGCCCGTGCGAGCTCCTCGGTCGCGCGCTTCCAGTCCGCCCGCGCGTCCTCCGCCGCCTTCTTGGCCTTCTCGTGCGCCGCCGACCTTCGGGTCACCTCTCCGGCCAGCCGCTCCCGTTCCTCCGCGCGCGCCTTCGCCTCGGCGGCGTCCCGCTCCTCCGCCCGGCGCCACTCCTCCTCGCGGGCCGCTTTCTCCCCGGCCTCCCTGCGTTCCGCCGCGACCCGATCGGCCTCCCGCTCCGCCGCGCGCCGGTCGTCCAGCGCCCGCTGCCGCTCGCGGGCCTCCTCGTCCCGCTCCGCCCGCTCGCGTCCGGCCTCGGCGAGCCGCGCCGTCTCGGTGAACTCGGTCCACCTCCGCTCGGCCTCCTCGACCAGCCGGCCGTCCTGCTCCGCCTGCTGCCGCCGGGCCTCGGCCGCCTCCTCCGCCGTGCGCCGCGCCGCCGCCCGCCGCTCCGCCGCCTCCCCAGCCTCGCGCCGCGCCGCCGCCCGCCGCTCCGCCGCCTCGGCGGCCGCCTGGCGCTCCTGCTCCCGCTGCTCCCGCCCGGCCGCCCGGGCCGGGTCCTGGTCGGCGGCCAGCCGGTCCGCCTCGTCCCGCTCGGCCTGCTCCTCCTGCTGCCGGCGCTGCCGCTCCTCCTCGGCGGCCCGCTCATCCTCTTCCCGGCGTTGCTGTTCCTCCTGGTTGGCCCGCTCCTCCTCTTCCCGGCGCCGCTGCTCCTCCTCGGCGGCCCGCTGCTCGGCGGCCGCGCGCTCCGACCGCCGTCCCTCGGCGTCGCGCTTCACCTCCTCCAGCCGCCCGTGCTCCTCGCGTTCCTCCTGCGCCGCGCGTTCCCGGGCCGCTGCCCGTGCCTTGGCCGCCTCGGCCGCCGCCGTACGCTGCGCCGCACGCTCCTCCGCGTCCTGGCGCGCCCGCTCGCGCTCCGCCGCACGCTCGCCGGCGACCCGCTCTTCGGTCACGCGCGCGGCCTCACGCTGCCGGTTCCGCTCCTCGACCCGGCCGGCCGCGGCCCGGTCCGCCTCGTCGATCGGTACGAGGCCGTCCCGCTCCGCCTCGACCGCCCCCCACCACTCCCGCCCCCGCTCGGCGGCCTGCTCCTCCCGCTCCTTGCGGACGGCGTCGAGGCCCTCGACGACGCCGAGCAGCCGGACGTGCTCGGCCCGCTCGGCGGCCCCCTTCTCCGTGGTCAGGTCCAGGGGCGCCGCCTGGACCAGTTCGTCGGTGACGGTGATGGCGGGGAGCGCTTTCGCCTTCCCCTTCTCGGCCTCTTCTTCGCCCTCGTCCTCTTCCTCTTTCTCGCCGTCCTCCTCTTCGTCCCCCTTCTCCCCGTCCTTCTTCTCGCCGTCCCGGTCGTCCTCGCGCTCCTTCTCGTCCCCTTCCCGCTCCTTCTCGCCCTCCCCCCGCTCGTCGCCGCCGCGCTCGTCGCCGCCCCGCTCGTCCTCGTCGCCCCGCTCGTCCTCGCTCCCGCCGCGCTCGTCCTCGCCGCCGTCCCGTTCGCCTTCACCGCCGTGCTCGTCTTCGCCGCCGCTCTTGCTGGGCTCCTTCGCGCCGCCGCCGGTCTCGCCGTCCTCGCCGTCGTCGCCGGTTTCGCCGCTCTCCAGTGGGGTCTCGGAGACCAGGGCTGGGGTTTCCGCAGGGCGTTCCGGCTCTGGCAGCGGCGATCCCTCGCCGCCGCTCTCCATCGGCCGGTGCTCCTCGGTGTCGAAGCCGCCACCCTCGCCGCTGAGACCGCTCAGACCGCTGAGACCGCTGAGACCACCGAGGCCATCGCCGTCGAGGCCCAGGCTGCCGAGGCCGCCGCCCTCGAAGTCGCCGCCGCCGAAGCTGTCGGCGTCGTTGCCGCCGTCCTGGTCCACTGTGGACGGGGTGGAGGCGACGGACCAGGCGTCGGACCCCTCGTCCTCGCGACGGCCGGTCGGCCCGTCCAGCGCGTCGCGTTCGAACCGGTCGGCGTCGGGCGCGGCCACCCCCAGCTCGCCGGCGGTCGTCGCCTCCCGGTCGGCCCGCCCGTGCGTCGACCGGACGGCGAGCGTGAAGTCGAACACCGTCTGGTACCGCACCATGCCCTCCGCGCGCACGGCCGGCGCGGCCCCGTCACCGGTCCGGGGCGGCGGAGCGGTCGTCGTCACGTACCGGACCGTGCGCGGCTGGGCGCTGAGCGTCAGGTGGCCGGCGAAGTCGCCGTGGTCGGGGAGCCTTCGGGCGAGCAGCCGGCGGCCGTTCGAGGCGATGGTGGTCCGGTCCTTCGTGGACACCTTCGCGGCCAGCAGCCCCGGGCTCCAATCGCCGGAGAGCCAGTCCTGGCCGTGGTCGCCGAGGACACCGTCGTTGAGGATCTGCTCGGCCGCCGCCTGGGTGATGTGCGCGATCGCGGCCGACGGTACCCGGAGGTCGACCAGGATCTGCCGGAGGCTGGCGAGCAGCGGCTCCGGGTCCACCGCGCCGACCTCGTACGTGAGCCCTCGCAGCGCGGTCGCGTCGACGACGCCCACCGGCGGGCGTACCCCTTCGGCCGGCGCCGTCGTGTGAAACTGGGACTCCACATCGGACGACTGGTCCGCCGGCATGCTCAGGTGCGCCCGGCCGGGCAGGTCCATGCCGGCCCGTACCGGTGCGGTCCCGCGCCCGCCGCTCGGTCCGGCATGCCGCACGGTGCCGTCGACGTGCAGGGTGCCGGCGTAGTCGCGCCGTTCGCCGGTGGGCGCCCCGCTCGGCTCCGCCCCCGCCACCGTGAAGCGGAGCTCGACCTGTACACCGCCGGCGGACAGCAGCGCGCCCGTGCGCAGCAGCCGCTCCCAGTGGCCCGGGTCGCGGTCGGCGAGCAGCCCGACGACCTGACCGCGGATGTCGGCGGCCACTTTGGACGGCAGCCCGGCGGTCAGGGCGCCGAGCCAGTCGGACACGCCGTCGCCGGCCCGCTGCCCGCCTGCGGCGTCGCGCTCCACCGCCGCGTCCACCACGCCGCCGGCGGACACCACGTGGCCGCCGCCCAGCACGCCCAGGCTCACGTACCACGGCGGTGCCTCCCGCGTCGCCGTACCCGCGGGGGGTGGGGCGAGTGGTGCCTCGGCCGGCGGTGGCGCCGCGGCCATGAGTGGCGCGGGCGTCTCCGCGCGGCTGCCGGCGGCGGCCCTCAGCCGGGCGGCGACGCCGGCCGGCAGTTCCCCGCCGCGCAGCAGGGTCCGGGCGCGGTCGAGCGCCCGCTGCTGGGCGAGGTCGGCGGCCCGGTGGCGGTCCGCTCCGGCCCGCAGCAGCTTGCCGAACCGCGAGCGGCCGGCGGCCAGCCGCCGGAGCGCGTCGAGCTCGGCGATCAGCCGGTGGGCCCGCACCTCGGCTTCTGCCGGCGGATCCGGGTCCGCCGGTGCGGCCGGCGGTGCGGTGCCGGAGTCCGGGGCGGCCGGCGGCCGGTTGGCGGCCAGCCAGGCGGCGAGCGCGCCGGCCACGCCCACGCGCAGCGCCGCGTCGCTGGCGTCGCGCCGCACCCGCATGACGTACCCGCCGCGGTCGGCGGCCCGGATCTCCACCGGGGCGTCCCGGGTGACGCCGGGTCCGTCCACATCGGATACGAGCTCGATCCCCATCCGTACGACGTTTCCGCCGTCCGCCCCCGGCAGCGGGTGGCTCCGGTCGGCGGACAGGCGCAGCACGTCACGCGCGCCGTCGCGGATCACGGCGGCCCGTACCCCGGGCGTCGTGGCGAGCGTCGCCGTGGTGGCCCGCTCGACCGCCGCCCGCACCACCGGCGGCGTGGCGTCCGCGCGGGTGTCGAAGATCCGCTGCCACAGCAGCCCGGTCGCCGCGGCCGGCAGCGGCGCGGCCTTCCGCATCCGGTCGGCCCGGGCGGTGCCGGGCAGCGGCCGGCTGCTCCCCAGCCACCGGACCAGACTCGCGCTCCGGTTGACCGAATCCCGCTGGTCGCCGAGGACCCCAATGGCGGCCAGGTCCGCGGCGATCCCGGCCTCCAGCCGCGCCGGGTCCGCGGCAGTGCCAGCTAGTTCCGTGAACGCCTGCCGCAGCCGGGCCACCCGGCCAAGGTGGTCCGGCGTCCACGCGGGCCGCGCCACGGGCGGGCGCCGCTTGGAGAGCCGTCGGGCCGGCAGCCCGCCGGCCGGTGTGTCCCGCGTCCCGGTGGACGTCCCGTTCGGGTTCATGCCGACCCGCACCGGCTCCGGGCCACCCACGGAGCGCCGGTCCGCGGACGCGATCCGGATGCTGTCGTGCATCGGGTAGAACTTGAGGTCGGACGGGTTCGGCGGCAGGGCGCCCACCGACCGGTCGTACGCGTTGACGAAGCCGGGACCGCTGATCCCCATGACCACCAGGTACAGGTGGCCGTCCGGACTGTCCGGTGTGGACACCCGCAGGAAGCCCTGGGCGAGCGGGGTGGCGTCGTCCATGGCGCGCTCCACCGCGCCGTAGTCGGGCACGCTGCTCGCGTGGTAGTCCGACAGCCACTCCAGCACCCGGTCGAGCTGGGCGGCGTCCCGGGGCGGCCCCGGTCGCGCCAGCCGCTCCTCCTGGTGGGCGAAGTGGTCGTACATGGCCAGCGCCGAGTCCACACAGGCCGCGAGGTAGTCCTTCTCGCCGGCGTGCGGGTTGACCACCGGCAGGTCCCGGCCGAGGCTGTTGACCTCCTCGACGAACCGCTCCCGCGCCAGCCCCACCTCGACCGCCGGGTCGGCCACGCCTTGCAGTGCCGGATCCAGTGGTACGAAGCGCACGTCGTACGGCAGCGCCGGGAGCGTGGCCCGCTCGTGCGACTCGGCGTCGACGAACGCCACCTCGCCGTTCCACGAGTGGTGCACCACGGTCATCACCGGCGGCATCCCGGGCCCGTCCCGCGTCACCAGCACCCCGGCGGCGCCCGGCGGAGCCTGTGCCACCGCCCGCTCCACCCGGTCGTAGCTGGTCATGTCCGGGTTCAGCCGGTTGCCCACCGGCCCGGACTCGGTCCGCGGTGGACCCGCGCCGCCGTCCACACCCGACATCGCCTCGGCGAACCGCAGCGCCGGCGGCGCACCCCGCCCGCCACCGATCTGCGCGACCAGCTGCCCGGCCGCGGCCGTGCGGCGCTCGACTGTGGACATTCCCTCCTGCGCCCAGGACACCGGCAGATCCCCGTAGAGGCGCCGCACACCCTCGGCGTCCATGCCGCGACCGACCCGCTGACCGCCGCCATCCTCCCCCGCACGCGACGGTGGCTGCTCGGCCCGCGTCCGGTCCTGTTCGGGGGTGCCGTCCTGTTCGTGCGCGCTGTCCTGTTCGTGGGTGCTGGCTTGTTCGTCGGTGCTGAGGCTCTCGGGTGGGGTCGGATCGGGGGCGGTGCTCTCCGTGTCGATCGACGCGGTCTCCGTCGAGCCGTCCGGCGTACCGGTCGAGGAGGAGTCGAGGGCGCCGAGGTCCGGCCCGGCGGACACGGTGGCCGGCCCATGCCCCCCGCCGGTCGCGCCGCCCGCCGGGCCTCCGTCCACTGTGCTGGCTGCGGGGACGCCGGTGGTGCCGGCGACGGGGCTGGCCTTCGTGCCGAAGCCGGCGTTGTTCGGGCCGGCCGCCTGGTTCGTGGGCGCGGCCTGGCTCCCGGTGCCGGAGCCGCTCGAACCGGGGGCGCCGCCCGCGCCGCCGCTTCCGCCCGCACCGCTGGCGCCGCCAGCACCGCTGCTTCCGCCGGCACCGCTACTTCCGCCAGCGTCGCTGAAGCCGCCGGCGTCGCTGCTTCCGCCGGCACCATTGGAGCCGCCAGCGGCGTTCGAGGAAGCGGCACCGCTGGCGCCGCCAGCGTCGCCGGCACCGTTGGTGCTGTCCGAGGATGCGGTGCTGTCCGAGGATGCGGTGCTGTCCGAGGATGCGGTGCTGTCGCTGCTTCCGGTGTCGCTGGAGCCGTCGAGGCTGTCACTGCCGCCGTAACCGCTCGCGGCGTCGAAGTCCTCGGTGCCATCGATGCTGGATCCGTCCGTGGCACCGGTGTCGCTGCCCACGGCGGCGCCGTTCGAACTCCCGCTGCCCTGCGAACCGCCGGCACCGTCCCGCCCGCCACCATCCTGGCCAGCGCCACCATCCTGGTCCGCGCCACCCGAAGCGGCAGCACTACCGGAAGCGCCGCCGCCACCCGAAGCGGCAGCACCACCAGACGCGCCGCCACTGCCGGAATCACCGGAGGCGCCAGAACCACCCGAGGTTGCAGCACCGCCGGAAGCGCCGCCGCCGTCGGAGGCAGCGGCACCGTTAGAGGCGCCGGCACCGCCCGAGCCGCCGGCGCCGTTCGAGGCGCCAGTGCCGCCGGCACCGCCAGGAGCGCCCCCACCGCCGGAAGCACCGGCGGCATTGGAAGACGCGGCACCGTTGGACGAAGCCGCACCGTTCGAAGAGGCGGCGCCGTTGGACGAACCGGCACCGTTCGAAGAAGCGGCACCGGCGGTGTCGTCACCGGTGATGGTCTCCGTATCCCAGTCGCCCGAGCCCTCGCCCGACGACCACGTGCCGTCGTCCGTTACCCCGAAGTCGTCGGGAGCCGCGAAGTCGTCCCCGGCCCCGGAGCCACCGCCCACGCGCCCGGCACCGCCGCCACCGGCCGCACCGGCCCCACCGCCCGCACCACCACCGCGACCACCGGACGAGCCGCCGGCCCCGCCACCCGCAGCGCCACCGCGACCACCGGACGAGCCGCCGGCGGCGCCACCGCGACCGCCGCCCGTCGCGCCGGCACCGCCGGCCGCACCGCCACCGCGACCACCGCCGGTGGCGGCCTTGACGCCGCCGGCGCCGGCGCCGTTCCCGGCGTAGGCACCGATCCCGGAACCGTCACCGGAACCGGCGTCCACCAGCGTCCTGGTGTCCCAGGAGTCGTCGTCGGAGTCGGCACCGCCGGCCGGCTTCTCGTCACCGCCGGCCGGGGTCTCGGTGCCGGTGACCGGGACGGCCCGGTCGAAGCCGGTGAACATCGCCAGGTTGCTCGTCTTGAGCAGGTCCATCGGGCTGGCTTCGTTGTTTTCGTTGAGGCCGCTCACGAACGCGCTGGTGGCGGTCCCCCAGCGCCACTCGACCTCCGCGCCCGCCGCCATCGCGCCCAGGGCCTCGGCCGGCATCGCCACGCCGCCCTGGGTCAGGCCCTTGCCGAGCATGGCCCCGGACCGGAACTTCCAGTCCGTGACGAAGAGCGTCCCGTCGTCGCCGATCCGGCTGACCTTGGCGAACTTCTTGGCCGCCCAGTCGACGATCATCTCGGCGCCGACGTTGGCCAGGGCGCCGAAGCCCGCCGCGACCACGGACTGGATGGCCGCCTTGCCGATGGCGTCCCAGTCGATGCCGTCGCGCGTGCCGTCCCCGTCCTGCGCCGCCTGGATGATCAGCTTCAGCAGCGGCTCCTCGGCGAGCTCCTGCGCGATCTCGACGAAGAGCTGCCGCATGATCGACCAGATGATGGCCCGGAACCCGGCGATCGTCGCCGGGATGGCGAGCGCCCCGAAGAGGGAGGCGATCAGCCAGGCCAGCTGGATGGCGAGCAGTACCAGCTGGATGACGATCATGATCTTCGTTTCCTGAAGATCCGCCCCGCCGTTCTTGGTGGCCTTGCGGATGTTCTCCGCGCCGTCCCGCAGCAGCTGCAGGTTGTCCATAAGGGACTGGAGGTCCTGCCGCAGCCCGTCGGCGAAGGCGCCGGCCGCAACGTCCGGCACCTTGTCGCGCTCGGTGGAGACCCGGTCCCGCGCGGCGCCGAGTACGGACACGAGGTTGGCCCACTCGTCGGCGTGGTGCCACATCCCGTTCTCGCTCCCGGTCGGCCAGCGCTCACCGACCATGAACTCCAGGATGTGGTTCAGCCAGTCCGGGATGGGAGTGTCCATCGCGCCCTCGGCAGGCCAGGTCTAGGGCGCGAGGCCGTGGCTGTTGTCGCCGTCGAGCGACACGAACCCGTCGACGGCGCCGCGCCCCTGACCGGTCAGGTCGCGGATGAACGTCACCTGCGCGCCGGTGCCGTCCAGCACGTCCGTGGCCTGGAGCTCGTTCTTGGTCGAAAACTTCTCGCCGTGCTCGTCGTCGCCCCACGGCGCCGGGACCGTCGTCCGGATGCCGGTCACCCGGTCCAGGGCGCCCTGGACGTCGTCGCCGACGCCGTCGACGTTGTTGAAGATCCGGTAGAGGCCGTCCGGGTCGATACGGGTCTCATCGGCCATCGGGCTTGACCTCCTCGCCCTTGAGGGCCCGGGCGATCGCCGGCAGGTCCAGCACGGAGGTCATCATCGTGCCGACCACCTTGTCGAGGTCGACCTTGCCGGCGGCCAGGTCGCCGAAGGAGACGCCCGGCAGCACGTCACCGCCCGCCATCTCACCAATCTTGTTGAACGCCTGGCTGCGCCCGCGGGCCAGCGTCTCGGTGATGACGCTCGCCAGCTCGGTGGGGGCCATCCCGCGGTACTTCGTGTTGTTGAAGGTCAGCCGGACCAGCTCGCCGCGGCCGTCGAAGGTGGCCGTGACCATCTTGTTCGGCGACTCGACGGTGGTGCTGGCGTCGCGCATCCTCCGCTGGAAGTCGGCGAGCTTGCGCTGCTCCTCGGCGAAGACCGCGAACGCCGTCTCCACCTGGGCGTCCCTGGCCCGGGAAGGGCCGGTCGCGTCAGCCATTCCTGTCTCCCTTCGACCTGGCTTCGAGTTCCTCCAGGAGGGCCGCGGACCGCTCCCGGGCGGTGGTGGCGGCGGCCCGTTCCCGGCGCCCGAGCACCTGCCATCCGCTCTCCTGGCTGCCCCAGACCCCCTGGTCGCCCGGGAGGCCGGCGCGCCGCTGCTGTTGCTGGGGCGCGGCGTCGACCTGCGCGCCGCCCATCCCGCCCATCCCGCCCATGGGCATGAAAGGCATCATCGGGTACCCGCTGCCGCCCGCACCGCCGCCGCCGGCCGCCGGGGGTAGGGCGGGCTCGCCGGGGCGCCCCGCCGCCACCGTCGAGATCGGACGGAAGAGCTCGTCGGCCTCCGCCTCCGCCCCGGCCGCGGCGAGGGTGAGCGGTGCCGTCTCGTCGTACGCCGCCCGGGCGGGTGGCTCCCCGCCGACCCGTACGCCGATGTCGCGGTAGGTGTCCGAGACCCCGTGCAGCACCAGCCGGGCCTGCTCGTCGTACTGCGCGGCCGTGCCGGTACCCGTGGCTCGTTGGGCCTGCAGGTCGCGCAGGCGGGCCTGCCCGTCGGCGAGGGTGTCCGCGGTCATCCGGAGCATGAGCCCGCAGGCCGCCCCGTCCAGAGCGTGCAGCAGCGACCTGGTACGCCGGGACACCTCCCACCCGGCCGCGGCGACCGCACCGGCGCCCGGCCAGGCCTGCTCCAGGTCGGTCCAGGCCCGGTCGAGTGCGTCCACCACCTCGCCCAGCGCGCGCCGGGCGTCGTCGAAGAGGTCGGCGTGGCGGTGCAGGTCGGCCGGGGACGCCTGGGCGAGCGCCGCCACGATCTCGTCGAGCGTGCGCGGCTGGCCGGTCGGCTGTGTGGTGTTCGCGTCCATGGGTCAGTCCCGTCCCAGCGCGGGGCCGGACGCCCCGTCGGTCTCCTCGCCCCACATGCCGTCCTCGCCGACGAGCCAGGTGTTGCGCTCGCGGTCGCGGTCGGCACCGTGGCCCTGGCCGCCGCCCATCGGCGGGGCCATCGGCATGCCCGACCCGCCGAACTGGCCGGGCTGTCCCGCACCCCCCGCCGGGAACGAGCTCTGCTGGCTGTGCTCCGCGGCGGTGACCGGCGCCAGCTCCAGCGGGGCCGGCCCACTGCCGCCACCCGAACCGCCGCCGCCCGAGCCACCGCCGGGCAGGTCGACCCCGGCGCCACCGCCGAGCCCACCGCCGCCGGATCCGCCACCACCGGGACCACCGCCACCGGGCCCGCCGAGGCCCTTCGCGCCGCCGAGGGGGTCCCGGCCGGTCAGGAAGTCCGACATCGTCGAGTGGTCGCCGCCCACCTCGACCAGGTCGTCGATGGCGCCGGAAACGGCCTCCTTGGCGTCGGTGAGCGCCTTCACCCGGGCGTCGCGCTCCTCCTCGGTACCGCCCTCGCCCTCGCCGGCCATCTCCTTGTCGATGAGCTCGTCGATCGAGTCGGTGACCGCGTCCTTCGCCTCGACCAGGGCGTCGTCGCGGACCTGCTCGCCGTCCGCGCCGGGTTCGCCCGCGCCCTCGCCCGACAGCAGGTCGTCGATGGCCTGGTCGGCGGCGTCCTGCGCGTCCTGGAGGGCGTCCTGGCGCGCCGCGTCGGTGGCGCCGCCCTTGCCGCCCTCGGTGCCGGGGGCACCGCGCTCGCCCTGCTCCCCGATCGCCTTCTCCGCCGCGTCGCGGGCGTCCTTCAGCGCGTCCGAGCGCTCGCCGGTACCCCCGTCCTCGATGAGGTCCTGGATGGCGTCGTCGGCGGCCTGCTGCGCCTCGTCCAGCGCCCGTTCCCGGGCCTGCTCCGCGGTGACGTCGCCGGCGTCCGAACCCCGCAGGTCCTCGATGGCGTCGTTCGCCGCGTCCTGCGCGTCCTCGAGCGCCTCGGCCCGCGCCGCGTCGGCCTCCGGGTCGCCGGTGGACGGGCCCATCAGGTCCTCGATGGCCTTGTCCGCCGCCTCCTGGGCCTCCTCCAGCGCCTCCTCGCGCGCCGCGTCGGCCTCGTCGGCCGGATCGGCGGAGGAGGTCGGCGGGAGCTCGTCGTCGCCGAGCAGGTCCTCGATGGCGTCGTCCGCCGCGTCCCGCGCGTCTTCGAGGGCGTCGTCGCGCGCCGCGTCGGCCGCCGGGTCACCGGACTCGGTGTCGACGTCCTGCAGGCCGTCGATCGCGTCGTTCGCCGCGTCCTGCGCGTCCTCGAGCGCCTTCTTGCGCTTGGCCTCGTCGTCGCCGCTCGACCCGCGGCCCGGCTTGCCGGCCCCGCCGGGCAGCCCGGCGCCGGAGCCGCCGCCACCCATGCCGGGGAACCCGCCGCCGGCGCCGCTGCCGCTGCCGGCGCCGCCCTCCTGCAGCCCTTCGATCGCGTCGTTCGCGGCTTGCTTCGCCTCGTCCAGCGCCCCGTCGTACGCGGGGTCGCCGTTCTTGAGGCCGTCGATGGCGTTGTTCGCGGCCTGTTGCGCGTCGTCCAACGCCTGCTGGCGGGCCGGGTCGTTGCCGGCGCCGCTGCCCGAGCCGCCGCCGCTACCGGCCCCGCTGCCGCTGCCCGCGCCACTGCCGGAGCCCGCGCCGCTCTCGTCGCCGCCGGAGCCGAAGTCGAAGTCGCCGGTGTCCGGGCCACCACTGCCGCTGCCCGAACCGCCGCCGCTGCCGGAGCCGCTGCCGCCGCCCGCGCCGCCCTCGTCGTCGCCGGACCCGCTGCCGGAGCCGGAGCCGCTGCCGCCGCCGGAGCCGCTGCCACCGTTGCCGCCCCCGCCGCTGGTCGTGTCGACCGGCTTGAGCAGGGAGACGTCCAGCGGCGACATGTTGCGCCCCTTTTCGTCGTACTCGTAGGTGAGCTCCACCAGCCGGTGCCGTACCTTCGACATGATCCAGCGTTCGCTCGCCTGGTACGCGGCCTCCTTGCCCTTCTCCACGTCGCTCTTGAACTCGGCCGAGGTCGTGCTCGCGCCGGCCCGGTTGTAGATGTCGGTGATCTGCTTCTCGACCCAGTCGCGCCACTGGTCGGCCAGGTAGTGGCCGGCGTTCACGATGCGCCAGAAGTCGCCCCGGAACGCGTTGATCGCGTGGCCGACGTTGCCGATGTTGACCGGGTAGTTGCCCTCCAGGACGTTGTACACGCCCTCGCGGCTGCGGCTGACCAGCTGCTCGACGTGCTTGTAGAAGGCGTCCGCGGCCGCGCCGGCGAAGTGCGGCTTGAGCAGGCCGACCTGCCGCTCCAGCTCGTCCAGGTACTCGTCGAGCCGGGTCCTCGCCTTCGCCCACCGCCGCTCGGCCTCGTACCAGGCCTCGCCGGGGTTCTGTCCGAGGTCGATCAGGTCCTCGATGTACGGGGTGAGCTGCGTCCACACCTCGTAGTTGCCGAACGTCTGGCCACGCGGCGGATTCATCTGGTCGAACGATCCGACCTCACCTGACGCCACGACTCACCCCATCCGATCGAATCTGTGGGCGGCCGGGAAGACACCGGGCGGCGCGCGGCCCTCCCGGCGTCGTCCCCGGCACGGTCAGCCCCCGAACGAGTTACCGGAACGCTGGTCCTGCAGCCGCATGTCCTCGGACCGGATACCGATCTCGGTGGCCAGGTCGTGGACGATGCTGTTGAGGTCGCCGAAGTCCGTACGGATCTTCGCCGCCGTGGCGTTGTAGTGGTCGGCCGCGTCGCCGGTCCAGGTGTCGAGGGCGGTACCGGTCTCCTGCGCGAGGCTCTCGACCAGACCCTCGATGGCCCGGTTGATCTGCTGCATCGCGTCGATGCCTTCGGCGATCTTGCCGTAGTCGTAGCTGATGGTTCCGTCCGCCATTGCGGCTCCTTCCCTAGCGTTCTGGACGGGGGTCCCGTGTGGAGGGTCAGATGTCCCGGAGGATGCTCACGCCGACGCTGCCGACGCCCTGGGCGTTGTCCACGTCCTGCGTGTCGATGGCGCCGACGGCGCTCTCCACGTCGCCGGCCATCACGTTCAGGTGGCCGATGATGTTGCGCGCCTCCTGTTCCCAGGCGGCCTGCGCGTTCAGCAGCGCGGTCATCATCGCGCCCTGGCAGTACCCGTCCATGAAGTCGACGGTGTCGCGAAACTTGCCGATCTCCAGGTCGATGTCGCCGCCGGTGGAGCGGTGGAGGCCGGCGACCTTCGTGGCGACCTCCGGGTCGAGCTTGGTGGACATGCGTACCCCTTCTTCTCTCTGCCGGAAAACCTGGTTGGGTGCCAGGAAAATGGAATCAGTCAACCGAGCCCGGTGGCCGGTTCCGCGCCGCGCGGGCCGCTGTCCCGGGGATATCCCCCGTCAACCGCCCCAGGTCTTGCTCGCCAGGGCCGCCGCCGGGTCGAGCACGGCGCCGGTCGGCAGCAGGTCGAGCAGCTCCACCGGGACCTCGACCGGGGCGGTGCCGGAGTAGCCGAGCGCCTGCGCGCCGGCGTCCGGCAGCGGGTACTTGACGCCGTACTCGGTCACCAGGAAGAGGCCGCCGCCGGGGGCGTACGGGTTGCGGGCCAGCACGCCGGTACCGGCCGGGATCAGGATCCGGTCCGCGGTGCCGCCCGCCGCCGCCGACCGGGGTACCGGCACCGCCTTGGCCGCGGCCGCCGCCGGCACCCGCGCGAGCGTGACCGCGACGGTGTCGCCGCCGGGCCGGTACCGGACGCAGGGCAGCGTCCCCGGACCCCCGGCGGTGCGCGGCGGCTCGGGCGGGTACCCCTCGACGAGCTCGGTGCTCTCCGTCACCGGCGCGGCGGCCAGCTCGTCCGGCCGGATCGGGACCGGCGCCACGGGTGCGCCGGGGTAGGCCGCGCCGACCGCCGGGTCGGCCAGGACGAGCGCCGCGGTGGTGCGGCTGAGCCGGACGAACCCGTCGGCGCGGGCCAGGTACAGGTCGCTGGTCCCGCGGGCCGGGTCGCGCGCCTCGTAGACCTGCCCCACGACGCTGGTGCGGTCGCCGACCCGCGGGCCGGCCTGCCCGCGCCCGTTCACGGTGGGGAAGGCGAGGTCGCGGCCGGCGGGGATCGGGTTGAGCCAGGCCGCGGTCACCGGTACCGGCTCCACGCCGGCGTACCCGAGGGCCACCGCGGCCCGCGGCGCCAGCCGGTACCGGCGCCCCTGCCAGACCAGCTGTGCCTGCCGGTCCGGCGTGGCGACCAGGAACCCCTCGCCTTCGGCCACTGTGGACAGCGCCGGGCCGTCGCCGATCAGGAGCGTGGTGGCGGGTTGCCCGGACGGCGCGGGCGGCTGGGCGCACACCGTCCACGCCCCGGTCTCCAGCTTGCCCGCCAGCGGCAGCGTGTCCGGCGCGTCCGGGATGCCGATCGGCGCCCCCACCGGTACGCCGCGCAGCGAGTTGCGGGAGACGGTGACCAGCCGCGCCGTGCCGCCGCTGCCGAGCACCAGGCGGGCGGAGGCGTAGTTGAGCACCGGCCGCAGCTGCTCCTCCAGCAGCACGTACCGGGCGCCGGTCTCCTTCACCAGGATGACGACGCCGGGCTGCCGCCACGAGGAGTCCCCGCCGGGGCGGAAGATGCCGTAGATGCCGAAGCCGCCGGCGACCACGACGGCCAGCAGGACGCCGATGACGAAGCCGAGCAGGGGCCGGCGGTTCGGCGGCTCGTACGGGTCCGGCCGGCCCTGCATGACCGCCGAGTTGAGGCGCCCCACCAGGTAGAAGTACGCGTGGACCTGATCGCGGCGGGACTCCATGTCAGCTCGCCCAGGCCCGGACCATCTGGTAGACGCCGAGCACGGCGCCGAGCAGCGGTACCAGCGCCACCGCGATGACGATCTCCAGGATGTCCACCGCGCGACCCCAGTACGGGCGCAGCCGCCGGCCGGGCAGCGTGGCGGCCGCGGTCAGCAGCGCCCCGGCCACCGCGACCGCCACCGGCGCCACCACCGCCGCCCGCACCAGGTCGGAGCGGTCGGCGGCGTACCGGACGAGGTCGAAGAGGACCAGCCCGGCGGCCGGGACCATGATCGCCCAGCGGGCCACCGTGCCGGTGAGGTGCCGGGCCCGCATGAACAGCAGGGCGGCGACCGCCACCGCCAGGATCATCGGCCAGCGGCCGCCGGGCGCGACGAGCACGCCGGCCACGACCGTCTGCGCGACCCCCACGCCGACCGTCAGCGCGGCCAGGTAGGCCAGGCCGGCCGGGCCGCGCTCGACCACCACCTGGTACGGCGCGGGTTCGATGTTTTCGGCGAGCTGCTCCGGCTTGCCCGGCAGCAGCGGCAGCTCCAGCCCGCCGAGCCGGAACGCGGCCGGCGGCAGCAGCACCGTCACCACCAGCGTGACGACCAGCCCGCAGGCCGCGGCGGACTGGGCCGCGAGGCCGCCCGCCGCCGAGAGCACCGCCGGCACCGCGAGGCAGCCGGCGCAGACCAGCGCCCCGGTGAACAGCAGCGCCGAGTCGCCGACCAGGGCCAGCCCGGCGGCGAGCACCACCAGCGCGGCCAGGACGGCCAGCGACGCCCGCACCGGTACGGCCGAGTGCGGCGCCAGCACGTCGGCGCCGAGCCAGCCGCCCACCGCCGCGTACGCCGTGGCCGCGCCGGCCAGCAGCGTACCGGTCTGGGCGTCGGGCACCGCCCGGCTCACCAGGCCGGCCGCGGCGAGCAGCAGCACGGCCGTCGCCGCCGCGACCGTGGCGCGGACCCCGGCCGGCCCGGCCAGGGCGAGCGGCACCAGCCCGGCGCCGAGCAGCAGCCCGCCGAAGACCAGCAGCATCCACCGGGTACGCGGCACCGTCCACCGGTGCGGGCTGGTGCGCGCCTGCTCGGCGACGCCGTCGACCAGGTCGTCGAAGTCGATCGGGGGCAGCTGCTCGGCGCGGGGGCGCAGGTGCAGCGCCTCGCCGTCGAGCAGGTTGAGCTCGGCGGCGGTACGCTCCTCGTCCAGCGGCGGCTCGCCGAGGCGCTGCACCACCCAGCCGTCGTGCTCCGCGCCGCGGTCCGGGGCGTCCGGGCTGAGCTGCGGGAGCACGGCCGGCAGTACGTCGGCGAGCGGCACCTCGCCAGGCAGGGCCAGGTCGACGGCGCGGGCGCCGAGCACGAACCTCAGCCGCACCGGCGCCGCGATCCGTCGGCTCGTCAGCGGTTCCATCGTGGACAGATCCTCAACGGTGCTCGAACGCGTCCGGGTGGCCGTTGCCGTTCTTGTCGTAGTAGGCCTTCCCGTCCTTCCAGAAGACCGCCCAGCCCTCGCTGGTCGTCTGCTGCTTGCCGTCGAACTCGTACACCACGAACGAGGAGCCCCGGTACTTGGTGTCGTGGTGGTCGTACTTCGTCTTGTCCGGCTCGGCGCCGGAGTCGAAGGCGGCGCCGGTCGGGTAGTTGCTCCCGCCGCCGCCGTTGTTGCCCCCACCGCCGTTGTTGCCGCCCGGGAAGTCGCTGTGGTCGCCGCCGTCGGACAGATGCGTGGGGATCTCCACCACGCCCTCCCCGTTCGCCGCCGGCCCGTCCGGCGCCGACGACAGGTCGAGGGTGCCCTTGCCGGACGGCAGCGCCAGGTCGTCGAAGGAGCTGATCCCCGGGATGCCCTTGGTGAACGGGTCGCCGTCCAGGACCACCTTGTCGCCGACGATCGTGACGCCGGTGTCGCCGGTGGGTTTGTCGTCCCCGGTCTTGAAGCCGTTCGCCGGCGGCGCCGCCGCCATGACCGGTGCGAACTCGGCGTCCTCCATGCCCTTGACCGCGTCGAGCGCCCGCTGGTCGAACGCCGCCACGGCCTCGCCGTTGGCGGTGTCCACCTTCTCGAAGTCGCTCGCGATCGTGTTGAGCCCGCGGACGATCTCGGCGCACGCCATCTCCAGGTACTTCACGTGCGTCACGACGCCGTCGCGGCGGTCCGTGTAGACGGCCTCCAGCCACACCGCCATGTCGAACTTGCCGGCGTTGGGTGCCCACTCACCGAGGCTCAGGATGGCCTTCTGGTCGTCCAGCAACCCGTCGATGCTCGTCGCGATCTTCTTCAGCTCCGCCGGAACAACGTTTGTAGCGGCCACAACGCCCCCTGTATGGTGGGTCCGTCCTTCTTCGTTGGTCCGGTCATCTCCCGCCAAGGCGACACCGAGACCCGTCGAGACGGTAGGCACGGGGCCCACCCAAGCGCAGCAGGCGCGGTGCGGCACCCGCCCGATGGAGGGAAACCCCTCACCGAAGGAGCGACGACGTGGGCACGGTGTTGTTCACCCGCAAGGCGCGGCGGGCCGGGCCGGTGGCGCCCGTCGACGAGATCACCCTCCAGGAGCCGCCGGTCATCCCGGAGCCGGCCGAGCGGGGCCTCAGCGCGGTGCTGATGCTCGCGCCGATGGCCATCGCGTCACTGGCCATGGTCCTGATCTTCCTGCGCCCCAACGCCGGCGCGCTCGCCTACGTCGGCGTCGGGCTGATGGTGCTCTCCGCGGCCGCGATGCTCGTCGTACCGCTGATCCGCAACGCCGGGCAGCACAAGCACCGGCTCAACGGCGAGCGCCGCGACTACCTGCGCTACCTGGGGCAGGTCCGGCGCAAGGTGCGGGGCGCGCTCACCGAGGAGCGGCGCGCCGCCCGGTGGCAGCACCCCGACCCCGGCGCGCTCTGGTCGATCGCGCTGAGCCAGCGGCTCTGGGAGCGGCGCACCGCGCACGAGGACTTCGGCGAGGTACGGCTCGGGCTCGGCACCCGCCGCTCCACGCTGCGCCTGGTGCCGCCGCAGAGCAAGCCGGTGGAAGACCTGGAGCCGCTGGCCGCGCACGCGCTGCGCCGCTTCCTGCGGGCGTACACGACGTTGCAGGACGCGCCGATCGCCGTGTACCTGCGCGGGTTCGCCCGGATCGGGGTCCGCGGCGACACCCCGGCCATCCGGGCGCTGCTGCGCGCGGCGCTCGCCCAGACCGCCGTCGCGCACTCCCCGCAGGAGCTGCGCCTGGTGGTCGCCTCCAGCCACCCGGACTGGGCCTGGGCCAAGTGGCTGCCGCACGTGCAGGACGAGACGGTCCCGGACGTGACCGGTACCCGCCGGCTGTTCGCCACGGAGGCGGCCGAGCTCGACGAGGTGCTGGCCGCGCTCGGCGTACCGGACCGGCCGGGCTTCGAGCCGGACACCCCGGTCACGGCCGTCGAGCCGTTCGTCGTGGTGGTCCTCGACGGGCCGCACCTGCCGGCCGACCACCGCCTGGCGATGGAGGGGTACCGCAACCTCGTCGTCCTCGACGCCGGCGGGACGCTGGGCTGGGAGGCCCGCCCGCACACGCTGCTGCTGGAGGTGGACGGGGAGCGGCTGAGCACCGTCACGTTCGACCACCTGGGGAAGGTGAGCGCCAATCCGCTGGGCCGCCCGGACCGGATGGGGCCGGTCGCCGCCGCGGCGCTGGCCCGCTCGATCGCCCGGTACCGGGTCGGCCAGGGCACCGACACCGAGGAGCCGCTCGCCGGCGACTACGACCTGGCCGGCCTGCTGCACCTCGGCGATCTGTCCACATTCGACCCCGCGGCGTACCGGGCCGGGCGGAGCGCGGCGCAGCGGCTGCGGGTACCGATCGGCATGTCCACCACCGGCACCCCGATCGAGCTGGACATCAAGGAGGCGGCCGAGGGTGGCATGGGGCCGCACGGGATGCTGATCGGCGCCACCGGGTCCGGCAAGAGCGAGCTGCTGCGCACGCTGGTGCTGGCGCTCGCCGCCCGGCACTCCTCCGAGGAGCTCAACCTCGTCCTGGTCGACTTCAAGGGCGGCGCGGCGTTCCTCGGCTTCGAACGGCTGCCGCACACCTCCGCCGTCATCACCAACCTGGCCGAGGAGCTGGAGCTGGTCGACCGCATGCAGGACGCGCTCACCGGCGAGCTGAACCGCCGCCAGGAGCACCTGCGCGCGACCGGCTACCCGTCCCGCCGCGACTACGAGCAGGCCCGCGCCGAAGGGGTCCGGCTGGAGCCGATGCCGGCGCTGTTCATCGTGGTGGACGAGTTCAGCGAGATGCTCAGCAACAAGCCGGAGTTCATCGACGTCTTCGCGATGATCGGCCGGCTGGGGCGGAGCCTCGGCGTACACCTGCTGCTGGCCAGCCAGCGCCTGGACGACGGGCGCATCCACGCGATCGAGACCCACCTGTCGTACCGGATCGGCCTGCGCACCTTCTCCTCGATGGAGAGCCGCAGCGTGATCGGCGTACCGGACGCGTACGAGCTGCCCAACGTGCCCGGCAACGGCTACCTGCGGCCGGACACCCAGACACTGATCCGCTTCAAGGCCGCGTACTGCTCCGGGCCGTACCGCCCGCCGGGCCAGCGGCGCCGCCGGGCGGCTGGGGCCGGGCTGGTCCCGTTCGGCACCGCGCACCTGCGCCCGGAGGAGCCGGCCACGCCCGAGCCGGACCAGCAGCCGGAGAGCGAGGAGAAGCCACCGGTCCTGGCCGACGTACTGCTGGAGGTGCTGCGCGGCCACGGCCCGGCGGCGCACCAGGTGTGGCTGCCGCCGCTGAAGGAGACCGCCACCCTGGAGAAGCTGCTGCCGCCCCTGGTCGAGCACCCGCGGCTCGGCGTACGCCCGGTCGGCGAGTACGACACCGGCCAGCTCACCGTACCGGTCGGCCTCGTCGACCTCCCCGCCCAGCAGCGGCGCGAGCTGCTCCTGGCCAGCCTGGCCGGCAGCGCCGGCAACATCGGCGTCGTCGGCGGCCCGCAGGCCGGCAAGAGCACCCTGCTGCGCACGCTGATCTGCTCGCTCGCCCTCACCCACACCGCCGAGGAGGTGCAGATCTACTGCCTCGACTTCGGTGGCGGCGCGCTCGCCTCACTGGCCCGCCTGCCGCACGTCGGCAGCGTCGCCGGCCGGCTGGACCGCGACCGGGTCACCCGGACCGTGCTGGAGATGACCAACCTGCTGGCCCGGCGCGAGCAGATCTTCGCCAGCAACGGCATCGACTCGATGCTCAGCTACCGCCGCGCCCGCCGCAACGGCCAGTTCCGCGACCAGGACCCGTACGGCGACGTCTTCCTCGTCGTGGACGGCTGGTACACGGTCCGGCAGGACTTCCAGGAGCTGGACGACCGCTTCGGCGAGTTGGCCGCGCGCGGCTTGAGCTTCGGCATCCACCTCGCCGTCTCCGCCGGCCGCTGGTCGGAGATCCGGCCCTGGCTGCGCGACGTGCTCGGCACCCGCTTCGAACTGCGGCTCGGCGACCCGGTGGAGTCGGAGGTCAACAGCCGCGTCGCCGCGACCGTGCCGGCCATCCCGGGCCGCGGCATCACCTCCGACCGGCAGCACTTCCTGACCGCCCTGCCCCGCATCGACGGGTACCAGACCACGGACGACCTCGCCGAGGCGACGGCGGAGCTGGTCGAGGTGCTGGACGTACCGACCGCGCCGCGCGCCCCGCAGGTGCGGCTGCTGCCCGACCGGCTGCCCGCGACCGCGCTGCCGGCGCCGACCGCGCCCTCCCGCGAGGCCGAGGTGCGCGTACCGCTCGGCCTCGACGACGCCCGCCTGGAGCCGCTCTGGCACGACTTCGACACCAACCCGCACCTGCTCGTCTTCGGCGACACGGAGACCGGCAAGACCAACCTGCTGCGGCACATCGCCCGCTCGGTCGCCGCGCACCACCCGCCGGCCGAGGCCCGCGTGGTCTTCGGCGACTTCCGCCGCGAGCTGCACGAGGCGATCCCCGAGGCGCACCAGATCGGCTACTCGATGTCCGTCGACCGCCTCGCCGCGACGATGGCCGAGGCCGGCCAGATCCTGACCGGCCGCCTGCCCGGCCCGGACATCCCACCCGGCCGGCTGCCCAAACGCGACTGGTGGACCGGCGGCCGGCTGTTCATCATCATCGACGACTTCGAGCTCATCGAGGGCGGCCGCGAAGCCCCGCTGCAGCCGCTGCTCCCCCTGCTCCCGCACGGCGCCGACATCGGCCTCCACCTGATCATCGCGCGCAGCACCAGCGGCGCCGGCCGCGCGATGACCAACCCGGTGATGCGCCGCGCCTGGGAGCTCGGCTCGCCGGCGGTGCTGCTGTCGTGCCCGCGCGAGGAGGGCGCCTTCCTCGGCACGGTACGGCCGCGCAAGCTGCCCACCGGCCGCGGCCAGTACGTCAACCGCCGGCGCCAGGTCCGCCTCGTCCAGACCCCGCAGACCTGAGGATCCACAATAGACATTAGGGCTACCGCGACCTCCGCGGTGGTCCAGACACCACGATGCCCGCGGCACGCGGCACGCGCCGCAACCGCCGTCGCGAGCGTCGGGCTTGTGAAGCGCGAAGGGTGAGGCCGCGGGCGCGACGGTCCGGCCCCAATGCCACTCACGCTGATTCGGTCAAGGCCCGGTGAACTGGGCACGCTCGCGAACTCCAGGCCGTCGCCCGGCCCGCGCGGGCCGCGGTCACCACCGGGCGGGTGGTCGAGATCGTGGTACGCAGTTGCCCCCGGGCGGGCGGATCCGTACCACGATCTGCTGGGACGGTCCGCTCTTGAGCCGTGCGTCCCTTGATCGGCGTCGGGGCGTGGGCTGGCTCGTGCGGATCGTGGTACCTGGCTGTCGCCAGAGCTACAGCCAGGTACCACGATCTGCGGCTTGGGATCGTGGTATCCAGGTGCCCTCGGAGGGGCACTGAAATACCACGATCGCCGACGCGTCGACCGGTTTGGGTCAAGCCGTCGCGCGCAGGAGGGGAGTGGCATTGGGCTGGACCGCCGTGGACGTCGGCGTGGCTCGCATCTGTCTCTTGGGTTGGATCCGCTAGTGCGCTGGCCACTAACCTTTGCCGGCTTCGCCGGCCCGGGTGACCAGCGGCCGAAGGCCGCCGGTCACCCGGTGAACGTTAGTGGCCACCGCACTAGCGGCGGGTCTGATCGACCACGGCTGAGCGGGCGGGGCGCCAGCGGCGGCGGTTGGCGGCGGGCAACAGGACCGCGAGCAGCGCCACCAGGCCGGTCGCGACCACCGCGGCGCCGGCGGCGAGCGCCGCGAGTCGTGGGCCGGTCGGGTCGGGCGGGGGCAGGTCGGGGTGGCGTGCCGCCGGGGGTGGCTCGGCCGCGCTCGCGCCGCCCTCCTCGGGGAGGACGGCGGAGACCGCGGCGGCCGGGTTGACCACGCCCCACCCGAACCCGGGGTCCGGCATCGCCGCGGCCGGATGGTCGGCGGTGGCGAGCAGCCGGGCCCGCACCTGCGCCGCGGTCAGCCCCGGCCGGTACGCCCGGACCAGCGCCGCCGTCCCGCTCACGAACGGTACGGCGTAGCTCGTGCCGCTCCCCTGCCAGTGTCCGGCGCCGCGCGGTCCCACGCTGGTCACGTCCACGCCGGGCGCGACCAGCCCGAGGTGCTTGCCGGTCTGGGAGAAGTTGGCGAGGCCGCCGCCGGAGTCGATCGCGCCCACGGCGACCACGGTGGGGAACGCGGCGGGGTAGGCGACCGTCTGGCCCCGCTCGGCGCCGTTGGCGGCGGCCGCGACGACCACGACGTCGCGCCGCTCGGCGTACTCCACGGCGGCGACCAGGCTCGGATCCGGCACCGGCGTACTGGCCGAGATGTTGACGACCTTGGCACCGGCGTCCACCGCGGCGCGCACGCCTTGGGCGAGCCGGGCCGCGGTGCCGTCCTCCATCGTGTTGGCCACCCGGACCGGCAGGATCCGCGCGTCCGGCGCGACACCGGTAAACCCGGTCCCCTCCGCCGGGGCCGCGGCGACGATACCGGCGACGAAGGTGCCGTGGCCGAAGCAGTCGTTGTCGGCGCGGGGCCGGCCGGTCGCGGTGAGATCCTGGCCGGGCAGCACGCGGCCGCGAAGCTGCGGGGTGCCCCCGTCGACGCCGGTGTCCACCACGGCGACCGTCACGCCCTGCCCGCGGGACAGGGGCCAGGCCCGCTCGACGCCGAGGCGCTGCTGGCCCCACGGTACCCCGGTCTCGGTGCTCGTCGGCGCCGGCAGGCAGGCACCGTCCGCAGTGGACGGTGGGGTCGGCACCGCGGCGACGGCGACCAGCGCGACCGCCGCGACCACCCGCGGCGCCGGGCGTCCGAAGGCCGTCACGGGTACGCCACCGCCGCGCCGGCGGCACCCAGGGCCGGGCCGGCCAGCCGCTGCATCAGATCGGCGTCCTCGACCGCGCGCGGCGGCTGGCTCTGCCGGTGTGCCAGGGCCCGGGCCAGCCGGTCGAGCGCGAGGCGGTCCGCGTCGTCCGGACCGTTCGCGGCGGCCCGCTCGCCCGGCGGCACCTCCCGCAGCAGGACCGCGGTGCCGGGCAGGGCGGCGCCGTCCCCGCCCTTCGCCTCGGACCTGCGCACCTCCAGCACCTTGAACCGCGTTCCGCCCAGGAAGGCCGCCTCCTCCAGGACCCGGTCGCGCGGGGCGAGCACCGAGATCTGGCGCGCGGTCCGGGACAGGATCAGCAGGTCGACGTTCGCGCCGGGAACCGCGACGTCCAGGCCGGCGCTCGCGCTCCGGAACGCCGGCTCGGTCAGCACCTCACCCACCGGGTAGCTCAGCTCGACCGGCCCGGCGACCGTAGCCTGGCAGAGCACCGCGCGGCGGTGCAGCGGCAGCCGGCGCATCCCGGAGACCAGGCAGGCCAGGTACCCGTCGAGCTCCGGCGGGCGGCCCGCGCGGAGCGCCGCGTTGAGCCGCACCGCTCCCCAGCCGCCGCCGCCAAGGTAGACGCAGACCGCCGCGTAGTCCGCCTTCGCGCCCGGCGAGTCGTCGCGCAGCGCCGGCCAGGTGGAGAGGGCCGCGTTGACGGTCGCCAGCGAGTCGGTGAAGGCCGGCCCGAGCGCCGCCACGAACGCGCGCTGCTCCGCCGCCGTACTCGCCCGGTCCGCCAGGCGCACCGGCACCGCCGGGGCCACCGGGGCCGTCACCGTCACGGCCGGTGCCTCAGGGGCGGGCGGCGGCTCGTCCGTCGAAGGCTCGGCCACCGTGATCACCGGCGCCGCGACAACCATCGGGTACGCGGTGGCGCCCGGCCCGCTCGCGCCGGCCGCCGCCTGAGCGGGCACGGCGGCGGTCGCGCTTGCCTGCGCCAGGTCAGGCACGCCGGCCGTTACAGGGTCGGGCGCGCCGTCGGGCACCGGGGCGGGCGCGGTTGGCGGCAACGGATCGGGAGCCCACGGCGGCGGATGGGGTGCGTTACCCGGCACGGGATCGGGCGCCGCGGGCGGCGGCACCGGCACCGGGTTGGAGACCACGCGGGTCGGTGGCGCGGACACGGCCAGCGGCGGCCACGCGCCCACCGGCCGGGCTGGCGCGGGCAGTGGCCCGACGTCAGCGGGCGGTGCTGGCGCGGGCAGCGGCCCAGCGTCGACCGGCTGAGCTGGCGCGGGCGGAGGCCCAAGGTCAGCGGGCACCGGCTCAACGTCGGCCGGCTGGGCTGGCGCGGGCGGAGACCCAAGGTCAGCGGGCACCGGCTCAACGCCGACCGGTTGGGCTGGGGCGGGCGGCGGTCCCGCCGCCGGCAGCGGCTCGGTGTGCTCCAAGAGCGGCGCCTCAGGCTGCTCCAAAGGCAGCGGCTCGGCGGCCTTCGGGAGCGGCGGCTCAATGGGCGCCGAGAGCGGCGGGTGGGCGTCCTCTTCGGAGAGTGGCGGCCACGCGGACACCGAAGGCGGCGGCCCGAACACCGACGGCGGCGGCTCGAACACCGACGACGACGGCGGCGGCGGCTGGGACAGCCAGGAGGGCGCCGGCGATATGGGCGCCTGCGGCAGCGGCGCGGGCTCCGAGAGCGGCAGCACCGACACCCAGGACAGCTGCGGCGGCACCGGAGGCAGCGGGTCGGGCGCCGGCGCCGGCGGCGCGGACGTTGGGGCGAGCGGCGGCAAGGGCGCCGCGGGAAGTGGCGGTGCGGAGACGCGGGGCGGCGGTGCGGATGCCCGGGGCGACGAGGCGACGCCGGGCGGCACGCCCTCCGTCTCCCAGCCGGCCTCCTCGGCCACGGCGGCGATCTCGGCGCGCCGCTCGGGGTCGGCCTCGCCGGTCACTCTCAGCAGCAGCGCGCCGGGCGGGTCGGGTGGGGCGCCCGCGACCAGCCGGCGCAGCGCGTCCACCAGCGTCGCCGGCACCGGAAAGCCCACCGTGCCAACGGAAATCGTCGACGAGAGCGGGTCCACGACGACCAGAGCGTCCGAAGTGTACAGTCCACCGGGGCGGAGCAGGATGCCGGCCGGCACCACCTCGGCGACGACGTCCCCCTCGTCCCCGAGCCACCAGAGCCGGGTGTCCCGCCGCAGCCAGCCGGCCGTGAGCGCGGACGGTACCCGCTCGCCGGGGCGCCCGTCCGCCCGCGCCGGTCGCGCCGGCGTCTGCGGCGGTGGGCCCGGCGCCGGATACCGGTACCCGATGATGTCGCCGGCCCCGTCCGGGCCGAACAGCCGCCAGCCGGAGGCGCCGGAGGTCGGGCCGGCGTAGAGGCCGCCACCGGGCAGGAACGCGATCTGGCCGTCCGCCGCGACGAGGTCCACACCGGACGTCCGGGAGAGCGCGGCCAGCCAGGCGACGTTCGCCGGGTCGGTGCCGCCGAGCCCCGGGTTGCCCAGCCAGACCCGCTCGCGGCCGGGACGGGCCCGCGCCGCCGCGCACACCGCGTCCGCGAGCACGGTGCGGGCCTCGGGATGCCCGGCCGCGCCCGGAGACATCAGCACCAGCGGCTCGCCCGCCGTACCGGCCGCCGTGCGCAGCATGCGCCAGTACACGTACGGCGGATCGGCGGGGTGGGTGATGAGCACGCCGACGCCGTAGTGTTCGACGATCAGGCCGTCGCCGCAGGCGGACGGCGCCGGCGTCCGCCAGTCGCGGAGCCGGCGCAGCGACATCCTGCCCATGCCAGCAGCATGCCGGCCGCCGCCCGGCACCGGCGGGGGCGCGTCGCGCCCGCCGCCGGATCGGGGGTATTCCCTCACTGCCGGGCGGCTGCCGGGTCCAGCCCAGGCCGCCCAATCGGCGCTCAGACGATCGGCGTAAGGCCGAACCCGGTGAAGTTGATCAGGTCGACCATGGTGAACTCGCCGGGCGTGGCGGCGGGCAGGAAGGGTGTCCAGCCGGGGTCGGTGTGCAGGTAGGAGGAGGGGTCGGCGGCGAGGAGCCCGAGGAAGACCTCGGCGACGATGCGGCCGCCGACCGGGCCGAGGTGCTCACCGTTGGCGTGCAGGGCGGCCTCGCGCAGCACGTAGTACCACAGCGGTGCGGGGCCCGGCTTGGGGAGCGCGAGCTCCTGGTCGGTGAGGGGGGTCAGGCCCATCGCCCGGGCGACGGACTGTCCGGAGGGGAGCCCGAGGCGGGCGCCGCGGGTGATGTTGCGCTCGGCCAGCGACGGCATGCCGGGGGCGACCTCCGGCGGCAGTTCGAGCATCGGGCCGACGATGTTGGTGTCGATCCTGCGGGTGGCCTGCGGCTGGACGGCCGGGTCGATCTCGAAGAACCGGGCCCACTCGACCTGCCAGAACGGCGGCAGGATGCGGAACCCGCCGAGGTGGCTGAGCGGTGGCGACTCGGCGATCGGTTCCTTGGTGAAGATCGGAAGTGGCGGCACGGTGCTGTTGAACGTGTACCTGCCGCGGATCATCGAGTGCCCGAACCGGTACGCGGCCACCGCGAACTCGACCGGCATGAAAGGCTGGTTGCGCCACTTGAAAAAGGCCAGCCGCGCCTTTTCGACCGGCGGCCCGTACGGTGTCTGCGGTTCGCGGATCAGCACCTGGCCGAGCGTCTCCTCGCCGACGATCCGGCGCAGGAAGTCGTGGATCACGACCCACTGGTAGTGCCAACGCACCACCCGCTGCACGGCGGTGAATTCGGTTTCGGTGGCCTGGGCGACCGCCTGGCCGAAGTCGGCACGCCGTTCGAAGACCTTGTTGTGAAACAGCAGCATGGTCAGGTGGATCTGGCTGACGAAGATGTTTTCGTCGTTGCGCGGATCACCGATCAGGGCGGTGTCCTGGCCGCTTCGGGGCAGGTCGAGCTCGTTGTCGTGCTCGCCGATCACGAACTGGCCGCTGTTCCTCTTGTCGTACAGGTAGGGCTGGTCGGCCGGGCCCCGCCCGTAGAGGCAGTCGAGGTCGAAGCGGGGTGTGCGGAAGTTGGTGAGCGAGTCGGGGTCGTTCTGCCGGTCGAGGCTGGAGACCGGGTCGAACGTGAGATCGTGGTCGATGAACTGCCCCAGGTAGGTGTATCCGGCCGGGATCTTCTCGTTGTCCAGGGCCGGGTCACCGCCGCTGGGTTCGGCCATCGCCGCGGCGATCTCGGCGATCGTGGTGTCGTCGGGCGTGAATGCCGGCAGGCGGCGGAAGATTCGCCCGAATCGGCCCTCGAACAATGCGGACCTGGCGACGTTGTCGATCCCCCGTAGCGGGTAGGCATGGCGGTGTGGCGACGTTGACTGTGCGAGATTCACGACTCCCCCATTTGTCGATCGTGTCCCCGACAGCGAAAGGCGAAAACGCTGGACGGTCGGCGCGGTTTCGCCGCCGGAAAATTCGTTAAATGCGAGGCTACCGACCACCCCGCCCCGATAAAGGAGACTGTCCTCGATTCGACGCACTCCCGGAGGGTTCCGGGAAGGCATGACCGACAGCCGGTCGGGGCAAGGGTGGAGGGGTGACGAGATTCGACTGACCAA
Source organism: Phytohabitans maris (assembly GCF_031085175.1). Classification (GTDB taxonomy): domain Bacteria; phylum Actinomycetota; class Actinomycetes; order Mycobacteriales; family Micromonosporaceae; genus Phytohabitans; species Phytohabitans maris. The sequence goes on from NZ_JAVHUY010000041.1 coordinate 39,256, forward strand.
CGACTCGACGAGACCTGACCGCCGCGACGAGCGCGGGCAAGGAGGTTAGCCATGCAGAATCGGGTCAAGGCAAGACCCTGATCGCCGCCGACGAGGGAGACGACGCCCACGGCGTCGTCGTCAAGCTCTACGCCGAGGAGACCGCCGGCGCCGTCTCGATCATCGAGTAACCCTTCGAGCCGGGCCTTCTCCTACCCCCGCACATCCACGAGAACGACGTCTGGCTGGAGCGCGGACCGGTCGGGCTCGACGAGCTCAACCGCCTCGGCGGTGTTCGTGATCGAAGCTCCCGCCAAGTCGCTCTAGCGACTTCAAAGGAGCTTCGATCACAGACTCGGTCCGGCGGCGGTCAGCGGGACCGCTCGGCGCGGAGGCGGTAGCGGTAGCGCAGCGGCGACTCGCCCACCTCCCGCTTGAACGCGGTGCTGAAGGCGCTCTCCGACGCGTACCCCAGCTTCGTGGCGAGCGACCCGACGCGGACCTCGCCGTCGCGGAGGGCGCGCTGCGCCAGCAGCATCCGCCAGCGGTTGAGGTAGGTCAGCGGCGGCATGCCCGCCACGCTCCGGAAGCGCTCGGCGAACGAGGTGCGCGACATCGCGGCGGCGTGTGCCAGCTCGGCCAGGCCCCAGGGCCTGCCGGGCTCGGCGTGGATGAGGCGGAGTGCCGGGCGCAGCCGCTCGTCGGCCAGCACCCGCAGCCAGCCCGGCGGCAGCTCGGCCTGGTCGACGTAGGCCCGCAGCACTTCGAGAAGCAGGAGCTGGCCGTACTGCCGGATCGCGAACGCGGAGCCCATGCGGTTGCCGGTCACCTCGTCGAAGAGGCGGTCGAGGCTGCCGCGCAGGTGGGTCGCCGCGGCGGCCGAGGCCCGCACGTGCCCCACCGGCGGGAGCGCCTGCTGCAGCAGGGCCTGGCCGGCCGGGTTGAGCTCGACCCGGCCGCCGACCATGATGTCGTCGGTGCCGCGGTCGGCGCACTGGAGGCGGCTGGAGGAGAAGCCCGGCTCGGGCTGGATCTCGCGGGGCGGTCCGTCGCCGGTGCCGCCCTCGAGCTCCAGCCAGGACCGGTTGTTGAGGATGGCGACGTCGCCCGGCTCGAGGTCGATCGGCCGGTCGATGCCGTCGGTGGTGAGCCGGGCCCGGCCGCAGACGAGCGCGAAGAACTTCAGGCCCTCCACGGAGGCGCGCGACACCCAGGGGCCGCGCACGGCGAAACCGCCGGAGAGCAGACCGCGGATCTCGACGAGGTCGAACACCTCGGACAGCTGGTCACCGGCCACCTCCGTACTATCACGCAAGAAATGCGGACTGACAACTATTCAGAGTCCGGAAAGCCCGGCGCAGGCTGGTGGCATGACAGACAAGCAGCACCCCATCGGCACCGGGTTCACCGCCGCCTCGACGGCCGACGACGTCCTGCGGGGCATCGACCTGACCGGCCGGTACGCCATCGTGACGGGCGGCCACGCCGGGCTCGGCCTGGAGACCACCCGGGCGCTCGGCAAGGCCGGCGCGTCCGTCGTCGTCGGTACGCGTACCCCGGACCGCGCCGCGGCGGCGGTGGCCGGCATCGAGCGCGTCGAGGTCGGCCGGCTGGACCTGCTCGACCCGAAGTCCATCGACGACTTCGCCAACCGCTACCTCGACTCCGGCCGCCCGCTGCACATGCTGATCAACAACGCCGGCATCATGGGCGGCCCGCTGTTTCGCGACGCGCGCGGCTACGAGTCGCAGTTCGCGACCAACCACCTCGGCCACTTCCAGCTCACCCTGGCCCTGCTGCCCGCGCTGCGCGCCGCCCACGGCGCCCGGGTCGTCAACGTGACCTCCGGGGGCCACCGCCTCTCCGACATCCGCTGGGACGACCCGCACTTCACCACCGGGTACGACGGCCTGCTCGCCTACGGCCAGTCCAAGACCGCCAACGTGCTCTTCGCCGTCGAGCTGGACCGGCGGTGGGCGGCGGACGGCATCCGCGGCTACGCCGCGCACCCGGGCATCGTGGTCACCACCGGCCTGGGCCCGTCGCGGACCGAGGACGGCCCCGCGGTGAACGAGGACCAGCTGCGGGCGATGGGGCTGATCGACGAGACCGGCCGGCCGGTCCTCGACCCCGCCCGGGAGATGAAGACACCGCGGCAGGGGGCGAGCACCAGCGTGTTCGCGGCGACGAGCCCGCTGCTCGACGGCATCGGCGGCGTCTACCTGAAGGACAACGAGGTCGGGCCGCTGGACACCCCGCGGGCCTTCGACTTCGGCAGCGGGGAGGACGTCCCCTCCGACGTCGTGCCGCACGCCATCGACCCGGAGTCGGCGCGGCGGCTCTGGGAGCTGAGCGAGCGGCTGCTCAAGGACTGAGGCTCAGGGGACGAGGAGGATCCCAGGGCCTTTCAGCCGGCGTACGACCGGGGCGGTCTTCACACGGGACACGCCGTCGAGGGGTGGCCAGCGCCCGGCTGACGGCGGTCAGCGCGACCGTCAGCGGGTGACGCCGGCCAGGACCGTGGTCACCACCCTGCGGAGCGCCTCGGGCTCCGGCGGGCTCCCCTTCCGCTCGGTGAAGAGCAGGTGCGCGGCGCCGATCAGGGTCGGGGCGAGCGTGTCGACGTCGGCGTCCGGGGCGATCCGGCCCAGGTCGCGCTCGGCGGCGAGGTAGCCGGCGACCATCGCGGTCCCCTCGCCGACGAGCGGGAACCGGGCGGTGCCGGCCCGGCGCAACCGGGTACGCAGCTCGTCCCGGGCGATGACCAGGGCCACGATGGCCACCATCACCGGCTCGAAGAGGAGGGTCAGCGCGCCGGTCAGGTTGCCGGCGACGGAGCCGGTGCCGGCCGCGCCGCGCAGCGCGGTGGTCTGGGCGCCGACCCGGGCGATGCGGTCCAGCACCAGTTCCGCGAGGAACCCGTCGAAGTCGGCGAAGTGCCGGTGCAGTACCCCCTTGGCGACGCCCGCCTCGGCGGTGACCGCCCGGCTGGTCAGCCCGGCCGCCCCGGTCCGCAGCAGGACCCGCTCGGCCGCGTCGAACAGCTGCTGGCGCGGGTCGCTCAGCGCCACACCGGTGGGCACCGCCAGGACCTCCCTCACGCTCGCCGCTCACCGCGGAACACTATCGTGTGCCTAATGGGCACTTGCCCACTAGAGTGGGCGCATGCCCACTGTTCCCGCCGCGAAACCCGAGCCCCACCGGCACCGCGAGATGGCGGAGTCGTTCGGGGTCGATCCCGAGCGCTACGACCGGACCCGGGCGCCGTACCCGGACGCGATGGTCGAGCGGATCCTGGCCGCCAGCCCCGGCCCGGACCTCCTGGCCGTCGGCTGCGGCACCGGCATCGACGCGCGCCAGTTCCAGGCGGCCGGGTGCCGGGTGCTCGGCATCGAGCCGGACCCGCGGATGGCCGGCTTCGCGCGAAGTACCGGCGTCGAGGTGGAGGTGGCGGCGTTCGAGGCGTGGGACCCGGCCGGGCGGAGTTTCGACGCGGTCGTCGCCGGCACCGCCTGGCACTGGATCGACCCGGTCGCCGGCGCCGCCAAGGCCGCGCGGGTGCTCCGGCCCGGCGGGGTGCTGGCGCCCTTCGGGCACGTGTTCGAGCTCCCGCCCGGCGTGGCCCAGGCGCTCGCCGCGGCGTACCGGCGGGCCGCTCCCGAATCGCCCGTCGGCTTCGACGGCCAGCGGGACGGGTCGATCCTGGACGCGTACCGAGGGCTCTACGCCAGGGCCGCGGAGGGGATCCGCGAGGCGGGCGGGTTCGGCGAGCCGGAGCTGTGGCGGTACGACTGGGAGCGGGCGTACCGCCGGGACGAGCTGCTCGACCTGATCCCCACGTCCGGCGGCCTCACCAGCCTCCCGCCGGACAAGGTGGCCGGGATCCTGGCCGACGTGGCGGCGGCGGTCGACGCGCTGGGCGGCACCGTCACGCTCCGGTACGCGACCTGGGGCCTCACCGCGGTCCGCGCCGAGCCGTGACCGCGGGGTCGTCACAGCCCTGCGGGTGGAACGGGTCGGCGCCCCGCTCCCGGCATGAACCCCGGCGTCGGCGTGTTCAGCGCGCCGCATCGGGTACGACGCCGTTGGAGGTTCACCCGAGGAGGAGAGCGATGACCAGCACGGTCCGGCCGGGTGAGGCCGGGTACGACGAGGAGCGGGCCGGGTTCCAGGCCGCGGTGGAACACCGTCCCGACGTCATCTACGTCGCGGAGAGCGCGGGCGACGTCCAGGCGGCGGTGGAGTTCGCCGCCGCCAACCGGCTGCCGCTGGCGGTGAAGGCGACCGGGCACGGCACGTCCGTCGCGGCGTCCGGCGGCGTCCTGGTCAGCACCCGCCGGATGACCGGCGTGCACGTCGACAAGGAGGCGCACACCGCCTCGTTCGAGGCGGGCACCCGCTGGGACCAGGTGATCGAGGCCTGCGCGCCGCACGGCCTGGCGCCGCTGAGCGGCAGCGCCCCGCACGTCGGCGCGGTCGGCTACACGCTCGGCGGCGGGCTGGGCCTGCTCTCCCGCGGCTACGGCTTCGCCGCGGACAGCGTACGCGGCATCGAGGTGGTCACGCCCGACGGCGGTGCGCACCACGTCACCGCGGCCAGCGAGCCGGACCTGTTCTGGGCGCTGCGCGGCGGGCGGGACAACTTCGGCGCGGTCACCGGCCTGGAGGTCGACCTCGTACCGGTCGCCCGGCTGTACGGCGGCGCGCTCTCCTTCCCCGGCGACCGGGCGCAGTCCATCATGGACACCTACCTGTCCTGGACCCGTACGGTGCCCGAGCAGATGGCGTCCTCCCTGGCGCTGGCGCGGTTTCCCGACCTGCCGGCCATCCCGGAGCCGCTGCGCGGGAAGCATGTCGCGCAGGTCCGGGTCGCGTACTCCGGCGACGCCGGCGACGGCGCGGAGCTGCTCGCGCCGTTGCGCGCGGCCGGCCCGCGCCTGCTCGACACGGCCCGGGACATGCCGTACGCGGAGTCCGGCACGGTGCACAACGACCCGACCGAGCCGGTCGCCGCCTACAGCACCAACGTCCTGCTGAGCACGGTGGACAGTGGTGCCGTGCTGGAACGCACCTCGCCGCCCGAGGCACAGGTGCCGTTCATCGCCGAGATCCGCCACCTCGGCGGGGCGCTCGCCCGCCCACCCGCCGAGCCGAGCGCGGTCGGCCACCGGAACGCGTCGTACCTGCTGGCCCTGGTCACCCCGCTGGACCCGTCGGCGGACGTCGACGCGGTCGGGTCGGCGCACGAGCGGGTCCACGATGGACAGCGGCGCTGGGTGCTCGGCCGCAGCCTGAACTTCATGTCCGGGCCGGCGGCGAGCGTGGAGCGGGTGCGCGAGGCGTACGAGCCGGAGGACTACCGGCGGCTCCAGCGGCTCAAGGCCCGGTACGACCCGGAGAACATGTTCCGCTTCAACCACAACATCCCGCCGGCCGGTGCGTAGGATCCGCGCACCCTGGGTAGTCCCACGTCATGGCCAGAACACGCACACGGCACGACCTGAACGCCGAGGAGCGCAAGGCGATACCGGAGAGCGCTTACGCCTTCCCGCGCCTGCGGAAGGAGCCGATCAACGACGCGTCGCACGTCCGTAACGCGATCGCCCGCTTCGACCAGGTCCGCGAAGCCAGCGACGACGAGCGGAGCGAGGCGTTCCGGCGGATCCGGCGGGCGGCGGACCGGTACGGCGTCGAGATGACCGCGACCCGCTGGCAGGAGCTGGGCAAGCCGACCCCGACGATGAAGACGTCGACGAAGGCCCACACGCCGACCAAGGCCGAGCGGGCCGCGATCAGCCGGGGCGACGCCTCGCGCGACGTGCTGTACGCCGAGGCGCGGCGCCGCGACATCAAGGGCCGCTCCGGGATGAGCAAGGCCGAGCTGCAGCGGGCGCTGCGAAAGGGCTGAGCGGCGGCGGCGGATGCCGCGCCCTCACGGGCGGCCGAGGGCCCGAGGGCTCTCGGCGATCAGCTTGTCGACGACGTCGGCGAGCAGGTGGACGCCGCGGGTGGTCGCCATCCGGCCGGCGACCCGGCGCGCGGCGTCCCGGTACCGCCGGTCGGCGAGCACGGCCCGGACGGCGCCGCGGACCGCGGCCGGCGTCGGGGTGTCGGTCTTGAGGCGCCGCCCGACACCGGCCCACTCGACCCGGGCGATGACCTCGGGTTTGTCCTCGTGGCGGCCGGCGGCGACGATCGGCACGCCGTACCGCAGCGCGTACTGCACGCCCCCGTACCCGCCGTTCGTGACGAAGACGCCGGTCTTCGGCAGCAGGTCGTCGTAGGGGAGGAACTCGGCCGCCCGGGCGTTCGCCGGCAGCGGTGGCAGCGACTCCACCGGCCGCCCGCCGGTCGCGACGGCGATCAGCACGTCGTCGCCGGCGAGCCCCTGGAGCACCGGCTCGACCAGCTGGCCGAAGTCGGCGTTCGCGATCGTGCCCTGCGTGACGTGGACGACCGGCCGCGAACCGTCGAGCTCCTCCCACCACGGCGGGAGCGGCGCCCGCGAGCCGGAGGCCGAGACCGGTCCCGCGAAGTGCAGGGTGGCCGGCGCGTCGGAGCGGGGGTACTCGAACTCGGGCACGGTGAACTGCACGATCGCCTCGGCGTGCCGCGGCCAGTCGAGCACCGCGAAGGGGATCGGGCGGCCGTGCAGCTCCCGGAACGTCCGCTCGGCGATCCGCTCGGCCGGCGGAAACACGACCTTGCGGGTGACCGCGGCGAGCGCGGCGTTGCGGAGCCGGCCGATCGGGCCGCGCAGCGGGGTGAGCCCCATGCCGAACGGCGCCGTGTCGCGGCTGGAGATCATCAGCGGGCAGATGCCGCACATGACGACCGGTGGCCGGACGCCGAGCGGGTGGCCGAGCAGGAACGCGCCGCCCACGAAGGCCGGGTCGGCCAGCACGGCGTCGGCCGGCTCGGCCGCGTGTGCCGCCATGATCGTGTCGTGCTGGGGCCGCCCGGGGCGCACGAAGATCTGCTCGATGTCGTGCGCGATCGCCTTCGTACCCTTCAGCGCGGCGCGCTCGGGAAACGTCGCGTTCCAGTCCTGCCGGTCGTCGAAGTCGGCCTCGGCGGGCAGCGGGACGTGCTCGGCGCCGGTGGCCTCGACGGCCGCGGCGAACCTCGCGCCGGTGACGAACCGCACCCGGTCTCCCCGGCCGGCCAGGTGCCGGGCGACCGCGAGCAGCGGTGTGACGTGGCCGTGGATGGGCATCGCGGCGATGATGATCGACGGCATGACGGCGTCTCCCCCGTGGCATAGCATCTGACCCCAGGGAGTAGTATTCATCTGCATCGCGTGGTAGTCAATATGCCGCCGGGTGCTGGGGCCGGACGGGTTCGCCGCGTTTCGCGACACGGTCCTGCGCTGAGCGGCGGCACCGGCGCCGGTGTCAGCGGGTCTTCGCCGCTCCTCGGCCGTCGCCGGCGGTCTGGGCGAGCGTCGACCGGCCCTGGGTGAGCTGGTCGAAGAAGCGCAGCAACTCCACCGGAAACGGCATCACCAGCGTGCTGTTCTTCTCGGCGGCGACCTCCACGACGGTCTGCAGCAGCCGCAGCTGGAACGCGCCGGGCGTGCCGGACATCGTGCTGGAGGCGTCGGCGAGCCGGCGCGAGGCCTGGTACTCGGCGTCCGCCGAGATCACCCGCGCGCGCCGCTCCCGCTCCGCCTCGGCCTGCCGCGACATCGACCGCTTCATCGCGTCCGGCAGCGCGACGTCCTTCACCTCCACCCGCTCGACCAGCAGCCCCCACGGCTGCTCGGTGGGGGCGTCGATGACGTTCTTGAGCTCGGTGTTGACCCGCTCGCGGTCGCTCAGCAGCGTGTCGAGGTCGGTACGGCCGATGACCGAGCGCATCGAGGTCTGCGCGACCTGCAGCACCGCGGCCGGGTAGTCGTGGACGTTCACCAGCACCTTCACCGGGTCGACCACCCGGTAGTAGACGACCGCGTCCACGGTCAGCGTGACGTTGTCGCGGGTGATCGCCCCCTGCGCCGGTACGCCGACGACCGTGGTCTGCATGCTGACCTTCACCATCCGGTCGGCGACCGGGACGATGAGCCGGAGCCCGGGTTGGCGTACCCGCTCAAGCACCCGCCCGAAGCGAAAGACGATCCCCCGCTCGTACTGCTGCACCATCCGCACGCTCATCGCCAGCGCGATCAGCACCACGACGGCGGCGACGACGAGGATCGTGATCACGCCGGCTCTCATGACCGCCCGCGATACCCGCCCGCGGAGCCGCCAACCGGCATTTCAGGTGGAAACCTGCCGGCGGCGCTCGGCATCGCCGGCGAGATCGTACGGCGCGGCGGCACCGCCCGGTTTCCCGGACACGAGCCGCAGCGGGCCGCGTCCGAGGCCGCCGACCCGGGTGGCCCGCGGTCACGCCCGGTGGGCGGCGCCCGACCGGCGAAACCCGGTGCGCAGCCGCGAGTCCCGGCCGTTCGCCGCGAGCCTCGCGTTCTCCAGCAGGCTCCGCCCGAGGAAGAGGTTCGACGTCTGGAAGGTGCGCCCGAGGCCGGCCCGGGCCAGGCGGTGCGGCTCTTCCCCGCGCCGTTCGTCGAGATCGTGGTACGCAGGTGCCCTCGGGCGGGCACCGGAATACCACGATCGCCGCGCATCACACCGTCGACGTCGCGGTAGCTCATGTCTTTCTCGGGTCGGTGCCGGCGGTGCGCCCGGACGGCTACGACGGCGCGGGCTCGCCGGCGTAGTCGCCGAAGGACCAGAGGTTGCCCTCCGGGTCGCGTACGGCGAACTCGCGCGCCCCGTAGTCGGTCTTGGCCAGGGGCCGGACGACGTCGGCGCCCTGCTTCAGCACCCGCTCGTAGAGCGCGTCCGGGTCGGCGACGACGACGTAGCCGCCCGCCGTGCCCGGCTCGCGGGACCAGGCGGCGCCGGGGCGGTGGCTGCCCAGCATGATGCCGCCGGACCCCTCCGGCCAGTTGAGCTGGGCGTGGTCGACGGTGTCCTCCGCGCCGTAGCGGGCCGCCACCACGAAGCCAAATGTACGCACGTAGTAGTCGATCAACGCCGGCGCGTCATGCGCCTGGAGCGTCAACCACACGGTCGGGTTCACGTTCGTCATCCGCCCAGTCTGACCACCCGGCGTGGCCGCCGTCTTGGATGGAACGGAACTCCTCGGCCAGCCAGGCCCGGGGTGGTACGCCGGCGAAGCTGACGAACTCGCGGGTCAGGTGGGCCTGGTCGTAGTGGCCGGTCGCCGCCGCCACACCGGCCAGGTCCACGCCGCCGGACCGGCGTACGGAATCGGCGATCGCGGCGACCGCGTGCTCGAACCGGATCAGCCTGGCCACGGTCTTCGGGCCGCGGCCGACCTCGCGCCGGAACAGGGTGCCCAGGTGCCGCGCGGTCAACCCGACCCGGTCGGCCAGCGCGCCGACCGGCAGGCACCCCCGGCTGCGTTCCAGCTCGTGCCAGGCGTACGCCACCTCCGGCCGCACCGACGGGTCGCGGCGGCGCCCCCGCGCGGCCACGAGATGGCCGGTGACCAGCGCGAACCGCTCCCGCCACCCCGGGGCCTCGGCCAGCCGGTCGCGCAGGTCGACGGCGGGGCGGCCGAGCACCGCGGCGGCGTCGAAGTCGGTCACGCTCAGCTCGGCGGCTGGCACCCCGAACAGCGCCCGCGCGGCGAGCGGGTGCACCGCGAGCTGGACCCCGGCCTGGCCGCGCCGCAGCCGCACGTGGCTCGTCCGGACGTGCAGCCCGCCGAGAATCACCGGGATCGGGCCGGTGGCGGCCAGCGCCGCCGCGGTCGCCGCGCCCTCGACCCCGTCGTCCAGGCTCACGATGAACGTCAGCCGCGACGAGGGCAACCCCCGGTGGACGGCGTCCGGGACGTCGAGCGCCCGGTAGCCCACCATCGACCCGACCCCCGGGGCGCTGCGTGGCGGCGCCACCGCGAACTCCCACCGCTGCTCCCGGGCGTCCATCCCCCGACGTTAACCCGCCGCCGGCTCAGGTGCCGGATCTGCGGCGGCGCCAGAGCACGCCGCCCAGCGCCGCCGCGGCCAGCACGACGGCGGCCACGACCACCCACACCACCGGCGATGACGAGGAGTCGTCGTCGCTGGCCTGACCGACCGGGGTCGGCGCGGCGGCGCTGGTGGGCGGGGCGGTGGTCGGCACGGCGCTCGGGCTGGGGCTCGGCTCCGCGCTGGGCGTGGGCGGCGCGGCCCGGTTGGTGAACGTGAAACTGCCCTGCATCGGATGCCCGTCGGCGGCGACCGTGCGCCAGGCGACGGTGATCGCCCCGACCGGCAGCGCGTCGACCTTCTGGGTGATCGTCCGGTCGAGGACCTCGGCGTCGCCGCTGCTGTACGACGTCTTGTCCGGACCGGTAACCGCGACCGTCGTACCCGGCTTCTTGACGAGCCCGGTAAACGTGAGCGTGACCTCGGCGACGGGCCTGGTCGTGGTGCTTTTGGCCGCCGGGGTCGTGCTTTTCAGCTCGGTGTGCGCCGACGCCGGCGCGGCGGGCAGCACGGCGACGGCCAGCGCCGCGGCGAGGAGGGCGGCGGCGGACAGCGGGCGGTAGCGATTCACGGCGCCCACCGTAGCGCCTCACCCCCGGTGGTTTGTCAAGCGAACTCGCCATCGACCATCGCGGGAACTTTCCGGGGCCGCGCGGCGACAACCTTCCTGACCGAGCCTGATCGTGGGAAGGGCGAGTTCTCGATGACCGTGGGTGGAAACCGGCGCCGTGCGTGGGGTTTGGGCAGCGTCCTGGCGGCGGCTGTGCTGCTGCTGGGGGCGTGCGGCGACGACGCCGAGCCGGAGGCCGGCCCGTCCGGGTCGCCGCCAGCGGCCGCGCGGCCGCTGGTGGTGAAGGACATGTGGGTCAAGACCGCGACGTCCGGGATGTCCGCCGCGTACGGGACGCTGATGAACACCACCGGTGCCGACGTCACCGTCGTCAAGGCCACCTCCACCGCCTCGCCCACGATGGAGCTGCACGAAGTGGCCACAGTGGACGGCAAGATGGTGATGCGCCCCAAGGAGGGCGGGTTCACCATCCCGGCCGGCGGTTCGCACGAGCTGGAGCCGGGCGGCGACCACCTGATGATGATGGACGTCAGGACGCCGGTCACCGCCGGCACGGAAGTCACCATCACGCTGACGTTCGCCGACGGCGGGACGATGGAGTTCACCGCACTGGGCAAGGACTTCGCCGGCGGCAACGAGAGCTACCAGCCGGAGATGCCCGGCATGTCGGCCTCGCCGAGCATGAGCATGGGCGGATGAGCCGGCTGAGCCGGCGCCGCCTGCTGGCCGGCGGGGCGCTGACCGCCGGTGGCGCGATGGCGGGCGCCGCGGTCGCTCTCGCCCGCGACCCGGACACCCCGACCCCCGCCGAGGCCGGGCCGGTCGCGCACGGCACGCAGACCGTTCCCTTCCACGGGGTACACCAGGCGGGGATCGACACGCCGGCGCAGGCGCACGCCGCGTTCTGCGCCTTCGACCTGGCGGCCGGCGTCGACCGGGCCGCGCTCGGCCGGCTGATGCGGCTGCTCACCGACGACGCGGCGCGGCTCACCCAGGGGCGGCCGGCCCTCGCCGACACCGAGCCCGAGCTGGCCGCGCTCCCGGCCCGCCTCACCGTCACGTTCGGCTTCGGGCCGCGCTTCTTCGCCGCGGCCGGGCGGGAGGCGCTGCGGCCGGAGTCGGTCGCGCCGCTGCCGGCGTTCGGCATCGACCGGCTGGAGCAGCGGTGGTGCGGCGGCGACCTGCTCGTCCAGGTCTGCGCCGACGACCCGCTCACCGTCACCCACGCCCAGCGCATGCTCGTCAAGGACACGCTCGCCTTCGCCCGTCCACGGTGGACGCAGCGCGGCTTCCGCCGGGGCCGGGGTACCCAGGACGACGGCGTGACGCAGCGCAACGTGATGGGCCAGCTCGACGGCACCCGCAACCCGGCGCTGGGCAGCCCGGAGTTCGACGGCGCGGTGTGGGTCGACAGTGGACCGTCCTGGTTGCACGGTGGCACGACGCTGGTCGTACGGCGGATCCGGGCCGAGATGGAGAAGTGGGACGCGGTCGACACCGCCGGCAAGGAGTTCGCGGTCGGCCGCCGGCTGGACACCGGGGCGCCGTTGAGCGGGGAGCACGAGCACGACCCGCCCGACTACGCCGCCACGAACGCGCTCGGGCTCACCGTCATCGCCGAGGCCGCGCACATCGCCCGCGCGCACGTCGACAGCGACCGGCAGCGCATCTTCCGCCGGCCGTACAACTACGACGAGCCGCCCGGCCCGGACGGCCGCCCCGACATGGGGCTCGTCTTCGCCGCGTACCAGCGCGACGTCGGCGACCAGTTCCTGCCGATCCAGCGCAACCTCGCCGAAGCCGACCTGATGAACGACTGGATCACCCCGATCGGCTCCGCCGTCTTCGCCGTGCCGCCCGGTTGCCAGGCGGGCGGCTGGATCGGCGAAACCCTCCTCACCTGACCCTGGGCACACCCCGCGTGATCGAAGCTCCCCTCACGTCGCTAGAACGGCATGGGGGGAGCTTCGATCACGCGGGGGCGGTGACACGTACCGGGTCGCCGGTGTCCAGGGAGGAGACGATGGCTTCGGCGGTGGCGACGCCCCAGCACGCCTCGCGCAGCGGCATGACGTCGGGTGCGCGGCGGCCGGTGAAGACGTCGACGGCGTACCCGACCTCGCGGCGCAGCGCCCCACCGACCACGCCGTCCTCCTCGGGCCACAGCGACAGGTCCGGCACCTGCGCGCCGCTCCCGGTCCACTCCACGAGGGCGTCGCTGACCAGCCGCTGCTTGATGACGCCGCCCAGGCCGAGCGCCTCGGCCTCGCCGACGATGGCGCCGTCCAGCGCGAGCGGGCCGTCGTCGAGTGTGCCCGGGGCGCCGGCCGGTACCAGCCAGGCGGACTCGATCGTCGCGATGACCCCGCCGTCGAACTCCAGCAGCGCGCTCACCACGCTCGGCGCCGCCTCCCCCGCGGCCGCGCTCCGGGTCGCCACCACCCGCCGCACCGGCCGGCCGGTGAACGAGATGGCCAGGTCGATGTCGTGGATGCAGGACTCCCACACCGGGTGTACCCGGTCGCCGAAGGAGGCGTACCAGGCGCGGCTGAAGTCGCGGCGCAGCCGCAGGACGCAGAGGGTGCCGACGGCGCCACCGGCGATGCGGGCGCGCATCCGGGCCATCGGGGCGGCGAAGCGGGAGATGTGCCCGGCGACGACCTGCCGGCCCCGCGCGGCCGCGGTGTCGGCGATCCGCTGCGCGTCCACTGTGGAGAGCGCGAGCGGCTTCTCCACGAAGGCGTGGCTGCCGGCCTCCAGCGCGGTGACCGCGAGGTCGGCGTGGCTGGCCTCGTCGGAGGCGACCACGACGGCGTCGGCGGGCTGCCGGGCTAGCAGCGCGGCCAGGTCGCGGTCGGTCTGCGCGACCCGGTGCGCGGCGGCCACCTCGGCCAGCCGGCCGGGGTCGGTGTCGACCAGGCCGACGACCCGGGCACCGGCCTCGCGCCAGACCCGGGCGTGCAACGCTCCGAAGCGGCCGACCCCGGCGACCACGACGGTGGGTCCCTGGCTCATGACGCACCTCCAGCGGAGCGGAACGCGGCCGGCTCCTTGGCGCCGTGGCCGGTCAGCATCAGCACGACGCGGGCGGCGGAGCCCGGCCCGGTGAGGCGGGCGACCGCCGGATCGTCCAGCGCGGCCAAAGCCGTCGCGGCGGCCGGCTCCACCAGCAGGCCGCGGCGGGCGAGGTCGGCCGTGGCGGCGGCGATCCGCGCCTCGTCCACCGCCACGACCGTGCCGCCGCTGTCCCGGACGGCGGCGAGCGTCAGCAGCCCCTCGTCCGCGTAGCCGCGCAGCGCGTCGGCGATGGCCGCTGCCGCGGTGGGGCCGACCGCGACCGGTTCGGCGAGCGCCGCCCGCCAGTCGGGGGACCGCCACGCGCGCGCCAGCGGCGCGCACGCGGCGGCCTGCACCCCCACCATCCTCGGTACCGCGGACGTGACGCCCGCGGCCCGCAGGTCTTCGAAGCCGCGCAGTACCCCGTGCAGCAGCGGCCCGGCGCCGATCGGTACGACCACCGCGTCCGGCGCGGCGCCGAGGCGCTCGACGAGCTCGGCGGCGACCGGCCGGTACGCCTCGGCGAGCAGCGGGTTCCGGTACGTGGTGGTGACGTTGAGCCAGCCGCCCTCCTCGGCCTCGACCGCCCGCGCGTACGCGTCGCTGTAGTGCCCGTCGACGAGCTCGACCGTGGCGCCGTGCGCGCGGGCGACGTCGAGCTTGGCCTGGGCGTTGGAGCCGGTGGCGCAGTAGATCCGGCAGCGCAGCCCGGCCGCGGCCGCGTACGTGGCCGCGGAGACCGCCGCGTTGCCGCTGGAGGCGAGCACCAGACCACCCAGGCCGAGGTCGAGCGCGGTGGCGGCGGCGACCGCCATCGCCCGGTCCTTGAAGGAGAGCGAGGGGTTCAGCGACTCCAGCTTGGCGTACAGAGTGGACTGTCCACGAGGGAGCGGTACGAGCGGGGTGCCGCCCTCGCCGAGGCTGACCGCGTGCCGGGTGCGGGGCAGCATGCCGGCGTACCGCCAGGCGCCGACGCCCGGGCCGGGGCGGTGGTCTGCCGGGCCGAGCGGCGCCAGGTCGAGCACGAGCGGCCCGCCGCACCGGTCGCAGCGGTACGCCGGGTACGTGGCCGGCGCCGCGCAGGCGGTGCAGCGTACGGTGAAGTCGCGGCGGCCGCTCATCACAGCACCGTCGGCTCTGGGCGCGGGGCGGGCGGCGGGAGCGGAAAATCGCCGGGGTCGCCGCTGGTGGCCACCGTGCCGTTCCAGCCCATGCGGCGGGACAGGTCGTCGGCGGTGGCCCGCACCAGTGCGCCGGTCTTCGGCAGCGCGCCGGCGTCGAAGCGGGTGGCCGGCATCGAGACGCTCAGCCCGGCGACGACCCGGCCGGCGTGGTCGAAGACCGGGGCGCCGAGGCAGCAGATTCCGGCCTCGTTCTCCTGCAGGTCGGTCGCGTACCCGTGGTGCCGCACGGCCGCGAGCAGCGCGCCGACGTCCTGCGCCGGTTCGCCGGTGAGCCGCGCGGAGGCCTCCACCGCCTCGGTGACCACGTGCTCCGGCGAGTACGCCAGCACGGCCCGGCCGATCGCGGTGGTCAGCGCCGGGTTGCTCGACCCGACCCGGGAGTACATGCGCACCGGGTGCGGGCTGTCGATCTTCTCGATGTAGACCACGTGCGTGACCGCCAGCACGCCGAGGTGGCAGGTCTCGCCGGTCTCGCCGGCCAGGCCGCGCATGGCGGCGCGGGCCTCCTGGCGCAGGTCGAGCCCGTCGAGGAAGGCCCGGGCGAGCGTCATCGTGCCGGCCGCGAGCGCGTACCTGCCGTCCGGCGTCTCCCGCACCAGCGCGGTGCCGCGCAGCACGCCGAGCAGCCGGTGCAGCGTGGTGGTGGGGATGCCGGTGATCCGCACGATGTCGGTCAGGGAGGCGCCGTGCGGGTGCTCGGTGAGGGCGGTGAGCACCGCCATCGTCCGTTCGACCGCGCGCAGCCCGTCGGGCCCGCGTTCGGTGTTGGCCACGGTCAGATCCTCCCTATCCGCGTGACGTCAGGCGGCGTGCACGGAGAGCATCCGTGCCGCCAGGGACAAGTAGACATCGGCCGCCCGGTGCAGCTGCTCGACGGCCACCCATTCGGCCAGCGAGTGCGCCTGGGCGATGTCGCCGGGTCCACAGACGACGGTCGGCGTACCGGTGGCGGCGGCCAGCAGCGCCCCGTCGGTCCAGAACTGGAGGCCGACCGGCGCGGTGTCCTGGCCGGTCCGCTCGGCCGCCACCTCGCCGAGCAGCCGCACGTACCGGTGGTCGGCCGGGGTGTCGAGCGGGGCGTGCACGAAGCCCGACGTGCCTTCCATCTCGGTCACGGTGGCGTCGACCGCCGGGTCCGCGCGGCGCAGGTCGGCGACGATCGCGCGGAGCTCGCCGAGCACCTGCTCGTGCCGCTCGCCGGGGAGCCAGCGGCGGTCGAGCTGCACCCGGCAGGCGGCGGGCACCATCGGCGGGCGGTCGCCGCCGGCGATCACCCCGACGTTGACGGTGGCCGGCCCGAGCAGCGGGTGCCGCCGCTCGGCGAGGGCCGGGGCGAGGCTCCGCTCGACCCGTTCGACGAAGCGGGCCGCGTGGTGGATGGCGTTCACGCCGGCCTCCGGCACGCTGCCGTGCGCCGCCACGCCCCGGAACGCCGCCTCGGCCCACATCGCGCCCTTGTGCGCCCGCCCGACCCGCAGCGCCGTCGGCTCGCCGACGACCGCGAAGTCGGCGCCGGTGCCCGCCGCGACCAGTGCCCGCATGCCGTCGCTGCCGCTCTCCTCCCCCGCGACGGCGGTCAGGACGAGCTCGCCGGCGAGGCGGACGCCGGGGGCGGCGAGCGCGGCGACGACCGCCGCCATCGCGGCCAGCGCGCCCTTCATGTCGACCGCGCCCCGGCCCCACAGCCGCCCGTCCTCGACCCGCGGGGTGAGGGCGTCCGGCATGGCGTACGGCGGCACGGTGTCCAGGTGCGCGTTGAGCATGAGCGTCGGGCCGGGGCGCTGGCCGCGTACCCGGGCGATGACGTTGCGGCGGTCTGCGCCCACCGGCTGGAGCGTCACCTCGGCGCCGGCGGCGGTGAGGCGGGCGGCCAGGTGGTCGGCTACGGCGCGTTCGGCGCGGGGGTGGTCCTGGTGCCCCTCGACCGCGATCAGCCGCGCCGCCTCCGCGACCACGGCGTCATGGTCGATCCGGGGCGGCGACCCGGTCACGGCGCCACCCCCGGCTCGCCTCGCTCGCCGGCCGCGTCGCTCCGCTCGGACCAGCGGCCGCCGGCACCGGAGCGGGCGAGGGCGAGCATCGCGTCGGCGGCCACCGTGTACCGCTCGGCGGCCTCGCGGTACGCGGCGAGGTGTCCATCGGGGACGGTGACCGGCTCGGTGTCGTCGAGCGCGGCGGAGGCGGCCGCCACGTCGGGCCAGACGCCGGTGCCGGCGCCGGCCAGCGCGACGGCGGCGCGCGGGGTGGCGTCCTGGGAGAGCCGCCGCACCGGCGCGTCGAGGACGGCGGCGAGGCTCTCCCGCCAGATCGGGGAGCGGGCCACGCCGCCGCCGACCCGCACCTCGGTGACGTCGCCGCCGGCGGCCCGGGCGAGGTGGTCGACGGCGGCGGCGCAGGCGTAGGCGACCCCTTCCAGCGCGGCCCGCGCGACGTCGCCGGTGCCGTGCATCGGTGCGGCGCCGAGCAGCGCCGCCCGTACCCGCGGGTCGTGGGTGGGCGTGCTGGTGCCGACGAGGTGCGGCACGAACGTGAGCCCGCGCGCCCCCGGCTCGGTGCCCGCGGCGAGGCGGTCGGCCCGCCCGGGCGGCTCGCCGGCCGCGCCGCCGAGCAGGTGCTCCTCGCACCAGCCGATGGCGAGGCCGGCCGCGTACACCGAGACCATGGCCAGGAAGCCGGGCTCGCCGGCGCGGGCGAAGACGAAGTAGTCGCCCGCGCGCAGGTCCGGCAGCGGGGTGAGGACCTGGGCGGCGGTGCCGGCGTTGACGTAGACCCGGCCGGGGGCGACCGCCCCGCCGCCGAGCGCGGCGCAGGCCACGTCGCAGCCGCCGGCCACGACCGGGGTGCCGGCCGGCAGGCCGGTGAGGCGCGCGGCCTCCGCGCGGACCTCCCCCACGACCGTGGTACCGGAGACGACCGGCGGGGCCAGGCGGGTGTCGGCGGCGCAGAGCGCCCAGAGCTCCGGGTCCCAACCGTTGCGGCGGACGTCGAACAGGAGCGTGGCGGCGGCGTCCGAGACGTCGGTGTGCCACTCGCCGGTGAGGTGGTGGCGGACCGCGTCCTTCGGCTGCACCAGCCGCGCCGCCCGGCGCAGCGCGTCCGGCTCGTGCGCGGCCAGCCAGGCGAGCTTCGGCGCGGTGAACGCCTCGACGACCGGGTTGCCGCAGCGCTCCCGGAACAGGTCGCCGTGCTGGCGCAGCCGGGCCACCTCGGCGGCGGCCCGCCGGTCGGCCCAGGTCATCGCCGGGCGCACCGGGCGGTCGGCGGCGTCGAAGAGGGCCACGGCGTGGGTGTGGCCGCTCAGCCCGACGCCGCGGACCGCACCGGAGGGCACTTCGGCGAGCGCGTCCCGCAACGCGCCCGCCGACGCGCTCCACCAGTCGGCCGGGTCCTGCTCGTGGCGGTCGGCGTGCGTGGTGTCCGACGGGTACGCGCGGTAGCCCCGGGACACCGTCTTGCCGTCGCCGGGGTCGACCACGACCGCCTTGGCACCGGTGGTACCGAGGTCCACGCCGACGAGCAGGCCGCCGGTCATGGCTACCGGCTCCCCACCGGCTGGCTCCGCAGCGGCACGAAGCCGAACTCGCCGAGGAACTCCAGCGACTCCTCCGCGACCCGGTCGAAGTCGGCCAGCCCCACGCCGGCCGGCTCGCCGACGCCGATCGGGCCGCCGACCTGCCAGCCCTCCCACTCGACGCTGACGTACCCGTCGAAGTTGATCTCGGCGAGCGCCTCGTACGTCTCGCGGAAGTCGACCAGCCCGCCGCCGAACCAGATGTGGTTGCAGTTGACGATCGTGGGGAGCCCGACCTCGTCCTTGATCTGCACGATGTCGATGTACCGGGCGAGCCGCTTGACCGCCGCCTTGACGTTCATGAACGGCTTGACCGTGACGTAGAACGCGCCGGTGTCCAGCGTCATCCGCAGGTTGCTCGCGCCGACCTCGTCGAACATCCGCTCGATCAGCTCGACCCGGTTGAGGATGGTGCCCTGCAGCAGCTCGATGCTGACGTTGAGCCCCAGCCCGGCGGCGTGCGCGGCCACCTCGGTGATCGCCTCGCGGCACTGCCGCCACGCCTCCTTGCGGCTCAGCAGCACGTTGAGCGGCGGGTCGTAGTAGCCGTCGCCGATGAGCGTGCAGACCGACTTGGCGCCGAGCACGGCGGCCGCGTCGAGGGCCTTCTTGAACGTGTCGATGCCCCGCTCGCGGTCGAACTCGCGCGGGCTGACGAACGTGGTGTGGTGGGCCACGTACCCGATGTCGATGCCGACCCGCTCGGCCGTGGCCCGCACCTGCCGCAGCTGCTCGTCGTACTCGCTCTTCGGCGCCTCCAGCAGCTTGGCGAAGATGAAGTCCACGCCGTCGTAGCCGTACTTGGCGGTCTGCTCGACGCACCAGGCGGCGGGCTTGTCACCCCAGGAGTTCCAGGCCGGGCCGGCCGCCTCCAGGCGCCCCCACGGCATGTTGGGCCACACCTCGAAACTGAGCTTCATGACACTGCTTCCTTCCTGCACAGGTGCGGTTCACAGGTGCGGTACGAGACTCGACATCTCGCGCACCATGCGGCTGTTGTGGCGGTCCGCGCCGGACATGTTCGCGCTCATGAAGACCTGGGGCGTCTCGCCGGCGCGCAGCTGGATGCCGAGCGCCTCGACGATGATCGCGTTGAGCAGCGTCATGCCGACCACAGTGGACGAAGGGCCGCAGGCGGGGAGGCCGGATCCCAGCTCCACGAGGGCGTCGCCGGGCGGGCAGTGGTTGTCCACCACGACGTCGGCGAGGTCGTGCAGCCGCGGGCCGGGCCGCTCGATCGAGGTCGCGTACCGCCGGGAGGTGATCGCGATCAGCGGCACGCCCCGCTCCCGCCCGACGCCGGCCACCTCCAGCGGCAGCGGGTTGGCGCCGGAGTTGGAGGCGATCAGGAGCACGTCCCGGCCACCCTCCAGCCGGTACCCCTCCAGCAGCGCCTCGGCGTGCCCCTTCTCCCGTTCCAGCACCGTGCTGCGGACCGCGCCCTCGTGCAGCATGTGCGGTCCTTTGAGGATCGGGCAGACCCGCACGGCGCCGCCGGCCCGGTAGAACGCCTCCTCGCCGAACATGTGCGAGTGCCCGCTGCCGAAGACGTAGAAGACGCCTTCCCGGGCGAAGGAGTGGGCGACCAGCTCGGCGGCCTTCTGGATCGCGGGCAGCTCCTCCTCGACCGCGGCGGCGAGGATCTCCCGCACGCCGAGCGCGTAGCGGGCGCCGGTCACCCCTTCTCCCCGGGCGGTCATTTGACGGCTCCCGCGGTCAGGCCGCCGACGAAGTAGCGGCCGGCGAAGAGGAACGGCACGATCGCCGGGATGACCGTGCAGACGGTGCCGGCCATCAGCAGGCCCCAGTTCACCGTGTACTGGCCCATGATGGCGCTCAGTCCGATGGGGAGCGTCTTGAGGTCGTCGCTGACCAGAAGCTGCGAGGCGAAGACGAACTCGGTCCAGGAGAAGACGAACGCGTAGACGCCCACTGTGGACAGGCCGGGGCGGAGCAGCGGCAGCACGATGCGGAACATCATCCGTACCGGGCCGGCGCCGTCGACCGCCGCCGCCTCGTCGATGTCGCGCGGGATCGCGAAGAAGAACCCGCGCAGCAGCCAGGTGCAGAACGGCGCGGTGAACGCCACGTTCACGATCACCAGCGCGTTGCGGGTGTCGACCAGCTGGACCTTGGCGAACACCTGGTACAGCGGGACGAGCAGCAGCGTGCCGGGGATCATGTACGCGACCAGGATCAGCCCGGCCACCTTGTTGCCGCCGGGGATGCGCAGCCGGTACAGCCCGTACGCGGCCGCGAACGACACGAGCATCGTGAAGAACGCGGTCAGCAGCGCCACGATGAAGCTGTTGGTCAGGTAGGACGGGTAGTCGGTGGCGGTGAAGAGCTCCCGGAAGTTCTCCAGCGTCGGGTGCTCGGGGAAGATCGTCGGCGTGCTGCGCAGGATCTCCTCGCGGTCCTTGAACGCCGACATCGTGATCCAGTAGAGCGGCCCGAGCACCATCACGGTCAGTGCCGCCATCGCCAGCAGGCGGGGCACCCGGTGCCACCGCAGGGCGGTCGTCACTGGTCCTCCTTCGGCCTGGCCACCCGGATGTAGAAGAAGGCGAGCGCGGCGAGCAGGATGATCGTCACGACGCTGACCGCGGCCGCGTCGCTCGCCTGGAACTCGTTGAACGCCTTGTTGTAGATGAAGACCGGCGCGGTGGTGGTGGCGTCCGCCGGGCCGCCCTTCGTGACCAGGTAGATGGAGTCGACGATGTTGAACGACCAGAGCGAACCGACCAGGCCGAGCGCGAAGAGCACCGGCTGCAGCAGCGGAAACGTGATCCGCCAGAACGTCCGCCAGGCGTTCGCGCCGTCCACCCGGGCGGCCTCGTAGATCTCCCCCGGGATCGTGCGCATCGCGCCGTAGATGACGACCGCGCCGAGCGGAAACCAGTGCCAGCTGTTCATCAGGATCAGGGCCGGCATGGCCAGCGCGCTGTCGCCGAACGGGCTGCCCAGCCCGTCGATGCCGACCGCGCTCGCCGCCTTGGGCACGACGCCGTAGTTGCTGTTGCTCAGCCACTGCCAGATGACCGCGACCGCCACGGTGGGGATGACCCACGGGAAGAGCGTCCAGGTGCGCGACGCCCGCGCCCAGCGGCCGTTGCCGCCGATCACCAGGGCGGTGACGAACGCGATGACGGTCTGCACGACCAGGTTGCCGACCAGCCAGATGCCGGAGCGGCCGATGGCGGCCCAGAACTCGCCGTCGCCCAGGGCCCGCCCGTAGTTCTCGAAGCCGACGTAGGTGGAGTTGCTGCCGACCACGCCCTGGTCCTGGAAGCTGAGCAGCACCGTGTTGAGCAGTGGGTAACCGATGACGCCGACCATCAGCAGCACGAGGGGGGCCACGAGGGCGTACCCGAGCAGGTGCCGGGTCCACGGCCGCCGATGCCCAGCGGCCCGGGCGCGCAGGGCGACGCCCTGCACACCCGGGACTGCGCTGCGCCCGCTCATCGCGAGACTGCCTCCTGCATCTGCTGCTGGCCCCACTTGACCGCGGCGGCCGGCGACTCACCGTTGCTGTACACCCGCTGCACGACCTGGGCCAGGATGTTCTGGCCGGAGACCTTGCCGATCGAGTCGACGTACTGCCCGTCCACGAAGCCGAACAGCCCGCCGGTCTTGGACTGCTCGAGCATCGCGTCGACGCAGCCCTGGTACTTCTTGATCACCTCGTTGTCGGTCCACGACGGGGCCGTGGCGCCGTCCTCGGTGAGCGGGAGGAACAGGCCCGGCTCGGCGTTGAGGAACTGGCCGTAGTTCTCCGGCTTCAGCACGAAGCGCAGGAAGTCCTCCGCGCCCTTGGCCCGCGCGTCGTCCGGGGAGAGCACCATCGCGGCGTTCGAGTAGTAGATGCTGCCCGGCTGGCCGCCGGTGTCGGCCTGCGGGATCGGCGCGCAACCGAGGTCGCTCGCCGGCCGCCCGGACTCCTTCTCGAACGGCGCCAGGTACTGGCCCTTCTCGATCGCCATCGCCGCCGCGCCGCTGTTGAACGCGGCCTGCGGCTCGCCCCAGGAGTAGTTGCCGGCGTCGCTCGGGGACTGCTTGAGCAGGTCGGCGTAGAGGCTGAGGGCGGCGACCGTCTGCGGCTTGTCGAAGGCGACCTGGCCGCTGTCGGTGAAGAAGTTGCCCGCCCCGCCGGTGAGCATCAGGCTGTAGATCACCTGGTCGGTGGCGAGGTTCTTGCCGGCCGGCACGGCGATGCCCTTCTGGTTGCCGCTGGTCAGCTTCTTCGCGTCGTCGAGCAGCTGGCTCCAGGTCTTCGGCGCCTCGGTGATCCCGGCCTTGGCGAACAGATCCTTGCGGTACCAGAGCATCTGGACCATGCCGTAGAGCGGCACCGCCCAGTACTGGTCGTCGTCGCGGTACGCGGCCTTGGCCGCGTCGCCGAACGTGTGCTCCTTGTCCAGCTCCTCCACCAGCGAGGTCACCGGGCGGACCGCGCCCAGCGGCCGGACGTAGGTGGTGAAGTCGGGGATCGTGAACAGGATGTCGGGCTGGGTCTTCGACTGCACGGCGCTGGAGATCTTGGTGTAGATCTGGTTCCAGTCCTGGACCTGCGCCTGCACCTTGTACTCGGGGTTCGTCGCGTTGTACGCGTCGATGACCTTCTGGAACGCCGCGACGCGGTTGGGCGGCTGCTCCATGTGCCACAGCGTCAGCGTCTTGTCGCCGTCGCCGCCACCACTGGGACCGCTTGAGCCGCCACACGCGGCGACCGGCAGGACGACCGCGAGGGCGAGTGCCGCAACAGCGGCTCTTCTCACCTTTCGTAACCTCATGACGGAATCTTCTCCTTTCGCGACCTTTTATGTTGATCGTCGCGACCCGGTGTGTCCCGGGAGATCGACAGACCTCGACCAGCGGGC
Source organism: Phytohabitans maris (assembly GCF_031085175.1). Taxonomy (GTDB): domain Bacteria; phylum Actinomycetota; class Actinomycetes; order Mycobacteriales; family Micromonosporaceae; genus Phytohabitans; species Phytohabitans maris. Next base: position 62,498 of record NZ_JAVHUY010000041.1, read on the forward strand.
TAGACGAGTGCTAGAGCTTTGGAAGCTTGTTTCGGAGAGTACAGTTGCGGTCTAGACCGGGTCAACGGGCCGAAGGTCACAAGCTGGCAAAGGAGCAGGTCGCGCTCCCATCGACGGACGCGGTCCGCGCCGGCACAGACTGATACGGGATGATCACGCCATGCCAACGCCGAAACACGTGGCGATCACGAACGCCCTCCGCGAGGAATGCCGGGACCTCCCCGCCGGCTCCCGGCTGCCGTCCGAGAAGGACCTCGCCACACGGTTCGAGGTCAGCCGCATGACGGTCCGGCAGGCGCTGGACGCGCTGGTCACCGACGGGCGGGTCGAGCGGGTACCCGGCCTGGGCACCTTCGTGCGCCGCCCCACCGTCGCGATGGGTCCCGGACTCACCTCGTTCACCGAGGACATGCGCGGGCGCGGCCTGCGCCCCAGCTCCCGCCTGATCGCGCTGGAGGACATGCCCGCCCCGGCCGACGTGGCCGACGACCTCGGCGTCGCCGCCGCCAGCCGGGTCATGCGCCTGGAGCGCCTGCGGTTCGCCGACGACGAGCCGATGTGCCTGGAGGAGGGGCACCTGCCCATCCGCTTCGAACGGCTGCTGGCCGGCGCCGACCTGGAGGGCTCGCTGCACCAGGTCCTCGCCTCGGCCGGGGTGGTCGTCACCTCCGCCCACCGGCGGGTCCGGGCGGCCGTCGCCCTCTCCCGCGACGCCCAGCTACTCGGGCTGCCCGCCGGCGCACCCGCCCTGGAGATCATCGACGTCTTCTTCGACGCGAACGGGCGTGCCGTCCAGCGCGCCCACTCCCGCTACCGTGCCGACCGGTACGAGGTCATGTCCGACCTCCGCCGCACCCCGACGACCCACCTGGAGAACCAATGACCTGGACCGCGCACACCTCGGCCGACCTGCCCACCCCGGCCGGCCCGTACAGCCACGTGATCGACGCCGGCGCGTTCGTGTGGACCGCGGGGTTCGGGCCGCAGGACCCGGCGACCGGCGAGATCCCCGAGGGGATCGCCGCGCAGACCGAGCGGGTCATCGACAACGTCGAGCGGGCGCTGCGCACCGTCGGGCTCGGGCTCCGCGACGTGGTCAAGGCCACCGTCCACCTGCAACACCTGGACCGCGACTTCGCCGCCTACAACGAGGTGTACGGCCGCCGCTTCCAGCCGCCGTACCCGGTGCGCACCACGGTCGGCAGCACGCTGGCCGGCATCCTGGTCGAGATCGACGTGGTCGCCGTACGCCCCGGGGCGCCCAGCGAGCGCGATCAACACAGCCCCGCGCCCGGCGGGCGGAGCTGACCGTGTCCGCCGTCCCCCTCCTCGACTCGGTGTGGCTGGTCGGCAGCGGCACCCACCCGGACGCGCTGACCGACCCGCACGACTGCCACTGCTACCTGATCTGGGACGGGGCCGGCGGGCTGCTCGTCGACACCGGCACCGGGCTGGGCACGCGGCGGTGGCTGGCGGCCGTGGCCGAGGTATGCGACCCGCGGGCCCTCACCGGCGCCGTCCTCACCCACTACCACGCCGACCACGCGGGCGGTGCGGCCGCCGCCCGCGCCGCCGGCATCCCGCTGCTGGCCGGCGCCGAAACGGCCGAGGCCCTGGCCACCGGCGACGAGGTCCGCACCTCGCTCGCGGTCGCCCGCACCGCCGGCGTCTACCCGGACGGGTACCGGCTGGCCCCGGCCACGGTCGACCGCGTCCTCGCCGGCGGCGACACGATCGCCGCCGGTGGCCTGCGGGTCGAGGTCGTGGCCGCGCCCGGGCACTGCGACGGCCACCTCGTCCTGCTGCTGTCCACCGGCGGCCGCACGATGCTCTTCAGCGGCGACTGCCTCTTCGCCGGCGGCCGGGTCAGCATCCAGGCGCTGCACGACTGCCGCCTGGACCGGTACGCGGAGACGGTCATCGGGCTCGCCGGCCGCGACGTCGACACCCTGCTGCCCGGCCACGGCCCGTTCGTGCTCGACGCGGCCCGGCCCGACATCCAGGCCGCGGCGCGCTCGTTCCGCCGGCTCGTCCCACCCCCGAACGTCCTCCAGCCCGACTGAGCGCCCGTCTTTCAGCCCGGCCGCGCGCCCGTCTTTCAGGCCGACTGGGCGTCTGCGGCCGGCCTTTTCAGGCCGGCGGCCGCGGCCCGACGTCCTCGGGCCGACTGCGGGCGTGCTCAGGCTGGTTGGGCGTCCGCCGTCCGGTAGCCGTACAGGTCGTAGGAGAGGGCGCCAGCCAGGTACCGCCGACGGGCCTCGGCCTCCGTCGCCTCGCGCCGCCGGCTCGCCGCCAGCACGGCGTCGAGCCGGTCGGCGGCCACCACGACCGCGCCGTCGCCATCCAGGACCACGGCGTCCCCGGGGTGGATCACCGTGCCGCCGACCACGACCGGTACGTCCACCGCGCCCCGGTGCGCCTTCGTCGCGCCGCGCACCCGGATCCACCGGGCCCAGACCGGCAGGCCCAGCTCGCGCAGCGCGTCCGCGTCCCGCACCGAACCGTTGACCAGCACCCCCGCCGCGCCGCGGGTCTTGAGCTGGGTGGCCAGCAGGTCGCCGACGAGCGCCACGGGCACCGGACTGTCCATTGTGAGCACCACGACGTCGCCCGGCTGGGTGCGGGCGGCCACCTCGTGCACGGCGCGGTTGTCCGCCGGCCCGCAGACCGCGATCCGGGCCGGCCCGGCGGCCGCACTGCCCGGGACCAGCCGGACGAGCTCCTCGTCGACCAGCCCCTGGCGGCCGGACGCCTCGTACACCGTCGCCACGCCGAGCCGGGCCAACTCGTCGTACCGGTCACTCATAGCGTTCCCACCACGTTCGGCACGATCCGCTGGAACGCCTCGGCCTGGCGGATCGCCTTGTCGCCGGTGACCTTGCGGGCGTGGTTGGCCCGGTGCTCGGCGCGCTCGGTGTAGTACTGCTGGAGGTACGACTGCGCGCTCATCGCCGACATGGCCTTGACCTTCGCGTCGAAGACCTCGGTGATGTCGACGAAGACCGACGGCACGAAGCCGCACAGGTCCGGCTGGTGCGGCTCGAAGACCAGGAACTCCGAGGGCGGCGCGGTGCGAAACCCGGCCTCCACGACCGCGCCGGAGGTGAGCAGCCGGGCCTGGGCCGCCACCCGGTACGCCACCGGGTGGTCCGGGTTGAACGGGTCGTTCGCCGGATGGGTGAGCACGACGTGCGGCGCGAACTCGCGCATGAGCTCGGCGAGCCGGTCCACGTCCGCGGGGCCGGCGTTCAGCGGGTAGTCACCGAGGTCGAAGCACTCGTAGCTGGCCCCCACCGCCTCTGCGGCGGCGGCTGCCTCGCGGTGGCGGATCCGCTTGACGTTCTCGACCGTCTGCCCGGGCTCCTTCCACAGCTCCCCGGACTCACCGCGTTCCCCGTACGAGAGCGTCACCACCCGGGCCTCACCGCCGGCGAGGGTGTGCTTGGCGATGGCACCGGCGGCGCGCCAGACGAAGTCGGCGCTGTGGGCTCCGACGACGAGCATTCTGCGTACGGTCACAGGTATCAAACCTTTCGTAGGGGTCAGTTCTCGGCCAGCGAGGCGAGCCACCGGCGGGTGGCTGCCATGACCCAGGCGGGCTGGCCGAGCTCGGTCAGGTAGTCGACCGCGTCGTCGACCTCGTGGATCCGCCGCGCCGCGTGCACCCGGCTGCCGTCGATCAGCCGGTCGACGAGCTGGCCGGCGTCGCCGGAGAGTTCGCCGACGACCTGCGCCCGCAGCCACTCCCGTTCCCCGGCGGCGGCCGCGGCCCGGTCGCACTCCAGCAGCACCGCGGCGAGGCCTTTCATGAAGACGCTGCGCAGCAGCTTGCGGCCGGCCGCCGCGCCCGGACCGCCGGGGACGGCCTGCACCGGCACGCCCGCGGCGCGCACCAGCACGGCGAACCGCTCGGCCGCACCGCCGCTGGCCATCAGCGGGGTACGCGCGCCGCGCCGGCCCACCGGGGCCAGCACCGCGACGTCGGTGAAGGCGACACCCGCGGCCTCCGCCAGCCCGGCGAGTGTCCTCTTCAGACCCGGCGAACCCGTGTTGAGGTCGGCGTAGACGGCGTGCTCCGCGCAGTGCGGGAGGGCCTGGCGGGCGACCTGCTCCGCGGCCGCGGCACCCACCAGGCTGATGACGAGGTCGGCCGCGGCGACGGCTTCCCGCGCGGTCGGCACCTGGGTCGTCGACCCGCCGTCCAGCCGCACGTACGGGTCGAAGCCGCGCACGCGGTAGCCCGCCTCCGCCAGGTCGCGGGCGTAGATCCGCCCGGCCTCGCCCAGCCCCATCACCGCGACCGCCGTCACGCCACCGCGCCCCCTCGGGACCTCCCCGCCGGATGATCATTGACAAAATTGTTAGCAATCTCGTGGGCAAAGTCAACCGGTGTTCGGGTGGACGAGCAGGCCCGGCCGGGCCGTCCAGGGACCTTCCGGAGTGATCGAAGCTCCCGTCAAGTCGCGCGAACGGCGTGAACGGAGCTTCGATCACCACCCCCGACTACGCCGCGACGTCCGCCTTGGCGGCGGCGAGCAGGCGGGAGTTGACCACCGCCATCGTGTGCACCTCCGGCTCGCCGAACCCGGCCTCCAGCAGGCGGTCGGCGAAGAGGGCCAGGCCGTCCTCGACCGGCGGGTTGAACGGCTGCCCCAGGTCACTGGAGAGGATCGAGTGCTCGGGGCCGACCGCCCGGATGTTGGCGAACATGTCCTCCCACGCCACCTTCCCGGTGTACGGCGTGGTGAAACACCGCTCCAGCAACGCCCCCGCCTCGACCAGCTCCCGCTGCCGCGCCACCGGCAGGCGCTGTGAGGTGAACTCGGGGTGGGTGACGACGATCCGGCGTACCCCCTCCTGCGCCGCGGCCCGGACCACGGCGAGGATCTCGTCGCCGCTCAGGTGCCCGGTGGCGAGCACGAGGTCGTGCCGGGCGATGACCCGCAGCACCTGCCGTACCCGGTCGAGCACCCGCCCCTCGGCGTCGACCACCTCGACCACGTCCGGCGCGATGCCCTGGGCCCGCAGGTCGGCCTGGAGCGCGCCCCACATCGCCGGCTTGGCGCCGGGCAGGTCGCTGGCGTGGCCGCGGCGCTGGTTGGCGGAGTCCACTGTGGGCATCCAGACGAACCGGGCGCCCTGCCGGCCGGCGATCTCGACCGCGGCCGGGTTCATGCCGCCCATCGAGCCGTTCAGCGTGACCGCGCCGAGCACGTCCACCCCGGGCACCACCTTGCGGACCACCGCCGCCCGCTCGGCGGTGGCCACGTAGTGCGACTTCACGACGAAGCCGGCGAGCCCCACCTCGGCGAAGCGGCGGGCCAGGTCGAGGTCGTCGATCCGGCGCTCCATCACGTCGGGGGCGATGTGCACGTGCGTGTCGTACGCCCCGGCGACGAGGGCGCGGGCACGTGGAGACGGGACGGGGTGCTCGGACATGCTGCTCCCTCGAGGGGTCGGGCGGCCGTCGCGGTGGGCTCAGGCCACACGGTTGGAGTTGGGCTGGCCGGACCGGCGCTTGATGGCCGTCGCGGTCTTGGCCAATGTGGACTCGACCTGCTGGAGGTGGTCGCGCATCGCGGCCTCGGCGGCGTCCGGGTCGCGGGCGGCGATGGCCTCCACGATCGCGGCGTGCTCGCCGAACGACGTGCCCGGCCGGTCGGGCACCAGGATCGTGCGGAACTGGAACCGGACCATGTGGGCGCGCAGGTCGGCGATGAGCCGGGCCACGGTCTCGTTTCGCGACGCGGCGATGATGGCCGCGTGCAGCTTGGCGTTTCCCTCCGAGTAGCCGAGCAGGTCGCCCTTGTCGAGCTTCTCCGCCATCCGGTCCAGCGCCCGGCGGATCGATGTGACCTCCCGGGCCGTCGCGTTGAGCGCGGCCTGGCGGGCGGTGAGCGCCTCCAGCACGGTGCGCGCCTGGAGTATCTCGACCGCCTCTTCCTCGGTCACCATCCGCACGTGCGCGCCGCGGTTGGGGGTGAGCACCACGAGCCCGTCCTGACCGAGCCGCACCAGCACGGTGCGCACCACCGCCCGGCTCACCTGGAGCCGCTCGGCGAGGGCCGCCTCGGTCAGCCGCTCGTTGGGCATCAACTCACCACTGTGGATCGCCTGCCGCACCTCCTGGTACGCCTCGTCGGCCGAGCGGCCCGGCGAACGCCGGGGAGATGTGCTCACAGCCCGCTCACCACTCGGAACGGACCGTCATTTCTATATGTCATGGCGGGTGCGGCCACGTCGTCTCGCTGAATCACCCCGCCACCTTACCGTGCAGCACGCCACCTGCCGGCGATCTTGACGTCAAGATTATCAACAATAATGGCTACGAGATTGTCGTCCTGTCGATCGCCATGAAACCGGCTTCCACCTGCGGAAACGCCGCCCGACACCGGCGGAGAGCCCTCTCTGGCATCACCAATTTGGCGGATTCGTGCGGTGACATGCACGGTTGGGTGCTCTACGATTCTCGACCGGGCGAGGCGCGGGTCGGCACGCACGCCCGTCGATCCTGTGTTGTCTCTCCACCCCCCGACAAGGTGCGCCGGCGACCCCCTCAACGCCGCGCGCGCCCCCCTCAACGTGTCGAAATCGGAGGCAAGATGTTCAAACGCTCGCGAGTGCTGGCAGCGGCACTTCTGGCCACAGCTCTGGTGGTGAGCGGTTGCAGTAGTGACGACTCCGCGGACGGCGGTGACAGCGCGGCCGGCGGCGAGCCCGACAAGGTCGCCTACATCACGGCTTTCGGCGCGGTCGGCCGGGACGCGTTCGTCTGGGTGGCCAAGGAAAAGGGCTTCTTCAAGGAGGCCGGCATCGAGGTCGAGATCAAGGAGGGCGCGGGCAACGTGCCGAACCTGACCGCCCTCAAGGCCGGCCAGGTCCAGTTCGGCGCGCTCGACTTCACCGGGGCGGTCATCCAGGCCGGCCGCGGCGAGTTCACCGAGTGGCGGGCGATCGCCGCCATCCACCAGCGCACGCTCCTCGCGGTCATGACCACAAAGGACACGAACATCGCGTCCCCGCGTGACCTGGCCGGCAAGACGATGGCCACCGGCGCCGGGTCGGTGACGGAGCTGCTCTTCCCGGCGTACGCCCAGCTCGCCGGCCTCGACCCCAAGACGGTGAAGATCCAGGGCGCGCAGACCACCGCGCTCAACGGCCTGATGGCCAGCCGGAGGGTCGACGCGCTCGGCACCTTCCTGCTCAGCCGGGGCGCGCTGGCGACCGTGTCGAAGAAGGAGGTCGTCGTGCTCCCCTACAGCGACTACCTCGGCGACCTCTTCGGCAACGCCATCATCACCACGCCGAAGCTCATCCAGGACGACCCAGACCTGGTGCGCCGCTTCACCGACGCCGCCCTCAAGGGACTCCAGTACAGCCTCGACAACGCCGAGGAGGCCGCGACCATCCTCAACAAGGTGAAGCCGAGCTACACCGTGGCCGCCGGCAAGGGCGAGATCGACGCGATGGCGCCGTACGTGCCGCCGAACGGAGGCGCCAAGATCGGCAGCATGGACGAGGGACGGGTGGCGCGGACCATCGCCATCCTGCAGGGTGCGAAGCTGATGCCGGAGGGATTGACGCCGGCGAAGGTCGCCGACTTCACCTTCGTACCGAAGACCTGACCGCGCCGCCTCACCGGCTCGGTAGCCGGTGCCGGACGCCTTTGTCGGGAGGCGCCCGGCGCCGGTGATCCGGCCGGAGCATGGCGGGACGACGTCGCTGGAGGGGCTCGGCGTCCCGCCATGCTCCACCCTGACCGGAAGAACGACACGATAGCGCCAAGCCACCCTCCTGTCCGACCACCCCCTTGGAAGCCGCCTTGACTAAGAGATCTCGAGCGTCGTCGCGCTGGTCGAACGCCGGACTGCCCGCGCTCGGTGCCGTGCTGGCCATCGCCATCTGGTGGCTCGCCACCGAAGCCTTCGACGTCGACCCGTTCTTCCTGCCCGGTCCGCCCGACGTCGTCGACGCCTTCGGCCGGCTCCCCGGCTACCTGCTGCGCGAGACCTGGGTGACCCTGCTGGAGACGCTCATCGGGTTCGGCATCGCCGCGGCCGGCGGGCTGGTCATCGCGGTGGTGCTGGCCGCCTCCCGGACCGTCGAGCGGATGACCCTGCCACTGATCGCCGGCATCAACGCGGTGCCGAAGGTCGCGCTCGCGCCGCTGCTGCTGGTCTGGATCGGCTTCGGTTCCCAGCCGAAGATCGTGATGGTCGTCCTGCTCTGCTTCTTCCCGATCATGATCTCCACCATGGCCGGGGTCACCAGCACCCCCAGCGACCTGGGCGAGCTCGCGCACTCGCTCTCCGCGTCGTGGTGGCAGACGTTCCTGAAGGTCCGGCTCCCGTGGGCCCTGCCCCAGGTCTTCGTGGGCCTGAAGGTGGCGACCTCGCTCGCCATCATCGGCGCGATCATCGGCGAGGTCATCCAGCCGGACCGGGGCCTCGGCTCGGTGGTCGTCAGCTCCGGCCAGTCCGCCGACACGCCGCTCGCGTTCGCCGCGCTGACCCTGCTCGCCGTCATGGGGGCCACCCTCTTCTACCTCGTGGCGGCGCTCGAACGGATGCTCGTGCCGTGGGCCAAGGCGGTCTCGTCATGAGCCGGACACCCCTCAGGGAGGGCACCATGATCCAGGTCGCCGGCCTGTCGCAGACCTTCAAGGCCCGCACCGGCACCGTCGAGGCGCTCCGAAACATCAACCTGGAGATCGCCAACGGCGAGTTCCTGGCCGTGATCGGCCGTTCGGGCTGCGGCAAGTCCACCCTGCTGCGGCTGATCGCCGGCCTGCTCCGGCCGTCGGTGGGCGGCGTGCTGCTCGCCGGCGAGCAGGTCACCCGCCCGCGGCGCGACGTCGCCATGGTCTTCCAGCGCCCGGCGCTGCTGCCCTGGCGCACGGTCCTGGACAACGTGCTGCTGCCCATCGAGATCTTCCGCCTCAAGCGCTCCGAGCACCAGGACCACGCGATGCGGCTGCTGGCGATGACCGGCCTCACCGCCTTCGCCAACCGGCTGCCGCACGAGCTCTCCGGCGGCATGCAGCAGCGGGTCTCGCTCTGCCGCGCGCTGATCCAGCGGCCGAAGGTCATGCTGATGGACGAACCCTTCTCCGCGCTGGACGCCCTCACCCGCGAGGAGCTCGCCGTCGAGCTGCAGCGCATCCACATGGAGCTCGGCACGACCGTGGTCTTCGTGACCCACTCCATCCAGGAGGCGGTCCTGCTGGCCGACCGGGTCGCCGTCCTCAGCGCCCGCCCCGGCCGCCTGCGCCGGCTGGTCGACGTCGACATCCCCCGCCCCCGCTCCTTCGGCCACAACGCCCACCTGGAGCAGGTCGCCACCGTCTCCGCCGAGCTGCACCAGCTCCTGCTCCACAACGACGAACCCCAACAGCACACCCCCGAGCCCCGCCCGCCCCGCACCCGCACCCGGCGCGGCGTCCTCACCTAAACCCAGATCCGAGCTACCGCGACGCCCGCCGTGGTCCAGACCGTCGCTCCCGCCACGTCACCCTCCGCGTCACACGACCCAACCCACCCCCGCCCGCCACCGACGAGGGCTGAGCCCCTGGGGCGGCGTAGGCGATCTTGGTATTTCAGTGCCCCTATGGGGGCACCCAACTACCAAGATCTGCGGCGAACGACCCCGGTGCCCTGAGGCGGCTGCCTAAGGTCGCGGGACCCCGTCCCTGTCCGACCCGGAACAACCCGCGAGACGCTGACCCCAGATCTGGTCGGTTCGCGGGCGCGGACGCCCGTGGCCGGGCCGCTCGTCGCGGCGGGCTTGCCCACCGCGGGCCTTGCGGCCCCGGGGGTCTGGACCGCGGAGGGTGAGGCCGCGGGAATGCACCCCAAGAAAACGCTCCGCTGCGCTCCACGTTTCCCCGGGGGCCCGCGCGACGGTCTGGACCACGACGGACGTCGCGGTAGCTCGAATCTGTTTCCGGAAAAGATTGTCTGGTGTGGACGGTCATCTGGGCGCGGCGGGTCAGGGCGCGCAGAGCAGGCGGGCGGCGGCCCAGTCGCCGTGGTCGGCGCCGTTGCCGTTGCCGCCGTCGGTGATGCGCAGCTCCAGGCGGTCGCCGCCGGTCACGTCGGCGGTGATCGGCTCGGCGCCGGCGGCGCCGGTCAGGACGGGGGTGGCGGCGCGGCGTTCGCCGTCGACCCAGACCTCGAACGCGACCGAGCCGCTGGCGCCCATCTCGTCGTCGACACCCACGTCCGCGCGGAACGACGTGCAGCGCCCGCCGAGGTCGACCGCGATGCGGGAGGGGGCGTGGGCGCCGATGCCCTTGTCGTACACCTCGCCGCCGATCGCGATCGGGCGCCCGTCGCCGGCCGGCTGCTCGCCGTTGCTCATGTCCCGCTCGACCGGGCCCCACCCGCTCTCGGCCACCAGGAACGGCAGGTCGCTGACCCAGAGCCCGCCCGGCGGCAGCGGCGCCCGCACGGTCGCCGAGGTGTCCACCGTGGTCGGGAAGCCGTTGGTGGTGGCGCTGACCCGCGCGCTCAGCTCGTACCGCCCGGTGTCCGTGCCGCCCGGCGCGGTCACCGTGAAGACGGCCTTCTCCGGCGTGCCATAGGCGACGGTGCCGAGGTCGGCGGCGGCCGGCGTGACGGTCCAGCCCTCCGGCGCGGCCAGGGTCGCGGTGGTGCCGGTCGCGCCGCCGACGCACCGCGCCCCGACGGTCACGGTCACCTCGTGCGGCTCTCCCGGCGTGATCTGCTCGCCGGCGGCCACCGCCACGTCCGGCGGGCAGGGCGCCGGCGCCCGCGAGTCGGGTACCCCGCCGGCCCGCAGCTCGGCCGCCGTCAGCGGGCGGATGACCAGGGAGTACTCGTGGGCGCGGTTGGCCGGCACGCGAAACTCGTCGAGCACCGAGTTGGGTGTCTCCCCCATCCCGGTCTCGCCGGCCGCGGCGTGCAGCGTCACCCAGCCCTCGTTACGGACCAGGGGGAGCTGGAAGTCGTACTCGGCGCGGGCCAGCTCGTCGTACGGCGTCACGCTCACGTCGATGTCGCCGCCGACCAGCAGCCCTCGCCGTCCATCGTGGAGGGTGGCCCAGCGGGAGTCGGTGTGGTTGCCGTAGGCCTGCGGCCGGGAGTAGCGCACGTACTGCCCGTCGACCGTGTCCCGCCACACGCCGGTGAAGGCGCCGCTGGCCCGGTCGTTGTACGTCTCGTGTGGACCCCGGCCGTACCAGGCGAAGCGGTCCATCTCGTCGGGCACCTGGAGCCGCACGCCGACCCGGGGCAGGTACGGCAGCGCGCCCAGCCCGCTGCCGCCCGGCGTGACCCGGTGGTCGAGCGTGATCGTGCCGCGCCCGTCGATCCGGTACCGCAGCACCTGGTCGAACGCGAGCAGCCCGGGCTCGCCGGTCGCGGTGGCGCGCACCTCCACGACCGCCGCACCGGCCACCGTGGACGCCGAGACGCCGGTCACCGCCGTGCTGAGCCGGTCGAGCCCGAGCTCGTGCCACACCTCGCGGTCGGCGGTCCCCCACCCGTACGTCTCGTTGCTGGTCGGCGGCCGGTACACGTCCAGCTCCGGCCCGGTGCGCAGCAGCTCGCGGCCGCCGGCGGCCATCGAGCGGAGCGTGCCGGTGGCGGTGTCGAAGCGGTACGTCCAGCCGTCGCCGGCGACCACCACCGTGCGGTCGTCGCGGGTGAGCCGCGGCCCCTTCGCCGGTGCCGGCGGCAGCACGCCGGGCACCACCCGGCCGCCGGCGGCGAACTGGTCCCAGCCGTACCGGACGCCCTCCCGCCCGACCGCCTCGACGCGCAGCCAGCGCTGCCGGTCCTGCGGGTTCGGCGGTGCCTGGCCCACGTCGAGGCCGGCCGTGGCCCCGGGCGCCAGGCGCAGCCGCCGGCTTCCCGAGCGCAGGGTACGGTCCACCTCGACCAGCGACCACCGCACGGTCACGTCGAGCGTGCCGGCCGGCTGTTCGTTGTGGACGGTCACGGTGGAGCCGGCCGTGGCGAACCGGACCGGAGCGTGCGCCCAGGCCACCTCGACCGTCTCCGGCTGCCGGTACCGGTCGGTGCCGACCATCCCGTCCGTGCCGGAGAGGCTGATGCCGAGGCTGTCGAAGTCACCGCGCCGCTCGGCGCGCTCGAAGTCGAGGGCCAGCGCGGGGGTCGCCGAGGCGGAGGGCGGCACGGCGGCGCCGTAGACCCGTGCCGTGTCGATGGCGCCGCGGGCCAACCGGGTGTGCAGGTCGTCCTGCTGGGTCTGGGCGTTGCGGCCGACGTTCACCTCGTAGAGGCCGGGGTCGAGGGCACCGGTGCGGGGCGCGGTGGCGACCTCGGCGCCGTCGACGAAGAGCCGCAGCGCGGTGCCGTCGTAGACGCCGGTGACCCGGTGCCACGCGCCGTACCAGTCGGCCGGCACCGGCGCCGCGACCGCCGACCAGCCGTCGGTGGTGACGCCGAACTCCAGCGTGGTCCGGTCCCGCATCTGCAGCGCGTACGCCCGGCCCTTGGTGACGATCGGGAAGCTGCCGGCCCATTCCCCCGGCCGCACCCAGGCGTCGAGCGTCACGGCGGTACCGGTGAAGTCGAGCCGCGGGTCACGGAACGTGCTGACGAAGTCGTCCAGGCTGGACAGTTCGAGGTGTCCGGAGACGATGGAGGGTTTGCCGACCGCGAACGCCTGGATCCGGTTGGGCGACGAATCCGGGGTGAGGACCAGCGGCTGGCGCAGGTTGGCCTCGGCCCAGTCCCAGACGAAGCCACCCTGCAGCGACGGGTACCGGCGCACGAGCGCCCAGAACCGGTCGAAGTTGCCGACGCTGTTGCCCATCGCGTGGGCGTACTCGCCGAAGACGATCGGGCGGGTCGCGGTCCGGGCGATCGACTCCACATAGGACGGCGTCGGGTAGCGGGGTCCCCACACGTCGGCGTACGGCGCGTCGCCGTTCGGGCTGTTGGACTGGTGGTAAAGCAGCCGGGTCGGCTCGTTCGCGTCGGCCCAGGCGGCCATCGCGAAGTGCGCGGTGCCGAGCCCGGCCTCGTTGCCGGTGTCCCAAATGATCACGCTCGGGTGGTTCTTGTCCCGGGCCACCATCGCCTGGAACCGGTCGGCGAACGCGGCCTGCCACTCCGGCCGGGAGGCGAGGCAGTTGTCCGGGCAGCTTTCGTGGGAGTGGGTCTCGATGTCGACCTCGTCGGCCACCCAGAGCCCTTCCCGGTCGGCCAGGTCGTAGAGGTAGGGGTCGGACGGGTAGTGGGAGGTGCGTACGGCGTTGATGTGCATGCTCTTCATCAGCGCGACGTCGCGGCGCTGGGCGGCCCGGCTCAGGTGCCGGCCGGTGTCCGGGTCGGTCTCGGCGCGGTTGGTCCCCTTGATCAGGATCCGCTCGCCGTTGACCAGGATCTGGGCGTCGCGGACCTCGACCTCGCGAAAGCCGACCGCCTGCGCGGTGACGTGGGTGACCCGGCCGCCGGGGTCGAGCAGCTCCAGCACCAGCGCGTACAGGTGTGGCGCGTCGGCGCTCCACTTGGCCGGGTCGGTGACGGCGGCGGTCAGCGTGTCCCGCCCGGTCGTCGTGGCGACGGTACGGCCCCGCGGGTCGCGCAGCGTGCCCCGCACCGTGTAGCCGTCCGCGGCGCCGCCGAGCGAGAGCCGCGCGGTCAGCGTGGCGTCCCGGTACGCGGCGTCCAGGTCGGTCGTGACGTACGCGTCGCGCAGGTACGTCGCCGGCGTCGAGTAGAGCCAGACGTCCCGGAAGATGCCGCTGTACCGCCACTGGTCGACGTCCTCCAGGTAGGCGCCGGAGCCCCACCGGTGCACCTGCACGGCGACCCGGTTGGTGCCGGCGTGTACCGCCCCGGTGACGTCGAACTCGGCGGGCGTGTAGCCGCCCTGGTCGTACCCGATGTAGTGGCCGTTGACCCAGACGAAGTAGCCGCTGGTCACGCCCTCGAAGCGGAGCACCGTGCGGCGCCCGGACCAGGAGGGCGCGACCTCGAAGTCGCGCACGTACGCGCCGGTGGGGTTGACGTCGCGCGGTACCCGGGGCGGGTCGTCCGGCCAGATCTCCTCCGGGATGTTGCGAAACATCGGGTGGTCCAGGAAGTCGGACTGCCAGGTGTGCGGCACGGTGGCCGCCGGCCAGCCGGAGGCGTCGAAGTCCGCGGCGTGGAAGCCCGCCGGCACGTCCCGCGGGTGGTCGACGACGCGCAGCCGCCAGCCGCCGTCGAGCGTCGCGACCCACGGCGACCGTGCACTGTGCTCGGTGACGTCGGCGGCGGCGGTCCGCGCGTCCGGGTACGGGCGGAGCATCGCGTGCGGGGCCTCCTGCCCCTCGCCGGTCATGCCCGGGTCGTCGAGGTACCGGTAGACGTCGTCGACGGTGACCGGCCCCGGACCGGCCGGGGCGGCCGCCGCGGCCGGGAGCGCGCCCGGCCAGGCCAGCGCGAGGAGTGTGAGGGACGCGAGCAGGCGACGGGCTGGCACGGGACGGCCTCCCTATCCGGATCTGGCGCGGATCCGACGACTCACCCCTTCCTAACATCCAGCCATGTACATATTCAAGGAAAAGATCCGCTCCCCGGTGATCGAAGCTCCCCCCAAGTCGTTCTAGCGACTTGAGGGGAGCTTCGATCACGGGGACGTCTAGGCGGAGGCGGGGACGCGCTGCTTGGTCTCCGGCTCCGGGGCGGCGAACGTCGCGGTCTTCGGGGTGACCAGCGCGTGGATCAGGCCGAGCACCGCCAGGATGAGCAGCGCGGCGGCGGCGAGGTAGGCGACGGTGGCGAACTGGGCCGCCTTGGTGCCGAACTCGCTGAAGCCGTAAGAGGTCAGCAGCAGGCCGCGCAGCGTCTCACCCTTGAAGACGGTGTCCCGCTGCTGGTTCACCTGGGCGAGCTGGGTCTGCAGGTCGGCCAGGTTGGGGGCGTTGGTCTTCTCCGCCTCGGCGACCTGGGTGCGCAGCTGCGTCTGGGGCTCGCCCAGCTCGGCGTACGTCTTGCCGTCCGCAGTGGACTTCAGGTGCAGGCCGATGAAGTTGTTGGCGTAGCACTCGGCCTGCTTGCCGGTGGTCAGCTTCTGCCCGGCGTACTCGACCAGGCACGGCTGGGCCTTCTCCTCCTCGGTGAGCTCGGCGGCCGGCTTGAACGAGATGTTCTGCTGGCCGAGCTGGTCGGCGACGTAGTTCTTGGCGAAGTTGGCGTTGCTGGTCAGCACGAGGCCGGCGATCAGCAGCAGGGCAGCCAGAACCAGCCCGCCGACGCTGACCACGAGGTCCAGGGTCTTACGCTTCATGGGATCACTCCGTCGAATGTGGAGCTTGCCCGGCGGGCTCAGCTCGCGGCAGTACATTGACGAAATAGATGTTCGACGGTTGCGCTCCCCACCGGCAGAGAAGCAAGTCCCGCATCCGGCGGGACCATCGGTCCCCCTACGACGGGACCGCTCACCGGGGCCCGGACGGGCCGGCGGGGGGGGGGGGGGGCCGCCCGCGCCCCCGGGGGGGGGGGGGGGGGCCGCGCCGGGGGGGGGGGGGGGGGGGGGGGGGGGGGGGGGGGCGGCCCCCCCGGGGCCCGGGCGGGGCGGGGGGGCCGGGGGCCGTACCCCGGCCCCCCGCTGCGGGGTGGCTACGACAGACGCATGGTGGTGAGGCAGGTGGGGTCGTCGGGTCCGGTGGAGACGTCGGCGGTGGCCGTACGCCCGTCGTGGTCGACCCGCACGGTGGCGTCGATGCCGCTGGGCAGCCAGAACCCGGCGAAGCCACTGTCGAACGTCTGGACGTCCTGGTCGACCAGGGCCCGTCCGGTGGCCCGGTCGGTGACGGTCAGGTGCATCCGCTCGGTGGCCAGCTCACCGCGGCAGGTGGTGAGGCTGTGGTTGAAGCAGTCGTGGGTGCCGCCGACGTACGGCGCGATCGACAGATAGAACTGGCCGGCCGGCAGGTCCAGCGCCGTCGAGGCACCGGTCCGCGAGTCGGTGAGCAGCAGCTGCCCGGGGCGTACGGACGCCCGCAGGTCCCGCGCCCGGGCGTCGACCGGAGTGCTCTCGAGCCGGTCGATCACCTGCCGCGCGTCCAGCCCCTCCAGGTCGTACGCGGCGAGGACCGAACCGCCGGTCGTGGCCGGGGCCGGCTCGTCCGCGGCGGACCCGCATCCCGCCAGGGCCAGTGCCGCGGCCGCCGCGAGCACCAGGCCTTTCACCGTTCTCATACGTCGCTCAGCTCCTTGATCTCGGTTGTGGCGCCGTGCTTGCTGGCCGCGGCCACCAGCACCCGCACGGCCAGCTCACCGCCGACCGGGGCACTCACGGCTTCACGCACCGCAGGCGCCAGGCGGGTCGGCGGGTCGCGCGGCGTGCGCTTGCCACCGGGCGGCAGGCGGGTGCCGCGGGCTGGTCCAGGTGCGCGATGGCGGGGCGTTCGAGGGTCAGCGTCGCCACCCGGCGGGTCGCTGGCGCGGTCTGCGGTCTCATCACTGCCTCCCTCGTCCGGCGAACTGTCACCCCCAGCCTGCGCCGCCGGCCCGCCGGCTCCCAGGGTCGCCCGGACGCTCGGGTACGGGTCCAACGGCGCCCAACCGGCGGGCCATTGGCCCTGTTCGGCGTGACCGGGACGCGGCGACAGGCGCCCAGCGGGCTAGCAGGCGTTGAGCTCGACCGCCCAGCCGGAGGCGGCCGTGAACGTCGCGTGGAACGGGATGCCGGCGGCCAGGCGCGTCCGGCGACGCGGCCGCGACCGCTCGGCTGGTGAAGCATCGGTTCGCGTGACGACCTCCCCACGGCCGGTCAGGGCCGCGGGTACCGGTGGTGCAGTTGCAGCACCAGGAACCCGTCCGGCCCCACGTCCTGGATCGGGTGCTCGACCGCCACCGGGACGTGCAGGTACGACCCGGCCACCACCGGCCGGCCGCCGATGGTCGCGCGCCCCGCGAGCACCCAGATGTGGTGGTCCGCGATGTGGTGCGGGGGTCCTGGCGTCCGCGCCCCCGGCGCATACCGGATCAGGGCGTAGACCAGCTCCGCGTTGCCCCACAGCTGCTTTTCCCGGACCCCCGGGCAGCCCTCCACCGGCCGCCACGGGATCCGCTCGATGGCGGCGGGATCCAGCAGGCGCGTCGTGCGGTCAATGCCGTCGATGAGTGGTCCAGCCTCCGGTCGCATGTCCGCTCCTCGCTCGCGATACCGGCCTTCTCACACCACACCAGCCCTCCCGCCCCTTCCCGGTCAGGGGCTCTTGGCCCCCCGCGGGTGCCATCCGGCCCAAGGGCTTCCGATATACCCCGGCCCGCGCCAGCCGCGGACCGCATGCGCGGGTTCCCCGGGGACGTGGAGCGTCTTCTTGGGGTGCCTTCCCACGGCACCGCGACGGCCGGCGGCGACCTGGCGCTCGCCGACGCCCCCGGCCTCCGCTGCCGGCTCCACGACACAAGCCGGCTCCACGACACAAGCCCCCGGGCGAGCTCGCGCTGACGTCGCGGCCACCGCACACGGCGGGTGCCGGGAAGCTGCGCGGTCGCACGCACAGACGGGGCAGCTCCAGAGCTTCCCGCACAGACACATCCGCCCGCCCGGCGGCGAGGTGCTGAAGTGTCGGTCTCGGCGGCGGGTGGAGGCGGTCGGGGCCGGCGGCGCGGGCCCGGGCGACCAGCCAGCCCGTTCGCGCCGGCGAGCGCCCGCGCGGTGCGGGGGCTGTCCCCCGAGCGAGCTACCCGCAAGTGTCCACTGTGCGGTGACGATTGCGGCGGGCCGGATCCATAGCGTTCTACGTGTCGCGGCGCCCGGCCGCGCGCAGTCTCGCCAAGGAGTCGTCATGCGACTGTTGAAGCAGCTCGGAGCCGTCGCGGTGGTTGCCTTCGCCGGCCAGCTGGGGGTGGCGCTGGTGGAGGGGAACGCGGTCCTCACGCTCCTCCTCGGCATCGCGACGGCCGTGCTCGCCCTGTTCGCGTACCGGTGGGTGGTGCGGCGGACCGAGCGCCGCGCGCCGGTGGAGGCGGAGTGGGGCGGGGCCGCCGGCGGGGTGTCCCGCGGGGTGCTGATCGGGGCCGGGCTGTTCGCGGCCGTGATCGTAAATATCGCCTTCCTCGGTGGCTACCGCGTGGAGGGGTGGGGTTCGGTCTCCGGCGCGGTGGGACTGTTCGGTTTCATGGCCGCGGCCGCGGTGACCGAAGAGGTGATCTTCCGCGGTGTGCTGTTTCGGATCGTGGAGGGCTGGATCGGCACCTGGGCCGCGCTGTCGCTGACCGCGCTGGTGTTCGGCCTGTCGCACCTGTTCAACGAGAACGCCAGCCTGTGGGGCGCGATCGCCGTCGCGGTCGCGGGCGGCGGGATGCTCGTCTCCGCCTACGCCGCCACCCGCACCCTGTGGGTGCCGATCGGCCTGCACTTCGGCTGGAACTTCGCCCAGGCCGGCGTCTTCGGCACCCAGGTCTCCGGCAACGGCGAGTCGGAGGGGCTGCTGGAGGGCGTGACGTCCGGCTCGACCCTGCTCAGCGGCGGCGCGTTCGGACCGGAGGCGAGCCTGTACACGGTGGTGGCGGGTGTGCTGGTGACCACCGTGTTCATGGTGCTGGCCCGCCGGCGCGGCCACGTGGTGTCCCGCCGCCGGCGCCCCACCCCGGCCGTCGCGGCCCGCTAGGCTCGCCCGGTGTTCGATCTCCGGCGGCTCCCGGACCGGTGGCGGCGGTACGACGTCACCGTCCGGGATCTCCCGTTCGCGCTGCTGCTCGCCGCCGCGTCGTTCGTACCGTGGCTGAGCGGCTACGGCACGCAGGTCGGCAACCTGCCACAGCGCCCGTTCGACGCGCTCGCGGTCGCGGTGGTCGCCCTCGAGAGCCTCCCGCTCGCCCTGCGCCGCCGGTGGCCGGCCGCCTGCCTCGCCCTGGTGTCGGCCGGCTTCGCCGTCGACCAGCTCCGCGCCTACCACGCGGTCTCCGGGACCGCGCTGGCGATCGCGCTGCTCAGCGCCGGCGCCCACCAGGAACGCCACCGGATCACCACCGCCGTGCTGGTCTCCGTGGCGTACGTGCCGCTCGCGGTCGAGCTGGACCGGCGCGGATCGTCCGAAGGGGTCTCCGGGTTCGTCACGTTCTACCTGGCGCTGGTCATCGCCTGGGGCATCGGGGCGTGGCTGCGGCTGTCCCGGGCCGCCGAGGCCGAACGCCGCGACCACCTCGCCGAGACCACCCGCGTCGCCGAGCGCACCCGCATCGCCCGCGAGCTCCACGACGTGGTGACCCACCACGTGACGGCGATGGTGGTGCAGGCCGAGTCGGCGCGGTACCTGACCGCCGCCCCGGAACGCCTCGACCAGGCACTGACCGCGGTCACCGACACCGGCCGGCGGGCCATCGCCGACCTGCGTCACCTGCTCGACCTGCTCAACCCGGACCACGGCACCGAGCCGGTGGCGGCCTCGGTCGGCGAGCTCGACACGCTGGTGGAGCAGACCCGGCGGGCCGGCCAGCCGGTGGAGTTCACAGTGGAGGGTCACGCCGCGGGGACGACCGGCAGCGCCGAGGTCACCGCCTACCGGGTCGTGCAGGAGGCGCTGACCAACGCCCTCAAGTACGCGCACGGCAGCCGCACCGTGGTCCACGTGCGCCACGGGCCGAGGGACGTCACCGTGGAGGTGAGCACCGACGGCCCCGGTTCGCGCGCCGCCGCGCCGGGCGGCAGCGGGCGCGGCCTCACCGGGCTCCGCGAACGGGTCGGCGTGCTCGGCGGCGACTTCAGCGCGGGTGGGCGGCCGGGCGGCGGCTTCGTCGTGCGCGCCCGCATCCCCGCCGGGAGCCACGCGTGAGCGAGCCGATCCGGGTCCTGGTCTGCGACGACCAGGCGCTGATCCGCACCGGGTTCGTCACGATCATCGACGCCCAGCCCGATCTCGAAGTGGTCGGCGAGTGCGGCGACGGGCGCGCCGCGGTCGACCTCGCCGGCCGGCTCCGGCCGGACGTGGTGGTGATGGACGTGCGGATGCCGGTCCTCGACGGCATCGAGGCGACCCGCCGGCTGGCCGGCGCCGGCGTCGCGCATCCGGTCAAGGTGCTCGTCGTGACGACGTTCAACCTCGACGAGTACGTGTACGAGGCGCTGCGCGCGGGAGCCAGCGGCTTCCTGCTCAAGGACGCGCCGCCGGCCCAGCTGCTGCACGGCATCCGGACCGTCGCCACCGGCGCGGCGCTGCTGGCCCCCGAGGTGACCCGCCAGCTCGTCGGCCGGTACGCCGCGCGGATCCGCCCCGCCGAGGGCACGGCGGGCGACGTCCCGCTGACCCCGCGCGAGCTGGAGGTGCTCCGCCTGATCGCCGACGGCCTCTCCAACAGCGAGATCGCCGCCGCGCTGGTGATCAGCCACGAGACCGTCAAGACGTACGTGTCCCGCATCCTCACCAAGCTCGACCTGCGCGACCGGGTACAGGCGGTGGTCTACGCCTACCGCCGGGGCCTGGTCACGTGAGGCCGCCACGGTATGCCGCCCGGCCCGCCGCGGCGGATCGTTCCGCCTCCTCCACGGCCCTGGCGTGCCTGGTCATCGCGCGCAGCACCAGCAGCCCGGTGGCGATCACGACGAGGTAGCCGCCGAGGAGCACGCCGAAGGAGGCGAGCGACGCCTCGGCCTGGACGTGCGACTGTGCCGCGGACCAGTCGCCGCGCGGATGGTGCAGCGTCCGGTAGGCCGAGTCGACCGCCTTCGCCGCCGCCTGGGCGGCGGCCGGCACGGCACCGTCCCAGAGGCCGTGCAGGACCGCGACCAGGACGTACGTGCCGACCACCGCCGGGGTCAGCCGGAACCTGCCGTTCCGGGTCGCGGCGAACAGCACACCGCCGAGGATGGCGGTCCAGGTGATGTGCATGAACGGCGACAGCACCGCCCGGAAGACCTCGGTGCCGACCACCGCGCCGACGACGCCGGGCAGGTCGCGCAGCACGTTGGCCGTACTGCCGGTGAGCAGCCCGCGCATCGCGTAGAAGGTGGTCTCGAAGGTGGCGAACCCGGCGCCCACCGCGGCGCCCAGGTAGATCCCGGCCCGCATCGAGCGCGCGGCGACCCGACGGGCCACCCAGATCAGCGCCACGGCCTTCGCCGCCTCCTCGACGAAGCCGGCGAGCAGCAGCGCCCCGCCGCTGCCGAGCAGGCGCTCGACCTCGGCGTCGAAGACACCGCCGAGCAGGATGCCGACGGTACCGCCGATGAGGAACGCGTAGAAGAGGTCGTCGAGGGTGAGGCCGGTACCGGCACGGCGCTCCCCGTTGCGCAGCACCACGCTCAGCGGCACGGTGCCGGCACCGATGATCGCGATCGCGGGCAGCAGCGCGACGTTGTGCGTGAGCAGCAGGGCGGCGAGCATCAACACCCAGATCACCGCGCCGCCGAGCAGGACGCCCTTCCACCGGAACGGGCCGCGGTCCGGACGCTCCGCCGTGGTGGCCGCCGCCGGGCCGGCCTCGGCGTGGACGAGATTGTCGTGCATCGCGATGCTCCTCTCACCCGACACACACCAAGATCAGGCTAGCCGGCTTTCCCCACAGATGATGAAAGAACAGCCCAAAAAGGGCGCACACTGCCGCCCGGCTACGATCTCACCTGGGCTTTCAGCCGAATGCCCAGGACTGAAACGGACATCATGGCCAGCCACGAAAAGATCCGCGCCCTGCTCCTGGAGAGCATCCATCCCGACGCCGTGTCCCGGCTGCACGCCGCCGGCTGCGTCGTCGAGACCGTTTCCAGCGCGCTCGACGAAGACGAGCTGATCGAGCGGGTCCAGGGCGTCCAGCTGCTCGGGGTGCGGTCCAAGACCCGGGTGACGGCGCGGGTGCTGGAGGCCGGTTCGCAGCTGCTCGGCGTCGGCGCGTTCTGCATCGGCACCGACCAGATCGACCTGGCCGCCGCCGCGCGGGACGGAGTCGCGGTCTTCAACGCGCCGTTCTCCAACACCCGCAGCGTGGTCGAGCTGGCGCTGGCCGAGATCATCATGCTCGCCCGCCGCGCGGTCGAGAAGAACACCGCGATGCACGCCGGCGTGTGGGACAAGGCCGCCACCGGCAGCCACGAGGTCCGCGGGCGGACGCTCGGCATCGTCGGGTACGGCAACATCGGCACCCAGCTGTCCGTGCTGGCCGAGGCCCTGGGCATGCGGGTGTACTTCTACGACACGGCCGACAAGCTCGCGCTGGGCAACGCCAAGCGCTGCGACACCCTCGACGAGCTCCTCGAAGTGGCCGAGACGGTCACCCTGCACGTCGACGGCCGCCCCGGCAACAGCGGCTTCTTCGGCGAGGAGCAGTTCGCCCGGATGCGCCCGCGCAGCCTGTTCCTCAACCTGTCCCGCGGCTTCGTGATCGACTACCCGGCGCTGCGCCGGCACCTGGAGAGCGGGCACATCGCCGGCGCCGCGATCGACGTGTTCGCGCAGGAGCCGAAGGGGCGCGGCGACGAGTTCCGGTCGGAGCTGCGCGGCCTGCCCAACGTGATCCTCACCCCGCACATCGGTGGCTCGACCGAGGAGGCGCAGGCCGACATCGGCGGGTTCGTCGCCAACAAGCTGGCCCAGTACGTCAGCGAGGGCAACACCACGCTGAGCGTCAACCTGCCGACAATCGCGCTGCCGCAGCCGCCGCTGACCCACCGGATCGCCCACGTGCACCACAACACCCCGGGCGTACTGGCGCAGGTCAACAGCATCCTGGCCGACCACGCGGTCAACGTCGAGGGGCAGCTGCTCTCCACCCGCGGCGAGTACGGCTACCTGCTGACCGACATCGGCGTGGACTACCCCGACGACGTGCTCGCCCGGCTGCGCGAGATGGAGCAGACCATCCGCCTGCGCGTCCTTTCATGACAGAGCCTTTCGTGACCGAGCTGGAAGACGCGCTCCGGGCTGTCGTGGGCGCGACGCACGTGCTCGTCGACGGCGACCTGCGCGCGCCGTACGAGACCGACTGGACCCGCCGCTTCACCGGCCGCGCCCGCTGCGTCGTACGGCCGGGCGACACCGGCGAGGTGGCCGCCGTGGTACGGGCCTGCGCCGCGGCCGGGGCGCCGATCGTGGTCCAGGGCGGCAACACCGGGCTGGTCGGCGCGGGCGTACCGGCCGGCGGCGAGGTGCTGGTCAGCCTCGCCCGGCTGGACCGGGTCGAGCCGGTGGACGCGGTCGAGGCCCAGGTGACGGTCGACGCCGGCGTGACGCTGGAGCGGCTGCAGGGGCACGCCCGCGCGGCCGGGCTCGACTTCGGCGTCGACCTGGCCGCCCGCTCGGCCGCCACGGTCGGCGGGATGGTCGCCACCAACGCCGGCGGCATCCGGGTGCTGCGGTACGGCAGCATGCGCGCGCAGGTCGCCGGCTTGGAGGCGGTACTGGCCGACGGCACGGTGCTGGCCCGGCTGGGCGGGCTCGCCAAGGACAACACCGGCTACGACCTGACCCAGCTGCTCGCCGGCAGCGAAGGCACCCTCGCCGTCGTGACCCGGGTCCGCCTGCGTCTCGTACCCCTGCTGCCGGCGCGGGCGGTGGCCCTGGTCGCGGTGGCCGGGACGGACGGGGCACTGGATCTGCTCGCGGCGGCGCGGGAGCTTCCCGCGCTGTCGGCCGCGGAGGTCTTCTACCCGGACGGCCTCGACCTGGTCCGCTCGTACGCGCGGCTGCCGGCGCCGTTCGGCGAGCCCGCCGGGGCCTACGTGGTGCTGGAGTGCGCGGCGCGGACCGACCCGACCGACGGCGTGCTGGAGATCCTCGCCGGCTGCGACGCGGTCGTCGACGCCACGGTGGCGTCGGACCGGGCCGGGCTCGACCGCCTCTGGTCGTACCGGGAGGCGCACACCGAGGCGATCGGCGCCGCCGGCGTACCGACCAAGCTCGACGTCTGCGTCCCCCTGGGTGAGCTCTCCGCGTTCGTCGCGGAGCTGCCCGGCGCGGTGGCGGCGGTGGCGCCCGCCGCCCGGGCGATCGTTTTCGGACACCTCAACGAGGGCAACCTCCACGTGAACGTGCTGGACGCGGGCGAGCGGGCCGAAGAGGTCACCGACGCGGTGCTCCGCCTCGTCGCGGCGCACCGCGGCAGCATCAGCTCCGAACACGGCGTCGGCCGGGCGAAGGCGCCCTGGCTGCCGCTGTCCCGCACGCCCCAGGAGATCGAGGCGATGCGCCGGATCAAGGCCGCGCTCGACCCGGCCGGCCTGCTCAACCCCGGCGTCCTCCTGCCGGCGTAGCCGCGGCCCCGGCGCGGTGCGGCGCCGCGCCAGGTAGCCTGCGCCGGTGCGCTGGGAGCGGGACGGGTGGGCGCGGCGGTGGAACGCCGAGCGCCTGGTCGCCGGCGTCGAGGAGGTGCTGCGTTCCTGGCCCCTCGATCCGGCGCGGGCCGCCGGCGAGCTCGACCGGCTGCTGCGGGCCGCCACGCCGGACGCCGTCGCCGTCCTGGAGGGCGCCTACCGGGGCCGCCGCCGCACGCTCGCCCCGGTGCTCGGCGCCGGCGCGCTGACCGGGGACTTCGGCCGGTCCGCCGAGGCGGTGGCGGCGCTGGCGACCTTCGACCGGTCCGGATACCTGCGCGAGGCCGGCGTGCGGTGGCTGGCCGGCCGGGCCGGGCCGTTCGCGCTGCCGTACCTGCTGTTGCGGCTCAACGACCCGGTCGACCCGGTGCGCCGGCGGGCCGTCGCGGCGGTGCGGGCCCGGCTCACCGCCGGCAGCGCCACCGCACTGGTACCGCTGCTGCCGCTGGTCGAGGGGCTGGGCGCGCGCCGCCGCGCCGGCCCGGTCGCCCGCGCGATCGGCGAACTGCTCGTCGCGGGTGACCCGGCGGGGCGGGCCGCCCTCTGGACCGGGGCCCGGGGCGGCGACCCGGCCGTGGCCGCGGCCTGCCTGCGCCTGCTCGCCACGGTCGAGCCGGCCGCCGCCGCCGAGCACGCGGTCCGCACCGGCGACCCGCCGCTGCGGCTCTGGGCCGCCGCCGTGGCGACCGCGCCGAGCCTGGACCCGGCCGCGCGCCATCACCTGCTGGCCTTGTTGGAATCGGACACCAACCCGCGTATCCGGTGGCGGGTGCTGCGCGCCCGGGCCCGCCGCCCGGACGGCGAACCGTACCTGCGCCGCGCCCTGCTCGACCCCGACGCCCGGGTGCGCTACCTGGCCCGCGCCGGCCTGCGCGCCCTCGGCCACACCGGCTCCGCCGACCTGTACCGCCGGACGCTCGCCGGCGCCGGCGGCACTCCGGCCACGACCGTCGGCGCGCTGGCCGGGCTGGCCGACATGGGTACCCGCGAGGACGCCGGCCGGGTCGTCCGCTTCCTGGAGCATCCGAACGCGCGGGTCCGCGGCGAGGCGTGGCGGGCGCTGGCCGCCCTCGACCCGGAGGCCTTCGCCGCCCGCGCCGACCGGCTCCGCGCCGACCCGAGCGGCAAGGTCCGGCGGCTCCGTCCCGCCGGCGGCCCCGGCTGACCGCCGGCACCACCTACCGCTGAACGCACCGGCCGGGCCCCGCACCGGGGCCCGGCCGCCGGCTGACGGCTACCGCGGCGCCGGCGCCCCCGGGTACGCCTCGGCGGAGCGGGCGGTCAGCCGGGTCACCGCGTCCGCGGCCCGGGTGAGCTCGCCCAGCGCGGCCTGGCGCCGGCCGGTGAGCTCGCCGGCCTCGCGCTGGCGGCTGCCGCGGCGCTGCTCGGCCGCGCGCATGCCGGCCCGGTGCGCGTCCACCCGGAGCCGCCGGGTGACGGCGGCGAGCAGCGGCACCGCGACGCCGAGCACCACGAGCGTCACCACGAACGCCGGCAGGAGCACCGCGTCGGCCGCCTCCTGGCCGCGCCGCCCGGCCTGGATCATCCCGGCCACGCAGGGTGCGACGAACGCGACGACCGCCGCGCCGATCAACCAGCCGCGCAGCGGGATCCGCTTGCTCCTGATCGACGACACCTTGCCGTTGAGCTGGTGGATGCGGCCGCTGTCGGCCCCCATCGCCTCGGTGAGCCGCCGCTCGTCGGCGGTCGGCCGCTCGACCACCTGGCGCGCGCCGGCCAGGTGCGGCGTGAGCCCGCGCAGCGCGTCGAAGCCGTCCAGGATGCCGGCGGCGCGGCCGGGGCTGACCTGGGGTACCGAGCCGTACGGGCGGGCGCCGGCGATCGCCCGGACCGCCGCGTCGATGGCCGACCGCTGCTCGGCCCGGACCGAGGTCACCACCGGGGCGGCGAACGGCAGCGCCTGCCAGGCGGCGTCGGCGGCGAGCGTCGGGTCCAGCCGTACCGCCCGGCGGAGCAGGTCGGCGGAGCGGAACCGCAGCGCGGCCGAGAAGGCGATCTCCGGCGAGCCGGGCAGCGCTTCGGTGGCCCAGCGCAGCAGCTCGTCGCTCTTGGCCCGGCGGCCCAGGTGGTCGTTGACGACGACCGCGTGCTGCACGGCCTGCACGGCGAGCCCGGGCTCGGCCGGTACCGCGTACCGCGCCGCCTTCTCGAACGACTCGGCCGCCTCGGCGTGGCTGCCCGCCGACCCCCGGCCGCCGGACATGCCGAGGATCGCCAGGCCCCGCCCGAGGTGCGCGGTCGGCTGGTCCCAGTTGATCGCGATCGACTTGTCGAAGTCGCCGATCGCCTCCCGCCAGAGCCCGCGGCCGGCCGCCGAGACCGCCCGCCGCTGCAGCTCGGCCGCCTCGGTGGCGCGCGGGGAGCGGAGCACGTTCAGGATGTCCTGCTGGGTCGCGATCAGCGCGCCGAGCAGGTAGTTGGTGTGGTCGGCCTGGGCGGAGAGCGTCCGCAGCCCTTCCAGGGTCTCCCGGGCGGCCCGCTGGGCGTTGTGGTCCATGTCCCGGATGGCGTCGTCGAGCAGGTGGGTCGCCTCGCGCAACGCGTCCGTACCGGCGGCGAGGTAGCGCAGGTCGCGGAGCGTCTCCCGGCGGAACTCCTCCGGTTTGACATCGAACAGCACTGCCGCGTTTCCCCCGTTTCGAGCCGATGGGTGTAGATCACCATGATCACGTCTGGGAGCCCGCCGGCGGGACCGCTGATCTGGCGGACTTCGCCGTCCGTTCAGCGCCGCGCCGGCACTCCAACGTGTGAGGCCCTTGCCAAGCGGCCCGGCGTCGGCCAGGTTACGTTCGAGTAGCCGTTCACCCTGGGGAGGTCGACGTGGACCGGCGAAGCGGCGCCCGGAGGTGGCGCGACCCCAAGCGGTACGCCTGGCCGCTGGCGCTGCTGGTGCCCGCGCTGCCGTTCGCCGGGTTCGCCGTGTGGTGGGCGACCGGCGGGGTCGGCTGGGCCTGGTGGATCGCGCCGGTCGTCGTGTTCGGCGCCATCCCCGCCGTCGACGTGCTCCTCGGCGACGACCCCCGCAACCCGCCGGAGGAGGTGGCCGGCCGGCTCCAGCGGGTCCGGTACTACCGCTGGATCACCTACCTGTACCTGCCCGCCCAGTACGCGGGACTGGCGCTGTGCTGCGCGGTCTGGGTCCGCGGCGACCTGGGCGTGGTGGGCGTGGCCGGCCTGGTGCTCACCACCGGGATCGTCAACGGCATCGCCATCAACACCGCCCACGAGCTCGGGCACAAGCGCGAGGCGGTGGAGCGGTGGCTGTCGAAGGTCGCGCTGGCCCCCACCGGCTACGGGCACTTCTACGTCGAGCACAACCGCGGCCACCACGTGCGGGTCGCCACCCCCGAAGACCCGGCCAGCGCCCGGCTGGGCGAGAGCTTCTGGGCGTTCTGGCCGCGTACCGTCCTGGGCAGCCTCGTCTCGGCCTGGCGGCTGGAGACCGCGCGCTTCCGGTTGCGGTCGCGCACGCCGTGGACCTGGCGAAACAACGTGCTGAACGCGTGGGCGATGACGGCCGTGCTGGTCGGTGGGCTGGTCGCCGCGTTCGGGGTACGGGTGCTGCCGTTCCTGCTGCTGCAGGCGGTCGTCGGCTTCTCGCTGCTGGAGGTGGTCAACTACCTCGAGCACTACGGCCTGCGCCGGCAGCGCAACGCGGCCGGCCGGTACGAGAAGGTGGACCCGCGGCACAGCTGGAACAGCGACCGCGTCGTCACCAACGTCTTCCTCTTCCAGCTCCAGCGACACAGCGACCACCACGCCAACCCGCTGCGGCGCTACCAGACGCTGCGCAGCTTCGACCAGTCCCCGCAGCTCCCGGCCGGGTACGCCACCATGGTCGTGACGGCCCTGGTCACCCCGCTGTGGCGGCGCCTCATGGACCCGCGGGTGGTCGCCCACTACGGCGGCGACCTGTCCCTGGCCAACCTCCACCCACCCGCCACCCGGCGGCTGCGCGCACGCTACGGCCGTTCATCCACTCTGGACGCCGCTACGCGGCGACCGTCCACATCGGGCATCGCCACACCGGCTCCTGGCCCCTGATAGGGTTCGTGCCCGTGCGTTCGCAATCGACCGAAAGCGCAACGACCGAGCATGTCAATCGCGTAGCGGACTACTACGACGCAAACACCCGGCGCTTCCTGCGCTTCGGCGAGAGCTCCAGCAACGACGCCATCCACCGTGGACTGTGGACGCCGGGCGTCACGAACCCGACCGAGGCCGCGGACGCCGTCAACCGCTTGGTGGTCGAGCGCCTGAGCGGCCAGGTGCCGGCCGGCGAGGGGCGAGTGCTCGATCTTGGCTGCGGTGTGGGCGCGACGGTGGTCCGGCTGGCTCGGGCGATGGACGCCCAGGTGACCGGCGTGACGATCAGCCGGGTGCAGGCCGAGATCGCCGAGAAGCGGCTGGCGGCCGAAGGGCTGGCCGATCGCTGTCAGGTCGTCCAGGGCGACTTCGCCCGGCTTCCCGCCGAGCCGCGCTACCACGCGATGGTCGCCATCGAGTCGGTGGTACACGCGCCGTCGCTGGCGGAGCTGATCTCGTCGCTGGCCGCACGCCTGCTTCCGGGCGGCCGCCTGGTCCTGTGCGACGACTGGATGACCGGCAAGGATCGCGGGCTTCCGGCCCGCGAGCGCTGCCTGGGCCGGTTTCGCGCCGGCTGGCGCATCGGCAGCCTGCACACCGTGGCGGAGTTCGCCGCCATGGGCGAGTCCGCGGGCCTGCGGCTGCTCGAAGACCTGGACCTCACCGCCTACCTGCGCCTGGGACGCCCGCGGGACCGGGCGATCGACCTGGTCCTGGCCGCTGCGGGCACGCTGCCCGGGCTGCGCGGCCGGCTGGTCGAGATGCCCTTCTGGGCCAACCTGATCGGTGGCTCGGCGTTGCAGGCGGGGCTGTCGCGGCGCTGGCTGGAGTACCGCCTGCTGGTGCTCGAACGGGTCTGACCCCCCGCCAGCCCGGCGCGCTCGGGCCGCCCGCCGCCGGGCACGCCACCGCCGGCCCCGCACGCCGTCGCGCCGGCCTTGGCCGGCCGGGCGCCGCCGCGCGGACCGGCGTGGAGATCGGCCCACGGCGGAGATCGTGGTACGGACCGGCCCACGCAGGACTCTGCTGGCGAATTTGTGGCGTGTCTGCGGGTGCTGGTCTTGGTGCTGGTCCAGGATTGCGGGTCTGGTCTGGTGTCGATTGTGGATGGTGGCGTGGTGTCGCTGCGGCCTGGTGAGGATCGTGGGGTTCCGGAGCAGACCGCGCGGCTGGCTCGGGCTGCGTTCCGGCGGGGGAATGTGTACCTGCGGATGCGTGATGAGCTGCGGGTTCGTTTTGATGATCGCGAGTTTGGGGAGTTGTTCGCGGTGCGGGGTCGGCCCGGGCTGTCGCCGGCGCGGCTGGCGTTGGTGTCGGTGTTGCAGTTCATGGAGAACCTGACCGATCGGCAGGCTGCTGACATGGTCCGGGGCCGGATCGACTGGAAGTACCTGCTCGGTCTGGAGTTGGACGATGCCGGGTTCGACGCCTCGGTGTTGAGTGAGTTCCGGTCCCGGCTGGTCGATGCGGACGCCGCCGAACGGTTGATCTTCGATCGGGTGTTGGGCATCCTGCGCGAGGCGGGCATGTTGGGCGGGGCCCGTCGTCAGCGCAGCGACTCGACGCATGTGCTGGCCGCGGTCCGGTCGTTGAACCGCCTGGAACTGGTTGGTGAGACGCTGCGGGCGGCGTTGGAGGCCCTCGCGGGGGTGGCCGGGCCGTGGTTGGCGGGCTGGGTGCCGACCGATTGGTATGAGCGGTACGGGCCCCGGATCGACCAGTGGCGGCTACCCAAGAGCGAGACCGAACGTGTCACCCTCACACAAACCATCGCCGAGGATGGATACACGCTGGCCGGAGCGTTGTCCCGGCCGGACGCGCCTGCCTGGGCGGCGGAACTGTCGGCCGTGCAGACCCTACGGACCGTGTGGATCCAGCAGTTCTACCGCGACGAGCGCGGGGCGCGGCTGCGTGAGCCGAAGGAGGACGGGTTAGCCCCCGCCGCCGACAGGATCGTCTCTGCGTATGACACCGACGCCCGGTACGGGATGAAACGCGGGCACGGTTGGGAGGGTTACAAGGTCCACCTCTGCGAGACCTGCACCGACGACCACCCGCACCTGATCACCGCCGTGCTGACCACCGCCGCCACCGTCTGCGACGTGCAGGTCACCGACCAGATCCACCAAGCCCAGGCGGCCCGGGACCTGACCCCGGACGAACATCTGGTCGACGCCGGCTACATCGACGCCGAACTACTCATCACCGCCCGCCGTAACCACGGCATCACCCTGACCGGCCCGGTCCTGCCCGACGCCTCCTGGCAAGCCCACACCGACGGCGGCCACACCCTGCCCACCTTCACCATCGACTGGGACCAGCAGCAGGCCACCTGCCCAGCCGGCGCCACCAGCATCAGCTGGAAACAACACCCCAGCCAACCCGGCAAGACCACCGTGCTGTTCTCCCGCACCGACTGCATGCCCTGCCCCGACCGGCCCAAATGCACCCGCAACACCTCAGGGGCGCGCAGCATCAGCCTCGCCCCCCGCGAACAACAACAAGCCCTCACCCAAGCCCGCACCGACCAACAAACCACCACCTGGCAGCGCCGCTACGCCACCCGCGCCGGCGTCGAAGGCACCATCTCCCAAGCCGTCCGCGCCTACCGACTACGCCGAACCCGCTACACCGGACAACCCAAAACCCACCTAAACAGCCTCCTCACCGCCACCGCCATCAACATCGCCCGCGCCGACGCCTGGATCACCGGCCACCCACTCCACCCAACCCGCCACAGCCGCTTCGCCCAACTCCAATACGACCTCGCCGCCTAACACCAATTCGCCAGCAGAGTC